>NZ_BAAGTC010000004.1:0-1286570 GCF_054782115.1 Nocardia heshunensis | reverse complement strand
GGCAACAAGGGGGGAATCAGGGGGACAGGGATCCGGGGGACGTTCGGGGGAACGGGATCCGAGGGGGGAAACGGGGGCAGGGGGGGGAACGGGGGACCCGAACTCCGGTGTCACCTACCGCGGCGGGGGCGGCAGGTGACACCGGAGAAAATCGGGGTGCGGACACCCGAAATTCGTGGGATGTTCGAGGCATGGCATCGACGAATGGTTCGACCGTGCGTTCGGCGCGCGCAGAGGAGCGGCCGCAGATCATCCGGCTTTCCGAGATCTGCTTCGGAATGCGGGTCGGACCGGCCGATCTGGAATACAGCAATCAGGTTTTTCCCACCGAACGAGCACTGGTCGCCGCCGACGGCGACCGCATTGTCGGCCACGCCAACGACCGCGTCATGACGGTCACGGTTCCGGGCGGGGGCACCGTGCAGGCGTCCGGCATCACCAGCGTCGTGGTCGCTCCGACGCATCGCCGCCGCGGCATCCTGCGTGATCTCTACACCGAGATGCATCGCCGCTCCGAATCCGAGGGCTTGCCGCTCACCATCTTCACCGCGAGTGAGGGCACCATCTACGGCCGTTTCGGCTACGGGCCCACCGTCGTGGTCAACGAGGTCTCGATCCGCGGCCGCAGCGCCGAATTCCGTTCCACCACACCGGACCCCGGTGGCGTACAGGTGGTCTCACTGGAAGAGGCCAAGGTTCGGCTGCCCGAGATCTACGACCGCTGGCGGCGACTCGTCCCGGCCGCGCAGGCCAAGCCCGAAGCCCGTTGGCAGCAGCGGGTTTTCGCGGACGCGGTACAGCAGGAGGAGGGCTCTCCCCTGTTTTTCCTGGTCCACCCCGACGGCTACGCGATTCTGCGCCGTACCTGGAGTGCGGGCGGCAAGAACACCGCGACCGTGCGTGACCTGCGGGCCATCACGCCCGAAGCGCATGTCGCGCTGTGGCGGGTGCTGTTGAGCCTGGATCTGGTGGACACCATCGAGGCGGAGCTTCCCGAGCACGACCCACTCCCCTGGCTGGTGACCAATCCCCGCCTGGTGCGGGTAACCGGCCGCCACGACACGCTGTGGGCCCGCATCATGGATGTCCCCGCCGCTCTCACCGCCCGCACTTACCAGCGGGATCTGGATGTGGTGCTGTCCGTGGACGATCCGTTCCGCAACGCCGGTGGCAGTTTCGCGCTGCGGGTGCGTGACGGTGTCGCCGAATGCGAGCGCACCGATCGCACCCCGGATCTCGAGCTCGGCATCGACGTCCTGGGCAGCCTCTACTTCGGTGCGTACCAGGCCCGGGTCTTCGCCGCCGCCAACCGTATTCAGGCCAAGGACACAGCAAAGCTCCGCGCCTTCGACGAGGCCTTCGCCTCGGATCGGGACGCGGAGCTCGGCTGGTTCTTCTGATTACTGCCCGGAGAGCTCGGCCTACTTGGCGAGCTTGGCGCGGAACGGGCCACCCACACTGTTGAACAGCAGGTCACCGTTCGGGAAGGCTTCGACCAGGGCGTACGCGCCGTTGCCGAGGTTGGACTGGCCGAAGATGGTGCGGTGCACCGTCTCTCCGGTCTTCCAGTCCAGGCCGGTGACCTCCCAGCCGTCGGCCTTGCTGTAGCCGTTCACGAACACCAGGCCGGAGGTGGTGGAGACGGCGGGCACCATGGAGGTGGAGACGACGTCGCCGCGGGTCCATACCGAGTTCCACTTGTGGCCCGCGGTGTCCCACTCGAAGCGCTGCATCCCGTGCGGCGGCTCGGCGACCGGGCCGTTGGCCAGCACATCGACCAGGCGATCCGGTTCCCCACCGCCGCCGATGTTCTGGACCACGAACGCGCCGTAGCCGTTCACCACCACCGACTGCTCGCTCTGGATGAACTCCGGCAGCGGATCGGGCAGCCCGGCCGTCACCCCGATCTGATCGGCGATGCGGTTGGACTTGGTGTCCGGCTTCTGCTGAAAGCCCTCGGGAATCTTGTTGCGCCAGAAGGCGACCAGATGCATGTGGTCGGAACCATCGGTGATGACGACCAGTTCGTCGTTGTCCTTGCCGAAGCCCATCAGGGTCGGGGTGGAGCCGGTGCCGGTGCCGAACTTGACCGCCGGCGGCTGCCGTCCGAAGTCGTAGGGCGAGGACCACGCGCCGTCGGCCTCGTCGGTGGACAGCTTCGATCCGGTCCAGACGACCTTGCGCATGACCCGGTCCGACGCCGCGTAGATGCCGTTGTACTCGTCGATGGCCATCGAGTTCGAGACGGTCTCGTCGTCACCGAAGCGGACCTGTTGCGGTGGATTGCTCATATCCCGATCGAGCACGGCCAGGGATCGCGAGGTGAGCACCGTCAGATGTCCGTCGTAGGTCATGCCGACACCGACGATGTTCTCGGGGATGCCCAGGGAGGTGGTCGCGGTACTCAGGTACGGCTTGAAATCGAACTGCTTGATGATCTCGACGCCGTCCTCCGGCTTGTCCTTGTTCTTCAGCCCGAACTCCACGATCTCGGAGTTCTGGGTGACGAAGTAGACGTGATTGTCCTTGTCAGCCAGGCTGTAGACGCCATTGTTGATGCGCTGCCAGGTCGCGCCGTTCCAGTCGTCGCGAATGGCGGACTCGATCTGCCCGACGTCGGTGAAGCTCTGGTTCAGCACCTTGTCCAGGGCCTCGGGCGGAATCGGTTGCACGCCCGGGGCATCCGCCGAGGCGACCAGCTTGAAACCGTCGTCCGAGGCGTCGACGTAGCGGACGCCCGCGGTGGAGGAGATCCACCAGTGGTTGGGCTGGGTCGAGGCCAGCGTGATGATGTTGACCGGTCCGGTTGGCACGCGGGGCATCTGGCTCGGGTCGACATGGAAGGTACCGCGCGGCACCGGATCCGGCCAGCTGTCGGACTGGCCCGAGTCGACGTGGGTGATGGCGTATTTGTCCGCCGCGAGGTACGGGTTGCAGGGTACACCGGAATCGGTGCCGCCGGTCTTCGCGGTCGTCGTCGATCCCGAGTCGGAGGATTTGTCGTCGCTACTGCAGGCGGCCAGTGCGCCGGACGCCGCCAGGACCAGCGCCAGCGCGCCGATGGATAGTCGCTTTGTCTTGCTCAAGATGCGCTCCCGATTTCTCATGCATGGGAAAACAGAGTTAGAGCTGGGCGAGTCAAGATAGCGAGAGATTAACAGTGAGCCGTTTCACGAAACGGACGATTCTGCCATTTCACCCGATATGGGCGAGACCCCGACGCGTGAAGTCAGGGTTTTCCCGGTGGTGGAGCAGCGGCGGGCGCTGGCATGCTGGGGATTGTGAAACCCATCCAGTTGATACTCAACGTCCTGTGGCTCGTGCTCGTCGGCTTCTGGATGGCCATCGGTTATGTGATCGCCGGACTGATCTGCTGCGTGCTGATCGTGACCATTCCGTGGGGCATCGCGTCGTTCCGGATCGCCAACTTCGTGCTGTGGCCGTTCGGCCGCGAAGCGGTGGAGAAGCCGAGCGCGGGCGTGGGCTCCATGCTCGGCAATATCATCTGGATCATCGTGGCGGGCTGGTGGCTGGCCCTGGGTCACCTGATGACGAGTATCGCGCTCGCGATCACGATCATCGGAATCCCGTTCGCCTGGGCCAATCTCAAGCTGATCCCGGTTTCCCTGTTCCCCTTGGGACGCGAAATCGTAGACAGCGACCGCCGTTTCGGGTGAAAGGGGTTTCAGGGGAAGCCCCTGAGAGTCCCGAGAGTTGGGTCTGCTATTCGGACTCGTCGACGATCTGCTTCATGATGCCGACCGCCTCGGTGAGCACCTTCACCTGGTCGACGCTCAGGTTCGAGAGCTGATCGGTCATCCACGCCTCGCGGGCCTGGTTCTCGTCCTGGATCAGCGCCCGCCCGGCCTCCGACAGCGACACGATGATCTGCCGCCCGTCGGTGGGGTGTGGATTGCGTTCCACCAGATCCAATTCCGACAGCGACGCGATGACCCGGGTCATCGACGGGGGCTGCACCCGCTCCTTGGCCGCGAGCGAGCCCGGGGTCATGGCACCTTCCCGATTCAGCGTCGCGAGCGCGGACAGCTGGGTCAGCGAAATCTGGGCATCGGCCCGCCGGCCCCGCAGATGCCGAGTCAAGCGCACCACCGCCAGCGAAAGTTCACCGGCGAGCGCTCGAATGTCGGAAGGCGTTGTCACAGAGGCAAACGATACGGGACCGTTCGCGTGCGAGTCGGCTGTTCGCGTGCGGCCCACTAGTCTGGTGGGGTGACCACGCCGCCTGTGCCGGAGATTCCCCCGCGCTTCACCGACCCGCGCCCCGTGTTGGCCGTGGGCTCGATCGGTTTCCTGATCGCGACGATCGCGGTGTGGGCGAATGACGCCTGGGCGACCGCGCGTCCGGTATGTCTGATGGGCATGGGGGTCGGGCTGCTCGCCTACACGATCTTCGCCATTCAGCGCCGGGGTGCGCGCCGCGGCGACAAAGGCGCGCAGCTCGGCTTGGACTGACGGGTTTACCGCCCGCGCCGAGTCTTTACAAACTCCGCCTTGGCGTAACGAATGTCGGGAATGCCGGGCAGACCGCCGGTCCAGACCGACTGCGGAAAACGAACTTGCGGAGCGTGCGAATTGACTGCACGCGTCGCGGACGCTTAACTCCCTGGAGTGTCCTCCCGATTGAGCGTCGAAGAACGACGGGCCCACCTTATCGAGGCGGCCATCGGCCTTGCCGAAAAGAAGGGCGTGGCAGGAGTTACCACGCGCGATGTTGCCCAGGCAGCCGGTGTTTCCCTTGGTGTGGTGCATTACTGTTTCGAAAACAAAGATCAGCTGATGACCGAGCTGGTCAAGGCACTCTCGATGGAATTGCGTGATTCCGTCGACGCCAACGAAGCGGTATGGCAGGACGTCGGAACCGGAAAAGAAGCTCTTCAACAATTGGTGCGCGCCGGCCTGGAACTCATGTGGCTCAACATCGAAGCCACCCCGGAACGCCAGCTGCTCACCTACGAAACCACCACCTACGCATTGCGCGAAGGCGAAGCCACCCCGGCGAAACTCGCCATCGCCCGCGAGCAATACACCTTCAACGACTCCACCGTCGCCGATGTCTGCGAGCACGCGCGCGAAGCCACCGGCACCCAGTGGACCGTTCCGGTCGGCACCCTGTCCAGATTCATCCTCAACACCATCGACGGCATCGTGCTGCGGTGGCTGGTGGACAACGACAGCGCCGCCGTCCGTGAGCAATTGGACATCCTCGCCACCACCGTGGCAGCCCACTCGGCCTGACCCGGGCCCCATTCCCCTCCGGCGCGGGCCATCGGAATGCCCGCGCCGGTCCTATTTCAGCCCCACCCGGTCATTCCGGCGTGCCCTTGGCCGGAATCCACTACCGCAGTGTGGATCCCGGCCAAAAGCATGCCGGGATGACGAGCGGTCAGCGACGCGAGAAGTTCTGCGGCTGCGCCTGCACGTGGGTGACTTCGCCCTCTCGCCACCAGGCAACCGCGACGGTTGCCTCGTAGGCGCCCGTCAACCGGACGCGCAACTCGTCGTGCACCTCCAATTCGCCCGACGGCGTGGTGAAATCGAACTGCGTGCGCAGTAGCACGCCCAGCGGTTCGGCCGCCCAGGTGGTCCGGCGGCCGCTGCTCGCCACCTCGGCCGTGACGGCCTCCGAGGCCAGCGGCAGATTCAGCAGTGCCGCAAGGGAATTCGCGGTCGCGAGGTCACCGACCACCAGCCGGTCCACCGGCAGCGCCGGGCCCAGCCACGGGCGGTCCAGCACCAGGGCGTCGGCGGCGGGGATCACCTCGCCGGACAGGGCGCGCACCTGCCCCGGCAACACCAGTTCACCGGCGTCCAGGCGGCCGGATTCCAGGGCCTCCGCCAACAGTGCGTAGGTCTGCGAAATCGACTCGGGCACAGGCAATCTGGCCGGATCTGCGAGCGCGTCGAGGAGTTCCTCGGCGAGGGCGGTGGTGAGCACCTCCGGATCGGCGAGCACGCCGCGCAGCACCGCGAGATCGTTCGCCTCGAAGCCCGGCAGCTGCGGGAGCAGACCCGCGAACAAGGTGTCGTCCGGATGCCGCATCAGGCCCAGCGGAATGCCGTCGATGTGGGCGTGCTGGCGCAGCCACCACGCGGTGTAGCCGTCGCGGTCGGCCAGCAGCGGGCGGGTGGCGGGGTCGGTCAGCAACAGCCGCAAGGCTTCCGGCCATTCCCCGTCGTCCACCAGATCCAGGTCGCGCACGGCGATCAGTTCGGCCGGATCGTCGGTCAGGCCGTCCCACCAGGTTTCCTCGTCGTCGAGGTGATGGTCCGGGCCGGTCGGATCCGATTCGGTGACCAGGGTGAAACCCCAGCCGACACCGATGGCGCGCAAGGCTTCCGGGCCGTAGCGCTCGAGCACGTCGGCGTCGACGGTGGTGAACGGCGAATCCTCCACCAGCACCCGATCCAGGGGCGCGCCGGGCAGCAGCAGCTCGTCGGCGGGCGTCGATTCGCCTGCGACATCGGGCAATTCGAGCAGTCCCAGCCAAGACGGCAGGGTCCCGGGGGCGGCCAGGCTGTGCGCGGCCAGACCCAGCACCGCGTCCACCGTGTCGGGGTCGCTCGGGTCGTCCTCCAGCGCCGCCTGCAGGCCGGGATCGTTGAGCAGATCCTCCGGCGTCGCGGGCCGGGCGCCCAGCCGCCCCAGCAGCTCGTGCGCGGCCTCCGGATGCACCAGCCGCGCCCAGTGCACCGGCACGGCCGACTCCAGCCGGTCGTCCAGCACCACCGTGCGCGGACCGGTGACCAGGCGGCCGTCGGTCAGCGGCACGGCCAGCGCGCCCAACTCCTCCACCGACAGCGGGTCGGTCGCGAACGCATCCAGCCCGTCGTAGAACGAATACCACCACTGCGGTTCCCGTTCCAGGCTGCTCGACAGCTCCGCGATCCGCGCCAGCCCGATGCGATGCACATCCAGAACCGCCAGCGCGTCGGAGTACATCCGCCCGGACAACTCCGGAATCACCAGCGGCCCCACCATATCCGCCAGCAGCTCCGCCAATTCCACGGTCGCACCGGTGAATACGGAAGCTCGCCGCGGCGAGGCCACCGCGCCCCGCGGATCCAGCCGGGCCTCGCTCGGATGCGTGACCACGGCGTCGAATTCGGGCAGCGGCGATTCATCCACAGCCATCCCCAGCCCAGATTCGCCGGTAATCCCCAGCCCCGCGTCCGGTCCGCCGATCTCACCGAGTTGGTGCCGCTCGGCCTCCCGATCGGACTCGGCGGCCGCACCGAATTCGCCTCCCGCGAAGCCCGCGACCACATCGTGCGGCCCGATGGCGTCGTGGGGTTCCACTGCACCGAACGGCAATTCGTCCTGTTCCGGCAGATCCCACAGCGGCAGGGTGTCCTGTTCGACCCGGGCGGAGCGGGGCTTGGCGGCGGCCCCGGCCGGGCCGGGAACCTTCCCGGGGCCGCTCGAGGCCGGATCGGCAAGCCCTTCGGCCGCCGCCTCGTCCGGGGACGCGACGGCCGCATCGACGTCAGCAGCCGCAGCGTGGCTCGCGTCGACGTATCCGAACTCGGCGTCGAAATCGAGCGGGGCGACAACGGTTTCGGGGGCGGCTTCCGGCTGGCCGACCAGCACCGGGAGCCATTCGTTGTCGCGAAGCTCGGCGATCAGCGCCTCACGCAGGGCGCTGTCGGCCTCGCTGCGGGCGAAGCCGGGGAGCGGGACCAGGACCAGGCGGTCGCGGGGCGGCAGGGCACGGGCGAAATCGGCGTAGCCGGTGGCCAGTTCGGTCAGGCGCGCGCCGGGAAGCAGACGGCGGCGGTCCGGCTGCATCGAGATGTCGGCGATGAGCAGGGCGGGGACGGACAGCTCCTCGTCGGAGCGGGTGGGGGCGCGCAGCACGTCCGGGTGGGTGGCGACGGGACGGCCGTCGCGCACCGGGAGCAGCCAACGGGCCCGCTCGGTGCGGAACTGCCACCACACGCGCTCACCGGAATTCGAGTCGGTGATCCGCAGTTCGGTCAAGCCGTGGTCGAGTTCGGTTGTGGCGCTGGAGATCTCGTCGTCACCGATGCTGATGCTCTGCAGCACAGGAAGTTCCAGCAGCAGCTCGGCCGCCTCGGAGCGCATCTCGGCGAGCAGGGCGACGGTGTCCACGTGCTCGTGCAGCCGCAGCACGATCTCGGTGTCGAAACCGGCCGCGGGCCGTTCGGCCAGCGACCAGGCCAGGCGCAGCGCGGGCGGTTCGAAACCGTCCGGCGTCTCGGGGATCTCGATGCCCTGCACACCCAGCAGCGCCCAGGTCTCGGCCCGGGAGAAACGCACCGACCCGGCGGTCGAGCGCACTTCCACCTCCTCGGAGACGGTCAGCACCGCGGTGAAGCCGACACCGAATTTGCCGACGGTCGCACCCTCGGACGGGTCCAGCGTCTTGCCGGACGCACGCAGCGCCGTCAGCGCATGCACACCCGAAACATCCAGCGGTGCACCGGTGTTCGCGACATGCAGGGTCCGGCCGTCCAGCCACACCGCGACCCGGCCCGGCACCTCGGCCTTCAGGGCGGCGTCGGCGGCGTTCTGCGCCAGCTCGGTCAGCAGGCGGTCACGGTAGCCCGACCGCACCAGATCGGCCTCGGTCGCGGCGTCCTCCCGCAGGCGGGTGGGCGATCCGCGCCAGGCGGCCACCACCCCGGCCCGCAACGCCTCGGTCCCGAACGGATCCCCCAGATCGGTCGCGATCACGCCCTACACCCCTTCCCGCACAACGGTTTCATGGCACCCCGAACGGTTTTCAGGCACACCAAAGCCAAGCATCCGGTCATTTCACAGAATTCCGACACAGATCCGCCGGATACACGGCGGCGGGCCGTGATTTCCACCGAGCGCCCGCGCGAATGCACGGACGCCGCGGCAGATTACCGCCGCGGGGCGTCAGCGCGCCTCCGAAGCCCCCGACTCGGGCTCCACCCGCACAGCCGTCACGGCCCAGGCATCGTCGTACACCGAATCCGGATCCGGCACCTCGAACAGCGCGGCGACCCCGTCGTCCACCGACGTCTCGGGCGCAACCACCGGCGCGACCTCGGCAACCTCGCCCGCGATCTCGGCGGCGGTGTCCACGACGACATCGGCGGACTCCGCGCCGGATTCATCCGCAGCAACGGATTCCGGAGCGGGCGTGACGATTTCCGGGCGGAGCTCGGCGATCGGAATCAGGTCCACGGCGGCATCGTCGTAGGCCTCGTACAGCGGCGAGCCATTGCCGCTGGGCAGCTCCACGTCCGAGTGCGCGCCACAGCCGTAGGCGATGTGCACGACGCGACCGTCCGCGCCCATGGCGTTCGCGCAGACGCCGAAGGCGGCGCGCAGGGCACCCGCCAACGGCACGTAGAAGCCGCACAGGCCGCACGTGGACGGTGCGGCGCGGGCCATGTCGGTATCGGGGCCGTATTCGGAGAACCAGCGCTCACCGGCGTCCTCGCGGCCCTCGCGGGAAAGGACTTGGGAGCGGCCGAGACCCAGCTCGAGCGCGACCTCGTCGACGACCGGGTCGCCGCTGGCCAGATAGCCGGGCACCAGCCGCGGATCGCCGAGCGGCGGGGCCAGCAGATCGCCGGGCGCAAGATCGCCGGGGCGGATGCGCTGCTCCCACGGAATGAAATCGGGGGCGACGAGCGCGTCCGGGCCAGGCAGCAGCGCCGACTCGCTCACCGTGGCGACCGTGGCCTCCGGCGGAGCCGCCACCACGACCGCCCACTGCCAGCCGTGATAGCCGGGCAGGGTGGCCTTGAAGTGGTGGGTCGCCGAGGATTCGTCCTCGGCGGTCACGCCCAGATGCGCGCCCACCCCGATCGGCTCCAGATCCAGGAGCGCACGGCGGGCCAGCTCGACCGCCTCCGCCAGGATCGGCCGCACACCGGACTCCGAAACTCCAACCGCGCTCACGTCCTACATTTTGCCGTATGGAGCGCAAACACCGTGCACCGGTAGCGGCCGCCACGATCATCCTGGCCGCTGCCCTGGCACTGGCCGCGGCCGTGACGGCCTGCACCAGCAGCGACAACACGCCGAAGCTGCGCGTGGAAGTCGTCGCCACAAGGCCGCACGATCCGGGCGCGTTCACCGAGGGCTTAGAAATAGACGGCTCGGTCTTGTACGAGAGCACCGGACTGTCCGGACACTCCTGGATCCAGGCCACCGATCTCGCCACCGGGACCGAGCTCGCCCGCGCCGAGCTGCCCGCGCCCCTGTTCGGCGAGGGCATCACCCGGGTCGGCGACCTGCTCTGGCAGCTCACCTACCAGGACGGCATCGCCATCGCGCGAGACCCGGCCACGCTCACCGAGATCCGCCGCACCCGCTTCGACGGCGAGGGCTGGGGACTGTGCGCCCGCGACCATCGCGTGGTCATGAGCAACGGCAGTGCGACGCTCACCTTCCGGGATCCGCAGACCTTCGCGATCACCGGCACGACCGCGCTCACCAGCCACCAGGACGCGAAACTCAACGAACTCGATTGCGCACCGGACGGTTCCGTCTACGCCAATGCCTGGCCCTCGAACACCATCCTGCGCATCAACCCCGACACCGGCGAGGTGCTGGCGAAGATCGATGGCTCCGGGCTGCTCCCCGCCAGCGCCCGCACCCCCGACACCGATGTCCTCAACGGCATCGCCGACATCCCCGGCACCGATCACTTTCTGCTCACCGGCAAAAAATGGCCGACCTCCTACGAAGTCCGTTTCGTTCCGGCCTGACCTGCGCGCACCCGGGGTCCGACCGGCCCGGATACCGGTTCCGAACGGAAGTTGTGGCGGCCCACACCGGCGGTAGTGCAGCCGCCGACCCGCAGCACTGCAAGAATTGGGTGCGTGACTCCTCCCCGTGACCCCGGTGCCGACCCTGGTCGCTGGGGCGACGAGGACTCTCCCATGATCGACAGGCACCCGGGGTACGACCGCTATCCGCCCGCGAACCGCGCCGGCCGGCGACCCGGCCCTGCCTCCGACGAGCCCGAGGTGCCGGAATTCCTCACCCGCCGCACGCCAGCTCCGCAGCCGGGAGCGCACGGCGAACCACCGCACGGCACCGGCAAATCCGGGCGCGGCAGCGGCGAATCCGCACGTAGCGGCTCCGAACCCGCGCGCGGCGGTAACGAATCCCGGCGCGGCGGTGGCGAATCCGCGCGCGACCAGGGTGACGAGTCGGCCGGGCGCACCTCGCGCTGGGCACGCCGCCGCCAGAGCAAGGCCGAGTCCGCCCACCGTGGCGAGCCGCCGACGCAGCCGTACGAGACGCACTCCCCCTCGGGTGCCGCGAGCGAATCGGCAACCTGGCAGCAGCCGAACGACTTCGGCTCCACCCGGCGGGTGCGCTACGACCCGGATTCCGGACACACCCCCGACCCCAAGCACGGGCACCACAACGAGCCGCCGAGCCGTCATGAGACGGGCCGACCCGACTCACAACCCTCGCGCGCGCCGGGCCCCCAGCGGTACGACCCGGACGCCACGACCCGATCCGGGCGTTACGAGCCGGACTCCGCGCCGACCGTCCGTCGCGGGGAGTATCCGACCCGGCCCGACCACGATCGGGACAGCTACACCGATCCGCGATACGCGGAAGGGGCTCATCCTCGAGCGCATTCGGCCGAGCCCGGCGCGGACCCCCACGACAGCGCCGGCCTGAACAAACCGCCGCGCAAGCTGACCGTCACCCGGGTCGCCGCGCGCCGCAGTATCGAGTTGACGCAGAGCGGTTTCGCGACCTTCCAGCGCGCGGCCAAGGCCGACGGCGCGGAGGAGTCGGGTCTCACCGCGCTGATCTACGCCACCATGGCCAACTTCGCGACCGACGCGGCGATCGCGGTGGCCCTGGCCAACACGCTGTTCTTCGCCAGCGCCACGGCCGAATCCAAAACCAAAGTGGCGCTCTATCTCCTGATCACCATCGCGCCGTTCGCGGTGATCGCACCGGTGATCGGCCCGATGCTGGACCGGCTGCAACGCGGTCGCCGGGTGGCGCTGGCCGGGTCGTTCGGGCTGCGGGTGTTCATCGCCATGCTGCTGATCTTCAATATCGACAACTGGGCGCTGTACCCGCTGGCCCTGTGCATGATGATCCTCAGCAAGTCGTTCTCGGTGCTGAAATCCGCGGTCACGCCTCGCGTGCTGCCACCGGGAATGGACTTGGTGCGCACCAATTCCCGGCTCACCGTGTTCGGTCTGGTCGGCGGCACCCTGGGCGCGGGCGGCGTGGCCGCCCTGACCGCCAAGCTGACCGGCTCCACCGGCGCGCTGCTGTTCGCCGCCGCGCTCGCGGCCGCGGGCGCGTTGCTGAGCCTGCGCATCCCGTCCTGGGTCGAGGTCACCGAGGGCGAAGTCCCCGCCACCATCGGCTATCACGGCAACGATGCCCGCACCGAGGTCCTCGACCCGAGCAAGGCCGACCAGGTGCAGCCGAGCAAACGCCGTCAGCCCCTGGGCCGTTCGGTGGTGACGGGGCTGTGGGGCAATGGCACGGTGCGCGTGCTGACCGGCTTCCTCACCTTCTACGGGGCGTTCGTGGCCAAGGCCACCGAGCACCGGCCGGTGCAGCAGATCGCCATGCTGGGCGTGATCGGCGCGGCCGCCACCATCGGCAACTTCACCGGCAATGCCACCGGCGCGCGGATGAAACTCGGCCGCCCGCAACTGATCGTGTTGAGCTGCACCATCGCCTGTGTGGCGGCCGCGATCGTGGCGGCGCTGATGGGCAACCTGCTGGGCGCAGCCCTCGCGACCATGGTCGCGGCGTGCGCGAGTGCGCTGGCCAAGGTTTCGCTGGACGCCTCCATCCAGGACGACCTGCCCCCGGAATCCATCGCGTCCGGCTTCGGCCGCTCGGAGACCGTGCTGCAGCTGGCCTGGGTGATCGGCGGTTCGATGGGCGTCCTGATCACACCCACCTGGTGGATCGGTTTCACGGCCGTCTCGTGTGTCATGGCGCTCGGTTTGATCCAAACCGTGGTCAGCTACCGTGGGCATTCGCTACTGCCCGGTTTGGGCGGTAACCGACCGCAGCACGCCAAGCAGGAGATCCCCGCCACGCACGGCGCGGGCGAACCCACCACATGACGGACAGGACATCCCGGTGAGCCAAACCCGAACCCGCACGATCGTCGCCCTGGTAGGAGCGGCACTGCTGGTTTTCGTGGCGGCCGTGGCCGCCGTGGTCACGATCGCCGTACGCCATGCCGACAAGCCCGAGCCCGCCGTCACCGCCTACGCGCACGGCAAGTCGGTCACGGTGCGGCCGTTCATGTATTGCACGGTGCGCTCGGAGAACAACCAGCTGAAGTTCGACAACTGCGACAACAGCCAGGCCATCTCGGATCTGAACGTGCCGCCGGGCTCCCCGCTGCAGCTGTCGCTGCCCAATGAAATCGTCGATGCGCCATGGCGAATGGCGATCGTGTACGCGCTGCCCAACGGCCAGGCCGCGCAGAGCACCATCTGGTACCGCGACCAGGTCGAGAAGTCCTGCCAGGTGCCCAGCCCGCTGGCGGCCGAACCGGCGAATCCCACGGAGTCGCTGAAGGACTGCCGCGCCATCACCATCGAGACCCCCGCCGACCCGCGCCTGCGGCTGGCCGGTATCGAATTGCAGCTCCCGGTGCCCGCCCGCGACGAGAACGGCCAGGAAGGCTACGTGCCGCACGCCATCTGGTCGATCCGTACGGCGGCGTGAATCGCCTCTCCGCGAACGGAAAAAGGCCCCCGGTGAAAGTTGTTCACCGGGGGCCTTTTTCGTAGTCGTCGTCGACGCTAGTGGTCGAGTTCCCGTGCCACGCCGCGCACCACTTCGGCGATGCGCTGGGACATCTTGCGGTCCGGGTACTTTCCGCGCCGCAGATCCGGCTGGACCTTGGTTTCCAGCAGCGTGATCATGTCCTCGATGAGCCCGTGCAGCTCCTCGGGTTCCTTGCGGTTGAGGGGGGCGTCGTTGCGCCCGCCGCGGCGGTCACCGCGCTCACCCCGGCCGCCGCGCTCGCCACGCTCGTCGCGCAGGGAGGGCGGGGTCTCCAGGAGCTTCAGCGAAAGCGCCTGCGGGCCACGGCGACCCGCGGCCATTCCGAATTCCACTCGTTGTCCCGGCTTGAGCGCCTCGACACCATCGGGCAGCGCCGACGATCGAACATAGACGTCCTCACCCTCATCCTGGGAAAGGAAGCCGAAGCCCTTTTCGACGTCGTACCACTTCACCTTGCCGGTCGGCACTGCGCTCACCCGTTCGTCATTCAAGCCCGGGCGCGCCGGGCACAAGTCGTGGCCACGGGTGTGCGCACCCGCAACCTTTCCGTTTGCGAAAAGAACGCGCCCCACACAGCTATGCAGGACGCGATAGTCCTCGAGTCTACCCCGGTGTGGATAGCCCGAGCACATCAGTTTTACGGTCTGGAGGTGTCCGACACCTCTTCCAAGCAGTCGCCGCGCGGTTCGGCGGGCTGGCTGCTCTATATCGCCTTGGGCCTGTTCACGATTGGATTGCTGGCTGTTGTCGCAATCTTCGGCGTCGCCGGGCTGACCGATTCGAAGCCGGGGCTGTGGCTGTACCTGCTCGCCATGTGCGCGCCGCTCGGGTTCCTGCTCGCGATCGTCTTCGCGCTGCTGTCCGGTCGGCGGTCGCGCTAGCGACGACCCCGCCCGGCAGCGACCGGACGACACCGGGATTGCCCAGTTCGTTACCCGAGCATGCCTGTGATCTTCGTCACATAACGAGAAGGTCACAGAGCGGTGACAGACCCCTATCGGCCGAGACTCGCCGTGACCACCTGCACAGAAGCCATCCGGAACCCCTTGCGCCGGTTAGCGACCCGGACAGACACGACGGTTACCAAATGGAGACTTTTCGCGGCGGTCGCCGTAATGTTCTCCACCAGCCGGGTCAGCCCGGCGCCACCGGCCCGCCGCACCGAACTTCGCCCCGCGGGTACGGACCCCCAACTGGAATCAGGGGCGAAGACGAGGACAGCGCACATCCCGTGCGCCGGGCCGGACGACCTCTCAGTTCGACCCCGGTAGTCATCCTCGAAGGCGCGTACGAGAGGAAAGACCCGAAAATGAGTGGACGCCATCGCAAGCCGACCAACACCGGCCGCACCGTCGCCAAGGTTGCCCTGACGGGCATCGCCCTCGGCGGCGCCGGAGTGGCCATGGCAGGTAACGCCAGCGCGGCACCCGACTCCGACTGGGATCGCCTCGCACAGTGCGAAGCCGGCGGCAACTGGGGTATCAACACCGGCAACGGTTTCCAGGGCGGGCTGCAGTTCTCGCCCGGCACCTGGAACGCGGCCGGCGGCGGCGAATACGCCCCCACCGCCAACCAGGCCAGCCGTGAGCAGCAGATCGCGGTCGCCGAGAAGGTGCTCGCCACGCAGGGTTGGGGCGCCTGGCCCTCCTGCTCCTCGAGCCTCGGCCTCACCAGCGGCTCCACCCCGCGCAGCGCCCCCGCGCCCGCCGCCTCCGAGACCCCGCAGTGGGCCCCGCAGCAGCAGGCCGGCCCCGGCGGCGGCGCCAACGGCAACCAGGAAGTCTTCCAGGCCGTGGACCGCGCCATCGCGGTCGCGCAGTCCCAGGGCATCAACATCCCCCAGCCCGCCCTGGACTTCCTCAACGCCACCAAGGCCAACAACAACCTCGATCCGGCCATCGTGAACTTCTTCGAGGCGAACAAGGGCCTGCTCCCCCAGTAGGCAACCCCACGTTCCCTCCCCATGAATGCCCCGCGTCAACGCCGACGTGGGGCATTCGTGATTTCGGGGTAGCTGGTGGAACGCCGTGCCGGGGGCAAACTTCCGGGTGCCGGAGCGGGCGGTCTTGTAGGGGGCATGCCAGAATGAGCGGCGTGGTGAACAAATCGAACAAGCCCTATGTCGACAATGGCTGGCCGGAGATGGCCAATGGCGATCACGCGGTCACCGAGCTCTCGTCGAGCCGCTCCGGCGGTCTGTCCCCGTACGGCGAGGACACCGAGTTTCCGCTTCCGGTCGATCAGCTGCCCTACGTGCACCCGCACACCGTCGTCAACCGCTGATCCGACGCACGACCGACAACCATGCGGTTAACGGCGCTCGTTTCCGGGCGGCCGCCGCGCCATCGACTCCGGGCCATCCGGCCCGCCTGGTCTCCGCGGCGGTCGCACCACTCTGTGCCCCCGTTGTCATGGATCGGGTGAAGTGACCGAAACCAAAGCCGAGTCGACGGCCGCGCGCACCGATCCGACACTGGCCGAATGGCTTTCCAAGCGCACCGACGAGGATCTCGTCACGCTGCTGGAGCTGCGGCCCGATCTGGCCGTCCCACTGCCCGCCTCGATGGCGGTGCTGGCCGCGCGCACCGAACAGCGCGCCTCGGTGCTGCGCGCGGGGGACGAGCTCGACACCCTCGATCTCGCGATCATCGAAACCCTGGTGGTGCAGGGCGCCGCGGACGGCCGCCACGGCGCGCCGCTGCCCGCCAAGACACTGCGGAAACTGCTGTCGAATCGCGTTCCCGCGGCGACCGTCAATGCCGCGCTCCTGAAACTGCGCACCCGCGCCCTGGTCTGGGGCCCGGACACCGGCCTGCGACTGAGCCCCGCCGCGCAGGAGGCGCTGCCCTGGCCGCTGGGCAGCACCACCGAACTGCCGGACGCGCTCACCGAACCCGAAATCGTCGCCGCGCTGGCCGAATCCACGCCGCAGGAACGGGCACTGCTGGAGAAGCTGGCCACCACCGGCCCGCGCGGCCGCACCCGCGATGCCGCGCCCGGCACCGCCGAGGACCGGCCCGTGCAGCGGCTGCTGGCGCGGCGATTACTGAACTGGATCGACGAGGAGACCGTCGAAATACCGGTGGCGGTGGGCCAGTCGCTGCGCAACGAGCCGGTCACCGATCCGCACGCGCTCACCCCGCCGCGCCCGGACACCACCAAGTTCGCCCCCGCCGATGTCAATGCCGCGGCCGCGGGCGAGGTGGGAGAACTGTTGCGGCACAGCGCCTCCGTGCTCGAGGTGCTGGGCCGGGCGCCCGCCCCGGTGCTGCGGTCGGGCGGCCTCGGGGTGCGGGAACTGCGCCGCGTCGCCAAACAGACCGGTATCGACGAGAACCGGCTGGGCCTGCTGGCCGAAATCCTGGTCGCGGCCCGACTGCTCGACAAGGGCACCCCCGAACCCGCCCCCGAGGGCGACGGCACCGACGACTTCTGGACCCCCACCACCACCTCCGACGCCTGGCTGGCCGTGGTGCCGCCGCGCCGCTGGGTGGTGCTCGCGCAGGCGTGGCTGGAGCTGGACCGCTTCCCGTGGATGATCGGCCTGCGCGACGCCAATGACAAACCCCTGGCCGCGCTCTCGGCGGAACTGCGCACCGTGCACGCCGTCCGCGATCGGCGCGCCCTGCTCGAACTGCTCGCCGAATTCCCGCCCGGCACCAGTGTTCCAGTCGCGGCCGACCTGGGCCGGGTGCTGGCCTGGCGGCAGCCGCGGCGACGGCGGCACTACCGGCTCGAAGCGGTGGAAAGCACGCTGGCGGAAGCCGAAACGCTGGGTGTGGTCGCGCGCGGCGCGATCACCTCGGCGGGCCGCGCACTGCTGCACGGCAGTCCGGAGGACGCCGAGTCCGAGATGGCGATCGCGCTGCCGGAACCCGTGGATCACGTCCTGGTGCAGGCGGATCTGACCGTGATCGCGCCCGGCCCGCTCGTCCCCGAGCTGCGGGATCGCATCGAACTGGTCACCGATATCGAATCGGCCGGTGCGGCAACGGTGTACCGGGTCAGCGAGCTGTCGGTGCGCCGCGCCCTGGACGCCGGAGCCACCGCCGCCGAACTGCACAACCTGTTCCTCACCCATTCCCGCACCCCGGTCCCGCAGTCGCTGTCGTATCTCATCGACGATGTGGCCCGCCGCCACGGCCGCCTGCGCGCGGGCATGGCGCAGAGTTTCGTGCGCAGCGAGGATCCGGCGCTGCTGGCCGAGGTGCTGGCCGCACCGGTGGCCGGGGAACTGGCGCTGCGCGCGGTCGCGCCGACCGTCGCCATCTCGCAGGCGTCCCTGGGCGAAGTGCTGGAACGCCTGCGCGCGGCCGGGTTCAGCCCGGCGGGCGAGGATTCCGCCGGAGCCATCGTGGACCTGCGGCCGCGCGGTGCCCGGCTGCCCGCCCGCCCGCAGCAGCGCTCGGCCTGGCGGCCCAACCCGCCGAGCACCGAGCAGCTGCAATCGCTGGTGGCCGAACTGCGCGCGAGCGAGCGGGCCGCCAATGCCCGCCCCGGGCAGGCGGTTCGGTCGGACGGCTCCCGCACCAGCACCGTCGCCACCCTGAATCTGCTGCAACTCGCCGCCCGCACCCGGCGACCGGTCCACATCGGTTATGTGGACGCGTCGGGTGTGGCCACTCAGCGTGTCGTGGAGCCGCTCAAAGTGGGTGGCGGGCAACTCGATGCGTTGGACCCGGTGACGGGTGCGGTCCGGCATTTCACGCTGCACCGGATCGCCTCGGTCGCGCTCGTCGAATAAGAATCGCCAGGAATCGAACCCGTCACGAGGTCCTGGAGGGGTCACAGCTGTGCCCGTTCGAGACCCGGGCTGCCCGATTCACTATCCTCCGGTCATGCCGTCCCGCATTCCGACCGTCGCCCGCCTGCAGCCGTTCGCCTCGACGATCTTCGCCGAGATGACCGAACTGGCCGTCCGCCACGGTGCGGTCAACCTGGGGCAGGGATTCCCCGACAGCGACGGTCCCGCGGGCATGCTCGAGGTGGCGCGGCAGGCGATCGCCGACGGGTTCAATCAGTACCCACCCGGCCGGGGTGTGCCCGCGCTGCGGCAGGCCATCGCCGCGGACCGCGCCAAGCGCTACGGCACCCACTACGACCCGGACAGCCAGGTGCTGGTGACCGTCGGGGCCACCGAGGCCATCGCGGCCACCATCCTGGGACTCGTCGAGCCCGGGGACGACGTGGTGCTCATCGAGCCCTATTACGACTCCTACGCGGCCGCCATCGCGCTGGCGGGGGCGCAACGGCGCACGGCGCGGCTGGTGGCCGACGGTGACGGGTTCGCCCTCGACCTGGACAGCCTGCGTGCCGCGATCACTCCGAAAACCCGTCTGCTGCTGCTGAATTCACCGCACAATCCGACCGGCACCGTGCTCTCGCGCGCCGACCTCACCGCCATCGCCGAGATCGCCATCGAACACGACCTGTACGTCCTGTCCGACGAGGCGTACGAGCATCTCGCCTTCGACGGGCACGAGCACATCAGCCTGTCCACGCTGCCCGGCATGTTCGAGCGCACCGTCGTGATCTCCAGTGCGGCAAAGACGTTCAGCGTCACCGGCTGGAAGATCGGCTGGGCGTGCGCGCCCGCGCCGCTGCTGGATGCGGTGCTGGCGGCCAAGCAGTTCCTCACCTTCGTCGGCGGCGGCCCCTTCCAGCCCGCCATCGCCCACGCGCTGACCAATGAGCAGCAGTGGGTGGCGGCACTGCGGGACACCCTGGCGGAGAAGCGACTTCGGCTCTCGGCCGCGCTGGCCGAGGCCGGGTTCGGCGTGAAGCGCAGTGACGGCACCTATTTCGTGTGCGCCGATATCACCCCGCTGGGCGCGAGCGACGCCTACGACTTCTGCCGTGAACTCCCCGCACGTCTCGGGGTGGCGGCAGTTCCGGTCAGCGTGTTCGCCGATGACAAGGCCGCGTGGAATCACCTGGTGCGCTTCACATTCTGCAAGAAGGAGGAGACCATTGCCGAGGGTGTCCGCCGCCTGCGCGCCGGGCATGCGGCGGAGGCACTCGGCTGAGGGTTGCCTGCCGGATGCTCCGCGCTGCGGAATGATCGGGCAGGCCGTACGGTTGTGAGCCGTTGTCGCACCACGAGAGACGAACGGACGCACCATGCTCGGCTACATCACCGATCCCGCTGGCCCCGCCGGGCTGCGCCTCGACGCGGAACTGCCCGAGCCGCAGCCGCGGCCGGACGAGGTCATCGTCGAGGTCCGCGCCTTCGCCATCAACCACGACGAACTCAATCTGATTCGGCGGCGACCCGACGGCTGGCGGCCGGGACAGGATGTGGCCGGGGTGGTGGTCGCGGCGGCCGCCGACGGGTCCGGGCCCGCGGTCGGTGCGCGCGTGGTTTGCTACCTGGACTGGGAGGGTTGGGCCGAGCGCATCCCGGTGCCGGTGAAACGCCTTGCGGTACTGCCGGATTCGGTGAGCTTCGAGCAGGCCGCCGCGCTGCCGATCGCGGGCATCACCGCGCTACGGGCCGTCCGGGTCGGCGGGGCGCTGCTCGGCCGCCAGGTCCTGATCACCGGGGCCACCGGTGGTGTCGGCCAATTCGCGGTCCAGTTGGCCGTGGCGGCCGGCGCCACCGTGACCGCCCTGGTCAGCCGCCCGGACCGCATCCCTGACGCGCTCGCGCTGGGCGCCCACCACGCGGTCACCTCCCTGGAGGACCCCGAACTCGGCCCCTTCCACCTGGTCCTGGACGGTATCGGCGGCGACCTGACCGCCCAGGCCGTACGCCGCCTCGCCCCCGGCGGCCATCTCGCCTGGTACGGAAACCTCGGCGGCGCAGCCGAACTCCGCCTCGCCGACTTCTATGCCCAGGGCTGGAACGCCCACATCGTCGGCTTCATCAGCCCGGTTCCCGAGGACACCCTCGGCGAGGACCTGGCCATCCTCGCCAACCTGGTCGCCGGCGGCCGGCTCACCCCCGATATCGGCCTCACCCTGAATTGGACCGAAACCCCGAAGGCCTTCGAAGCCATCGAATCCCGCACCCTGCACGGCAAGGCAGTGCTCACCCTGGTCGATTGACGCCTCACCTCACCCCGCGGCCCTCGCCGGGCGGTCCAGTCGGCGGAAAGTGGCCCGCGACAAAATCCGAAGGCGCGGCCGAAAATTGGACGCGTGATTGAAACGACTGCGGTACTGGGCGTGGCGGCGGCGGAATTGGGGCTGGTGCTGACGCCGGGGCCGAACATGATGTACCTGGTGTCGCGGACCATCTCCCAGGGGCGGCGGGCCGGGCTGGTGTCGCTGGCGGGCGTGGCGGTGGGATTCGGGACGTACATGGTGGCGGCCGCCGTCGGGATCACCGCGGTCTTCGCGATGGTGCCCGCGCTGTATCTGGCGATGAAGGTGGCGGGGGCGGGCTATCTGCTCTATCTGGCGTGGAAGATCTTGCGGCCGGGCGGCGTTTCGCCGTTCGCCCCGATCGAACTGGCCCCGGATTCGACGCGGCGGCTGTTCACCATGGGGCTGGTCACCAACCTGCTGAATCCGAAGATCGCCGTGCTGTACATGGCACTGATTCCGCAGTTCGTGGTGCCCGCGCACGGCCGGGTCTGGTTGCAGAGCCTGATCCTGGGTGGCGTGCAGACCAGCATCGCCGTCGTCATGAACGGGCTCATCGTGCTCAGTGCGGGAGCGATCGCGACATTCCTGGCGCGACGGCCGCTCTGGCTGCGCGCCCAGCGGTTGGTCACCGGGACCGTGCTCGGCGCGATGGCCGCCCTGGTGCTGTCGGACCGCACCCGCCCGCTCCCGGCCTGACGGTCACGCTACTGACCCCACGGGTCAGGAGCGCAGCGAGCCCGGGTAGAGGAATTCGTCGGCGGGCCGGTCGGTCCGGTCCAGCCAGGCGGCGAAGAAACCCGTCAGATCGTGCGGGGTGCGGGTCTGCATGAACTGGCGGAACTCCGGCATCGAGGCGTTCCCGTACTTGTGCCCCATCACGAAATCGCGCACCGCCGGGAAGTAGGCGTCGTCCCCCATGGTGCGGCGCAAGGCGTGCAGGAACAGCGGCCCGCGGTAGTACACCGAGGTGAATTCGCTGCCCTTGCCCGGGTTCTGCAGCGCGATCTCCCAGAACTTCGGATCGTCATGGTATTTCGCGACGGTGTCGCGGTACATGGCGTCGACGTCCTTGCCGTCCTTGCGTTCCGGCCACAGGTAGTCGGCGGTGTAGCTGGCGAAGCACTCGTTCAGGCAGACGTCCGACCACTGCTTCACCGACATGGAATCACCCCACCACTGGTGGGTGATCTCGTGCACCACGGTGTCCAGGTCGGTCCAGGGCGCGTAGATGGGCCGCGACTGGGTCTCCAGCGAGAAGTTCAGGTCGGTGTCGACGAAGATGCCGCCCGCGACATCGAAGGGATAGGGGCCGTAGAGCTCCTCCTGGAAGTCCAGGATCTCCGGCAGCCGCGACTCGATGTCCTTGGCCTTCAACGCGTCCGGCGCGAACGCGCTCAGCAGCTGAGTTCCATTGGCGCGCCGCTGTTCCAGGAATTCGAACTTGTCGATGGCGATGGTGGTCAGATAGCCGATCACCGGCTGCCGCATCTCCCAGGACACGGTGCGGTTGGCGCCCGCCACGGTGTCGGACACCTTGTCACCGCCCGACATCACCTCCCACTCCTGCGGCACGGTGGCGTGCAGCGTGAAAGTCGCCTTGTCCGTGGGGGTGTCGTTGAGCGGATACCAGCTGCTGGCCGAATGCGGTTCGCCCGCAACGAAGGCCCCGCCGCTGGGCGAGAACACCCAGCCCTCGCCGTCGGTGCCGGTCACCGGGCCCGCGTAGTCGACCTGCACGGTGAACGGCAGCCCGGGCAGCAGCGGCAGCATCGGGGTCACGACCAGTTCGTGCTCGCCGGTGCGATCGAACCAGGCGGGCAGGTTGTTGACCGTCACCTTGGAGATCTGCGGGCCGCTGTAATCCAGGTTGAAGGTCCGCAACGCCTGCGTGGCGACCGCGTCGATGCGGGTCGACCCGGTCATCTGGTGCGACGGGGGATCGTAGGAGATGGTGACGTCGTAATGGCTCGCGTTGTAGCCGCCATTGCCGTCCATCGGATAGTACGGATCCCCGGCGCCCGCGGCGCCCGCGAAAGGATCACCCGAATCCGCCTGCGCCGGAGCCGCATTCGCGCCCGCCAGCAGTACCGCCCCCACCACCATGTACCGCCAGTTCGACCTCATGCGTTCCCAGCACCCCTTATCGTCGGCATCACTATCCGTCTCGCCGATGCTAATCGGCGCACATCTCAGCTGGTGCTGCCCGACACGGCCACGCTCGCACCCAGTCCGATGATCATCACACCACCCGCGCCGCCGACCGCCTCCAGCCGCTTGGGCGAGCGCGCGAACCAGTTGCGCGCGGTCCCGGCCAGCAGGGCGTAGACGGAGTCGGAGATGAGCGCGACCACCAGGAAGACCGCCCCGAGCACCAGCATCTGCAGCGGGACCGCACCCGACTTGGGCGCCACGAACTGCGGCAGCACGGCGGAGAAGAAGATGATCGCCTTCGGATTGGTGAGCCCGACCAGCACGGCCTGCCGCATGGCCCGGCGGTTGCTCATCGGCTCGGCCTTGGCCTCGAACGCCTCGCGCAGCGAACCCCGCTCGCGGAAGGCGTGAATGCCCAGGTAGATCAGGTACAGCGCGCCGGCGAGTTTCACTACCGTGAGCGCGATGGCGGAGGCGGCGAGGATGGTGCCGAGCCCGGCGGCCACCAGCCCGAGGATCACGAGAACGCCGATCGAATGGCCGATCACCGACAGCAGCGCCGCGCGCCGCCCGTAGGTGAGGGCCCGCCCGATGACGAAAAGCACACCGGGACCGGGGATTATGACAATGACTATGGAGGCGACGAGGAACGCCAGCAAGTTCGCGGCGGGAATCATCGGATCATTCTATTTCGCGCGGGAATCCCTGTCGCCTGGAATTCTTGTCGCGCGAAACCGTCAGCCGCGCAGCTCTTCCGGCAGCTGCTGCGGGTCCAGCAGCAGCCGCTTGGCGTCGGCCCCGCGCACCTTGTCGGCCAGATCCAGATTGTCGGTCAACAGTTTCCACTCGACCTCGGTGATCGCCCCGCGCGCCTTCTCGATGACGTTGAGGTCCCGCGTCCCCCAGGCGATGGGCATGGCGCTCACCGTCTGCCACAGGTCACCGACCGGTCCGGGCGCGCGATCCACCCGCACGGTCACCGCCGGCACCCGCTCCCCCGCCCGCGCCCGATGCCCCGGTAGCGAACGGACGGTACGGGTCACCAGCGCATAGCGCGGCCCTTGCGCGCTGGGCTTGGCCAGGTCGACCAGGGCCAGCAGGGTGGCCCCGTTGCCGTGCGTCTCCGACACCACCGCCGGCACCAGGTCCCCCGCCGCGTACAGCTTGTCGACCCGCCCGCGATGCGGCATCCAGTACCCGATGAACAGGGCCGTGACCGCGGCCAGCAGGAATGCCACCGCCAGCAGCCACGACCACGGATGGTTCACCCAGACCAGGAACGCGACACCCAGCCCGAGGCCGATGGCCGCGGTGTACGCCCAGATCCGGAGTCGGCGCAGGTATGCGACGACCTCGTTGACCGCTCGGGCATGCTCACGGTCGACCGTGAATTCGAAGCGCCGCACGTGCGTCCCTCCCGCCTTATGGAGGCTCTTCCTCCACTTATCCTATCGTCGGCCCCAGCAGGTCGTCTGCATCGGTGATGCGATAGGCATACCCCTGCTCCGCAAGGAAACGCTGCCGATGCGCAGCATATTCGGCGTCCAGCGTGTCACGCGCGACGACGGAATAGAAGTGAGCTTGCCCGCCATCGTGTTTGGGCCGCAGCAGCCGACCCAAGCGCTGCGCCTCCTCCTGCCGCGAGCCGAAGGTGCCCGAAACCTGCACGGCCACAGATGCTTCCGGCAGATCGATGGAGAAGTTGGCCACCTTCGACACCACCAGCACCGGAATCTCCCCGCGCCGGAAGGCATCGAAGAGCTCCTCGCGTTCCTTGGTGCGGGTGGAGCCCTGAATGACCGGGGCATTGAGATGCTCGCCCAGTTCGTCCAGCTGATCCAGGTAGGCCCCGATCACCAGGGTCGGCGCATTCTTGTGCCGCGCCAGAATCGACTCCACCACCGGCAGTTTGGTGCGCGCGGTGGAGCACAGCTTGTAGCGCTCCTCCGGCTCGGCGGTGGCGTAGGCCATGCGCTCGGCATCGGTCAGGGTGACCCGCACCTCGACACAGTCGGCCGGGGCGATCCAGCCCTGCGCCTCGATGTCCTTCCACGGCGCGTCGTAGCGCTTGGGGCCGATCAGCGAGAACACATCACCCTCGCGGCCGTCCTCACGCACCAGGGTGGCGGTCAGGCCCAGTCGGCGGCGCGACTGCAGGTCCGCGGTCATCCGGAAGACCGGGGCGGGCAGCAGATGCACCTCGTCGTAGACGACCAGACCCCAGTCGCGGCTGTCGAACAGCTCCAGATGCCGGTACTCGCCCTTGGTCTTGCGCGTGACCACCTGATAGGTCGCGATGGTGACCGGCCGAATCTCCTTGCGCTCGCCGGAGTATTCGCCGATCTCGTCCTCGGTCAGCGAGGTGCGGGCCAGCAGTTCACGCCGCCACTGCCGCCCGGCCACGGTATTGGTGACCAGGATCAGCGTGGTCGCCTTGGCCTTGGCCATGGCCGCCGCGCCCACCATGGTCTTGCCCGCGCCACACGGCAGCACCACCACGCCGGACCCGCCCGCCCAGAAGGAGTCGACGGCCATTTCCTGATAGTCGCGCAGATGCCACTCGCTGGACTCGAAGTCCAGGTCGATCTGATGCGCCTCGCCGTCGACATAACCCGCGAGATCCTCGGCTGGCCAGCCCACCTTCAACAGCATCTGCTTGATCCGCCCGCGCTCCGACGGGTGCACGATGATCGTGTCGTCGTCGATGCGCGCGCCCAGCATGGGCTGAATCTTCTTGTGCCGCATGATCTCTTCCAGCACCGCGCGATCCAGGCTGACCAGCACCAGCCCGTGCGCCGGATGCTTCATCAGCTGCAGCCGTCCGTAGCGGGCCATGGTCTCGACGATGTCGACCAGCAGCGGCTGCGGGACCGCGTACCGGCTGAAGTTGACCAGGGCGTCGACCACCTGCTCGGCGTCGTGCCCGGCCGCGCGCGCGTTCCACAGCGCCAGCGGGGTCACCCGATAGGTGTGCACATGCTCGGGCGCACGTTCCAGCTCCGCGAACGGCGCGATGGCTTGCCGAGCGGCATTGGCCGACTCGTGATCGACCTCCAGCAGCAGGGTCTTGTCACTCTGCACGATGAGTGGACCGTCGGTCACGAGCACCTCCTGGCTTGTTCGGCTCGAATGAGCCTGGTCCATTCTCCAGGAACCCACCGACAAGGCCACGTGACCTGCGTCCCCGTTCTCGAAAAGAAGAAAATACAGTGCTGACAGCGGAGGTCCGGGCCGGTCACGGAGGCATTGGATTCGCCGAAAACGGTCAAGACCCGAGTTTCTGTGGCTACGATCACCCAAAACTTGGACGCTTGACCATTTGGACGATTGATCTAATCGAACTGAACAGGGGTGCCGATGCGCAGGAACACAGCCCGGAATCGATGGAAGCTCGCCGCTGTAGTCGCCGCGGTACTCGTGGCCGCGATCGCGACACCCGGTGTCGCGTCGGCCGACCCGAGCATCGAGCGGATCCACACCGACGGGACCGGCTTCGTCGACGACAGCGGCCGAGCCGTGGTGCTGCACGGCGTCAACAATGTCGACAAGGAGCCGCCCTACATCGAGCCCGGCGACGGCTTCACCCTCACCGCGGACGACGCGGCACTGCTGGCGCGGCACGGATTCAACACGGTCCGCCTCGGCGTCTCGTTCGACGGACTGATGCCGACCCAGGGCGTCATCGACACCGCCTACCTCGACCGCATCGCCGGGGTCGTGGATACCTTGGCGCAGTACGGGATTCACACCCTGCTCGACAATCACCAGGACGGCCTGTCGAAAGTGTGGGGCGGCAACGGTTTTCCGGAATGGTCCATCCACGCGCGCCCCGGAGCCGGTGAACCCAATGTCGGGTTCCCGCTGTTCTATCTGATGCCGAGCATGAACCAGGGCTGGGACGAGGTCTGGAACAACACCTACGGAGTCCTCGACTACCTGGGTGAAGCGCTGGGTGCGCTCGCGGCGCGGGTGAGCGGCCACCCGGGCGCACTGGGCATCGAGTTGCTCAACGAGCCGTGGCCGGGTTCGGCGTTCCTGAGCTGCTACCCCAACGGCTGCCCCGGCTTCGACGTGAAATATCAAGCGGCCATGCAGAAGCTGACCGATGCGGTGCGCGGCCGCAACGGCGATCTGATGGTGCTGTGGGAACCCAATGTCACCTGGAACGAGACCATGCCCACCAACTTGGGCAAGAATCCGCCGATCAGCGCGCCCGACATCGCGTTCGCACCGCACGACTACTGCATCCCCAGCCAGTTGACCATCTATTCGGGTCTGCCCGCCTTCCTGCGCGCCCTGTGCCCGCCACAGCAGGGCAAAACCTGGAGCAATATCGACGCCTTCACCGCACGCACCCACCTGCCCACGCTGGTCACCGAATTCGGCGACGGGGACGCGAGCGTGCTGCGCAATACCCTCGTCAATGCCGACAACCGGTTCGTGAGCTGGCAGTACTGGCACTACGCCTCGAGTTTCGGCCCGAGCGGCCCGAAGCCCGACCCGTTCCTCGGTGATGTCGGCAGGCAGTTGGTGCGCACCTATCCGCGGGCCACCGCGGGCACGCCCGGCCGGATGATCTTCGACCCGGACACCGGCGACTTCGCCTACCGCTACACGCCGCGTGCCGGGGTCACCGAGATCTACGTGTCGGATCTGCACTACCCGGACGGGTACACGGTGCGGGTCGACGGCGGCCGGGTCACCTCGGCGCCGAACGCCCGCGTGGTCACGGTGGCGGCGGACGCGTCCACGCTGGTGACCGTCTACATCAATCGGCCGGGCTCCAAGGGCGCGACCGTGCCCAGCGGCCCGATCGGTACGGGCTCCGCGGACAGCGGCTCGGCGAGTGGTTCGGGCACCGGCTCGGCGGACAGCGGTTCGGGGTCCGGTTCGGCCGGGTGATCCGCGAAACCCGTTGACGTGCTTTGTGTAACGAGCCATCGGCGCGAAGCGACACACAGCGAGTGCACAGTTTTGGACGTGCGCCCAAATTATTCCCGATCGAGAGGTACGACAGTGAACACACTCGGCCTGACATTCCTCAGTGTCCTGCCCGTCATCCTCATCAACATGTCGATGCTCGCGATGCACATGGTGCACTGAGGTTTCCGCGGGCTTCGAACCCTATGCGGTACGGCTATAACCCGCACGTCGGATGCGGCTGCGGGTACCGCACAGGTATTCTCACCGCGTTCACAGCCGTGAACTGTTCGGTGAGAAAGGTTTTCGCTAGTGAAGTTCGCAGGAACGAGGACTCTCGTGCGCCTCGTACTCGCCCTCGTGGCGGTGGCCGTGGCCGTACTGGCCGTTTCCGGATGTTCGGCGCTCAAGGATGCCGGTAAATCCGACACCGCCAAGTCCAAGGTGGGTGACTGCATCAACGTCATCGAGGGCTCGGCGTCGGACTCCAAGACCACGCCGATCGACTGCTCGGACGAGAAGGCCGTGTACAAGGTGGCCGCGGTGTACGACACCACGACCACGTGCAAGGAGGGGCAGACTTCCTACGAGGAGAAGTCCGGCAGCACGACGATCGCGTCGCTGTGCCTGACCCCGAACTTCAAGGAAGGCTCCTGCTACAACGAGAACCAGAACACCTACAAGTTCGCCGCGTGCACCGCGCCCGAGGCGTCCTTCAAGGTGATCAAGCGGATCGACGGCCAGGCCGACGAATTCGCCTGCGACACCAGCACCACCATCGCCTTCCGCACCATCCCGGACCCGAAGACCACCTTCTGCCTGGGCAGCCCCAAGTGATGACACCGCTCGGTGCGGCACCCGGATGCCCTCAGTGCGGTACGCGGATACCTTTGAGCTTGGCCGGGTTGACCACGTCGTAGACGCCCCAGACCTGCCCGTCGCGGACGGTGAAGCCGTACACCCGCGGCGGGCTGCCGGGCTGCCCGTCGTGGGAAGCGAATTCGTGGGCCAGGATGCCCCATTGGCCGTTGACGAGGACCGGTTCGAGTGCGCGGGCCGGTCCGACGTAGGCGGGGTCGAAGAGGCCGAACCGCCGCCGCAGGCCCATCCAGAAGCGCGCGTTCTTGTCCACGCCCGCAATCACATTGATCGCGGTGGACACCAATCCGCCGCCGTCCCCGACGGTGCGGATATCCGGATGTAGCGCGGCCACAATGGCATCCACGTTTCCGGCGGCCAGCGCGGCCAGCAGGCGTTGCACGGCGGCGCTGTGCTCGTCGTCGGTGACGGGAGCGGGGGCGGCCGCCACGGCCTTGCGGGCCCGGGTCGCCAGCTGCCGGGCCGCGTCGGCGGAAATGCCGAGGATGTCGGCGATTTCGCCGAACGGCACCGAGAAGCCGTCGTGCAGTACGAAAGCCACGCGCTGCGGCGGAGTCAGGGTGTCCAGCACCACCATTGCGGCGAAACGGAATTCCTGTTTGCGCACCACCGTCGCGAGTGGATCCGGGGTGCTGGAGGGGGTGAGCGCGGTGACGATGGGCTCCGGGAGCCATTGCCCCACATACTTTTCCCGCCGCACCGCCGCGCTGCGCAGCCGATCCAGACAGATGTGGCTGACCACCGTGGTGAGCCAGGCCCGCAGGTCCTCGATCTCGGATTGGCGAGCCACCGACAGGCGTAGCCAACTCTCCTGCACCGCATCCTCGGCGTCGCTGACGCTGCCGGTGAGCCGGTAGGCCACCGAGAGCAGATGCGGCCGATGCGTTTCGAACAAGTCGGCAAGAAGAGCGGCAACCATCGTCCTCGATCCTACGACCGGCGGGTGACACCCTCGCCACCGGGCAGGAAACACCGTGCGCCCCCGCCCGTTTCCGTGACAGCATGACCGCATGGACGCGGAATTCCTCTCCGACGGCGAGGTCTGGCTGTCGCCGCCCGCCGTCTCCGATATCGACGCCATCACCGCCCTGTGCCAGGAGCCGTCCATCGGCGCCTGGACCACCATGCCGGTCCCGTATCACCGGGCCGACGCGGAGAAGTTCATCTACGACATCGTCGGTCCGGGCTGGGCCACCCGCAGCCCCACCTGGGCGTTGCGCCCCGGCGACCGCGGCCCGGTCATCGGCATGATCGGCCTGTCCCCGCTCTATCCCCGCCGCGACGAGAATCTGGCCGAGATCGGCTTCTGGCTCTCCCCCACCGCCCGCGGCCGCGGCCTGATGACCCGCGCCGCCGGGCTGGTCACCGCCGCCGGACTCGATCCAGCCGCGCTGGCCTTCGACCGGGTGGAGTGGCGGGCCTTCACCGGCAATCACGCCTCGGCCGCCGTGGCGCGCCGCAATGGCTTCCACTACGAGGGCCTGATCCGCGGCGGCGGCATGCAGCGCGGCACCCGCCGCGATATCTGGGTCGCCGGCCGCCTGCGCGCCGACCCCGCGACACCCAGCCCGCACTGGCCTCCGGGCGTCTGAGCCACACCGCCCGGACAACGAAAAAGTTCGGCCCACACCCGCCGGACTGGGTGTGGGCCGAACTCAGTGTGCACGCCGGACTCGTTCAGCGCGAGGCGAACTCGCAACGAGCGGGTGCGGGTCCAGGGCCTACCTGCAGGCCGTAGTGGCTAGCCGCGCGCGGTGCGACGTGCGGCGACAGCGTCGGCGAGCCGCTCGAGCTGGGTGGCGGTGGTGTCCCAGTCGATGCAGGCATCGGTGATGGACTGGCCGTAGGTGAGGTCCTCCGAGTGGCCGAGGGTGAGGTCCTGGCGGCCCGCCACGATGAAGGACTCCATCATCAGGCCGACCACCGTGTTCTCGCCCGCAGCGATGCGGTCGGCGATATCGGTGACGACATCCACCTGCTTGTTGTGGTCCTTGTTGGAGTTGCCGTGCGAGGCGTCGACGACCAGGCGCTGCGCCAGCGACGACTTCTCCAGGCGGAGCAGTGCTTCCGCGCAGGAGGCGGCGTCGTAGTTGGTGCCGTTGGAGCCGCCGCGCAGAATGACGTGGCAGTCCGGGTTGCCGGCGGTACGGATGAGCGCGGAACGCCCGTCCAGGTCGGTGCCGGGGAACACGTGCGAGGCGGCCGCGGCGCGCACGCCGTCGACGGCGACCTGCACGTCACCGTCGGTGCCGTTCTTGATGCCGACCGGCATGGACAGCGCCGAGGACAGCTGGCGGTGCACCTGGCTGGCCGCGGTGCGCGCCCCGATCGCGCCGTAGGCGACCAGGTCCGCGATGTACTGCGGGGTGATCGGATCCAGGAACTCGCACGCCACCGGCAGACCCAGCGCGGTGATGTCGACCAGCAGGCGACGGCCCAGGTCCAGGCCGGTGTTGATGTCGAAGCTGCCGTCCAGGTGCGGGTCGTTGATCAGACCCTTCCAGCCCAGCGTGGTGCGCGGCTTCTCGAAGTAGACGCGCATGACGATGTGCAGCCGGTCGTCGAGTTCGGCGGCCTTGGCGGCCAGACGGCGGGCGTAGTCGATGGCGGCCTCGGGATCGTGCACGGAGCACGGGCCGACGATCACCATGAGGCGGTCGTCGTCACCGTTGAGCACGTCCACGGTGGCCTTGCGGCCGGCGCGCACGATGTCGGCGAGGGTGTCGTCGATGGGATGGGCGGCACGAATCTCACGCGGCGAGCTCAGCGGGCTGACGCTGAGCGTGCGCTGATCGTCGAGATCGGCGTGTTTGTCGAGATCGATGCTGGTCATCGGGGGTTCCTGTTCTCAGGCCGACCCGCGGAATCTCGCTTCGAATTCCCTTGGAGCCGGTCTGTTTTCGTCCGGCTCGGGGTGGAGGATGTCAGCGCAGGTCAGCGCCGCGCGACCCACCCGGGGCCGGCTGGCTAAACCAGAAATACACACGCTGCATGGCTCGGACAGTACCAGAGATCCCGATTCGCGCCTGTGGCGTGCGCCACGATCACTGGGAATTTCGTCCCGAATGCTGAGACGCCCCAGCTCAGCACCCTGGGAAATGAGTAGCTCAGCGCAGGATGTAGTGCAGGATCACGTCGTGCACATGGCGCGTCTTCTCGTCGCCGCGGAACTCCACCTCGTAGGTGTGGTGGCCGGTGCTGATCGCAATGTGCCCGGAGGAGAAGAACTGTCCCGCGAACGACTTGTTGGTCAGGATGCTGACGCTCGAGATCCGCGCGTACGGGATGCTCGTGATCGCGATCTTCTTCCCGACGAACGAGTTGTCCTGGATGATGACCCGCCGGTCGGTGAGCCCGAGGAACCCGGTGCCGACCCCGATGGCGTCGTAGACCGCCAGGATCTGCTCGCCGGGCAGCAGCCCCTCGTTGATCTTGTCGTATTGGTCGCGCCGGTCGATCGGAATGCTCATGTCTCCCGGCTCCCGGTTATTTGCGCACGAAGGGGTAGCTGATCTTGGTCAACTGCTCGGAGAGCTCCCACAGCCGCCGCGCGGTCACCTCGTCCTTGGAGGCGGCGGTGGAGGTGCTCGGCCCGGGGTAGCCGCGCATGCCGCGCAGACCCGTCGGCCCGTAGAACCCGCCCGGCTCGACCTCGGCGGTCGCCGCGAACAGGCTTGGCAGCGCGCCCATTTCGGCACTCTGCGCGAAGATCCGGTTGCCGATGGACATCAGCGTGTCGTACAGCGACTCGGTGTGGCCCTGCAGTTCGGTGGCGGCGTACCCGGGATGCGCGGCCACCGACACCTTCGCCGATCCGGCGGCGCTCGAGCGGCGCTGCAGTTCCCGCGCGAACATGAGATTGGCAAGCTTGGACTGCCCGTAGGCGGCCCAACGCTGATACGAGCGCCGCTCCCAGTTCGGATCCTCGAGATCGATCCGGCCGATGGCGTGCATGCCGCTCGACAGCGTGACCACCCGGTCGCGAATCTTGTCCAACAGCAGCCCGGTCAGCGCGAAATGGCCGAGATGGTTTGTGCCGAACTGGGTTTCGAAGCCGTCGGCGGTGCGCTTGAGCGGCACCGCCATCACGCCCGCATTGTTGATCAGCACATCGGCGCCGTCGATGCCGTCGGCGAATTCGCGCACCGAGGCGAGGTCGGCCAGATCCAGCCGCCGCACCTGGGCGTTCGGCCCGATCTCGTCGGCCACCGACCGCGCCTTGACCTCATTGCGGCACGCCATGATCACCTTGGCCCCGGCGCCCGCGAGTGCTCGCGCGGTGACCGCGCCCAGCCCGCTGTTGGCTCCGGTCACGATGATCGTCCGGCCCGCTTGATCGGGGATGTCGGAGATGTCCCAGCCGCTCACGGGGTCGAGTCTAGGGGCGCGGGGGCGCGCCCGTCCGGTGTCGGCGGGAACCGGCCCCGATCCGAACGTTTGCCAATGCTCGATCGGGGTGGTCGGGCGCGGCGTGTCCGCTTCGCCTTCAACCCCTTTGACCTGCACAACCGGTAGCGTCCGCGCCTATGGACACGCTGATACTCGCGGGTTTGCTAGGTGTTCTCTTCCTGATCTGGAAAGACGGATCCCGGCGGCGCGTGCTGGCGGCCTGGTGGATCGTGGTCCTGCTGTGCGCGGGACTGCTGAAGTACCACATCACCAGCAGCCTCGGACTGGGCTACACATGGTGACCGCCACCGAGTCCGAGACCACCGGAACCGGCAGCGGCGGTGGAGTCCTCGGCCAGGTCCAGTACTGGCTCGCCGTCATCTTCATCGTCGGCTGGACCGGTGTCGTCTGCGGCGGCCTCGGCGTGCAGTTCGGCACCTGGGACTACCCGTGCCCGCTGTGCATGCTGCAGCGCTATTTCATGATGCTGGCCGCGCTCGGTGGCGCGTACATCGTGCGCAAGGCCATGACGGGGACCATCGTGCGACGCGACTACATGATGGGCTGGGGGCTGGCCATCGTGGCCTGCTTCGGCGGCGGTTTCACCGCCTGGCGGCAGACCATGCTGCACATCCTGCCCGGCGACAAGGGCTACGGCGGCGCGGTGCTGGGCCTGCACCTGTACGTGTGGGCGTGGGTGCTGTTCGTCGCGGCGATCACGACAATCGGTGTGGTGCTGGCGTTCTCGCACGAGACGGCGTCGGAGACCATTCCGACGACCGGGCCGCATCGCGCCATCGGACTGCTGGCGATCGGCTTCCTCGGACTGGTGATCGTCATCAATCTGGTGGCGACGTTCTTCCTGGAGGGCTTCCACTGGGTGCTGCCCGACGACCCGGCCTGCTACAAGCTGCTGCACGATCTGGGCATTCTGGACGGTGGTTGCGTCCTTCCCGCCGACCACTGAACCTCGGCCTCACCGATCCCCGCGCCCGGCGAAAAGGGCGCGGGGATCATGCTTTTCAGGACAGGGCCAGGATCTCGTCGTCGGACATGGCCGCCACCTCGAGGTAGAGGCGGGCCACCTCGTCGAGGCGCTTTGGCGTGCCCGCGCGGCGCTCCCGTTCCAGTAGCCGCGCGGTCAGTCCCTCGACCGTGCGGGCTGCGAAGAAGTCCGCGACCACGGTGTCCGGGGAGTCCAGCCAGTCCCGCACCCGGGCGACGACGGCGGTCGCGAGCACGGAATCGCCGCCCAGGGCGAAGAAGTCGTCGCTGACACCGACCCGATCCCGGCCGAGCACGGTGGCCACGATGTCGGCCACGGCGCGCTCGACATCGGTTCGGGGCGCGCGGAATTCGCCATCGTTCTCCTCCGCGGCCAGCAGCCCGGCGATGGCCTTGCGATCCGGTTTGCCGTTGCCGGTGAACGGCAGGTCGGCCAGCAGCTCGATGCGGCTCGGAATCATGTAGGCGGGCAAGAGGTTCGCCGCGGCTTCGGCGAGCGCTCCGGCCGCGAGCGTGACGCCCTCCTCGGCGACCACGACGGCCGCGAGTTTGGGTGCCGTCGCACCGATCACCGAGGCGATGGCGTGCCGCACGCCCGGCAGGCCGCGCAGCACGCTCTCCACCTCCCCGAGCTCCACCCGGTAGCCGCGGATCTTGACCTGATGGTCGGCGCGGCCCAGGAATTCCAGGCAGCCGTCCGGCAGGTACCGCGCGAGATCGCCGGTGCGGTACCAGCGCAGGCCCTCGTGGGAGACGAACCGGTCCGCGCTGCGCTCGGCGTCGCCACGGTACCCGGCGGCCACGCCCGGCCCACCGATCCACAGTTCGCCGGTCACCCAGTCCGGGCAGTCCTGCCCCGACGGACCGACCACCCGGCAGCGCACATTCCGCAGCGGGGTGCCGTAGGGCACCGCCGACCATTCTTGCGGCACTTCGGCATTCACCACCTCGCAGATGGTGGAGTGGATGGCGGTCTCGGTGGCGCCGCCCAGGCCGGCGAACCGGCATTCGGGCGCCACCGCCGCGAGCCGCCCCGGCAGCGCCACATCGACCCAGTCGCCGCCGAGAATCACCATCCGCAGGCTGTCCAGCGTCGTCCCGGCCGCGGCCTCCAGCGCCATATCCAGCAGGCTGGGCACACAGTTCAGCACCGAAACCCCGTGCCGCCGCATCATTTCCACCCAGCGGCCCGGTTCGCCGCGCTGTCCCTCATCCAGCGCGACGACCGCGCCACCGGCGCTCAACAGGCCGAAGATGTCGTAGACGGACAGATCGAACTCCAACGCCGACAAGGCAAGCGCACGATCCTCCGCTCCGATCTCGAACCGCTCGTTGAGGTCGTCGATGGTGTTCATGGCCGCCCGATGCGGCACCTCCACACCCTTGGGCTTCCCGGTGGAGCCCGAGGTGAACAGCACGTAGGCGATGGCCTCCGGATCGGGAATCACGGCCCGGGCCAACGGTTCCGGGTGCATTCGGGCCGCGCCCAGCACCACGGTCCGCACCTCGGGCACTTCCGCCCCGGCCGTGAGGGCCGCGACGACATCGCCGGTGCGCAGGATCTCGGCCCGCCGGGCGGCAGGCTGATCGAACCCGATCGGCACATACACCGCACCGGCCGCCAGCACGCCCGCGGTAGCCAGGATCTGATCCGGCCCCTTCGGCAACTGCACGGCGACCGAATCCCCCGGCCGCACCCCCGCGGCCTGCAGCGCACCGGCCACGGCCAGCGCCTCGGCGGCCAACTCCCGGTAGCTGAGCGTCCTGGTTTCCGAGCCGGACTCCCAGATCACGGCGAGCGCTTCGGGATTCGTGGCAGCGTTGTCGAACAGTCCGGTATGCAGGGCACGCCCCGTCACCTCGCCGTCCGTGGCGTTCACGCGAGCGCGAACCACCGCTTGTTCCAAGGGAATCCGCACTGCCGCTTCCGCTTCCCACCCGGCCCGGCTGTCGGACTCGACGCTGCCCGCCAGCCGCAGCACGGCGTCGATGTAGCGGGTGAACATGGTTTCGACCAGGTCGGCGGGGAAGGCGTCGGCGCGCACGTCCCAGTTCAGCAGCAGGCCGCCGCGGACCTCGGTGACCTGGGCGTCCAGGAGAACCTGCGGGCCTTGGGAAATGATCCAGACCGGATCACCGAAGGTCTCCGTGACCTGGTCGGCGAAGAGTTCGCCCAGGTTGATGGCGCTCGTGTAGACGATGGGGGCCAGCACCGGCTCGGCGCGCAGACGGCCGAGATCCCGCAGCACCTCGAGGCCGGAGTAACCGGAATGCGCACCGGCAGCATGCAATTCACGCTGCAACGCACGGGCCCGGTCGGTGACGGTAGCGGGCTCGGTGACGTCCACCTCCAGCAACACCGAGGAGGTGAAGTCGCCGACCACGCCATCCACCTGCGGATGCACCGGTTCCCGGTGGAACAGTGGCAGATTCAGCAGGAACCGGCGCTGCGCCGACCACCCACCGATGGACTCGGCGAACACCGACGCCAGCGCCATGGCCGGGGTGATACCGCGCTCATGCGCGGCAGCGAACATGCGGGCCTTGTCCTCCGGCGACAGCCACCGATGCAGCCGCACGGTCCGGGCGGCCCGATCAGCATGCTGGGCAGCGGTTTCGGAGGCACGCGGCAACTCAGGGGCACCGGGGAGCTCGGGCAGACGGGCCTGCCACCAGTCGCGGTCTGCGTCATGTTCCGGTGCGGGACCGGCGTGTTCGGCCAAGTACCGGCGGAAGGTGTAGGTCTGAGCCGGCAGTTGGTCGCCGTGGTAGAGCCGAGCCAGGTCGGCCACCAGGATGCGGTAGCTCATGGCGTCGGCGGCGAGCATGTCGACGTCCAGGTGCAGGCGGGTACGACCGTCCGGCAGCAGGCTGAGCGCGATGTCGATGACCTGCCCGTCCTCGACCGCCATGAGCTGGTGAGTGCGCTTGTCCCGCAGCTCCTCCAGCGTCCGCTCCACCGACTCCGCGTCGGCCGCCCGCAGGTCGGTGACGCTCCACACCTGACGGCCCGGCCGCTCCAGCGTCTGCTGGGTGCCGTCGGGCAGGAACCGAGTCCGCAGCATCGGATGCCGTCGCACCAGCGCCTCGACGGCCACGCCCAGCCGCTCGGAATCCACGTCGGCCCCGTCGAATTCGACATACAGGTGGGCCGCGACGGCCCCGAGTTGCTGACTGTCGGAGCGGCCGATCCAGTACGCGTGCTGCATGGGTGCGAGCGCGAAAGGCTCACCGTCGTCGGCGATTTCAGTCTCGCCGCTCCTCGTCGCCTCAATAGCGTCGCGGTAGGCCATGTCCGCGCGATGCCCGGTCGCCTCCGCGGCGGAAGCCTGCTCGTCGGTGCCGCCGAGGAGGCGGTGCCAGGCGGCGAGGGTGGGTTCGGCGGCGAGTTGGGCGAAGTTCACGGCGAGGCCACGTTTGCGCCAGGCGCCGGCGAGTTTCATGGTGCGGATGGAGTCCAGGCCGAGCTGGATGAGGTCGTCCTGATCGCCGATGGCGGCCGGGTCGAGCGTGAGGTGTGCCGCGATGGCGGCGCGGATCTCGTCCCGGGCGATGCTCGCCGCTGACCCCTGGGGTGACTCCATTTCCGCTGGTACTCCTTGTTCGAGGGGAGGGCATTCGGATGTGCTTCGACAGCAGCGTAACCCATTGATATAGGGTTGCCTAACCTTTGCAAGGCCACCCTTACTAGCTAGAGGTCAGAGCTGTGACATCGAATGCAACCGCCGCCACGGACCACCGAAACGGGTTCGTCCCGTTCCCCGCCGACCTCGCCGAGCAGTACCGGGAAGCCGGTTACTGGGCGGGAAATCCGCTGGGTGAGCTCCTGCGTGACACGGCCCGCCGGTGGCCCGATCGGCCCGCGCTGCTCGGCGAGGCCGCGACCACCTACGCCGAACTCGATCGCGCCGCGGATCGAATGGCCCACGGCTTCTTGCGCTTCGGCATCCGGCCGGGCGACCGGGTCGTGGTACAGCTCCCGAATGTCGCCGAGTTCATCCCGATGCTGTTCGGGCTGCTGCGCGCCGGAATCATCCCGGTCCTCACCCTCCCCGCCCACCGGCGGGCCGAGATCGAGCATCTGACAAGGCTTTCCGGCGCAGTCGCCTATGTAGCCGCCGACCGCCTCGGCGACTTCGACTACCGCACCCTGGCCGCCGAGGTGAGCGAGCGCGTGCCGACCCTGCGGCACGTGCTGATCCTCGGCGATCCCGGCCCGTTCACCGACCTGAATTCGATTCCCGCCGAGGGTGATTCCCTCCCGATGGTCGATGCCTCCGATATCGCGCTCATGCTGGTCTCCGGCGGCACCACCGGCCTGCCCAAGCTGATCGCCCGCACCCACGACGACTACGCCTACAACGCGCAGGCCAGCGCCGAGGTCTGCGAACTCGGCCCGGACGACGTGTACCTCGCGACACTCCCTGTCGCCCACAACTTCCCGCTGGCCTGCCCCGGCGTACTGGGCACCGTCGCCACCGGCGGGGCGATGGCCTTCGTCACCGATCCCAGCCCGGAGAGCGCCTTCGCCGCCATCGAGCGGCACCGCGTCACCGTCACCGCCGTGGTCCCCCCGCTGGCCCAGTTATGGTGCGCGGCAGTCGAATGGGAGGACGCGGACCTGTCCTCGCTACGCCTGCTGCAGGTGGGCGGCGCGAAGCTGGCGGAGGTGAATGCCCGCGAGGTCGCGCCCGCCCTGGGCGTGCGGCTGCAGCAGGTGTTCGGCATGGCCGAGGGGCTGCTCAACTACACGCGTGCCGAGGACTCCGAAGACCTGGTCTGCGTCACGCAGGGCCGCCCCCTGTCCCCCGCCGACGAGGTCCGGGTGGTCGACGAGGACGGCCGCGACGTCCCGGACGGTGCGGAGGGTGAGCTGCTCACCCGCGGCCCCTACACGCTGCGCGGCTATTACCGTGCCCCCGAGCACAATGCGCGCGCCTTCACCCCCGACGGCTTCTATCGCAGCGGCGACCTGGTCCGCCGCCTGCCCAGCGGTCATCTGATCGTGTCGGGCCGCATCAAGGACGTCATCAATCGCGGCGGCGAGAACATCTCCTGCGACGAGCTCGAGGAGCACCTGCTCGCCTACCCGGGTGTGCGGCACGCCGCCGCCGTCGGCCTGCCCGACCCGGCGCTGGGCGAGAAGGTCGGCGTGGTGCTGGTGACCACCGGCGAGCTCCCGTCGCTACCCGCCGTCAAGACCTTCCTGACCGAGCGCGGGCTGGCCACCTACAAGCTGCCGGATGTGCTGCGGCAGGCCGACTTCCTGCCGGTCACGGCCGTGGGCAAGATCGACAAGAAGGCCCTCGCCGCGCGTATCTGACGCACTCGTCATAGAGTTCATCTATGGGCGGGTGGAGCACAGCGAATATTCCGGATCAGACGGGCCGGATCGTCATCGTCACCGGCGCCACCAGCGGCCTGGGCGAGGCCACCGCGCGGGCGCTGGCCGCCGCCGGGGCGCAGGTGATCATGGCCTGCCGCAATGAGATCAAGGCGCAGGCGGTGGCCCGGACCATGCCCGGGGACGTGCACATCCGGGCACTCGATCTGGCCGATCTGGCCTCGGTGCGCGCCTTCGCCGACACCGTCGAACGGGCCGACGTGCTGATCAACAATGCGGGCGTGATGGCGGTGCCCAAGCGCGCCACCGCCGACGGCTTCGAATTGCAGATCGGCACCAACTATCTCGGCCACTTCGCCCTGACCGGCCTACTGCTGGACCGGATTTCGCAGCGCGTGGTGAACACCTCCAGCATCACCCACTTCATCGGCCGCATCGATCTCGAGGACCTGAACTGGAAGCGGCGCGCCTACTCCCGCTTCGGCGCGTACGCGCAGTCCAAGCTGGCCATGCTGCTGTTCACCTACGAACTGCAGCGGCGGCTGGCGATCACCGGCTCGGACAAGTTGTCGGTGGCTGCGCATCCCGGCTACGCGGCCACCGAGATCAGCGGCGAGACCCAGAACGTGCTGGAACAGATCGTCGGACTGGGCAATCGGCTGATCGCGCAGAGCGCCGAGATGGGCGCGCTGCCAACCCTGTACGCCGCCACCGCCGACGTCGAACCCGGCGGCTACTACGGGCCCGACAAGTTCAACTGGCGCGGGCACCCGGCCCGGGTGGGCTCGAATGCCGCCTCCCACGACGAAAAAACCGCCCGGCAGCTCTGGGAGCTGTCCGAGCGGCTGACCGGCGTGGAATTCCGCGTCTGACCCCACGCCGGGGACTGCGGATCAGGCGCGCACGACGTAAGGCGCTACGCTGCCCAGCTTTTCGCAGGTCTCCTCGAACTCCCGTTCCGGGCGGGACTGGCCGACCACACCGGCACCCGCACGCAGCCACGCGCCCGCGCCGGTCTGATAGACCGCGCGCAGCACCAGCGTCGCCTCCAGCGCACCGTCGGGCGAAACCGTCACCACCGCACCGGAATACAGCCCACGCGGATCGTGATCGAGGCGGAAGACGGCGTCCACGCCCGCGGCCTTCGGGATGCCGGAGGCGGTGACGGAGGGGAACAGCATCTCGAGCGCATCCCACGGGCTGCGGTCCGCCGCCAGGCGGCCACGCACCGTGGAGGCCAGATGCTGCACGCTGCCGCGCTCGCGCACGGCCATGAAGTCGGAGACCGCGGTGGTGTCGGGCTCGGCGACCGCCGCAATCTCGGAGAAAGAGGTCTGCACGGAAATGGCGTGCTCGACAATCTCTTTCGGATCCCGGACCAGCTCGGCACGCGCCGCCATATCGACCGCGTCGCCGCGCCCGAAGGCACGGGTGCCCGCCAGCGGTTCGGTGGTGACCACGCGGTCGCCGTCCACGGCCGCCACCAGTTCCGGGCTGAAGCCCGCGGCCTCGAGGCCACCCAGGCGCAGCAGGAACGAGCGCGCGGGCGTGTTGTGCATGCGACCCAGGCGGTAGGTGGCCGGAATGTTCACCGCGAAGGGCAGTTCCACCTTCCGCGACAGGATCACCTTCTGGTACTTGCCCGCCCCGATCTCGGCGACGCCGGTGGCGACCCGGTCCTGGTAACCGGTGGGATCCACGGTGACGTCCACGGGGTGTGCCTGCGGCAGCGCGCCGCGCTGGGCGGCGGCGATCAGTTCGTGGATGTCGCCGGTCTCGGCGGGAGTCGCGCCCGAGACGCGGACGCCCGAGGAGTCGATGCGCACCTCGATGCGCGGAATCATCAAGTGCGCCAGCGTCGCCCGCGGGTGCACGTGCTCGGTCGCACCCAGCGACCAGGCGCAGAACTCGAATCCGATCCAGCCGTAGGCATTCCGCTCACCCAGCGGCAGCCCGGCCAGCGCCCGGTCGACGGCCTGTGCGGGGCTGCCGGTCCACGGTCCGGCGGTGGTGTGCCCGTCCCAGCTGACCCGCAGTTCGTTGGCGTCGAGTTCGACCCCGCCGATCGGGTCGGCCGCGAACACCCAGGTTCCGGGTCGTTCGTACACCACGTATTCGCCGAAGCGATCCGCCGCCGCCAGCGCGGAGACGGCCGCGACCGGATCGGTGACGTGTTCGCCCCACCGCTGCTCCCCCGCGAGCCGTACCCGTTCGTCAGCGACCGACACCAGACCTCCAAGGTTATGCTTACCTAAGTTGTTGAGTGAGGTTAGCATTACCTTCCTCGATGTGGGGAGGGCTCGATCGCGACCTCGATCACGCGGCACCTCGCACTCGCCCGAAACCCCCGCCCCGACCGGCGAATTGCGCGACCTACCGACCCTCCGCTCGCGTTTGGGATTCAATGGAGATCAGCGGCTCATGCGGAGGTAACGAAGATGCTCGATCATGACAGCCGGCTCCCCGAAGCCGCGCTCACCGCTCCGCATTCCGTGGTCGCACTCGTCGACGCCACCTCGCCGGTGGAACGCGAACTGATCGGACACTGGCTCGCCGAGGGCGGGATCACCCAGGAGTTCGGCACCACCGCGCCCGTCACCCAGATCGACCTGGATCCGGTGGCCGTCACCGACCGGCTGGTCGGACGCCACGACGACCCGCTGGTGGTTCCGGTCCGCGTGCTGTGGCTGCCGCCGGAACGAGACGGCGTGCGACGCACCACCTTCAGCGATCTGGTCACCCTCACCAACCCCCGCAAACCCAACCGGCTCATGCAACGGCGGCTGCTCAGCAAGGCCCCCGACCGGCACCTGGTGCTGACCGGACAGCCCGCCCGGCTCAGCGAGCTGCGCGCCAACAATCCCGGATCCGCCGCCGCCCCCGACACTTTCGGCCGCGCCATCGTGCGCGCGGGCATCGTCGCCCTGGAACGCGCCGAACGCGCCGTCATCGGCGACCGGTACAAGGTGCCGCGGCTGGTGGTCGAGGAGATCCTGGACTCGCCGGAGTTCCTGCGGCGGCTCGACGCCATCGCCGAGGAGACCGGCCTCGCGTCGCGCGAGGTGTACCGGCGCGCAGAGAAGGGGCTGCGCGAACTCGTCGCCGCCCAGTCGCGGCTGGTGTCGGACCTGTTCACCCAGGCCATGCGGCCGGTGCACGCCTCCACCTGGAAGGTCGACTCCGACGAGACCGGGCTGGACCGGCTGCGCACCCTCAACCGGCGCTATCCGCTGGTCTTCCTGCCCTCGCACCGCTCCTACGTGGACGCCTTCGTACTCGGAGACATCCTGGCGCGCAACGACTTCCCACCCAATCACGTGGTCGGCGGGGCCAATCTCAAGTTCTGGCCGATCGGGCCGATCGCGCGCCGCACCGGAACCGTGTTCATCCGCCGCAGTTTCGGCGACGACGAGGTGTACAAGGCCGTCGTCGAGGAGTACTTCGCCTACCTGCTGGCCAAGCGCTTCAACCTGGAGTGGTACTTCGAGGGCGGCCGCACCCGCACCGGCAAGCTCCGTCCGCCCCGCTACGGCCTGCTGAATTACCTTGCGGCCGCACTGCGTTCGAAACGCATCGACGACGTCATGCTGGTGCCGGTCTCCATCACCTACGAGCGGCTCAACGAGATCGGGGCAATCGCCGACGAGCAGACCGGCGGCAGCAAGCAGGCCGAGGGCCTGGCCTGGCTGGCCCGCTACGTCCGCAACCAGCAGCACTCCGCCGGGCACGTGTACATCCGTTTCGGGACCCCGCTCTCGGCGCGGGAACGGCTGGCCGTGCACGGAGATCCGCTGACGGCACACGCGATTCCGGTCACCGACGACAACTCCGAACTCGAGCACCTGGCCGCGCTCGAGCATCGAGCCGTGCAGCAGTTGGCCTTCGAGGTCGCCGTCGGCATCAACGACGTCACCCCCGTCACCGTCAACGCGCTCACCACCCTGGTGCTGCTGGGCGTGCACGAACGCGCCCTCACCCGCCGCGAACTGCGCACCGCCATCGAGCCCGTGCTCGGCTACGTCGAGAACCGCGACCTGCCGCAGGGCGAAATCGCCACGCTGCGTGAGGATCACCGGCTGGCCGTGGTGCTCGAACAGCTGGCCATCGCGAAGGTGGTGACCGTCTACCGCGGCGGGCTGGAACCGGTGTACGCCATCAATCCCGGGGCACACCTGGAAGCCGCGTTCTATCGCAACAGCGCCGTGCACTGGTTCGTCAATCGCGCCATCCTCGAGCTGGCCATTCTCAGCGCCGTCGAAGCGCCCGAGGGCGATCAACTGCGCACCGGCTGGGAGGCCGCCTACCGGCTGCGCGACCTGCTCAAGTTCGAGTTCTTCTTCCCCGAACGCGCCGAGTTCACCAGCCAGCTCACCACCGAGATGCTGCTGGTCGACCCGGAATGGCACCGCCGCACCGCCGCCGGGACCGTCGGCTCCGAAATCCTGGCCAAGCTGGCCGAATCCGGGTTCATGATGGCGCACCGCGTGCTGCGCTCGTTCTTCGACGCACAACTGGTGGTGGCCGAACGCCTCGCCGCCCGCGACCCGGTACTGGAGGTCGACCGCAAGGCGCTCATCGACGAATGCCTGCACGTCGGCAAACAGATGCTGCTGCAACAGCGGCTGCACAGCCCGGAATCGGTGTCCTCCGAATTGTTCGGCAGCGCGGTCAAACTCGCCGACAACCACGGATTGCTCACGCCCACCGACGATCCCGCCGACCTGGCCGCCCGCCGCGCCCGCTTCGCCGCCGAACTGCGGGCCATCGGCGCGCGCATTTCGCGCGCCGCCACCCTCGACCCGTCCAATCGGCTGGAAGCGCTATGACACACCGGGTCCGGGGAATCGGGGCGGGCCGTCCCGCGCTGCCGCTCCGGCCCGGCGTCGGCGTCACCCAGCGGCCCGTCGGGGCGATGACGCTCGATGAAGCGCTCGCGGCGGTGCGCTCCGGACCGCAAGGGCCGCGCATCGCCGCCGTCTTCGACTTCGGCGGGACCGTGGTGAACGGGTTCAACCCGCCGCCGCTGGCGCGACGCCTGTTGCGCCGCAGCAGCACCCAGGGCGCGCTCACCGCCGGACTGCTGGGCAGCATTCGCGGGGCCCGCAGCGAGGGCGAGTACGAACGCTTCCTGCAGAATGTGATGTACGGGTGGGCCGGAGTCGCCGAATCCGATCTGGAAGCCGTCGGCCGGGAGATCTTCGCGCACAGCGTGTACGGGCACATCTACCCCGAGGCCTGGCGGCTGGTGCGCGAGCACGAGGCCGCCGGGCACACCCTGGTGCTGGTCAGTTCGGTCACCCGCTACCAGGTGCAGCCGGTCGCCGACGAGCTCTCGATCCAGCATGTATTGACCACCGCCATGGCCGTGCAGGACGGCGTCCTCACCGGTCATGTGGAGGGGAAACCGCTGTGGCGCAACGGTAAAGCCGACGCGGTCCGCCGCTTCGCCATCGCCCACGATCTCGACCTGACCCAGAGCTGGGCCTACGCCGACAGCGCCGCCGACCTGCCGCTGCTGCACACCGCCGGGCACCCGGTCGCGGTCAACCCCGATCCGCGGGTGGTCCTGGAGGCCGCCGAAAAGGATTGGCCGGTCCTGCATTTCCGGCCCCGGCAGTCGCCCCGGGCCATCGACTACGTCCGCACCGTGGCCGGACTGACCGGGCTGCTCGGCGGGGCCCTGTTCGGGGTCGCCGCCAAGGCGCACACCAAACAGCGCCGCCAGATGGCGGATTCGATGATGACCTATGCCGCAGACTCGACCCTGCGCGGCACCGGGGTGAAGGTCCGTGTCCTCGGGGCCGAGCACACGCGCTCACCGCGCCCGGCGGTGTTCATCTTCAACCACCAGAGCCAATTCGACATCGTGGTGCTCGCCGAGGTGCTGGGCACCGGCTTCACCGGCATCGCCAAGCGGGAGATCACCAAGAACCCGATCTTCGGTCCCCTCATGCGATTCGTCGAGGTGACCTTCATCGACCGCGCGAACACGGTGGCCGCCAAGGCCGCCCTGGAACCGGTCGTCGAAACCCTGCGCGGCGGACTGTCGGTCGTGATCGCGCCGGAGGGCACCCGCTCGCTCACGCCGCGCGTAGGCACCTTCAAGAAGGGCGCGTTCCACATCGCCATCCAGGCGGGCGTGCCGGTCATCCCGGTGGTGATCCGCAATGCCGGTGAAATCGCCTGGCGCAATTCGGCCGTCATCCGCAAGGGCCGGGTGGACGTGGCCGTGCTACCGCCGATCGATGTCGGCGGCTGGGACCCGTCCGATATGGATGCCGATGTGGAGCGTGTCCGTCAATTGTTCGTGGACACGCTGCTCCACTGGCCGAAAGGCTAGCCGGCCCGAAAAGTTAGACGGCCCGGCCGAACAGCAGCTTCCACGGCATGGCCGCGGACTCCAGCTGCACCTTCAGGCTCATCTTGGACGCACCCAGGGTGCGCTCCTCGAAGCGGATCGGCACCTCCGCGATGGCGATGCCCTTCTTGACCGTCCGGTAGTTCATCTCGACCTGGAACGAGTAGCCGTTCGACTTGATCGAGGCCACATCGATGGCGCGCAGCGTATCCGCCTTCCACGCCTTGAATCCGGCGGTCGCGTCCTTGACGCCCAGGCGCAGAATCATGTTCACGTAGAAGTTGGCCCACGCGGAGAGCGCCTTGCGGTACCACTTCCACTCCGCGGCGGTGGAACCACCGGGGACGTAACGGGATCCGAGCACCACGCCCGCGTCCGTCGTCTCCAGCTTCTCCAGCATGGCCGGGATGACCTCGGCCGGGTGCGACAGGTCGGCGTCCATCTGGATGACGACGTCCGCGCCCTCGTCCAGCGCCTTGGTGATGCCCGCGATGTACGCGCGGCCCAGGCCGTCCTTCTCGGTGCGATGCAGCACGCTCACCACGTTCGGCAGGTCGGCGGCCAGTTTGTCGGCCACCTCACCGGTGCCGTCGGGCGAATTGTCGTCCACCACCAGCACGTGCAGGTCGGCCACCGGTAGCGCGGTCAGCCGCTCCACCGCCACCGGCAGGTTCTCCCGCTCGTTGTAGGTCGGCACCACCACGGTGACCTTCAAGGCTTTACCCTCCCGCTTGGTCGTTTTCTGGCTACGAAACCGTACCTGGTCCACCTGAGTGCCTCGTGAGCGCACCGACTCGGCACGCTCACCCCCATCGCTCAGGCGTCAGTCGTTCTCTTGGTCCTCGCGCCTATTTCGTTCTCGCACAATATCCAACGCCCGCTCGGCTGTCGCCTTATCCGGATACGGACCCATCCGCTCCGCGAACCAATGCTGCTTGCCTTGCTCGGCCCGATGATGCTTGAGGCAGAAGTACCACTGATCGTCAGCCATGAATCCAGCATGGCACCAAGATCAGAACGAGACTCCCGAAAACACGCGAAGAACCCCCGGAACGCCGAAAGACCCCCTCCAGTGGAGGGGGTCTCTCAGATCTTGTGGCCAGAGCCGGGATTGAACCGGCGACCTTCCGCTTTTCAGGCGGACGCTCGTACCAACTGAGCTACCTGGCCGAAAGGCACCCGATTCGAATGCCAAACTTTGTACTCACTTCTCGTGATGAGAAGTCTTGCGACCCTGACGGGACTCGAACCCGCGACCTCCGCCGTGACAGGGCGGCGCGCTAACCAACTGCGCCACAGGGCCTTGCTACTGTGCTCCTACAACGGTGTTTCCACCGTTGTACCCCCTACGGGATTCGAACCCGCGCTACCGCCTTGAAAGGGCGGCGTCCTAGGCCGCTAGACGAAGGGGGCCCGCCGGATTTCTCCGGACCGTTTGCTCAACGGCTTCCGTTGGGAGCGGAGATAGCTTATGACAGGCTCCGCGTTATTCCCAAATCAGCTGGTCAGAGTCCCAAGTTGAGATCTTCGAGCTTTGCGGACACCCGCCAGCCGACGCGCCGGAACTCCTCGATCCACTCGGGGGTCGCGGTGGCATCCACGATCACCTCGAGCGCCTCGGCGAACCGGGCACGCAGATCCGCCGGACCCGCCAGCACATCGGCGATATAACGCTGACCCGCCAACGCGGCCGCCAGGGTCCGGGTGAAGCGATCCGGGTCGGCGTCGGCGCGCAATTGCTTGTGCTCCGTGGCCTTCACCGCGAGCTGCCGAATGGCACGCCCCAGAATGCGGCCACCGCCGGCTTGAATATCTCGATAGAACTCGGGCTCGATGATGAGCCGGAACTCGGCTTGGATGATGATGTCGTTCTCCAGCCGCAGCGCGATCTCGTCGATCATGCCGTGCAGCACGTCGAGTGGACCGAGATCGGTTCTGGCGAGCCACCTTTCGGTGGATACCCGATAGCGGTCGACCGCCGCCTCCAGTACCGCGCGTGCCAGATCCTCCTTGGAGTCGAAGTGAAAGTACATGGCCCCCTTGGTCGCCCGGGAACCTTCCAATATGCGGTTGAGCGATGCAGCGGCATAGCCGCTCTTCCCGAACTCAACGGCGGCGGACCTGATGATCGCCGCGCGTGTCCGGCGGGCCCGCTCCTGTTGCCGTGCCATGCTCGAAACGCCTCCGAAGCTAGCTAACCGTCGCCGACCGGTTCCCCGGCCTCGACGCAAAGTTACGTGTCTTTCAAATACTTCAAATGGGGCTTCGCCCCGAATTACCAAACCTTTGGTACGAAAAAGCGCGAAAAACTTGAAACACACCAACTGGTATAGTTTTTCCCGCCCGGGTGCACCGCAGGGGGTGCGCACCCGGGCGATCACGTCGTATCGGTCCGCCTCCCCGCAGCTTCATGTGATGGAGCCGCGATCGGCCTGACCGGTCGCGACCACGTTCGGGCACTTCAACGATAAGCCGAATCCCGTGCCGCCGGGGCAATCCCGGTTCTTCGGGAATTCACCAGTCGGTCACCGTACCCGGTAAGCGCACCCAGCGTGAGGTGTACCGGAGAGTCAGTTAGCCAGCACACCCCCTATCGAAAGCCGCAATTTCCCAGCAATCGTATGGACGTTTGATCCGAAACGACGAATTCGCCCATATCCCACCGGTGTTCGGCAGAACGATCTCTGCGCTACGCGACATCCACACCGACACCGCATCACCGAGCGCCCGCCACCCCTGCGTCCGCGAGGGTTTCGACCTATCCGTACCCCCTGCCCCAAAAAGCTTGCCACACATCACCATTGGATGATATTCACACGCCGAGGCCGCGAAACAAACTGAGTGGCAAGACGATTGCCGGACCCCTCGATACCGGCAAACAGCGCCCGCTTACCCACGGCCGTCGAATCGATCGGGTGCCGGACACCCCTCCGGAAGCGGGCGCGACAGCACCACACCACCTCCGCACCCCACCCACACTCCGCGCCGACCCCTAGCGTCCCCCGGGTCCACCTACTCGCGGTGCCGCACCGACCGGTCCGCACCCTCACAGCGCCACATCGTCCCCCCAAACCCGCCCGCGCGACTCCCCAAGCGAACCCGATCGGCACGACCCGTCACCCCAACGGCACATCGCGTCATCCCCGCGGCGCCCCCCGAACCGGTACCCCACCCCCGCAGGGCACCCGCCCCACCCGCGCCCGTCTCGTCCCGAGTGCGCTCCCGGCGCACCGCACCACTCCGCCGAAACCGGCATGACCTGCGCAAACATCATCTGCCAGAGCACAATCGGATACTCATTTAACAGTTGCGGGGTCGGCACATTAAGCTGACGTACCGCAAGCCCCTATAGCTCAGTTGGTAGAGCTACGGACTTTTAATCCGCAGGTCCCAGGTTCGAGCCCTGGTGGGGGCACTCTGCGCGGGGGGCCCGGAATCATACCGCCGGGCCCCTCGCCACATCCGCGAATCTGTGGCAATCTGTCCGGATTTCACCTACCGTGACCTGAGTAGAGCTTTTCCCGGGATCCATCACCACAGGCGGAGTTCATGACTTCCTTCGATGACCTGCTCTCTCAAGTTCCCGTCGCCCAGATCGCCGAAAAGCTCGGCGTCGACGAGGCGACCGCCAAGACGGCGATCGACGCGGCCGTCCCCGTGCTACTCGGCGGATTCCAGGCACAGGCCGGCAACCCCGAGACCGGCTTGAATCTGGAGAACGAAGTCGCCAACCAGCCGCACGCTCTACTCGACGGCGGGGTCGACATCGATCAGGTGGATACCGCAGGCGGCAATCAGATCGTCGATCAGACCTTCGGCGCCGAGAAGAACACGGTGATCAGCGCGCTCGGCAATGTCGGCGGCAATGCCATCAGCCAGGATCTGATGGGCAAGCTGCTGCCGATGCTGGCGCCGATCGTGCTGGCCTACCTGGGCAAGAAGGCCCTCGGCGGCGGGGGCGGCGGCGCGGCCGCCGAATCCGGCGGCGGCGGCATCGGTGACATTCTCGGTAGCCTGCTCGGTGGAGCTACCGGTGGAAACAAGGGTGGCGGCCTGGGCGACATCCTGGGCAAGGCCATGGGCCAGAACGCCGGCAACGTCCTCGGCAATGTGCTGGGCGGTTTGCTGGGCAAGAAGTGAGCGCACATCGAAGGTGATGTGCGGCTAACGAACTGCGGCCCACAGCGATAGACCCGTCGCTGTGGGCCGTTGTCTTATGACATCTCTCACCAACACCGCAATGCTGCGCATGTGAGTTTCACATCACCCTACGGTCACGTAAGGTATGGGCCGCGGCGGCAGGCCGGCGAGGGTACGACAGCATGACGCACGACACGAAGGGCATGTATATGGCAAAGGATCTGACTCAACTCGAGCTACTGCGGGAGTTGGAGCCGGTTGCCGCGGAGAACGTCAACCGCCACCTCTCCCTGGCCAAGGAATGGCACCCGCACGACTACGTGCCGTGGGACGAAGGCCGCAACTTCGCCGCCATGGGTGGCATCGACTGGGATCCCGAGCAGTCGAAGCTGAGCGAACTGGCCAAGGCGGCCATGATCACCAACCTGCTCACCGAGGACAATCTGCCGTCCTACCACCGTGAGATCGCCGAGAACTTCTCCCAGGACGGCGCCTGGGGAACCTGGGTCGGCCGCTGGACCGCCGAGGAGAACCGGCACGGCATCGTGATGCGCGACTACCTGGTCGTCACCCGCGGCGTCGACCCGGTCGCCCTCGAGCAGGCCCGCATGATCCACATGACCAACGGATTCGCGTCTCCCACAGAGCAGTTGGAGAGCCTGGACAACGCCGGCTTCCTGTTCTCGGTCGCGTACGTGACCTTCCAGGAGCTCGCCACCCGCGTCAGCCACCGCAACACCGGCCGGGTCTGCGACGACCCGATCGCCGACCGCATGCTGCAGCGCATCGCGGCCGACGAGAACCTGCACATGATCTTCTACCGCAACATGTGCAGTGCGGCGCTGGATCTCTCGCCCGACCAGACCCTCGAAGCCATCACCCTCATCCTGGAGAACTTCCAGATGCCCGGCGCCGGAATGCCCAACTTCCGCCGCAACGGTGTGCTGATGGCCAAGCACGGCATCTACGACCTGCGTCAGCACCTCGAAGAGGTGGTGAACCCGGTCCTGAAGAAGTGGCGCATCTTCGAGCGCGACGACTTCACCGCCCGCGGCGAGGAGACTCGCGAACGCCTCGGCCTCTTCCTGGAGAAGCTGGGCAAGGACGTCGTGAAGTTCGAAGAGCAGCGCGACAAGATGCTGGCCCGCGAGGCCGCCAAGCGTGAGAAGGAACTGGCCTCGGCCAACAGCTAGTTGGCTGGGGGCTTCGCCCCCAGACCCCCTGATAGAGGGGGACTCCCGGGGGCTATGCCCCCGGACCCCTATACAAAGACCACGGCCCCTAGGGATTTCGATTCCCAGGGGCCGTCGTCTGCGCCACGGCAGGCGACTCACAGGAACCTCACCGGAGTCCCCCAGTCCTGCCGGTAGTGGTGAAGCGAATATGGAGAGATGAGCCTCGAGACCCGGGTCGGTACCGCGAATGTGGTGCTGCTGCACGGGCAACCGGGTGACCGGTCCGACTGGGATGCGGTCAGTGCCCGGCTGCCCGGTACGGTCACGCCGCTGGCCGTGGATCGGCCGGGGTACGGGGACAATCCGGATCCGGCAGGGTCCATCGAGGACAACGCGCGGTGGCTGCTCGAGCGGTTGGATCGCGACGGCATCGAAGACGCGGTGCTGGTGGGACATTCGTACGGCGGGGCCGTCGCCCTGGCGGTCGCGCTGCTGGCGCCGCAGCGGGTGCGCGGACTGGTGCTGGTCGCCAGCGTCGGGCCCGGCTGCCTGACCGCCTGGGACGAACTGCTCGCCGCGCCCGTCGCGGGCGAGGCCTTCGCGGTGACCGCCTGGTCGGTGCTGCCCTGGCTGGTCCGGAAGGGTTTGGACCACAACCCGTCCCGGCTCTTCACCCCGGCCGCACTGGACCTGCTGGCCGGTGTGCACCACCGGCACGGCCACGTCTGGCGCAGCTTCCTGACCGAACAGCGCGAACTGTTCGACACGCTGGAACGGTGGACGGACCGACTCACCGACATCCGGATTCCCGCCTTGATCCTCGCCGACCCGGCCGATAAGGTCGTCCCGATCTCCACCTCCCGCGCCCTGAGCAGGCAGTTGCCCTGTGCCCGAATCGAACTGCTCAGCGGGGGTGGCCACCATCTTCCGCGACGGCTACCCGACGTCGTGGCCGCTCGGATTGGCGCCTTTGTCGACTCGCTGGAGTGAACCGATGCGCGGCACCCTGGTCGCGGCGCGCGAACGCGCCCTCATCCAGTTCCACACCGAACGCCGCCACCCGGCACCCAAGCCGATCAGCGCGGGAGCGCCGCTGTGGCGGCAGGTCGCGGGCGAGGTGCGGTGGTCGTTCACGCCACCCGCGCTGTGGCTCGAGGGCGTCGGCGCGAATGTGGTGCTGTCCGGGCTGTTTCTGCTCATCTCGCCGCTGACCCTGCACCGGCACGGCTGGGGCGTGCTGGTCGGCGTCTACTTCGCGACCTTCGTGCTGGCCGACGTCACCACCACCAATGTGCTCGGCGTGGACGCCGACCGAACCCGGCTCAGCCTGGCCGCCGGGGTGGGGGTGCATCGGATCCTGCTCATCAAGAACCTCGCGCTGCTGCTCATCGTCGGACTGCCGACGCTGCTGGCCACGGCCGCGCTCACCATGAAGACCAGCGTGCACCCGACCGTGCAGCGGACCGGCGTCTCGGTGGCCGATGTCGCGCTGCCCATCCTGGCCTGGCTCGGGGTCGGCAATATCGTGTCCGTGCTGCTGGCGGTGCGGCCCCGCGCGCTCGGGCAGCGCTGGATCGCGCGGTGGCAGTGGCGCAGCACCGTGCCCTGGCTCACCCATCTGGCCCTGCCCTACGGGCTGTACTACTTCGTCCGGCCGATCGACGGCGAGCAGCGCGCCATCCTCGGCTATCACCTCGGCCGCACCATGTCGGGTGAGATGCGCGGCGCGATCCACCTCGGGGTCGGCCTCGCGGTGTGGCTGCTCGGCACGCTGATCGCGGTCGCCGTCGTGCGCCGACGCGGGCTGCATCTGTGGTGACCCCTGTGACCGGGGGCACTGCGCGGGGTATGCGGCTCTGGGCCCCGCCGCGCGAATGAGAGACTTGACGGCGTGACTGCCTCGCTGGACGCCCCCAAGACCGAGTTGCGGATCGGGCCCTACCCGCTCGACCCGCCCGTGGTGCTGGCTCCCATGGCGGGCATCACCAATGTCGCGTTCCGGACCCTGTGCCGGGAGTTCGGCAGCGACACTTCGCTGTACGTGTGCGAGATGATCACCGCGCGGGCCATCGTCGAGCGCAATGAGAAGACCCTCAACATGATGGCCTTCGGACCCGACGAGTCGCCGCGGTCCATGCAGCTCTACGGCGTCGACCCCAAGACCCTCGGCGAGGCGGTGCGCATCGTGGTGGGCGAGGGCTGGGCCGACCACATCGACATGAACCTGGGCTGCCCGGTGCGCAAGGTGACCCGCCTCGGCGGCGGGTCGGCACTGCCCTACAAGCGGCGGCTGTTCCGGGAGATCGTGCGCGAAATGGTCGCCGCCGCAGGCGATGTCCCGGTCACCTTCAAATTCCGCATCGGCATCGACGACGAGCACCACACCTACCTCGATACCGGGCGCATCGCGGAAGCCGAAGGCGCGGCGGCGGTTTCGCTGCACGCCCGGACCGCCGCGCAGCTCTACTCCGGGCAGGCCGACTGGAGCGCCATCGCCCGGCTCAAGGAAACCGTCACCAGCATCCCGGTGCTCGGCAACGGCGACATCTTCAGCGCCGACGACGCCCTGCGCATGATGGCCGAAACCGGTTGCGACGGTGTCGTCGTCGGCCGCGGCTGCCTCGGCCGCCCCTGGCTGTTCGGCGAATTGAGCGCGGCCCTGCGCGGCGAGCCGATTCCCGCGGGCCCCACCCTCGGCAAGGTCGGCGAGATCCTCTACCGGCACGCCGCCCTGCTCGTGGAGCACGATGGCGAGGACAAGGCGATGCGCGATATCCGCAAGCACATGGCCTGGTATCTGATGGGCTTCCCGGTGGGTTCGGCGCTGCGCCGCCAGTTCGCCACCGTCACCAGCCTGAACCAGATTGGCGATCTGGTTGGGCAACTCGATCCCGACGTGCCGTTCCCGGAGGACGCGCTCGGCCCGCGCGGGCGGCAGGGTTCACCGCAGACCAAGGTGGCGCTGCCCGACGGCTGGCTCGACGATCCCGAGGACGCGACCGTGCCGACCGCCGCCGACGTCATGCACAGCGGCGGCTGATACCACCGCTTCGGCTCTCGATCCGGGCCACGCCCGACTCGATCTCGATAACGCCCGGCGCAGCTCCCGGGCGTAGCGCCGACACCCTGGCACACTTGCGCACAGCTGACCCACCTGCGGTGAACATGCGTTCGAGTGGTTCACCGTGGCGAAATCGTTATCATGGCCCTCGGTATCAAGAGCGAAGTGAGGTTCGTTGGTGGGTGACGATCGGTACGGGCGGACGCCACGCCCCGGAGGTCGCGCCCCCTGGGAGCGCCTCCCCGCAGACACCGACGATCCGGCGAGCACCGGACGCCGCTCCCGGCACACCGACGATTCCGACAGCGCCGCACCGGTATCGGTGCAGGATCTCGTCGATCGAGTCGACAGCGAACGACTGAACCGGCGGCAGAGTCGCGCCGAAGGCGAGGCCACGACAGCACCGGAACCCCTGGCCGCCAACGGATCCCAGACCGCTGAAGGCTCCCCCGCCACCCCGCGGCCCGCCCGCGACACCAGTCACCTGCGCCGCGTCGCCAATGCACCCGGCACCGGCAGCAATCGGACCGTGCGCCCCACCGACCCGAGCGCCGACCCCATCACCGAGGAACTCCCTCAGGTCACCGAGACCACCCCGCCGCCCGCACCGCAGGTGCCGCAGGTGTCGCAGGTGCCACCCGCCCAGCGCGCCAAGGCATTACTCGGGCGCAAGGTCACCTCACCGGCCGACTACCCCACCACCGCACTACCCGCGCCGGTGGGAACCGAACCGGCCAAACGGATCCCACCGGCCCGCCGGCGCCGCCATCGCCGTCTCGCCCTCGCCGGGCGCGCCTGCCTCGCGGTGATCGCCGTCGTCGCGCTCGTCGTCACCGGTGGTGGCTGGAGCTACCTGAAGGCCAAGGACAGTAACTTCCAACAGGTTTCGGCCCTCGACGACAACAACACCGACGTGGTCGACGCCGACGGGCAGACCGGCGACGAGAACTTCCTCATCGTCGGCACCGACACCCGCGCGGGCGCCAACGGCAGCCTCGGCGCCGGCAGCACCGACGACGCCGAGGGCGCCCGCTCCGACACCGTCATGCTGGTGAACATTCCCGCCAACCGGGCCCGCGTGGTCGCCGTCTCCTTCCCCCGCGACCTGGACGTCACCCGCCCCGACTGCGAGGGCTGGGACAACGACAAGGCCGCCTACAACGGATCGAAATACCCTGGCGCCGTGGGCGACAAGCTCAATGCCACCTATGCACTCGGCGGGCCCAAATGCCTGACCAAGGTGATCACCAAGATGTCCGGCCTGAAGATCAACCACTTCGTCGGCATCGACTTCTCCGGCTTCGAATCCATGGTCGACGTGGTCGGCGGCGTCGAGGTGTGCACCACCAAGCCGCTCGTCGACGAGATCCTCGGCACCGTGCTCACCACGCCCGGCAAGCAGGTCGTGAACGGTTCCACCGCACTGGATTACGTGCGCGCCCGGCACGTCTACGGCGAGGAACGCAGCGACTACGACCGGATCAACCGGCAGCAGCGGTTCCTGTCCTCGCTGCTGCGCAGCGCGCTGTCGAGCAAGGTGCTCTTCGATCCGAGCAAGCTCAACGGCTTCATCAACGCCTTCGCCCAGCACTCCTTCATGGACAACGTCACCACCAAAGACCTCCTGACACTGGGCCGTTCGATGCAGAAGATGCAGGCCGGGGCCATCACCTTCCTGACCGTCCCGACCGCGGGCACCACCTCCTACGGCAACGAGATCCCGCGCGAATCCGATATCAAGGCCATCTTCCGGGCCGTCATCGACGATCAGCCGCTGCCCGGCGAGAAGAAGACCGAGGCACCGGCCAGCACCAGCGCGGCCCCCGCCGCCAAACCCAAACTGCTGGCGGTGGATCCGAGCACGGTGTCGCTGCAGGTGTCCAACGGCTCCGGGCAGGCGGGCATCGCGGGCACCACCGCGACCAAGCTGGCCAATCAGGGCTTCCAGATCTACAGCACCGGCAACTACGCCGACGGCACCTCCGCCAAGACCAAGGTCCGCTACTCCACCGGACACGAGGCCGAGGCCGCCACCGTCGCCAGCGCCATCCCCGGCGCGACGCTGGAACCCGCCAGCGGACTCGGCAGCATTGTCGAGGTGGTCGCGGGCGCGGACTTCACGGGCACGGTGAAGGCGCCCATCGGCTTCGGTCAGGCGCTGCCCGACACGCCGACGGACTCCGGCGGACCGAGTGCGGCGCCGGTCACACTCCCGTCCGATCTGGAGCACGTCAATGCCGCCGACGACCTGTGCAAGTAAGGACGAGTCCCACTGAGCGGAACTGCGGTGACCTTGCTGGAACCGACCGGCACCGACGGTTAACCCGCAGTTGGTGACTTGGTCAGCGGTGCGCACTAATGTCTTGACTCATGCGTGTCATCTACAACGAACAAATGGCCGAGCTAGCCGATCTGCTCGGTGGCATGGCCGGGCTCGCCGGATCGGCGATGGAGCGGGCCACCCAGTCCCTGCTCAGTGCCGATCTCGAGCTCGCCGAGCAGGTGATCAGCGAATACGACCGCATCGCCGAGATGATCACCCTCGCCGAGGAGAAGGCGTTCGCGCTGCTGGCCCTGCAGGCACCGGTCGCCGGTGATTTGCGGCAGGTGGTCAGCGCCATCCAGATCGTCGCCGACGTGAACCGGATGGGCGTGCTCTCCCTGCACGTCGCCAAGATGACCCGGCGCCGCTTCCCCGCACACGCCGTGCCGGAAGCCGTCAACAGCTACTTCGCCGAAATGGGCCGCGTCGCCGTCAAGATGGGCGCCACCGCCAAGGAGGTGCTGGAGTCCCGCGATCCCGAGCGGGCCGCCAAGCTCACCGACGACGACGAGGCGATGGACGACCTGCGCAAGCACCTGTTCACGCTGATCATGGACCGCGACTGGCAGTTCGGCGTGGCCGCGGCCGTGGACGTGGCGCTGCTGGGCCGCTACTACGAGCGCTTCGCCGACCACGCCGTCGAGATCGGCCGCCGGGTGATCTTCCTGGTCACCGGCGTGCTGCCGCCCGACCCGGATTCCGAGAAGGAGAGCATCTAGCTCTCCCCCTCGGTGGTGGCGTCAGTCCTCGTCGGACTCGCGCCACCCCATCAGGAACGATTCACCCTTTTCCACCCGCCACGGAAGCGTCGCGGCCACGATGGCCGCGCATACCACCAGGGCACCCACCGCGATGTACGACGCGACCGTGGAACCCTGCATGGCCGCGACCTTCATGGCGTGAATCAGATCCGTCTTCGCCTGCGCGAGCAGCGGATTCACCGGGGCCTTCACGACCCCGATAATGCTGATCGGCGTATTGCTCGCCAATTCCTTCTGCTGTGCGTTCATGATCTGCGCCGGAATCGCGCCGATCCGGTCGGCGATATGGCTGGTGTAGATGGACGTCATCACCGAACCCAGCACCGCCACCCCGAGCGCACCGCCCACCTCACGCGTGGTGTCGTTGACCGCCGAACCCGCGCCCGCCTCTTCCAAAGGCACCGCACCCATGATGGATTCGGTCGCCGGGCCCTGAACGATCGCGAAGCCCAGGCCCATCAGGATCATGGACACCACGACCGGCCCCACATACGGGGTGTCGACGGTGGTCCGGCCCGCGATGTACATCGCCACCGCCAGGATCAGCAGCCCGGACACCACCATCGCCGTCGTACCCACCCGCTGCGCCAGCAGGGTCGCGATGGGCGCGCCGAAGCCGACCGCCACCGCGAAAGGCAGTGAGTGGATGCCGAATTCGAGCGGGGACAGCTCCTTGACGCCCTGGAAGTACTGGGTGATCAGGAACAGGAAACCGAAGGCCGCGAAGTAGGACACCGTGATCGCCAGCGACGGCAGCGCGAAGCGGCGATTGCGGAACAGCCGCATATTCAGCACCGGTGTCGGCGTGCGCAGTTCCCAGCCCACGAACGCGGCCAGCAGCACGATCGAAAGCAGATAGCCCGCAAGGCTTTCGGTGGCCAACCAGCCGTGCTTGGGGGCCTCGATGATGGACCACACCAGCGCGGTCACGCCCGCCAGCGAGAGCACGATGCCGACCCGGTCGAGCCGATCCACGTGCGCCGCACGCGATTCCGGCACCGTCGCCAGCACCGCGGCGATGGCCAGCAGCGCCACCGGCACATTGATCCAGAACACCGAGTGCCAGGAGAAGTACTCCAGCAGCCAGCCGCCGACGGTCGGGCCGATGGCGATCGCCATGCCCGCCATGGCGGTCCACAGCGCAATGGCCGCGGCCCGCTCCCGCCGGGCGGTGAAGATATTGGTGAGCAGCGCCAGCGTGGCCGGGAAGACCACCGCCGCGAACACGCCCATGCCCGCGCGGGCCGCGATGACCTGCCCGAGCCCCGACGACAACGCACCCGCCGCGGACATTACGGCCACACCGCTCAGGCCGATGATCATGAACAGTCGCCGCCCGTACCGGTCGCCGAGGTGTCCCATGGCCAACAGCAGCCCGGAGAAGGCCAGGGTGAACGCGTCCACGATCCACTGCAGGCCGCTCATATCGGCCTGCAACTCGACGGCCATGGACGGCAGGGCCACATTGACCAGCGTGTTGTCCAGGACCACCAGCAGTTCCGCGAGACAGATCGCGACCAGTGCCGCCACCTTGGCCCGCTGCGACAATCCGGCCGCGGTTGTTCCGGATTTCAGGCTCGCCGTTGAGACAGTCATCCGACACCTCCTTACTAAACCGATCGGTTTACCATTGAGGTCAGACTAACTGTGACTTACGGTTGCACACAATCACCGCGTGGCCATATGACGGACGCCACACAGCGCCCGCTTATGCACCACTACCTGCGCAAACGAAACGACCCCTGCCGAATGGCAGGGGTCGTAGACGCCGGAGAGTCTGGGTTATCCGAAGCGACCGGAGATGTAGTCCTCGGTCTGCTTCTGCGACGGGTTCGAGAAGATCTTCTCGGTCTCGTCGATTTCGATGAGCTTGCCGGGCTTGCCCTGCGCCTCCAGGTTGAAGAACGCCGTCTGGTCACTCACACGCGCGGCCTGCTGCATGTTGTGGGTGACGATGACGATGGTGAACTCCTTCTTCAGCTCGGTGATCAGATCCTCGATCGCGAGCGTGGAGATGGGGTCCAGGGCCGAACACGGCTCGTCCATCAGCAGCACGTCGGGCGACACCGCGATGGCACGCGCGATGCACAGACGCTGCTGCTGACCGCCGGAGAGGCCGCCGCCCGGCTTGTCCAGGCGGTCCTTGACCTCGTTCCAGAGGTTGGCACCGCGCAACGACTGCTCGGCCACCTCGTCCAACTGGCCCTTGTTGCGAATGCCCTGCAGCCGCAGCCCGGCCACCACATTGTCGCGAATCGACATGGTGGGGAACGGGTTCGGGCGCTGGAACACCATGCCGATGGTGCGGCGCACGCCGACCGGGTCGACCTGCGCGCCGTAGATGTCCTCGCCGTCGAGCAGCACCGCGCCCTCGACGCGGGCCTCCGGGGTCACCTCGTGCATGCGGTTGAGCGCGCGCAGCACGGTCGACTTGCCACAGCCGGACGGACCGATGAACGCGGTCACGCTGCGCGGCAGCACCGTCAGACCGACATTGGCGACGGCGTGGAACTTGCCGTAGTAGATATTGAGGTCTTTGACGTCAATTCGCTTGGCCATCTGTCTTTCCTTCTATCGGTTCCGCGTCAGCAGCTTGTTGACCAGAGCGGCGGCAGCGTACAGCAGCGCGATGATCAGGATCAGGGTCAGCGCCGCACCCCAGATACGCTCGCGGCCGGCGGCCTCCGGGTTCGACAGCTCTTGGTACATCAGCAGCGGAAGCGAGGCCATATTGCCGTTGAAGACATCGAAGTTGATGGCCTTCGAGTACCCGACCAACACCAGCACCGGCGCGGTCTCACCCATGACACGGGCGACGGCCAGCAGCATGCCGGAAATCATGCCCGGGGCGGCGGTCGGAATGACGATCCGCACAATGGTTTTCCACTTGGGAATGCCGAGAGCGTAAGAGGCCTCACGCAATTCGTCCGGCACCAGTTTGAGCATCTCCTCGGTGGACCGGACCACCACGGGCAGCATCAGCAACACCAGCGCCAGCGACACGGCGAAGGCGCTCTGCTTGAAGCCGAGGGTGGCGATCCACAGCGCAAAGATGAACAGCGCGGCCACGATCGAGGGCACACCGGCCAGGATGTCGACCATGAAGGTGGTGGTCTTGGCCAGCCAGCCGCGCCCGTACTCGACCAGGAAGACCGCGGCCATGATGCCCAACGGCACCGCGATCACGGCCGCGATGCCCGCCTGCACGACGGTGCCGTAGATGGCGTGATAGACGCCGCCCTCGTGCGAATCGGGCAGCACGCCGTTCTGCGACTTGGTGAACCAGCCCGAGCGCGTCAACGCGACGGCGCCCTTCTGGATCACGATGTAGAGGACCCACAGCAGCGGAACCAGGGCGATGGCGAAGCAACCCCAGACCACGCCGGTGGCGACGCTGTTCTTGATCCGGCGGCCGACGCTGACGTGCCGGAAGGTCGGCGCCTTGATCGGCTTGTCGAGTGTGGCGGTCATCCGTTCACCTTCCCGCCCGCGGCGAGCCGAGCCAGTGCGTTGACGACGAACGTCAGAGCGAACAACACGAAACCGGCGGCGATGTAGGCGCCGGTCGGCAGCTTGGAGCTGAATTCCGAAGCGGAGGCCGCGATTCGGGAGGCGAAGGTGTAGCCACCGTCGAACAGCGTCCAGCTCCCCGCCTTCGTCGAGGTGCGCAGGACGATCAGGACCGCGATGGTCTCACCGAGCGCGCGGCCCAGGCCGAGCATGGAACCGGCGATCACACCCGAGCGGCCGAAGGGCAGCACGGTCAACCGCACCACTTCCCACTTGGTCGCGCCCAGCGCCTGCGCCGCCTCGATGTGCGTGCGCGGGGTCAGGCCGAAGACCTCACGGCTGACCGAGGTGATGATCGGCAGGATCATGACCGCGAGAATCACGCCCGCGGTGAAGATATTGCCGCCGCCGGCGATGCTGACATTGCCGTCGGAGAAGAGGAAGAACCAGTTCAGGTGCTTGTTGAGGAAATCCTCGAAGGGGCTCAGCTTCGGAGCCACGACGAGGAATCCCCACAGACCGAACACGATCGACGGCACCGCCGCCAGCAGGTCCACGATGGCCGAGAACGGACGCGCCAGCACCTTCGGCGAATACTGCGTCAGGAACAGCGCGATACCCACACCGATCGGCACCGCGATCGCCAACGCGAACAACGAGCTCAGCACCGTGACCATGAACAGGTCCTTGATGCCGAAGTGCAGGTTGTTGTCGTCCTTGACGTTGAACTCGGTGGTGGTGAAGAAGTTCGACTTGTTCGCCATGATCGAGGGCCATGCCCTGATCAACAGGAACAATGCGATCAGGGCAATGGCGGCGACGATGATCCCGCCGGCGGCCGTGGCCGCCGAACGGAACGCGAACTCCGCGCCGAACTTTTTGGGAGCGCCGCGCCCCGCGGCCGGTTTGGTGCTGGGTTCCGTCGGCATCAGCGCAGTATCCCCCGGCAGTTGGGCACGGTCTTCCCTCGGGTCGGTCGAAACGGACAGACCCGAGGATGCAGCTTCGTCGTGCACGGTCATCGTGGTTTTTCGATCAGGCGATCAGGAAATGGCGTTGATCGCGGTGGTGAGCTTGGTCTTGAATGCGTCCGGCAGCGGCACATAGCCCGCGTCCGCCAGACCGGTCTGACCATTGCCGACGGCCGAGGTCAGGAACGCCTTGACAGCCTTGGCGGTGTCGGCGTCGCCGTACTTCGAGCAGACGATCTCGTAGGTGGCCAGCATGATCGGGTACGCGCCACCGGTGGTGGGCTTGTAGATCGAGGAGTTGTCCAGCACCAGGTCGTTGCCCTGGCCCTTGACCTGCGCCGCGTCGACGGCCTTGGCGGCGGTCTCGGTGGTGAGGTCGACCGGCTTCGGGTCGTTCGAGGTGGCGGTGGTCAGCACGCGCACCGAGGTCAGCTTCTGCGCCTTGGCGAAGGACCACTCGGTGTAGGTGATGGTGAACTTGGTGTTCGCGACCGCGGCCGAGGTGCCATCCGAGCCCTTGACGCCCTCACCGGTGCCACCGTTGAACGCCTTGCCGGCGCCCTTGGTGTAGCCGCCGGCGGCGGTCAGGTACTTCTGGAAGTTGTCGGTGGTGCCCGACTCGTCGGAGCGGAAGATCACGCCGATCTTGTCCGAGGGCAGCTTGTCCGCGTTGTTCGCGTTCAGCGCCTTGATCGCGGTGTCGTTCCAGGTGGTGATGTCACCGGAGAAGATCTTGGCGATGGTCGGCGGGTCGAGAACCAGGTTGTCGATGCCGGGCACGTTGTAAGCGACCGCGATCGGGCCGAAGACGGCCGGCAGGTTCCACGCCGGGCTGGCGCAACGCGCGGCGGCCTTGTCGGTCTCGCCCTTGGTGGCGTCCAGCGGCGAGTCGGAACCCGCGAAATCGGTCTGGTTGCCGATAAAATCGTTCACGCCGGCACCCGAGCCCGAGCCGGTGTAATCCAGCTTGGCACCCGAGCAGTTGGCCTGGTACGCGGCGACGAAACGGTCCATCGCGTTCTTCTGGGCGGTGGAGCCACTGGACTTGAGCGACGTCTTGCCACCACAGGCGACGTCGATCTTGGCGGCACCGTTGGAGCCGTTGTTGTCAGAGCCACACGCGGTCAAGGTAAGGGCACCGGCCGCGGCCAACACACCGAGCAGGGCGCTGCTGCGCTTGAGATTCACCAATTCCTCCGGGGGAATCACGTTGCACGTCCAACCCCTCAACGGTCGGACGGGCGCGAAGGCGGCTGTTCGCTGCGAACTAGCGCACCGGGCAGCGGTTCGCGGCCCACTTGCAACGTAGGGGCGGCTGGTTGACAGTTGGACCTGGGTAGGTGAACGCGAGATGAACACACCGCCCAGATTCCGGCGCACGTCGTGTGATATTAGCCGCACTGTTGCCGGTCGGAATTTACGGCGCGCTGGAGTACGCCACGTCGATGTGGAATCGGGTGAAACCCAGCCGGGTGTAGGTGTGCACGGCCGCGGTGTTGTCGCCCTCGGTGTAGAGCAGTACGGCGTCGAGGCCGCGATCCTTCAGGTAGTGCAGACCCGCCAGGGTGAGCAGGCGGCCGAGACCGCGGCCCTGCGCCTGCGGGTCGATGCCGACCACGTAGACCTCGCCGATCGGCGGGTTCTCGTCGGAATGCACCTTCGTCCAGTGGAATCCGAGGATGTGCTCCGGATCGGCCGGATCGGTGGCGATGAAAAGGCCCTTGGGGTCGAACCAGGATTCGGTCCGGCGCGCGGCGATATCGGCTTCGGTCCAGCCGCCCTGTTCGGGATGCCAGGAGAAGGCCGCACCGTTCACGCGCAGCAGTTCGGCGTCGTCGGAAGGCCCCGCGTAGGTGCGCAATTCCAGACCGTCCGGCACGATCAGCTCTGGTAGCTCAGAGTTCGCCAGTTCCCGTCGCATTTGCCACAATTCACGCGAAACGGACAGGCCCAGACGGGTCGCGACGGCCTGCGCGGGCGGCAGATCACCGTGTGCCCAGACCCGGGCGTCCGGGCCGCCGGCCGCCAGCGCGGCAGCCACCAGACCAGCGCCGATTCCGTTTCCGCGGGCCGCCGGATCGACCGCGACCTCCGCCATCGCCGGGTGCTCCCCGTGCGCGGGAACGAGATTCGCGTATCCGGCCACCACGCCGTCGCGGATGTCCACCAGATGGCGTGCGGGAGAATCGTTTCCGAGCGACAGCACCGCCTGCTCCGAGACCGGGGCGACCCCGTCGGCCGCCGTGGCCCGCTCCAGCACCGCCCGCACCGCCTCGGCTGTCTCGGAGGGCAGCCGGTCGGTCCAGGAAGTCATCAGATGGTGCCGTTCGCCGTCGTCAGTTCGGAGTCGTCGCCTTCGGAGTCCGGGAAGGCGACCGCCTCACCACCCTTGCTCGCGGTCCGCGCCGGGCGCACCGCCTTGTAGCCGACGTTGCGGACCGTGCCGATCAGCGATTCGTATTCGCTGCCCAGCTTGGCGCGCAGGCGTCGCACGTGCACGTCCACCGTGCGGGTGCCGCCGAAGAAGTCGTAGCCCCAGACCTCCTGCAGCAGTTGGGCGCGGGTGAAGACCCGGCCCGCGTGCTGCGCGAGGTACTTGAGCAGCTCGAATTCCTTGTAGGTCAGGTCGAGTGGGCGACCGCGCAGACGGGCGGTGTAGGTGCCCTCGTCGATCACCAGCTCACCCAGGGTGATCTTGCCGGTGTTCTCCGGACTGGCGACGCCGCCGTTGCGGGCCACCAGCAGGCGCAGCCGGGCGTCCAGCTCGGCGGGTCCGGTGCCGGGCAACAGAATGTCGTCCAGCCCCCAGTCCGCGTTCACCGCGACCAGACCGCCTTCGGTCAGCACCGCCACCACCGGTACCGAGGAACCCGTGCTCCCCAGCAAACGGCACAGGCCGCGCGCGGCGGCCAGATCGGTGCGGGCATCCACCAGCGCGACGTCGGCGGAACCGGCCTCGAGCAGGGACGCCACCTCGGTCGGCGCGGGCCGCACGTGGTGTGGCAGCAACGCCAGCGACGGCAGCACCGCCTCGGGGTTGGGGTCGGAGGTCAGCAGGAGCAGCTCCATGGGGGCCCTCCATCCCATCTGGCATGTGTGTGGCTACCGCACTGTCGGCCACTACCCCATGCAGGTCATCACAGGTAATCGCTGCCTACATTAGCGTGTCGGGACCGACAGGCTCGTATCTGCGGCCCGTGAGGCAACCGACTGGTCCGGTCCACTCCCCCTTCATTTCCATTTCACCGGTCCGCGACCTGCCCGTGTCGTACCGCGACCACCGGTAACAACCCTCCTCCCTATTAGGGTGCAGGCTATGCGTTTCCGGAGGCTCCTCATCGGATTGCTCTGCTTGGCAGGGCTGGCCGTGCTGCTCGATTTCGGGGTCGCGGCCTACTCCGAATACCGGGTGTCGCGACTGCTGCGAACCGGCTCGGACCTGAGTGCCGACCCGGAGATCACCTTCCACGAGTCGATCGGGAATCCGTTCGTCCTGCAGGCGCTGGACGGCGTGTATAGCAGCGTGGACGTCCGCGCCCGCGTGTTGCGGCCGGACATCCCGGGTCAGATCACCGTCGAGGCGAATCTGCGGGGCAGCCACGTCTCGATGCGAAACCTGATCGACGGCAATGTGAGCCGGGTGCCGGTGGACGAGGTGCTCTCCCGGGTCCGCATCGAACCGGCCGAACTGGGCCGCATGTTCAATATTCAGGGCCTGCAGGTCTTCGGCCCGCCGACCGACAAGTCCGACGGCTCGGGCGGTTCCGGCGGCACCGGCGTGACGACCACGGGCGCGGTCATCCTCGAGGGCATCGTGCCGGTCACCCCCGACGCCGACCCGGCACTGTCGCTGCAGATTCCCGACTCGCGCGGCGACGGCGGGGAGAAGATCACCACCAAGAAGGTCCACGTGCTGGCCGAGCTGAAGCTCGAAGGCAATCAGGTGCAGGTCACCGCGACCGCCATCTCCGGGCGGGATCTGCAGGGCGACCCCGATGCCGAGCCCACGATCATCCCCGAGCAGGACCGGGCCGCGGTGCTGGCCCGTTTCACCCACACGATCGACATCAAGAACATGCCCTTCGGCATCATGCCCACCAAGGTCGAGGCCATCGGCGGGCAGATCGTGGTGGAGGGCGTCGCCCGCAATGTGACCGTCGATCTGGATCGGCTGCAGTCGTGATCGCCCTGGCCATCGGGGCGGGCGTGCTGGTGGTCGCCACCGTGGTGGGGATGCTGGTGCGCCGCAACGAGGGCCGGGTGCGCGCCACCGGGCGAAGCGGTTCCGAGGTCGCCGCACCCGCACCCGAATCCACCCGGACCGAACTGCTGGCCGCGGCGGGCGTGCTGCCCGGGCGACCGACCGTGCTGCATTTCTCCGCCGACTGGTGCGGTCCGTGCGCGGCGGTGCGGCGGGTGGTCGCGGCGGTGGTGGCCGACCTGGCCGATACCCCGGCCCCGCCGCTGGATCTCGAGGTCGACATCGATGCGAATCCGGAGCTGGCCCGGGAGCTGAATGTGCTCTCGCTGCCCACCACTTTCGTATTGGATTCTCGAGGATTGGAACGCTTCCGGATCTCCGGCGTCCCGAAGGCGGCGGATTTGCGCACGTCATTGACCTCTTTGTCGGTTTCCGACGCCGCTGAGTGACCAGCATTACGAACCCCGGGTCCAATTTCCCCCGAAAATTGGGTAAACTCCCTCTCGTGCAATCCAACCGCGAGCTGATGCTCACCCGACGCCGCACGGTAGACCTGTGCCGGCTCGGTGGTTGTTGCTGCCTGTGCCGCTAGCCGGTCGGCCTTTCGTATTCCTCTGTCGCCGACCGGAGTTGTCCCCGCTGTCGAGAGATCGTTCCCGATCCTCCGGCGATCTGGCCAATACACCTTCAGCGCAGGAGTACTCCCATGTCGAACCCCTTACCGACCGCCTTACCCACCGGGCAGGTCGATGTCCGCGGCCCGCGTTTCGCCGCCTGGATCACCACCGCGGTGCTGGCCCTCGTCCTGATCGTCGCCGTCTTCTCCGTCCCCGCCGCCACCGTGCTGCTGGCCCTGCAGGCCGTCGTGTTCGGCCTGAGCGCCGCCTACGGCCCGCGGCGTAGCCCGTACGGGCGGATCTATGCCGCCGCGGTGTTGCCGCGCATCGGCGCGCCGACCGAGCTGGAACCCGTTGCGCCGCTGCGGTTCGCGCAGCTGGTGGGGCTGGCCTTCGCAGTGCTGGGCGTGCTCGGGTTCGCGGCGGGCAGTGTCGTGGCGGGTGCGGTCTTCACCGGCTTCGCCCTGTTCGCGGCCTTCCTGAACGCGGCCTTCGGAATCTGCCTGGGCTGCAAGATCTATCCGCTCGTCGCGCGGTTCCGTACCCCGTCGACCTCGAACTCCTCCGTATAACCCTCAACCAACGAACGCAACGCCTTCCCACGGCACCGCATCGAAAGGAACAACATGGCTCGCTCCGATGTCCTGGTCTCCGCAGACTGGGTCGAAGAGAACCTGAACACTCCGGGCGTCGTCCTCGTCGAGGTCGACGAGGACACCTCGGCCTACGACCTGGGCCACATCGAGGGCGCCGTGCGTCTCGACTGGAAGAAGGACCTGCAGGACCAGGTTCGCCGTGACTTCGTCAACCAGGAGCAGTTCTCCGCGCTGCTGTCGGAGCGTGGCATCGCCAACGACGACACCGTGGTGCTGTACGGCGGCAACAACAACTGGTTCGCGGCCTACGCCTACTGGTACTTCAAGCTCTACGGCCACCAGGACGTGAAGCTGCTCGACGGTGGCCGCAAGAAGTGGGAGCTCGACGGCCGCCCGCTGGTCAAGGACGTGAATGTCCGTCCGGCCGCCGAGTACAAGGCGTCCGCGCAGGATCTGTCCATCCGCGCGTTCCGTGACGAGGTCATCGACGCCATCGGCGCCAAGAACCTGGTCGACGTGCGCTCGCCCGACGAGTTCTCCGGCAAGATCCTGGCCCCGGCCCACCTGCCGCAGGAGCAGTCGCAGCGTCCGGGCCACATCCCGACCGCCATCAACGTGCCGTGGTCCAAGGCCGCGAACGAGGACGGCACCTTCAAGAGCGACGCCGAGCTGGCGGAGATCTACAAGGAGGCCGGTCTGGACGGCGACAAGCTGACCATCGCCTACTGCCGCATCGGCGAGCGTTCCTCGCACACCTGGTTCGTGCTGCAGGAGCTGCTGGGCCACCAGAACGTCAAGAACTACGACGGGTCCTGGACCGAATACGGTTCCCTCGTCGGTGCACCGATCGAGTTGGGAGCGTAATCAATATGTGTGCTGCACCTACCCAGGGACAGGCCATCCCCGCCGGCGTCGATGTGGAGAAGGAGACGGTCATCACCGGCCGCGTCCTGTCCGCTGACGGCAACACCGTGGGCGGCGCGTTCGTGCGCCTGCTCGACGGCAACGGCGACTTCACCGCCGAGGTCGTGGCCTCGGGCACCGGCGACTTCCGCTTCTTCGCCGCGCCGGGCTCGTGGACCATCCGCGCGCTGTCGGCGTCCGGCAACGGCACCGTCGAGGTGTCGCCGGAGGGCAACGGCATCCACAACGTGGACGTCACCGTCGCCAAGTAGGCGAAACATCAAGAACGGCCCCGGGATTCATGATCCCGGGGCCGTTCTCGTATTCGCACAAGATTTTCCCGGGGTCGTTTTCACCTGATCTCGGTGGTGGGATTAGACTCCGAGACGTGGTGCTTACCTTCGAGATTCTGCTGGTTCTCGTCTCCGTGCTGATCGCCTGGTTCGGTCTGTACGTCCTCTACCGGCTGTTCACCGAGTCGTGACAGAACCGGCCCACGAGAACATCGAAAACGGAGTGGCCAACGGATCGTCGTCGTCAACGACGCCGATCGTTCGCCATGAGGACGGCTCGAGGCGCAGCGGTGACCAGGCGGTCGCCGAGGCGGCCGAGCGTGCCAAGTCGACCGGAGCGATGAATGTTCCGACGCTCCCGGGTCTTCCGTTGCCCGTGGACACGGCGAACCTGCGGCTGGGCCCCGATCTGAGTTCCTCCATGCTCGCGCTGCTACCCCTGGTCGGGGTGTGGCGTGGCGAGGGTGAGGGCAACGAGCCCGATACCGGTGACTACCGCTTCGGTCAGCAGATCATCGTCGCCCACGACGGTGGCGACTACCTGACCTGGGAGTCGCGCTCCTGGAAGCTGGATGCCAAGGGCGAGTACGCGGGTCCGGATCTGCGCGAGAGCGGTTTCTGGCGGGTCGGCATCGATGGTGACGACGAGGTGCTGGAGCTGCTGCTCACGCATTCCACCGGCATTGTCGAGCTGTTCTACGGTCAGGCGCTCACCCAGTCCTCCTGGGAGCTGGCCACCGACGTGGTGATCCGCAGCCAGTCCGGCATCGTGGTGGGCGGCGCGAAGCGGCTCTACGGCATTGTCGAGGGCGGCGATCTCGGCTACGTCGAGGAGCGCATTGCCGCGGACGGCGCACTGGAGCCCCGGCTCTCGGCGCGGCTGCAGCGCTACATCGGCTAGAAGATTCAACGAAGCCCCGTCGACCTGTTGGTCGTACGGGGCTTTTTCATGTCCGGGGCTTCTCGAGTCCGAGGCCCTGAAACGGGTACGGCCCCCGAGTCATACTCGCGGAGATGCAACTCTCACGCGGGTCCGGTCAGGACAGACCGTAACTCGGGGGCCGGGTGACTGCCGTGGATTCGCGAGGGCTCGCGCGATCAGGAATCCGATTGCAGCGGTAGCGCCTAGCTGGCAGCCACCTCACGCGTCCTAGAAATCATTCTCGAACCACCTCCTTCCTGTGTAAGAACGAAGTTAGTCGGATGAGTCAGACGCGGCAACGCATTTTCTCGGACTGCGAAAAGGCAGGTCAGACAGGCGTTGTGGGAATAAAGGTGTCGATCGTGATCGTTGAGTTCGGCTCGACGCGAACGATGGTGTCGGGCTTGGCGTCCGGCGGCAGTTGATGGGTGACCACCACCACGGTGCGGTCGCGATCTATCAGTCCGCTGGATTCGTCGAGCAGGTTTCGCAGTAGTTCAGCCCCGGCCTCGGCCTCCAGATGCTCGGTGGGCTCGTCCAGCAGCAGCACGCGCGCCGGGGAGAGCAGCGCGCGGGCCAGCAGGAGGCGGCGGCGCTGACCGCCCGACACGGCGGCGGCCCCGCCGATCAGATCGGTGTCGACGCCGTCGGGCAGCGAGTCGAGCCACTCACCCGCTCCGACTGCGCGCAAGGCTGATTCGGCCTCGGCGGCGGTGATATCGCCGCGCGCCACGCGGAGGTTCTCGAGCACGGTGGTGCCGAAGAGGTGCGCGTCCTCGGCGAAGAAGGTGACGCCCGGCCGGGGTGTGTCGAAGAGTCCGGCCCAGGCCATCAGCAGGGTGGTCTTTCCGGCCCCGCTCGGCCCGACCACCGCGATGCGGCGACCCGGCGGCAGGGCCGGGAGATCGGGTGTGACGGTCTCGGATTCGTCGCGCTCCAGCCGATCGAGCCGGTGCAGTGCCGCGCGTCCGTTGGTGAGCGCCTGGGCGGCGGCCGGGAGGACGGCGACGGCTTCGAAGGCCGACAGCGGGACCAGTACCAGCACCGCGAACGCCATCGGCGTGATGCCGCCAGGCGCGACTGTCTGGAAACCGGCTGTGGGGATGGGAGTCCCGCTGCCGTACAGCACGATTCCGATGAGCAGCGACCCCAGCACGCTCGCCCCGATGGACAGCGGCAGCACGGCGGCCGCCCACGCACTGCGCGCCGCCGCCCGATCCTCCGCGACCACGGCCCGCTGCCCGGCGGCGGTCGCCGCGTCGACGGCCTGCGAAAGCCTGCCCGCCACCCGCAGTTCGGGCGCGTGATCCAGCACGGTGAGCGCCTCGGCCGTGAACTCGGTGCGATCCGCCCGCACCGCCAGCTCGGCGTCACGGGCCGCCCGCGCCGACAACCAGGGCGCGAGGATCCCCGAAACACCCAGGGCCACCGCCAGAATCACCGCGGCAAGCAGTGAGATGCTCGCCAGCAGCCCGATGGCCAACGCCGACAGGATCACCGCGACCGCGATCGGCACGAAGGCCCGCACCACCACGGCCCCGAGATCGTCGATATCGTTCATCACCCGGCCCAGCAGCTCACCCCGCCGCAGCTGCGTCGGATCCCCCTGCCGCGCTTCCTCTTCCGGCCCGGCGACCGCCCCGGTCCGCCGCGGCCGCCAGATATCCGCTCCCGCCAGCGCCCGATAGGTGCTGGTCCGCGCCGTACTCATGGCCCGCAAAGCCACATCGTGGGTGGCCAGCCGCTCCAGATACCGGCACAGTCCCCGCGAAATCCCCAGCGCCCGAACGGTCACCACGGCAATGCTCAAATCCAATACCGGCGGCATCTGCCAAGCCCGCGCAATCAGCCACGCCGCCAACGCCGCCAGCCCCAGCCCACTGCCGAGCGCCAGCACCCCCCACCCCACCGACAACGCCATCCGCCCCCGCGACAACTCGAGCAGTTCCCGAATCCGCCGAAAATCGGCCAGTACCGCTTTCATCGCGCGCTCACCCCAATCGGATCAACCGACCCACTCGTCTGCTCAGCCGTTCCACTCGCGTCTCGGCCGTCCGCGGCCGTCCCACTCGTCATCCCGGCGTGCATTTGGCCGGGATCCACACCGCCGCGTTGGATTCCGGCCGAAAGCACGCCGGAATGACGGGGTGGGTCTCCGACCGGGTGATCGGCCGAACCGGTCGCGGCCGGGCCATCTGCGGCCGAGCTGGCGCTGGCATGGACCTCCACCACGTGGTCGGCGATGGCCAAGACGCTGGGGCGGTGGGCCACCACCACGACTGTGGCTCCGGCGCGGGCGCGCTCGACGAGAGCCGCGAGAACTGTTGCCTCGCTGGCGTCGTCGAGGTGGGCGGTGGGTTCGTCGAGGAGCAGGATGGAGCGGGGGGCCGCCAGGGTGCGAGTCAGGGCCAGGCGTTGGCGTTGGCCGAGGGAGAGGCCGGTGCCGCCGGTGCCGAGGACGGTGGACCAGCCGTCGGGGAGGTCGGCGAGGACGGTGTCGAAGCCTGTTGCGGTGCAGGCGGCTTCGAGGTGGGCTGGTCCGGCGGGTGGGCCGAGGAGGTCGAGGTTGTCGCGCAGGGTGCCGGGGAGAAGGACCGGGCGTTGGGGCAGCCAGGCGATGTAGGACCACCAGTCGTCGGGGTCGAGGTCGGGGACCGGGGTGCCGTCGATCAGTACTTCACCGGCGGTCGGGGTGATCAGGCCCAGGATCGCTTGCAGGGCGGTGGATTTTCCGCAGCCGTTGGGGCCGGTCAGGACCGTGACCGCGCCGGGGCGGATCGTGGCAGAGAGGGCGTCGGGGGCGAAGCCGTCGCGGGCGGCGACCGTCAGGTCGTGGATGTCTATGTGCCCGTGCAGGTTCGGCATCGGGATGCGTGCGGTCTCCGGGTGGGCATCCTCGGGTTCGGCGCCCGGATCTGTGTCGATGACCGCGAAAGCCTTTTCCGCCGCGGCCATTCCGTCCTGGGCGGCGTGGAAGCGTTCGCCGACTGCGCGCAACGGAAGGTAGACCTCCGGGGCGAGGATTAGCGCCAGCAGTCCGGCGTGCAATCCCATGTGGCCGAATACCAGTCGCATGCCGATGGAAACCGCGACCAGGGCCACGCAGAGGGTGGCGAGCAGTTCCAGCACCATGGAGGACAGGAAGGCCAGACGTAGCGCCGACATGGTGCGCTTGTGCAGGGCGTCGCCTAACTCGCGGACCCGGCCCGCCATGCTGCGCGGCGAATCATCCTTTGCCGCCGTGCTATCCGCTGTCCCCACACTGCTGGTGCGGCCGGTCTCGCGGCCGAGAGCACGCAGGGTGGGCATGCCGGCGAAGAGATCCAGGAGTTGATCCGACAGCCGCGTGGTCGCCGCCAACGTGTCGGCGGACTTGCCCTGGGTGAGCAGCCCGATCAGGATCATGAAGACCGGGATCAGGGGCAGCGTAATCAGAATGATGACGCCCGAGACCCAGTCGTGGACCGCGATCACCGCCAGCACGATGGGTGGCACCAGCATGGTCAGGATGAGGGCGGGCAGGTAGCCCGCGAGGTAGGCGCGCAGCCCGCTGAGTCCGGAGCCGACCACCACCGCGAGTTCGGTGCGGCGACTTTCCAATTCGCGGGGTGGCAGGTGGGCTCCGGCGTCGAGGGCGGCGGTCTCGAGTTCGGCGACGACCTGCGCGCCTGCCCGGTGGGCGAGGCGGGACTGCCACCAGGTGGCGGTGACCCGGCACAGCACGGCGACCACGAAGATCACCAGTTCGACCGTCCAGGAACCGATCCGGCGTTGATCCGGTTGCGTGATGACCCCGGCCAGCACCCGGGCCAACGCGAGCGCCGCCACCACGATGCCGCCGGTGGTGACCAGCGACAGTCCCACACTCACCCCGAGATACCTGCGTGCGGAGCGGGCGTGCCGCCACAGTCGCGGGTCCACCGGTCGTGCCATGGTCGATCTCCTCTGCGAAAGAACGGGCGTACCGGGTGTCACGCCGGTACGCCCGTTCTCGTTCAGCCCTGCCTGTTTCGTTCGGTTCAGTTCTTCGCGGATTCCATGGGCAGCCCGATCGGCGCGGGGATCTGCTCCATGGTGAGCCGCTTGCGGAACACCCAGTACGTCCAGGCCTGGTAGCACAGCACGACCGGGACCATGGCGACCGCGACCCAGCTCATCACCACCAGCGTGTAATGCGTGGAGGATGCCGACTTGGTGCCGTTCCGCCCGTCCACGGTGAGGCTGTACGCGTCATTGATGGTGGAGGGCAGCACGTTCGGGAACAGCGCACCGAACAGCAGCACGGTGGCCGCCGCGATGGTGAGCGCGGTCCCGGCGAAGGCCCAGCCGTCGCGACCCTGGGTGGCCGCGAAGCCCGCGATCAGCAGTCCGACCACGGCCAGCACCAACGGAATCCAGGTCCAGCCGTGCCCGTAGGCGAGCTGCGTCCAGATCCCGAACGCGGCCACCACGACCGCGGTGGGCACGAACAGCATCCGGATCAGCCGCTGTGCGTCGTCGCGCACCTCGTTGCCGGTCTTGAGGGCGATGAACACCGCGCCGTGCAGCATGAACAGCAGCAGCGTGGTCAGCCCGCCCAGCAGCGCGTACGGGTTGAGCAGGTCGAAGAGATTGCCGTCGATCTGCTTGTGCGCGTTGAGTTTCACGCCGCGCACGATGTTCGCGAACGCCAGACCCCAGGCCAGCGCCGGGATCCAGGACCCGAGCCCGATGCCGATATCGCACCAGACCCGCCAGCGCGGATCGTTGATCTTGCCACGCCATTCGATGGCGCAGGCCCGCGCGATCAACCCGACCAGGATGAGCAGCAACGCCAGGTAAAACCCGGAGAACAGGCTGGCGTACCACTCGGGGAAGGCCGCGAACATGGCGCCACCACCGGTGAGCAGCCACACCTCGTTGCCGTCCCAGACCGGCCCGATGGTGTTGAGCACCACGCGCTTCTTCGTCTCGTCGCCGCGCCCGAGGATCGGCATCAGCATGCCGACCCCGAAGTCGAAGCCCTCCAGCACGAAGTAGCCGGTGAACAGGACCGCGATCAGTAGAAACCAGAATTCAGGGAGACTCATCCTCGGCTCCTAGTAGGCGAAGGAAAGCTTCTCGACGGGCTCCCCGGTCATCTTCGGGGTGTCGTCGGTGGACGGCTGTTCCGGTCCCGCGATCACGTAGCGGCGCATCAGGTAGAACCAGCCGATGGCCAGCAGGCCGTACAAGAGCGTGAACACGATCAGCGAGGTGAGGATGGTGCCCGGCGAGACGCCGGAGACGCCCTGCTGCACCGTCATTCGAATGTGCTGATCACCGGTCGGGTTGGGTGCCACCACCCAGGGCTGACGCCCCATCTCGGTGAAGATCCAGCCGGAGATATTGCCCAGGAACGGCGTGGCGATGGCGATCAGCGACAGCCAGCTGAACCAGGTCTGATCCGGGACGCGGCCGCGGCGGGTGACCCAGAATCCGGCCAGCGCCAACAGGATCGAGCCGGCCATCCAGGTGATCATGGCGCGGAAGGACCAGTAGGTGACGAACAGGTTGGGCCGGTAGTCGCCGATGCCGTACTTCTCGTTGTATTCGACCTGTAGGTCCTTGACGCCCTTGAGCGTGACGTCGCTGAACTTGCCCTCGGCCAGGAACGGCAGCACGTACGGCACCTTGATGACGTGGTCGACGCTGTCGCAGTTGTTGTGAGTACCGATGGTCAGCACCGAGAAATCGGGATCGGTTTCGGTGTGGCACAACGATTCCGCCGAGGCCATCTTCATGGGCTGCTGCTTGAACATCAGCTTGCCCTGGGTGTCACCGGTGATGATGAGGGCGACGGAGGCGACGAGCACCACGTACAGGCCCATGCGTGCTGCGGGCCGCCACATGGTGCGGGCGTCCGTGAGCGGCGCTTCGCTGCCCTCGGCCTTGGCCTTGCGGGCGTTGCGCACCATCCACCAGCCGCCGATGCCGGCGACGAAAGTGCCTGCGGTGAGGAAGGATCCGGCCACCACGTGTGGGAAGGCGGCGAGGGTGGTGTTGTTGCTGAGCACTGCCCAGATGCTGTGCAGTTCCGCGCGCCCGGTCTCGGGGTTGTATTCCGCACCGACCGGGTGCTGCATGAACGAGTTGGCCGCGACGATGAAGTACGCGGACGCGTTGACGCCGATGGCGACCAGCCAGATGCAGGCCAGGTGCACCTTCTGCGGCAGCTTGGTCCAGCCGAAGATCCACAGGCCCAGGAACGTCGACTCCATGAAGAAGGCGACCAGCGCCTCCATGGCCAGCGGTGCGCCGAAGACGTCACCGACGAAGCGGGAGTATTCGCTCCAGCCCATGCCGAACTGGAATTCCTGCACGATGCCGGTGGCGACGCCGAGCGCGAAGTTGATCAGGAACAGCTTGCCGAAAAACTTGGTGAGCCGCAGCCACTGTTCCTTGCCGGTGATCACCCAGGCGGTCTGCATGCCCGCGACGAGCGGTGCGAGGCCGATGGTGAGTGGCACCAGGATGAAGTGATAGACGGTGGTGATTCCAAACTGCCATCGCGCCAGATCTACGACGCTCATCCGACCTCCCTGCCTGTCTACGACATGACGTAGTAACAGACAGTACGCCTGCGGGAGCTCAGATCAACGTATGCCTCGCCACAGCGTGCCAGATATTTGCCGGAATGTGACGGACACGCCGGACTCACCAGTCGGCGAGACTCCCGGGCAGTGCGATACCCCGATTCACCATCTCGATGATCTCGCCAGCGTTCTCCGGCGCGGACATGCGCAACCCGTCGAGCGAATTGACCCGCGCCGCCAGCGTCACCGACGACAGCAGCCACACCGCATCGGCAGTGATCAGGTCGGCAACGAACAGCGGCTCGTAGCGGCAGTCCCAGCCCGCCTTCTCCGCCTGCGTGTACAGCGCGCGCTGAGTCGTGCCCGGCAGCACGCCATTTCGCGCGGGCGGGGTGATGAGCTGGTTGTCGCGCTGCACCACGACCGTCGAGCGCGGCCCCTCCAGCACGCGATGCTCGGTGCTGGTGAAGATGACGTCGTCGGCACCCATCCGTTGGGCGAAGCGCAGCGCCGACATATTGGTCGCGTAGGACAGCGTCTTCGCGCCCAGCAGCAGCCACGGCGCGTTCTGCGCGAGATCCACCGAGATGCCCCGCGACAACGTGATCACCGAAACACCCTCGGCACGAGCCTTTTCCACGCGTTCCTGCACCGGAACCACCAAAACGTAACCGGTAGTGGCGGGTTCGGCCCCGGCCAGGTCCCCGCTCTGGTTTGCCGATCGTTCGCTAGCCGAGCCGTGATCGCTGTCACGCCCCCGGGTGACGATCATGCGCAGCGCCCCCTCGCGCGCCTTGCCCCACTCCTCGGCCGCCATCTCCACCGCGAACCGCCACGCCTCGAGATCGGGGGCGGGCAACTCCAGCGCCTCCGCGGACCGCCGCAGCCGGGCCAGATGCAACTCCAGCGCACAGGGCACGCCGTCGCGCACCAGCACGGTCTCGAAGATGCCATCACCCCGCAGGGCACCGATATCGTCCGCATACAACAACGGCGCGTCCGGATCCCGGATCGCGCCGTCAAGAGTCACCAGAACCCGTTCCACCATGCGATCGACCCTATGACAGATGGCCCGTCGCGGTGGGTTCAACCGCGCCGCCAACCTCGTCAAGCCACCTGGCAACCGACCGCCCACCCCGCCCCCGACGCACAAGAGCCAACCGGCGCGGCAGCGACACCGAGTGCCGCCGCGCACAGGTCCCGTAGAGGCGGACGAGCCGATCGTGCGGGTTGGCATAGGGTGGGGGTGTGTCCTCCTCGGTAACGCCCAGTCCGATTCTGCAAGTTCCAGGGGCTGTCGCGGGGCTGCCGGGATCACCCGACGCCACGGTCGCGTGGCACTACGGCGATCCGTTCGGCGAGCAGCGCGCGGCGGTAGAGCGGGTCGCGGTGGTGGATCGCTCCCACCGGTTCGTGCTCGCCATCACCGGCAAGGAACGCCTGACCTGGTTGCACACCATCTCCAGTCAGGCCGTCGCGGATCTGCGAGACGGGGATTCCGCGGAGGATCTGGACCTGGATCTCAACGGCCGGGTGCTCAACCACTTCGTGCTGACCGACCTCGACGGCACCGAATGGATCGACACCGAGGCCGAGCGCGGCCCCGATCTGCTGAGCTTCCTGCAGAAGATGGTCTTCTGGGCCGACGCCAAGCCCGTCGCCGCCAATGATCATGCGGTGCTGAGCCTCCTGGGCCCCGGCGCGGCCGGGCTCATCGAAACCCTGGGCATCCCAGCCCTTCCCGAGACCTACCGCGCGGTGCCGCTGCCCGGCGGCGGCTTCCTGCGCCGCATGCCCTGGCCCACCGCCGACTCCTTCGACCTGCTCGTCCCCCGCGATCAGCTGGCCACCTGGTGGACGAAGCTGCGGGATGCGGGCGCGGCGGCCGCGGGCATGTGGGCCTTCGAGGCGCTGCGGGCAGCCGCGCTGCGTCCCCGCCTCGGCCTCGACACCGACGACCGCACCATCCCGCACGAGGTGAACTGGATCGGTGGCCCCGCCGAACACGGTGCCGTGCACCTGAACAAGGGCTGCTACCGCGGCCAGGAGACAGTGGCCCGGGTCCACAATCTCGGCAAGCCGCCCCGGCATCTGGTGCTGCTGCACCTGGACGGTTCCGCCGATTCCCGTCCGGCGACCGGTGATCCGGTGACCGCCGGCGGGCGCGCGGTGGGCGTGCTGGGCACGGTGATCGACCACTACGAGCTCGGCCCGATCGCGCTGGCGCTGATCAAGCGCAATATCCCGGTCGACACCGAACTCAGCGCGGGCCCGTGCGCGGCGGCCATCGACCCGGATTCGGTGCCCTCCCACGACGAACCGCAGGCGGGCCGCCTGGCCGTCGAGAAGCTCCGCGGACGATGAGCACGGCCATCGGCCGGGTGCTGGCCGTGTGTGTCCTGCATGCCGAGCTCGAGGTGCCGGCCAAATCCAGCAAGGTGGGCCGCACCGCCATCGACAAACGTCCGGTGCCGCACCGGGTTCCGGTCCGCACCCTCGGCCTGGACGGCGACCACGTGTGCGACACCGAGCATCATGGCGGCTCCCATCAGGCCGTCTACGCCTACGCCGAGGAGGACGCCGCCCGCTGGGCCGGTGAACTCGGCCGCGAGCTGGCGCCGGGCTGGTTCGGCGAGAACCTGCGCCTGTCCGGCCTTCGCGTCAGTGACGCCGTGCTCGGTGAGCGCTGGACCATCGGCGACACCCTGCTCGAGGTCTCCGCCCCGCGCGTCCCCTGCGCCACCTTTCAGTGGCGCACCGGCGAGCCGCAGTGGGTGAAACGCTTCACCGTGCAAGCGGATACGGGCGCTTACCTGCGGGTGCTGACCGAGGGCGCGATCGCCGCCGGCGACGAGGTGCGGGTGGTGCACGTGCCCGCGCACGGCGTCACCGTCCGCGACCTGTTCACCGGCACGGACCCGGAGCGGCTGGACACGCTGTTGGCCGCCGAACCCACCATCTCCGATGACGTGCGCATGCAGATCGACCGCCACCGTCGCCGCCACACCGCGGCGGCCGACCGATGACCGAAGGGAACGCGGCAATGAGTGTCGATCTCGTCGAGGTAGTGCGTTCCGGGTTCCGGGAGTGCGTGCATCGCGGATCGGCGGTGATCCTGCGGCCGGACGGTGACCCGCTGGTGGAGGTGGGCGCGGTGCACGGCCCGATCTTCCCGCGCTCGACCAACAAGCCCATGCAGGCGCTCACCTTGCTGCGCAACGGTTTCGAACCGCTCGACGACGCCGAGCTGGCCATCTCGACCGCCTCGCACTTCGGTGAGCCGGACCATGTGGAGCTGGTGACGCGACTGCTGGATCGTTTCGGTTTCACCGAGGACGATCTGGAGTGCCCGCCGGATCTGCCGTTCGAGGAGCAGGCCCGCGCCCAGGTGCTGGCCGGTCACGACCGCGGCAAGGCTGCCCGCCGCGTCTACATGAACTGCTCCGGCAAACATGCCGCCATGCTGGCCACCTGCAAGATCAACGACTGGCCCACCCGCGGCTACCTGGAGGTCGGACATCCGCTGCAGCAGGCCGTGCTGGAGACGGTCGCCGATGTGACCGGGGAGCCGGAGACCGATCTCGGCATCGACGGCTGTGGCCTCCCGATCGTCCCGGTCTCGCTGGTGAATCTGGCGCGCGCCTACGCGAGCTTCGCCACGGGTGCGGAAGGTAGCCCGGAACGTCGTGTCGCGGACGCGATTCGCGCGCATCCGCGAGTGATTTCCGGCACGGACGGACCAGATTTTCGAGTCATGACCGCGACCCCGGGACTGGTCTGCAAGATCGGCGCGGACGGCGTGCACGCCGGCGCGCTGCCCGACGGTTCGGCCTTCGCCTACAAGATCGATGACGGCGCGGATCGCGCGCGACTTCCGCTGACCCTGGCGATTCTCCAGCGTATGGGCGTGCCGTGGACCGACGAGCATGCGGAGCTGGCAACGCCCGCGGTGCTCGGCGGCGGAGCTCGGGTGGGCATCATCCGGGCCATTCCCGGCGTCCTGTAGTCCCCGGTCGGCGGGCTTTTCCACACCCGGCGCACTGCCGTGCGCCGGGCCTCGCGACGTTTATCCCCCACTCCTGGAAGCGCGACGCCCAGACACACGCTAAAGTGTTCGTCAGGAAGAGTATTAATTCGAACGGGGCCGCCAAACCCACCCCAGGCCGCCCCGCAGTGACGCGAGGGGGTCAGCCATGGGCCGTGGCCGGGCTAAGGCAAAGCAGACCAAGGTTGCACGGGAGCTCAAGTACAGCTCGCCGTCGACCGACTTCACCAGTCTTCAGCGCGAGCTGTCGGCGCCCTCCGACACGCAACGGAGTGGTGTGCTTTCCGAAGAGCATGACGCGAGCGAATCGCGGTCGACGAGCTGGGAAGAAGAAGACAGCTACGACGACTGGCGTCGCTGACTCGGATTTCGACGTATTGCAGGGGGAGGCCAGCGGGCTTCCCCCTTTAGCACGTCGCCTCGAGCCAAGAAGCACAGCGATGCTGAAGGTTTAGCCAGCAGCACTGAGCGTTCCGTCCTCACCATCGGACGGGACGTTCATTTGTGTCTCCCTGGTGCGCGGGATGGGCCGCGCCACACCATGTTTCGGACATACAGAACGGCCCCGGTCACTCCTGGAGTGACCGGGGCCGAGTGCTGTGTGCGCCCTAGAAGCGCGGGTGGTCTCCGACGAGGACCGTGCGGGCCGAGTCGATGTCCTTGGCCTTCTTCACCGTGCCGAGGGTCCAGCAGTCGATGTGGCGGGCGGTGAGGACGGCCAGCGCGCGGTCGGCGTCCTCGGGGGCGACGACGGCGACCATGCCGACGCCCATGTTGAAGGTCTTCTCCATCTCGGCGCGCTCGACGCGGCCGCGCTGGGCGATCATCTTGAAGACCGGGGCCGGGTTCCAGGTGCCACGGTCCAGCTCGGCGACGAGGCCGGCCGGGAGCACGCGGGCCAGGTTGGCAGCCAGGCCGCCGCCCGTCACGTGGCAGAAGGTGCGCACGTCGGTTTCGGCGATCAGCGCCAGGCAGTCCTTGGCGTAGATCTTGGTGGGCTCCAGGAGTTCCTCGCCGAGGGTGCGGCCGAATTCCTCCACGTGCCCGGTGAGGGACATGCGGTCGATGTCGAGCAGCACCTTGCGGGCCAGCGAGTAGCCGTTGGAGTGCAGGCCCGAGGAGCCCATGCCGATGACGACGTCGCCGGGGCGGACCCGGTCGGGGCCGAGCACCGCGTCGGCCTCGACCACGCCGACGCCGGTGGCCGACAGGTCGTAGTCGTCGGCGCCCATCAGGCCCGGGTGCTCGGCGGTCTCGCCACCGAGCAGGGCGCAACCGGCGATGACGCAACCCTCGGCGATGCCGGAGACGATCTGCGCGACCCGTTCCGGGACCACCTTGCCGACGGCGATGTAGTCCTGCAGGAACAGCGGTTCGGCACCGCACACGACCAGATCGTCGACGACCATGGCGACCAGGTCGAGGCCGACGGTGTCGTGCTTGTCGAGGGCCTGCGCGACGGCGATCTTGGTGCCGACGCCGTCGGTGGAGGCCGCGAGCAGGGGCTCCTTGTAGCCACCCTTCAATGCGAACAGGCCTGCGAAGCCGCCGAGTCCGCCCTGAACCTCGGGGCGGCTGGCCTTCTTCGCCAGCGGCGCGAACAACTCGACTGCGCGGTCACCGGCCTCGATATCGACACCTGCCGCCGCATAGGAGGCACCTGCACCGCTGGGGGTCTGTTCAGTCATTGTCGGGGAGAGCTCCAAGCCGAATCGGGTGGATAGATGCCTGATCACGGTACCCGAACCGGATAACGAGCCCGCACCCGCTACGGTGCCTGACCGGTGTCATACCGTGCCGACCTCCGCAAACAGGGCGGCCGTTTCGGTGCGGCGGCGGCGCTGCTCGACCGGGTCGGGGACCGGGACGGCCGCCACCAGGCGACGCGTGTACTCCTCGCGGGGGCGGCGAAGTATGTCGTCATTGTCGCCCTGTTCGACGACGGTCCCGTTGCGCAGCACCACGATCCGATCCGCGAGCTGATCCACCACGGCGAGGTCGTGACTGATGAACAAGCACGCCCAGCCGCACTCGCGCTGGAGTTCGGCGAACAGCTCGAGCACCCGCGCCTGGACCGAGACATCCAGGGCGCTGGTGGGTTCGTCGGCGACCAACAGGTCCGGATTCAGCACCAGGGCCCGCGCCAGGCTGACGCGCTGACGCTGCCCGCCCGAGAGCTCGTGCGGGTAGCGGTTTTCCACCCCGGCCGGGAGCTGCACGTCGTCGAGGAGGTGGCGGACGCGGTCGCGCGCGGCCTGGCCCTTGGCCTCCTTGTGGACGAGCAGCGGTTCGGCCACGCACTCACCGATGGTGAGGCGCGGATTCAGGGAGGTGGCCGGGTCCTGGAAGACGAAGCCGAAGCGGCGGCGCAGCGGTCGCAGCTTGCGTTCGGACAGGCCCGCGATATCGGTGCCGAGCACCCGCACGCTGCCCGCGGTGGGCCGCTGCAGGGCGGCCACGCAGCGGCCGATGGTGGATTTGCCGGACCCGGATTCGCCGACCAGGCCGAGGGTTTCACCGCGGCGCAGGCTCAGGGTGACGTCGTTCACCGCCCGGAAGGTGGGGCGGCCGAGCGGGGCCGGGAATTCCACCGTCAGGTTGGAGATCTCGAGGACGGTCTCGGCATCGGCCGGGACCGGTTCGCGCACGATGGTTTTCGCCAGGGCCGCACCGGCCACACTGCCGGTCGCGCCGTCGCCTTCCCAGTTGTCCGGCAGCACACGCAGTTTCGGCACGGCCGCCAGCAGGGCACGGGTGTATTCGTGCTGGGGATCGCTGAAGAGCTTGTCCACCTTCGCCTCTTCGACGATGCGGCCCTCGCGCATCACCACCACGCGATCGGCGAGGTCGGCGACGACGCCCATGTTGTGGGTGATGAGGACGATGGCCGCGCCGATGCGATCGCGCAGATCCCGCAACAGTTCCAGGATTTCGGCCTGCACGGTGACGTCGAGGGCGGTGGTGGGCTCGTCGGCGATGATCACCTTGGGTTCGCAGGCGATGGCGATGGCGATCACCACGCGCTGCTTCTGGCCGCCGGAGAGCTGGTGTGGGTAGTAGTCCACCCGCGCCTCCGGATCGGGCAGCCCGACCGCGCGCAGCAGCTCGATTGCCTTGTCGCGCGCGGCTTTCCGCTTCATGCCGGAGTGCGCGCGTAGCGCCTCGCCGATCTGGAAGCCGACGGTGAACAGCGGGTCCAGGGCCGCGCCGGGCTCCTGGAACACCATGGAAATGGCCCCACCGCGCAGGGCGGTGAGTTCCCGCTCGCTCATCTTGGTGACGGCCTTGGTGCCGAGCACGACGGTGCCGTTCACGCTGGCGGTGGGCGGCAGCAGGCCCATGGCGGTGCGGGAGCTCACCGATTTGCCGGAGCCGGATTCACCGACCACGGCCAGCACTTCACCCGGATACACCTGGTAGGACACGTCATTGACGGCCGTGACCGATCCGGCGTCGGTGGCGAAACAGACGGTGAGTCCCTCGAAGGACAGGACGGGATCAGGCATTGTCGGCCTCCTTCGGGGATTCGGTGGGATCGGCTTCCACTGCCGCGGGCGCGGTGGCGGCACGGCGGGTGCGCAGCAGCGGGTTGAGTACCTCGTTGAGGCTCTCGCCGACGAGGGTCATGCCGAGCACCACCAGCACGATGGCGACACCCGGCCAGACGCCGGTCCACCAGATGCCGTTGGAGACATCCGACAGCGCCTTGTTGAGGTCGTAGCCCCATTCGGCGGCCTGCGTGGGTTCGATGCCGAAGCCGAGGAAGCCCAGGCCCGCCAGCGTCAGAATCGCTTCCGCACCGTTGAGCGTGATGAGCACCGGCAGCGACTGGGTGACATTGGCGAGGATGTGCCGGAACAGGATTCGCGTGGTGGACGCGCCGGTGACGCGCGCGGCGTCCACGTACGGCTCCTGTTTCACCGAGATGGTGGCATTGCGCACCACCCGGAAGTACTGCGGCACAAAGATGACCGTGATGGCGATCGCCGCCGACAGGATGCCGCCGAAGCTCGACGACTGCCCGCCCGACACCACGATCGACACCACGATGGCCAGCAGCAGCGACGGGAACGCGTACATGGCGTCCATGAACAGCACCAGGATGCGGTCCACCCAGCTGCCGAGGTAGCCGGACACCAGGCCCAGCGGGACGCCGACGAACAGCGACAGCACCAGCGAGACCGCGATCACCGAAAGTGCCGTGCGCGCACCGAAGATGACGCGGGAGAACACGTCCTCGCCGCGCACCGAGGTGCCGAACCAGTGCGCCGCGGACGGTGCCTGCTGACGCACGAAATCCACGCCGTCGGCGGTGCTCTGGGCGAACCCGTAGGGCGCGATGAGCGGCGCGAAGATGGCGACCAGGATGAAGCCCGCCACCAGTGCGAGCCCCAGCAGCAATGTGAACCGCTGCAACCCGTAGGTCATGCGCACCAACCCCATTCCGGGGATGTGCCACTTGTTGCGGGTGGGCGGGACGGGCGCCTCGACGCCCGTTTCGATGACCGTCATCAGAACCTCACCCTCGGGTCGATCATCGCGACGATCAGGTCCACCAGGAAGCTCATGACCGCCACCACGATCGCGATGAACGCCACGATGCCCTGCACCGCGATGAAGTCGCGGGCTTGCAGGTAGCTGGCCAGCTGGTAGCCCAATCCCTTCCACTCGAAGGTGGTTTCGGTGAGCACCGCACCGCCGAGCATCATGGCGATCTGCATGCCCATCACGGTGACGACCGGGATGAGCGCATTGCGGAAGGCGTGCCGCCCGGTGACGACGCGATCGGAAAGTCCACGCGCACGGGCGGCTTCGACGTACCCGGACCGCAGCGTCTGGATCAGGTTGATGCGCACCAGTCGCAGGAACACGCCCGCGGTGAGCAGGCCCAGTGCGATGGCAGGCAGCACAGCGTGTTTCAGCACATCCACGATGTACCCGGTGTCCCCGTAGAGAATCGCGTCGACGATCATGATGTTCGTCTTGGGCGACACGTGCTGCAGCTGCAACTCGACATTGGTGCTGGCCCGTCCGGCAACGGGCAGCCAACCGAGTTTGACCGAGAAGATCAGCTTGAGCAGCAGGCCGACGAAGAACACGGGTGCGGCGTACACCAGGATGGCGAACAGCCGGAGGCTCACGTCGCGGGCCGAATCTCGTTTGGTGGCCGCGTATCTGCCCAGCGGCACGCCGACCGCGAAGGCCACGATGAGCGACCAGAACACGAGTTCCAGGGTGGCCGCGCCGTAGGTGACGATGACGTCGCTGATGGCCCGATTGTCCTGGGAGCGGCCGAAATCGCCGCGCAGCAGCCCCGAGAGGTACTCCCAGTACTGGGTGAGGATGGGCCGGTTGAGCCCGGCCGCCTCCTTGCGCTCCTGGATCTGCGCGGGGCTCAGGCGGCCGCCCATGGCGGCGCTGATCGGGTCACCGATCACCCGCATCAGGAAGAACACCAGGGTCACCAGGATCCAGGTGGTCGGGATGATGAGCAGAGCTCGCACCCCGAGGTAACGCAGCAGCGCACTGTAGCGGGAACTGCTGCCGCGCAAACGCTTTCCCGCCGGGCGGGTCGACTCGGTCGGCCCGCCCGTCTCCTCGATGGCCGTCACTTGCTCAGCACACCGAAACGGAACTTGAAGGTGGGATCCAGGGTGTCGGCGACGCCCTGAATGTTCTTGCCCGCGACCGCGATATTGGTTCCGGCCAGCAGCGGCAGCATCGGCAGGTGGTCATTGGCGAGCGAGAACTGCAGCTTCTTCAGGATGTCGGCGCGCTTGGCGGCGTCGGGCTCGGTGGTTTCCGCGGTGAGCAGCGCGTTGATCTGCGGATCCTCGAAGTGGTTCTGCAGCGTGTTGTTCGGCGCGAAGAACGGGGTCAGGTAGTTGTCGGCGTCCGGGAAGTCCGGGAACCAGCCGAACTGGTAGAGCGGGTAGGAGTCCTTCACCCGTTCATCCTGATACGAAACCCATTCGGTGGACTGCAGATTCACCTTGAACAGCCCGGTGGCTTCGAGCTGGTTCTTGATGGCCGCGTACTCCTCGGAGGAGGAGCCGCCGTAGTGGTCGGAGTTGTACTGCAAGTTCAGCGTGACCGGGGCGGCGACCCCGGCGTCGGCCAGGAACTTGGCGGCCGCGTCCTTGTTCGGCTTGGCGCCGTAGATGTCCTTGTACGGCTCGGTCGCGCCGGTGGCGCCCGGCACGACCGAGGAGTACGCCGGCTTGTAGGTGCCCTTGTAGACACCGGTGGCCAGGGCATCGCGATCCACGCTCGAGGCAACGGCCTTGCGCACGGCCAGCTTCTGGGCCGGGGTGCCGCCGGGCATGGTGTTCATGTTGAAGACGATGTAGCGCAGCTCGCCACCGGGCCCCTCATGCACGGTGACCTTGCTGTCGTTGCGGAGCGAGTCGATGTCGGTCGGGGTCAGGCTCCGGTAGGCGACATCGATATTGCCGTTCTGCACATCGAGCTTCAGGTTGGCGGCCTCGGCGTAGTACTTGACCGAGACGCTGTCGTTCTTGGGCTTGCCGAACAGGCCGTCGTAGCCCGGGTTGGCCTTGTACTCGACCAGCTTGTTCTTCTCGTAGCTGGTGATGGTGTACGGGCCGGAGAAGGCGTTGGTCTTGACCACGTCCTCGTCGGCGAGCACCTTGTCGGCCGGGAAGCTCTTCTCGTCCACGATGATTCCGGCCTGGCTCGGCAGCACCGAGGCGAAGGTCTGATCGTTGGCGACCTTGAGCGTGAAGTTGACCGTCTGCGCGTCCGGCGCGTCGGTGTGGTCCAGATTGCCCAAAAGCGAAGCGGGACCGTTGGGATCGTTGATCTTCAGGATGCGGTCGAAGGAGAACTTCACGCTCGCGGCGGTGAGCGGGTTCCCGTTCGCGAACTTCAGGCCCGGCTTGACCGTGCAGCTGTACACGGTCGGCGAGGTGAATCCGCACTTCTGCGCGGCGTCCGGTTCGGGGACCGTCTTGCCGGGCGCGAAGTTCAACAGGGTCTGGTAGATCTGCGTCTCGGCCTGCAGGGAGCCGTTGTCGTAGGCCAGGGCCGGATCCAGCGAGAAGATCTTGTCCGTGGTGCCGACCGTGATTCCCGCGCCGCCGCCGGTGGAGTCTCCGGTGCGTCCGGAGCCGCAGCCCGCGGCGACGAGTGCGATGCCTGCCATGCCGACCGCGGCGAAGGTCCTCGCCCGGTTCGTCTTCGAACCCATAGTGCTCATCTCTCGAAACTCGGGCGGTGCCGGTCCGGATCGCGGACGTCACACCGCCATAGCGTGATGTGTCTCGGCGCACCGTAGTAACGGTTTGTTGCCTCTGTGTTGCCGGGGTACAGATGTATAAAACGAGAGCTCTTAAAACTGGTTATAACCAGCCGAAACTACGGTGAACATCTTTCAGAACTGGATAGTTTCCAGCCGCACTGCATAACTACCAACCGAAGGGCCCGCCCAGCGCACTCGACGGGCCCACCGCCGGTTATTTGCTCAGCACACCGAAACGGAACTTCGAGGATGGGTCCAGCGTCGAATCCACGCCCTGCACATCCTTGCCCGCCACCGCGATCTGGTTACCGGTCAGCAACGGCACGATGGGCAGGTAATCCGCCATCAGGTCGTGCTGCAGGGTGGCCAGCACGGCGGCCCGCTTGGCCGGATCCCCTTCGGTCAGTTCGGCATTCAGCTCGGCGGTGATCTTGGGATCACCGAAGTGGTTGCGCAGGAAGTTGTCCTCGGTGAAGAACGGACGCAGGTAGTCGTCGGCGTCCGGGTAGTCTGGGAACCAGCCGAACTGGAACACCGGGTAGCCGTCGGAGGAACGCGCCTTCTGATACGCGACCCACTCGGTGGACTGCAGGTTCACCTTGAACAGCCCGGTGGCCTCGAGCTGGTTCTTGATCGCCGCGTACTCCTCCGAGCTGGCGGAGCCGTAATGCTCGGTGGTGTATTGCAGGTTCAGTTCGACCGGTGTGGCCATCCCCGAGTCGGCGAGGAACTTGGCGGCCGCGTCCTTGTTCGGCTTCGCCCCGTAGATATCCTTCAGTGCCTCGGTCGCACCCGGAACACCCTTCGGGACAGGCGAATACAGCGGCGACCAAGTGCCCTTGAAGACGCTGGCGGCCAGCGCGTCACGGTCGATCGCGGTGGCCACGGCCTTGCGCACGGCCAGCTTCTGCGCGGGGTTGCCGCCGGGCTGGGTGTTGAGGTTGAACACGATGTAGCGGGTGTCGCCGCCCGGCGACTGATGCACGGTCACCTTGCTGTCATTGCGCAGCGAGTCCAGGTCCGTCGGGGACAGCGTGTGCCAGACGACATCGATATTGCCCTGCTGCACATCGAGTTTCATGTTCGATGCCTCGGCGTAGTACTTCACCGTGACGGTGTCGGACTTGGGCTTGCCGAACAGGCCGTTGTAGTCCGGATTCGACTTGTACTCCACCAGCTTGTTCTTGTCGTAGCTGGAGATCGTGTACGGGCCGGAGAAGGGCTTGGCCTTCACGATGTCCTCGTCGGCCATGACCTTGTCGGCCGGGAACACCTTCTCGTCCACGATGGCCGCCGCCTGGGTGGGCAGGATGGCCGGGAAGGTCTGGTCGTTGGCCTGCTTGAGGGTGAAGTTGACGGTCTTGTCGTCGGGGGCGTCGGTGCTGGCCAGGTTGTCCAGCAATGCCTTCGGGCCCTGCGGGTCGTCGATCTTGACCATGCGGTCGAAGGAGAACTTCACGCTCTTGGCGGTGAGCGGGTCACCGTTGACGAACTTCAGGCCCGGCTTCAGGGTGCAGCTGTAGACGGTCGGGGAGGTGAACCCGCACTTGTCGGCCGCATCGGGTTTCGGGGTGGCGTCGCCCGCCGGGAAGTTCATCAGGAACTGGTAGACCTGGGTTTCGGCCAGCAGCGAACCATTGTCGTAGGCCTTGGCCGGATCGAGTGAGGTGACCTTGTCGGTGGTGCCGACCAGGATGCCGGCGCTGCCCCCGCCGCCACCCGTCTTCCCGGAACCACACCCGGCTATCGCAAACACGGCCAGGCCGGCGAAGCCGACCGCCGCAACTTTTTTCGCGCGCATGTACTGCCCTTGCTCTCGAACACGCAGCGCCGGCGGCCGGGTCACGGGCCCGCCGCGCTGCGGTGGACATCTCTTGGCTGGGCACAGTATCGACCGGTTATAACCGGAGTGTTGCGTTTCTGGACAATCGGTACATAAATTGCGCCATCCGCGCGCACACGCCGATGGCGCAACTGCGCCACCGGATTTCCCTGTTCAGAGCGGGAAAAGCACAGTGCCCGCCCGCGATTACGCGGACGGGCACTGAAAAGCGCTGGTACTACGGGCGGCTCAGGGCCGAGGCGTTGGCGTTGTCGGCCAGCAGCTCCGACTCGGTAGCGCCCGACAGCATCCCTTCGAGCACGTTCTTGCCGATGGCCGATTCGACCGGCAGCGCGATCGGGTAGTCACCGTCGAAGCACGCCGAGCACAGGCGCGAGCGGGGCTGCTCGGTGGCGGCGATCATGCTGTCGATGGAGATGTAGCCGAGGGTGTCCGCGCCGATGGAGCGACGCACCCCGTCCACCATGTCGTCGAGGCTCTCCCCCGCGATGCCGTCCGGGCCCGCGCCATTGGCGATCAACTCCGCGCGGGAGGCGAAGTCGATGCCGTAGAAGCACGGCCACTTGACCGGCGGCGAGGCGATCCGCACGTGGATCTCCAACGCGCCCGCCTCGCGCAGCATGCGAATCAAGGCCCGCTGGGTGTTGCCGCGCACGATGGAGTCGTCCACCACGATGAGCCGCTTGCCGCGGATGACCTCGCGAAGCGGGTTGAGCTTCAACCGGATTCCGAGCTGGCGGATGGTCTGGCTGGGCTGGATGAAGGTGCGGCCCACATAGGCGTTCTTCATCAGGCCCTGCCCGTAGGGCACACCCGAGCCCTGCGCGTAGCCGACGGCCGCGGGGGTGCCGGACTCCGGCACCGGGATGACCAGGTCGGCCTCGATGGGATGCTCGGCGGCCAGGCGGCGGCCGATGTCCACGCGGGTGGCGTGCACCGAGCGACCGGAGATGGTCGAGTCGGGCCGGGCCAGGTAGACGAATTCGAAGACGCAACCCTTGGGGGTCGGGTTGGCGAAGCGCAGCGAGCGCACCCCGTCCGCGTCGATGGCGAGCAGTTCGCCCGGCTCGATGTCACGGACGAAGGACGCGCCGACGATGTCGAGGGCCGCCGTCTCGCTGGCAACTACCCAGCCACGATCGAGGCGGCCCAAACATAGTGGGCGCACGCCGTGCGGATCACGCGCGGCGTAGAGCGTGTGCTCATCCATGAAGGTGAGGCAGAAGGCGCCCTGCAGCGTCGGCAGCAACTCCATGGCTGCCTGCTCGATGCTCTTGTCGGCCGCCGCGTGCGCGAGCAGCGCGGTGACCACGTCCGAGTCCGAGGTGGCGGCGATGGTGCCCGCCAGACGGCCGGTGACCAGGCCGAGTTCCCGTGCACGCGCGCTCAATTCCGCGGTGTTGACGAGATTTCCGTTGTGGCCCAGGGCGATTCCCGTGCCGACCGCGGTGGTGCGGAAGATCGGCTGGGCGTTCTCCCAGGTGGTGGATCCGGTGGTGGAGTAACGGCAGTGGCCGACGGCCACATGGCCGGGCATGGCTGCCAGCGTTTGTTCGTCGAAGACCTGGCTCACCAGGCCGAGATCCTTGAAGACCAGCACCTGCGAACCGTCGGCGACAGCGATACCCGCCGCCTCCTGACCCCGGTGCTGCAATGCGTAAAGTCCGTAATACGTGAGCTTTGCCACATCTTCGCCCGGCGCCCAGACTCCGAACACGCCGCACTCTTCGCGCGGTTCGTTCTCGTCCTGGTCGGGGGTGGTGGCAGCGGGGGGGAGAGACACCAGTTTGCTCCCTGTTCGGCGGGCTGGGGGCGTGAGCCATTCTACGGGTAACCGCAAGGCAACCCACCGTTGGGATAACCGAGATGGCACGAGGTTTGCTGTTAGCGTTCGACCGTGACGAGCACCGAGACCACCGGGGGCACGGAACCCGCCGCCCCGCGCCGGCATTTGAGCCCGATCAGGTGGGCATTCCCCATCGTCGTCGTGACCCTGCTGGCCTCGCTGCTGGGTGTGATGTACCTCGATTACGTGGTCGATCCGGAGAAGAATCTGCACGACTTCCCGATCGCACTGGTGAATCAGGATGTCGGTGACGATATCGGTGGCAAGCATGTGAACTTCGGCGATCAGGTCGCCGATGGTTTGCAGAAAGCGGTGCCGTCGGATCAGATCAATCTGCAGGTGCTCGGCATCACCGAGGCGCAGTTGCGCATGCAGTCGGCGCGGGTCTACGGCACCATCATCATTCCCTCGGACTTCACCAAGCGACTCGGCATTCTCGGGGTCGGCAGCGTGGTGCCCGGCGACATCTCCAAGCCGGAGCTCGTCCTCCAGACCAATCCGCGCACCGGCGCTTTCGCCACCGCGGTGGTGCAGAAGTTCGGCGAGCAGGCCTTGACCCAGGTGAACGCGCTGGTCGGCAAGCAGCTGACCGAGCAGGTGAAGGCGCAGTTGGCGCCGCCGCCGGGGGCACCTCCCACCGAATTGACCGCCGCCACCCGGCTGGTCTTGGCACAGCCGCTGAATGTCGTGGTCAACCAATTCTGGCCGCTGCCCGGCGGTTCCGGGGAGGGCCTGACCGCGTTCTTCTACAGTCTGCTACTCCTGCTGGTCGGCATGGTCGGGGCGATGATCATCCACCAGCTCATCGATTCGGCGCTCGGGTTCCTGCCGACCGAATGGGGTCCGTGGTACGTGCACTATCCGCGGGCGTCGATCTCGCGGTTCAAGACGCTGCTGATCAAGTGGTCGGCGGTGGTGGTGATGTCGATCGTGGTGTCGGGCGCGCTGATGGGGATCGCGGACGCGCTCGGCATGCCCATCGACCGGCCGCTGCTGTTGTTCCTCTACGGCGTCCTGGTGATGTGCGCGGTCGGCTTCACCTGCACCTCGATGCTGGCCGCGGTCGGCACCTCCGGCCTGATCATCAACCTGATCATCTTCATCATCCTGGGCCTGCCCTCCTCGGGCGGCACCATCCCGATCGAGGCCACCCCCAAGTACTTCGGCTGGCTGGCCAAGTTCGAGCCCATGCACCAGGTCTTCCTGGGCACTCGCTCGATCCTCTACTTCTACGGCGACGGCCAGGCCGGACTCACCCGCGGCGCCTGGATGGCGGTCCTGGGCCTGGCCATCGGCATCTTCGGCGGCCTGTTCATCACCCGCTTCTACGATCGAAAGGGCTTGGACCGCAAGCCCGTCGACCTCACCAACGCAGGCGGCGGCACCGAGACCGGCGGCGGCCGCCACGCGAAGCCCGCCGACGCCTGACCTGACGGACCCGGCTAGACCGGCACGATCGGCAGCCAGCGGGCGACCTCGCCCGCCCGGCTGCCGGACGCGCTCAACGCCCCCGATTCCAGCGCGTCCTCGAACGCCAGCAGCCCGGTGGCCAGCAACAGCCAAGTCCGAGCATCGGTTTCGACCACATTCGGCGGCGTCCCCCGCGTATGTCGCGGCCCCTCGATGCACTGCACCGCCACGAACGGCGGCACCCGCACCTCCACCGAATGCCCCGGCGCATCCCCCGCCAACGACCGAGCCGTCCCCCGCACCGCCGCCGCGATCTCGGCCCGCCCCGGGGGCGGGGCAGAGTCATCCCGCAGCCACTCCCCCACCGCTGCTACCGCCGCCCGCACCTGAGCCGGATCCACCGCACCTCGCGCCATCCCGCGAGGCTACCCACCTCGTCATTCCGGCGTGCTTTTGGCCGGAATCCACACTGCCCGCGTTGGATCCCAGCCAAAAGCACGCTGGGATGACGAGAGCCGTCAGCGCCGCTCGCGCGACAGTCGGCGGGCCAGCTTCGGTGCGAGCGCGCCGCCCGCGTTCAGGGCCAGGTGCAGCAGAGCCGGGGCGGTCGCACTGCCGGTCGCGCTGCGCAGCCGGTCGAAAACCAGTCCCGCCGCGGTCGTGAGCGCAATGGTGGCGGGTACCGAATCGCCCGCGCCACGGGCCGGTCGGATATGTGCGAGGCCGAAAACCAGTGCGCCGAGCCCGGTTCCGACCCTGTCGCTTCCGGCGCGCGCGGTGGCCTGCTCCAACAGCGGGGTGAGTGTCGCGCGGTAGACGAGTTCTTCGGTGAGGACGGTGCCGCCGGGAATGTGCAGCGCGGTCCATTCGACGGTGTGGACGGCCGGGCCGCGATCGTCGAGCCCGGCCAGGTGGCGGCGGGTGGCCGGAACGGCCAGGGCCGCGGCATATCCCGAGAGCACCAGTCCGCCCGTGATCGCACCGACGCGAAAACCACGTGGTGACAGCCAGTTCGGCGCGCCCTGGAAGGCGGCCGTATACGCGAACGCGAACATTGTGTTGGCGGCGGTGCGGCCGCGAATCTCCAGACCCAGCGCGGGCAGCACCCGATTGCTCCACAGCAGTGGAAGGGCGGCCGCGACAAGAGCTTTGGCGCGCAAGGTCATTTGACCGCGCGTTCGTAGGCTTCCGCCAGTTCGATCTGGACCCGGATGCGTTCGCCGAGTTCGGGGGTCCAGTCCGGGGGTGCGGCGATGGCGGCCCAGCCGTCGAGGACGAGGGAGCCGTAGCGGTGGCCGTGGCCGTCGCTGACGCCCTGGGCATTGATGAGGTCGGCGACCACCTGCCAGAAGGTGACGAAGGGCCACCAGCGCATTTGGGAGGAGACGTCGTTGCCGCGGGGTTCGGAGAGCCAATCCGGTTGGGAGAAGATGAGATCCGAGGACCACCAGACGATGGGGTCCGACGGATGTTGCAGGTAGGCGATGCGCGGCTTGCGCCAGTCCGGCGAGGGCTTGCCCAGATCGGCTGCGGTGGCGCCGAATCGGACCACCAGGCCGTCGGCGTAGATCGGATCCACCTCACGCGTACCCGGGTCACGGCGTTGGACGAACTGCTGCCACAACCGATTCGAGTTGGGCGGGCCCACCCACAGCGCGCCGTCCACCTTGGAGCGCAGGTCGGCCAGCCCGTCGAAGGCCGACTCCGAGCCCTGCGAGCCCAGGGATTCGCCGTACACCAGCAGTTTCGGCCGATGGTCGGCCGGTTTCTGTTCCCAGCGCCGGTACACCGCGTCGAACATCTTGCGGCCGTTGATCGCCACCTTCTGCCGGTCCGCGAGGAACGACAGCACGCTGGGCAGATACGAGTACTGCGAGGCCACGATGGCGGTGTCGCCGCCCCACAGGTATTCCAGTGCGGCGGCGGCTTCCCCGTTCACCCAGCCGGTACCGGTGGTGGTGGCCAGCACCAGCACCTTGCGGTCGAAGGCCCCGGTGCGGTCCAGTTCGGCGACCGCCAGATCCTCCTCGGTGGTGTCCTGGCCCGCCGATTGCAGACCCACGTACACCCGGATCGGTTCGCGCGCGGGCTTTCCCGTCACGGCACTGATCAGCATGGGATCGGGTCCGTGCGAGACGAACCAGCGGCCCTCTGAGCCGAGCGTCTCCCATTTCGCCAGCGAGGCCGGGCTGCCGGAGCGTTCGGGCTTGGTCGGCTGCACCGCGTACGCGGTCATCTTGTCGTTGCGCACACTGAACGCGGAGTTGGCGACCGCGAAGAACGCGCGGGTGGCGACACCGTTGAACAGGGTCACGATGAGCACGGTGAGTAGCAGCGCGCCCACCGCTGGTGCGAAGGCGGGCGGCACCCGCACCCAGCGGCTGAGCAGCCGGGCGGTGAGACGCACGGCCGCGCGCAGGGTCCGGTAGACGGCCACCACGAGCGCGCCGACCGCGAAACTCAGTCCGCCCGTGCGCAGATACGCGGCGCGCGTGGTGCCTTCCATGTCCATGAGGGTGGTGATCTCGCGCTGCCAGTCGGCCGAGAGCACCAGCATGTACCCGGCCACCAGCACGCAGGCGATCACCACGACCACCTTGGCCAGGTACCGCACCCATTCGGGCGGCGTCTCGAGCTTGATGCGCGGCCGAATCCACTTGCGGAACAACCACTGCAGCACACAGCCGACGCCATACCCGATGGCGGCATTGATGCCGGAGATCAGACCCTGGAACAGCCAGTCGCGCGGCACCAGCGACGGCGTCACCGACCAGGCGAAGAAGATGGTCGCCACGACCAGCCCGGTGTGATTGAGGTCGATGATGTCCTCGACGCGTCGCGCGAACACCGCGACCTTGCGACCCCACCCGCGCCGGAACAGCTTCCGGTACGCCACTATCCCGCGCGCGTAGAGCACGGTGCCCCGCGTGCGCAACCGTGTCAGAGCGTCGACGGGTTCGGGCACCCGTCAAGTATGGAGGCAACCGGCCGGAATCCGGGGAGGCCCCGGTGTGAGAGCGGCCATCGACCCGGCGTGTCGGACACGGCATCTACCCATGCCACTCGAGTAGTTGTACGCGGTCGATCATGGCCGCCGGTCGACAGACTCGAGGACCATGAGCACCCCGAACGCCCAGAACAAGAGCACTACCGCGTTTCTGGCTCAGGCCATGATCGCCTTCGGAATCAGCTTCTCCGCCTTGATAATCGGCATCGCCTACCTGCCCTTGGATATGTGGCAGCGCGGATTCCTCCTGATGGCAACGCTGTTCCTGGTGAGCAGCTGCTTCACCCTCGCGAAAGTCATTCGCGATCAGCATGAATCCTCGAAGGTGCACAGCCGTATCGACGAGGCCCGGATGGAAAAGCTGATGGCCGAGCACGATCCCTTCAAGATCAGCTGATCCGCCGTTTTCCCCGCCGCGGCGCGCGCACCCGAGTTAGGCTGCGTCGTTACCTTTGATAAACAAAGGTATTTCGCAATGGGGAGTAAGAAAAGATGAAGATGTCGGTCCTCGGTCGATCGAGTGTCGGGTTCGCTGCCATGGCGGCGGCGGGGGTGGCCTCGATCGTGACGGCCACGACCGCCTCCGCGGGAGTCGTCAATACCCTGCAGTTGCAGCCCTCGACGGCTTACTGCGTCGGCACCACGTACACGATCTCGCTGTCCGCCACCGATGCCACGGCCCTCATGGCCCAGGCGGCGGGCTACGCGGACATCCAGTTCGGATGGGCGACGTATCCGGAGGGTGGCCTCGTCCAAATCGCCATGGTGCCCTATGTGGCGGGTCAGGGCATCACTGTCAATTGGACGCCCACCTACGCGGGAGCCACGACTCTCACGGCGAGCGCCAATGATCCGGTGAAGGGCCCCAACGCGGAGATCGACGACATGCTCGCCCCGGTCAATGTCGTACAGACGGCTCCCAGCGGCGCGAGCTGCACGCCGACCGCACCCGGTGGCGGCAAGGGCGGAACCGGTAGTGCGAGTTCGATTCCGGTGATCGGCCCGCTGCTGGGCAGCCTGTCGCAGTAGTCACCGAACGCGAAAGCCCGCCGAATCCGATACGCGGAGTATCGGATTCGGCGGGCTTCGTCGTTGGGCAGCTACCCGATCAGTGGTCGGAGTTGCCGAACAGGGCCGGGAGGGTGGCCTCGTGGGCGGCGCGCAGCTCGTCCAGCTTGACGCTGAACTGGCCCTGCACCTCGACCGAGTCCGAGCCGTCGTCGACCACGCCGATGCGCACCCACGGCAGGCCGCGGGCATCGCACATCTTGCTGAAGCGGGTCTCCTCCGAGCGCGGCACGGCCACCAGCACGCGGCCCGCGGACTCGGAGAACAGGGTGACGAACGGGTCCGCGCCCTCGGGAAGGATGATGCGGCAGGCGGTTTCGCCGGCCAGCGCGGCCTCCACGACGGTCTGGATCAGGCCGCCCTCGGAGATGTCGTGGGCGGCGGAGACCATGCCGTCGCGGGAACCGGAGACCAGGATGTCGGCGATCAGCTGCTCGCGGGCCAGGTCGACCTTGGGCGGCAGGCCGCCGAGGTGGTCGTGCTCGACCTGCGCCCAGATGGAGCCGTCGAGCTCGTCGCGGGTCTCGCCGAGCAGGATCAGGGTCTCGCCCGGCTCGGTGCCCAGGCCGGTCGGGATGCGGCGGTGCACATCGTCGATGACGCCGAGCACGCCGACCACGGGGGTCGGCAGGATGGCGGTCTGGCCGGTCTGGTTGTAGAAGGACACGTTGCCGCCGGTGACCGGAATGCCCAGCGCCGCACAGCCGTCCGCGAGACCGCGCACGGCCTGCTGGAACTGCCACATGACGCCCGGGTCCTCCGGCGAACCGAAGTTGAGGCAGTTGGTGACGGCCTTCGGCACCGCGCCGGTGACGGCGACATTGCGGAACGCCTCGGCCAGCGCCAGCTGCGCGCCGGTGTAGGGGTCCAACTTGGTGTAGCGACCCGACGCGTCGGTGGCCAGCGCGATGCCGCGGCCGGTCTCCTCGTCGATGCGGATGACACCGGCGTCGGCGTTCTCGGCCAGCACGGTGTTGCCGCGCACGTAGCGGTCGTACTGCTCGGTGATCCACTTGCGCGAGCACAGCTGCGGGCTGGCCAGCATCTTCAGCAGGGTGGCGCGCAGTTCGTCGCCGGTCTTCGGGCGGTTCAGGGCGGCGGCCGAATCCGCGTTCAGCGCATCCTGATCCGCGGGCCGCTGCACCGGGCGCTCGTAGACCGGGCCCTGGTGGGCGACGGTGCGCGGCGGCACGTCCACCACGGTCTCGCCGTGCCAGGTGATGAGCAGGCGGTCGCCGTCGGTAACCTCACCGATGACGTTCGCGTTGACGTCCCACTTCTTGCAGACGGCCATGAAGGCGTCCACGTTCTCGGGCGTCACGACCGCGCACATGCGCTCCTGCGACTCGCTCGAAAGGATCTCGGCGGCAGTCATATTGGCGGCGCGCAGCGGGACCTGGTCCAGGTCGATGAGCATGCCGCCGTCACCGGCCGCGGCCAGTTCGGAAGTGGCGCAGGACAGTCCGGCACCGCCGAGGTCCTGGATGCCCACCACGAGTCCGGCGTGGTACAGCTCGAGACAGCACTCGATGAGGACCTTCTCGGCGAACGGGTCGCCGACCTGGACGCTGGGGAGCTTCTTACGGCCGGAACCGGATTCGTCACCGGAGAAGGAGTCCGAGGCCAGCACGGACACGCCGCCGATGCCGTCGAGGCCGGTGCGCGCACCGAAGAGAATGATCTTGTTGCCCTCACCCGAGGCGAAGGCCAGGTGCAGGTCCTCGACCCGCATGACGCCCGCGCACAGCGCGTTGACGAGCGGATTGCCCTGGTAGGACGGGTCGAACACGGTCTCGCCGCCGACATTCGGCAGGCCCAGCGAGTTGCCGTAACCGCCGACGCCGCGCACCACACCGTCGACCACGCGCCGGGTGTCGGGGTGATCGGCCGCGCCGAAACGCAACTGGTCCATCACCGCGATCGGGCGCGCGCCCATCGCCATGATGTCGCGCACGATGCCGCCGACGCCGGTGGCCGCACCCTGGTAGGGCTCCACGTAGGAGGGGTGGTTGTGCGATTCGACCTTGAAGGTCACCGCCCAGCCGTCGCCGATGTCCACCACGCCCGCGTTCTCGCCGATACCGGCGAGCATCGACGCCTTCATCGCCTCGGTGGTCGTCTCACCGAAGTAGCGCAGGTGCACCTTCGAGGACTTGTAGGAGCAGTGCTCCGACCACATCACCGAGTACATGGCCAGCTCGGCGTCGGTGGGACGCCGGCCGAGGATCTCCTTGATCCGGGCGTACTCATCGTCCTTGAGGCCGAGTTCCTTGTAGGGCTGCGGGTGGTCCGAGGTGGCCGCGGCGTTGCTGACCGTGTCGACGTGGCTGGTCACGGGAATACCAGAGTCCTTTCGGCCGGGCAGGTCGAGAGCGATTGCCGGCGTTGCTGGAAGTCGGCGAGATATACGAACCGAGTCTAATTGCCTGCGTTTTCGTGCTTTACCCCGGCTGTCGCTGTGTTCGAGACCACTTTCTTCGTAGGTTCACACACCCGCGCCCATGAAACCGACCGCGACGGGGTACCCGCTACTCTGAGCCGGTGAACGATCGATCCGGGGTCGCGGATCCGACCGATGAAGCCATGCCCATGCCGGGAAAGCTGACTGCACAGCAGCGAAAGCTGTTGGTGCTGGCGGTCGCGCTGTTCGCGGTGTCCGCGGTGATCAGTTATGTCACCAAGTGGCACGGATACATCGATCTACGGGTGTATCGCAACGGTGCGCGAGCCTGGCTGGACGGGCGGGACCTGTACGGGCCGATGCCCGCGGTCTACGGGATCGGGCTGCCGTTCACCTATCCCCCGCTGGCCGCGCTGTTCTTCGCGCCGCTGGCGCTGATGCCGCTGGCCGTCGCCGAATGGGCGGTGCTGCTGGTGTCGCTCGCGTCGCTGGCGGTGACGCTGTGGCTGGTGCTGGATCGGTTGCGCCCGAGCCTGGCCCGGCCGACCCGGATCGCACTGATCCTCGGCGCGGTCGCGCTGACCCAGCTGCTGGAACCGGTACGCGAGACCTACGGGTTCGGGCAGATCAACCTGGTGCTGATGGCGGCGGTGGCACTGGATTGTCTGGCGCGCAAGCCGTTCTGGCCGCGCGGCATGCTGATCGGCATCGCGGTGTCGGTGAAGCTCACGCCCGGCGGCTACCTGCTCTACTTCCTGCTGCGCAAGGACTGGAAGGGCGCGCTCACCCTGATCGCGTCCACCATCGGCGCGGTGGCGGTGGGATTCGCGATCTTCCCGCACGATTCGGTGCAGTACTGGTTCCACACGCTGTCCGACACCGGCCGCATCGGTCCGCCCTGGTACGCGGGCAACCAGTCCATCAAGGGCTTCGTGTTCCGGCTCGGCTACTCCACCTCGGTGTCGACGGTGCTGTGGCTGATCCTGTCGGTGGTCGCCATCGCGCTGGCCGCGGTGTGGATGAAGCGGCTACTGGACGACGGTGAGACCGTCGCCGCGCTGATGGTGAATGCCGCTGCCGTGCTGCTGGTTTCGCCGGTCTCCTGGTCGCACCACTGGGTGTGGGTCGCGCCCGCCCTGCTGGTCGCCGCGGACGCCGTCGCCCGCGGCCGCCGCAACCCGTGGTTCCTGAGCGCGGTCGGACTGGCCGTGGTCATGTTCGCCATCGGCCCGATGTGGCTGCTCCCGCACAACGGCGATCGCGAACTCACCTGGAACTGGTGGCAGCAGCTCATCGGAAACAGCTACGTACTGTTCACGTTCGGGGCCTTCGTGGTGGCGGCACTGATGTACCGCCCGGCCACGGACCGCGTCGAGCCGGTCGACGCCTAGCGGGTCAGCTCCGGCGTCAGGAACGCCGCCAGCGCGGAGGCGTAGGCGGGAACGTCTGCGGCGCCCATCATTTCGCGGGCCGAGTGCATGGCCAGCTGGGCCGCGCCGACATCCACGGTCGGCATGCCGGTGCGGGCCGCGGTCATCGGGCCGATGGTGGATCCGCAGGGCAGGTCGGCGCGGTGGACGTAGCGCTGCACCGGGACCTTGGCCTGGGCGCAGGCCAGCACGAACGCGCCCGCGCCGGTGGCGTCGGTGGCGTAGCGGAGGTTCTGGTTGACCTTGAGCACCGGTCCGCCGTTGACCTCGATGCGGTGCGCGGGCTCGTGCCGCTCCGGATAGTTGGGGTGCGTGGCGTGGGCCATATCGCCCGAGGCGCAGATCGAACCGGCCAGTGCCGCCAGGTATTCGGCGCGCCCGCCGCCGCGGGTCAGCACGATGCGCTCCAGCATGGTGGGCAGCAGTTCGGATTGCGCGCCGCGGTCGGACTGGCTGCCGACCTCCTCGTGGTCGAACATGGCCAGCACCGGCACCGCCGCACCGGGTTCGGCGATGGCGGCCAGGAAGGCGCGCAGTCCGGCGTAGCAGGTGACCTGATTGTCGAGCCGGGGCGCGCTCACCAGATCCAGGTCGCGGCCGATCAGCTTGGACGGCACCAGATCATGGGTCATCAGCTCCCAGCCCAGGATGGCGTCGGCTTCGATGCCGCAACGTTCGGCCAGGAACGCCAGGAACGAGCGCGGCTCGCCGCCGATCCCCCACACCGCGTTCACATGCCGCTGCGGATCCAGCTGCACCCCGCGCCGATCCTCCGACAGGTGAATGGCCAGCTGCGGCACCCGCAGGATCGGTTCGTCGATGCGAATCAGGCGCTCCCGCACCACATTTCCGTCCCGCACCGACAACCGGCCGGAGATGCCGAGATCGCGGTCGAGCCAGGAGTTCAGCCAGGCCCCGCCGTAGGGTTCCAGCCCGACCAGCTGCCAGCCCGCCGAGGCCAGATCCGGGTGCTGCTTGACCCGCAGATTGGGGCTGTCGGTGTGCGCGCCGACCACCCGGAACGGGGTGGACTGCCCGACCCGGAATCCGGTGGGCGCGCCCGGCCCGCCGTCGGCCCAGGCCACCAGGGAGCCGCCGCGCACCACGTAGTAGCGGCCCGCGCTGCTGGAGGGCCAGGCGGCCGCCTCGGACAGCCGGGTGAAGCCGTGATCGTCGAGTTCCGCTGCGACAGTGCGGCAGACGTGGAACGGGGACGGCGAGGCGTCGATGAATTCACACAGTCCGGCGGCTGTCGCGGTGGTCTCGGCAACGGGCATGTGCACGATCCTAAGCACAGGCGCGTCAGATGGACTCTGGGACTCGCGCCCGGCGCTAGTCCGGCAGCGGCGCTTCGGCGACGCGGCCGAGCAGGCGGACCAGCTCCAGGTAGTCGTCACTTCCGAGACTGCGGCGCATTTCGGCCTCGGCGCGCACCTCCTCGGCCCGCACCTCCTCGACGAGCTCCTCACCGCGACGGCTGAGTCCGATGAGAATGCGACGCCGGTCGTCGGCGGCAGCCACCCGGAAGATGAGGCCGCGCTCGGCCAGATGGTCGGCATGCCGCGTCGCCGACGAAGGCGGCAGTTGGGTGCGCCCGGCCAGCTCGCTCATGGTGATGCCGATGTCAGGGGACAGATTGGTGAGCATGCACCATTGATCCGCGGTGAGTCGGCGCGCACACAAGGCAGCATCCAGGTGACGAAGCCAACTCCGCTCGGCCGCCCGGAGGGCTCCATGCAAGGTGGAAAATCCACCTAGAATTGTCGCCATATTTCCCGCCCGTCAGAAAACCGCTTGAACCAGGGGAAGGGTAACCGATGTCCCCGTTCGACGGGAATCCCGAGAACATCTTCGAGATCATCAACATAGTTCCCCAGCAGGGTCCCGGCGGAATCTTCGCACCTTCCTGTGAGGCCGCCATTTCTTTGGCGTTGGCGGAAATCAACTCCGGTGCCGGAATTCTGGGAAGGGAATTGCGCGTCACCCACATTGACGGTGGGCGGGAACCGCACGTGGTGGCGGGAGAAGTGGCGGCACTGCTAGCGACGGGCATGGTGCACGCGGTCACCGGGTGGCACACCTCGGCGGTACGACGGGCCGTGGAGCAGGTGACAGCGGGCCGCGTGCCCTACCTTTTCGCCACCGACCACGAGGGATCCGACGCCACCGCACCCGACGGGCTGTTCATGATCGGCGCCGATCCGGGGCATCAGATCCTGCCCGCATTGGACTGGCTGCAGCGGTCCTTCGAAGCGCGGCGCTGGGCGATCATCGGCAACGACTACGTGTGGCCGCGGCGGACGGCGCAGGCCATCCGGGCCACGCTGCTGGATCCGGATTTGATTCCGCTGGAGATGTTCGTGCCCATGGGAACCCGCGATTTCCGGCGGTTCCTCGGGGATCCGCTACTCGATCAGGCCGATGGCATCATCGTGCTGCTGGTCGGGGCCGACGTGGCGCGCTTCAACCTGCAGTTCTCCCGGACTGGCCGCTCGGATCAGCAGGTGCGGGTGAGTCCCGCGGTGGACGAGAACGTGCTGCTGGCCGCGGGCGGCGGAGCCAACCACAATCTGTTCGTGCCGTCGGGATTCTTCGTCAACGGCCCGCACGATCGGGAGCGGCTGGACCGGTATCACAAGCTGCACGGCTGGTTCGCGCCCACGCTCACCAATTTCAGCAATACCAGCTACGAGGCCATTCACACGCTGCGCGGTATGGCGGAGCTGGCGGGATCAATGAATGTACGACGCATCCAGCGGGCGGTCGCGGACCGGCCCGTCATCGAAACCCCGTGGGGCGAGGTCGGTTTCGAGGGCAATCAAGCGGTCCGCCCGACCTGGATGGCCAGGGCGGGCGGCGTCGACTTCGAGATTTTGGACGGGATTTAAGCGGAGACCAGGCTGTCCAGCACGGACAGGAACAGGCCCAGGCCGTCGTCGCTGGGGCCGGTGAGCGGCTCGGTGGCGTGCTCGGGATGCGGCATCAGGCCGACCACCCGGCGGTTGGCCGAGGTGATGCCCGCGATGTCGCGCTGCGAACCGTTGGGGTTGCCGCCCGCGTAGCGGAACACCACGCGGCCTTCGCCCTCGAGCTCGTCGAGCACCTCGGCGGTGGCCTGGAAGCGGCCCTCGGCGTTCTTGACCGGCACCAGGATCTGCGCGCCCTTCTCATAGCGCGAGGTCCAGGCGGTATCGGTCTGCTCGACGGTCAGCCACTGGTCGCGGCAGACGAAGTGCAGGCCCTCGTTGCGGGTCAGCGCGCCGGGCAGCAGGCCCGCCTCGCACAGGATCTGGAAACCGTTGCAGATGCCCAGGATCGGCATGCCGCCCTGAGCGGCCTTGATGACCTCGCCCATGACCGGGGCCATGGCAGCGATCGCACCCGCGCGCAGGTAGTCGCCGTAGGAGAAGCCACCGGGGACCACGACCGCGTCGACCTGCTTGAGGTCGGCGTCGGCGTGCCACAGCGAAACCGGCTCGGACCCGGCCAGTTTCACCGCGCGGGCCGCATCGACATCATCGAGCGTGCCCGGGAAGGTGATGACACCGATGCGAGCGCTCACAGCCGGACGACCTTCCAGTCCTCGATCACGACGTTGGCCAGCAGCGATTCGGCGATCTGCTCCAGGTCGGCGTCGGTGACATTGTCATCCACGTCGAGCTCGAATCGCTTGCCCTGCCGCACATCCGAGATACCGGGATGTCCGAGACGCCCCAGCGCGCCGACAATGGCTTGTCCCTGGGGGTCCAGGATCTCGGCCTTCGGCATCACCTCGACCACGACACGTGCCACGCGTTGCTCCTCAGCTGGTGGGGCGGGCCCGGCGGCAAACGGCCGGGCTGGTTCGCTGCTCAGAGTAGTTGCTATGGCTACGCGCCCAACCTTCGGGGCAAGCCGGTTGTGGCCCCCGACACAGCGGAACCTCCAAGCTCGGCCGGACTCGAGCCGCTCCGGCTTGGACGGAGCTACGGTTACGTATGCGCATAGCCCATTTCGGACATTCCTGCATTCTCGTGGAGATGAACGGTATCCGGGTGCTATTCGATCCGGGCACCTTTTCGCACGGTTTCGAGGGCATCACCGGATTGGATGCCATCGCGGTCACCCATCAGCATCCGGACCACATCTGCCCGAATCGCATCCAGGCGCTGATCGACGCCAATCCCCAGGCCAGGCTGTTGTCGGATCCGCAGACGGCATTGCAGCGGGGCGAACCCTGGGAGGCCGTTCATGCCGGAAATGTCCTAAAAGTCGGAGATGTCCAAATAACCGGCGGTGGCGGCCGGCACGCGGTCATTCATCCCGAAATCCCTGTCATCGACAACACCGTTTTCCAACTCGGCACCCCGGAGGATCCCGCACAACTCGTGCATCCCGGAGATTCCCTGTGGGTGCCCCCCACTCCGGTGGGCGTACTCGCCATTCCCGCCGTCGCCCCGTGGATGCGGATCAGCGAGGCGGTCGATTACCTCCGCGCCGTCAATCCCCGCGTCGCCTTCCCCATCCACTACGGCATCATCGAGCCCCAAGCACAGGGCATCTATTTCGGTCGCCTGAACGAAATGGGGCCCGCGAATACCGAATTCAAGATCATAGAACCCGAGGACCACGCCGAATTCTGATCATTCCGAACGCATTACAACCAGCCGAGCGCACCGAAGACGAGTAGGCCGAGGGCGTCGATGCCCAGAATCGCGCCCACCGCAAGGACTTTCGCGCGCACGGTGGGTAGGTCGTGCACCCAGAAGCAGGCGACGAAGAACGGGACGTAGCCGATCAGCCAGATCAGGTACGGGAAACCGGCGTGCCACCAGGACCAGTCCCAGGTGAGCACACCTGCCTTGTTGAGCAGCACCTCGACACCCACGGCCGCCGCCGAGTTCGCCGCGATCAGCACCGGGCGATTGGGCAACCCGAGGATGCGGGTTTCCTTGGGCGGCAGCATCTTTGCGGCCGCCACGCCCATAATCGCGAACATGAAGCAGATCTCGATATTGAGGCCGATCAGGATCTGATACGCCGTCGGCCCGGTCGCGCCCCAGACCGGTGCACGGCCGGTGGCATGGAAGACGAGCGAATTCCAGATCTCGTTGAACCAATCCATGCCCCAGAGCGCGAGACCGGCGAACAGCACGTTCCAGTTCCGGCGCTCGACCTCGGTCGCGTAGACGTAGATGACCACCAGCAGCAACGGGATGACGTACCACTGAAAATGACTGCTGTCGCGCACGCCCAGAGTCTTTACAGAGCGCCACTCATTGTCAACGTGTAAGTACCTCTTCTTGCCCCTCCTCGGCCTCCCGGGCCTGGATCTCGCGCAGGCGCGCGCCCTCCACGTCGATGTCCGGCACGATCTTGCTCAGCCAGTTCGGCATCCACCAGGCCCACTTGCCCATGAGCACCAGCAGGGACGGGATGAGGACCATGCGGACCAGGAAGGCGTCGAAGAAGACACCGGCGGCGAGGGCGAAGCCCATGGACTTGGCGCTGATGTCGGGCTCCATCATGAAGGAGCCGAAGACGAAGATCATGATGACCGCGGCGGAGGTGACCACGCGCGCGCCGTGATGGTAGCCCTTGATCATGGCTTCCTTCGGCGGTTGCCCGTGCACGAACTCCTCGCGCATGCGGGTCACCAGGAACACCTGGTAGTCCATGGCGAGGCCGAACACCAAGCCGATCAACATGATCGGCATGAAGCTGATGATCGGGCGGGGTTCGGAGATGATGCCGAACTTGCCGTCCTGGAAGATCGCCACGGTGGCGCCGAAGGTGGCGGCCATGGACAGCAGGAAGCCCAGCGCGGCGGTCAAAGGCACCAGGACGGAACGGAATACGGCGATCAGCAGCAGGAAGGCCGCACCGGCCACGATGGCCAGATAGGGCACGATCTTGCCCAGCAGCACATGGTCGATATCGGCGTAAATGGCTGTGGTGCCGGTGATTCCGTACTGCATGCCGTAGTCGGCGTTGAGTTTCGCCTCGGCGTCGCGGGCGTCGCGCACCAGATCCTTGGTGCTCTGGTCGTTGGGCCCGGTCTTGGGCACGCCCTCGAATCGCGCGCCCTGCCCGTCCTGACTCAGCACCGGATCGGTCACGTAGTTCATGTCCGAGTACCCGGCGAGCTTGTCGTGCAACGCCGTAAGAGCGGCCTGGCGCTGGTCGGGTGCGACCTCCGACAGGTCGACCGCCACCTGCAACACGCCATTACTGCCCGCGCCGAACCCGTGGGTGCGCAGTTCGTATGCCTTTCGCGCGGTGGAGGTCTTGGGCAGGCTGTCCTCGCCGGGCAGGCCGAGCTGCAGGTGGGTGGCGGGCGCGGCGATCAGCCCCAGCACGATGATGCTCAGGATCAGGGTCAGCACGGGCACCCGGCCGATCATCCGGGCCACCCGCACACCATTGGTGACCTGGGTGTCGTCCTCGGGATCGCCCTGGGCGACCAACGGTAGCTTCGGTTTGAAGATGGAGCCGCCGAACGCACCCAGTAGCGCGGGCATCAGGGTCAGCGCCACCAGCACGGCGAAACCGGCCGCGATCGCACCGCCCAGACCCATGAAGGTCAGGAACCGCACGCCCACGATGCTCAGCCCGACCAGGGCGATGATCACGGTCAGACCGGCGAACACCACGGCCGAACCGGCCGTGCCCAGCGCCACGCCCGCCGCCTCGGCGGGTGAATCCTGTACCGACAGTTCATGTTTGTAGCGGGACACGATGAACAGCGCGTAGTCGATGGACAGCGCGATGCCGATCATGGAGGCCAGGAAGGTGGTGAAACTGGGGACGTCGAGGAAGGACGTGCCCAGGAAGATCATCATGGTGGCCGCGCCGAGTCCGACGACGGCGGTGATGATCGGGACGAAGGCCGCGACGATGGCGCCGAAGCAGACGATCATGACCACGAAGGCGAAGGCCATGCCGACCATCTCGGACTTGCCGCTGGGCTGCGTCTGTTCCATCGCGATGGTGCCCGACAGTTCCACGGTGAGCCCGGCATTGCGGGCGTCGTCGGCCACGTCGTAGGCGGCCTTGCGGTCGTCGGCGGTGATCGCCCCGAAGTCCTTGATGGTGAACGGCACGCTGAGCACCGCGACGGTATCGGGCTCGTCGGGGTTGAGCACGTTCAACGGCGCGTTGCTGCACTTGCTCACGAAGTCCCGGGCGTTGCGGTCACCGGTGAGGCAGCCCATCTGCTCGGCCGTGGTGAGCGGGGAGGCCAGCGGCTTGGTGTGGTCCACGATGCCGAGCTCGTTGAGTTTCTGCACCAGCCCGTCGAGCGCCTGCCGGTTCGCGTCCGAGGTGAGTTTGCTGCCGCTCGGCGCGCCGATCACGTACACGCCGGTGACCGCGTCGAACTTGTACGCCTGCGACATGCCCGGGAAGTGCTTGTCGAGAATCTGATTGGCCCGCTCCGACGGCAGGTTGGGGATGTCGAAGGAGTTGCTCATCGGCTTCTGCAGGGCCACCCCGAGGATGCCGAGCACGATGAACAGGATCAGCCACACCGGCAGCACGATCCACTTCCGCCGATACGCGAACTTGCCCCACCGGTACAGATAGACGGACACGAGCTCTCCTAGCGGTCGCCGGGCGTGCTGTGGTCTTCGTACTACCGGTACCCGAGTTTGCTATCGAATTGCCATCGAAGCAAGCGGCAGCGGATTTGGGGCCGCACCGCCGGGCAGGTCGAGGCACCGCCCGGCGGCGCGAGCTGGAGGGAATTGTCGAGATTCCGACGATCCGACCAGTTCATACTTCACTGTTTGCGACAGATTAGCGGTGGAATTGTGAAAATGGATCTCCCACCAGCGTCAACGGTAGGAAGCCAGGAACAGGGCCTCCGCGAGCGCCATGTTCTCGATCTCCGTCGGATCGACGCTCTCATTGGGTGCGTGGATGAGGCATTTGGGTTCCTCGACGCCCATGAGCATGATCTCGGCCTGCGGGTAGGTGTCGGCGAAGACGTTGCACAGCGGGATGGAGCCGCCCTGCCCCTCGGTGGTGGCGGGGCGGCCGTAGGCGGCTTCCATGGCCGCGGACATGGCGTTTCGGGCCGGGCCGTCGGTGCTGCCGACGAACGGGGAGCCGGTGGCCTCGGTCTCGACGGTGACCTTCGCATTCCACGGGGTGTGCGACTTCAGGTGTGCCGTCAGGGCTTTCAGGGCGTCGTCCGGCTTGATGCCGGGCGGGATGCGGAGGTTGAGGCGGGCGCGGGTCTTGGGCTGGATGGCCGCCGAGGAGCCGACCACGGGCGGGACGTCCATGCCGAGCACGGTGAGAGCCGGTCGCGCCCAGAGCATGTCGGCGGGCTTGCCGCTGCCGAGCAGGTCGACACCGTCCAGAACGACCGCGTCGGAACGGAATTGGTCGACCGGGTATTCGTGGCCCTGCCAGACCTGATCGTTGCGCAGGCCGTCGACGGTGGTGTTGCCGTCGGCGTCGCGCAGGGTACCGAGCAGGCGGATCATGGCGGCCAGGGCGTCGGGGGCGGGGCCGCCGAACATGCCGGAATGCATGGGGCCGTTGAGGGTTTCGATGGTGACGACGACGTTCACATTGCCGCGCAGGGTCTGGGTGAAGGTGGGCACGCCGACCGCGAAATTGCCGCAGTCGCAGATGAGCAGGGTGTCGGCGCGCAGCAGCTCCACATTGTCGGGCACGAACTCCTCGAGCCCGCCGGTGCCCTGCTCCTCCGAGCCCTCCGACACCAGCACCAGCCCGACCGGGAAGTCGTCGCCGTACACCTTGCGCAGCGCCCGCAGCGCGGTCAGGTGCATGACGATATTGCCCTTGCAGTCGGCCGCGCCTCGCCCGTACCAGCGGCCGTTCTGCTCGGTGAGCTGCCAGACCGGGGTCTTCCAGGCGGCGTCGTCGAGCGGCGGCTGCACGTCGTAGTGGCAGTACAGCATCACCGTCGGCTTACCGGCCGGGGTCTTGCTGCGCGCCACCACCGCATTGCTGCCGTCGGGCGTCTTGTGCAGGCCCACGTCGGTGAGGCCCTCGGCCTTGAAGGCGTCGGCCACCCACTGCGCGGTCTTCTCGCACTCCTCGATCGGGAACTGCCGGGCGTCGTAGACGGATTTGAACGAAACCAGCTGCGTGAGATCGCTCTTCGCGCGCGGCATGAGTTCCTTGACGGCGGCGCGCAGCGCGGCCACCTTCGAATCCTCCCGCACCCCTGCGGTTGTGGTCATGAGGTCCTCCTGATCACTTGGCGGTATCGGGTTTCAGCGTGCCACCCCTTTTGAGGTGACCGGTGGTTTCCAGATAGGCGGCCAGCTTGTCCGGGCAATAGGTCTCGATGGCCAGCGAGGTGGCGGTGAAGACATCGGTGTCGGCGATTACGGGCCGGCTCCCGGGCCCGGACGCGCCATTGCTGATGGCCTCGTTGTAGCGGGCCTTGATGAGCGGAGAGGACGGGTCGGAGCACACCAGCCCACCGTCCTCACCCAGCGAGTCGGCGATCACCTGCGGGTCCGGTGCGTCGAAACCCGCTGCCACCAAACGGGATTGCAACACCTGCGCCTTGCGCAGCGCCTCGTCGCTGGAGTGGTCCCGTTTGAAGATGATGGCCCCGCCCACCGCGAGCGCCACCAGCACCACGGCCACCGAGATGTAGACCAGCCGCCGGGCACGTTCGGGCGCGCCCTCGAAATCGAATCCGTCGGTCATGCCAGCGCCTCCTGCGGAACGTCGATCTTCCAGCCGGGCTTGCGGAATCGGAAGAACAGGTACGGGATGAGCAGGCCGACCACGCCCATTCCGGCTCCGATGAGCAGCACGTAGCTCAGGGCATTGCCGTTGCCGTACTGCGAGGGCGGCACGAATCCGATGAGGAAGGCCGCGATGGAGGCCGCGGTGCCCAGCCCGCACAGGGCGACCAGCGCGGGAGCCTTGTATCCGCGGGGATGGTCGGGCTGGTTGCGGCGCAGGCGAATCGCGGCCACGAACATGAGCACGTACATGATCAGATACACCTGGGTGGTGATCACCGACAGGATCCAGTAGGCGCTGGAGACGTCGGGGATGAAGGCGTAGAGCAGCGCCAGCAGGGTGGTCACGATGCCCTGCGCGACCAGCATGTTCTGTTGCACGCCATGCTTGTTCATCCGGGTCAGGATGGGCGGCAGATAGCCTTCCTTGCGCCCGATCAGCAGCAGCCCCTTGGACGGCCCGGCCAGCCAGGTGAGCATGCCGCCCAGCGCCGCCGCCACCAGCATGATGCCCAGCACCGGGGTCAGGAAGCCGATGTGGAAGTGGCTGAAGAACCCGTCGAACGCCTGCATGACGCCGGCGGTGAGGCTCAGGTTCTTCGACGGCACCACCCAGCTGATCACCACCGCGGGCACGATGAAGATGAGCAGCACCAGGCCGACGGCCATGGCCATGGCCTTGGGGTATTCCTTGCCCGGATCCTTCAGCGACGACACGTGCACGGCGTTCATCTCCATGCCCGCGTACGACAGGAAGTTGTTTACGATGAGCACCAGGCTCGCCAGCCCGGTCCAGGCGGGGAGCAGGTGCCCGCTGTCCATCGGCGCGGCGGACGGATTGCCCTGCGCCAGGAATACGAAACCGAGTATCACCAGCAGCGCCCCGGGAATCAGCGTCCCGATGATGAGACCCATACTCGACAGTCCCGCAACGGTTTTGGTGCCCTGCGAGGACACGTACACCGCGACCCAGTAGATGGTGATGATGACGATGGCCACGTACGTCCCGTTGGCGGCCAGCGACGGATTGATGATGTAGGCGAAAGTGCTTGCCACATAGGCCAAGAGACTCGGGTAATAGAAGATCGTCATGGCGAACTGACACCACACCGCCAGGAACCCCAGCGGCTGCGAAAGCCCCTCCCCGACCCACTTGTACACCCCGCCGGTCCAGCCCGAGGCCAGCTCGGCGGCCACGAACGCGGTCGGCAGCAGGAACAGCAGCGCGGGCAGCAGGTAGAGGAAGACGCAGGCCAGACCGTAGACCGCCATGGTCGGCGCGGCGCGCAGACTCGCCACCGAGGAGGTGGTCATGAGCGCGAGCGTCACCCACGACATGTATTTGGTGGCGGTCGCCGCCTTGGTCACCGTGCCGGTCATCACCGATCCTTTCCGAACCGTCGACAATCGAGAACTACTCAGCGCCAGGCGAATCCGTGGCGCGGCGAGTCAGAAGACCGAGAATTTGCCCGCCCGCACGAACGCCTCGAGCGCGACCCCGCCGGAGGCGGAATTGCCCTTGGCGTCGAGCCCGGGCCCCCACGCCGCCACCGCGCACTGGTCCGGAACCACGGCCAGCAGACCACCGCCCACACCGGACTTGGTGGGCAGGCCGATGCGATATGCGTATTCGCCTGCGCCGTCATAGGTTCCGCACATGGTCATGAGCGCGGTGATGTGGCGGGCATCCTCGCGGGCGAGCAGGCGGCTGCCGTCGGCGCGTAGCCCGTGCCGGGCGATGAGCAGGCCCGCTTTGGCCAGTTCGGCGCAGGTGATGCTGAACGAGCACTGCCGGAAGTAGTGGTCCAGTGCGAGATCCACCGGATTGCGCATGTTTCCGAAGCTGGACATCAGATAGGAGATGGCGCGATTGCGGTCGCCGGTGCGCAATTCCGATTCCGCGATGACGCTGTCGACCTCGAGCGTCGAGTTCCCTGTTTCCGCCCTGAGCAGATCCCGCAGCGCGCTCACGGCGTCGCCGGTGTCGGCCAGCAGCTGATCGGCAACCACGATGGCCCCGGCGTTGATGAAGGGGTTGCGCGGGATCCCGTTCTCCAATTGCAGTTCGATGAGGTCGTTGAAGGCCATGCCGGAGGGCTCGCGCCGGACCCGCTTCCAGACGTCGGAGTCCTTGCGGCCGAGCACCAACGCCAGCGCGAAGGCCTTGGAAATGCTCTCGATGGCGAAGGGGACATCCACGTCACCGCCGGTGTAGAGCTGTCCGTCCACGGTCGCGATGGCGAATCCGAACTGCTGGGGATCGACCTTCGCGAGGCCGGGAATGTAATCGGCAACCGCACCTTCCCCTACGTGCGGCTTCGTGGCGGACATCACCTGCTCTATGACATGCTGATAGTCCATAAGGCTGAATAGTAACCGTTCAGCAACTATCTCTTGATTACGAAACGGTAGCTTGCAGAACCAGTTTCGATCATGGGTATCTGGCTACCATCACCTCGGCAAACCCCTGCCGTATTTCGATCGGAGGCCGCATGACCGCCTTGGAACCCGACGACGTCTTCGCGATGCCCGGCATCAAACGGGCCGCCCCGCATCGCGGATTCCCCGACCGCGAGATCTTCCCGCAGGTCGCCTACCAGATCATCCACGACGAGCTGCTGCTCGACGGCGTCTCCCGGATGAACCTGGCCACCTTCTGCACGACGTGGGTCGACGACCAGGCGCGCCGGCTGATGAACGAGTGCCTCGACAAGAACATCGTCGACAAGGACGAGTACCCGCAGACCGCCGAGATCGAGCAGCGCTGCGTGCACATGCTGGCCGATCTGTGGAACTCCCCCGACCCGATGGGCACCCTCGGCACCTCCACCACCGGCTCCAGCGAGGCCGCCATGCTGGGCGGGCTGGCCGCGAAGTTCCGCTGGCGCAAGCGCGGCGGCAAGGGTGTCCCCAATTTCGTGTGCGGCCCGGTGCAGGTGTGCTGGGAGAAGTTCGCGCGCTACTTCGATGTGGAGATCCGCCAGATCCCGCTGCGCGGCGAGCGCTACACCATGCACCCGGACGATGTCGCCGCCTACTGCGACGAGAACACCATCATGGTGGTACCGACGTTCGGCCAGACCTTCACCGGCCTGTTCGAGGACGTGGAAGGCATCAGCAAGGCCCTCGACGAGCTGCAGGCCAAGACCGGCCTCGACATTCCCATTCACGTCGACGGGGCCAGCGGCGCGTTCCTCGCACCCTTCTGCGCACCCGAAATCTGTTGGGATTTCCGGCTTCCGCGCGTGAAGTCGATCAATGCCTCCGGCCACAAGACCGGTCTCGCCCCGCTGGGCGCGGGCTGGGCGATCTGGCGCACCAAGGAGGATCTGCCCGACGACCTCATCTTCAATGTCGACTACCTCGGCGGCAATATGCCGACGTTCAACCTGAACTTCTCCCGGCCGGGCGGGCAGGCCGTCACCCAGTACTACGAGTTCATCCGGCTCGGCCGCCCCGGCTACCGCAATGTGCAGACCGCCATCTACACCGCGAGCCAGCACCTGGCCAAGGGCATCGCCGAGACCGGTCGGTTCGAGATGATTCACGACGCCGACCCGCGCCACGGCATCACCGCCGTTTCGTGGAAGTTGGCCAAGGGGCAGGACTTCAACCTCTACGACCTGTCCGATCGGCTGCGCACCCGCGGCTGGCTGATCGCCGCCTACCCGCTGCCCGCCGACCGCGAGGACGAGACCATCATGCGCGCGGTGCTGCGCCACGGTTTCACCATCGACATGGCCGACCTGTTGCTCGCCGACCTGGACCGCAGCCTGAAGGTGCTGTGCAAGCACCCGATGAAGGTGCCGCTCACGCAAGAAGAAGCGGGCGGGTTCCCGCACAACGCGCACGCCGTGGTGCCGACGCCAAAGGCGAAGCCGGTACGCAAGGCGGTCGGCAAGCCCGAAAGCAACGGCAAGGCAGCCACTTCCAAGGCCACCAAGGCGGTCACCGCAAAGGCCAAGGGCGCGAGTAAGTCCAAGGGCGGCAAGAAGTGACCGCGGCCGAGAGTTCGGCCGCCACCGGGACTTCCACCGCGACGCCTGCGAAACGCGGTGCGGGAGTCAAGTATCTGACCGTCTCGGCGCTGGGCTTCACCACCGCCGCCTCCATCGTCACCAGCCTGCGCGGGCTGCCCATGATGGCCAAGGAAGAGATGACGATGTTCTTCTACATCGGCTTCTCGACCGTGCTGTTCCTGATCCCCGCCGGGCTGGTGGCCGCCGAACTCGGAAGTATGTACGCGGACAAGGCCGGTGGTCTGTACGCGTGGATCAGCGGGGCGTTCGGCAAGCCGGTGGGCTTCTGGATCATCTTCCTGTCCTGGATCCAGGTGATCGTGTTCTATCCGACCGGCATGAGTTTCGCCGCCGCCGGTGTGGCCTTCGCCTTCGACCGGCCCGATCTCGCCCAAAACCATATCTATGTGGGCATTTTCGCCATCGCGGCGTTCTGGCTGTGCACGGGCGTGGCCTTCATCAGCAATCAGTTCGCGCTGAAGGTGACCCGCTGGGGCTTCCTGGCGGGCACCGCGCTGCCGGGCATCATCCTGGTCGTCATCTTCATCTGGTGGATCTCCACCGGGCACTCGATCGGCTGGCAGCACACCCACGACACCGCGGTCACGGTCGTACAGGACGGCCACGATTCACCACGGTTCTTCCCCTACCTGGTCGGACTGTCAGGGCTGTCGTTCCTGGCGGGCATCCTGCTGAATTTCGCCGGTGTGGAATCGCAGGGTGTGCACTCGACCGAGTTGAAGAATCCGGCCAAGGGTTATCCGGTCGCCATCATGATCGCGGCGGCCGTGGCCTTCGGCATCTTCACCCTCGGCGCGCTGGCGGTCGCGGGCATCGTGCCCTACAGCAAGATCGACCTGAACACCGGCGTCTTCGACGCCTTCAGTTCCGGATTCACCGAGATGATCCACTCCACCTGGCCGGTGCGCATCCTGTCCGCGCTCATCGCCTACGGCGCGCTCGCGGGCGTGCTGGCGTGGATCCTCGGGCCCAGCCGCGGTGTGCTGGCCACGGCGCACGACGGGATGCTGCCGCCGGTGCTGCAGAAGGTGAATTCCCGTGGCGTGCAGGTCAATATCCTGATCATCCAGGGCATCATCGTCACCGGGCTGTCGTCGATCTACCTGTTCATGACCGACGTGAGTTCGGCGTTCTTCCTCATCTCGGCCATGGCGGTGAGCCTGTACTTGATCATCTACATGTTCATGTACGCCGCCGCGATCCGGTTGCGCTACACCCAGCCGGATCTGCCGCGCGCCTTCAAGATTCCGGGCGGCACGGTGGGCATGTGGCTCTTCGCCGGAATCGGTTTCCTGGCAGTGGCTTTCGCGTTCGTGCTGGCCTTCGTGCCGCCGTCGCAGCTGCCGATCGGCAACCCGGGTACCTATATCGCCCTGGTCGCGGGCGGTGCCATCGTGTTCAGCGCGGTGCCGTTGATCATCGAACGGATGAAGAAGCCGTCGTGGATTCCGCCGGACGATGTGAAGGCGAAGGCGCTGGGCCCCAGCGCCGACACCTCGCATCTCACGACGACCGGATAACAGCTCAGCCGACCAGCGCGCCCAACGGCAGTCCGATGGCGATCGCCACCAGCATGAAGATGGTGTTGGGCAGCTGGAAGGAATGGTCGAGCACGAACCGGCCGATCCGGGTGGATCCGGTCTGATCCATGGCGACGGTGGCGATCTGGGAACCGTTCGCCGGCAGGATGTACATGCCCTGGCAGGCGGGCCACATACCGGTGATCACCGCCGGTGTGAGGCCCAATGCCACACCGATCGGCACGATGGCCTGCGTGGTGCTGGACTGGCTGGTGGTCAGCATGGCCACCACCGCCAGCGCGACCGCGAACAGCCACTTGTGGTCGGAGACGGCCTGTCCCAGCCCGTGTTCGATCTGCTTGTGGTTCTCGGCCACGAAGGTATTGGCCAGCCAGGCCAGGCCCAGTACCGCGACCGCGCCGACGATGCCGGGGCCGAAGATGGACTGCTTGGGCACCTGCGCCGGATCGGCCTTGCAGATCACGAAGATCAGCGCCGCCACCAGACCCATCACCAGCTCGATGGTGGTGACGACGCTGAGCCGGTCCCCGCCAACCATCGGCCGCAGGCGCGAGAACAATCCCATGGCCACCACCAGCAGCACACCGCCGAGGAAGATGAGCGCCGAATTACGGGCCGCGGCAGGCAGTTTCGAGTTCAGATCGACCGGCTCGGGCGGGGTGATCTCGCCCGCGGCCAGCCGCCGCTGGAATTCGGGATCGTCGGCCAGCCCCTTACCCACCCGGGTCTCGACCAGCGCCGCCACGAACAGCCCGGTGATACACGCGGGCCAGGTCACCAGCAGGATCTTGCCGAGCGGGAAGCCGTGCGGCTCCAGCAGTACCGCCAGGGACGCGGTGGCCGCCGACACCGGGCTGGCCAGAATGCCGGCCTGCGAGGCCACCGCCGCCATCGCCAAAGGCCGTTCGGGGCGCAGCTTCTGGTTGTAGGAGACGCTGTAGATGACCGGCAGCAGCGCGTAGTAGATGAACCCGGTGCCCGCGCCGACGGTGAACAGGAACGACATGGCCGGGGCCAGGAACACCACCGCCTTCGGGCGGCTCATGATCACCCGGGTGGCCTGGCGGACCATCCAGTCGGTGCCGCCGACGGTCTGCATCACCGAGGCCGCGGTCACCACGGTCAAGACGATGAGAATGATGTCAACGGGCGGGTTGCCCGGCTTCACGTGGAATCCGAAGACCAGCACCAGCAGTCCGACCAGACCCCACGCGCCGATCCCGACGCCACCCGTGCGCACGCCGAGCAGGATCGCCAGGATGACGATCGCGCCCTCGATCGCCATCATCATGTGCTCGGACCCGTCATCGGCCCGCCGGTGCTCACCAAATGCCGCACCGGGATGGGGGTTTCGACCACGCGATCCCCGTCTGCGGCGACCCGCCAGGCCCGGCCGTGCACGTTCGAACTCACCGCGTCGATCAGCTCGCCGCCGTGGAAATGCAGCGAGACCATATTGTCGATGGCGTAACCCGGTGGTAGCTCACCCTTCTGGATGGCCCGGTGATAGAGCGGTTGCCGCTGATCCTCGGCGTCGTAGTGCGGGCAGCAGCTGCCCGCCAGCAGGCCCAGCCCCTCCGGCAGGATCTGCAAGGTCGGTCCATAGGAATCGGTGGTGCCGCCCTGGAACCAGCAGATCGCGCCCGCGCTGCCGCCGGTCATGACCGCGCCGTTCTCCCATGCCTCGCGCAGCAACACATCCACGCCCTGGCGTCGCCAAACATCCAGCATGTTGGCGGTATTGCCGCCCCCGACGTGGATCACGTCCATGCTCAGGATGTATTCACGCAGGTCGGTAATGCCCCGCGAGAACAGCCGCAGGTGAAAGGGTGCGCAGCGATCGGAGTTGTAGGTCTCGTAGAAGCTGACCGTGTAGTCCGAATTGTCCCCGGTGGCGGTGCCCAGAAACAGCACCCGGGGTCGGGGTTTCCCGGTGAGGCCGAGGATGAAGTCGTGCAGCGGGTCGCCCCGCCGATCCATCATCGCCCGGCCCGCACCGGTGGCTACCACGTGACCGAGCATGAATCCGCCTCTCGCCGAGGGAGATCACCGAATAGTCGTTCACATGGTAGCCGTGATGTTGCTATCTAGTTGTCACCGGCGCCCGCGGTCTCGATGATCCAGGCGAATTCGAAGGCCGCTTCCTTCCACTTCTCGTAGCGGCCACTGACGCCACCGTGACCCGCGCTCATCTCGGTCTTGAGCAGCAACGGGGCATCGCCGGTCTTGGTGGCGCGCAGCTTGGCCACCCACTTGGCCGGTTCCACGTACAGCACCCGGGTGTCGTTGAGCCCGGTGATGGCCAGGATCGCCGGATAGTCCTTGGCCTCGACATTCTCGTAGGGCGCGTAGGACTTCATGTACTCGTAGACTTCCTTGTCCGCCAAGGGATTACCCCACTCGTCCCATTCGGTGACGGTGAGCGGCAGACTCGGATCCAGGATCGAGGTCAGCGGGTCCACGAACGGCACATTGGTCAGGATGCCCGTGAACAACTCGGGAGCCATATTGGCCACCGCGCCCATCAGCAGGCCGCCCGCGCTGCCACCCTCGGCGACCATGCGATCGGGCGCGGTCACCCCGGCGTCGATCAAATGCCTTGCCACCGCGACGAAATCGGTGAAGGTGTTCTTCTTCTCCAGGGTCTTGCCGTGCTCGTACCACAACCGGCCCAGCTCACCGCCGCCACGCACGTGCGCGACCGCGAACACCATGCCGCGGTCCAGCATCGACAGCCGTCCCACCGAGAAGTACGGGTCCATCGGAGCCTCGTAGGAGCCGTAACCGTAGAGCAGCAACGGCTTCGGGCCATCGACGGCGTCCTTGCGCATCACCAGCGAGATCGGCACCCGGGTGCCGTCCGGCGCGACCGCCCAATCCCGTTGCTGCACATAGTCACCGGACTCGTAGCCGCCGAGCACCGTCTGCTCCTTGCGCAGCAACAGTTCCCCGGTCTCCGGCACGTAGTCGAAGATCTGGGTGGGCGTGATGTAGGACAGCAGCGCCACCCGCAGCAGGGGCTGCTCCCATTCCGCGTTCGCGCCCAGCATCGCGGAGTACAGCTCCAGATCGAACTCGATGTCGCGCAGTTCGCCGTAACCGTCGGCGGTCAACGGCCACACCGCGACTCGCGGCAGCGCCTCGCGGCGGTAGCTCAGCACCAGCTTGTCGGAGAATGCGTCGATGTCCTCGAGCCGCACATCGTCGCGATGCGCAATCAGCACGGTCATGTTCGACGGATCGTCCAGCGGGGCCTCGGCCAGCACGAAGTTGACCGCCTTCACCCCGTCCACCACGTCGTTGTGCCGGATGAGCAGCCGGTCCTCGCCGCCGATGACGGCGTGCTCGGCGGAGTACTCGACGCCATCGCGGCGCGGCATCAGCACCCGGAACTCGCCCTCGGGGTTGTCGGCCTCGAGAATCCACTCCTCGCTGGTGATCTTCGAACTGGTGAAGATGACCAGGAACTTCTCCGAACGGGTCGACCCGATCCCGACCGAGAAACGCTCGTCCTCCTCGTGGAAGATCAGCACGTCCTCGTCGTTGGCGGTGCCGAGGCGGTGCCGCCAAACCTTGTCGGCGCGCCACGCGTCATCGAAGGTCTGGTAGAAGACGTGCACCCCGTCCGGCGCCCAGTGCGCCCCGGCCACATTCGGAATCTCGTCGGCCAGCAGTTCGCCGGTCGCCAGATTCTTGAAGCGCAGCGTGTAGCGCTCGTCGCCGACGATGTCGATCGCGTAGGCCAGCAGATCGCCCGCCCGGCTGACCGTGGAGATGCCCAGCGAGAAGAACTCGTGCCCCGCCGCCAACTCGTTGGCGTCCAGCACGACCTCCTCGCCCGGAATCTCGACGCCCGGCTCCAGCGTCGGCGGCGTCCAATCCGCGGGGTCTGCGATCGGGCAGCGGCACTGCACGCCGTACTGCTTGCCCTCGAAGGTCCGCATGAAGTACCAGTACTGGTGCATGCGGGTCGGCAGCGACAGGTCGGTCTCCTGCGTGCGGCCCTTGATCTCTTCGAAGATCTTGCCCCGCAGCCCGGCCAGCTTCGCGGTCTGCGCCTCGGTGTAGGCGTTCTCCGCCTCGAGATAGGCGATGACCTCGGGATCCTTCTTCTCCCGCAGCCATTCGTACTCGTCGATGAAGACGTCCCCGTGGTGCACGCGCTCCTTCGGCACCCGCTTGGCGATCGGCGCCACCACGTCGCCGCTTACCGATGTCGCGCTTCCACTGTCCAAAGCCATGGGGACCACGTTAGTGGCGATCCACCACCGACGATCCCCGACCCGGCGGGTGGCGGAAACTCCCGCGCGGGGGACGGACGCCCGGGCTAATCTGCGGACATGCTGTTGCGCAGGGGAGCGCGTCTGCTGGCGGTCCTGGGGATCGTGGTGGGTGCGGGGGGAATCGGTGTGGCGACACCGGCTTACGCGTGTGCGTGTGGCGGGGCGGCCTGGCAGCCCGGGGACAACGGTCGCGTCGCCGACGAGACCGCACTCGTGGCCTGGGACGGACAACACGAGACCATCGACATGCGGCTGGGCCTGCAGGCTTCCGGGCAGCAGGCCGCGTTGATCGTGCCGACACCCGCCCCGGCGACCGTGACGCTGGGGAACGCGAGCACCTTCACCGAGCTCGAGCGCCTGTCCGCGCCCGAGGTCGTCACCGACCGCAAGTGGTTCGGGAATTTCAACCTCGACTTCTTCACCTTCGGTGGCGCCGCCGAATCCGCCGCGCCGACGGGAGCGGCGGGGGCCGGCGCGCCCACGGTGCTCGATCGAGTACAGCTGGGCCCGATGGAGGCCACCACCTTTACCGGCGGTGACCTCACCGGCATTCGCAAGTGGTTGTCCGACAACGGATATCAGATGCGCGACGAGGTGATCGCCACACTGCAACCGTATCTCGACGGCGGCTGGTCGTTCGTGGCCATGCGGCTCACCTCGACCGCCGCCCTCAACGGCGCACTGGATCCGGTACGGCTCACCTTCGCCGCGGATCAGCAGGTCTATCCGATGCGCATGTCCAGCGCGGCCACGCACGACCAGTCGGTCAAGATCTACGTGCTCGGGCCGCATCGGGTCATGCGCGATGACCCCGACTCCCGCACACAGCTGCCGGATGTCATCTTCGCCGGGCGCATCGATCCGGTGGACGCGGATCTGAAACAGCTGAGCGCGAACGGGAACAACTTCCTCACCGTCACGAACTACCGAATCTGGTCCCCCGGGAGCATCACCTCGGACTTCACCTTCACCCCGTGGTTTGCCGACATGGACTACCGGGAGGTGGACCATCGCGTGGACTATGTCCAGTTCCTGGGCATTCCAGCCGGTTTCGCGATACTCATCGGCATCATGCTGCTCGGACCGGCGCTGGGCGTGCTCACCATCGTCCGGCGACTGGTGCGCCGAGTGCTGGCCTGAGCCTCAGCGGGCGCGGCGGCGCGGCTGGACGACCTGGCGCTGGTCGTAGAGATAGAAGACGGCGGCCTTGCGTCGAGCGCACTGGTCGGTCGGACAACTCTGGTGGATCCGCAGAATGCTCTGCGCCAATTGCACGGTGAACCGCTCCGGCACGGCCGCACAACTGTCGGAGATGGGGGCCGCCCGCTGCGCGGACCATGGTGTACGCACCACGCACCTCCTTCCGCTGACAGAAGATGGAATATCCGATCCGAACCCCTCACAAACCCTGGCATGATGATTGCGATCTACATCACCGACCAGTACTCGCTGGTGCCGCACAGGGGAGGCCGACAGTGGAATCGAAGAATCGCGTCATCGATGCCGACGCGGTGTGGCGACGCGGCGACGACAATGCCGACGGCGTCGAAATCGCCTTTCTGACCAGTGGAAACATCGGACTGCGGGACTCCCGCAATCCGGACGGGCCGGTCCTCATCTTCACGCCCGGCGAGTGGGAAGCCTTCGTCGCCGGGGCCAAGGACGGCGAATTCAACCGGCCCGGAGCCTGATACCCGGGAGCCCGGCTCGAAACGAGCCGGGCTCACCGAAATTCGTCCAGCGGACTTGGCATTACGCCTGGGTAATCAGGCCCCGAGCGCACCGCCGATGGTCGGCCAGGACTCGTGCAGCGTGTCCTGCCAGTACGACCAGGAATGCGTGCCCACCGGCGAATGCTCCACGCGCGCCGGGATATTCATCGACCGCAGCCGCTGCTCGAACGCGGTGACGCAGGCGTCCACCCCGAATTCGATGGGCCCGCCGAAGAAGATGTTCTCCGGCAGCTGCGGCTTGATCTCCAGTTCGTGCGGGCCGGGAATGCCGGTGCCGGTGGACAGGAAGATGGTCTTGCCGCGCAGCGCCTCGGTCAGCACCGCCGGATTGTGGTCCGTCCAGGCCGCGCTGCCCGGCGCGCCCCACATATTCAGTGGATTGCCACCGCGATTGGCCACCGAGAACATCATGGCCCCCTGCGCGATGGTGGTGTCCGGGCAGGCGCTGTAGCCGGCCACCGCGCGGTACATGTCCGGATGCCGGACCGCCAGCACGAAGGCCGCGATCCCGCCCATCGACAGACCGCCGATGGCGTTCACCCCGCTACCGCTGAAGTAGTCGTCGATGATGGGCGGAAGCTCTTGTGTCAGAAAGGTTTCCCACTTGTACCGGCCGAACCGTGGGTCGTCGGACACCCAGTCGGTGTAGTAGCTGGCCTGGCCGCCCATGGGCAGCACCACGTTCACGTTCTTGCCCTGGAAGAAGGGTTCGGCGTCGGTGGCATTGGTCCAGGTGCTCTGGGTGGCACCGGGATCGAGGCCGTCGAGTAGGTAGTAGCTGGGGCGGTCGCCGCCACCGGCCGGATGTAGGACCTGGACCTGGATGGTGCGGCCCATGGCCGCGGAGTCGATGAAGATCGCCGAGCGGGTGGCGCTCAACTGATCGACGCGGACCACCTGGGCCGCGCCCGCGGTTGCCGGTGACGTTGCCACCGGGTACAGCAAACCTGCCGCAATCGCCAAAACTGCTGCGGCAACGACTCTTCTACGCACGCCCCACCTCCATCAGCCCAGCACAATCCCAGTCAAAAGTAACTCGAGTGGCTGCTGTGACGCGGCGAAATCCGGCTATGGCGTGTCGTTGGCAAACCAGACGGTTCGCATATGGTAATGCCGATCGGCTATGAATCGGAAGGGATTCGGGACAATGCGCCCCGAATGGATCCGGCCAGGTAATCCAGGTCGGCCCGGGCCGGGGAGGTCGGCCGCGCCCGCAACCCGAACCCGTCGCCGGGAGTGCGCGGAATCACGTGCAAATGCACATGGAACACCTCCTGCCCCGCCGTCACCCCGTCGGCCAGGAAGAAATTCACCCCGTCACACCCCACCTCGGACTCCCGCAGCCCCGCCGCGATCAACTGCCCCACCCGAAACAGCTTGCCGCCCATGGCCGGATCCAACTCCGCCAGACTTCGCGCCGGAACCTTCGGCACCACCAGCACATGCCCGGGCGTCACCGGCCGAATGTCCATGAACGCCAAGCAATCTTCGTCCTCGTACACCTTGGACGAAGGGGCCCGCCCGGCAACGATGTCCGAGAAGATGGTGTAGGGATTCATGGCCCGCATCCTACTGAGCGCGAAAGTCGCGAAGTCCCCCCGTCATTCCGGCGCGCTTTTGGCCGGAATCCAACATCTCGGCGTGTGGATCCCGGCCAAAAGCATGCCGGGATGACGGGGTGGATGTCGAGAGTTCTTGTGTACCTACAGAATCGGGGACGGGGTGTAGCGGGCGGCGGCCGGGTTGGCGTCGACCAGCTTCTGGACCTGGGCGATGACGTCGGAGACCTGCGCCTCGGCCGCGCCGATGAAGGCCGAGCGGTCGACGAGGGCCGCGTCGAGGGCGGCGCGGTCCAGCGGCATGCGATCGTCGGCGGCCAGACGGTCCAGCAGATCGGGCTCGCGGCCCTGCTCCCGCATGGCCAGGGCCACGGCCACCGCGTGCTCCTTGATGACCTCGTGGGCGGTCTCGCGGCCCACGCCCGCACGCACCGCGGCCATCAGCAGGCGAGTCGTGGCCAGGAAGGGCAGGTAGCGGTTCAGCTCGCGGTCCACCACGGCCGGGTAGGCGCCGAACTCGGCCAGCACGGTCAGGAAGGTCTCCATCATGCCGTCGATGGCGAAGAAGGCGTCCGGCAGCGCGACGCGGCGCACCACCGAGCAGAACACGTCACCCTCGTTCCACTGCGCGCCCGCCAGCTCCGCGCCCATCGAGGCGTAGCCGCGCAGCACCACCTGCAGGCCGTTGACGCGCTCGCACGAGCGGGTGTTCATCTTGTGCGGCATGGCCGAGGAGCCCACCTGGCCGGGCTGGAAGCCCTCGGTGACCAGCTCGTTGCCCGCCATCAGGCGAATGGTGTGCGCGAACGAGGACGGGCCGGCGCCCACCTGCACCAGCGCGGAGAGCACATCGTGATCCAGCGAACGCGGGTAGATCTGGCCGACGCTGGTGAAGACGCTCGCGAAGCCGAGATGCCCGGCCACCTTCTGCTCCAGCTGCGCGAGCTTGCCCGCGTCACCGCCGAGCAGGTCCAGCATGTCCTGGGCGGTGCCCATCGGGCCCTTGATGCCGCGCAGCGGGTAGCGGTCGATCAGCTCCCGCACGCGGGTCAGCGCGATCAGCAATTCGTCTGCGGCGGAAGCGAATCGCTTGCCCAGCGTGGTGGCCTGCGCCGCCACATTGTGCGAGCGGCCCGCCATCACCAGGGTCTGGTACTGCGCCGCCCGCTCCGCCAGCCGCGCGGCGATCGCGACACCGTGGTCGTAGACGTGCTCGAGCGAGAGCCGGATCTGCAGCTGCTCGACATTCTCGGTGAGGTCGCGGGAGGTCATGCCCTTGTGCACGTGCTCATGCCCGGCGAGCGCGTTGAACTCCTCGATGCGGGCCTTCACGTCGTGGCGGGTGACCCGCTCACGCTCCGCGATGGACGCCAGATCGACCTGATCGATGACCCGCTCGTAGTCCTCGACGACCCCCGCCGGAACCTCCACCCCCAATTCGGCCTGCGCCCGCAACACCTCGAGCCACAGCCGCCGCTCGAGCACGATCTTGTGCTCCGGCGACCACAGATGAACCAACTGCGGACTGGCATAGCGAGTGGCGAGGACGTTAGGCACGAAGGTCACGTTGTCCCAGTTTACCGGTGGGTTTCCCGCCCGTTTGCCCCAGTATCGCCACCCACAGCCCAACTCCCGCCCCACACCTTGTTTGCTGTCCCGCACTTGGCCTTTGGGGCTTACGCCGGTGGGGCGACGATGTCGATGATCTCGAGCAGCGCCACCCGGGCCATGCGGCGCGGTTGCGGGTCGAGTTCACCGAGCGCGGTCACCACCGCCCCATCGACTACCGCCACCAAACGGCGGGCCTGTTCCGCGCGCACGATCCGATCGGAGCGGCGCAGCACGTCGGCGAGCAGCTCGTCGAGCTGCGCTCGTAGTCGGAGCTGCACCTCGCGTAGTTCGGGGTGCCGGGCCGAGGCCACCGACCGCTCGTACCGGGCGATGAGCTGCCCGCGGGCGTCCTCGTCCTGAATCTCCGGACCCACCAACAGGTCCAGCACGAGTTCGACGGTGGCGTCCGCGCCGCGGCGGCGATGCGTCACCTCACCGACGCGGCGGCGCATGGCATCCAGTTCGGCATTGCCGGAGAATTCGACCGCGCGCGCGATCAGATCCTCCAGCGATTCGAAGTAGTAGGTGGTCGACGCGAGCGGTAAATCCGCGCGGGTGGCCACCGAGCGGTGCCGGACCGCCTCGAAGCCGCCCTCGAGCAGTAGCTCGGCGGCGGCACAAACCAACGCTTGGCGACGCCGTTCGCCTTTCGGAGTCGTCGCAGTGGTCACGGTGCAATCGTGCCAGTCATCCTCGACGCTGTACGCATTTTGCCCACCGCGTTCAAACTGCTTGGCAGATCAGGCCAAATAGCGTCCCAACCGGTCGAGTGCCTCTTCGATGTCGGCACTCGCTCCGGCGAACGAGAAGCGAACTGTGTGATGGCCGTTGCGGGTGTCGAAATCGATGCCGGGGGCCAGTGCCACACCGGTGGCATCGAGCACCTCGGTGCACCAGCGCATCGAATCATCGGTCAGGTGGGCGATATCCGCGTAGGCGTAGAACGCGCCATCGGCCGGGGCCAGGTCGGTGATGCCGAGTTTCGGGAGCCCGGACAACAGCAGCTGACGATTTGCCGCATAGCGCTGCACATGACCGTCCAGTTCAATTTTCGACTCGGCGCTGAAAGCGTGCACGGCCGCAAACTGGGAAATAGCGGGCGGGCACACGGTCATATTGGAAGCCAAGCGCTGCAAGGCCGGACGCAAAGATTCCGGCACCAGCATCCAGCCCAGCCGCCAGCCGGTCATGGAGAAGTATTTCGACACCGAGCCGATCACCACCGCCTCGCGCGAGGTCTCCCAGGCCGACGAGGTCGGCTCGGTCTCCTCGTCGTAGACGATGCCGTGATAGATCTCGTCGGAAATGAGCAGCGTCCCGTGCGCGTCACACCAACGGGCCAGCGCCGCCAGCTCGGCCGGCGCGATCATGGTGCCGGTCGGATTGGCCGGGCTCGCCACGATCAATCCCGCGGGCGGCTCGGGCAGCGCCTCCAGCATGGCCACGGTCGGCTGGAACCGGGTCTCCGGGCCGCAATCCAGCTCCACCACGTTGCAGCCCAGCGCCGTCAGCGTGTTGCGATACGCCGGATAGCCCGGCCGGGCCACCACCACGGTGTCGCCGAGATCGAACGCGGCCAGGAACAGCAGCGTGAACGCGCCGGAGGACCCGGTGGTCACCACGACATCGTCGGCGCTCACCGTCACCCCGTAGGTGCCGCGGTGATGCTCGGCAATGGCCTCGCGCAATTCCAGGATCCCGAATGTCTCGGTATATCCCAGCAATTCACTGTCCATCGCGGCCTTCGTGGCCCGCAATACCGCCGCCGGAGCGGGCGTGGACGGCTGCCCCGCGGCCAGCACCAGCACATCTCCGTGTGTCCGGGCCCGTTCAGCAGCTGCTTTCCAGACGTCCATCACGTAAAAAGGTGGAATGGTCGACCGGCGAGATTCGATACGCACCCGACAGACGGTAGAGCACCCGCTCCCCCGCCTGTCCGGGAACGGTCGTGCGAATGCCTGAGGAGGGCACTGTGCAGGGGGGACCAGCAACCACCGGGAACACCCCGGACACCGACCCACACCCACCCGAACCCGACCCGACCACGGAGTCACCAGCCCGCACCGACCGGTCGGCCCGACGCTTCGTGCGAGCCATCGTCCGCAGACGGCCGCCCGCGGCGCAGCCGAACTCCGACGCCGCCCCGGACCTCACCAGCACCGGATCGGCAGCCCCGCCGAATGCGGATGGCCGCTCGGCCGAGGCGAGCGCACCCCGCGGCGCGGCGAGCGCCACCGAATCCGACGATGACGGATACGAGCCGGACGGCGACGATACCGCCGACGTAGAGGACACGGCCGGCGATCGGAAGTGGGTGCCGGGCGGATCGTTCCGGTCGGCGGGCAGCTATACGCCGGGGGTGCGGTCGCAGCTCGCGGACGAGTCGCGGCCGTCTCGGACTCGGGAGTTCGTCGACGAGGCCGGGCGGGACCTGCGCGTGTTCGCCGGACAGGTGGTCATCTGGGTGCGGGAGACCGCGCCGATCGTGCGGGCGTGGCTGATCCGGATGTGGCGGCAGCGGCCGCGGTCGTGGGGCGAGACGGTCGAGCTGGCGCGGCGGGGGCGGAGCGAGGCGCGGCGGCAGTGGCCGGTGGTGCGGGCGTGGAGTATTCAGCATCGGGTGTTCATCGGGGGGATGGTCGCGGTGCTGGTGTTCGCGAGCGCGGACGGGGCACTGGGGTTGATTCCGACCGATGCGCCGGTGGGTCCCGGTGTGGCGCTGCGAGTTCCGGTGCAGTACCCGCTGCAGGTGCAGGCCACGCCCGAGACCTCGAAGCGGTATCTGGACGCCATCAACAACGGTGAGCATCTGCGCGAGCAGGCCGTGGTATCGGCGGCCGCGGCGTCGACGCTGGAACGGGCCAAGGCGGAGGCCGCGGCCGCGGTGGCCGGGCAACCACAGCCGTGGATGACACCGGCGCCGGACAGTTCGCTGCCGCCCGGCTTCGTGATCCCCGGCGTCGGCGGGTTCGCCCTGCCGGCGAAGGGCGTGTTCACCTCCGGATTCGGCTCGCGCTGGGGCACTTTCCACGCGGGCATCGATATCGCCGCCCCGATCGGCTCACCGATCTACGCGGTCGCGGCGGGCACGGTCATCGACGCGGGCCCGGCGTCCGGTTTCGGGCTGTGGGTCCGCATCCGCCACGACGACGGCACCATCTCCGTGTACGGGCACATGTACGACTTCTCGGTGTCGGTCGGCGAACGCGTCCCGGCGGGCCTGCAGATCGCCCGCATCGGCAATCGCGGCGACTCCACCGGCCCGCACCTGCATTTCGAGATCATCATCGGCGGCCAGCACGTGGACCCCCAGCCCTGGCTGGCCGCACACGGCATCATCGTAGGCTGAATCGAATACGACAGCGCCCGCCCGAACTCGGTTCGGGCGGGCGCTTTTTCGAGTCTCGGGTCAGACCGCGGCCGGGATGCTGATGCGGCCTTCCACGGCCGCCAGCCCGATGTCGGAGCGGAAGTGGCCGCCGGGCAGCTTGATGGTGGCAAGCCGGTCGTAGGCGTTCTGACGGGCCTCCGCCAGATCCGCGCCCTGACCGACGATGGCGAGCACGCGCCCACCGGCGGAGACCAGCGCACCGTCCTCGCGCTGCGCGGTCCCGGCGTGCATGACCTCGGATTCGGTTCCGGTGCCGGTGGATTCGGCCCCCGTGATGACGTCCCCGTTGCGCGGGCGCCCCGGGTAGTTCTCGGCGGCCAGCACCACGGTGACGGCCGAGCCGTCCTTCCAGCGCGGCGCGGCCACCTGGTCGAGGGTGCCGGTGGCGGTGGCGTGCAGCAGCTCACCGAGCGGGCTGTCGAGCAGCGACAGCACGGCCTGCGTCTCGGGATCGCCGAAGCGGCAGTTGAATTCGATCACGGCGGGCCCGGCCTGCCCGATGGCGAGCCCCGCGTACAGCAGGCCGCTGAACGGCACGCCCCGGCGAACCATTTCGGCCGCAACGGGTTTCACCACGTCGTCGACGATGGCCTGCAGCGTCTGCTCCGGCAGCCACGGCAGTGGCGTGTACGCGCCCATGCCGCCGGTATTGGGCCCGGTGTCGCCGTCACCGACGCGCTTGTGGTCCTGGGCGGGCAGCAGCGGCACCACGGTCTCGCCGTCGACCAGGCAGAACAGCGACACCTCGGGTCCGTCGAGGAAGGACTCCAGCAGCACCGGGTGTCCCTGCTCGAGCAGTTCCGCGCCGTGCTCGCGGGCGACCGAGCGGTCCGCGGTCACCACGACGCCCTTGCCGGCGGCCAGCCCGTCGTCCTTGACCACCCAGGTCGGCCCGAAACGGTCCAGTGCCGCATCCAATTCGCCCGGGTGATCGACGATCTCGCTGTGCGCGGTGCGTACCCCGGCGGCGTTCATGACGTCCTTGGCGAAGGCCTTCGAGCCCTCGATGCGCGCCGCGGACGCGGACGGCCCGAAGGTCGGGATCCCGGCGGCCCGCAGCGCGTCGGCCACCCCGAGCACCAGCGGCACCTCGGGCCCGACCACCACCAGATCGGCGGCCAGCTCCTGCGCCAGCGCGGTCACCTCCGCCCCGGAGGACGGATCGACGGCCCGCACCTGCGCGTGCTGGGCGATCCCCGCATTGCCGGGCGCGGCGTAGACCGCGCTCACCGCCGGGTCCTTCCGCAGCGCCAGGACGAGGGCATGTTCACGGGCTCCGGAACCGATGACGAGTACGCGCACGGCAGACAGCTTAAAGGGCTGGCCCGCGGCAATCGGTAGCGGTCCGTTGTGCGTTCGGGCGAGCCCGAACATCCGCGCGTAATCTCCCGTGCATGGCTTCTGTTTTCTCCGCAATCATCAACGGTCAGCTGCCGGGCCGGTTCGTCTGGGAGGACGAGGAATTCGTCGCCTTCCTGACGATTGCCCCGGTCACGCAGGGGCACACCCTGGTGGTGCCGCGCCAGGAGATCGACCAGTGGCAGGACATCGACCCCGACACCTTCGCCCGCCTCAATGTCGTGGCCCAGAAGATCGGCAAGGCGGTGCGCGCGGCGTGGGACGCCCCGCGCGCCGGTCTGCTCATCGCGGGCCTGGAAGTGCCGCACCTGCACATGCACGTGTTCCCGGCCTTCGAACTCGACAACTTCGACATCACCAGCGCCAACCCGGAACCCAGCAAGGAATCCCTCGACGAGGCCCAGGCCATGATCAAGCAGGCCCTGCGCGATCTCGGCTACGGCGCGAACGTCCCGGAGTAAAGCGAACGTCTCGGAGCGAAACGATGCCGGGGGCAATGACCCCCGGCATCGGCGCTTTCCGGCCTCAGCGCTGATCGCGGGGCAGCCGCACCGTGAACGTGGTGCCTTCGCCCGGCGCACTGGTCACCGACACCTTGCCGCCGTGCGCGGCGACCAGCGCCTGCACGATCGACAGCCCCAACCCCGAACCGCCGCTCTCCCGGCTGCGGGACGCGTCGGCGCGATAGAACCGCTCGAAGACCCGCTCGGCCTGTTCCGGATCCAACCCCGGACCGGTGTCGGCGACCTCCATGGCCACCTCGTCCTCGGCCGGGGTGAGCCGCACCGTCACCTCCGCCTCGGGCGGCGTGTGCACCAGCGCATTGTTGAGCAGATTGGCCAGCACCTGCCGCAGCCGCGCCTCGTCGCCGAGCAGCTCCAAAGTGCCGGGCCCGGGCCGAATTTCGAGGTCGATCTTGCGTTCCGGCCCGTCCGGCCGCTGCGCGGCGGCCAGCGCCCGCGCACTGTGCACGGCATCGCTGGCCAGCATGAGCAGATCCACCGGCCGCCGTTCCACCGGCCGCTGCGCGTCCAGCCGGGCCAGCATGAGCAGGTCCTCCACCAGCAGACTCATCCGCTTGGATTCGCGTTCGATGCGGTCCATCAGCATGCCCGGATCGGTGATCGCGCCCTGGCGGTACAGCTCGGAGAAGCCCTTGATGGTGGTGAGCGGCGTGCGCAGTTCGTGGCTGGCGTCGGCGACGAACTGCCGCATCTTGGATTCCGAGCGCCGCGCCGCCTCCTCGGACGCCTCGGTGGCGGCGAACGCCTGCTGGATCTGGGTCAGCATGGTGTTCAACGATTGTGAGAGGTGATCGACCTCGGTATCGGTGCCGCGCACCGGAACTCGCTGATGCAGGTCGCCACCGGCAATCGCGGCCGCGGTGCGCTCGACCTCCCGCAGTGGTCGCAGACTTCGCCTGATCACTATGCGCGCGACCGCGGCCAGCGCGGCCAGCACCAGCGCGCCGATCACCAACTGCAGCACGATCAGCTTGTCCAGCAACGAGTTCGTCTCGTCCATGCGCAGCGCGATAGTGCTGGTGCCGTATTCGTTGACGGTCCGCAGCACCCGCCATTCCTCGGTGGAGGCGCCGACCGAGCCCACCGTCTGCGGCCGATTGCCCAGGTCCGCAGGCACATCCGGCTGCTGCACGCCCGCGGACAGGCTCAGCGTGACCGCGCCGGTGGCGTCCTGCACCTGCACCCAGTACAGGTGCGGGGGACGTTCGCGACCGCGCACGGTGGGCAGCGGTTCGGGTCGCTGCGCGCCGGGCGCGGCCCAACTGTGCGCGGCGTCGTAGAGCTGCCGGTCGATGCGTTCGACCAGCACGTTGCGCATGAGCGAGGTGACCGCGATGCCGGAGACCAGCAGGCCGAAGCCGACCAGGGCGACCAGCGCCACCACCAGGGTGGTGCGGAGCGGCACGGCCGCGAGCCGGTCGGTGATCTTGCCGCGCAGGGTTCGTGTCGCCCGCTTACCTTCTGCCAGCGCGGCGGCGATCACGCGTTGGCCGTCCTACCGCGCGGCTCCCGCATCACGTAGCCGACCCCGCGCAGGGTGTGGATCAGCCGATCCGGTCCGGTGTCGACCTTCTTGCGCAGGTAGGACACATAGGTTTCGACCACGCCGACCTCGCCGCCGAAGTCGTAGCGCCACACGTGATCCAGGATCCGCGGCTTGCTCAGCACCGTTCCAGCATTGACCAGGAAGTACCGCAGCAGCGTGAATTCGGTGGGCGACAACGACACCGGCTCGCCGGCCTTCCACACTTCGTGGGTGTCGTCGTCGAGTTCGATATCGGCGAAGCGCAGCCGCGAGGACTTGGTCTCGGGCGCGGACCGCCCGGCGCGCCGCAGGATGACCCGCAGCCGCGCCACCACCTCTTCGAGGCTGAAGGGTTTGGTCACGTAGTCGTCGGCGCCGAGCGTCAGCCCGGTGATCTTGTCGTCCACATCGTCGCGCGCGGTCAGGAACAGCACGGGCGAATCGATCCCGTCGGCCCGGAGCCGCCGCAGCAGCCCGAATCCGTCCATCCCCGGCATCATCACGTCGATGATCAGCGCATCCGGCCGGAAGGTCTTGGCCTTGTCCAGCCCTTCGGTGCCGCTGGCGGCACTCGCGACCTCGAACCCTTGATACCGGAGGCTCACAGACAGCAGCTCGACGATCATGGGCTCATCGTCGACGACGAGCACCCTGGCCTCCGGTTCACGCACCTGCGCGGGCACACCTGTCATGGGCTCATATTCTGCGCCTCGCCCGCGAGGAACCTGGCCCTTCCCTGGGAGTTTCCTGGGAACGGGAGTGTCGCGGACATGAAGAACGCCGGTCGAATCATCGACCGGCGTTCATCTTCGAGCCCCCTGTCAGGATTGAACTGACGACCTTCGCTTTACAAGAGCGGTGCTCTACCACTGAGCTAAGGAGGCGGGAAATTTTGCGGTGCCCATCATAACCGGGGTCGTCGGCTGCGCGGAAAAGCCGACGTCCCGGTCAGCACGATGCTGGTCCCGGCCCGGAGCACGGCCCGGCGAGGCTGGTTGCCTCACCCGGCCGCGTTCGGAAGCCGTTCGCGCAGTATCGGACTAACCGCAGGGTGTCAGGACTGCGCCGCCTGACGTGCCGCGTCATCCGCCGCCATGGCGTCACGCAGGCTCTTGGGACGCATATCCGTCCAGTTCTTCTCGACATACTCGACGCACGCGGCGCGGCTGTCCTCGCCGAAGACGACTCGCCAACCCGCCGGAACCTCGGCGAAGGCGGGCCACAGGGAGTGCTGTTCCTCATCGTTGACCAGGACGAAGAACCGGCCGTCTTCGTCATCGAAGGGATTGGTGCTCATTTCACCTCACTGGATACTGGCGCTGTGTACGGAGTACGTAGACGGATCGTCCAGTCACCGCAGTGATTGGAACGAGCCCCCGACGTTGATTCGACCCTAGCAAGGCAGGTGTTACCGCTGGGCGGTTACCTGCACTTCGTTGAATAGGCCCGGTGTTCAGGCCGCGAAGAATTCGAGCAGGATCTTGTTGACGGCTTCCGGCTGCTCGAGGTAGCCGAAGTGCCCGGCGTCGGGAACCTCCTGGTAGCGGGCTCCCGGAATGATATCCGCGACCTCGCGGGAAAGGTAGGGCGGAATCATCCGGTCGTCGGCGAAGCCCATGGACAGGCAGGGCACGGTGATGCCGCGGTAGGCGGCGGTGCGGTCGAAGTCGTGGTCCATGCGGCGCTGGGCACGGATGCCGGGAGTGGCCGGGCCACCGGTGAATTCGAACAGATCCAGCCAGTCACGGGCGGCATGGGTGTCTGCCATGGTGGCCGGGGAGAGGTTCATCAGGGCGGTGATGGCGGCCTCGTACTTGGCGGGCAGCCGCACCCCGGAGGCGTCGAATTCGTGTTCGCCGAGCGAAAGTGTCTTCTGGAACTGGTCGAGCCGGGCGTGTCCCGCCATGAAGACGGCCTTGCGGACCAGATCGGGCCGGGCCAGCGCGAGTTCCTGCGCGACTCGCGAGCCCATGGACTGTCCGACCACCAGGGACGGTCCCTCGCCGAGGAATTCGATCAGGGCGGCGGTGTCGCGGACCAGATCGTCGATGGTCATCCCGTTGGCCGCCTCGAAGGACGGTGCGATGCCGCGATTGTCGAAGGTGCAGACCCGGTATCCGGCGGCCACCAGCGCGGGCACCTGGTGCAGTTCCCACACCCGGCCGCCGCTGCCGGTGCCCATGATCATGACGACCAGCGGCGCGGACCCCTTGACGTCGGTGCCGCGTGACCGGTCTCCCTTGACCTGGTAGTTCAGTGAGATTCCGTTCACCGTCGCCAACGGCATGCTGCGTCCCTTCATCAGGTGGTTCGGTTCCTGCGTTCGTTCACCGTATAGCTATCGGGACCCGGAATGTTTCGCCCCGTGACCATTGCGGTTCGGGCTCGCAATCCGAGCAGCGGACGGGCGCGACTTTCCTGGCAGATACGATGGAGCCCTCGAAGAGAGCAGACTTCCCCGAGAGGACATCGATATGGCCGCGAAGACCGGCGCGAACGACATCGCGGACGACGATCTGGAGCCGCTCGCCGACGAAACCGCTCGTCAGGCACAGAAGGTGGTAGCCGCGTACGCGACCGACGCCGACGAGTGCCGCATGCTGCTGTCGATGCTGGGCATCGCTCCGACGCGAGGCGAATAAGCCCGTGCACCCGGACAGCTCCGGTTCCGGATTCGTCGTCGTCGCCAACCGTCTACCGGTCGACCTGGAACGACTGCCCGATGGCACCACCCGCTGGAAGCGCAGTCCCGGCGGCCTGGTGACGGCCCTGGAACCGGTGCTGCGCAACAACAAGGGGGCGTGGGTCGGCTGGGCGGGGGTTCCGGACGTCGAGCTGGATCCGATCATCGAGGACGGCCTGGAACTGCATCCGGTGCCGCTCTCCGGCGATGAGGTCGCCGACTACTACGAGGGCTTCTCCAACGCGACGCTGTGGCCGCTGTATCACGACGTGATCGTGCGGCCCGTCTACGACCGGCAGTGGTGGCAGGCGTACGTGCAGGTGAACCGCCGCTTCGCCGAGTACACCGCGAAGGTGGCGGCGGAGGGCGCGACGGTCTGGGTGCAGGACTACCAGCTGCAGCTGGTGCCCAAGATGCTGCGCATGCTGCGCCCGGATCTGACCATCGGCTTCTTCCTGCACATCCCGTTCCCGCCGGTGGAACTGTTCATGCAAATGCCTTGGCGCACCGAGATCGTCGAGGGTCTGCTGGGCGCCGACTTGATCGGCTTCCACCTGCCGGGTGGTGCGCAGAACTTCCTGTACCTGGCCAGACGCCTTGCCGGGCAACCGACTTCGCGCGGCAATGTGGGTGTGCGCTCGAAACTCGGTGTGGTGCAGGTGGGTTTCCGCACCGTGCGGGTGGGCGCGTTCCCGATCTCGATCACCTCGACCGAGCTGGACGAGTACTCACGGCGCCGTGATGTGCGGGAGCGGGCCGCGAAAATCCGTGCGGAGCTCGGCAATCCGAAGACGATCCTGCTGGGTGTGGACCGCTTGGACTACACCAAGGGCATCGACATCCGCCTTGCCGCGCTGGAGGAACTGCTACACGAGGGCCGCATCGATCCGGCGGACACGGTGATGGTGCAGCTGGCCACGCCGAGCCGGGAACGGGTCGAGTCCTACATCCAGATGCGCGGCGATATCGAGCGTCAAGTGGGGCGGATCAACGGCGAGTTCTCCCGGGTGGGCTATCCGGTCGTGCACTATCTGCACCGGCCGATCCCGCGCGACGAGCTGCTGTCGTTCTTCGTGGCCGCCGACGTCATGGTGGTGACGCCGCTGCGCGACGGCATGAACCTGGTGGCCAAGGAGTACGTGGCCTGCCAGGGCGGCCTCAACGGCGCCCTGGTGCTGAGCGAATTCACCGGTGCGGCAGCGGAATTGCGGCAGGCCTACCTGTGCAACCCGCACGACCTGGACAGCGTGAAGGATGCCCTGATCGGCGCGATCGACGATGACCGCGACACCCGTCGCCGGCGCATGCGTTCGCTGCGGCGGCAGGTGCTGACCCACGATGTGGATCGCTGGGCGCGCGCCTTCCTGGACGCGCTGGCGACCGATCGGGTGGCGGGCAGCGCGCTGCTCACCGATGACGACGTGGATCCGGACATGAGTCGCTGATTCGGCTGAAACACGAACGCCCCCAGAGGATTCTGGGGGCGTTCGCTGTCGAGGGGGCTACTCGCCGAAGCGGTAGGTGACGCCGGTGAGCCGTTCGGATTCGTCCCACAGCGCCGCCGCGACCTCCGGATCGCGGGTCTGCTCGCTGGTGTCGTTGGGCACCGGATAGCCCTTGGTGGTGCCGGTGGGCCCGTAGAAGTCGCCGCCGCGCACGCCGGGGTCGGTGGCGGCGCGCAGGGTGGGCAGCGCGCCCATTTCCACGGTCTGCATGATGATCCGGAACACCCGGTTCAGCGGCGGCCGCGACAGGAAAGTGACTACGGGACCGAAGTTCTGGGCGAAATCGGATTCGGCGGCTCCCGGATGCACCAGCACCGAGATCAGTTCGCTGCCGGTGCCGTTCAACCGCCGCTGCAGTTCCAGCGCGAACATGGCATTGGCCTGCTTGGACTGCGCGTAGGCGGGGTAGCCCTTGTACTTGCGCCGTTCGAAGGTCAGGTCATCGAGCTCGAGCCAGGTCCCCTTCTGCGCAGGCACCCCACTGACGACGGTGACGACCCGGCCGTGCGGCGCGGCCTGCAGCAGATCCAACACCAGCCCGGTGAAGGCGAAGGGACCCAGATGGTTTGTCCCGAAGGTAGTTTCGAACCCGTCCACGGTGACGCCACGCTCCCGACTGAGCGTCCCCGCATTGTTGATCAACAGATCGATCCGCTCGAAGTCGTCCCGAATCCGCCCCGCCGCCTTACGCACCGATTCGAGCGAACCCACATCCAGCTCCACGAACGGCAATTCGGCCCCCGGCACCGTCTCCCGAATGGATTCCGCTGCCGCCGCGGCCCTTTCGACATTCCGACACGCCATCACGACCCGTGCCCCGTGCTCGGCGAGCCGCCGCGCGGTCTCGAGCCCGAGCCCGCCACTGGCCCCGGTGACAATGGCGGTGTGCCCGTTGAGATTCGGAATGTCGGCCGCGGTCCACGGCGTCGAAGTGCTACCCACGGTGCGATCCTGACTGTGCTGGCGATCGTGCAGTTCCGTCAAGCAGCCTAGAACGAGTTCCACCCGGGTACCACTCGGCCGCCCGCCGCGAATCATGCGGTGGGCGGCCGAGTTTCAGCTCTTCGAGATCGAGCGGTGGCTCAGATCGGAGTGACCTCCGAGACCAGCCAGCGGCCGTTCTCGCGGTCGAGGTCCACGCGGACGCGGCTGCCGCTGGCGGTGGCCTGCGGGTGGTCCTTGCTGGTGGTCATCTGGTTGAGGAACAGCAGCACCTTGGCGTGCTTGGTGTCCACGTCGATGACTCCGGCGGCCTGGGTGGAGGCGATCACGGTGAGCTGCTTCTCCTTCGCGCCGGGCGCGATGGATTCGTTGACCAGCTTCAGATAGTCGCCCTTGAAGCCGCCCGACAGATCGTCGGCCACCTTCGGCAGCGCCTTGTCGACGGAGTTGAAGTCGTAGCTGAACATGGACTCGACCGTCTTGCGGGCCGCCGCGACCGAATCGGCGCGGGCGTGGTCGAGCTGCTTCAAATGCCAAGCGTCGTAACCGAACCAGCCCGCGCCCGCCAACATGACGACCATGAGGACGCCGGTGACCGGGACCAGAATGTTCTTGATGCCCATGATGTTCTTGATGCTCATGCCACGAACTCCAGCTTCGCCGCCGTGTAGTGATCGCCGTCGTGGACGATGGTCACCCGGAACCGGTACACCCGCTGTTGCGGGTCCGGGGAACCGGCATTGGTGAGGGACTGCTTGGCGGCCACCAACACCTGCGCGGAATTGGTGTCGTAGGACTCGATGGCGGTCTCGACGACCTCACCGGTGGCCTTGACGTTCGCGGACTTGATGACATCGGCGTAAGCGTCACTGCGCGAGGAGTATTCGTCCTTGAGCTGGCCCGACGCCACCGAGAGCACCCGGTTGATGTCGTCCTTGACGCTGTCCACCTTGATGGTGGTGATGTTCAGGACGGCCTGCTTGGCGGTCTGCGTGTAGTCCGCGCGCAGCTGCTGGTCCTTGTCGGCGGTGCGGTAGGCGGGAACCCAGAAGACCAGGCTGGCGACCAGCGCGATCAGGCAGGCCACCGCGGCCGTGCCGAGTACGTACATCGGCCAGTTGCGGGTCCGCTTCAGCACGTCCTCGGCGGTCGGATCGGATTCCGCCGCAGCGTCTTCCGTGTCCTCGCCCGGGGGCACCACCACGATGACGGGTTCGTCCTCGACCGCGATCTTCTCGGTCACGGTCTCGGCGGCGGCCTCGGAGTCGGCATCCTTGTCCAGGCGCACCGTCTCCGTGACCGCGTCACCGGCGTTCGCCGGGGCGGCCTCGGCCGGGTCGGGCACCGTAGCGGCTGCCACGGTGACCTTCACGGTGGTGTCCTCCGCTATCGCGGCGTCCCCGTCGTGGACCGGCGGACCTTCGGTCCGCGTCGCCTTGCGCCGGTTTCGGCTGTTCACCACCGTGCGATCACTCATCGTTGCTGCTCCTGAAGCATTGTCTGCCAATTGGCCGGGATGATTCCCGAACCATCGGGCCCGATATCGGCCTGACGAGTAAGCCGACCGTCCGGTCCGAGATATGTGCCACTCTTCGGATCGTACGTTCTCGTCGTCACACTTGCCGGTGCGGCTCCCGGTTGCCCGTCCGACGGCTGCGAACTCGGAGCAAACTGGGGCACACCGTTGTTGTCCACCGGCTTCGGCTTGCCGAATGCCGGGTTGTCACCCAGCGGCTGGTAACCGTTGGGATCGTTGCACTGCTCCACCGTCGCGGCCCGCTTACCCGGGAACTCCATGCAGGGGTTGTTGCGGACACCGCGCACCACGTCCGGCGAGTTCTGCGGAATCTTGCAGTACAGCCCCTTCGGAGTGTCGGGGGTCCCCTGGTCGTAGACGTTGGGCGAGAGCCGATCCTCCGGCGCCAGGAATCCCGTGGTGCAGCCCTTCGGGTCATTGAGGCCGACCATGAAGTCGACCTTGCCGCCGTATTCCGTCGGACTGCCCTTGGCGAGCGTCATCAGGGCCGCGATCAGCGGCGGGAAGACGACCAGCAACTGCTCGACACTGGCGTGGTAGATCACGCCGACCTGACCGATGCTGACCAGGTTCTGCGCCAGCAGCGGGACGGTGGGCTTCAGATCCTGGAAGAGCTTGGTGGCGGCGCTGAGCGCACCGGGACCGTTGCTGATCACATTGCGCAGCGCCGGATCGTGCTCGCGCAGTTGGTCGGTCACGGTGGCCAGGTTCTTGGTCCACTCGCGGATGGCGGAGTCGGACTGCACCTGGGTGTCGAGCAGCGGGCCGATCTTGTCGATCAGGTCCTTGGTGGCGTCGGTATTGGTCTTGGCCTCCTGGACCAGCAGCGACGCGGAGTCGATCAGCCGTTCCAGATCCGGACCCGCGCCGTTGAAGGCGGTGAACGCGTCCTCGATCACCTGCTGCAGACGGGTGTCGGCGACGCTGGAGAGCAGCCGGTCGGTGCGGTCCAGGATGCCGCCGATGTCCATCGGCAGCTTGGTGCGCTCGACCGGGATGACCGAACCGTCGGACAGGTTGCCGCCCTGCGGATTCGTCACCGGGATCAGATCCACGTACTGCTCACCGATGGCCGACACCGACTTGACCCAGGCGTCGATATCGCTCGGGATCTTGTAGTCGGAGTCGATGGACAGCTTGGCGTCGACACCCTGCGGGGTCAGCACCACCGAATCCACCTTGCCCACATTGGTTCCGCGGTAGGCGACATTGGCGTGCTCGTACAGGCCACCGGTGCCGATGAGCTTCACCGTCACGTCGTAGCGGCCGATGCCGAACATGGCGGGCAGCTTCACGTACTCCCCGCCCATGACCGAGATGCCGATCACGGTGAGGATGGTGAAGATGGCGAGCTGAATCTTGACGAAGCGACTCAGTTTCATTTCCCGGGTCCCCCCTGCGGCACGGTGATTCCGGGGATCGACGGCAGACCCGGAACAGACAGCCCCGGCAGACCGGGCAAGGTCGGCGACGGCTGGGTCGATTCCGGTTGCAGCGGAGCCTTACTCGGATCCCCGGCGTCGGCCGCGACTCCGGCGGACTGACCGAGCGCGCCCTCGACGCCGCCGAAGCGGCCGCCGAGCGGCGTACCGGTGAGGAAGTTGGAGTCCAGCCGGGCCGCGGTGATGTCGAAGGTGATCTTCACGTTCATGTAGTCGCCGCGGATGTACCGGTCGATGTACTTGAAGGGGAACGGGAAGGTCAGCAACATATTCAGCGACTTGGCGAAGTTGGTGCTGGTGTTGGCGATCTGCTCCAGGGTGGGCCCGAGATCGGCCAGTTCCGCCTTGAGCGAGTCCCCGCCACCGTCGATGATCCGCTGCACCACATCGCTGAGGTCGCCCACGGCGGTCAGCGCGTGCGTGATGTTCTCCCGCTTGTCCGCGAGCACGGTCAGCGCGGGGTGGATGTTGTCGATGGCGGCGGCGAGCCGATCCTTTTCCTGCGACAGGGTTCCCGACAGGCGATCGAGCCCGCTCATGGCGTTGATGATGTCGGTGGTCTGCGCGTTGAGCGTCCCGACCATCTGGTTCAATTGCGGCAGCAGATCGTGGATCGCATCGGTGCGGCCGGTGAAAGCGGTGTTCAGTTCGTGGGTGATGTTCTCCAGCTGGCTGATGCCGCCGCCATTGAGCACCACCGACGCCGCGGACAGCGTCTGCTCGGTGGTCGGGAACACGCTCGCCCGCTCCAGCGGGATGAGATCGCCGTCGTGCAGTTCACCGTTGGCGGGAACATCTGTCGGCGAACCCAATTCGACGTGATTGCTGCCGAGCAGCGACGTCTGGCCGATCTTGGCGGTGGCATTGGCGGGCAGCTTCACGCCCTTGTCGAGCCCGATGGTGACCAGCGCGTGCCAGTTCTCCACATCGATGCCGGTGACCGTGCCGACCGTCACGTCGTTCACCAGGACCGGCGAATTGCGGGTCAGGGTGGTGACATTCGGCATCTGCACCTTGATGTGCCAAGCGTCGGAACCGGTTCCGGCGGCGCCCGGCATCGAGACGGTGTTGAGGCCGTCCCAATCACATCCGGTCGCGCTCAAGGCGACCGCGACACCGATCGCCAGGCCCGCCACCGTGCGGCGACGAGTATTCATCACTTCCCTCCCGGAACAGCAAGGCTCGCAACACTATCCGGAATCGCGACCGGCACCGGACCACCCGAGCCCGGCTCCACCCGCGCACCGACATCCGGTGTGCTGGCGACGATCTGGCCCGGCAGGGCCGATGCGCCGGTGCCATCACTGGCCAGCAGCGGCGGGTAGTTCATGGCCAGGTTCTGAATGACCGGGGCCAGGTACTGGGCACACATCTTGGCGCTCTCGTTGCCGTTGCCGGTCGAGAGCGTGTCGATCGAGCCGCAGATGAAGCTCAACGGCGAGTTGAAGCCCGCGAACACCGGGTAGCCGGTAACCGTGCCCTGTGCGGGCTTGTAGAGCTGGTAGAAGTTCACCAGTGCGGTCGGCGCGGTGTGCAGCACCTGCTCGATTTGCGGCTTCTTCTCCACCAGCAGGCTGGTGATATCGGCGAGCTGCGCCAGGTCGGTGGTCAGCGGACCGCCGCGCGAGTCGATGAACCGCTTGATATCGGTAACCGCGGAGTCCAGGTTGTCCAGACCCGCGCCGAGATCATCGGAGGTGCTGGCCAGCACCTGCGACACCGACGCCAGCCGGCCACCGAACTGCACGATCTGGTCGTTGCTCTTGGAGATCACGTCCACGAACTGCTGCAGGTTCTTGATGGTGCCGAACAGGTCGGTACGCCCGTCCGAGAGCGTGGTCAGCGTGGCCGACAGCTCCTTGAGGGTGTCGCGGAAGGCCTGGCCGTTGCCGTCGAGGTTGTCGGCGGCGGTATTGACGAAGCGACCGAACGAGCCCTGCTTGTCCTCGCCGACCGGCCCGAGAGCCGTTGCCAGCTTGGACAGTTCGGCCTTGATGTCGTCCCACTCGACCGGGACGGCGGTGTGCTCGATCGGAATGACCGTGCCGTCGTGCATCTTCGCGCCGCCGGTGTAGGCGGGGGCCAACTGGATGAAGCGGGCCGACACCACCGACGGCGAGACCAGCACGGCCTTGGCATCGGCGGGGATGTCGATGCCGCGGTCGAGGGTCATCTTCACCGTCGCCCGGTCCTTGCCCGGTTCGATGGAGTCGATGGTGCCCACCTTGACACCCAGCACCCGCACCTCGTCGCCCTTGTACAGGCCGACGGTGGACGGGAAGTAGGCGGTGATCTGCGGCTTGCCGATGCGATCGAAACCGGTGTACACGCCACCGGCCACGATCGCGATGGCGACCACCGCCGCCGCGATGCGGGTCCAGCGCGGCAGACCGCGGATTTTACCGAGCAGGTTGGTCATTTCGGCAGCTCCGTGATGATCGGCTTGGGTTGCACGCCACCGGACATCATGTTCTTCAGCGCCTCGGGCAGGTTCTGCGGCCAGACCAGCGCATCCGAAAGCACCTGCAGCGCGGGGCTGTTCCAGTTCACGATGTACGCCTGGAAGTAGGGACCGCTACCGACCTGCTCACCGAGCGCACCGGCGTAGGGACCCAGCGCGTCGAGCGCGTCGGAGATGTTCTGCTTGTTCTTCTGCAGCAACGACAGCACCGAATTCAACTTGTCCAGAGCCGGTTTCAGCGCCGCCTCGTTGTCGTTGACGAAGCCGCTGAGCTGCTTGGACAGACCGTTGATGTAGGTGATCAGCTGGCTGATCGCGCCCCGGCGGGCATCCAGCTCGCCGAGCAGGTTGTTGCCGTCCACGAGCAGCGAATTGATCTTCTCGGCGCGATCCGAGAGCACCTTGGTGACGCCCTGGGCCTTGGACAGCAGATCCGTCAGCGCCTTGTCACGGGTGTTGATGCTCTTGGACAGCTGGGTGATGCCGTCCAGCGCCGAGCGCAGCGGGGCCGGGGTGTCCTTGAAGGTGTCCGAGAGCGCGTCGAGGGTCTTGTTGACCTGATCGAGGTCCAGATCCTTCACGGTGCCCGACAGATCCGACAGCGCGTCGTTGAGCGAGTACGGAGATGTGGTGCGATCCAAGGGAATCGCCTGATCGCGGGTCAGCGCGCCGTTCCCGGTCGGGGTCACCTCGAGCGACTTGCGGCCCAGCACCGTATTGGTCTTGATCGCGGCGGAGGTCTTGTCCCCCAGCACGATCGACTCGTCCAGGGTGAAGGAGACCTTCACCTTGGCGCCGTCCAGCGCCACCTTGTCGACCCGGCCGGACTTCACCCCGGCCACCTGCACCTGATCACCGGGCAGCAGGCCGCCCGCGTCCGCGAAGTAGGCGGTGAACACCGCGCCCGACTTGATGAAGGGCAGCCGGTCGAACTGCAGGGCGGTCAGGCAGATGGACACGACCACGACGATGCCGATAACGCCGATATTCATCACGCGTTGTCCCATGACTACTTACACCTCCCGTCGTACTGGCTGCCGGGCAGAGCGATCCGCACGTCCTTGCCGTCCAACCCCGTGTACAGCAGGTCGGTGCTGCAGGCGTAGATGTTCAGGAACGATCCGTACGAGCCGATGCGGGTCAGCTTCTTGTAGGTATCCGGCAGCGCCGAGAGGACCGTCTGGAACTCTTCCTTGCTGTCGTCGAGAGTCGTTGCGGCACGGCCCAACTGGTCCACGGTGTTCTTGAGGTCCGGGCGGGCCGTCTTCAGCAGCTCGGTGAGATCACCGGTGGCTCCGGCGATCTTGGGCAGCGCCGCGCCGATCGGATCCTTGTCCGCGGCCAATCCGCTGATCAGTCGCTGCAATTCGTCCAGCGTGGTGCCGAACGCCTTGTCGCGGTCGTCGATGGTGGCCAGCACCGTCTTCAGGTTCTCGATCACGCTGCCGATCAGGGCATCCCGCGAGGCGAGGGTCTTGCCGAAGTCACCGCCGCTGTTGAGCAGCGCGACCAGCGTGCCGCCCTGCCCCTGGAAGACCTGCAGCAGCGCCTCGGTCAGGCTGTTGACCTGGGTCGGATCCAGGCCGCGCAGCAGCGGTTTGAAGCCGCCGAGCAGCATGTCCAGATCCAGCGCGGGCTTGGCGTGGTCGAGATCGATGGTGCCGCCGGAGCGCAGCGGGGTCGCCGCACCCGGGCCGTCCATCAATTCGAGGTAGCGGTCGCCGACCAGGTTCTCGTAGCGGATGGCGACCTGGGTGGTGGAGTACAGCCGATACTTGCGGTCCACATCGAAGTCGACGTGCGCCTTGTGGTCCTTGCCGACGTAGACCCGGCTCACCGACCCGACGGGCACACCCGCGATGCGCACCTTCGACCCGGGCAGCATGCCCGAGGACGAGGTGAACACCGCGTGGTAGCCGCTCTCGCGGGCGAACCGCATCTGGCTGAAGACGACCACGAGCAGTGCCAGCACCAGCAACATCGCAAGCGCGAAGACACTGAGCTTCACCGTGGTGGCATGTGGTTTGAACTTCACTTCCCCACTCCCGGCAGCTGATCGAAGAGAATCTCGAACACGGTCTTGTTCAGGTGCGGGACCATCGGCGGAGCCCAGACGTGACCCTCGGACGTATCCGTCGCCAGGTACGGGGACTTCTCACCGCCGTGCAGATCGACGGAGTTCTGGCAGTGCGGGCCACCGGTGGCGTTCACCTTCGGCAGGTCGTCGGGGTACGAGTACGGCGTACCGCTCGGCATGAAGCTGGCGTCCATCGCGAAGGCCGGGTACTTGCCACCGATCAGATCGTCCATGAGCGGCAGGTTCTGTCCCATGGTGGTGATCACGCAGTAGAGCCCCGCCCGGTATTCGTAGAGCAGATCCGTGGTGGGCTGCAACAGATTCAGCGACTTGATCAGATCGTTCTCGCTCGGCTTCAGCACCGAGTTCGAGGTGTCGGCCAGCCCGATGAGGTTGGTCAGCAGATCATCCACGCGGGCCTGCTCGTCGACGATGGTCTTGCCGGTGACCTGCACATTGTCGGTGGTGCGCAGCAGATCCGGCACGGTGTCGGCATAGGTGCCGGTGACCTGCGCGGTCTTGCGGAGATCATCCTGCAGCGTGGGCAACGACGGGTTGATCTGCTTGAGGAACTCGTCGGAGTCGCTCAGCAGCAGCCCCAGCTTCTCGCCGCGACCCTGCAGGGCGGTGCCCAGCGCGGTCAGCGTGGCGTTCAGCTTCTCCGGCTGCACCTTGTTGAGCACATCGCTCAAATGCTGGAAGAGCGTATTGAATTCGACGGTGACGCCCTCGGCCTGCACGACCGAGCCCGCGTGTAGCGAACCCGTCGGGGTCTGCGGCTCGATGAAGTTGATGTACTTCGCGCCGAACACGGTGGTGGAGTTGATGTCCACGGTCGCGTTGGCGGGCACCAGCTTCAGCTTGTCCGGGTCCATCGCGAGTTCGATGCGGGCGCCGTCGGGCGTCTCGCTGATGTTCTTGACGCGGCCGATCTCGACGCCGCGGATCTTCACCTTGGCGTCGCGGTCCATGACCAGACCGGCGCGCGGCGAATTGACCGTCACCATCGCGGTATTGGTGAAGCCGCCGGTGAAACTCACCATGCAGAGCGTGACCACCGCGACGACCCCGAGCACGAGCCCGGCGCCGGACAACCGGATCACCCACCCCTGTTCGAGGTAGCGCTTCGGCGCCGGCTTCGGGACGAATGGCGAGCCGATCGGGCTCGGCATTCCGCCTTCTTGTTGAACCATGTCGTCCCGCCCCTACCCGGAGAGATGGAAATTGCCGGAGGTGCCGTAGATGGCCAGCGACATCAGCAGCGTCACCATGACGACCGCGATCAGCGAGGCCCGCACCGCATTACCTACCGCCACGCCGACGCCGACCGGTCCGCCCGCGGCGTGATAGCCGTAGTAGGTGTGGATCAGCATGACCGCCATGGCCATGAAGATCGCCTGCGCGAAGGACCAGAGGATGTCGCTGGGGATGAGGAAGGTCGAGAAGTAGTGGTCGTACACACCGGCCGACTGACCGTAGATCACCACGGTCGCAAAGCGACTCGCGATGAACGAGGCGATGACCGCCAGTGAGTACAGCGGGATGATCGCGAGCATGCCCGCGAGCATGCGGGTGCCGATCAGGAACGGGATCGGCCGGATCGCCATCACCTCGAGGGCGTCGATCTCTTCGGAGACGCGCATGGCCCCCAATTGTGCCGTGGTACCCGCGCCCAGCGTCGCCGCCAGGCCGATGCCCGAAATGACCGGGGCCGCAATGCGAACGTTGATGAACGCGGCGAAGAAGCCGGTCAGGGCCTCGACACCGATATTGCCGAGCGAGCTGTAGCCCTGCACGGCGATGACGCCACCGGCCGCGAGGGTCAGGAAGCCGACGATGATGACGGTGCCGCCGATGACGGCCAGCGCGCCGGTGCCCATCGAGATCTCGGCGATCAGCCGGATGGTCTCGGTGCGGTAGTGCACCAGCGCCTTGGGCACCGACGCGATCGAGCGCGCGTAGAAGACAGCGTGCTTGCCGACCGCGTCGAGCGCCTCGGTGAAGCGCTGAAAGCGCTTGGTCACCTTGGGAAAACGAGACTGGATCACAAAGGCCATCTGATCACCGCGCCGTGAACTTGATGCTGATCGCGGTCATCACGACGTTGATAACGAACAACGCCATGAAGGCGAACACGACGGTCTGGTTCACGGCGTCGCCGACACTCTTGGGGCCGCCCTTGACGTTCAGACCCAGGTAGCAGGCGACCAGTCCGGCGACGAGACCGAACAGCATGGCCTTCACCTCGGAGATGACGAGCTCCGGGAGATGGGTCAGCAGCGTGATGCCGTTGACGAAGGCACCGGCGTTCACGCCCTGCAGGTACACCGAGAAGACGAAACCGCCCAGGATGCCGATCGCGGCCACCAGGCCGTTGAGCAGGAAGGCCACGAACATGGAGGCCAGCACGCGCGGAACCACCAGGCGCTGAATCGGATCGATGCCGAGCACCTTCATGGCGTCGATCTCTTCGCGGATGGTGCGTGCGCCGAGGTCGGCGCAGATGGCCGTCGCGCCCGCGCCGGCCACGATGAGCACCGTGACCATCGGGCCGATCTGGGTGATCGCGCCGAAGGCCGCACCCGCGCCGGAGAGGTCGGCGGCGCCGATCTCGCGCAGCAGGATGTTGAGTGTGAACACCACGAGCACGGTGAACGGAATCGCCACCATCAGTGTGGGGAACATGGAAACCCGGGCGATGAACCAGGACTGATCGATGAATTCCCGTCGCTGGAACGGGGGCCGCACCGTGGCGCGGGCAACTGATCCGGCGAGTTCGAAGAACCCTCCGACCGCCCGCAGCGGTACGGCAAGGACTTCATTCATTCCCGCTATTCCTCCTGCCCCTGCCTTGCTATAGCAACCGAGATTTGATTGTGATCTCGGTCCCGCTCGAAGATTAGAACACGTTCTCATACGGTTCGGGAAGGTTTCGACGGTTTTGAACAGGGCTTCTTTCTGAACTGGTGTCCAGTTTCAAGAACGTGTTCATGCCACCCTAACCGTCACATGTATGCCACAGTGTGAGGCGACACACATAGCTGATCCCCATTCCTACCAACGATCGATCCCGTGATCAACCGCAGCGCGGGGGGCCTGAGCGTGTCTATAGAAACTCACAGACCCCACGCGGGGAAACTGAGGTAAGCCTCAGCCGAGATCCTTCAGCGAGGAAGCGGAAAACGTAGCGTCCGAACCACGTTCGGCGAAATAACCGCCCAGGCTCGCGGCCAGACCCTCGCGGGTGAACTCGCCCTCGGCGTCGAAACGCTTCTCCACCACCGGAGCCGCCATCAGGGCCACCATCGGGCCGTAGACGACGAAGAGTTGGCCGGTGATCGCCTCGGCGGCCGGGGAGGCCAGGTAGGCCACCAGGCGTGCCACGTGATCGGGCGAGAGCGGGTCCGGGCCCTCTTCGGGGGCCGCGGAGAAGACCTGTTCGGTCATGGCGGTACGCGCTCGCGGCGCGATGGCGTTGGCCTTCACGCCGACGCTCTCCAGCGCCCGCGCCGCCGACAGGGTCAGTGCGGTGATTCCGGCCTTGGCCGCACCGTAATTCGCCTGTCCGGCCGGGCCGAGCAGGCCGGCTTCGGAGGAGGTGTTGATGATGCGCCCGTAGACCGGCGCACCCGTCTCCTTGTACTTACCGCGCCAGTAGGCGGCGGCATTGCGGGTCAACAGGAAGTGCCCGCGCAGGTGGACGGCGACGACCGCGTCGAAGTCCGCGTCGGACATGTTGAACAGCATCTTGTCCCGGGTGATCCCGGCGTTGTTCACCACGATGTCCAGGCGGCCGAAGGTCTCCTCGGCGGTCCGGATCAGCGCCTCGGCGGTGGCGCTCTCGGCGATGCTGCCGCCGACGAACTCCGCCTTCACGCCCAGCGCCCGGATGTCGGCGAGGGTCGCGCTCACCGCGTCGTTCTCGGTCAGGTCGTTGACGATGACCGAAGCACCGGCCCGGGCCAGCTCGAGGGCCTCGGCCCGGCCCAGCCCGGCGCCCGCGCCGGTGACGATGGCAACCCGGCCGGAAAGACTTACATCAGAATCGCTCACGCGGCCGACTCTAGAACGTGTTCCACCCGGCGGGCAAGCATGCGCTCAGACCAGCTTCAGAGCGGCCTTGGGGCACTGGGCGACGGCCGACTCGATATCGCGGCGGTTGGCCTCGGTGACCTCGGCCTCGTTGACGAACAGGTTGTCGTCGTCATCGAGATCAAAGACGTCAGGGGCGATTCCGACGCAGATTCCGTTGGCTTCGCACTGATCGAAGTCGACGATGACCTTCATGTTTCTCTCCTTAACCACTGGTTGTGCCCGAGCCTAACAATCAGGATCGCGGTGCAACAGCAAAGTAGCCCTAACCGGAACCGATACTGGAACATGTTTCAGTTGCGTGCGATGATCGGCTGAACCGAGAAACGAAGGCTAGAGGTACAGCTATGCGTATCGCCTACACGCCGCAACAGGAACAGCTGCGTGCCGAGCTACGTGAATACTTCACCAAGCTCATCACTCCCGAACGGCGGCAGGCGCTTTCGGCGCAGACCGGCGAATACGGCGAGGGCAATGTCTACCGCGAGGTCGTCGAGGAGATGGGCCGCGACGGCTGGCTCGCCCTGGGCTGGCCCAAGCAGTACGGCGGCCAGGACCGCTCCACCATGGATCAGCTGATCTTCACCGACGAGGCCGCCATCGCCGGCGCCCCGGTGCCGTTCCTGACCATCAACTCCGTCGCGCCGACGATCATGCACTACGGCACCGAGGAGCAGAAGAAGTTCTTCCTGCCCAAGATCGCCGCCGGTCAGCTGCACTTCGCCATCGGCTACTCCGAACCGGGCGCCGGCACCGACCTGGCCTCGCTGCGCACCTCCGCGGTCCGCGACGGCGACGACTGGATCATCAACGGGCAGAAGATGTGGACCTCCCTCATCGCCTACGCCGACTACATCTGGCTGGCCGCCCGCACCGATCCGAGCGCCAAGAAGCACAAGGGCATCTCGATGTTCATCCTGCCGACCACGGCGGAGGGCTTCTCCTGGACCCCGGTGCACACCATGGCCGGGCCGGACACCTCCGCCACCTACTACCAGGACGTGCGGGTCAAGCACTCCGACATGGTGGGCCCGGAGAACGGCGGCTGGGCGCTGGTCACCAACCAGCTCAACCACGAGCGCGTCGCGCTGACCTCGTCGGCGCCGCTGGCGCTGGCGGTCGCGCAGGTCACCGAGTGGGCGCGCAACACCAAGGCCGCCAACGGCTCCCGCGTCATCGACCAGGAATGGGTGCAGATCAGCCTGGCCCGCATCCACGCCAAGGTCGAATACCTGAAGCTGACCAACTGGGAGATCGCCTCGCGCGCCGATGCGGGCGGCGACGCCGCGCCGCGCCCGTGGGATGCCTCGGCCACCAAGGTGTACGGCACCGAGCTGGCCACCGAGTCCTACCGCGCGCTGATGGAGATCCTCGGCCCGCAGGCCTACCTGCGCCAGGACTCGAAGGGCGCGCAGCTGCGCGGTCGCCTCGAGCGCATGCACCGCGCCTGCCTGATCCTCACCTTCGGCGGCGGCACCAACGAGGTGCAGCGCGACATCATCGCCATGACCGCCCTCAAGCAGCCCGCCGCCGCGCGTTAATCGAAACCAAGGTAGCCATCATGGATTTCACTCTTACCGAGGCGCAGCAGGATCTGGCCCGCCTCACCGCCGAGGTCACCGGCAAGCTGGTCACCGCCGACCGGCTGCGTGAACTCGACAAGAACGTCACCGCCGACGGCGAGCCGACCGTGCGCTTCGACGAATCGCTGTGGAGCTCGCTGGCCGAGACCGGCGTGCTGGCCGCGGCCCTGCCGGAAACGGTGGGCGGCAGCGACTTCGGCGTGCTGGAGCAGACCGCCATCCTGCGCGAGATCGGCAAGTCCGTCGCGCCCGTGCCGTACCTGTGGTCGATCGTGCTGGGCGCGGGCGCGCTCGCGCAGTTCGGTTCCGCGCCGCAGCGCGAGCTGGCCGCCAAGGCCGCATCCGGCGAGGTCATCCTCACCGCGGCGCTGAGCGAGGAGCGCAACTGGGAGCTCGACAAGCCCGTCACCACCGCCATCGCCGGTAACGGCTGGCTGCTGACCGGGCTCAAGACCACCGTGCCGTTCGCGGCGCAGGCCACGCGAATCCTGGTGTCCGCCAGCGTGGACGGCTCCCCCGCCGTCTTCCTGGTCGACCCGTCGCACCCGGCGGTGCGGGTCGAGAACCAGATCGTCACCGACCGCTCCCCCGAGGCCGAGGTCGAATTCTCCGGTGCCCCCGCGGAATTGGTCGGCACCCTCGACCAGGGCGGCGAGATCCTGACCTGGCTGCTCGAGCGCGCCTGGCTCGGCCTGGCCGCCACCCAGCTCGGCGTGGTCGAGAAGGGCTTGGAGCTGGTCGCCGACTATGCCCGCGAGCGCGAGCAGTTCAACCGCAAGATCGGCAGCTTCCAGGCCGTGGCCCAGCGCCTCGCCGACGCCTACATCGATGTCCAGGGTGTGCGCCTGGCCGTGCAGCAGGCGGCTTGGCTGCTGTCCGAGGGCCTCCCGGCCACCGTCGAGGTGCACACCGCGAAGTTCTGGGCCGCCGACGCGGGCCACCGCATCGCCCACACCGTGGTGCACGTGCACGGCGGCGTCGGCATCGACCGCGACCACATCGTGAACCAGTACTTCACCGCCGCCAAGCACAATGAATTCGCGCTCGGCGGCGCGACCGACCACCTGCGCGCCCTCGGCTCGCTGCTGGCCGCGGAGTAAGTGAAGTAGTAAGACTCGGCCGACCCTGCAAACGCGGCCGACGGCGAGACGGCGGTTCCCATACCAGCCACCGTCTCGCCGTTTTTCTTGTCCGGGAACGGTTTACGGAACCAGTGGTCCGGTCAGCACCCGCGCGCCCGCCGCCCAGTTGCCCTGCCAGGTCAGGGCCGCGTCGTCGAGGTTCTTGCGGCCCCACAGCGCCAGCAGCAGATCCGCAGCGGTGCCGGAGATTTCGGCGACCGGCGCGCCCGGACCATAGGTCCAGCTGTCACCGGTGTCGGTGGTGTGCACGCTGACCGCGGCCTCCGGCTCCTTGGCCAGGCCACGCTTGATCATGCGGGGCGCGAACAGCTCGAACACCTCGATGATGCCGTCGGCCGCCAGGTGCGGTTCGAACTCCTCGGCCACGCCGAGCGCGTCCTGCCCGTCCCACACGTGCATGAGGGTCTCCTGGGCGCGGCGGCGCTGCCAGAACCCGACGTTGCGCGGCAGCTGGCTGGTGAACGTCCAGGCCGGGGTGGCCGGATCGACGGAGAGCGATTCGAGCATCGTCTTCGCGATCCGGTCGTACCAGTCACGCAGCGCGACCGGGTCCTTCGGCGCGGGCTCGCCCTGATAGTTGCCGTGGCCCTCCGCGATCGCGGTCACCACCCACATGTTCCCCTGCCCGACATGGTCGGCGAGGTCGTAGAAGGTCCAGTCACCACAGCTGGGAACGGGCGCGGCCAGATCGGCCTCCGGCGTGATCAGCTCCCCGAACTCACTCAGCTTCTCGCGCAAAACGGCCATGAAATCCATGCGGCCCACGCTAAGGCGCGAAAGCCCAGCGTGCCAGCCATATCCCGTCCGCGATGCGCGAAATTCGGCCAAACATCAGGATTCGAGTTCGCGCAGCGAGAAGATGCGCTCGGCGACCGGGTCCGGGCTGTCGGTCGAGGGTTCGAGTTCGTGCAGCAGCGCCGCGCCGCGGGCGTCGTGGCGGACGGCGCGGCCGAGTTCGGCGGCGGCCCGGTAGTGGGCGGGGGTGCGCAGCAGGTGGCGGATCGCGCGGGCGATGCGCGGCGGGGTCGCGGTGCGCGGCAGCGAGATTCCCGCGCGGTGCGCGCGGACCCGGGCGGCATTGTCGGCAGTGTCGCGGCCGTGCGGGAGGACCAGGACCGGTAGGTCGGCGGCGAAGGACTTCATCAGGGTGCCGTGCCCGCCGTGGGTGACGACCAGGCTGGCGTGCCGCATGATCGCACTGTGTGGAGCGCCGCGCAGCACGGTCACGTTCGCCGGTGCGTGGATCTCCTCCGGGTCGATTGCCGGGCCGGTGGTCAGCACCCCGCGCACGGGTAGCAGGGCCAGCGCGTCGGCGATCCTTTGCAGGCAATCGGTTTGGCGTTGGAAGGTGGTGGACAGCGCCACCAGGATCAACGGTTCACCGCCGTCGGACTGGATCCAGCCGGTCTCCCCGGCCCAGTCCGGTTCGTCCAGGATGGGCCCCACCCAGCGCACCCCGTCCGGGGCCTGACCGGTGAAATCGAAAGCGGCGCTGGACAAGACCAGCTGGCGGCGGGCCAGCTGCGCTTGATCCTGGTAATGCGCCAGCCGTTCCAGCCCGAAGTCCGCGCGCAGCGTATTGAGCCGGGGTAGTAGTTCCTCGTCCCAGCGCCGCTGCACCAGCGACCCCACCACCCGGTCCCGCCAACGCCCCAGCGGCCCGGTGGCCCGGCCGAATCCGGTGCCGGGCGGCGGACCGCCCTCCACGGGCAGCGGGTAGATGCCGGGCACCAGCACCGAGAACGGCACCTCGCAGGCCTGCGCGGCGACCATGGCCCCGAAGGCGAAGAAGGAGGCCAGCACCAGATCCGGTCGCTCGGCATCGATTTCGTCGGCGGTGTCGCGGGCGTATCCGGCGCCCGCGCGCGGACGCAGCCGCGCCCCCGTCGCCGCGACCGGTCCCGCGAGGGATTCCTCGGCCAGGACCGTCACCCGATGCCCACGCCGCACCAGTCGCCGCACCACACCCAGTTCCGGCGGCACGGTTCCGCCGCTACCGGTGAGAGCGACCAGGTAGCTGTAGTTCATCGGGCACCTCCACCAGCCACTCTCGCACGACCGATGACTTTTCCGCACCCGCTTCGTCCCCACCGGTACATCGATATACGTGCGACTCGAAACGCAGAGACAGGGGCGAACCGCCATGCCGACCAAGATGATCTTCCTGAACCTGCCGGTGGCCGATCTGGACCGTTCCAAGCGGTTCTACGAGGCCCTGGGCTGGAAGGTGAACCAGGACTTCACCGATGGCAATGCCGCCTGCATCGTGGTGGACGACAATATCTGCCTCATGCTGCTCACCCAGGAGTTCTTCACCACCTTCAGCACCAGGCCGATCGCCGACACCCGGACCACGGTCGGCGGCCTGTACGCACTGTCGCTGGCCTCGGTCCAGGAGGTCGACGACCTCACCGAGGCGGCCCTGCGCGCGGGCGGAACCGAGGAGGTCAATGCGGATAAACGCGCACAGGAGGCCGAGGTCGGTATGCACGGCCGCACCTTCCTCGACCCCGACGGGCACCAGTGGGAGCCCTTCTATATGGCCTACCCCGGCTGACCCGCTGGACTGGACAGCTTGTTCCGGGTGACCACAATGGAGTGCTGTCACCGGAATGGAGCGGGGGATCATGGGGGCCGATTCAGCCGAGCCCGATGTCGGCAACGGCATCACGCTCGGCGCCTATCTCAAGCGGGAACGCCTGCGCAACGACATGACCCAGCGCGCCGTCGCCGATGCGCTGCACATGTCGACGAGCGGCTACGAGAAGATCGAGAACGGCCAGCGGGTCCCGCATCTCACCACCGTCAACGCGCTTGCGCGGCTCTTCGAACTGCCGTCGGATCGCCGCCGGGTGCTGTGGTCCATCGCGACCGGAGACGATCTGGCGGTGACCGCGCAGGCGCCCGACGGGGTGTCGGAGGGCATGCTGGTCTTCATGCGGAATCTGCGCGGCCCCGCCTTTCTGCACCAGGTACCCGAGTACACCGTGATCGCGGCCAATCAGCTTGCCGTGCGGCTGTTTCCGTGGCTGGATCCCCGGCTCGGCACCGCGGACCGGCCCATCAACGTCATCGTGCAGATGATGACGGATCCACGCGCACAGCAGATTCTGGTCAACTGGGCCGCGGTGGTGCATCGCCTGGTGTTCGCACTGCAGGAGTACTCCCTGGCGAACATGCCCGCCGAGAAGGTCCGGGCCATCCGGGAGGCCTGCCGGTCCAATCCGGAGTTCGAACGCATGTGGAACACGCCGTGCCCGCCCGAGATCAGGGCCGACGACACCGCCGTGGCCCGCGATCCGGACACCGGCGAGCTCGCGGTGTACCAGTTGGATTGCCTGCGTTGGGCATTCCCCGATCGCGATATCGAACTCTTCGCCATGAGCCGACGCGACATCGACCCGGCCGCCGACGATCCGGACATCTCCACCATCGTGCTGTGGTGAAATATCGTGCCTTTGTGAAATGCAAGGGCCCGGTGCGGGTTTCGGGGCACCCAACCTGGGTGCGTGGACGATCTTGACCGTTCCCGGGGCCCCGGCAAAGGTAGGGGAACCGGCCAGTGCGCGCGGGGCCTCCGCCCGCCACCCGATCAACGGCGATCGTTCCGCGGTCACCGGATCCTCCGTCTTCCAGAGGGGCTGCGCGCCAGGTCGGTCCGCGGGCCGGATTCATCTTCAGGCGTGAGCAGGAGGGGGGAACCGGCCCGCGGATATTCCGCACCGGCTCCGGTGACCGGCCTAGTTCGGGCGTAGCTCGTCGGGCAGCCCGAACAGCGGGAAGAGCTTCTCGGTGTCGAGGAAGAAGGTCAGACCCGAGATGCGCTCGCCGTCGAGTTCCAGGGTGGTGATCGACCACGGCACCCACACGCCCGGCTCGTCGCCCGGCTTGTAGTGACCGAAGGCCGGCAGCCCGTTCGCGCCCGCCAGCGGCACCATGCGCGAATCCCGGCAGGCGTGGCCGGTGCCGAGCATGAAGGCGGCGACATTCTCCGGGCCGGAAACCCACAGCGAGAACGGCGGCATGGACAGCGCCACATCGGCTTTCAGCAGATCGGTGAGCGCGTTCATGTCGTAGGCCTCGAAGGCCTTGACGAAATCGTCGACGAGTTTGCGCTGCTGCTCGTTGTTCTCGTCGTAGGTGTCCGAGACCGTGGCGGTCTCCTGCACCTTCGACATGGTGGCGCGGGCGCGCTGCAGCGCGCTGTTCACCGATGCCGGGGACACATTGAGCATGTCGGCGGTCTCCCCCGCCGAGAACCGCAGCACCTCGCGCATGATCAGAATCGCGCGCTGGCTGGCGGGCAGATGCTGCACGGCGGCCACGAAGGCCAGGCGCAGGGTGTCTTTCGTGCTGGCGGCCTCGGCCGGGTCCGCGCCGAAGGCGAGCGCGTTCGGAATCGGTTCCACCCACACGTAATCCGGTTCCGGCGCGGGCAGCGTGGAATCGGGGGTGGACGGACCGTTCAGGTCCATCGGCCGGGCGCGCCGCTGCGGCCCGTCGAGCATGTCCAGGCAGACATTGGTCGCAATCTTGTAGAGCCACGAGCGCAGGCTGGAACGACCCTCGAACGAGTCGTAGGACTTCCACGCCCGCGTGAACGTCTCCTGGACCGCATCCTCGGCCTCGAAGGAGGACCCGAGCATTCGATACGCATAGGCGCACAATTCCCGCCGATGCCCTTCGAAAGAGCGCAACACATCATCCGAAATGGTGGTAGATCTGCCTGCCTTCTCGCTCATGCCAGACAGCCTCGCACAACCCACCGACAAAATGATGCCCGCCTGACGAAGCAGGCGGGCACCACATTGCTGTAATTCCTTGCGCTCGAATTACTTAGCGCTGGAAGCCGAAGCGTGGTTGTCGGCCTCGCGAGCCTCGGTCTGCGCCTTGGCCCACTTGTAGTCGGGCTTGCCCGCGGGCGAGCGCTTGATCTCGTCCGCGTACCACAGGCTGCGCGGCATCTTGTAGGAGGAGATCTCCTTGACCAGCGTCGGCCGCAGCTCGTCCAGCGTCGGGCGGTGTCCGTCGCGACACTGCACGACCGCGACCACGCGCTGACCCCAGCGCTCGTCGGGCACGCCGACCACCAGCGCGTCGAAGATCTCCGGGTGCGCCTTGAGCGCGCCCTCGACCTCTTCGGGGTAGATCTTCTCGCCGCCGGAGTTGATCGACACCGAGCCGCGGCCCAGCATCGTCACGGTGCCGTCCTCCTCCACCCGGGCGTAGTCGCCGGGGATGGAGTAGCGAATCCCGTTGAACACCTTGAAGGTTTCGGCGGTCTTGACCGGGTCGTTGTAGTACCCGACCGGGATGTTGCCGGTGCGGGCGAGCATGCCGACCTGACCGGAACCGGCCGCGACCTCGTTGCCCTCCTCGTCGATGACCTTGGTGGAGCCGTCGATCTTCACCCGCGGGCCACCGGTGTGGGTGGTGCCCTTGGAGGCGACCGACAGACCGCCGAAACCGGTCTCCGAGGAGCCGATGGAGTCGGTGATCAGCGCGTTCGGGAACCGCTCGATGAACTCGTCCTTGAAGGCGGGCGAGAACAGCGCCGCGCTGGAGGCCAGCACCCACAGGCTCGAATGCTGATACGGCGCACCGGTTTCCGGGTTGCCCGCCGCCACCGCGTCCAGCATCGGACGGGCCATGGCGTCACCGGTAATAAAGATCATGTTCACGCCGTGCCGCTCGATGGCCCGCCACACGCCGTGGCCGCTGAACTCCGGCAGCATGACGGCCTTGCCGCCGTCGAAGAGGCTGTGCAGGGTCGCGGTGAAGGCGCCGCCGTGGATCAGCGGCGGGATCGGGTAGCGCACCATCGGCGAGTTGCCGCTGGCACCGCCCTTGGCCTGCTCCCACTCGTCCTCGATGAAGACGCCGGTGTAGAAGTTGATGCCGCCGCCGAGCACGCGCCACCAGTCCTCCTGCCGCCACATGACGCCCTTCGGCATGCCGGTGGTGCCGCCGGTGTAGATCATCATGATGTCGTCGGAGGAGCGCTCCTCGAAGTCCCGCTCGCCGTGCGAACCGGCCAGCGCCGCTTCGTATTCGACCGCGGTGGGGGGCAGCGGCAGATCGGTGCCGTCCTCGACGGTGATGACCGTCTTGATCGCCGGGACGTTCGGCAGCACATTGGCGACCTTGTCGCTGTAGCGCCGCTCGTGCAGGAGCGCGACCATATCCGAGTTCTCGAAAATGTATTGCAACTCGTTCTCAACGTAGCGGTAGTTCACGTTGATCATGACGGCGCGCGCTTTGAAGATGGCGACCATGGCCTCGACGGCCTCGATGGTGTTGCGCGAGTACACACCGACCTTGTCGCCCGGCTTCACACCCTGTTCTTGCAGGTAGTGCGCCAGTCGGTTGGCCCGGTCCTCCAACTCGGCGTAGGTCACCGAGCGCGAGTCGTCAACCAGCGCGACACGGTCCGGCATGAGGTCGATGGTGTGCTCGACAAGGTCCGCAATGTTGTAGCTCACAGGATCAAAATAGAACGTGTTCTTGTGTGTGACAAGCCACAAATCTCACTCAGTCGACGGACCGAATGTGCCCCCCGTCACACACTACGCCCTTTCTACGATTCGATCAGCGGACGAAGGGCCTCGAACTGGGCGACATCCCGCACGCCGATCAGCATCATGGTGACGCCCGCCTTCTCCCAGACCTTCAGCTGCTCACGCACTTCGGCCTCGTTGCCGATGATGGTGGTGTCCAGGATCAGCTCGTCCGGAACCGCCGCGGCCGCTTCCTCCTTGCGCCCGGTCCGGAACAGGCGGGTGATCTCGTCGACCGCCTCGCCGTAGCCCATGCGGCGATACACCTCGGCGTGGAAGTTCAGTTCCTCCGCACCCATGCCACCGATGTAGAGCGCACTGAAGGGCCGGATGGCGTCCAGGGCGGCCTTGCGGTCGTCGGTCAGGATCACCTGTGCGGTGGCGGCGATCTCGAAGTCCTCGCGGGTGCGCCGGGCGCCGGGGCGCGAGAAGCCTTCGTCGAGCCATTCGTTGTACATGTCGGCCAGCCGCGGCGTGTAGTAGATGGCCAGCCAGCCGTCGGCGATCTCGGCGGTCAGCGCCACGTTCTTCGGACCCTCCGCGCCGAGCCAGATCGGCAGGTCCGCGCGCAGCGGGTGGGTGATCGGCTTGAGCGGCTTGCCCAATCCCGTTGCGCCCGCGCCGTTGAACGGCAGCGGGTAGGCCGGGCCCGCGCTGGTCACCTTGGCCTCGCGGGCGAGCACCTGCCGCACGATCGAGACGTATTCGCGGGTGCGCGCGAGGGGCTTGGCGAAGGACTGCCCGTACCAGCCCTCGACCACCTGCGGGCCGGAGACGCCGAGTCCGAGAATGTGCCGGCCACCGCTGAGGTGGTCGAGGGTCAGCGCGGCCATGGCGGTGGCCGTCGGTGTGCGCGCCGAGAGCTGGACGACCGAGGTGCCCAGGCGAACCCGGCTGGTGTCGGAGCCGTACCAGGCCAGCGGCGTGAAGGCGTCCGATCCCCAGGATTCCGCGGTGAACACGGCGTCGAAGCCGGACTCCTCCGCGGCCGCCACCAGCTCGCGGTGATTGGCGGGCGGCTGCGCGCCCCAATATCCGAGTTGCAAGCCAAAGCGCATTTCCGGGTTCCTTCCTAGAACATTTCGAGGCCGTCGGCGAGGGCCCAGCCCCGGCCCTTGCCACCGTCACTAGAACCTGTTCTACTCGATCTCGTGACTCTGGGGAACACCGAAGTACTGTCCGCACCGCTGCGGATGCAATTCGACTACACCCGCTCCACCGGTCCGATCATCGGTCGCTTCCTCACGGAACTGCGATCCGGCAAGGTCGTCGGGGTGCGGGGTTCCGATGGGCGCGTGATCGTGCCGCCCGCGGAATTCGATCCGAAGACCAGCGAACCGCTCTCGGAGTTCGTCGAGGTCTCCGACGTGGGCACGGTGCAGACCTGGTCCTGGGTGGCCGAGCCGCTACCGGGTCAGCCCTTCGACCGGCCCTTCGCCTTCGCGCTCATCAAGCTGGACGGCGCGGACACCGCCATCCTGCACGCCGTCGATGTGGCCTCGCCCGAGGACATCTCGACCGGCCTGCGGGTGCGGGCGCGCTGGGCCGCTGAGCGCACCGGCCGCATCCAGGACATCGCCGCGTTCGAGCCCGGCGAAACCTCCAATGCGCCCACCGATCCCGCGTCGGATGCCGAACCCATCACCGGCATCGTGACCCCGGTCGACTTCTCCATCAAGCACACCGCCGCCCCGCAGGAAGCCGTCTTCCTGAAGGGACTCATGGAGGGCAAGCTGCTGGGCGCCCGCGCCCAAATGGACGGCAAGGTGTACTTCCCGCCCCGCGGCGCCGACCCGCGTGACGGCTCGCCGACCGATGACTTCGTCGAGGTGTCCGACAGCGGCATCGTCACCACCTTCTGCATCGTGAACGTGCCGTTCATGGGTCAGTCGATCAAGCCGCCGTACGTCGCCGCCTACATCCTGTTGGACGGCACCGACATTCCGTTCCTGCACCTGGTGCTCGGCATCGAGGCGAGCGAAGTCCGGATGGGCATGAAGGTGAAGGCCGTGTGGAAGCCGCGCGAGGAGTGGGGTCTTTCCATCGGAAACATCGACCACTTCCGGCCCACCGGCGAACCGGACGCCGACTACGACTCTTTCGCGCACCACCTGTAGAGAGGCGCTGAAATACCTTGAGTAACACAGCAACCGACATCGCGGTCGTTGGGTTCGCCCATGCGCCGCACGTGCCGGAGACCTTCGGCACCACCAATGGCGTCGAAATGCTCGCGCCGTGCTTCCAGGAGCTGAAGTCCACGCTCGGCATCGGTGTTTCCGATATCGGCTTCTGGTGCTCCGGTTCCTCGGATTACCTTGCCGGACGCGCCTTCTCGTTCATCTCGGCGATCGACTCCATCGGTGCGGTGCCGCCGATCAACGAGTCGCACGTGGAGATGGACGCGGCCTGGGCGCTGTACGAAGCATGGGTGAAAATCCGCTCCGGACAAGCGGATACGGCGCTGGTGTACGGCTTCGGCAAGTCATCGGCCGGAACCCTGCGCCAGATCCTGAGCCTGCAGACCGACCCGTACCTGGTCGCGCCGCTGTGGCCGGATTCGGTGTCCATGGCCGGACTGCAGGCCCGCGCGGGCCTGGACGCGGGCCTGTGGACGGAGGCCGACATGGCCGCCGTGGCCGCCCGCAGCAATGGCATCGACGTCGAAAAGCTTTTGGCCGAAGCCAAAGTCGCGGATCCGTTCCGCGCCCATGACATCGCGCCGATCACCGACGGCGCGGCCGCCATCGTGCTGGCCCGCGGCGATCGCGCCCGCGAACTGTGCGAGCGTCCGGCCTGGCTGACCGGCATGGCCCACTACATCGACACCCCCGTCCTGGGTGCCCGCGACCTCACCGTCTCCGAGTCCGCCAAGCGCGCGGCCGACGCCGTCACCGGCGGCGACGCGAGCGGCTTCGACGTCGCCGAACTGCACGCGCAGTTCAGCCACGAGGAACTGATCCTGAAGCAGGCCATCGGCCTGAACGGGAACACCCGCATCAACCCGTCCGGCGGACCGCTCTCTGGCAATCCGATGTTCGCGGCCGGACTCGAGCGCATCGGCTTCGCCGCCACCGAAATCTTCAACGGCACCGCGAATCGTGCACTGGCCCACGCCAGTTCGGGTCCCGCGCTGCAGCAGAACCTGGTCGCCACTCTGGAGGCACGATGACCTTGCCAGCCGCTGTCCTGGGTACCGGACAGACTCATCACGTGACCAAACGGTCGGATGTCTCGATGGCCGGAATGGTCCGAGAAGCCATCGACCGTGCGCTCACGGACTCCGGCCTGACCATGGCCGATATCGACGCGGTCGTGGTCGGCAAGGCCCCTGACTTCTTCGAGGGCTCCATGATGCCGGAGCTGTTCCTCGCGGATGCGTTGGGCGCCACCGGAAAACCGCTGCTCCGCGTGCATACGGCCGGTTCGGTCGGCGGCTCCACCGCCGTCGTCGCCGCCAACCAGGTGCAGGCGGGCGTGCACGGCAAGGTGCTGGCCCTCGCATGGGAGAAGCAGTCGGAGTCCAACGCCATGTGGGCGTTGTCGAACCCGGTGCCGTTCACCAAGCCGGTGGGCGCGGGCGCGGGCGGCTACTTCGCCCCGCATGTGCGCTCCTACATTCACCGCTCCAACGCCCCGCTGCACGTGGGCGCGATGGTGGCGGTGAAGGATCGCCGCAATGGCGCGCGCAACCCGTTCGCGCACCTGCACCAGCCCGACATCACGGTGGAATCGGTGATGGCGTCCCAAATGCTGTGGGACCCTATTCGTTTCGACGAGACCTGCCCGTCCTCGGACGGCGCGTGCGCCATCGTGATCGGCGACGAGGCGTCGGCCAAGGCGGTCGAGGCGCAGGGCAAGAAGGTGGCCTGGGTGCACGGCACCGCAATGCGCACCGAGCCGCTGGCCTACGCCGGGCGCGACCAGGTCAGTCCGCAGGCCGGAAGGCAAGCCGCGCAGGCGCTCTGGAAGCAGGCCGGAATCGTCGACCCGCTCGAGGAGATCGACGCGGCCGAGATCTACGTCCCCTTCTCGTGGTTCGAGCCGATGTGGCTGGAGAACCTCGGATTCGTTCCGGAGAACGAGGGCTGGAAGCTCACCGAGGCCGGCGAGACCGCCATCGGCGGAAAGCTGCCGGTCAACCCGTCGGGCGGCGTGCTGTCCTCCAACCCGATCGGCGCATCCGGCATGATCCGCTTCGCCGAGGCCGCCAAGCAGGTCATGGGTCGCGCGGGCGACTACCAGGTGGAGAATGCCCGCAAGGCACTCGGACACGCGTACGGCGGTGGCTCCCAGTACTTCTCGATGTGGGTCGTCGGGAGCGAGCAGCCGTGACCACCACCGTCGAACATCCGGCCCGGGTGGCGGGCGCGGCCTCCCAGGCCGCGGTCCGCGCCAAGGACAAGGACGCCTGGGTGGCCCTGTTCGCCGTCGACGGGATCGTGGAGGACCCGGTCGGGCCCTCCTTCTTCGATCCCGAGGGCGTGGGGCACCGCGGCGCGGAAGCCATTGCGGCGTTCTGGGACAAGGCGATTGCCCAGACCGACTCCATCGAATTCCTCTTCGACGACTCGTTCGCGTGTGGCAGCGAGGTGGTCTTCACCGGCCGCATCCGCACCACCATGAACGGCCACATCATCGACGCGGAAGGCGTTTTCACCTACAAGGTGGACGCCGACGGGAAGATCCTGGCCCTGCGTGCGTTCTGGGAGACCGAGCGCGCGATGGCGACGATGAAGAAGATCTAGAGCGAAAAGCGAAGCGGGCGACTGGATTATCCAGTCGCCCGCTTCTTCTTTGTCTCCGCCCTGATAGGTGAGAGGGGTGCAGGGCGGATCAAATCAACGGCGGCTCAGTGCTTTACCGGGCAGCCGCCGGTGTAGTCCACCTGGAATTCCTTGATGCCATTGAGCCAACCCGACTGCAGGCGACGGGGATCTCCCAGCTTGGTGATGTCGGGCATGTGGTCCGCGATGGCATTGAAGATGATGTCGATCTCGAGCCGGGCCAGGTTCGCGCCGATGCAGAAGTGCGCGCCGGTGCCGCCGAAGGACAGGTGCGGGTTCGGATCACGCAGGATATCGAAGGTGAACGGATCCTCGAACACCTCCTCGTCGAAGTTGGCCGAGCGGTAGGACAGCACCACCCGCTGCCCCTTCTTGATCTGCACGCCACCGACTTCCACGTCCTCGAGCGCGGTGCGCTGGAAGGAGCTGACGGGGGTGGCCCAGCGGATGATCTCGTCCGCGGTGGTCTTGGGGCGTTCCTTCTTGTAGAGCTCCCACTGCTCGGGGTTCTCCATGAAGGCGATCATGCCGTGCGTGGTGGCATTACGCGTGGTCTCGTTGCCCGCGACGGCCAGCATCATGACGAAGAACCCGAATTCCTCGGGCAGCAGCGCCTCGCCGTCCATATCGGCCTCGATGAGCTGGGTGACGATATCGTCGGCCGGGCAGGCCCGGCGGGCCTCGGCCATTTGATACGAGTAGCCCAGGATCTCGGTGGAGGCGATGACCGGGTCGGCATCGCTGTCCGGATCGTCGTAGCTGGTCATGTCGTTGGACCACTTGAACAGCTTCATGCGGTCTTCCTGCGGCACCCCGATCAGCTCGGCGATGGCCTGCAGCGGCAGTTCGGCCGCGACCTGCTCGACGAAGTCGCCGGTGCCGGATTCGGCGGCGGCCTTCACGATGGCCTCGGCGCGCGCGGTCAATTCGGCCCGCAGGCCGTTGATCACGCGCGGGGTGAAGCCCTTGGAGATGATCTTGCGGAGCTTGGTGTGCTCGGGCGCGTCCTTGTTCAGCAGGACGAAACGCTGCAGATCGATCTGTTCGCGGGTGATGTCGTCCTGGAACCGCGGGATGGCAGTGTTCTCGTACGTGGAGAACACGTCGTCGCGGCGCGAGACGGTCTTGACGTCCGCGTGCTTGGACAGCACCCAGAAGCCATCGTCGGTGAAGCCGCCACGTTCGGGCGACTTGGGGTTCCACCAGATCGGAGCCGTGCGGCGCAGTTCGGCGAGTTCCTCGACCGGTACCCGTTGCGCCCACATCTCCGGGTCGGTGACATCGAATCCATCCGGCACACCGGGCCGGGCTGCAGCGTCCACCACCAGCAGTCTCCTTTGACCAACTGAAACACGTTCTACCGATATTCAAGCACAGGAGGTAAAACAAGAGAAGGGACTGGGTAATAACCCGGAACAGATCTACGTTACTGGTTGTGAACTCGTTGCAGTTCTAATCCGGAAGGACAGACATGGGTACACCCGTCATCGTCGAGGCCGCACGTACGCCCATCGGCAAGCGCAACGGCTGGCTGGCCGGCCTGCACGCCGCCGAACTGCTGGGCGCGGCCCAGAAGGGCGTGCTCGAGCGCGCGGAGCTGGACCCGGCCCTGGTCGAGCAGGTCGTCGGCGGCTGCGTCATGCAGGTCGGTGAGCAGAGCAACAATGTCACCCGCACCGCGTGGCTGCACGCGGGCCTGCCCTGGCAGACCGGCGCGGTCACCATCGACAACCAGTGCGGTTCGGCGCAGCAGGCCGCGGGCATGGTGGCCGGGCTCATCTCCGTCGGCGCGATCGAGGTCGGGCTGTCCTGCGGCATCGAGTCCATGAGCCATGTTCCGTTGGGCGCCAACGTCGGAACGCACGCGGGCCCGCGCAAGCCGGCCACCTGGAACATCGATATGCCCAACCAGTTCGAGGGCGCGGAGCGAATCGCCAAGCGGCGCGGCATCACCCGCGACGATGTCGACGCGCTGGGCGAGCGCTCACAGCGGCTGGCCGCGCAGGCGTGGGAGGAGGGCCGCTTCGATCGCGAGATCCTGACGATCAAGGGCGCCCCGCAGGTCGACAAGGAGGGCAACCTCACCGGCGAGTTCGCCGACATCAGCCGCGATCAAGGCTTGCGCGCCACCACCCGCGAGAGCCTGGCGAAGCTGAAGCCGGTGGTGGAGGGCGGAATTCACACCGCGGGCACCGCCTCGCAGATCTCCGACGGTGCGGCCGCGGTGCTGCTGATGGACGAAAAGGCCGCGCAGCGTGAGGGATTGCGTCCGCGCGCCCGCATCATCACGCAGTGTCTGGTCGGTGGTGAACCCGAATTCCAGCTCGACGGTCCGGTTCAGGCGTGTGAGCGACTGCTGGAGCGTTCCGGCATGAGCATCTCGGATATCGACTTGTTCGAGATCAATGAGGCTTTCGCGTCCGTGGTGCTGTCGTGGGCCTCGGTGCACAAGCCCGATTTCGATCGCGTGAACGTTAATGGCGGTGCGATCGCACTCGGCCACCCGGTCGGCAGCACCGGATCCCGCTTGATCACAACGGCTTTGCACGAGCTGGAGCGTTCGGACAAGAACATCGCCATGGTCCTGATGTGCTGCGGCGGCGCTCTCGCGACGGGGACGATCATCGAACGGATCTAGTCCCTCAATGATTTTCGGCCAGGTTGAACGTTCATCCGAGCTGTCGTGAAACGTGGCGTACGCCACACAAACTCCGGTACAGACAAGAAGATGAGACGTCAGCTATCTTAGGGCTACCCGAGGCCCGTCCGGGAAGACCCTCGCGACGGGCCAGAACCGGGGCTCTTAAGCCCTTGGCAAGAACCGTGGGGTTGGCCCGCAAACGCCCAAGCCACAGTGGGTGAACCGGATCACCGCCTAGAAGCTTCAAGGAAATCACGAATCAGGCGTAGGTTTTCAGTTACTGAGCCGCTAATATCAATGATACGTATCCGAGATAACGACTGTTAGTACAGCGAAGGGAATTGGGCGGCTCACAATGGCTGATTTCGCGGCGCGGCTGAACAAGCTGTTCGAAACCGTGCATCCCCCGGGGCGTAAGCCGCACACGAACGCAGAGGTGGCGGCTGCCTTGACGGCATCCGGCCATCCGATCTCGAAACCGTATCTGTCGCAGTTGCGGTCGGGACAGCGCACGAACCCGTCGGATGAGACGGTGGCAGCACTGGCAAAGTTCTTCAAGGTCAAGCCGGACTACTTCTTCAACGACATCTACGCAGCGAAGATCGATCATGATCTCGAGCTGCTGTCCCAGCTGCAGGGCTATGGACTCCGTCGTCTGTCGAGTCGGGCGTTCGACCTGTCCGAAGAATCTCAGAACCTCCTCACCTCTATGGCGGAGAAGTTGCGGGCAAGTGAAGGACTGCCCGAAATTCCTCCGGACGGTACGGAATAGGCCCTGCCACAGAGCAACACAGTGCGGCTAACTCGGAGGCCGCACTGTGTTGGTTTGTTACAGGGCTTACCCCGGACTCGACATAGGGCGGGCACGGGCGCTGCTTGCAGGGCAGCGCCGGTGTCCCGCCGGACCATTCGGTCCGAGTGAAGGATGTTGCACCGGTCTCAGCATGCTGAGGCCATGTGGCGTAGACCCCTGCGCTGGTGCATTATGCACAAACTTGGCATAACGCCGTCCGGGTGTTCCCGGTCGGTCGAGTGAGTTGTTTTGTGCACTATGTCGTTTTGTGCACTGTGAGTGTTTCGCCCCAATGCACCAGACAAGCAAGTCCCGTACCGCCACAACGGCTGGGTTCGATGAGACGAAAACCTCGGATACGAAGTCTCATCGTGAAGACCCACCGGAATGCCACGCCCTTGGCAATCAGCGCGGTGCGGGACTTGCGCATTTGCGACAAGATCGCAATTGCGTCAGTGATCTTCGCACGTGCGTCAGTGATCTTCGCGTGATCAACTTCCAACCCACCGCACAGCGCGTTCGGAGGCGTTGCACAGAGTAATGCGCAACTCTCCGAAACGGTAATGGATTAGTAAATTACTAGCGCGGCGTGGACCCCTGAATCGTCGAGGGCGCACCCGCCGCGGCCGCGTCGTAGGCGCGGGCGATGGCCTGCACCCAGCCGCGCGGACTGACACCCGCCGGCGGTGAGATCCAGCGGCCGTCGATCACCACCTCGCCGAACGGATTCCGCGCCCAATCCGCCACCCGTTGCGCGCGCTCGGCCACCGAAGTCGGCGGCGCGCCCGCCGCGGCCAGCTCCATGCCGCCGCCGGACTGCAGGTAGAGGGCGTCCATGATCTGGGCGACCTGGTCGGAAGCCTTGAGCTGGGTACCCGATCCGGTCTGATCGTGGGCCGCCACCTCGGGGAACCGGGCGATCAGTACGCGATGCAAGGTCCGAATCTGCTTGAGCAGCGCGCGCGCTCGCCACCAGAGCTCGATCACGATCCACACCGCACCGATCGCGATCAGCATGGCGGCGAGCTGCCACATCGGCCAGAACCAGCCCTCGTCACCGGGTTTCGGCATCGGTTCGTCGCGCACCTCGCGGCGAATCGACAAGGCCGCCAATGCTCCGACCCCCGCGGTACCCGTGGTGTAGAGCGCGATGCCGCGGCCCAGGGTGGTCCAATCCAGGTTGCGCACACCGGTGATCACGATGAACACGCACTCCAGCAGCACGATCACCCAACCGAAGGTGATGGACCAGGCCAGCGTCAGAATCATGGCGATCGCGCCGCCCGCGTAGATCATCATGCCGATCTGCCGCAGATTCCGGCGCGACACCACCGGCCAAGCCGCGGCCGCGACCACCGAAGTGGCGGTGGCGAACATGATCCACGCCGCGGTCACCACCCGGTCGCCGAGCCACTGACCGTGCACGCCGCCGGGGGCCAGATGATCAACGGCCAAACCGATTTCCGGCACTCCGATCGTGACGGCGAGCGCCACTGCCGCCACCGCGAGCACGATCGCCACGCGCGCTGTCGTCGCAGGTTTCACCAGCACGCGTCCGACGCGTGCACCCGAGGCCATCCAGACCAGCATGGCCACCAACCAGAAGGTCATCCCAGTGCCTCATCGAATCGAAGGACCGAGACGCCCGCGCCTCGACTGTTGAACACGCGCAACCGGGTCATGAGCATGCTCGCGAAGGTCTCCGCCTCCCACTCGCACTGCTCGTCGTCACCCAGATCGACGGCCTTCTGATGCGCGCGCTGGCTCAGCATGTAGGCGATGAGATCGTCGCTGGCCTCCAGCACCACCTCGGTCGCCGCCTCGCCCGGATGGTCGAAGACGATGTGGCCGAGCTCGTGCGCGAGGGTGTGCTCGCGGCTGGGCAGCGCCTGTGCGAGCACGATCACGTCCCGATCCGGATAGCTGCGGCGCTGACCGCAGACGCCGGGACCCAGTTGGGCACTGGCGATCTCGATGGGCCGCCGCCGCTCGGCGGAGATGGCCAGCACCACCTCGTCCAGATCGGTGGCGTCGAAATCGGCCGCCACCGCGCACACCGCGTCCACCGCGGCGGCCACCCGGCGGTAGGACCCGATGCTATGAGCCTTGCTCTCGGTCATCGCGGTCCCCTCACAGCCTCGGTCCGAAGAACGCCGCACGGGCGGCATCGACGCGCCCCTGGGCCGCGGACGCACTCTGGAAACTGACCGCGCCCGAACCGGTTCCGACCAAGGCCATGGCGATCAGGCCGCCGATCACCGACAGCACCTTGATCGGTGGCAGCGGGGTGTTGTTCGAGGTCGGCTTCACATCCGGATTCGGTTGCGCCAGTACGGGAGCGGGCGCCGGGGCCGGTGGTGGCGGCGGGGGTGGCGGTGCGGGTGCGGCTTCCGGCGCGGGCAGCGCAGCCGGTGCGACCAGCGCGGGCAGCGCCGGCACGGCGGGCGGCTGCGGAATCTCCAGCGGCACCGGCGGAACCACGACGGGCGGCGCCGGCAGCGGAATCAGCAGCAGCAAGAGCGGGGAGGCGCAGACGGCGGCGGAACCCAGCCCCGCCGAGCCCAGGGCCGCGGAACCGATTGCGGCGGAACCGAGATCGGCCGAACCGGCAGCGGAACCCGTCCCGGCCGAACCGACACCCGACCCGGTGCCCGCGGAACCCACCGCCGACCCGACGCCGGCCGAACCCGCTCCCGTGGAGCCGCCGAGCGCGGAACCCAGACCGGCGGAACCGATTCCGGCGGAACCGACGGCCGCCGAACCCGTGCACAGTCCGGCCAATCCGGCGGAACCGACGGCGGCGGAGCCCACCGCGGCCGAACCCGTTGCGGCCGAACCTGTTCCGAGCAGGAGACCCAACAGAGCGGAGCCGGTGCCGACGCCGGCGGAGCCCACGCCCGCCGAACCCAGGCCCAGCACCGAGCCGGTACCCAGCCCGGCGGAACCGACAGCGGCGGAACCCGTTCCGAGCGCGGCCGAACCGGTCGCCCCCAGGGCCGAGCCGGTGCCGACGGCGGCGGAGCCCAAACCCGCACCGGCGGAACCGGTTACCGCGGAGCCGGTACCCAGCGCGGCCGAACCGGTGCCTCCGACGGCAGAGCCGAGGCCCGCGGAACCGACTCCGGCCGAGCCGACTCCGGCGGAACCGACAGCGGCAGAGCCCGATCCGAGGGCGAGCAGCATGGACAACAGATCTTGTGGCCCGGCCACCGGGGCGGCGGCCTGGGCGTCGATGGGTTGCGGAGTAGAAACCGGCTGGCCGGGATCCTGTCCGGCGGGCACGGGATCGAGCGGGATGCCGCCCGGCTGCGCCTCGGCAGCCGCGGGCCCGAGCAGCGCCGAACCGGCGACAGCCGCGATCACTGCCACCAGGCGCATTGCACGATCGACGATCATGCGACAGCCATCCCCTCATCGATACCGCGCGCACTTGGCTTTGTCTCCGCGCCTACAGGCACGGAATCTCGATCCGCACCAGGCAGATCGAGACGGGGGTCGAGCTCACTGCCGCCCCGATTGCCGGACCTTTGCGGAACGCGGACATCGTAACGGCCACCACGATGTTTCGCACAAGTCCCGAACGCATTAGGGGTGCCCACAAACCGTACGCCTGCGCAACCCCCTACGTACTCAATATCCCCAAGCACCCCAGCAACATTGGCCCAACCAGGCAATACACCCAACCTCACAGCCACCCTCGCCCGACTGTGAGCTCCAACACTGTTGCATCACACCGAAAAATCGGACCAAACGGTCAGCAATCTTTCGCCCTTTGCTGAAAACACGATCGGGTTCGAGCCACGAAGGACTACGTGCCGTAGACCGGCAGGCTTCCGGTGTCCAGCGAGAACCCGAACGGCGCGGGCAGCGGCACATCGCCCCCATAGATCCCGTCCAGGCAACCGTGATACTCGCCGTCCCTGGGATGGATGAACAACGTCCAGCATCCGTGCGCAGGTGACCTGGACGCGTGGCGGAATTCTTTTGTGAATCAGTCGGCAGACGGCTGAAATGAGCGAAGCCGCCCCCGGGCGAGAGGTTCCGGGGGCGGCTCGGTGCGCCGCGAGGGCGCGCTTGGATCCGGCTGTGTGCGGATCCGGGGTGCGCGGTCGGGCTGTGGTGGCCGCGCACGTTTCGGGAGCGTCAGGCCGTGGTGGTGACGCGGTAGGTGTTGAGGCTGTCGATGCGGTCGACGGCCTCGGTGATGATGCGGTCGATCAGGTCGGCCACGGTGGGGAGATCGTCAATGATTCCGGCGACCTGGCCCGAGGCGAGGACGCCCGCGTGGGTATTGCCTTCCACCAGACCGGCTTTCAGCAGCATCGGGGTGTTGGCGGCCATGATGACCTGGGACCAGGTGAGGTCCTTGTGTTTGCGCATGGCCAGGCCATCCTTGACGATGGTCGACCACTTCATGCCGGTCATGGCCTTGAACTTGAAGGCATTCGACATTGCGGCGGTCAGGCCGCGCACGCCGCTGGAATGCTCCAGCTTGTCGACCAGTTCGGTGTTCAGCACGCGGTGCGGCATGCCGTCGACCTTCTTGGAGACGACGGTGTCCATGAGCCCGCGCTTGAGGTACTCCTGCTTCACCGAATCCGGCACCGCCGAGTCCTGGGTGAGCAGGAAGCGGGTGCCCATGGCGACACCGGCCGCGCCGTAGGACAGCGCGGCGGCCAGGCCGCGGCCGTCGAAGAAGCCGCCACCGGCGACCACCGGGATGTCGACGGCGTCGAGCACCGACGGGAGCAGCAGAGTCGTTGCGACGGAACCGGTGTGGCCACCGCCCTCACCGCCCTGCACGATCACCGCGTCCGCGCCCCAGGAAGCAACCTTCACCGCGTGCTTGGCCGCGCCGATGGACGGCACGACCACCACGCCGTTGTCCTTGAGCCGCGCGATGAGCTCCTTCTTGGGAGCCAGCGCGAAGGACGCCACCTTCACGCCCTCGCGGATCATGAGCTCGCAGCGCTCGGCGGCATCCGAGCCATCGGCGCGGATGTTGACGCCGAAAGGCTTGTCGGTCTTCGCCTTGGTCTTGGCGATGGCCTGCTCGAGCTCCTCGAAGGTCATCGTGGCCGAGGCCAGAATGCCGAGGCCGCCCGCGTTGGCGGTGGCCGCGACCAGACCCGGACCGGCGACCCAGCCCATGCCGGTCTGCACGATCGGGTGCTCGATGCCGACCAGTTCGGTCAGCGGCGTCTTCAAACGCTGAGCGGTCATGCTGTCACTTCCTTCTCGCGGAAACCCTTGGGGTCCAGCACGGTCCGGATGATGGTGAGCTCTTCCTCGGTCGGCAGCCGGGTTTCGCCCGCCTCCGCCAGCCCGGCGATCTCGAAGGAGGTGTTCTCCGCGACCTCGTCCGCGCTCACGCCCGGGTGCAGCGACAGCGCGCGCAGGGTGTGCTCGGGACCGTTGAAGTCGAACACGCCCAGGTTCGACACCACCCGGTGCAGGTGGTGGAACCGGTAGGCCGGGTTCTCGGAATCGATCTTGTCGTAACCGATTCCGGAGACGATATCGACCTGGTCCACGAACACCCGCTTGTTGTGCTTGGGCACGAAGTAGCTGGTGGCGTGGTTGATGGTGTTGCCCGGCGCGCCGCGCACACCGAACATCTGCCGGGTCGGCTGCTGCAGCGGACCGAACGCGGAGAGGTTCTGGTTGCCGAAGCGGTCGATCTGGTTGGCGCCCATAACCACATGGCGGCGACCCGAATTCACCACGTCGAAGACCTTCGAGAACGGAATCCAGCCCTCGATGGGGGCCTTGCCGCCGATCGGCGGAACCTCGGCGAAGAACAGCGCCTCACCGTCGGACAGCAGCAGGTCCGGCTCGAAGGTGAGTCGCGCCAGCCGCGCGCCGATGGTGGTGACGGTGGACATGGGCGAGGCCATGATCTCGCCCGCGCCCCGGAAGATTTCCGCAGCGGCGACGACGCAGATCTCGGCCCGAGTGACCGTGGTGGTGTCAGTCATTACTTCTGCTCCTCGGCGAAAGCCTTGACGGCGGCCTGGTATTCGTCCTCCGAGACATCCAGGAAGCGAGCCTTGAACTCGGCCCACGACTCGGGCGTCTTGGCGGCCTCGACGTAGTGGCGCTGGAACTTCTCGTCGCGGCCGTAGCTGCCGGAGAAGGTGTGGTGCGCGCCGCCGGGGGCCTCGACCACCCCGTCGACCATCATGCGGTTGAGGATGAGGGCCTGCGTCGGAACGGCTTTCACCAGTTCGTCGGTCTCGACCAGGCGATCCACCGACAGGTAGCGCTTCTCGGCCGCGAGGGCGTAGAGGTCGTCCATGTACGGGTCGACGCCGGTGTAGGCGGCATTGCCGTGCTTGTCGCCCAGGTCCAGGTGCACGAACGCGGCATCCAGGTTCAAAGCGGGCATGGCGACCAGGGTCTCGGTCTTGCCGTCGGTCAGGTAAGGCGACTGAACAGTCTTGAGCTCGCCCTCCCAGAAATCGATGACGGCAGAACCCAATCCGGCGCGAATCGGCAGGAACGGCAGCCGGGCCGCCGCGGCCTGCAGACCGCACTTGACCATGCCCTCGTCCATCTCGCGCACGGTGATCTCGCCGCCGGTGCGCGCCTTGGCGAACCACGGATCGTAGAAGGGCGCGGAATCCAGCGACACGAAGCCGTAGTACGCCTTCTTCACTTTGCCCGCCGAGCACAGCAGACCCAGGTCCGCGCCACCATAGGTGACGACGGTCAGATCCTTGATGTCCGAGCGCAGGATCGCGCGCACGAAGGCCATCGGCTTGCGCCGCGAACCCCAACCGCCGATGCCGATGGTCATTCCGCTGCGGAGCTCACCGACGACCTCGTCGAGGCTCATTCGCTTGTCGCGCATGGCTTTACTTCCCCTTCTTCTGCGCGGCCAGGTCATCGTCGAAGCGCGCCCGGATCTCGTCGGCCACGCCCGCGAGGTTGAGCTCCATGGTGAAGCCCTGCTCGAAGCGGTAGGAGCGGTGCACGTCCTGCACGTCGATGCCGTTGAGCGCCTTCTTGGCGGCGCGGATGACGCGGCCGTCCTTGTTGGCGATGTTCTTGGCGACTTCCATGGCGGCGGCGTCGAGTTCGGCCCGCGGCACGACCTTGAAGACCGAGCCGTAGTGGTGCAGCTGCTGCGCGGTGAGGGTGCCCGCGGTGTAGAACATGGTCCGCATCAGGTGCTGGGGGACCAGGCGAGCCAGGTGGGTGGCCGCACCGAGCGCGCCGCGGTCGACCTCGGGGAGGCCGAAGGTCGCGTCGTCGGAAGCCACGATGACATCGGAGTTGCCGACGAGGCCGATGCCGCCGCCCAGGCAGAAGCCGTTCACGGCGGTGACGACCGGGACCTCACAGTCGTAGACCGCGGCGAAGGCGGCGAAGCAGCCGTGGTTGGCGCGGATCAGTGCGGTGTGGCCGGTGTCGGCGTTCATCTCCTTGATGTCCACGCCCGCGTTGAAGCCGCGGCCCTCGGCACGCAGCACCACGACCCGGGTCTCCGGGTTCTTCCCGGCCTGGGTGATGGCGTCGGCCAGGGCGAACCAGCCGTCGGAAGGCAGTGCGTTGACCGGGGGGTAGTCGACAGTGACGACTTCCACGCCCTCGGTTTCGGTGTGACGGTTGATCCCCATCGCGAGTCCCATCGTTGGCAAAACAAGCAAGTGCTTGGTAGGTTAGCACGGTGGGAATCGAAGTAAACCTGTCCGGCTCGGTCGTCTTGGTCACCGGCGGCGTCCGCGGCGTCGGGGCCGGCATCAGCCGGGTCTTCCTGGACGCCGGTGCGACCGTGGTCGCCTGTGCCCGACGGCCCGGCGACACCCCCGTCGAGAGCAATGGACGCGGGATCGACTTCCTGCCGTGCGATGTGCGCGATGTGGATTCGGTGCGCGGGCTGATCGATCAGATCGTCGCGAAGTACGGGCGGCTCGACACCGTGGTGAACAACGCCGGTGGCGCGCCCTTCGCCCTGGCTGCCGACGCCAGCGCCAACTTCCACGCGAAGATCGTGCAGTTGAATCTGCTCGCGCCACTGTTGGTTTCGCAGATCGCCAACGAGGTGATGCAGAAGCAGGAGACCGGTGGGTCGATCGTGATGATCTCCAGCGTCTCCGGGCATCGGCCGTCCCCGGGCACCGCGGCCTATGGTGCCGCCAAAGCCGGTGTGGACAGCCTGGTCTCGTCGCTCGCCGTCGAGTGGGCTCCCAAGGTTCGGATGAACTCCGTGATCTGCGGCCTGGTCAACACCGAGTCCTCGCACCTGCACTACGGCGACGAGGACGGCATCGCGGCGGTCAGCCGCACGGTTCCCATGGGGCGCATGGCTACCCCCGAGGACATCGGCCGCACCGCCGCGTTCCTGGCTTCGCCGTTGGCCGCCTATGTCACCGGCAGTCAGCTGCTCGTCCACGGCGGCGGCGAGAAGCCCGCCTTCCTCGAAGCATCCACCGCAGACGTCCCCGCCGTCTCCGGCCACTAGAAACGAAGAGGTAATCGATATGACGGACAACAAGATCTGCGACGGCCGCGTCGTCATCGTGACCGGAGCGGGTCGCGGCATCGGCCGCGCGCACGCCCTCGCCTTCGCCGCCGCCGGTGCCAAGGTCGTGGTCAACGACATCGGCGCCGAGCTCGACGGCGCGCCCAGCCCGGATTCCCCGGCCGCGCAGGTCGTCGAGGAGATCAAGGCCCTCGGCAGCGACGCGGTCGTGAACGGTGACGACATCTCCGACTGGGAGGGTGCGCGCCGTCTGATCCAGACCGCCGTCGATACCTTCGGCCGCCTGGACGTGCTCGTCAACAATGCGGGCATCGTGCGCGACCGCATGCTGGTCAACCTCGGCGAGGACGAGTGGGACGCGGTCATCAAGGTGCACCTCAAGGGCCACTTCGCCCCCATGCGGCACGCCGCCGAGTACTGGCGCAACGAGGCCAAGGCCGGTCGCACCCCCGAGGCCCGCATTATCAACACCAGCTCGGGCGCGGGCCTGCTCGGCTCGGTCGGCCAGGGCAACTACTCCGCCGCCAAGTCCGGCATCGCGGGCCTGACGCTGACCGCCTCGGCCGAATTCGCGCGCTACGGCATCACCGTGAACGCCATCGCCCCGGCCGCGCGCACCCGCATGACCGAGACCGTCTTCGCCGACATGATGGCCGCCCCCGAGGACGGCTTCGACGCCATGGCCCCGGAAAACGTGTCCCCGCTGGTGGTCTGGCTGGGCAGCACCGATTCCGCCGGTGTCACCGGCCGCATGTTCGAGGTCGAGGGCGGCAAGGTCACCGTCGCCGACGGCTGGCGGCACGGCGTCTCCACCGACCGCGGCGCCCGCTGGGAGCCCGCCGAACTCGGCCCGGTCGTGCGCGACCTGCTCTCCAAGGCCACCACCCCGGAGCCGGTCTACGGCGCGTAAGCCCGACCGCTCGAACCGCTTTCACCGCCGGTGCCCCACCTCGGGGCACCGGCGGTCGCCGTCTCGGCTACTTCTTGCGGATGCCCGTGACCAGGGCGAAGACGGTGTCCAGGACCGGGGTGGGGGTGAGAGAGGTCGCGATCACCTGGATCTTTCCGGCCAGACCGGGGATGTAGCGGGCGTGGGGGCGCTTTGCGGTGAGGGACTTTTCGACTTCCTTGACCACCGATTCGACCGGGGCGGCGATCTTGGGGACCTGTTGGGACATTTTGCGGAGGCCCGCGAGGTGGGTGCTGTAGAGGTCGCGTTGGGCGTCGGTGAGGTGGGCGGTGGTGGTGTCGACCATGTCGGTGGCGCCGAACCAGAGGTCGGTGGCGATGGGGCCCGGCTCGATCAACGAGGTGTGGATTCCCCAGGGGCGCAGTTCTACTCGGAGGGCGTCTACCAGGCCCTCGAGGGCGAACTTGGAGGAGTTGTAGGCGCCCGTGCCCGGGGTGGAGATGCGGCCGCTCAGGGAGGAGATGAAGATGGCGCGGCCCTTGGTGGTGCGCAGGCGCGGGAGGACGGCTTGGGTGACCGCTAGGGCGCCGAAGACGTTGACCTCGAACTGGTTTCGGAGGGTGTCGAGGTCGAGGAGTTCGACGGGGCCGTCGGCGACGATGCCCGCGTTGTTGACCACGGCGGTGAGGTCGGCGGGGAGTACCTCGTCGAGGGCCGCGATGTGGTCGGGATTGGTGACATCGAGCAGGACCGGGGTGATGCGGGGGTTCCCGGCCGCCAGCTCCTCGCCGTCGGACAGCTTCCGCACGCCGGCGTAGACCTGCCAGCCCTGCTGGGCCATACGCAGGCAGATGGCCTGTCCGATGCCGCGCGCCGCGCCGGTAACCAACACAGAGTTCATGGTGGTCAGCCTAATTCGGGCGAGCCGGGCGTGGCAGGCCGTAATGGGATGCCGATACCGCCCGGGGGTGCCACCATGTGGCGATGGGGAATGTCCTATTTGCCGGAGACCTGCACGGGAACACCGCGCACGCACTCACCGTGGTGCGTACCGCGGTGCGTGAAGGGTGCTCCCGGGTATTCGTGGTGGGGGACTTCGGGGCGTGGGAGCACATGGCCTCGGGGCGGCGGTATTTCGACGTGATCGGCAAGGCCGCCAAGCGGGCCGGGGTGATCGTGTACTTCCTCGACGGGAACCACGACAAGAGCTCGCTGCTGCACGAGCTATACGGCGACAACCTCGATGACGAGGGATTCCTGGTGTGCCGCAAGCATCTGCGGTACGCGCCGCGGGGGCATCGCTGGAGCTGGGAGGGCACCACGTTCGCGGCGTTCGGCGGGGCACGGTCCACCGACAAGGGCTGGCGGCTGGCGCGAGAGGCGAAGAAGGCCGAACTGGTCGCGCAGCGGCGGCGCTACGGCTCGACCAAGATCCCGGAAACCGCGGGCACGCTGTGGTTCCCGGAGGAGGAGATGACCGACGACGAGCTGACCGCGCTGCTGGACGCGGACAGCTCACCGGTCGACGTCCTGCTCACCCACGACAAACCGCGCGCCTCGCAACCGAAGTGGAATCGCAAGGACAAACCGGAGTGCTATCCCAACCAGGACCGCATCCAACGGGTGGTGGAGGCCCTGCATCCCAGCGTCCTGTTCCACGGCCACCTGCACGTCCGCTACACCGACACCATCGCCGCCGGTGACGGCCACTGGACCCGGGTCGAGGGCCTGTCCTGCGACCCGGAAGCCTCCCAGTACCTGGAGTATTCGAACGAACACTCCTGGTACGTCCTGCAACTGCCGTATGCGCAGCAACAGGTGGACGACGCCGACGAGACCGAACCCAGTTCGCTACCTGCTTGATTCGTCGTAGGAGGAGGTGCCCTCGTCCAGCAGCGGCTCCTCCGTCTTGAAATGCGCGGGGGCGAACAAGCGCAGCACGTGATAGCCGGTGATCACGACCAGCGTGCCCAGCGCGATGCCGCTGAGGGTGAAGGTGTCGGTGAACTTCATGCTCACATTGCCGATGCCGATGATCAGGCCCGCGGCGGCGGGCACCAGGTTCAGCGGATTGCGCAGATCGACCTTCGCATTGGTCCAGATCTGCGCGCCCAGCAGGCCGATCATGCCGTAGAGGATGACGGTGATGCCGCCCAGCACGCCACCGGGAATGGCCGCCACGATCGCACCGAACTTCGGGCACAGGCCGAACAGCAACGCGAAAAAGGCGGCGGCCCAATACGCGGCGGTCGAGTACACGCGGGTGGCCGCCATGACGCCGATGTTCTCGGAGTAGGTGGTGTTGGGCGGGCCGCCGACCGCGGTGGACAGCATGGAGGCCGCGCCGTCCGCGGCGATGGCCGTGCCCAGCTTGGCGTCCAGATTGCCGCCGGTCATCTCGCCGACCGCCTTCACGTGCCCGGCGTTCTCCGCGACCAGCGCGATCACCACGGGCAGCGCCACCAGCACCGCCGACCATTGGAACGCCGGCGCGTGGAAGGTGGGCAGGCCGATCCAGTCCGCCTTGGCCACCCCCGACAGATCCAGTCGCCAATGATCGACGACCTTGCCGCTGCCGTCGGCCGAATGGATCTTGCCGAACACCCGGTCCAGCACCCACGAGAATCCGTAGCCGAACACCAGACCCAGGAAAATCGCGATGCGCGAGAAGAATCCGCGCAATCCGACCACGGCCAGACCGGTGAACAGCATGACCAGCAGGGCCGTCCACTGATCCTGCGGCCAGTAGGTGGCGGCCGTGACGGGGGCCAGATTGAACCCGATCAGCATGACCACCGCGCCGGTCACCACCGGCGGCATGGCGGCGTGAATGATGCGCGCCCCGAACCGCTGCACCGCCAGACCGATCAGAAACAGTGCCGCACCGACCACCAGACAGGCGCCGGTAACCGTCGCGCTACTTCCGCCCTGGGCCCGGATCACCGCGGCCACACCCACGAAGGACAGGGAACAGCCGAGGTAGCTGGGCACCTGACCACGGGTGGACAACAGGAAGATCGCCGTGGCCACGCCCGACATCATGATGGCGAGATTGGGGTCCAGGCCCATCAATACCGGTGCCACGAAGCTCGCCCCGAACATGGCGACGACGTGCTGCGCACCGAGTCCGAAGGTACGTGGCCACGACAGCCGCTCATCCGGTCGCACCACCGCCCCGGGTGCGGGCGTGCGCCCGTCCCCGTGCACCGTCCAGCGGACACCCAACACCATCAACCGCCCGCTTTCTGCCGAAGGTCCGAAACCAGCTCGCGCACATACTAGTGCGAGCAAACCTCCAGCTCCCGGTAGCCGGTCAGGGCTGAATGCGGATCTGCTGCATCATGTCGTGATCGGCGTGATCGAGGTTGTGGCAGTGCCAGACGTAGCCGCGGATCTCGGGCGTCATCTCCCCCATCCCGGCCGCCATGCCCGTCCCGGTCGGCGACATGCCTTCCGCGCCAGGCGGAATCGCGATGACCGTGTCCGGGTCGAAGCCGAGTTCCTCGACGGAGGGCCATGTCACCAGCACCCGGGTGACGGTGTCGGTCGGGCACTCGACGGTGTCCTTCCACCCGGCTTCCCAGGGTGGCGGGCCCTGTTCGGGGCCGATCGTGAACCCGTCGGCCGAGGGCGCCCAGCGGGTGCCGAACGGCGGCGGATAGTTGGCGACGAAGTAGGCCGAGGTGAGGATCGGCTGGCGGCCGAGCACCCGCAGCCGGGCCAGGTGCAGATGGATGGGATGGTCGAACGGGGTGGTGTTGACGATGTCCCACTGTTCGACCGTGCCCGCCTGCGCCCTATCGATATCGGCGCTGAGGAAGGCCAGGTTGTTCAGCGACATCATGGTCGGAAAGACCGCTGCCGCACGGGAATCGTCATTCAGCCCGATCAGGGTCATGGTGCGTTTGGCGCTCGGCCGGTAGACCGGTTCGAGGACATCCGGGCGACCGGGACCGCCGCGCAGGGTGGCCGGAATATCCTGTGCCGGACCGTCTCCCGCGGCGACGAAGCGCATGATGGGCCGCAGCTCGGGAACCATGAACACGGTATTGCCGAGGTCGTTCTTGGCGGTATTGATCAGATCGACCGTGTCACCGTCCGCGAGTCCGGTGAAATCGATCAGCAGATCCACCCGCTCCCCCGGGCTCACCCGGATGGACGGCGTCGGCACCGGCCCGTTCAACAGCCCCAGGTCGCCGCCGATGGCGAACATCAACCCACCGTTGGACAGCTCGAAAATGTATGGGCGCGAATTGGATCCGTTGAGCAGCCGGAACCGGTACAGCGTGCGGCGCACCTCCAGCCGCGGCCACACCACCCCGTTCACACAGCACACGTCGCCGACCTGCCCGGATTGGTTGTAGCCCTGCGGAATATAGGTGGCCACCATGGGCTGCAGGCTGCCGTCGGCATTGAAGGTGCGATCCTGCACGATGAGCGGGATCTCGAACTCGCCGCTGGGCAGCCCGAGCGGATTGCCGTCGTCACCGGTATCGAATTCATCTCGCAGGTAATACATTCCGGCCAGCCCGGCCTGGATGTTGAGCCGGGTGATGCCCATAGCGTGATCGTGGTACCAGAGGGTGGCCGCCTCCTGCCGGTTGCCGTAGGCGAAGCTGGGCCCGCCGCCGTTGCGCCAGGCGATCAATGGATGCCCGTCCGAGTCGGGGGCGTTCGCGCCGCCGTGCAGATGCACCGTGAAGCGCGGGTCGGTGCGGTCGAGTTCGGTGACGCCGTGCATGGTGAGATCCACGTGCGGGGCCAGCACGTGCGTGCCCAGCTCGTTGCGAAAACTGATGCGCGCCACTTGATCCCGCTGCGCCTCGAGATTCGGGCCGAGCACCGGCCGCCCGAATCCCCAGCTGCGCGTCTCCGGCAGATCTCGGTGATAGCGATGCACTCCCGAGGTGGCCACCAATTCACCTGCCACCGACCGTGTTTCGATGATGGGCAGCTCGTCGACGAACGGCTCCAGCGCGGGCGAATGGTAGTTGAGCGGCGTGAACGAGGGCGCGGGTATCGGCGGAATCGGCACGGGTGGTGGCGGCAGTGGTACCGGGTCGGCGGCCGCCGCTGCCATATAGCCCATTCCCGCGAGTCCGAGGGCTCCCAGGAGGAACCCCCGCCGCGGCAGGTTCTCGTTCATCCAGTTCCCACCCCGGAACTATTCCGCTGTCAACTGGTCTATCGTTCGACGATAGCGGACATTACGGGCCCACGAATGCGAAAGCCGCGCACCGGAACCCGATGCGCGGCCGACGAATTGAACGCGGTGGGCTAGCCCAGGCGCTCGATGATGGTGACATTGGCGGTGCCGCCACCCTCGCAGATGGTGAGCAGGCCGTAGCGCCCGTTCACCCGCTCCAGCTCGTTGAGCAGGGAGGCGAACAGCTTGGCGCCGGTGGCGCCCAGCGGGTGGCCCAGCGCGATGGCGCCGCCGTTGACATTGACCTTGTCCGGGTTGGCCCCGGTCTCCTTGATCCAGGCCAGCACGACCGACGCGAACGCCTCGTTGATCTCGATGACATCCATGTCGTCGATGGTCAGGCCGGTCTTCTCCAGCGCCCACTTGGTGGCCGGGATGGGCGCGGTGAGCATGTAGATCGGGTCCGCGCCGCGCGCGCTCACGTGGTGGATGCGGGCGCGCGGGGTGAGGCCGTATTCGGCGACCGCCCAGTCGGAAGCGAGCAGGGTGGCGCTGGAGCCGTCGGAGATCTGGCTGGCCAGCGCGGCGGTGATGCGGCTGCCCTCGGCGAGCGGCTGCAGCCCGGCCATCTTCTCCAGGGTGGTCTCGCGCGGGGTCTCGTCGATCCAGAAGTCGCCGACCGGCACGATCTCGCGGTCGAACTTGCCGTCCACGATGGCCTTGCGGGCGCGGTCGTTGCTGCGCAGCGCCCACTCCTCCATGTCACGCCGGGAGATGTCCCACTTCTCGGCGATCATGGTGGCCGAATTGAACTGCGACACTTCACCGGTGCCGTAGCGGTGGTCCCAGCCCTGCGCGCCGACGAACGGCGAATCGAAGCCGTACGCCTGCCCGGCCAGCATGGCCGCCGAGATCGGGATGGCCGACATGTTCTGCACGCCGCCCGCCACGATCACCTCGGAGGTGCCGGACATGATGGCCTGCGCGCCGAAGTGGATGGCCTGCTGCGAGGAGCCGCACTGGCGGTCCACGGTGACGCCCGGCACCGACTCCGGGTAACCGGCGGCCAGCCACGCGGTGCGCGCGATGTTTCCGGCCTGCGGGCCGATGGTGTCGCAGCAGCCGAACACCACATCGTCCACGGCGGCCGGGGCGAGGTTGTTGCGCTCGATGAGGCCCTTGATCGCCGCGGCGCCGAGATCGGCGGGGTGCACGGCGGCCAGCGAACCGCCCCGCTTACCGACCGGGGTACGCACGGCGTCGATCACATACGCCTCACGCATCGGCGAGTACTGGCGGCGGGACGGTGCTGACATGGGAACTCCTACTGCTTCGTACGAGAGCTGGGATCTAAACGCTGTGTTCGGGGTTGATGAGACCGTCGAGGACGATGGTCAGGTACTGCTTGGCGAGGTTGTCCACGGTGATCCGGCCGCCGGGCTGGTACCAGCGCACCGACACCCACACGGTGTCGCGCAGGAACCGGTAGGCCAGTTCGATATCCATCTCCGGGCGGAAGCTGCCGTCGGCGACGCCGTTGGTCAGCACCTGGTACCAGAGCTCGCGGAACTCCTTGTTGTATTCGGCGATGTAGTCGAATCGCGGTGTGCCGCTGAGCCGTTTGGCCTCGGCCTGGTAGATGGCCACGGCGGCGTGGAACTGGTCGAAGGACTCGTAGGACGCGACGACGAGGGCTTCCAGCGTGTCGCGCGCGGGCAGGCCCGCGGCCACGGTCTCGCGGTAGCGGCCGAAGAGGTCGTCGAGGAACCCGCGCAGGATCTCGTCCACCATGGCTTCTTTGGAATCGAAGTGGTGGTAGAGACTCCCGGATAGAATCCCCGCCGCGTCGGCAATGTCACGAACCGTGGTGGCGCGCAGCCCCCGTTCCGCGAATAGGTTCGCGGCCAGGCCGAGCAGCTCGTTGCGACGTGCTGATTTGGAGGGGTCAGGTTGGGTCACTCCGCCAATATACAACCAAGCATTTGCTTGGTCCACCTGCCATCCGCTCAGCGCGCCGGGAAGCCCGAGCTCACCGACGCGAGTTCAGCGCACCGAGTAGCGCAGGGGTGACGAGACAGACAGATCGGCGAGTAGTCGATCGCAGATGATCACCGGGGAGATACCCGCACGAGCCATCCGGGCCACGAGGGCCAGCCGACGTTCGGGACTGTCCCACTCCACGGTCATCGGTTCCTGACCGGGTCCGGCGTCGACGGTGGCCATGACGCGGCCCGGTACGCCGTCATGGGCGGGTTCCTCGATGAGTTTGAGGACCATTCCGCGCTGCCATGCCCGGTATGTCTCCATATCCGCACCCACCACCAATTTGTCTGTGGCAGCACATAATCCCTGTGCAATGCCGTCGGCGAAGGCCAGGTGGTCGTAGCGCAGGCGGCGGCAATTGCGCACCACCTCCAAGAGGTCGGCGCGCACCTCGCAAAGCAGGGCGGTCCGTTTTCGGCGGCGCTGATCCGCCTCGGAATCCTCGAATCCACTCGCCCGGGACAAACCGAGGCGGCGCGCTCGATCGCGATCGCGAATCATGTCCCGCCGCAACGCGCCGCGCGGATCCCGTGTCACATCGGATTCGTCCACGGCGTGTTGTTCGAGGATCTGCGCCGCACGCATGGCGGTGGCGCGCTCGGAGTCGTGGTCGAGCAATTCCGCGCCCAAAGTCAGTGCGGCCAGAACGACATTGTCGACCCTGCGGCGCGCCAGTACCACCTCGCGCACCAGCTCGAGTTCCATTTCCTCGGGGGCTTGTGCTGGAACTGCCTGTTGTCTGTGATCCGGACCCATGGGTCGTGCCCTTCGACTAGCGGTACCGGCCTAAACCAGGATTGCACAGGGACACCGTGTCAGCGCCAGCCATTTTTCGCCTCGAATAAAAAAGAGACTGCCGCGCCCCCTCGGGGACGCGGCAGTCAGAAAAGCTGCGACCTTACGACACAGCTTTCTGCGCCATCCGACACAGCATTTCGCGCCGATCGAACGCACTAATTCGGTTGCGTGCGGGCGTAATCCGAATTACGCGCGCTGACTGGAAATGGAAACCACTTCGCCTGTCAGGTAGGTGGTGTAGTCGCTCGCGAGCATGGCGATGGTGGCGGCCACCTCCCACGGCTCGGCCGCGCGACCGAACGCCTCACCGGCGGCCAGGCGATCGAGCAGATCCGCGGAGGTGACCTTGTCCAGGAAGGCGTGCCGGGCGATGGACGGGGCGACCGCGTTGATGCGCACCCCGAACTCGGCGGCCTCGACCGCGCTGCACCGGGTCAGCGCCATCACGCCCGCCTTGGCGGCGGCGTAGTGGGCCTGGCCGTGCTGGGCGCGCCAGCCGAGCACGGAGGCATTGTTGACGATGACGCCGCCGTGCCCGGCCTCGCGGAAGTACGCGAGCGCCGCGCGGGTCGCGCGGAAGGTCCCGTTCAGCGTGATGTCGATGACCTTGTCCCACTGCTCGTCGGTCATGTCGACCACGGGCACCTCGCCGCCGAGACCGGCATTGTTGACCATCACGTCGATGCGGCCGAACGCGGCGACGGCACCGGCAATGAGCGCGTTGACCTGCTCGGTGGAGCTGACGTCACACGGCACGGAAGCGACTCGGCGGTCCGGGAATTCGGCCTTCAGGGCCTCCTCGGTCTCCTTCAGGCGACGCTCGTGCCAGTCGGAGATCACCACGTCCGCACCCTCGGACAGCAGGCGGCGCGCGGTGGCCGAACCGATGCCGGTGCCGGCGGCCGCGGTCACGACCGCGATCTTGCCCGCGAGCAGGTTGTGGCCGGGGGTGATTTCGGGGGCGGTGGACAGATCACTCACGGTCGAGCCTCTCGGGGAAGTCCGAGCACGCGCTCGGAGATGATATTGCGCTGCACTTCGTTCGAACCGCCGTAAATGGTGTCCGCGCGAGTGAAGAGGAACATGCGCTGCCAGGCATTGAGATCGTCACCCGGGCCGTCGGCGATGAGGCCCGGCGCGCCGAGCACGTCCATGGCCAATTCACCCAGTCCGCGATGCCAATTGGCCCACAGCAGCTTGGTCACCGACGCCTGCCCGGCGGCGGTGCGGGCATCCACGGACGCCCCGTCGTGGCCGGATTCCAGGGTGCGCAGCACATGCGCGCGCAGCACCCGCAGGCCGACCCACGCCTTGTCGAAACGGTCGGCGAGGACGGGGTTCTCGATCGCGCCGTTTTCGCGGGCCACGGCCTCGAGGTCGGCGAGCTCCCGCGCGTAGCGGATCTGCTGCCCGACCGTGGAGATGCCGCGCTCGAAGGTGAGCGTGCCCATGGCGACCTTCCAGCCGTCGCCGGGCTGTCCGACCACCAGATCGGCGGCGGTGCGGGCGTTCTCGAAGAAGACCTCGTTGAACTCCGCGGTCCCGGTGAGCTGGACGATGGGCCGCACCTCGACGCCCGGCTGCTTCATGGGAACCAGCAGGTAGGACAGGCCGTGGTGGCGGGTCGAGCCCTTCTCGGTGCGGGCGACCACGAAGCACCAGTCCGACAGGTGCGCCAGCGAGGTCCAGACCTTCTGGCCGTTGATGATCCACTCGTCGCCGTCGAGCTGGGCGGAGGTGGAGACCGCGGCCAGGTCCGAGCCCGCGCCGGGCTCCGAGTAGCCCTGGCACCACAGCTCGGTGACATTGCGGATGCCCGGCAGGAAGCGCTTCTTCTGCTCCTCGGTGCCGAAGGCGATGACCGTGGGGCCGAGCAGTTCCTCACCCAGGTGCGAGACCCGGCTGGGCGCATCGGCTTTGGCGTACTCCTCGTGGAAGATGACCTGCTGCCGCAGCGTGGCGTCGCGGCCGCCCCATTCCTTGGGCCAGCCCAGGCAGGTCAGCCCGGCGGCGGCGAGGGCGCGATCCCACTCCAGCCGTTCCTCGAAGGCTTCGTGCTCGCGGCCCGGTCCACCCAGCCCGCGCAGCTCGCGGAACTGGCCGTTCAGGTTCTCGGCCAGCCATTCCCGCACCTCGGTACGGAATGCGGCGTCCTCGGGTGGCTCAATCCCGCTGGCCGGTTCGGGGGTCTGGATCATGCTCACGTCGGTAGAGTAACCTACCAAGCACTTGCTTTGTTAGACCCATTCCCGGACAGCGAGGACGCCCCGTGACTTCTCCTCCGCAGACCACACCGCTCGCTCTGCACGAGGCCGCACACCGCTACGGTGACGCGCCCGCCGTGGGCGACGGTGCCGTGCGACTGAGCTGGTCGCAACTGCTGGACTCGGTGCGTGAGACCGCGCGTGCGCTGCTGGCGCGGGGCATCCAGCGCGGCGACCGCATCGGCATCTGGGCCCCGAACACCCATCACTGGGTGACCGCGGTGCTGGCCACCCACTATGTGGGCGCGGTCATCGTGCCGCTCAATACCCGCTACGTGGCCGCCGAGTCGGTGGATGTGCTGGCACGGGTGGAGGCCAAGGCGCTGTTCGTCGCGGGCACCTTCCTGGGCCGCGACCGGCTGGCCGAATTGCGGGCCGCCGCACCCGATCTGGGCATCACGACGACCATCGTGATTCCGGTGGAAGGGGAGACGCCCGTCGAAGACGCCGACGGTGTCATCGCGTGGTCGGACCTGGGCAAGGTGGCCGCGGCCGTGAGCCTCGAGGACGCCGTCACACGTGCGGAATCGGTGTCGCCGGACGATCTTTCGGACATCCTGTTCACCTCCGGCACCACCGGGCGCAGCAAGGGCGTGCTGATCGCGCATCACCAGGTGCTGGCCAGCGCCCGCGCCTGGGCCGACTGCGCGACGCTGAACGACACCGACCGCTACCTGGTGGTGCCGCCGTTCTTCCACAGCTTCGGCTACAAGGCGGGCATCCTGACCTCGCTGGTGACCGGGGCGACCATCGTGCCGCAGGCCGTGTTCGACGTGCGCGAGACCATGCGGCTCATCCACGACGAGCGCATCACCGTGCTGACCGGTCCGCCGACCATCCACCAGACCATCCTCGACCACCCGGAGCGCGCTGCCGCGGATCTGTCGAGCCTGCGCGTCGCGGTCACCGGCGCGGCCACCGTGCCGGTCGTGCTGATCGAAAGACTGCGCGGCGAACTGGATTTCGAGGTGGTGCTGACCGCCTACGGGCAGACCGAGTCCGGCGGCTTCGGCACCATGTGCCGACCGGAGGACTCCGCCGAGACCATCGCCAACACCTGCGGTCGCGTCATCGACGGCTTCGAGATGAAGCTGGCCGACAATGGCGAACTGCTGCTGCGCAGCGATCAGGTGATGCGCGGCTACCTCGATGATCCGCAGGCCACCGCCGCCACCATCGACCGCGACGGCTGGCTGCACACCGGCGATGTCGCCGTCATCGATGAGCGCGGCTACATGAAGGTCACCGACCGGCTCAAGGACATGTACATCTCCGGCGGCTTCAATGTGTATCCCGCCGAGATCGAACAGACCATGGCCCGGCTCGAGGGGGTCGCCGAGACCGCGGTCATCGGCGTCCCGGACGAGCGCATGGGCGAGGTCGGCAAGGTTTACGTGGTGCGTCGCGCGGGTGCGGATCTGAACGAGGACGCCGTGCGTGACTACGCCAAGACGCAGCTGGCCAACTTCAAGGTCCCCCGGTACATCGAGTTCCGGGACGAACTGCCCTACAACGCCGCCGGGAAGGTTCTCAAGCGGCAACTACGTGAGGAGAAGGCGTGAGCGCCCACGAGAGTGGAGATTCAGCCCGGGAACCGGGAGCCATTCCCGATGAGGGCGAGGTCGTCCTCTACGAGAAGCGCGGGCCGATCGCGGTTGTCACGCTGAACCGGCCGGACTACCGCAATGCGCAGAACTCGGTCATGACCTACGCGCTCGACGCCGCCTTCGTGCGGGCCGTCGAGGATCCCGAGGTCAAGGTCATCGTCTTGGCCGGTGCCGGAAAGCATTTCAGCGCGGGCCACGACATCGGCACGCCGGGACGCGATCACCACATCAAGTACGAGAACCAGGCCGCGCTGTGGTGGGACCACACCGACCGGCTCGGCGGCGATCAGCGTTTCGCCCGCGAGTCCGAGGTGTACCTCGGCATGTGCCGCCGGTGGCGGGAGATCCCCAAGCCGACCATCGCCATGGTGCAGGGCGCGTGCATCGCGGGCGCGCTGATGCTGGCCTGGTCGTGCGACATGATCGTGGCTTCCGAGGACGCGTTCTTCTCCGATCCGGTTGTCCGCATGGGTATTCCGGGCGTCGAGTACTTCGCGCACCCGTGGGTACTGGGCCCGCGCCGGGCCAAGGAGATCCTGTTCACCGGTGAACGCTTCACCGCCGCACAGGCTTACGAGTGGGGCATGCTCAATCGGGTGGTGCCGCGCGAGGAGCTGGAGACCCAGACCTTCGCGCTGGCCGAGAAGATCGCGGAGATGCCGCAGTTCGGGTTGGCGCTGACCAAGAAGGCCGTCAACCAGTGCGAGGACCTGATGGGGATGCGCGCGGGCATGGATTCCGTGTTCGGGCTGCATCACTTCGCGCACGCCCACAATGCCGAGGTGGGCGCGGACTCGCTGGGCGGGATGACCGCCAAATCCATGAAGGCTGCGGCCACAGACAAGAACGGGGCCGAGTAGTGGATCTCGAATTCGACGCCAAGACAGAGGAATTCCGCGCCGAGGTGCGGGCGTTCCTGGCGGCCAATGTGCCCGCCGAACCGCTGCCCTCTATGGACACCAAGGAAGGGTTCGAGGCGCATCGGGCGTGGGAGGGCAAGCTGGCCGAGGCCCGGCTGTCCTGTGTCGCCTGGCCCGCCGAGTACGGCGGCCGCGACGCCTCGCTGACCGAATGGGTCATCTTCGAGGAGGAGTACTACGCCGCGGGCGCGCCCGGGCGGGTCTCGCAGAACGGCATCTTCCTGCTCGCGCCCACCCTGTTCGAGCACGGCTCCCCCGAGCAGCTCGCGCGCATCCTGCCGAGAATGGCACGCGCGGACGACATCTGGGCGCAGGCGTGGTCCGAGCCGGAGGCCGGTTCCGATCTGGCGGGCATTCGCTCCACCGCCAAGCGCACCGAGGGCGGCTGGCTGCTCAACGGTCAGAAGACCTGGAGTTCGCGGGCCTCGTTCGCGGACTGGGGTTTCGGCCTGTTCCGCAGCGACCCGGAGGCCGAGCGGCACCGCGGCCTCACCTATCTGATGTTCCCGCTCACCGCGGAAGGCATTACGGTGCGACCGATTCCGCAGCTGGACGGCGAGCCGGGCTTCGCGGAGATCTTCCTGGACAACGTGTTCGTGCCGGACGCCGACGTGATCGGCGAGGCCAACAACGGCTGGAAGGTCGCCATGGCGACCTCGAGCAACGAGCGCGGCCTGTCGCTGCGCGCGCCGGGCCGGTTCACCGCCACCGCCGCCAAGCTGATCGAGCTGTGGCGGGGCGCGGCCGACGAGTCCGACACCGCTGCCGCCGACCGCGTGGTCGATGCGTGGGTGGGCGCGGAGGCGTACCGCCTCAACACCTGGGCCACCGTGACCCGTCTGGCCGACGGCGGTCAGCTGGGCGCGGAATCCTCGGTGAACAAGGTGTTCTGGTCGGATCTGGACATCGCCATGCACGAGACCGCCCTGGATCTGCACGGTGCGGCCGCGGAGCAGGAGTCGGCCTGGACCGACGGTTACCTGTTCTCGCTGGCGGGCCCGATCTACGCCGGTACCAACGAGATTCAGCGCAATATCATCGCCGAACGCCTGCTCGGCCTGCCGCGATAGCCACAGGGAGGACGACGACATGCGATTCGCATTGACCGCAGAACAGAACGATTTCGCCGCCAGCCTGCGCAAGATGAGCGAGGCCGCCAAGACGCCCGGTGTCGTCCGGGCCTGGGGCACCGGCGATTCCGCCGCGGGGCGCGCACTGATCGGCCAGCTGGCCGAGGCGGGCGCACTGGGGCTGACCGTCACCGAGGAGAACGGCGGGTTCGGTGCGGGCCCGGTCGAGATGATCGTGGCCTTCACCGAGATCGGCCGGGCCGCCGTGCCGGGTCCGCTGGTGGAGACCGCCGCCGCGATTCCCGCACTGCTGCAGGCGCTTCCGGATTCGGCGCTCGCCGCCGAGCGGCTGCCGGAGCTGGCCGAGGGCGCGAAGCTGGGCACGCTGGCCGTGACCGCTGCCGCCGGGGCCAACGCGGGCCGGTCCGCGGGTGCGGCCACCGCGTTGGACGCCGACATCGCCGACCTGGTGCTGATCGCCGAGGGCGACCGGGTCGCGCTCGGCACCGCGGGTGACCTGGTGACCTCGGTGGACGCGGCCCGCCGCCTGTTCACCGTGACCGCGGGCGAGACCCTGGCCGAAGGCGAAGGTGTCGCCGCGGCCATCGATCTGGCCTTCGACACCGCCGCCCTGGCCGCGGCAGCGCAGCTGCTCGGCGCAGGCCGGGCGCTGGTGGACACCAGCGTCGAGTACGTCAAGCAGCGCCAGCAGTTCGGCACCCCGATCGGCCGCAACCAGGCCATCAAGCACCACCTCGCCAACGCTCACATCGGCCTGGAAATGGCGCTGCCCCTGCTCTACCGGGCCGCGCTCACCCTGGAGTCGAACGCGGACAGCGAGACTCGCGGCCGCGACATCTCCGCCGCCAAGCTGGCCTGCGGCGAGGCCGCCTACCAGGCCGCCCGCATCGCCCTGCAGGTGCACGGCGCGATCGGCTACACCGCCGAATGCGACCTGTCGCTGTGGCTGACCAAGGTCACCGCGCTGCGCTCGGCCTGGGGCACCCCCGCCCAGCACCGCGCCCGCATCGCCACCGCTCTGCGCGCCGGAAACGTCGCATGAGTGGCGACTCGAATCACTTCTACGACAGGGGAGCGAAGGCATGAGCCTCACTGCCGAACAGCAGGAACTCGTCACGACCGTGCGCGCGGTGCTGACCAAGCACGGCGACAGTGCGGCCATGCGGCGCGGGCTGGAGAGCGCGCGCGGGTACGACGAACAGCTCTGGTCGCTGCTGTGCGAGCAGGTCGGCGTTGCGGCGCTGGCGATTCCGGAGGAGTTCGGCGGGGTCGGGGTCGGCCTGGTCGAATCCCTGCTCGTGGTCGAGGAACTCGGGCGCACGCTGTCGGCGCCGCCCATGCTCGGGTCGGCCGTGCTGGGTGTGCAGGCGCTGCTGCTGGCCGGGAACACCGAGGCCAACGAGCGGCTGCTGCCCGAGGTCGCCGAGGGCACGCGGACGCTGGCGCTGTGCTGGGCCGGGGCGCGCGGCTGGGACTCCTTCGGGGTCATCCCTTCGGGCGAAACCATCTCCGGCTCTGCGCATTACGTCCTCGACGGCGTGCATGCAGACACCCTGCTGGTGCTGACCGAGGCGGGCCTGTTCGAGGTGGACGGCGATGCCGCGGGCGTCACCCGCACCGCGGTCGTCACCCAGGATCCGACCCGCAAGCTGGCGCGGATCGACTTCGACGCGGTCGCGGCGCGGTCGCTCGGTACGCTCGATGTCACCCGGTTGCGTGAAATCGCCTGGGCGGCAGTGGTCGCCGAGCAGCTCGGCGCGGCCGAGCAGTGCCTCGACATGACCGTCGAGTACTCCAAGTCGCGCGTGCAGTTCGGTCGGCCGATCGGCAGCTTCCAGGCGCTCAAGCACCGCATGGCCGACATGTACGTGCTGGTGGAGTCGACCCGTTCGATCGCCTACCTGGCCATCGCCGGCCTCGCCGACGGTGCGATCGACCCGATCGACATCCAGGCCGCCCGCCTGCACGCCATCGACACCTTCAACTCGGTGGTGTCGGAAACCGTCCAGATGCACGGCGGCATCGCCATCACCTGGGAACACGACGCCCACCTGTTCTTCAAGCGCGCCCACGCCGATGCCCAGCTCTTCGGCACGCCCGCACGACCCCTGGCCCGCCCGGCTTAGCTCCGGTCCCGTTCGCCGCAGGATCCCAACAACGCCCGGGCTGGGATCGGAGCCGCAGCCCCGATCCTGGCCTGAGTCGTTACCTTCAGGCTGGCAGACTTGATCGCGGCATTCGTGGCTGCGGCAATCCGGATCACTTCAGCTGGAACACAGGGCTTTTCGGTGCGCCGCCCGCCGAATAACCTGATCCACTCGTTGTTGGTCGTACAACTACGGCTTCTGCAGTATTCGAAGTCATGGAGCGGTCACTCCGCCTCCTCGATTGACGCCGTTGTTCGGACGGCGTAGCGGTACTGCGACCGCGTCGGGGTCGCTCGCGAAGAGAGATCGGCTCGATTCGCCAACGATCGCGAAAAGACCGATCCATCTCAGCAAGGACTTGCTCCTTGGAGAGATCACGCATACCGCCCAGATCCCGGGAACGTCCAAGGATATTGCGAGCGGCATTGATATCAGCAAGGACCTTCTTACCGCAAAAGCGGCACAAGAACCGCTCCTGGGAGACCCTGTTCTTCTGGTCGACGTAGCGGCAACCAGAGCAGCAACGCGACGTGTGAGCCGAATTGACCTTGGTGACTACGATCCCGCTAGTCTCGACCAGCGACTCCAACTTCGCACGTACGGCCGCTCGGCCTGCTCTGCTCATGATCCGGTTGAGCCGCCTCGAGAGCCCGCCCATCCGAAAGTCCAACTCCTCCACAACCATTTCCTTGATGTCCTGGCCTGCCAAACGGTTGAGGATTCGGCCGACCTCATTACGGACATGCTCGCGGATGCGGCGGTTCAGCCGCACATATCGTTTGGAGTGACGGAGTCGAACGCCCTGGCTCTGCAACGCGGCCGCCAGGCTGTTGAGTTCTTCGTCCCGCAGGCAGAGCCAGCGATAGAGCCCCTGCCCGAGACGATCACCCTCGCTGGTAGTGAAGGTGTTCCTCAATCCCCAGTCCAGACCTACGGATTCGCCCTCGACACGTAGCCGGACGGTCGGAAACTTCTTCGCCAGGGTGAAGGAGACCTCACCGTTCTCGCTCACCGCGATCTGGCAGAAGTTGCGCACCTGCCCCGGGGCGTCGTTGAAGTAGTCGTAACCCTGCAGTGGGATCCATACTGGTTTGCGCCTCTCGAGTGTAGTTACTTTCACCCAGTAGTCCGCATGGGGCTTATTCGATACGGAGACTGCTGCGACCGTCCCGTCCATCGCCATGGTGCGGACCTTGGAGAGGTTGGGGAACGGATGCTTTCGCAGCCAATCGTCCGCCAACCGAGTGGATATGCGAAGCGCCTCCTCGGAGACCGTCACTCCATGCTTGGCATCGAGCACGCATACAGCCGACCACCAAGCCTTGCGTGCGTTGATGCGGTACAGCTGCTCTCGAAGTTCGTTGTCCTCCAACTGAAGAGCGTGAATCACCTTTCGCAGACCGGATTTTGCCATCTCTTGCCAGGCCAACAGCACAGCGTTGACCTGACTGACGATCGATCTCCATTGCCGCTGAGACAAATAGGACGGCAACGACTTGGTCTCCTGGGGATCGAGCCAACCAAGTTTGGCCATGCCTGCCTTCATTTTGCGAACCTGGATGTATTGCAGGTGCACCAACCCTCGCTGCCACCAAGGCAGTACAGCCGCCACCGCGTCGAGCTTCCCGCGATTCGCGGTTGTCGGAAGCCGATACGTACGCACTGAGTTAGCGATGGCCACAAGACAGAACACTAGCCATCGGATCGAATGCTTGTTCGAAACTGCTGATATCCGCCGAGAATCGCCCGTTTCGTCGTGAATCTCGGTGTGCCGCAATGCGTTGCTCAGACGACTAGCGCCTTTGGCCTCATACGTGAACCTGTGGCAGCACTCGAGTCACCGCCGTCGACGGCGACTGCTTCGGCAGCGTCAACCGATTCGCCCGCCGTTCGCGGACCACACCCGTCGGGTGCGGTCCGCGTTCCATTTCGACCCGTACGATCCCGCTCATGAACCAACCCATGCCGCCACAAGGGCAGTACCCCCACCCGCAGCAAGGCCAGTCGCAGCCCGGATACCCGCAGCAGGCCCAGCAGCCCTATCCCCCACAGGGCCAAGCCCCTTATCCGCAGCAGGGGCAGCCCCAACAGCAGGCCCCGGGCCCCCAATTCCCGATCCTGGTCTCCACCATGAACGACGTCCCCGGCTACGAAATCACCCAGGTCATCAGCGAAGTCGCCGGCCTCACCGTCCGCAGCCGCGGCCTGGGCGCAAACTTCGCCGCCGGATTCCGCGCGCTGGGCGGCGGCGAGATCCACGAGTACACGCAGCTGCTCTACCAGTCCCGCCACGAAGCCGTCACACGGATGTGCCAGCACGCCATGGCTTACGGCGCGAACGCGGTCATCGCCATGCGCTTCGACTGCAACGAGATCGCCAACACCATGAGCGAGGTCGCCGCCTACGGCACCGCCGTCATCATCAAGCCCCTCGACAAGTAGGTCAGTGGTGTAGGACCTCGACTTCGCGGACCGGTGCCTTGCGGCCGAGTTTGGCGCGGAGGGGGTAGATGGCCATGACCACCAGGAGGCTGATGGTGGAGGCGATCAACTGGTTGCGCTGGTCGGGGTTTCGGGCCATGGCCACGAAGACGGCGAAGAGGGCGATGATGACGGCCCAGCTGATGTAGGGGTAGCCCCACATGCGGTAGGTGAGGGCGGAGGGGTCTTCGCGACGGAGGCGGGCTCGAAGTCGGAGCTGGGAGAACATGATTGCCACGTAGACGAAGGCCAGGACTACGCCGATGGAGTTCACCAGGAAGGTGAAGACCTTGTCGGGGGAGACGTAGGAGGCGATGACGGCGGCCCAGGCTGCCACGGTGCCGAGCAGGACGGCTCGGGCGGGGACGCCGCGCTTGTTGAGTTTCACCAGGGAGGCGGGGGCGTCGCCGTCGCGGGTGAGGACGTAGAGCATGCGGGAGGAGACGTAGATGGCCGAGTTCAGCACCGACAGCACCGCGGTCAGGATGACGACCTGCATGATGGTGCCCGCGGCCGGGATGCCGACGTGGTCGAGCGCGCTGACGAACGGGCTCTTCAGGACCTTGGCGTCGTTCCAAGGCAGGATGGTCACCACCAGGAAGATCGAGGCCACGTAGAACAGGCCGACCCGCCACAGCACATTGTTGGTGGCGCGGGCCACGGTCGGGCCCGGCTCCTTGGATTCGGCGGCGGCCACGGTCACGATCTCGGTGCCGCCGAAGGCGAACATCACCACCACGATCGCGGAGAAGATGCCGCCGACACCGTTGGGCGCGAAGCCGCCGTGCTGGGTGAGATTCGCGAAGCCCGCGTCCGCGCCCGGCCACAGCCCGAACACCCAGGCCAGTCCGATGACCAGGAACAGCACGATGGCCACGACTTTGATGGACGCGAACCAGAATTCGAACTCGCCGAAGGATTTGACCGACACCAGATTGACCGCGGTCATGAGAACGAGCAGTCCGGCGGAGAGCGTCCACTGGGGCAGGTCGATCCAGCTGCCGAGGATGGCCGCACCCGCCACCGCCTCGGCTCCGACCAGGATCACGTAGAGGTACCAGTACAGCCAGCCGACGGTGAATCCGGCGAACGGTCCCATGGCCATGCGCGCGTACTCGCCCATGGATCCGGCGACCGGTCGGGCCACCACCATTTCGCCGAGCGCTCGCAGCACGCACAGCACGACGAGCCCGGCGGCGGCGTAGGACAGGATGGCGGCGGGTCCGGCGGTCTTGATGACCGAGCCGCTGCCGACGAACAGGCCCGCGCCGATCGCGCCGCCGATGGCGATCATGGTCATGTGCCGTCGGCGGAGTCCGGTCCGCAGCCCCTGCTGCTCGCCCGTTTCCGTCAGTTGGGCACTGTCGGGTTCCGACATCTGACCGCCACCTTCTTGAGTTGCTCCAGTGTTGCCAGAACACCATATCGAGGCAGGTCAGCCGGGGAAAATCGCCTCCGGCGCCGCTCCCGCCCGGTATGCCACGAATACGCGAAACCCACTCGCCGCCAGCCGTTTCCATCCCGGGGGTACCGTCGGGAGGTATGACCGAGACACAGCGTGGCCGGGTACGCGTCGAACCGAGCGCCAAGCGGGTGCGCGCCTACCTGGGCGGCCACCTGGCCGCCGACAGCACCCACCCGACGCTGGTATGGGAATCCCCGCACTACCCCACCTACTACCTGCCGGTCGCCGACCTGCGCGCGAAGCTCGAACCCAACGGCAATCTCCGTCACTCCCCCAGCCGCGGCGACGGCACCGAGTTCGATGTGGTGGCCGACGGCATCACCGCCGCGGGCGCGGCCGTCCGCCACCTCGACTCCCCGATCGAGGAACTGCGCGACCTGGTGAAGCTGGACTTCGCCGCCATGGACGAATGGTTCGAGGAAGACGAGCCGATCTACGTCCACCCGCGCGACCCCTACACCCGGGTGGATATTCTGGGCAGCTCCCGGCACGTCCGGGTCGAGCTGGACGGCGTGACGCTGGCCGACTCGCGGTCCCCGCGCATCCTGTTCGAGACCGGTCTGCCCGCGCGCTACTACCTGCCGCTCACCGATGTCCACATGGAGCTGCTGCGGCCATCGACCACGCAGACCTCATGCCCGTACAAGGGGCACGCGGAGTACTGGAACGTGCAACTGGCCGAAACCGCCTACCCGGACCTGGTCTGGATCTACCGCATGCCGCTGCCCGAGAGCCAGAAGATCGCCGGAATGGCCTGCTTCTACAACGAGCAGGTCGACATCTGGATCGACGGCGAACTGCAGCCGCGACCCAAGACGCCGTTCAGCTGAGCCTCGGTCACCGAAACCCTCAGTCCCCCAGGATCTCCGACACCAGGCGGGGCAGCGCCTCGCCGATCGGGTCGCGCACGATCTCGGCGGCGTATTCGTCGTAGGGGGTCGGCTCGTTGTTCACCACGACGAGGTCGGCCCCCGCGTCCACCGCCACCGCGCACATCGACGCGGCGGGCTCGACCTGCAGTGAACTTCCCACGGCCAGAAAGACTTCCGCGCTCTCGGCGATCTGCACGGCGGCGCGGATGGCGGTCGTGTCGAGCTGCTGGCCGAACATGATGACGGCCGCCTTCAGGATGCCGCCGCACTGCGGGCAGATCGGATCCGGCTCGCCCGCGGCGACCCGCTGCAGGGTCGCGGCCATGGAATCGGTGAAATCGCAGTCGATGCAGACGACTTCGAACATATTGCCGTGGATCTCCACCACGTCATCGGATCCGGCACGCTGGTGCAACCGGTCGATGTTCTGCGTGATGATCCCGACCTGCCGCTGCCCGGCCAGCCGCACCAGCGCCTCGTGCGCCGAATTGGGAGTCGCCTGCCAGGCCGGATTGTCCCGGCGCGCCAACCAGGCCCGCACCCGCAGCTCCGGATCGGCCACATAGTTCTGATAGGTCGACAGCAGCTCCGCGATCGGATCCTTGGTCCAAGTCCCGCGCGGCCCACGGAAATCCGGGATCCCGGAGTCCGTCGAGATTCCCGCTCCCGTCAAAACCCCGATCGGTCCCTTGCGTGCACGCCAGTCCGTCACTCTGCCCACCCTATGCCGATTCCGGCGGCGGGGCCGGTCACACCGCGAGGACCTCGGGCTGCTCGTCGGCGCGCCGGTAATGGCCGGGGGCGAGCCCGTATTCGCGTTTGAACGCCTTCGCGAAGGCGAATTCGCTCTGGTAGCCGACCTTTCGGGCGATCGATGCGAGCGCGGCGTCGGTCTCGCGCAGCAGGCGGGCGGCGGTCAGCATGCGCCACCGGGTCAGATAGGACAGCGGCGGTTCACCGACCGTGCCGAGGAAGCGGCGCGCCAGCGTGGCCCGGCTGACGCCCGCGACTGCGCTCAGTTCGGCGACGGTCCAGGCCCGTTGCGGCTCAGCATGAATCGCGCGCAGGGCATCCGTCACCACCGGATCACCGAAGACGCCCGCCCAGCCGGTCGGGGACGGCTGCTCGTCGAACCAGGCGCGCAGCATGAACAGCAGCAGGGTGTCGAGGAGAGCCGGGATGGCGGCGTCGGTGCCCGGACGAGGTTCGGCGATCTCGCACGCGAGCAGATCGACCGCGGAGCGCAGCGCCGGATGCCGTCCGGGTCGTGCGGGCAGGTGAATGAATTCGGGCAGCTCGTCCAGCAGCGGATGGCTGCGCTGGCCGCCGAGTCCGTAAGCCCCGCACACCAATACCGCGCGCACCCCCGGCCCGGGAAGTTCCCGGGGCTCACCGGGAATCGCCAGCTCGGTGACCGGGGTGTCGAGCGCATCCATGATGTCGTGCACCTCGCCGCGTGGCATGAACAGCACATCTCCGGCTCCGAGCGCGATCGGTTCCCCGTCCGGCGGCCGCACCCAGCACGAACCCTGCAGCACCACATGGAATCCCGCGCCGGGCACCTTCGGATAGCGCCGCCCCCAGGGCGCGTGCCGGATGAACAGCCCGGAGGCGGGGCTGCCGGTTCGAATGGCGGCGATGGTCTCGCTGAGGATGTCCACCTGTTCACCATACCGATCAGACGATGAGCGTTTCAGACATCAGAGTGAGCAATTCAGCCATTCAAATGCTCATGACCAGCCCATAACTTTGAATCATGACGAACAGCGAAGCACAGCGGAAGCAGCCGGTCATCGCGGTCTACGGCGCGAACGGCCACACCGGCGGCTACCTCCTCACCGACCTCCACCGCCGCGGCCTGACCCCGATCCTGGTGGGCCGCAACACCGATCGCCTGCGCGCCGCGGCGGACGCCGCCGGGCTGCCCGACGCCGAGATCCGGATCGCCGCCACCGATGACGCCGCCGCCCTGACCGCCGCATTCACCGGCGCGGACGTGGTCGTGAGCAGCCTGCCCGGATACGTGGACATCGGCGAACAGGTCCTGTCCGCCGCCATCGAGGCGGGCGCGCACTACGTCGACATCTCGGGTGAGCAGCTATTCACCCGCCGCGCCTTCGACGAGTACGGCCCGCGCGCCGAAACAGCCGGGGTGACAATCCTTTCCGGCGTCACCGACAGCAACGTCCCCGCCGACCTGTTGGCCGGTCTCATCGCCCGCCGCCTCGGCCCGGCGGAATTCGTGATCAGCCATCACAGCCGCGCCGCCGGGGAGGGTTCCCGCGGCAGCGCGAAAACCCTGCTGGCCAGCCTGGATTGGTTCCGGTCCGGTGGCTGGCACTATGCCGACGGCGAATTCCGCACCGGCCCGGTCGAACTCGCGCCCGTCCCGCGGCCCGGCGCGAGCGAACCGACGGAGGTGGCCAAGTTCGCCTTCGCGGCGGTCCTGACCATTCCGCGCCACACCGCCGCCGTGGCGGTCACGGGTGCGGTCGACAAGTCCTTCCGCACCATGGTCACCGGCCTGAACCCCGAACTGGTCGCGAGCCTGCCCGTAGCGCCCGGTCCCGACGCGGATCTGCGCTACGACACGGTGGTCGATGCTCGCGGCGCGGACGGCCGGACCCTGCGCGGAGTGCTCAGCGGCGTGGATTCCTACCGCGACTCCGGTCTGATCGCGGTCGAGGCAGCGGTACGCCTGGCCGACGGCACCGCCAAGCCGGGCGCACTGGCCCCGGCCGAGGCTTTCGACGCCGCGGAGTTCTTGGATTCGCTCGCGCCCCACGGCATCACCTGGCAGATCACGTCGTAGCGGAACCGGCTGCCTGGCAACCGCGAGCCGACACCGACCGGCTCGCGCAAACGGCGACAATCTCGAGGCGGCCGGGCCGATGGCGGCCGAAGCGTCGTGCGGCTGGCAGACGGCACCGCCATCTACCGAGTTCCGGTGTGCCCCGGCATTTTTACTGTGCAGGCGCGGCGAGATGCCAGGGTTGTCTCGCGGTACGGCCGAGAGTGGGCTCCGTGGAGCCGCGCGGCGGGCGGCAGGTCGGTGTGCCTGACGACCGTGCTGAGCGGTGTGCCCGCGCGGCGGGCAATACAGTGGGTGTATGAGCGCCTCTGAGCCGCGTGACGATCGTCCGAAGTTGGCCGTGGAGTTGGATCTGGAGCCGCATCCCGAGGGTGGGTGGTTTCGGGAAACCTGGCGTAGCGGAGTGGAATTCGAGCCGGAGGGGTATGCGGGACCGAGGAGCAGTGGGACGGCTATCTATTACCTGCTGCTGGCGGGTGAGAAGTCTGCGCCGCATACCGTGGCGTCGGATGAGATCTGGTTCTGGCATCGAGGTGGGCCGCTGCTGCTGAACATCGGGGGTGAGGAGATCGTCCTCGGTCCCGATGTCGAGCAGGGGCAGCGCCCCTCGGCGGTGGTCCCCGGTGGGGTGAGCCAGGCCGCCAAACCGGCGGGAGACCACTACAGCCTGGTGAGCTGCGTGGTCTCCCCCGGTTTCGATTTCGCCGATTTCCGGCTGGATTAGCTACTGGTCGACTTCGAGGAGACCTTCGGCCACGGCGTGCTCGATGGTCTTCTCGAGGTTCGGGCACGAGTCGGGTTTGCCCATAATGGGCCCGTTCTCGGCCAGTTTCTGGAACACCGGGCAGCGGGCGGCCGGATCCGACTGCCACTGCACGGTTTTCTGGTTGCTGGAGTGCTTGCGCACGAGCACTTGGTTCCCGCAGGTCTGACACGCGATCGGTGTCATGCCGGCTTCCATGTAGTGCTCTTTGTCCAGGACCGTCTGGGCGCGCACCTGGTCACGCTGTTCCGGACGGTCCGCGAAATCCGGTGCCTTCGCCCAGCTGGTCATCAGACTCCCGCCTCCTCCGAGGACGCCGCGTCGGCCACGGCCGCTTCGGCTTCCTTGGCTTCACGCTTCTTGCGCAGGTTCTCCTCGACCTCGGCGGTCCAGGATTCGACGGCCTTGGTGGTGTCGATCTCGAATTCGAAGCGCTGCACCGACTTCGGGTCGATATCGGCGACGTCCACGTAGAACTGGTCATACCAGCGACGCAGCTGGTAGACCGGCCCGTCTTCCTCGGTCAGCAGCGGGTTGTCGATCTTGGACTTGTGCTTCCAGATCTCGACGTCCTGCAGGAAGCCCTCGGACACGCCCTCGGTCATCTTGGCGGCGAAGGCCTGGGCCTGCTCTTCGGGCAGCCCCTTCGGCTTCTCCAGCGCGACACCCCACTGCAGCATGAAGGAGTTCTGCGTGACCGGGTAGTGGCAGTTGATCAGGACCGTCTTGACCTGGAAGCCGCTGTAGATATTGAGCAGCGGGTTGATCATGTACGACGGCCCGAAGTACGACGCCTCGGATTCGAGCGTCACATCGATGCCCGCCTCGGCGGCCTGCCCGATATCGGGGCGGCCCGCGGTCTTGAGGTACTGCGTCGCGACGTGGCCCTCGAGGACGTTCTTGAAGTACGTCGGGAAGGCGTAGTGGATATAGAAGAAGTGCGCCATATCCACGACGTTGTCGATGATCTCGCGGCAGTTGGCGCCCTCGATCAGCAGCGAGTGCCAGGTCCATTCGGTCCAGCCGTCGTTCAGCGCCTCCGAGGGAGTGCCGTCGGCATTGGTGAAGGGCCCCTCGATGTAAGGGATCGTCACCTCGTCCGGCGGCGGGTTGCCCTCGTGGTCGTGCCAGACGAACAGCTGTCCGTTGCGCTCGAGCGTGGTCCAGGCGCGGGTGCGGGCCAGCGGGGGCACGCGCTTCGCGTAGGGAATGCCGGTGCACTTGCCGTCGCCGCCCCAGCGCCAGTCGTGGAACGGGCACGCGATGGAATCGCCCTTGACCTCACCCATGGAGAGGTCGCCACCCAGATGGCGGCAGTAGGAGTCCAGCACCTTCAGCTCGTCCTGGCTGTTCATGAAAACAACCAGCTTGGTGCCGAATACATTGACCGCGTGCGGCTTGCCGTCGCGGAAGTCCTTGGCAAGGCCCAGGCAGTGCCAGCCCCTCGCGAACCGGGTGGGCATCGAGCCCACGTCGATCTCGCGGACCTTCCCGCGGGGCCCCTGGGGGGATGTCGCCATCGTTGATCCTCCTATGGATGTACTAGAACACGTTACAAAATTGGCTGGCAGTTATCCAGCGATAGGACCAACTACCTGGATAGGGTCGTCCAAAGCCGCCTCAGCACCACGTTCTCGACAGGAATAAGAACGTGTTCTACTCTCAGGGGCACACGAAGACCGCTTACCAGGCAGGAGCAACTGGCGAGATGACGCAAGAAGTAGTTGAGCGGGTCGAGGCGCTGCTGCCCACCCTGCGTGAACGCGCCCAGCAGGCCGAGGATCTGCGCCAGATCCCCGAGGAGTCCATCAAGGAACTCGAGGCCGCCGGATTCTTCAAGCTGCTTCAGCCCAAGCAGTGGGGCGGCTACGCGGCCGATCCCGTCGTCTTCTACGACACCGTCCGCAAGATCGCCAGCGCGTGTGGTTCCACCGGCTGGGTCGCGGGCATCATCGGCGTCCACAACTGGCACCTGGCGCTGTTCGATCAGCGCGCGCAGGAAGAGGTCTGGGGCGAGAACACCGACGTCCGGATCTCCTCCTCCTACGCGCCCATGGGCGCGGGCGTGGTGACCGAGGACGGCGAGGGCTACACCGTGAACGGTTCCTGGGCTTGGTCTTCGGGCTCGGGCCACGCGGACTGGGTGGTCGTCGGCGGACCGGTGATCAAGAACGGCAAGCCGGTGGACTTCGGCTCGTTCCTGATCCCGCGCAGCGAGTACACCATCAACGATGTGTGGAACGTGGTCGGCCTCAAGGGCACCGGCTCCAACACCATCGTGGTCGAGAACGTCTACGTGCCCCGGCACCGCTTCCTCAGCTTCCGCGCCATGAGCGAGCTGACGGCTCCGGGCCTGGAGCAGAACACCGATCCGGTGTACAAGATGCCGTGGGGCACCATCCACCCCACCACCATCTCGACCCCGATCGTCGGAATGGCCTACGGCGCTTACGAAGCCCACGTCGAGCACCAGGGCAAGCGCGTGCGCGCCGCGTACGCGGGCGAGAAGGCCAAGGACGACCCGTTCGGCAAGGTGCGTATCGCCGAGGCCGCCAGTGACATCGACGCCGCCTGGCGTCAGCTCTCGGGCAATGTCGCCGACGAGTACGCCTACCTGCTGCGCGGCGAGGACGTGCCGTTCGACGTGCGCGCCCGCGCCCGTCGTGACCAGGTGCGCGCCACCGGCCGCGCCGTCGCGTCGATCGACAAGCTGTTCGAGGCGTCGGGCGCCACCGCCCTGGCCAACGGCACTCCGCTGCAGCGCTTCTGGCGTGACGCGCACGCCGGTCGGGTGCACGCGGCCAATGACGCCGAGCGCGCCTACGTCATGTACGGCACGCACGCGTTCGGGCTCCCGATCACCGACACGATGGTGTAATCCATGACTGCTGTGGAAGAAATCACCTTCGAATCCACCTCGCGCTACGCGCAGGTGCGACCGGACCTCAAGCTGCACTACCACGAGGCGGGCGTCGGCAACGGCCCCACCATCGTGCTGCTGCACGGCGGCGGCCCGGGCGCATCATCCTGGTCCAACTTCGCCAAGAACATTCCGGTGCTGGCCAAGGACTTTCACGTCCTGGCCGTGGACCAGCCCGGCTTCGGGCAGTCGGACAAGCCGACCGAGCACCCGCAGTACTTCGTGCACTCGGCCTCGGCGCTGAAGGATCTGCTCGATCACCTCGAGATCACCGATCGCGTGCACCTGCTGGGCAATTCGCTCGGCGGCGGCGCGGCCACCCGCTTCGCGCTGGACTACCCGGACCGCGCGGGCAAGCTGGTGCTGATGGGCCCCGGCGGCCTGTCCACCAACCTGTTCGCGCCGGACCCCACCGAGGGCGTGAAGCTGCTGTCCAAGTTCAACTTCGAACCCACGAAGGAGAACCTGGAGGCGTTCCTGCGGATCATGGTCTTCGACCAGAAGCTGATCACGCCGGAACTCGTCGAGGAGCGTTTCGCCTCGGCCAGCCAGCCGGAGTCGCTGGCCGCGACCCGTGCCATGGGCAAGTCGTTCGCCGGACCGGATTTCGCCAAGGGCATGATCTGGCGCGACGCGTTCAAGCTGCGCCAGCCGGTCCTCATGATCTGGGGCCGCGAAGACCGGGTGAACCCGATCGACGGCGCGCTCGTGGCCTTGAAGATGGTCCCGCGCGTGCAGTTGCATGTCTTCGGCGGCTGTGGACACTGGGCACAGCTGGAGAAGTTCGACGAATTCAACCGCCTGGCAACCGACTTCCTGCTCGGCGTCAAGGAGAAGTAAGCATGATCAAGGCGCTCGGGTATATGCGCATCGAGGCCACCGATATGGCGGCCTGGCGCGAATACGGGCTCAAGGTGCTCGGCATGATGGAGGGCTCCGGACTCAACCCGGACGCGCTCTACCTGCGCATGGACGATTACGCCGCGCGACTGGTCATCGTCCCGGGTGAGCACGACCGCCTGCAGGCTTCGGGCTGGGAGGTCACCGACGCCCGCAGCATGCAGTCGCTGCGCGAGACCCTGGCCAAGGCCGGGGTCGCCTTCACCGAGGGCAGCAAGGAAGAGCTCGCCGAGCGTCGCGTCGAGGGCATGATCCGGTTCCAGGATCCGGGCGGCAACACCCTCGAGGCGTACTACGGCGCGCAGTACCTGGGCCGCCGCTTCGTGAGCCCGTACGGCCACAAGTTCGTGACCGCCGAGCAGGGTCTGGGCCATGTCGTCCTCACCTGCACGGATGATGCTGCGGCGCAGGCGTTCTACCAGGACGTGCTGGGCTTCCGGCTGCGTGACTCCATGCGTCTGCCCCCGCAGATGGTGGGCCGTCCCGCCGACGGCGACCCGGCCTGGCTGCGCTTCTACGGCTGCAACCCGCGCCACCACGCGCTGGCGTTCCTGCCGCTGCCCAACCCGACCGGCATCGTGCACCTGATGGTCGAGGTGGAGAACTCCGACGATGTCGGCCTCTGCCTGGATCGCGCCAATCGCAAGAAGGTCAAGATGTCGGCCACGCTGGGTCGACACATCAATGACAAGATGCTCTCCTTCTACATGAAGACACCGGGCGGATTCGATATCGAATTCGGCTGCGAGGGACTGGAAGTCGACGACCACACCTATGTGCCGCGGGAATCCACCGCGGTCAGCCTGTGGGGTCACGACTTCACCGTCGGATTCAAGTAGCGAGAACGGACAGGGGTATGACCACCGACGCACAACCCGTCATCGACGGGCGGCAGTTCCGGAATGTGCTGGGGCAGTTCTGCACCGGCATCACCGTCATCACCACCTTCGACGGCGAGGGTGACGCGCGTGAGCCGATCGGCTTCGCGTGCCAGTCCTTCGCGGCCCTGTCCCTCGATCCGCCGCTGGTGCTGTTCTGCCCCACCAAGGAGTCCCGCTCCTGGGCGGCGATCGAACGCAACGGCTCTTTCGCCGTGAACATGCTCGCCGAGGAACAACAGCCGGTGTGCGCCCGCTTCGGCTCCCGCGAACCCGACAAGTTCGCCGGAATCGACTGGCACACCTCGGAACTGGGGCTCCCGGTGCTCGACGGCGCGTTGGCCACGATCCAGTGCACTGTGGACAACGTGCTCGACGGCGGCGATCACTACATCGTGATCGGTCGTGTCCAGGCCCTGTCGGAGTCCACCGACTCCGGCAGGCCGCTGCTCTTCTATCGAGGCCAATACACGGCCATCGAACCGGAGAAGACCACGCCCGCGCCCTGGCGCGCGGACCTCGAACACTTCCTCACGACCACGACGCTCGATACGTGGCTGTGAGGCGGGTTCCTCCAGAACCCAGGCGATAAGCGAAAGGCCCCTGTGGAATTCATCCACAGGGGCCTTTCCGCCTGTGTACAAAGTCAGGCGGCGGCTTTGGCCTGCCGCCGGTATTGGCCAGGGGCCAGGCCGTATTCGCGCTTGAACGCCTTGCCGAAGGCGAACTCGGAGCTGTAACCCGCTCGCGCGGCCACCTTTTCGATGGCCAGATCGTCCTCGCGGAGCAGCTGCGCGGCGGTGGTCAACCGCCAGCGAGTCAAGTAGGCCAGGGGCGGTTCGCCGACCATGGCATTGAACTTGCGGGCGAACGCAGCCCGCGACAGGCCGGAATGGTCGGCCAGCGATTGCACGGTCCAGGGTGCGGCCGGGTCGTCGTGCATGGCGGCCAGGGCCGGGGCGACCGCCGGATCACGCAGGGCCGCAGCCCATCCCACGGCTTCCGACTGCGGCTGCTCCTCGATCCAGGCGCGCAGGATGTAGAGCAGCAACGAATCGATCAGCGCGGGCACGATGCCGTGCGAGCCGATGCGCGGATTGTCGAGCTCCGCTCCGAGCAGGTGGATCGCGGCGGCCAGTTCCGGGTGACGGCCGTGCCGGGCGGGCAGGTAGATCACGTCGGGCAGTTGCCGCAGCAGTGGATGCGGGCGCTGCCCGTCGAGGTGATAGTTCCCGCACAGCAGGCTGGTGGCGGGACCGTCCCCGCCGAGTTGCAGCACCCCCACCGGCGGGAGATGAACGTACTGCTCGGGCCGCGGGATCTCCGGCGTGGTGTCCGGGTGGTCGGCGAGGATGTGGCCCGACCCGTCCCGCACGAACACCACGTCACCGGGGCTCATGGCGATTGCCTGGGCCGGATCCTCGGAGGGATAGAACCAGCAGGTGCCGTGCAGCACCACATGGAATCCGGCACCCGCGGTCGACGGCAGCTGCAGTCCCCAGGGTGCCCGGCCATCGGTGCGCACCGAATTCGGCGCACCCGTCCGCATCGAGGCCAACGCCTCACTCAGCACATCCATGCCCGCTCTCCTTCAACCGCCGACCCGCGCGATACAACCCGGATCCCGCCCCGATTATTCGCCCGCACCTCACGCGACGGTGAGCACAACCTTGCCCACGGTCTGCCCCGAAGCCACGATCTCGTGCGCCTTCCCCGCCTCCTCCAACGGCAGCGTCTCGGCAATGGTCGGCCGAATCTTCCCGGCGTCCACCAATTCCGCGATCTGCTCGAGCGCCCAGTAATCCGGCTCCACCGAGACACCGGCGAACCGGCGACCCGACTCCTTCACGGTCTTCTCCAGCTCAGCGCTCGGGTGCTCGAGAATCGTCACCAACACCCCACCGGGCTTCAACACCGAAAGCGACCGCGCCCCATCGGCAACGGAGTCGAACACGATGTCGACATCCTTGACGGCCTCGGTGAAATCGGTTGTCCGATAATCGATCACCTCATCGGCACCGAGGCTCTTCACGTAGTCATGCTTGCCCGCACTGGCCAGCGCGATCACATACGCACCCTTGGCCTTTGCGATCTGGACGGCCAGATGCCCGACCCCACCGGCAGCCCGGTGAATCAGCACCCGATCCCCTTGCTTGACCCCGGCCTTGTCGACCAGCCCCTGCCACGCGGTCAGCACCGCCAGCGGCAACGCCGCCGCCTCAACGTGGTTCAGCGACTTCGGCTTCCGTGCCAGCTGCCGCGACGGCACCGCCACATACTCGGCGTAACCCGTTGCGGCTCGCGGGAAGAACGGCATCCCGTAAACCTCTTCCCCCACCTCGTACCGCGCCCCGGGCCCGGTCTCCTCGACCACACCCGAGATATCCCACCCAACCCCGAACGGCGGCTGCCCCAGCAACGGGAACGCCCCCGAACGAACCGCAATATCAACAGGATTCACCGCACTGGCCTTAACCCGAACCAGCACCTCCCCCGACAACAACTCCGGCTTCTCAACCTCCACAACCTCGAGAACCTCAGGCCCACCAAAGCTCTTCTGAATCACCGCACGCATCGTCTTCATCTCCCAGAAGCAGTCCCTCGGCCCGTCCCTCGAACCGAACAATGACTACGTTAGGCACCTCCAACAAGACTCTGAATGGCCCGAAGTCTCGTCTTTTTATCCGCACGTATACACATCAAGACACTTCGTGCGTCCGCTCCCCCGCCCGCCCGGACACTGACGAAGTCAGGGCGTTCCGAGGCGACGATGTGGTTGGCCGGTTATCGCTGCGATGCAATCGAAGTCGCGGTCGCGGTGCAGCAAGGTCAGGCCCCGCAATTCGGCGGTGGCCGCGACTACGAGGTCCACCGGCCCTGCGCTGCGGTGCTGCCCTCGACTCGTCAACTCTGCCTGCACTTCCCATGCCCGCTGGTATGCGCGATCGTCGACCGGCTCCCAGCCGAACAGAATTCGGATCTGCTCGATCAGCGCCTCACGATCGGCAGTCGAACGCGCGCTGTAGAAGAACTCGAGTTCGGTGATCGGGCAGATTGCGATCAGCCCGGCGGCGGCGACACGCTGCCACACCACACCCTCCGGTTCCTGACGCAACAGCGGGACCAAGGCGCTGGTGTCGATGAGGAACTGCGCGCCGTTCATCGGCGATAGTTCCGCTTGTCCTCGAATATCTCCACGTCGATCGCCCCGTCGGCGACCAACTCTTGTAGCCGCGTCAGCGCGACCGCGCGGCGGCGTATCTCGAGAATTTCCCGAAGGGCCGCATTCACGGTGTCCTTCTTCGTCGTTGTCCCGAGTGCCTTGGACGCATCGGCGACCAACTGATCGTCCAGGTCGATCACAGTCCGAGCCATGAGCCACCTCCAGATATACAAACGTGAATCAATGATATCAGGCTAGATGCATCAAGGTCGCGATCCACGACTCGAAACCGACCCGCACGGCTGCATGGTGCCCCGAACCGTTGAATTGTATTTCAATCGTGATACATTCGGCCATATGGGAGATCCCAGTGAGCACTACGACACCCATGGCGCTGATCCCGAGATTGCCGCGGCCGAGGCGGCCGGGACGATCGAATATGTCTCCGAGCCGGAGCCTGCTGCGTTGGCCGGTTACAGCGTCCGACTCCCGGTGCCGGTCCTCGAAGCGGCGCGAGCTGAGGCTCGCTCGCGAGGCATCAGCACCGGGGCGTGGCTGAGGGAGGCAATCGAGGCAGCTGTGGCAAGCCTCGGGAGCGGGACCGATACGGTTCCGATCTCGGTATTGCTCGCGGCCGTCGAAGAGTACCGACACCGCAAGGCTTCCTGACCGAGCATTGAACGACGCTGGGCCGCAACCGGAGTTGGTTGCGGCCCAGTGAGGGGATACGGGTCAGGCGTTGGCGGCTGACTTTTCCTTTTCGCGCTGGAGTTCCAGGGCGATGTCGATGAGTTGGTCTTCCTGGCCGCCGACCAGCTTGCGCTGGCCGGCGCGGACGAGCATTTCGGCTGCCGAGACGCCGTAGCGTTCCGCCTGGCGCTCGGCGTGGCGGAGGAACGACGAGTAGACGCCCGCGTAACCCATCATGAGGGCCTGGCGGTCGAGGAGGCATTCGCTCGGCATGGCCGGGCGGACAACGTCTTCGGCGGCATCCGTCACCGCGAAGAAGTCGACGCCGGTCTTGATGCCGAGCTTGTCGCAGACGCCGATGAAGGCTTCGACGGGGAGGTTGCCTGCGCCCGCGCCGAAACGGCGTGCGCTGCCGTCGATTTGGGTCGCGCCCGCGCGGACCGCGTACACGGAGTTGGCGACGGCGAGGCCGAGGTTCTCGTGGCCGTGGAAGCCGACCTGGGCGTCGTTGCCGAGTTCGGCGACGAGGGCGGAGACGCGGTCGGTGACCTGGTCGAGGACCAGGGCGCCGGCGGAGTCGACGACGTAGACGCACTGGCAGCCCGCGTCGGCCATGATGCGGGCCTGCTTGGCCAGCTTCTCCGGGGTGGTGGAGTGGGCCATCATCAGGAAGCCGACGGTCTCGAGGCCGAGGTCGCGGGCCATGTTGAAGTGCTGGATGGAGACGTCGGCCTCGGTGCAGTGGGTGGCGATGCGGCAGATGGACGCACCGTTGTCCTGCGAGATCTTGATGTCTTCCTTGACGCCGACGCCCGGCAGCATGAGGAAGGCGATCTTGGCCTGCTTGGCGGTCTCCGCGGCGGCCTTGATCAGTTCCTGCTCAGGGGTTTTCGAGAAACCGTAGTTGAACGAGGAACCGCCGAGGCCGTCACCGTGGGTGACTTCCAGGACCGGCACACCGGAGGCGTCGAGCGCGCCGACGATGTCGCGCACCTCCTGCACGGTGAACTGGTGGCGCTTGTGGTGCGAGCCGTCACGCAGGCTGGTGTCGGTGACGCGGATGTCGAGGTCGGCCGAGAACGGCTTGGGGACATTGGGATTGGTCATTATCGGTTCTCCTTACACCCGAGCCGAGAGGATCTGATCGGCCAGCACATTGCCCACCTGGGTGGCGGCCGCGGTCATGATGTCGAGGTTGCCGGAGTACGGCGGCAGGAAGTCGCCCGCGCCCTCGACCTCGACGAAGATCGAAACCTTCGCCATGCCACCGGAAACCAGCGACGGCTCGTCGAACTGCGGCTCGTTGAGCAACCGGTAGCCGGGCACGTACTGCTGGATCGCCTTCTCCATGCGGTGCACGGATTCGGTGATGGCGTCGCGGTCGGCGTCTTCCGGGATCGCGCAGAAGATGGTGTCGCGCATGATCATCGGCGGCTCGGCCGGGTTCAGGATGATGATCGCCTTGCCGCGCTTCGCCCCACCGATGGTCTCGACACCGGCGGAGGTGGTCTTGGTGAACTCGTCGATGTTGGCGCGCGTACCGGGACCGGCCGACACGGACGACACCGACGCCACGATCTCGGCGTACTCGACGGGCACGACGCGAGAAACCGCGTGCACCATCGGAATCGTCGCCTGGCCACCGCAGGTGATCATGTTGACGTTCATCTCGTCACGCAGCGAGTCGAGGTTGACCGGCGGAATCACGGCCGGGCCGACGGCGGCGGGAGTGAGGTCGATGGCACGAATGCCCGCCTCGGCGTACTTGGGCGCGTAGGCCCGGTGCACGTACGCGGACGTCGCCTCGAACAGCAGGTCCGGCTTCTCCGGCAGTGCCAGCAGCCAGTCCGCGCCCTCGGCGGAGGTCTCCAGGCCCAGGCCGCGAGCCCGCTTGAGCCCCTCGGAATCCGGGTCGATGCCGATCATCCAGCGCGGCTCGATCTTGTCCGAACGCAGCAGCTTGTAGAGCAGATCGGTGCTGATATTGCCGGACCCGACGATCGCGGCGGTGACTTTGCTTCCAGTCACGGCTTTCTCCTACTCGGTGAAGATGTGTATCGCTCGGGTCGCTTACGCGAAACCCAAATGGACGGAACCGAGTCCAGCGAACTCGGCGATGAACTCGTCGCCCGGGCGGGCGTCGATGGCGCGGGTGCAGGAGCCGGGCAGCACGATGTCGCCCGCCTTCAACCGCACACCGAACTGGGCGACCTTGCGCGCCAGCCACGCCACCGCGATGGTCGGATCACCGAGCACGGCATCCGAGCGGCCCTCGGCGATGACCTCGCCATTGCGGGTCAGCACGGCATCAATGTTCTTGATGTCCAACTGATCCGGGGAAACCCGCTGCTTGCCGAGTACGTATCCGGCGGAGGACGCATTGTCGGCGATGGTGTCGCACAGGGCGATCTTCCAGTCCTTGATGCGGGTGTCGATGAGCTCGATCGAGGGCGCGTAGGCGACGGTGGCCTTGCGCACGTCCTCCTCGGTGCAGTCCTCGCCCGGCAGGTCCGCGCCCAGGATGAAGCCGACCTCGACCTCGACGCGCGGGAACAGGTACTTGGACGTGTCGACCGGAACGTCTTCGAACACTTCCATTTCCGCGAGCAGATGCCCGTAGTCGGGTTCGTCCACGCCCATCATCTGCTGCATGGCTTTGGAGGACAGGCCCACCTTGTGGCCGACCACCTTCGCCCCGCCGTCGAAGCGCTGGCGCATGTTGATGAGCTGGATCTCGTAGGCGTCGACCACGTCGATCTCGGGGTAGCGCGCGGCCAGCGGGTCGATGGGCAGCCGCGTCCGCTCCGCCGCAGCGAGTTCGTCCGCGAGTTCCTTGCGTAGCGCGTCGGTCAGCACGCTGTGTTCCTTCCATCGGGGGTACCGGCCGGTGGCCCAGTGGTTACGAGACTAGAAATTGAAACGAGTTTTTGTGAAGAACATCGCTTCAGCAGTCCCATCTGCCAGACCAACATAGACCAAACCAGGATTGATTCTATAACGTGTTCTACATGACTGATCGGGATTACGACGTGGTGGTGGTCGGCAGTGGTGCCGCCGGGATGTCCGCCGCCCTCACCGCTGCGCACCACGGTCTGCGCACGGTGCTCATCGAAAAAGCCGCTCATTACGGCGGTTCTACCGCGCGTTCGGGCGGTGGCGTCTGGATTCCCGGAAACAAGGTGCTCAAGGCCGCGGGCAAGGGCAACGACCTCGACGAGGCGCGGACCTACCTCTACAGCATCATCGGCGACGTGGTGCCCAAGGAGAAGATCGATACCTACATCGATCGCGGCGCGGAAGCCTTCGACTACGTGCTCGACCACTCCGCGCTGAAGATGTGCTGGGTACCCGGCTACTCCGACTACTACCCGGAAGCACCGGGCGGCAAGGCGGACGGCCGCAGCTGCGAGCCCAAGCCGTTCAACCTGAAGGTGCTGGGCGCGGAACGGTTCAACCTGGAGCCCGCCTACTCCAAGGCTCCGCTGAACGTGGTCGTCATGCAGGCGGACTACAAGAAGCTCAACCTGATTCGCCGCCACCCGGTCGGCATCGCGCGCGTGCTGCGCGTCGGCACCCGTTGGGCGTGGGGCAAGGTCACCGGCAAGGCGCTGGTCGGCATGGGCCAGGCCATCATCGCGGGTCTGCGCAAGGGCCTGCTGGACGCGAATGTGCCGGTGCTGCTGAACACTCCGCTCACCGGACTGGTGATCGAGAACGGTGTGGTCACCGGTGTCGACGCCGAGCAGAACGGCGAGACCGTCCGCTTCACCGCCAAGCACGGCGTGATCCTGGCCAGCGGCGGCTTCGAGCACAACGCCGACATGCGGCACAAGTACCAGCGCGAGCCCATCACCACCGAGTGGACCACGGGCGCGGCCGCCAATACCGGCGACGGCATCCGGGCGGGCATCGAGGCGGGCGCGGATATCTCGTTCATGGACGACGCCTGGTGGGGTCCGACCACCTTCCGCGGCGAAGGCAAGCCCTGGTTCTGCCTCGCCGAGCGAAATCTGCCCGGCTCCATCATGATCAACACGCAAGGTCAGCGATTCGGTAATGAGTCCGCTCCTTACGTCGAGGCAGTGCACACCATGTACGGCGGCGAATACGGGCAGGGTGAAGGTCCGGGCGAGAACGTGCCGTGCTGGCTGGTGTTCGATCAGCGCTACCGGTCCCGGTACATCTTCGCCGGATTGCAGCCTGGCCAGCGGATTCCGTCCCGCTGGATGGAAAACGACCTGATCGTCGTCGCCCCGACGGTGGCCGAATTGGCCGAGAAGATCGGTGTTCCGGCCGACAAGCTGGCCGCCACCATCGAGCGCTTCAACGGGTTCGTGGCGGATGGCAAGGACCTCGATTTCAACCGTGGCGACAGCGCTTACGACCGCTACTACGGCGACCAGACCATCAAGCCGAACCCGTGCCTCAACAAGCTCGAGGTCGGGCCGTTCTACGCGGTGAAGATGGTCCCCGGCGACCTGGGCACCAAGGGCGGTCTGATCACCGACAACGACGCCCGCGTGCTGCGCGAGGACGGGACCGTCATCGAGGGTCTCTACGCGGCGGGCAATACCTCTTCCCCCGTCATGGGCCACACCTACGCCGGTCCCGGCGCGACCATCGGACCCGCGATCACCTTCGGCTATCTGGCCGCCCTCGACGCCGCCGCCAAGGCGAAGCAGAGCGCACCGGCCACGGCCGACCAGGCGTCCTGAACCGTCCCAACCCGGTTCAGGATCGGGTTGGGCGCGAGTCGGGTCACGTCGAGTCCGCGCCCAACCCACCCGCAATGCCCTGTCGTACCGCTCTATCCCGGCAGGGCGCGGGAAAACACAACTGAACGCCCGGACCGCCGACGAACGCTCTTTCGCGGCGGGACCGGGACCAGACTTTCAGCGCCCACCGATGCGCTACCCGCGGCGCCACCGACGCGCTACCCGGTCAGCGGAGCGGGAGCTTGCGGGGAGACGAGCCGCGCCGGACCATCGGACGCGAGGACGAGGAGAAATTTTCATGCCCATCGATTTGAGTGTCGCGCTCGGCGCGCAGATCCCCGCGCGCGAATTCAGCTGGTCCGCCGGCGATGTGCAGACCTACAACCTGGCGCTCGGCGCGGGCAACCGCTGGACCGACGCGGCCGAACTGCGCTACGTCGACGACCGCGAGCCCGCCGTGCTGCCGTCCTTCGCGACCGTCGCGCCGTCCTTCCACGAGACCGAGCCGCCCAAGGTGAAGTTCGACGGCATCGACATCGACTTGGCCAAGGTCGTGCACGGCAGCCAGGAAACCATCGTGCACCGCCCGATCCCGGCCTCGGGCAAGGGTTCCATCTCGGGACGCATCACCGAGATCTGGGACAAGGGCAGCAATGCCGTCGTCTGGCGTGAGGACACCGCCGTCGGCTCCGACGGCGAACTCCTGTGGACCTCCCGCTCCTCCATCTTCGCCAAGGGCGAGGGCGGCTTCGGCGGCGAGCGCGGCCCCAGCGCCAAGACCGAACTCCCCGACCGCGCACCGGATTTCGAGGTCCTCACCCCCACGCTGCCCCAGCAGGCCCTGCTCTACCGCATGTGCGGCGACCGCAACCCGCTGCACTCGGACCCCGAATTCGCCCGCAACGCCGGCTTCCCCAACCCCATCCTGCACGGCCTGTGCACCTACGGCCTGGTGCTGAAGACCGCCACCGACACCGTGCTGTCCTCGGATGTCGCCCGCGTCAAGGGTTTCCGAGCCCGCTTCGCCGGTGTCATGTACCCCGGCGAGACCCTCCGCAGCCGAATCTGGCAGCAGGACGGCGAACTCGTCATTGCCGTGACCGTCGTCGAGCGCGACGACGCCCCCGTCCTGGCGGACGTGGTGCTCACGCACTCGTAACCCCCAAGCTCCAAGATCAGGGAGTTCTCACTGCGGGAAATCGGACAGATTTCCGCACTGAGAGCTCCCTGATCTTGTTTGGTAGAGCATCGCGGCGATGAGGTCTTCGCGCGTCAGGGCGGGGCAGTCGGTGAGGAGTTCGGTGGGGGTCAGGCCTGCGCGGAGGAGGTCGACGAGGAGGGCGGTGGGGTAGCGGGTGCCCTCGATGGTGGGGGTGCCGTTGCAGACGGTGGGGTCGAGGGTGATGCGGTGGAGGTAGGCCATGGGGGAACCCTAGGGGTGGGAGGTAATCGAACTCTGTGGTAGCTGTGACCTGGGTATGTGGGTTCTCGGGGTGGTCGGTCGGTGCAGGGAATGGGGGCGGTGGCAGAGTCGGGGTATGGACGACATCGTGCTGTACGGAGCCGACTGGTGTGGGGACTGCAGGCGGGCGAAGGTGTGGTTCAAGGAGAACGGGGTGGCGTTCACCGAGGTCGATGTGGAGCAGGATGACGCGGCGCGGGAGCGGGCTGTCGAGATCGCGGGCGGGCGCAAGAACATTCCGGTGATCGTGCTGCCGGACGGGACCGTGCTCATCGAACCGACGAATGCGGAGCTCGCGGCGGCGCTCGGGCGCTGACTCATAGCGAGAGCTTCACACCCGTACCGACACTCGGCCGCGGTTCTCCCGCGCGAACAAACCGGGCGACTGGCCCTTCCATGACCGGAAAGCGGAAGTGAACGCCGAGACACTGCCGTAGCCAAGACGGATTGCGGCCTGTTCCACCGTCATTCCGGCCACGAGCAGTTCCTCGGCGAGCAGACCGACGGTCTCCGTGGAGAGTTCGCGGAAAGTAGTGCCCTCGTCGGCGAGGCGGCGGCGCAGAGTTCGCACGCTGAGGTCCAATTCGGCGGCTATGCGTGATTGGTCCGCTATGCCGCCCCTGGCGATCAGCAGCTGACGCACCTGCCCGCTGATCCCCCGGCGGCGCTTGCGGCGCTGCATGAGTTCCGCGCACTGCTGCTCGTAGAAGCGCGCCGTGGCCGTATTCGCCTGTGGCAGTTGCAGATTCTGAATACTGGACGGTCCGGTGACAACCGAGCGCGGGGCGTTGAACACGACCTCCTCGACCCCGAGCATGGCCCCGAACATCTCGTAGACCGGATGCGGCGAGAATGCGACCGCGACCCGGGTGATGGGCGGACGCATGGGCATGACGTCCTGCTGAATGGTCCAGATGGCGGCCACATCCCGTTCCACCGCGAAGCGCCGGATCTCCGGTGGCACACCGCTGTCGTCGCGCACGATGGAGACATCGTCGCCGGTGATGACCAGGTGGTGACGCGCGACGGTGAAGGACAGGTCGGTGTAGCGCAGCGCCAATTCCACGGCGTCGCGCACGGTGGAACAGCTCATCAAGGCGAAGCCGAGCACGCCGAGACTCGGTGGGTGGCACAGCAATCCGGCCATAAGCCCCATACCGGGCTCGTCGCCGACCCCGGCCACCACATTGCGCATCAGGGACAACTCCTGCGCGAGGGTGATCTCCGCGGTGGAATCCAAGAGATCCCGATCCCGAATCCCGGTGTGGCGCAGGAGATCGGGCATGCCGAGCCCGCGCGCGACCGCGAATTCGACGAGGAGTGCCGCGCTGGTGATGGAGCGCAGTTGAGCCTGACCGTCCGTCACATCGAAATGGTCGCAAACTTTCAGCGTGCCATGGGGCGGAACGAGCGGGGAAGTTGCTGAAAGCGGCCGAAATTCGATTGTTTCTGACCCAGGACGCGCTGGAGGCGTAACGTCTTCAGGCATACGGTGAATATCTAGCTAACCAACTGAATAACTAGCTGACTACAACCGATAGACATGGAGAAGGTGAGCCAATGGCCGCCTGGCAAGTGTTCACGGCAACTCTAGCAACGCTCGTGATCATGACGATTGCCATCATGAGTCTGCACCACCCCCACCAGGACCCGGACAGACTTTCCGTGGAGCGAATCCGCGAACGAATCAACAATGAGCACAACACCTTAACCCTGACCCGCAGCGACCCCTCCCAGTGGTCGCACCTGGCCCCGGATCACCCACTGGGACTTCAGGAAGCCCATCGCACCATGCAGCAGCACCGTCGCTGTGCGGTCGCCGAATGTGCGCGCAAGGGCGCGGCATTCCGGGCTCTCATCGATGCCGGCCGGATCAAGCCGACCCGCATGCCACCCGCCCTGCAGTAGCCCCGGTGGCCGCGTCCCACCCGAGATTCAGTGCCCCGTCAGATACTCGGGCGGGACCGCGGCCACCAGCCAGACCCCGTTGGTGCTGACCCGGAACACGTGCCCGTCGCGGTACATAGCCGCGGCATCCACGGTCAGCACCACGGGTTTTCCACGACGCGACCCCACCTTGACGGCGGTGTCGAGATCCGCCGACAGGTGGACGTCGTGGCGGCGCATGGGCTTCAGCCCTTCGGTGTAAATCCCGGGCAGGACCGCGGCAACGGTGCCGTGGTAGAGCAGATCCGGCGGCGTGCTCGCCCCGTATTCCAGGTCAACGTCGACACTGTGTCCCTGACTCGCCCGAATCCGGGTACCCGTCGCATCGAATTCGAAGCGGCGCTTGTTGTTCCGCGCCACCACCTCGTCGAGCTCGGCCCGCGAGACGGCGCGGCCGTGCCCGGCCAGGGCCGACAGCAGCGCGGTCACCTCGACCCAGCCCGCCGAGTCCAACGTGAGGCCGATCTCCCCGGGCGCATGGCGCAGATGCCTCGACAATCGTTTCGAGGTCTTGACCAACTGTTTTTCTTCCATGCGCGCGAGTGAACCAGCCGCCCAGCCGGATTCGAAGCGATTTTCGCCTCAGGCACCCGGCCGGTCGTCGGCCAGCCCGCGAACCAGCAAGGCGTACAACACGATCACGGTGAAGGGCGCGAGAATCGGCACCCAGGTCAGTCCGGTGGGCAGCACGGTGGCCGCCCCCGCCGCGACGGTGAACACCAGGGCGCCCGCCACCGAGGGCACGGTGGTCGGCACCACGCCCACCGGCGCGGACACCGTGGCCGTGTTCAGTAGATAGGTGGTCGCCACCAGTCCGATGCCGCCCGCCACCAGCGCGCCGGTACCGATGTAGGCCAGCGCCCCCATGGCCGCCAGCACGGCGAGCACCGCGCACACCCGCCACCGCCAGCCCGCCACCACCGCGAGGCCGACGGGCACCGCAGCCCACGGCAGCACGATGGCCACCGCCGCGGTCAGCAGCAGCCCGGACAGCACCGCCAGGAATCGAGTCATCGGCGCACCCGAACGGTGCGGCGGTGTTCGGGGATCAGTCGCATCACCTGGTCGAGGCGGGTGTCCTCGGGCCACGGCACGATATCGACGCCGACGGTGCCCATATCGCGATACATGGAGGTGCGCTCCAACTGCCACATGCGGGCCAGGGTCGAGTTCAGGTCGCCGTGGAAGGGCGGCCCGCGCAGCACGTCGACCACCACCACGACGTGCCCGCGCTTGCGCAGATCGATGAGGGCCAAGGCGAATTGGGTATCGAGCAGGGTGGAGAACGCCACCACCACCGCGCCGATCGGGACCGCGGAATGCGGCGCCAGGGTGCCCTCGGTGAGCAGGTGTTCGTCGCCGACCTCGAGCACGGTGTCGACGATGCGATAGAACTGGCGGCGGCCGATATCGGGGCGCAGCCAGCGCGGCGCGCGGCCCAGGCACACCACGGCGGTGCGGTCACCGGCTTGTAGTGCGGACTGCGCGACCTGTGCCGCGCCACGCACCGACAGCTCCAGCGACTCCGACGCCGGTCCGGGCGCCTGCAGCGAAGTGTCCACCAGCACAACAACATCCGCGGCCCGATTGGTGAAGCGCTGGGTCACGAACAGCTGCCCGCGGCGCGCGCTCACCGGCCAGTTCACGGTGCGCAGCTGATCGCCGGGCGTGTAGGCGCGGATATCGGCGTACTCGACGCCGGGCCCGGCCCGCCGCGTCAGGTGGGTGCCCATCCGTTCGGGAAGTTCGGTGCGCGGCAGGCGCATTCGCTGCGGGTCGGTGATCGGGTAGATGTACAGCTCACCGGCGGGCAACCGCATCGAGGCGACCGCCAGCCCGGCCGGGCTCAGCGCGCTGACCCGCATCGGCACCGGATACCGCCCCCAGCGTGGCGCGGACAGCGCCAGCCGCAGCCCGGCGGGCGCGGCCCCGGAGTCCACCGTCTCCTCGACGTGTACTTCCATGCTCTTCATGGGTTCCGGGTGCAGGCGCAGCAGCGCGTGGCCGCTCTCAACGAAGGCGGCCGCGGTCAGCACCACCTCTTCGGTCTCGAAGCAGCGCAGCACTCCGGCCCCGTCGACCTGAATCCTGGTGCGGGACTGCTGCAGTGGCGCGGTCGTGAGCACGCCGAGCATGGGCGCGGCGAACACCACCAGCTGCCACTTGCCCAAAACCAGCGCCAGCACCAGCGCGGACGCCGACACCGCGGCCAGCATGAACACCAATGGTGCGGGCCGCCAGCGCAATTCGGCCTCGACCGTGGTAGTCGTGTCGCGATGCTTCATCCGTACCTCAGGACGCGGTGGCGCGCGGCACCGGCAGGCGGCGCAGCAGTTCGGCGATCACGTCCTCGCCGCGGATGCGGCGGACCCACATCTCGGGACGCAGGGTGATGCGGTGCGCCATGGCGGGAATGGCCAGGGCCTTGACGTCCTCGGGAACCACGAAGTCGCGATTGTTGAGCAGCGCACGGGCGCGGGCCATCTGGACCAGATCGAGTTCTGCGCGCGGGCTGGCCCCGACCTCCACCTGCGGATGACCGCGGGTGGCGGCGGCCAGCGAGACGACGTAGCCGACCACATCGGGGTGGACGGTCACGTATTCCACCGCCTGCCGCATCTCCAGCAGGCCCTCGGCATCCACCACCTGGGCGATCTGGGCGGGCTGCGATCCGCGTTCGAGGCGGCGGCGGATCATGTTCATCTCGTCGCTCTCCGACAGATATCCCAGCCGCAGCTGCATGGCGAAGCGGTCGAGTTGGGCCTCCGGCAGCGGATAGGTGCCCTCGTACTCGATCGGATTGTCGGTGGCGAAGACGATGAAAGGATTGGGCAGCGGGAAGGTTTCGCCGTCGATGGACACCTGGCCTTCGGCCATCGCCTCGAGCAGCGCCGCCTGCGTTTTGGGCGGGGTGCGGTTGACCTCGTCGGCCAGCAGCATATTGGTGAACACCGGGCCGCGCCGGAAACTGAAACGGCCCGAATGCATGTCGTAGATGGTGGAGCCGATGAGGTCGGCCGGCAGCAGGTCGGGGGTGAACTGCACGCGGGTGAAGTTCAGCCCGAGCGCCGAGGCGAAGGACCGCGCGATGAGGGTCTTGCCCAGGCCGGGCAGATCCTCGATGAGGATGTGGCCGCCGGCCAGCACCGCGATCATGATCAGCTGCATTTCGTCGCGCTTGCCGACCACGACCCGCGCTACTTCACGCAGCACCGCGTCGGTGCGCTTGATGGTCACGTCCATCGGTGTTGTCATCGCATGTCTCGCATCTCATCTCACATGTTCTGTAGCCGACGGAGGATTTCGTCGAGGGCCTCACGTCCGGGTGCGCGATTGGCTTGATCGCGCAGCGCCGAATTGGCCGGGTCCACCCAGCGCCACAGTTCGGGGCCGAACTGCAGCTGTCCCGCCACCTCCAGCGCGCGCCGGTTCTTGGCCATCCGGTGCCCGCTGGTCAGCTCGAATTCCTTGGCCAGCAAGGGCCGCAGGTGCCGGTCCCAGTCGGCCCGCGAACCCTCGGACCGTTCGACCAGCATCTGCGCGCGGGCCTGCCAGCGGCGCAGCATGTCGGCCGGACCGTTGTCGATGTCGTTGTCGGCCGGATCGGCCGGGGCCGCCCGGCGCGTCCGCTCGACCAGCGACCACAGCAGCAGCCCGAGACCGCCCGCCACCGGGATACCCGACAGCGCCAGCAGCGCCTCGCGCTGATCGCCGAAGGTCGCCATCTCGATGACGACGCTCAGGATCAGCGCACCGACCACGATCGCGATTCGATTCATGCCGCCTGCCCTTGAAGATCCGCCAGCACGATGCGCAGCAGCTGCTCGGCCCGCATGCGCTGCCACTCAAGCATGGAGTGCGGACTGAACCGGGCTTCCTCGAACAGCGACACCAGTTCCCGCGCCGAGGCGTCGTGCAGGAAGCCGCGGTCGAAGGCCCGCGCCAGCACCTCGGACGGGGTGTCCGAGGCCAGCGGTGCGACCTCGCGCGCCGTCGCCAGACCGCGTTCCATCGCGACATAGCAGGCGATGATGGCCGTGCGCGGATCCTGGCCCGGCGCGATCATGGCCGCCAGACCCATCTCCGCCACCTTGGCCAGCGACACCGCCTCGGTGGGCGCGGACTGCGGCAGCAGCGTGCGCTGCAGGTTGGGCTTACGCCCGGAACCCACTGCCACCACGACCAATCCGGCCAGGGCGAGGAACACCAGCACGCCCGCCCCGACCCCGACCAGCACCAGGCTGAGCCCCTGCAGGGACGGCGCGGGCATCGTATCGGGTTGATTGGCAACGGTTTCCACCGGTTGCGCGGTCCCGGTCGGCGCCGCCGTGGGCAGCGTGCCGACCTCGCTCTGATGTTTCGGGGTCACCAGGTACACCGAGAACACGGCGGTGACGATCAGCGCGACGGCCGCGATCGCGACCAGCACCAGCAACCCGATGCGCCGCAATCCCGTGCCGCGCACCACATTCTCGCGGTCGGGTTCGGGCATGGCCAGCGGCAGCCGGTGCTGACTGTTGATCACACCGGCCACCAGGATCACCATCGACACCAGCAGCAGTACCGGCATGAGAGCCAGCGATACCGCCGAGGACGGGTGCGGTGCGGTGGGTCCGCCGGTCCCCGGAAGGTATCCGCGCAGTGCGACGACAGCCAGCATCACGAGCCCGATCAATGCGATCGTGCGCGCTGCCACCGTCCCCACCCCAGTCACGAACACTCCTAACCAGAGTCCAGCAGAAAACAGGCACATAGTTACATGCCAAGCGGTCCCTCAGGACCAAAATCGGGAAGCTCGAATCACATACCCGAACCACATAAATCCCCCACCAGCACAACGATCACCGCGGACCGGAAAACCCAGGTCATTCGGCCCGAGTCATCCCATCATCCGCAAAAGCCGTGCAACCCCACTTATCACCATCCGAGCACGATGCCCGCCTCCGGAGGGGCGGGCATCGGGTGTCGGAGGACGGGCGGATCGGTGCCCGGGGGCGGGGCTACGCAGTGCGGCGGACGCGGGCGCGCAGGCGGGTCAGCGGGGAGGGCGGGGTCAGGGCGCGAGCCGGTTCCGCGACCGTATCGCGCACGGCGACAGCGGGTGTGGCGTAGTTCTTCGCGGCGGGAGCGCCCACACGCCCCGCCGCGGTGCGCGGCTCCACCAGGCGACCCAGGGCACGGAAATCCCAGCCCGCGGCCAGCCACGGCTCCGGATCGAGAGTGTTGCGGGCATCGATGATGACCCGACCGCGCGCCACCGTGCGCAGGAAAACCGGGTCCAGCTCCCGGAATTCGCGCCACTCGGTCAGGTGCAGCACCACGTCCGCCTCGTGCAGGGCGGCGGCCGGGGTGGCGGCGAAGACCAGTTGCGGTGCGACCGCCCGGGCCGTGTTGGTCGCGGCCGGGTCGAACACGGTCACCTCGACACCGGCGGCGTGCAGCCGCCGCGCCACGTCGAGGGCGGGTGAATCGCGCACATCATCGGAGAGCGGTTTGAAGGCCGCACCCAGCACCCCGACCCGGCCGGTGATCCGGTGCGGGCCGCCGAGCAGCGCCAGCGTCTCGCGCACCACGCGTTCGCGGCGGCGCAGGTTCACCGCGTCGATATCGCGCAGGAAGTCCACCGACTCCCCCACGCCGAGCTCGGTGGCGCGCGCGATCAGCGCCCGCACGTCCTTGGGCAGACAGCCACCGCCGTAGCCGAGGCCCGCGCCCAGGAACTTGTGCCCGATCCGGTCGTCGTGGCCCAGCGCCTCGGCCAGCAGCGTCACATCCGCGCCGGTGATCTCGCACAGCTCGGCCATCGCATTGATGAACGAGATCTTGGTCGCCAGAAAGGCATTCGCCGAAACCTTGATCAGCTCGGCGGTCGGCAGATTAGTGATCACCACCGGTGATCCGGCGGCGATCGGGGTCGAATAGACCTGTCGCAGCGCCCATTCCGCGTCCGGCGTGGTCACGCCGAACACCAGCCGGTTCGGGTGCAGGGTGTCGAACACCGCGTGCCCCTCGCGCAGGAATTCCGGATTCCAGGCCAGATCGACCGAAATCCCTTCCGGCGCCAGCTCGGCGATGCGGGCCGTCAGCGCCTCCGCGGTACCGACCGGCACCGTGGACTTGCCGACGATCAGACAGTTGCGGGTCAGATGCGGCACCAGGCCGTCGAGCGCGGAGTACAGCTGCGACAGATCCGCGGCCCCGTTCACGCCGGGAGGCGTTCCGACGCAAAGGAAGTGCACATCGGCGAACTCGGCGGCCTCGACCAGCGAGGTGCCGAAGCGCAGCCGCCCGCCCGCGACGTGCCCCGCCAGCAGTTCCGGCAGTCCGGGCTCGTGGAAGGGCACCTTCCCGACCGACAGTGCGGCCGCCTTGGCCTCGTTGTTGTCCACACCCAGGACCTCGAAGCCGAGTTCGGCCATGCCCGCGGCGTGGGTGGCGCCCAGATAACCGGTGCCGATGACGGAGATGCGGAGCATCAGGATGCCTCCTTGGTGGCCGGGACCTCGCCGTGCACCGTGTTGGGCTGCAGGCGTTCCGCGATCACCTCGCGGTAGTGACGAATGAGCAGGTCGTTGACCGCGGACCAGGACCGGTCGCGCACGCTGCGCACCGCGATGGCCGCGGTCTGCTCGCACAGCGCCGGATCCTCGACGAGCCGGCGCACGAACTCGGTCATGGCCTCGCCGTCGCCGGGCGGGTAGAGGAAACCCGCACCGGGAGAGACCACATCGATGGGACCGCCCGACTTGGGCGCCACTACGGGTACCCCGGAGGCGAGCGCCTCCTGCGCGGCCTGGCAGTAGGTTTCGTGACGGCCGGTGTGCACGAAGACATCCAGCGAGGCGTAGACGGCCCCGAGCTCCTCACCGTGCAGCACGCCGAGGAACTCCGCGTCCGGCAACAGCTTTCGCAGCCGCTTCTCCTCGGGGCCGCCGCCCACGATGATCAGCTTCACGTTCGGCACCGAGCGCAGGTGCGCGAGCAGCTCGAGCTCCTTCTCCGGCGCGAGCCGCCCGATGTATCCGACCAGCTTCTCGCCATTGGGGGCCAGCCGCTTTCGCAACTCCTCGGAACGGCGGAAGGGGCCGAACTGCTGCAGGTCGACCCCGCGCGGCCAGCGGCCCAGGCCCGGGATGCCCATCAGTTCCAGCTGACGCAGGCTGGCGGTGGAGGGTGCGAGGGTGCGGTCGACGCGGAGGTGGATGCGGCGGGTCAGCGCGGTCATGGCGCGCACGCCGCCGGGCAGGTCGTAGCGCAGCGCGAAACCCACCAGATCGGTCTGATAGATGGCGACCGTCGGAACTCCGAGCTCGTTCGCGACCTTGGCCGCCTGATAGCCGAGCGTCGCCGGGGAGGCGATGTGCACGACATCGGGCTGGAATTCGCGGATGATCTTGCGCAGTCGCCGCCGGGTCTCGAGGCCGATCCGGAAGTCCCGGTAGAACGGCAGGCGCGCACCGCGCACCACATGCACGCGGAAACCCGCGTATTTCTCGGGCCCGGTCGGTGCGACCAGGGTGGCTTCGTGACCCTTGGCGGCCAGGTGATCCAGCACCCGCCGTACGGAGTTGGTGACGCCGTTGACCTGGGGAAGAAAGGACTCGGCGACTACCAACACCCGCAGGCGGGCACTGTTCCGGATGTGGGGGCTACTCGGTAAGCTCGGGTTCCGCGGCGCGGAATCCCTTGCCTGCTCGCGGATTCGCATCGTTCCCCTCCGGTTCGGTGCTGCTCCTGACGCCACGGTAGGAAGCGGCCCGCAACGCAAGACCCCCTCCGCGTTGACGGGACGTGAACCGTGCCTGTCGATCAAGTCGGCCAGTTCACCGGGGCTTCGCCGAACGGCTAACGAGTCTCGAGGTTTACCGGTTGACGCAGCTCACCGAGCCTGCTGAGGGTGCGGTAGAGGTCGGGAACGCGCTCGATCTCACCGCCCAATTCGTCGAGTGGGACCTCGGCGAAGATCGACAGTTCGAGGTCTGCGTCGTACAGCACGTCGACCAGGTTCACGAAGCGCATCACCCAATCCGGCGGGACGGTGTGCATGGCGGGCACCCCGCACACCACCCACCGCTCGATGCCCCGAGCGAGGGCCAGGTAGTCGGCCGCCGAGACCGGGATACCGCACAGTTCCGCGAAATCGACCGTCAATTCGCCGTTCTCGAGGGCCAGCGCCCGCAGCTGCCGGTGCGCGATCGGCACCTCGGCCGCGCCGATCACCTCGCACGAGCCGACCACGTAGTGCCCGGCCGCGAATCCGGTGTGCCGTCCGCCCAGCGAGCGGTAGTCGGTCGGGCCGTTCACCGACACCACGTCCAGGTGCTCGAGGATCGTCTCGATGGTCGGTTCGAACATGGCGTGCATCAGCGGGTTCGGCAGCAGCCCCTGCGGCGGGTAGTTCGAGGTCACCACGAGCGTGATGCGACGGGCGAACAGGTTGTCCAGCAGTCGGGCCACCAGTCGCGCGTCACCCGAGTCGTGCACGTGGAATTCGTCGAAGCAGAGCAGGTCGATGCCGTTCAGCAGCGCGTCGGCCGAGGCGTCGATGGTCCCGTACTCGTTGATGCCCGCGTTCAGGCGCGCGAAGAACTCGTGGAAGTGGTAGCGCCGCTTGCGCTCCGAGGGCACCGCATCCAGGAAGCGGTTCATCAGCATGGTCTTGCCGCGCCCGGGACCGCCGTAGAGGTACAGCCCGCGCGGCCGCCTCCAGCGTTTACCGATCCGTCCCGCGATGGCGGCCAGCCGGTCCGCGGCGATCCGCTGATCCGGATCGAGCACGATCTGCGGAGTTTCCATGACACCCTCCTCCATCCTCTACCGCTGTAGAGCCTGCTCTATAGTTGTAGAGGATTCGGTGGACGCGGAGGAGCAAAGGTGAGCACACCCACAATCGATCGGCGCACCCTGATCGTGGACAGCGCCATCGATCTCATTGCCACCCAGGGGATTCGGTCGCTCACCCACCGTGCGCTGGATACCGCACTGGAGCTGCCCGCCGGGTCGACGTCCTATTACTTCCGGACCAAGCGGGCACTGGTCGAGGCCATCGTGGACCGCATCACGACCCGCTCCCGCGCCGATTTCACGGCGAAACAGCCCGGCATGGACGAGGTCGACCCGGACGCGCTCGCGGGCGGCATCGCACGGTGGCTCGATCGCCTCCTGGCACAACGCCGCAACCAGCTGATCGCTCGGCACGCGCTCATCGTCGACCTGCTCGGCGATGCCGACCTGCACGCGAAACTCGTCGGCAGCCTGTTCTCGCACCGGCACGCGAGCGCCTTGTTCGAGACCCTCGGCGCATCCGACCCGGTTACCGCCGCAGCCGATTTCATCGCGGTCATCGAGGGCCTGGTCTTCGACCGCTTCGCCGGTGCCCGAACCGCACTCGCGCCGGGCACCGCGAAGAGCGTGGCGCAGCTGACGGCCGTGCTGGCCGTCCAGTTGCGCGCCGCTTAGTCGTCGCTGCGAATTCGAATGTCCCAGAAGCGCATATTCGGCCACGGCGGGTTCTTGACCACCGCGTAGGTGCCCAGGGCGGCCGCGACCAGCCCGGTGAGCACGCCGATCGTCGCGATGCGCGAGGCGTCCACCGCCGCCTCCCACTTGACCTCGCCGCTGCGCACCACGAACACCCCGACCGGCCGCGCACCGCGCCAGGCGCTCACGGCGGCGACGGTGATGATGGTGTCCCCGTCCGGGGTCAGGTGCGGCTCCCCGTACACGAGCGTGCCCCCCAGCGCCGGAAGCTCGTTCAGCCGTTCCCGCAAGGTCATGACGACCCCTTTCCCCACAGTCGAAGTGCGCCCCCAATCTACGCCGCCGCCTCCGACCCCCGCCGAATCTTGCTCAGCCGCTACCCATCCGGAATAAGTGGACACCATGACCGGTTACTTGAACATGATACCTAGCAACAAGATCGGCATCGTCTTCGGCAGTCTGACCCCACCCGAGCAGCTCACCGCGGGCGCGGCCCTGGCGGAGCGACTCGGGCTCGGCGAACTCTGGTTCTCGGAGGACTGCTTCTTCACCGGCGGGCTCTCCGGCCTGACCCAACTGCTGGCCGCGACCCGAGAGATTCCCGCCGGGCTCGGGCTGGCCAGCATCGCGACTCGGCACCCGGCCGTGCTCGCCATGGAACTCGCCGGGCTGGCCCGGACGTATCCGGGCCGGGTCCGGGCGGGCATCGGACTGGGTAACCGAGGCTGGCTCGAGCAGATGGGGCTGCTGCCGCCACGTCCGCTGACCGCGCTCGGAGAGACCGCCGATGTGCTGCGCGAACTACTCTCCGGCGAGCCGGTGGATCGGAAGACGGAGACGCACACCTTCTCCGGCATTCAGCTGAGCTTCCCGCCTGCGGTGCCGCCGGAACTGTGGGTCGGCGCGGTCAACGAGCGTGGCCTGCGGCTGGCGGGCGAAAAGGCCGACGGCGTACTACTTTCCGTCCTCGCCGGACCCGCCTACGTGCGCTGGGTACGCGGGCTGCTGCCCCGGCACACACCGGTCACCGCCTTCGTCCTGACGGCCATCGACGAGGACGAGCGGGCCGCGCGCGACGCGGTCCGGGGCGCGGTCGGAATGTTCCTCCAGGCCGAGTCCGAGTCGGCCTTGGTCGGAAAGTCTCCGTATGCCGGGCACATACGTGCCGCGGTGGCCGGACTCGCCCCGTCGGAAACACTCACGGTGCCGGACGCCTGGATCGGTGAGTTCGCCGTCGCAGGCACCCCCGGCCAGGTCCGCGCCCACCTGCGGGCATTACTCGAGGCGGGTGCGAATTCCCTGGGCCTGTGGCTCTTCCCGCCCGATCGGCTCACCGCTCAGCTGGAGCGCCTGACCTCCGACGTGCTGGCGCCGAGCAGCGCGGCCAAGGCCCCCACCGACTCCGTCCCGGGCGCGGCGGTGAACGCGATGATCGCGCGCACGCCGGGATCCGCCGGGATATCCAGCAATTCGTAGTCCAGGTGCAACTCGCCCACGACAGCGTTGATCAGGACGTAGCGACCGTACTGGAAGTCGTTGACCTCGTGGGTCTCCCAGAACTCACGGAACTCCGGGCTGCGCTCGTTCATGGTGCGCAGCAGTGCCCGCAGCTGGGGATCATCGGGCCGGTGGCCGGCGCGCAGCCGGAGGTCGGCGGCGATATGGCCCGCGATCAACGGCCAGCTGTCGGCGGTCAGGGCACGAATCCGCGGATCGAAGAAGACCAGATTCGCCCAATTGCGCTCCGCATCCGGCACTTCCGCGAAGTCGACGCCGAACAGCGCCACAGCGGCCGCGTTCCAGCCCAGGATCTCGGTGTGGTGCCCGACGATGTACGCGGGCGTGCCGGTCATGGAGTCGAGCAGCTGCTGCAAGCCCGCCCGCAGCGGCTGTCCCGACCGGGACAGGGAGCGCGGTGGGCGGGCCAGATTGTGCAGGTGGCGCCGCTCGTCGCCGCTCAGGTGCAGCGCGGTGGCGATGGTGTCGATGATCCCCTCCGAAACCGCTTCGGCGCGGCCCTGTTCCAGCCGGACGTAGTACTCGACGCTGACCCCGGCCAGGTGCGCGACCTCCTCGCGCCGCAGCCCCGGCACCCGTCGCCGACCCCATATCGGTAAGCCGATGTCCTCGGGCCGCAATCGCGACCGTCGCGACCGAAGAAACTCGCCCATTTCAGACCTGTCGGACACGTTGCCGATCCTATGCGGAAGCCCCTCGTCATTCCGGCATGCTTTTGGCCGGAATCCAACGCGGCAGGTGTGGATCCCGGCCAAAAGCGCGCCGGGATGACGGGGGCGCTTCGCATCCCTCGCTCAGTTGGTGGTGAGCACCAGACCCGAGGTCGGCACGCCGGTTCCGGCGGTGACCACGATGTTCTCCAGGCCCTGGACCTGATTCACGGAGGTGCCGCGAATCTGGCGCACGCCCTCGGCAATGCCGTTCATGCCGTGGATGTACGCCTCGCCGAGCTGACCGCCGTGCGTGTTGAGCGGCAGTCGGCCGCCGATCTCGATGGCGCCGTCGGCGATGAAATCCTTCGCCTCGCCGCGACCGCAGAAGCCGAGCTCCTCGAGCTGCATGAGCACGAACGGGGTGAAGTGGTCGTAGAGGATGCCCGCCTGCATATCCTCCGGCCGCAGCCCGGACTGCGCCCACAGCTGGTCGCCGACCAGACCCATTTCCGGCAGCCCGGTCATGGCGTCACGGTAGTAGCTGGTCATGACGTACTGGTCCGCGCCGGAACCCTGTGCGGCACCGGCGATCAGCGCGGCCTTGTTGGGCAGATCCTTGGCCCGCTCGGCCGAGGTGACCACGATGGCCACGCCGCCGTCGGTCTCCTGGCAGCAGTCCAGCAGGTGCAGCGGCTCCGCGATCCAGCGCGACGCCTGATGCTCCTCGAGGGTGATCGGCTTGCCGTAGAAATGCGCCGCCGGATTCACCGCCGCGTGCTTGCGGTCCGCGACCGCCACCCGGCCGAAATCCTCACTGCGCGCGCCGTAGACGTGCATGTACCGCCGCGCCACCATGGCCACCTGCGCGGCCGGGGTACCCAGGCCGTGGGTGTAGGAGAACGCGTTGTCCACGCCCGAGGAGCTCGGGTTGCCGGTCGCGAGGTGAGTCGCGAACTGGCCGAAGCGGTTTCCGGAGCGCTCGTTGAAAGCCCGGTACGCGACAACGACATCCGCGACACCGGTCGCGACCGCCATGGCGGCCTGCTGCACGGTCGCGGCGGCCGCGCCACCGCCGAAGGGGATGTTGCTGAAGAACTTCAGGGACGGGATACCCGAGGCGCGCGCCACGGCGGCCTGGGTATTCGTGTCCATGGTGAAGGTCGTCAGGCCGTCCACGTCGGCCGGGGTGAGGCCCGCGTCGGCCAGGGCGGCGGTGACCGCCTCGGCGGCCAGGCGCAGCTCACTACGTCCCGAATCCTTGGAGAAGTCGGTGGCACCGATGCCGACGATCGCGGCCTTACGGCTCAGGCCGGTCACTGCGCCTCCTGCAGGGAGATAACGGCTTTCGCCGAGATGTGGTCGCCGAGCGAATCCTTGCCGACCACATCGATGGTGATGTCCGCGCCGTCCACGGCCGAGACGGTGCCCGACAGGGTGAGGGTGTCACCCGCGTACAGCGGCACGCCCAGGCGCAGCGCGATGGACTTGACGCGAGCCGTCGGCCCCGCCCAATCCGTCACGAACCGCTGCACCAGACCGGTGTCGGTGAGGATATTGACGAAGATGTCCTTGGACCCGCGCTCGACCGCCTTGTCGCGGTCGTGGTGCACGTCCTGGAAGTCGCGGGTGGCCAGCGCCGTCGAGACGATGAACGTGGTGTCGGCGTGAATCACCAACTCCGGCAGCGTGGTTCCGACCTTCACGTCGGAGAGTTCGACGGTGGTCATTTCACGGCCTTCCAGTAGGGCACGGTGTTGTCGTCGTCGAGCTTCAGGTAGCCGACCTCGACGGCCAGCCCGACCTCGACCTCGGACGGGTCGATGCCGGTCAGCTCACCGAGCATGCGCACGCCCTCTTCGAGCTCGACCAGGGCGATCACGTACGGCAGCTGGCGTCCCGGCACGCGCGGCGCGTGATGCACCACGAAGCTGAACACGGTGCCCTTGCCCGAGGCCACGACGTAGTCGCTCTGCTCGGCGTGGTTCTTCCACAGCGCCGGAACCGGCGGATGCTGCAACGAACCGTCGGGCCGCTGCTGAATCCGCAGCTCACCGAGCTTGATGCCGTCCCAGAAGAACTCGGTGTCCTTGGAGACGGTCGGCCGGACGCGCTTGACCAGATCCTCGGCGGAAACGTCGCCGGATTCCTTGGGAGCGGCCGTCTTTCCGGTGCCGGGCACGAACTTCAGCATCCGGAACTTCATCTCGGTGACCAGCTCGTCACCCACGTACCAGTTGGTGAGGTAGGTGGTGAACCAGCCGTCGCCGAGCCCGGTCTTCTTGGGCCCCACGATGTCACCGATGCTGGTGCGTACCGTCACCTGCTCGCCGACCTGCAGGTAGCGGTGGTAGACCTGCTCGCAGTTGGTGGCCACGACCGAGGTGAACCCGGCCGCGTCGAACAGCTCGTTGGTCCGCGTCATGGGGTCGTCCTCGGCGCGAATACCGCCCAGCCCCAGCATGGTCCACACCTGCGCCATGGCGGGCGGGGCCACGATGCCGGGATGCCCGGCTGCCTTGGCCGCATCCTCGTCCACGTAGATCGGGTTGACGTCGCCGAGCGCCTCGACCCAGTTGTTGATCATGGGCTGATTGATCGGATCGCGCCCCGCACGCGCGGCGGACTCACCGTCGGCCTTGATCTTCTCCAGGCCCTCGCGGATCTCTTCGGCCGTGAAACTCTTTGTCACGCTTGTCTCTTCCTATCGCGGGACGCGGGGCAGCCGCAGGCCCATCTGGGCGATCAACTCGCGCATGACTTCGTTGACGCCGCCGCCGAAGGTCACCACCAGGTTCTGCTTGGTGCGCTTGTCCAGCCAGACCAGCAGGTCCGCGGTGGCCGGGTCGGCGGGATCGCCGAAGCGGCCCACGATCTCCTCGGCGAGCCGGCCGGCCTGCTGCAGCGCCTCGGTGGAGTACACCTTGGTCGCGGAGGCATCGGCGATCACGTCGCGCGGATCGGCGTCGGGGCGTTCCATATTGGAGGCCACCTGCCAGTTGAGCAGTTCGTTCAACCGCGTCATGGCGTGCAGGCGACCCAGCGAACGCCGCACATCGGCCTCGCCCAGCACACCCTGCCGCTGCGCCCATTCGCGCACCCGCTCGTAGAGCTGCTCGATCTTGCCGGACGGGCCCAGGCTCACCCGCTCGTGATTGAGCTGGGTGGTGATCAGCTTCCAGCCGCCGTTCTCCTCGCCGACCTGCATGCTCGCGGGCACGCGGACATTGTCGAAGTAGGTGGCGTTGGTGTGGTGCGCGCCGTCGGCGGTGATGATCGGCGTCCAGGAGTAGCCCGGATCCTTCGTGTCCACGATCAGGATGGTGATGGCCTTGTGCCGGGCCTCCACCGGACCGGTACGCACCGCCAGCCAGACGTAGTCGGCCTCGTGCGCGCCGGTGGTGAAGATCTTCTGCCCGTTGACGATCCAGTCGCCATTGGCATCGCGCACCGCGGAGGTGCGCAGTGCGGCCAGGTCGGTACCGGCGTCCGGCTCCGAGTACCCGATCGCGAAATGCACGTCACCGGTGAGGATTCCGGGCAGGAACTTCTGCTTCTGCTCCTCGGTGCCGTAGGACTGCAGGGCCGGGCCCACTGTCAGCAGCGTGACCAGGGGCACCGGCACATCGGCCCGCACCGCCTCGTTGTAGAAGATCTGCTGCTCCAGCGGCCCGAAGCCCTGCCCGCCGTACTCCTTGGGCCAGCCGACACCGAGCTTGCCGTCCGCGCCCATCCGCTTGACCACGGCACGGTAGGCGTCACCGTGCCGGTTCGTCAGCATCGCGGCTTCCTCTTCGGGAGTCACGAGAGTGGCGAAATACGAACGCAATTCGTCGCGCAGCTGCCGCTGTTCCGCGGTCAGTTCGATGTGCATCTGGCTCCCAATCGGTCCAGCCGAAACGATTCGCCGCCGAGCCAGCGGGCGATGTCCTTGGCCTGTGAGTAGTAGCGGTGCAGCGGATGGGTGATATCCACGCCGAGACCGCCGTGCAGGTGGTGGCACTTCTGCATGGCCGCGGGCAGCTCGGAGGCCACCGCGAAGGCCAGCACGTCGAGGTCGTCGTCGACGCGCTCGGCGTCGAGCTCCTCCTGGGCCAGCGCCCAGGCGACCGAGCAGGCGGCCACGTGCAGGGTCCGCGAGACCACGTAGACATCCGCGATCTGCTGTGCGACAGCCTGGAATTCGGCCAGCGGGCGACCGAACTGCTCGCGGGTGCGCACATGCTCGGCGGTCAGCTTCACCACGCCGTTGAGCAGACCGTCCGCGACCGCGCCGATGCTCGCCAGCGCGTAGCGGTGCAGTTCGGCCAGACCGCCCGGGAGCAGCTGCTCGGCCGGGATCTCGACCTGATCGAACTGGAGCGAAAACTCCGGCACGCCATCGGAAGTCGGGTTCTGGGTGCGGGTGATGCCCGCGGCGTCACCGGCCACCACGGCGATGCCGTTGCCGGTGGGCACCAGGATCCAGGCCGCGGTGTCGGCATAGGGCACCGACACCTTGTGGCCACTGACGCGCACGGTGGTGCCGTCGGTGACCGCGGTGGTCTCCGGCTTCACGGTGAACGGCGAGCCGGTCTCGTGCAGCGCGGCGGTCAGCACCGCACCCGCGGCCACGGCGGGAAACAGCTTCTCCGCCAAGGCATCCGGCACGCCGATCGCCTTGAGCGGCAGCACGCCGAAGCCCAGCGTGGTGAGCGCGGGCACCTGTGCGGCGTCGGTGGCCAGCTCGGTGAGCATGGCCGAGACCTCGAGCAGGCCCATATCGTCGCCACCGAATTTCTCCGGTAGCGGCACGGCCAGCAGTCCACTGTCCGAAATGATCGGCCAGAGCGCGATATCGCGCGCGCTTTCGCGTTCCAGCAAACTTACGACAACCTCGGCGACAGCGTCCTGGCTCTCGTCCCTGGTGAAGTCCAATTCAATGCTCCCGGTAGAGGTGTAGGCTAGCCGTGCGACTCGCGTGGCAGCCCGAGGATCCGTTCACCGGCGACGGTCAACAGAATCTGCTCGGTCCCGCCCGCAATCGACAAACAGCGTGTGAGCAGGAATTCTTTCACCACATCGGTTTCCAGAGCGCCCGCCGCACCGGACAATTCGACGGCGAATTCAGCCACCGCCTGCCGGTGTCTCACACCGACCAGTTTGCGAACGCTACTTTGCGCGGCAGGGTCACCGCCGGTCAGCAGCTTCTGCGCGGCACGGGCTTCCAGCAACGTTCCAGCAACAGATTCTGAAATGAGCGCGCCCAAGCGGTCGGCGACCACTTCCGCACCCGGCCCCGAGGTCGGCGCGGCAGCCACCATCGCCTCCAGCTCGTCACCGATTCCCTTGCCGCCCATGGCGACTCGCTCGGCGGTCAGAGTGGAACGGGCGATCTTCCAGCCATTGCCCAGTTCGCCGACCAAGCATTCGTCCGGAACGAACACGTCATCGAAGAACACCTCGTTGAAGCGCGCCTCACCGGTGATCTCCACCAGCGGCCGGATATCCAGCCCGGCGCTCTTCATATCGACCAGGAAGTAGCTGATGCCCTTGTGCTTGGGCGCGGCATTGTCGGTGCGCGCCAGGCAGATGCCCCAGGTGGCCTTGTCCGCCAACGAGGTCCACACCTTCTGGCCGTTCAGCTTCCAGCCGCCCTCGACCCGCTGGGCCGTGGTGCGCAACGACGCCAGATCCGAACCGGCGCCCGGCTCCGAGAACAACTGGCACCAGATGACCTCACCGGTCAGCGTCGGCATGGCATAGCGCTCGATCTGCTCGGGCGTACCCCACTGCAACAGCGTCGGGATCGCCCAGTTGGCAATCACGATGTCCGGCAGCGTGATACCGGCCTGGCGGATCTGATCCTCGAGCTGAGTGCGCAGGATCGGACCAGCGCCGCGACCGTAGGGCGCGGGCCAGTGCGAGGCCAGCAGTCCGGCCTCGGCCAGCGCCAGGCGCTGCTCGGCCTCCGGCAGCGCCGCGATCGCGGCCAGGTCGGCCGTCAGCACGGCCGCCTCGGCACCGTCGAGACCCGCTGCCTCCCAGGCCGATCCGGCCTCGCCGTCGCCCAGCTCGATGCTGATCGTGCGCCGCTCACCCGCCAGCGTCAGCTCGGCGACCCGAGCCCGCCAGTGGGCCGAACCGCCCATCAGCTGGCGCAGGGCGGTCGCCCGGCGCAGGTACAGGTGCGCGTCGTGCTCCCAGGTGAAGCCGATGCCGCCCAGCACCTGGATGCAGTCCTTGGCGTTCTCCACCGCGGCGTCCAGCGACATGGTCAGGGCGACGGCCGCGGCCAGCCCCAATTCCGCACTGCCGCTGTCGACCGCCGCGGCAGCGTCGGCCGCCACGGCCCGAATCTGCTCGGCCCGGCACAACATCCACGCGCACAGGTGCTTGATCGCCTGGAATTCGCCGATCTTGCGCCCGAACTGCTCGCGCACCTTCGCGTACTCGGTGGCGGTCTCGAGGCACCAGCCCGCAATGCCCGCGGCCTCCGCGGCCACCAGTGCGGCGGCCACGTCGAGGACCGAAAAGCCCGGCTCGAAAAGACGATCCGCGGTCACGGCGACCTCGGTGCACCGCACCCGCGCCAGCGGCACACTCGGGTCGAGACCGGCCAGCGGCTCGATCTCGAGACCCTCGGCACCCGCGTCGATCAGCGCCCACAGGTGGCGGTCACCGTCGGTCACCGGAACCAGCACGGCCGTGCTCGGCGCGGCACCCGGAACCGAGTCCCACTCACCGGACACCAGGGCGCCGGATTCGCCTACCGATATTGCGATTTCGCCCGTGAGCGCGACGCCGCATGGCGTAATCTCATCGAGCGCCTCGCCGGTCACCAGACCCGCCAAAGCCGTCGAGAGCACCGGGCCGCCGACCAGGTCGTGCGCCGCCTGCTCCACCAGGACGGCGAGATCCCCGACGGTCCCACCCGCGCCCCCGGCCTCCTCCGGCACCGCGACCCGGAAAATTCCGAGTTCGGCCAGGCGCGGCCAGTATTCGCGCCAGAATTCCGGGGTACTGGAACCCCGTTCCGGTGCTGCGCTGGAACGCAGGGTTGCAATTGGGCGCACCGCGGCTGCCCATCCACGCATCGACTCCTGGACGGCTTTATGCTCGTCAGTGGTGGCTATGGTCACACTCCATACCGCCTTTCCGGCGTGACTTGAGCTCCTAGAACATGTTCTAATGTTCGAGCCGGGCTTAAGTCAAGCGCCGTCCGGTCGCGGTACGAACTCGTGTGCAGGAAAGGACTTTCAACCGATGGCCAGTCCCTCCCGATCGCAGGCCGCCGACGGGCAACCCGGTGGACGCACCACCGCGCCCGTCACCACCCTCAACGAGGAGGACCTGAGCTCGGCTGCGCAGCGCGACCGGCGCAAGCGCATCCTCGACGCCACCCTCGCCCTGGCATCCAAGGGCGGCTACGACGCGGTCCAGATGCGAGCCGTCGCCGAACGCGCGGATGTCGCCGTCGGCACGCTCTACCGGTACTTCCCCTCCAAGGTGCACCTGCTGGTGTCCGCCCTGGCCCGGGAATTCGAGCAGTTCGAGGGCCGCCGCAAGCCTTTGGCCGGCGCCACCCCGCAAGAGCGCATGCACCTGCTGCTCACCCAGGTCACCCGCGCCATGCAGCGCGACCCGCTGCTCACCGAGGCCATGACCCGCGCCTTCATGTTCGCCGACGCCTCCGCGGCCGCCGAGGTCGATCGCGTCGGCAAGGTGATGGACCGCTTCTTCGCCCGCGCCCTGTCCGACGAGGTCCCCTCCGACCGCCAGTTGGCCATCGCCCGAGTCATTTCCGACGTCTGGCTCTCGAACCTGGTCGCCTGGCTCACCCGCCGCGCGTCGGCCACCGACGTCACCGAGCGCCTCGAGCTGACCGTCGATCTGCTCATCGGAAGCGGCGACGGCTTCAAGGAGTGAGGCAAACGCCAGTGTGCGTTCGCCGTTCGTGAAGAGGGCTGCCCGGTCCGGAGAACCGGGCAGCCCTTCTTCGTTTGCTGGAACGCCGCTGGTCAAGCGGGGTTAACCACGAGTAGCCCGCGCGAGTCTCACAAAACCGGTGAACGCCGCGGAAGTGTCTTGTAAACGCTATGTATCACCGCACACACAAGCGGGCAACCAAGACCCAGTAGCATCACTCGCGCCCTGAAAAATCTCCTCCGATCATTAGGTTGGATGCGTGAGCGCACAGGATTTGTCACTGGAACTTCGCCGTGCCCTGTCGGCCATCGCCCGCGTGCCTCGGTTGCTGGTTGCATCGGACTACGACGGGACTATCGCGCCCATCGTCTCCGACCCGACAAAGGCCTATCCCCATCGGGAGTCGGTGAGCGCCCTGCGCGCTCTCGCCGGACTCACCGGAACCACCGCCGCCGTGATATCCGGTCGCGCACTGCGCGATCTCGCGGCCCTGTCCCGGTTGCCCGTCGAGGTGCAGCTGATCGGTAGCCACGGTTCGGAATTCGATGTCGGCTTCGTGCACGCCATCGACAACGACGCGAAACAGCTACTGGCCGAGGTCACTACGACCCTGACCCAGATCGCTCAGGACAATCCTGGCGCTACCGTAGAAATAAAACCGGCCAGTGTGGCCCTGCACGTCCGCAATGCCAGCCCCGAAATCGGCCGTCGCGCACTGGTTGCGGTGCGACAGGGACCCTCGGCCTGGGTCGGCGTGCAGACGACCGAGGGTAAAGAGGTGATCGAGCTCGCCGTCGTCGAAACCGACAAGGGCGCGGCCCTCGATATCGTCCGGCACCAGCAGGGCGCCTCGGCCGCACTGTTCATCGGCGACGACGTCACCGATGAGAAGGCGTTCAAACGTCTTTCGGGACCGGATGTCGGCATCAAGGTCGGCGAGGGCGAATCCCTCGCGGAGTACCGCGTGGCCAGCACCGAGGAGGTGTCGAAGGCGCTGGCGTTCCTACTCGAGGAGCGCCGCACGTGGTTGGCAGGTGCCAGCGCCCCTCGAATCGAACGGCTGACCATGCTGGCCAGCCCGCGATCCAAGGCCCTGGTCACCCCCGACGGCACCCTCACCTGGCTGTGCCACCCCGAACCCGACTCCGCCGCCGTCTTCGCCCACCTGCTGGGCGGACCGGGCGCGGGGCACTTCACCATTCAGCCCGAGCGCCCGAGCCTGCCGCTGTCGCAGCGCTACGTCGACGGCACCATGACCGTCGAAACACGTTGGACCAGTTTGCAGGTCGTGGACTACCTGCCGCACGACGTGGTCCCCGAGCGCACCGACCTGACCCGCGTCATCACCGGTGACGCCAAGGCGGTCATCACCTTCGCGCCCCGCCCCGAATTCGGGCAGGTGCCGGTGCGGCTGGTGCACGCCACCGGCGGCCTCAAGGTGGAGGGCACCAACGATCCGATCGTGCTGCGCTCCCCCGGCGTCGAATGGGAGATCATCGACGAGGGCAACCACCACACCGCCCGTGCCGTCGTCGACCCGCGTCAGGGCCCGATCGTGCTCGAGATGCGCTGCGGCACCTCCGATCTCGCGCCCGCCATGCGGCCCGAGGCGGATCGGCGCCGGGACGCCGAAAGCTATTGGGCGCAATGGGTCGGCACCCTCGAACTGCCGCCGCTCAAGCCCGATCTCATGAAGCGCTCGGCACTCACGCTGCGCGGGCTGGTGCACGCGCCGTCCGGGTCCATCCTGGCCGCGGCCACCACCTCGCTGCCCGAGGACATCGGCGGCGTGCGCAACTGGGATTACCGCTACTGCTGGCTGCGCGACGCCTCGCTGACCGCCTCCGCGCTGGTCTCGCTGGGCTCGCTCGGCGAGGCCGAGGATCTGCTGGCCTGGGTGCACCGGGTGCTGGAGACCCTGCCCGGACCCGAACGGCTGCACCCGCTCTACACCCTCTACGGCGAGACCCTGCCGCCCGAGGCCGTCATCGACCAGCTGCCCGGTTATGCCGGTTCCCGGCCGGTCCGCGTCGGCAACGCGGCGAACATGCAGGTGCAGCTGGACGTGTTCGGTCCCATCGTGGACCTCATCTCCCAGCTGGCGCACGCGCGGGAACACAAGGGCATCAACGATCCCGCCAAGGCGCTGCCGGACATGGACTGGGAACTGGTGCACGCCATGGTGTCCGCGGTACAGCGGCGCTGGCGCGAACCCGACCACGGCATCTGGGAGATCCGCGGCAACCCGCGTCATCACGTGTACTCGAAGGTGATGGGCTGGCTCACCGTGGATCGGGCGCTCACCCTGGCCCGCCAGTTCGGCCGCCCCGTCGACCCGGAGTGGGAGACGTTGCGCGACACCATCTCCGACGAGGTCAAGACGCACGGCTGGAACGACGAGGTGCAGTCCTACACGGCCGCCTACGAGGGCACCGACCTCGACGCCGCCACGCTGCACATCGGGTTGTCCGGGCTCATCGAACCCTCGGACCCGCGCTTCGCCGCGACCGTGGTGGCGACCGAGGCCGAACTGCGTAGCGGGTCGACCGTGTACCGGTACCACCACGACGACGGGCTGCCCGGCGGCGAGGGCGGATTCCACCTGTGCGCGGCCTGGCTGGTCGAGGCGTATCTGTTGATCGGCAAGCGGGAGGACGCCGAGGCGTTGTTCGCGCAGCTGGTGGATGTGGCCGGACCGACCGGACTGCTCTCCGAGGAGTACGACCCGGTCGCCGAACGGTCGCTCGGCAATCACCCGCAGGCGTACTCGCACCTTGGCCTGCTGCGCTGCGCCCAGCTGCTCAGCCAGCCGGTCGCGGCCCTGACCTAGCCCACCCTTTCAAATCTGCGACCCCCGCGAACTTTTGTTCGCGGGGGTCGCTGCTTTTGGGGGTTCGGGGTTGCCCCGGGTGTCGCGGGCCACATCTACAACTCCGGACTAGGGGCCTAACGGTCGTTTGCGCTACATTCAAATGGCAATCGTTTTCGTTTCTAGTAAGCCGTAGTGCCAGGAGTGACCCGCGTGACCACAAGCTTCGCCCGAGGATTCGCCGTGTTCGCCGCAGGACTCGCGACAGTCGCCACCCTGACCGCCTGCGGCAGCTCGAAGAGCTCGGACGGACTCACCGTCGTCGCCTCCACCAATGTCTGGGGCGATATCACCAAGGCCGTGGCCGGACCGGACGTGAAGGTCGAATCGATCATCAACGATCCGAAGGTCGACCCGCACTCGTTCGAGGTCTCCCCGTCCGACGCCGCCAAGATCACCGACGCCAAGCTGGTCGTCTACAACGGTGGCCACTACGACGAGTTCATCGAAAAGGCCATCGCCGGTAAGTCGAAGACCGTCGTCAACGCCTTCGACGTCGCCGGCCACGACCACGCAAGCGCCTCGGCCACACCGGATCCCGCCGCCGACACGCACTCGCACGAGGCCAACGAGCACATCTGGTACGACGTGCACGAGGTCGGCCACATCGCCGCGCACATCGCCGACGCCCTCGGCGAGATCGACCCGGACCACAAGCAGGCGTACACGGATCGCGCCACCGCCTTCGCCGCCAAGCTGGCCCCCATCGAGGCCGTCACCGCCAAGATCGCCGCCGAGCACCCGAACCAGCCGGTCCTGCAGACCGAGCCGCTGGCCGCCTACATGCTGACCGCCGCCAAGGCCGACGACAAGACCCCGCACGCCTTCCAGGAAGCCATCGAACAGGGCACCGACCCGGCCCCCGCCGACGTCGCCGCCGTCCGGGACCTGTTGACCGGCAAGCAGGTTCGCGCCCTCGTCTACAACATCCAGACCGAGGACAAGGTCACCCAGGACCTGAAGTCCACCGCCGACAAGTCCGGCGTCACCGTCGTCGAGGTCACCGAAACCCTCCCCGCGGACAAGGACTACATCACCTGGATGACCGACAACGCCAACGCCTTGGCCAAGGCCCTGGCATAACTCACCGCACCACCGCGTTCCCCCCGAGTTGAAGGACCCCCGCTGAACGACCGGACCAACCCGCTGTCGCCGAGCGCCCACCCCGCGCCCGGCGACAGCGCCGTGTCCGAAACCCGTTCCGCCGCAACCCGCGCCACCACCGCCTCCGGGAGTACCACCATGACCGCCAACCCCGCACCGGCAACCCACACCGGCGTCAGCACGCCCAAGCCCGGCTGCGCCCCCACCGGTGCGCGCCCCCGCACCCCCTCGGGCCGCTCCGCCCGCGCGAACGCTCCCGCCACCTCGGCCGTGGCCGAGCCGATCACCGTCGAGCAGAACAAGACCGGCGTTCCGGCGGTTCGACTATCCGGGGCGCGGCTGTCGTTCGGGGAGCGCACGCTGTGGGAGGGGCTGGATCTCGAGGTCGGGGCCGGGGAATTCATTGCGGTGCTGGGGCCCAACGGGTCCGGCAAGACCTCCATGCTGCGGATGCTGCTGGGGCAGGTGGCCTTGAGCGCGGGGACGGCCGAGGTGGCGGGAGCGCCTGCGCGGCTGGGGAATCCGGCCATCGGATATGTACCGCAGCAGAAGACCATCGAGGGTGGGGCTCAGCTGCGCGGAGTGGATCTGGTCGGCCTCGGCGTCGACGGGCACAGCTGGGGCATCGGCTTCCGCGGGCGCAAGGAACGCAAACGGAAAGTGGCCGAGGCGATCTCGGCGGTCGGGGCCGAGAAGTTCGCTTACGCGCCGTTGGACGCGCTCTCGGGTGGCGAGCAGCAGCGACTGCGGGTGGCCCAGGCGCTCGCGGGCGATCCCAAGGTGCTGCTGTGTGACGAGCCGCTGCTCTCACTGGATCTGGCGAATCAGCGGCTGGTGTCCGAGCTCATCGACAAGCGCCGCCGCAGCCACGACACTGCGGTGCTGTTCGTGACGCACGAGATCAATCCCATTCTGCCGCTGGTGGATCGGGTGCTCTACCTGGTCGACGGTCAGTTCCGGATCGGCACGCCCGATGAGGTGATGACCTCCGAGACGCTGTCGGAGCTGTACGGCACCCAGGTGGATGTGCTGCGCGTGCGCGGCCGCCTGGTGGTCGTCGGCACCGGCGACGCAATGGACGCGCTCGGCGAATCCGGAGCCGCCCACTGCCACGGTGAGAACCCGAAAGAGGTGCGGGCGTAATGGAAAAGCTCTCCAAGCTGTTCTCGCAGATGTTCGACGTGTCGACCACCGCGCATCTGCTGTCCTACGACTTCGTGCAGCAGGCGGTCATTGCCGCCGCGCTGCTCGGCCTGCTGGCCGGCGCCATCGGCCCGCTCATCATCAGCCGCCAGATGTCCTTCGCCGTGCACGGCACCAGTGAGCTCTCGCTGACCGGCGCGGCCGCCGCACTGCTGGCCGGTGTCGGCGTCGGCGTGGGCGCGATCTTCGGTTCCGTGGTCGCGGCCGTGTTGTTCGGCGTGCTGGGTTCCCGTGCCCGCGAACGTGATTCGGTCATCGCCGTGGTGCTGTCCTTCGGCCTCGGCCTGTCGGTGTTGTTCCTGTGGCTCGGCCCCGAACGCGCCGGTTCCAAGTTCTCGCTGCTCACCGGCCAGGTGGTCAGCGTCGGCAACTCGGGCCTGGGCCTGCTGGCCACCTGCACGGCCGCCGTCCTGGTGGTACTCGCCGCGATCTACCGCCCGCTGCTGTTCGCCAGCTCCGACCCGGAAGTGGCGGTGGCGCGCGGGGTTCCGGTGCGGGCGCTGGCCATCGTGTTCGCGGTGCTGCTCGGCGTGACCGCCGCCTTCGGCGTGCAGATCGTCGGCGCGCTGCTGGTGCTGTCGCTGCTCATCACACCCGCCGCCGCGGCCGCCCAGCTCACCGCCAGCCCGGTCCGGGTCGCGGTGCTCTCGATCGTGTTCGCCGAGATCGCCGCGGTCGGCGGCATTCTGCTCTCGCTGGCCCCCGGCGTGCCGATCTCGACCTTCGTCACCACCATCTCGTTCTCGATCTACCTGATCTGCCGGGTGGTGGGCTCGCGCACCCGCAACCGCCGCAAAGTCCTGGTGGCCGCCTGAGTTCCACGCGGTCGATCTACCCCTCGCCCGCCAGCGCGAACAGCCCGTCGACGGTCTGCTCGATCAGCCCGTCGACCAGCAGTGAATCCAGTGCCCGGTCACGCTGTCCGGGATCGCGGGTCCAGGCCAGATCCAGGCGCACCCGCTCCACCGGACCCGACGCACCCCGCAGCACATCGAGCAGCCGGCCCCGCGCCTGCCGATCGGTGCCCTCGTACTTCTGGACCTTCCGAACGACTTCCGAGGCCGGACGGCCCGCCGTCACCCACGCGCAGCTCGGCAGCGGGCAGCGCTCGCAGTCCGGGGTGCGGGCGGTGCAGATCAACGCGCCCAGTTCCATCAGCGCGGCCGACATGACCGCCGCCCGATCGACCCGGGCGGGCAGCAGCGCCTCGGTCTCGGCCAGATCCCGGTTTGCCGGATTCCCGGCATCCGCCTTACCGTGCACCGCACGGGCAACCACGCGGCGAACGTTGGTGTCCACCACCGGAACTCGCTGCCCGTAGGCGAAGCACGCCACGGCCCGCGCGGTGTAGGCGCCGATGCCCGGCAGACTCAGCAGCACATCCACATCCGTCGGCACCTCGTCACCGTGCTGCTCGGCCAGCACCCGCGCACACTCGTGCAGCCGCATTGCGCGCCGCGGATACCCGAGCTTGCCCCACGCCCGCAGCACCTCACCCTGCGTCTCCGCGGCCATCGCCGACGGCACCGGCCAGCGCGCCACCCACTCCCGCCAGATCGGTTCGACCCGAACCACCGGCGTCTGCTGCAGCATGATCTCGCTCATCAGAATCTGCCACGCGGTGACGCCCGGCCGCCGCCAAGGCAGATCACGCGCCGTCTCGCCGTACCAGTCGATGAGCGCATCGCTGTCCAATTCCGTCTCCTCCCGGCGGGAAATCTCCCGCGCGCCGCCACGCGCGATGGTATCCATGTCGTCGAGGCCGGTCATCCGCGCGGCTCACCGGGTGCACGGTCACCCGGTAAGCGGGTCTTTGCCGGACCGTAACGATCCAGACTCGCCGGTAACCACTTGGCTATGGAAAATGGGACACATGCCGCATAACAACCCGATCAGTGCCTGGAAAGCCTTGCGCGAAGGCAACGAACGCTTCGTCAACGGCACCTTGCAGCACCCCAGCCAGGGCGCAGTGGACCGGGCCCGACTGGCCGGCGGCCAGCAGCCCTCGGCCGTGCTGTTCGGCTGCGGCGACTCCCGCGTCGCCGCCGAAATCATCTTCGACCAGGGCCTCGGCGACATGTTCGTGGTCCGCACCGCCGGCCACGTCATCGACTCCTCGGTGCTCGGCTCCATCGAATACGGCGTGCAGGTGCTGTCGGTGCCGCTGATCGTGGTGCTCGGCCACGACAGCTGCGGCGCGGTCCGCGCCACCATCGACGCCCTCGACCACGGCAATGTGCCCGGCGGCTTCATCCGCTCGGTCGTCGAGAAGGTCACCCCGTCCATCCTGATCGGCCGCCGCGAGGGCCTGTCCGAGGTCGACGAGCTCGAGGCCCGCCACGTCGAGGAGACCGCCCGCCTGCTCATGCAGCGGTCGATGATCATCTCCCAGCGCGTGGCCACCGGCGAATGCGCCATCGCCTGTGTCACCTACAACCTCAGCGAGGGCCAGATCAACCTGCACCGGGTGATCGGCAACATCGGCGAGGTCGTCTAGTCCGGTCTGCCGGTTGCGTCCCGGGGGCGGCGGAATTTACCGCCCCCGTAGTCGCTTTCACGTCCGACACGCCGAGACCCTGCTCGGGGTGATCCCGACGGTGCCCTTACCGTTGTCACCGTGCTGGAACCGAACGGACCACTGCCACCGGAAATCTACTGGCGTCGCCGCGCGGCCGCGATCGGTGCGCTGGTGATCGCGCTCGCCCTGGTGATCTGGATTGCCTTCGCGCTGTTGAAGGGCGGTGGCGACCACAAGGCGGATGCCAAGCCCGCCGCCACCTCCAGTGCCGCGGCCAAGCCCGCGGGCAGTTCCTCGGGCGCGCCGGATCCCAGCTCCGCCAAGCCCTCCGGGTCCACCTCGGCCGGTGCGGCGCCCGCCGCGCAGGGCCAGTGCCCGGACCAGTCGCTGGCTGTGAAGGTCACCGTCGGGCAGCCCACCTACAAGACCGGCGACCAGCCGCAGTTCGGCATCGTCATCACCAATATCTCCAGCGCCGCCTGCGAGCGCGACATGGGCTCGGGACTGCAACTGGTCCAGGTGCAGTCGCTCGACGGCCAGCGCAAGCTGTGGTCCAGCACGGACTGCTTCCCGGACGGCACCCCCGACATGCGCACCCTGGCCCCCGGCCAGCAGGCCGCCTTCACCGTCACCTGGTCGGGCTCCACCTCCCAGCCCAGCTGCGCGGGCGACCGCGTGCCCGTCCCGGCGGGCCCGTACACCGTTGTGGCCCAGCTCGGTTCGGTGCGCAGCGCGCCGGAACCGTTCAATATCGCCTGAAATCCAGCACTCGACAGTGTGGGCCGGTATCCGATCGATCGGATACCGGCCCACACTGTTATTCGAGAATTGCGTTCGCGGCCCACCGAATTCATTTCCGGTTCGAATACGGGTGCACCGCGCAATACGACTTCGGGTGTCACCCCGCCATTTCCGCCGGGACGTCATCGCGCCGCCGTCGGCGCAATCCGGTAACCGCAAGCGCCGCACGAATATCGGCCACTTCGTGCAATTTCATCCCGCGCCCGGTCCGTTCCACCCCGGTTGGCACCAATGCCTCGGTGAAACCCAGCCGTTCGGCCTCGGCGAGCCGGCGGGTCAATCCGGTCACCTGGCGCACCTCCCCGGCCAGTCCCACCTCGCCCAGCACCACCATCCCGCTGGGCAGCGCCAGATCCTGGCTGGCGCTGGCAATGGCAAGCGCGACAGCCAGATCCGCGGCGGGCTCGGTGAGCCGCATACCGCCCACCGTGGCCGCGTAGACGTCTTGTTTGCCCACGAACACGCCTCCACGGCTCTGCAGGACCGCCAGGACCATGGAAACGCGGTTGTAGTCCAGCCCGCTCACCGCGCGCCGCGGTGCGGGCGCCTGGGTGTCCACCGTGAGCCCCTGCACCTCGCCCAGCATGGGCCGCTTGCCGTCCATGGCGACCGTCACCGCGGTCCCCGGCACCGCGTCGCCGCGGTGGTGCAGGAACAGCCCCGAAGGGTCGTCCACGCAATGGATTCCGGCCTCCCGCATCTCGAAGCAGCCGACCTCGTCGGTGCTGCCGAAGCGGTTCTTGATGCCGCGCACCATGCGCAGCGAGGAATGCTTGTCGCCCTCGAACTGCAGCACCACGTCCACCAGGTGCTCGAGCGTGCGCGGACCGGCCACCGCGCCGTCCTTGGTGACGTGCCCGACCAGCAGCACCGCGATCCCGCTCGCCTTGGCCAGCGAGGTCAGCGCCGCCGTCACCGAACGCACCTGGGTGACACCGCCGATCACGCCGTCCGCGTCGGCGGCCAGCATGGTCTGCACCGAGTCCACCACCAGCAGTGACGGTTTCACCTGCTCCACGTGCCCGAGAATGGTCGCCAGATCCGATTCCGCGGCCAGGTACACCTTGTCGTGCACCGCCCCGGTCCGGTCCGCCCGCAACCGCACCTGTCCCGCCGACTCCTCGGCGGTCACGTACAGCGCGATCTCGTCGCGGGCCCGCGCCCAGCGATGCGCCACCTCGAGCAGCAGCGTCGACTTCCCGACGCCCGGCTCCCCCGACAGCAGCACCACCGACCCGGGAATGATCCCCCCGCCCAGCACCCGGTCCAGCTCGGAGACGCCCGTGCCGCGCGCGAACGTCGTGTTGGCATCGATGGCCGAGATCGGCACGGCCGCCGTGCTCGGCAACATCGCCCGCCGCCCCACGGCCACCGCCGCCGACGAGGACGCCACCTCCTCGATGGTCCCCCAGCCGCCGCAATCCGGGCAGCGCCCAACCCATTTCGCGACCTCGTGCGAGCACTGCGCGCACCGGTACAGCGATTTCACCTTGGCCACGCGGGCAGCCTAGCCACCGGCTCCGACACTCCCGGGCAACCACGCGTCCGGAAAAACTTCGGACCCCGGATACGACGGTGCCCGCCCCGGCAGTTCCGGGACGGGCACGGTCGAAAACTCTGTGCGAGAGCTACGCGCTGCGGGGGACTACTCGCCGCCCTTGTGCTCCTGCTTCGCGGGCTCCTGGCGCGGGTTGTTCGCCCCGGCGTCGACCGGAACGTTGACCAGGACCGTCTCGGCGGCCTGCTTGAAGACGAAGGTGACCGGGTAGGTCAGACCCGGGGTGACGTCCTTGGTCAGCCCGGTGACCTCGATCAGGATCGGCTTGAGGGCCGGGTCGGTGGCCTTGTCGCCGACCGGCTGACCCTCGTTCTGGTCGTGCACGGCGGCCGCGCCGGCGGCGTCCTTGGCGGTCGGCAGGTTGGCGACAACGGTGCTCGACGGCTTGAGCTCGACCTTGTCGGCCAGCTTGACCTGGCCCAGGTCGGTGTTGATGGCGACCAGCTCGTCGGTCTTGGAGTCGCTCAGGTTGATGGCGCTGAAGGCGAGCACGGCCTTGCCGCCCTTGGTGTTGTTGTACTCCTCGGTCTGCGGCAGCAGGAAGCGGACGTCGCGCAGCGCGATGGAACCGACGTTGGCGCTGTTGCCGTTGACGGCGGCGACCTGGGTGGCGGTCTGCGAGACCTGACCGGCGCCGCAACCCGACAGCGCGAGCACCGCGCCCGCGGCGAGTGCGGCAACTGTCACGGCACGCCGCCGCGGCTTCGACGCAGTGGTGGCTTTCAGGGCAGTCACGGGGTCCTCCATGTCGACCGGGCTCACTCCACTATGGAGAGTAGTAGTCAAAGAGCGTAATGCTTGGCTCGACCCGCGCTACACGCGGGCGGTGTCGCGCGCGCGTGGCGGAAGTTGATCGAGGGACGAACGAGACTCGTGTGTGTGACCGGGCGGGATGCGTCAGGGGGCCTGACAGAGATTTGGAGACGACTTCTCGAGTGATGCATTGCCGTTTATGCGAGGGTGCCCGGTCGCGTATGCGAACTACGTACTCGCATATGCGCGCGACAAGTGCGATGCGCTATCCCCTTATGCCACAACGGGATGCACACGATTCGCGTTCTGTCAACCCCCGCCGCCGCCTCGTTGTGGCCCTGACCTGCGCCGTTGATCGCGCCGTTACCGAGTCGCATGTTAAACTGTGAACATCGAAAGGGGCACGGGACACATGATTTTTAAGGTCGGAGACACCGTCGTTTACCCCCACCACGGAGCGGCGCTGATCGAAGCTATCGAAACCCGCACCATCAAGGGTGTACAAAAGGAGTATCTGGTCCTGAAGGTCGCTCAAGGCGACCTGACCGTTCGGGTTCCCGCAGAGAATGCAGAGTATGTCGGCGTCCGCGACGTCGTCGGCCAGGAAGGCCTCGACAAGGTCTTCCAGGTGCTGCGGGCTCCGCATACCGAAGAGCCGACCAACTGGTCTCGCCGCTACAAGGCCAACCTCGAGAAGCTCGCCTCCGGCGATGTGAACAAGGTGGCCGAGGTCGTTCGTGACCTCTGGCGTCGTGAGCAGGATCGCGGCCTGTCCGCCGGTGAGAAGCGGATGTTGGCCAAGGCCCGTCAGATCCTCGTCGGTGAGCTCGCGCTCGCGGAAGGTACCGACGACGTCAAGGCCGAGACCCTGCTCGACGAGGTTCTCGCAGCGGCTTCCTGACCGTGAAAACAACACCCGGCGACGGCACTCGTGTCGTCGCCTTGGTTCCTGCCGCCGGCATGGGCGTGCGTCTCGGTGAGAACAAGCCGAAGGCCTTCGTTCACGTCGGCGGCAGTCCCATGCTCACCCGGGCGGTCCAGGGTCTGATCGACTCCGGCTCGGTCGACGATGTTGTGGTTATGGTGCCCGCCGAACTCGTCGCCGAGACCCGCGTCCTGCTGGCCGCTCTTGCAATAGGCGCTGCCGCCGTACCCGTGCATGTGGTCCCCGGCGGGGCCGAGCGCACGGACTCGGTGCGGGCCGGCCTGGCCGCCGCGCCCGAGGCCACCCTGGTGCTCGTGCACGACGCGGCACGAGCCCTCACTCCCCCTTCGCTCATCACGCGTGTGGTCGACGAGCTGCGCGCGGGTGCGCGGGCCGTGGTGCCCGCGCTGCCGGTGACCGACACCATCAAGGCCGTCGACGACACGGGCGCGGTGACCGGTACGCCGAATCGATCCGGGTTGCGCGCCATCCAAACTCCGCAGGGCTTCGACGCCGCGCTGCTGCGTGCCGCCTACGCTGTAGGGACACAGGCGACGGACGATGCGGGGTTGGTGGAGATGCTCGGGGTGACCGTTCGGACGGTGCTCGGCGATGCGCTCGCCTTCAAAATCACCACGCCACTGGATCTGGTCTTGGCCGATACCCTTGCCGCCCGGCGTGATACCGCCGACACCGCAGGTGGGCTGGACACGACACGCGAGGCGGTGATCGCCCCGTGATCGACGCACGCGCACTGCGCACCGGAATCGGCAGCGATGTGCACCCCATCGAACCCGGACGACCCTGCTGGATGGCGGGTCTGCTCTTCGAGGGCGACAGCGGCTGCGAGGGACACTCCGACGGCGATGTCGCGGCGCACGCGCTGTGCGACGCGCTGCTGTCCGCGGCCGGATTGGGCGATGTCGGAGCGGTTTTCGGCACCGGCCGTCCGGAGTGGCAGGGCGTGTCGGGCGCGGCCATGTTGAAGGAAGTCCGGCGGCTTCTGGACGAGGCCGGATTCGACATTGTCAATGCGGCTGTACAGGTAATTGGAAATCGCCCCAAGATCGGTCCGCGACGGGCCGAGGCACAGCAGGTGCTGGGCGAGATTCTGGGTGCGCCGGTCTCCGTGTCGGGCACCACGACCGACGGATTGGGCCTCACGGGTCGCGGCGAGGGCGTGGCGTCGATCGCCACCGCGCTGCTGTGTCTTCGGGCCTGACGACACCTGTGTGTCGCCGGGCCTGACGCGCCCGTAATCCGCCCATTCCCAACAGCTAGGATGCCCGTCGTGACTCTGCGCCTTTTCGACACCGAGACGCGGACCCTGCGTGAATTCACTCCGCTGGTCCCCGGCAAAGCCTCGGTGTACCTGTGCGGCGCGACCGTTCAGGGAAACCCGCACATCGGTCATGTGCGCAGCGGCGTCGCCTTCGACGTGCTGCGACGCTGGCTGGCCGCCAATGATTTCGATGTCGCCTTCATTCGCAATGTCACCGATATCGACGACAAGATTCTGAACAAGGCCGCCGAGCACGGCCGCCCGTGGTGGGAGTGGGCCGCCACCCACGAGCGCGCCTTCGACCGCGCCTACGAGACGCTCGGCGTGCTGCCGCCCTCCGGTGAGCCGCGCGCGACCGGGCACATCACCCAGATGGTCGGGATGATGGAGCGGCTCATCGAGCGCGGGCACGCCTACGCCTCGGCGGGCAATGTCTACTTCGATGTGCTGAGCTACCCGGCCTACGGGCAGCTGTCCGGGCACAAGCTCGACGATGTGCACCAGGGTGAGAGCGCGGGCCTGGGCAAGAAGGACGCGCGCGACTTCACGCTGTGGAAGGCCGCCAAGCCGGGCGAGCCGAGCTGGCCCTCGCCGTGGGGTCCGGGGCGGCCGGGCTGGCATCTGGAATGCTCGGCCATGGCCGAGTTCTATCTCGGTCCCGAATTCGATATCCATTGCGGTGGAATGGATCTGGTTTTCCCGCACCACGAGAACGAGATTGCGCAGTCGCGTGCGGCCGGGGACGGGTTCGCCCGCTACTGGCTGCACAACGGCTGGGTGACCATGAGCGGCGAGAAGATGTCGAAGTCGCTCGGCAATGTGCTCTCGATTCCGAATGTGCTGGAACGGGTCGGCGTGCGCGCGGTCGAACTGCGCTACTACCTGGGCAGCGTGAATTACCGCTCGCAGCTCGAATATTCGGACGAGGCGCTCACCGAGTACGCGACCAGCTATCAGCGCATCGAGGCGTTCGTGCTGCGGACGCTGGAGCGGGCCGGGTCGGTTCCGGTCGGGACCTGGACTCCGGCCTTCGCGGACGCGCTGAACGACGATCTCGGAGTGCCGCAGGCGCTGGCCGTGATTCACGGTGTGGTCAGCGAGGGCAACAAGGTGCTCGACGCCGGGGATCTCTCGGGCGCGCGGCTGCTGGCCGGGCAGGTCCGGGCGATGCTGGGAATTCTGGGTGTGGATCCGCTCGACGAGCACTGGGCCGCACCGGCCGACAATTCCGCGGCCATGGCCGCGCTCGATGTGCTCATCGGCGCGGAGTTGCAGCGGCGGCAGCAGGCCCGGGCCGACAAGGACTGGCCGGCCGCGGATGCGGTCCGCGACCGGCTCAAGGCCGCGGGTGTGGAGGTCACCGATACCGCGCAGGGCGCGGAGTGGACGCTGTCCAAGGACAAGAAGTAGGCGGTCCGCGCGAGCGGAAACCACTCCCCCGATACCGCGTGGGCACGCCCGCGCGGTGTGGCGGAGCGCACCGAATTCGAGGTAGCGGCCCAGCGTGGGGCACAATTCTTAGCGTCCCCCCGGCAATGTCGCACGGTTCGTGACCGGTTCGGGGGCGCTGCGGTAGCGCAGCGCGGAGTTTTTGATAGGGCGCAGCCATCCGCTGCGCCGACCGGAGGCAGGTTTCCCGCATGATCGACCGTGAGCGGGTTCGTCCCGCGGCCGGGTCGAGGCGGGTCACCCGCAAGATACGGAAGGCGAAGTGATGGCAGGCAATTCCCAGCGTCGTGGGGCGACACGCAAGGACGGCAGCAAGAAGGGGCAGACCGTCGGTTCCGGCGGCCAGCGCCGCCGCGGTCTCGAAGGCAAGGGCGCGACGCCCAAGGCCGAGGACCGCGTCTATCACGCGGCCGCCAAGCGCGCGAAGGCGAAGGCCAAGGCGCAGGCGAGCGCCGCGACCACCCGTTCGCGCAATGCCTCCCGGCCGATCGCCGGGCGCAAGGACAACGAGGGTCCGGAGTTGGTGCTCGGCCGCAACCCGGTGGTGGAGTGCCTGCGCGCGGGCGTGCCCGCCACGGCGCTGTACGTCGCCAACGGCACCGAGAACGACGACCGGCTCACCGAGGCGGTGAAGATCGCCGCGGATATCGGTATCTCGATCCTGGAGCTGCCGCGCACGGACCTGGACAAGATGAGCCACAACGCCATGCACCAGGGGCTGGCGCTGCAGGTGCCGCCGTACAAGTACGCGCATCCGGACGACCTGGTGGATCGGGTGCACAACTCCGGTGAGCCCGCCCTGCTGGTGGCGCTGGACAATATCTCCGATCCGCGCAACCTGGGTGCGGTGATTCGTTCGGTGGCGGCCTTCGGCGGCCAGGGCGTGGTGATCCCGCAGCGGCGCAGTGCCAGCGTGACCGCGGTGGCGTGGCGCACCAGTGCCGGTGCGGCGGCGCGACTTCCGGTGGCGCGGGCCACCAATCTGACTCGTACGCTGAAGGATTGGGCCAACAAGGGCTATCAGATCGTCGGTCTGGACGCCGGCGGCGACACCCACTTGGACGAATTCGACGGCAGCGCACCGACGGTCATCGTGGTGGGTTCCGAGGGCAAGGGCCTGTCGCGTCTGGTGCGCGAGACCTGCGACTCGATCCTGAGCATTCCGATGGCGGGACCGGTGGAGTCGCTCAACGCGTCGGTGGCGGCGGGCGTGGTGCTCGCCGAGGTCGCCCGGCAGCGCCGGATCTGAATCGGCAGCGCCGGATCTGAATCGACACCGCCGGATCTGAATCGACACCGCCGGAACCCAACCGGACGGTCGCCCACTTGGTTTCGGGGCCCCCGGGGCCTCGATGACCAAGTGGCGCAAGCGAAGACCGCGCGTCAGCCTGCCGGGAAGGTGCTCCCGCCCGTAAACTCGGGCGGGTGGTCTTCGATCAACCGCCCATCGGCGCCCCCGTCGAGCATGAGCACGCGACAGCCGTTCTGCTGCTGGGGGCGCTCAGCGTGTTCTGCTGCGGCGCACTGGGCCCGATCGCCTGGGCCATGGGGCGGCGGGCGCTCAATGACATCGAGGCGGGCGGCGGCCGATTCGGCGGCCGTGTGCAGGTGCTCGTCGGCTACCTGCTCGGCATCGTCGGCACCTGCTTCATGGTGGTGTTCGGCGTGCTGTTCCTGCTGATGGTCATCGGCGGCCGCGCCTGACCGTCAGTCCAGTCCGGGCCGGGGCTCGCCGCCGGTCACCGCGTCCCAGGCCGGCCATTCGCCGCTGACGCTGCCGGTCCACTTGGGCGGGCGACGGTCCTTGAGCGCGGCCACGCCCTCGCCGCCGTCGGCGCTCTTGGCGACATAATCGTTGAGTTCGGTTTCCAAGCGGCCCACCGTTTCCGGGGCCATGGTGGGGGCCTCCCACAGCAGCCGCTTGGACAGGGCCACCGGCAGCGGGGCCGAGCCGTGCGCGATGTCGTGGGCCACCTCGAGCGCGGTGGGCAGGACTTCCGCGGCGTGCAGGCACGAATTGGCGATGCCCAGCGAGTACGCCTCGTCACCGTCGAAGGTGCGGCCGGTGAGCAGCAGGTCGGCGGCGCGGGCGCTGCCGATCAGCCGGGGCAGGGTCCAGTGCGCGAAACCGTCGGCCAGCGCGCCACGGCGCACCTGGTTGAGCGCGTAGACCGCGTCGCGGGCCACATAGCGCAGGTCGCACTGCAGCGCGATCTCCAGGCCGATGCCCACGGCATGCCCGTTCACCGCGGCGATGACCGGTTTTCGGATTCGGAACGGCGGCGGGTCGATGAGGCCGTTGACCTCACCGACCTTCAGCGACAGGTCCGCGCCCGCGCAGAACGCGGGCGGGGTGCCGGTGATGACGACCGCCCCGATGGCGTCGTCCTTGTCGCAGCGACGCAGCGACGCACCGAGTTCCGACGCCATCGCCGGAGTCAGGGCGTTCTGCTGGGCGGGCCGATTGAGCGTGAGCACCGCGACGCCACCGGAGACGTCCACGTGCAGTTCCGAACTCATGGCTCCGAATCCTAGTCAAGACCGCTGCGGCACGCCCGGGAGCTTGGCTTATCCCGTCGGGATCGGCTCGCTCAGCCGCGCAGGATCTGCCGTCCGATGGCGTACTTGTGCACCTCGGTGGGGCCGTCGTAGAGGCGGAAGGCCCGCATGTCGCGGAAAATCATCTCCACCACGGTCTCATCCGAGATGCCGATGCCGCCGAGCACCTGCACGCAGCGGTCGGTGACCTTGAACAGCTCCTCGGAGACATAGGACTTGGCGATGGAGGATTCGTGGCGGGCCTTGTGGCCCTGATCCATCAGCCAGCAGGCGTGCCAGATGGTCAGGCGGCACTGGTGCAGCGCGATCTCGTTGTCCGCCAACATGAACGACACGCCCTGATGCTCGCCGATGGGCTTGCCGAAAGCGGTGCGGGTCTTGGCGTAGTCGACGGCGATGGCCTGGGCCCGCTCGGCCGCGCCCAGCCAGCGCATGCAGTGCGTCAATCGGGCGGGGGCCAGCCGCAACTGGGCGTAGCGCAACGCCTGGCCGGTCTCGCCGAGCACGGATTCCCTGGGCAGCACCAGGTTTTCGAAGTTCACCACCGCGTGGCCGCCGACGTAGTTGCGGTCCATGGTGTTCATGATCCGCTCGATCACGATGCCCTCGGTGTCGCCCTCGCAGAGGAACAGGGTGGGGCCCTCGGGCAGGTGCGGGTTGGCGGCCAAGCGCGCCATGATGATCCAGGTCTTCGCGCCGTCGGCGCCGGTGATCAGCCATTTGCGGCCGTTGATCGTGAAGTTCCCGCCGTCGAAGACGGCCTCGGTGGCCAGCTGGTTGGGGTCGGAGCCGGCGCCGCCGGGTTCGGTCATGGCGAAGACGCTGCGCTGGTGGCCGTCGATGACGGGCTGCAGGAACCGTTGCGTCTGTTCCGGATTCGCGATCTTGGACAGCAGGAACATATTGCCCTCGTCGGGCGCGGCGCAGTTCATGGCGACCGGGCCGAGGGTGGACCAACCGGCCGCCTCGTACAGCACGGCCTGCTCGACGTGGGTCAGGCCGCGCCCGCCCAGCTCGACGGGGGCCTGGATGGTGAGCAGCTTCTCGGCGCGGGCCAGCTCGACCATTTCCTGCCGCAGTTCGTCGTTCGGGCCGTGCGCGGTCAGCCGCGGATCGCGCTCGAAGGGGACGATCTTGTCGATGACGAACTGGCGAACACGATCGCGTTCGGCAGCGAGGTCGGCGGGAATCGAGAAGTCGATCATCGTTGGTCACCATCCGTCGTGGGATCTCGTTCGAGCCGAGCATACGACGAGACCCTGGACCGACTGAAGGCACCCGCCATCAAACGAGGACGCGGCGCAGAAACTCCTCGACTTCGGCCCGGTAGGCGGCCGGTTGATCGTCGTGAACCAGGTGGCCCGCATCGGGAATGACGACGTGGCGCGCATCCGGGTGCACCGCTGCCATCTCGGCCATCTGCCCCGGCGGGGTGATGGTGTGCTCGCCCTCGAGCAGCAGGACCGGGACCGTGATGGATTTCCACTGCGCCCAGAAATCGCGGGTGCCCCACTCCTCGGAGATGTCCCGGAAGGTCGGCACCTCCCCGTGCAGGCGGTAGCCGTCCGGTCCACGCAGGAACGAGTCGAGGAAATAGCGTCCGGCGACCGGGCCGAAGAACGCCAGCACCGCCGCCTCGTCCGGAAACGGTTGCGGCCAAGCCGAAATCACGGCCGCCCAGTTCGCGGCGGTGCGGCCCTGGAAGTCCGGGGCCATGTCCTCGACCACCAGCGCCCGCACCCGGTCCGGGTGCGCGGCGGTGAACATCCAGCCGTGCAGCCCGCCCATCGAATGCCCGATCACCACCATGGGTTCGGTGATCGCGGCGGTGGCCTCGGCCAGGTCCGCGACGAATGCCTCCGTGGTGAGTTCGGCCGGGGCGGGGCGTCCGTGCCCGGCCGCGTCGAAGGTGAACACGTGCCCGAATTTCCGCAGCCAGGGCAGTTGCGCCCGCCAGGTGCGGGCACTGCCCATCAGCCCATGCAGCAGCAGGATCGGGGTCCCGGTGCCGCCTTCGTCATACAACATCGACTCGACCATACGTCCCGAAAATCCGGTAAGCGGCGCGGAGTAGGGTCCAGCGCATGGCAGTCGTCAAGATCAACGCAATCGAGGTCCCCGAGGGCGCGGGCCCCGAGCTGGAGCAGCGTTTCGCGCACCGCGCGCACGCCGTCGAGAACTCGCCCGGCTTCCTGGGCTTCCAGCTGCTGCGCCCGGTCTCCGGGGACAACCGCTACTTCGTTGTCACGCAGTGGGATTCGGAGAAGTCCTTCGCCGCGTGGCGCGACGGCCCGGCGCGCGAGGCGCACGCGGGTGAGGCCCGCAAGCCGGTCGCCACCGGCGCGTCGCTGCTGGAGTTCGAGGTCGTCCTGGATGTGGCGGGCAAGAACTCCTGATCAGCGACCCGGGGCCGCACGGACCAGCAGGTCGGTGAGGCCCAGGGTGATCCGGTGCAGCAGCCATTCCGCCGGACCGCGGCGGAAGACGGCGCGCCACAGGGTCGCCGCCAGCAGTGAGCCGCCCGCCAGCAGGATCAGCAGGGGCCAGCCCGGGCCGTGGATGCCGCCGGGCAGCGAGGTCGCGTGCTCGTCCGGAATCGGCACCAGCACGCTGACCGCGACGACCTGCAGGATGTAGAGGCTCAGCGCGCACGAACCCGCGGCGATCAAGGGCCACAAGGCGATTCCCGCGCGCGGCACCAGCGCCATCAGGACGCCGATCACCAGGAAGGCCGACCCGGTCGCACCGAACACCTCGAACGGGGTGCCGCTGTGCGGATTGGCGACGGTCAGCCACCACGGGCTGGTCGTGGCCACCGTGCCGAATCCGGACATATCGATGATCATCCCGGGATCGAAGTCCGTGACCCCCGCTTCGGCCATGCCCCGGGTGAGCAACTCCACCAGTTGCTCGCGCCCGCCCAGCGGATGCTGCGCCAGCCACGAGCCGCCGTAACCGAGCAGCGCGAGCCCCGCGCCCACACCGATCACCGGCAACGGTCGCAGCGTGCGAATTCCCCAGCGCCCCAGTGCCATACCGGCGAATACGAACGGCATCCAGGTGAGCGCCGGATAGGCGCCGGTGAGCACCGTGATCTGCAGCGCCTGCCGGACACCCGACCACGACGTGAACATCTCGAAGGTGGGATTGCCGCCGAAGGCGTGCTCGTGCAGGTGACTTCGGATCACGAACGACACGATCGGACCCGCCACCGCCCAGACCGCGGCGAGCACGGCCAGTCCGCGGGCACCCCATCGCAGTACGGGCAGGGCGAGCAGGAAGAACATGCCGTAGTAGGCCAGGATGATCATGATCCCGATGCCGGAATGCAGTTGCGCCAGTGCCAAACCCAGCAGCCCGACGAGCACGCCCCGCGCGGCGATGCGAATCAGACTGCGGCGGGCGGCGATTCCGGTGGCGGGTTGCGCACCGCCGGACATGAGCGCCAGCGATACCCCCGCCAGCACCGCGAACAGCGCCGCGGATCGGCCTTCGAAGATGGTCAGCCAGGACGCGCCCGTCATGCCCCGCTGCGGTCCGACATGCACCGCAAACATGCCGAGCACCGCGATGCCGCGGGCCGCGTCGAGCGCGAGCACTCGTGACAGCGAATCTGTGGCATCCAATTCCCGCGATGCGTCGACCGACAGCGATGACTCCATGGCCTCGAAACTAATCCGGAACTCTCGGGAATTTCGAGCTGGTTTATCGATGAAACGCAAGAAATAGACGAAAGAGTTAGTTCCCGGCTAACGAAAGAGTCAGCCGGGAACTCACGAACTACGCCTCGAAGGTGGCGTCCAGTTCGATGTTGTCGACACCGGTGAGCGCCTTGGAGACTGGGCAGCCGGCCTTGGCGGCCTGCGCGGCGGCCAGGAAGCCCGCCTCGTCGATGCCGGAAGCCTTGCCGACCACGGTCAGCTTGATCTTGGAGATCCGGAAGCCGCCGGCCGGATCCGGGCCCAGCGTCACATCGGCGGTGACGTCCAGGTTCTGCACGGTGCCACCGGCATTGCCGATCTGACCCGAGAGGGCCATCGAGTAGCAGGAGGAGTGCGCCGCGGCGATGAGCTCCTCCGGGCTGGTGGTGCCGTCGGCGTCGTCGGCGGCGCGCTTCGGGAACGAGACGTCGTACTTGCCGACGCCCGAGCTGACCAGCTCGACCTGACCGGAACCGTCCTGCAGGCCGCCGGACCACGAGGTACGCGCGCTACGTGTGGGCATCACTGTCCTTTCGAAGAATTCGGTGCGGTACGGGCTCGAACCTACTCCGCCGAATCAGCGGGCGGTCGACGATCATTCAGCGTTCACCGCTCAGACGGGTGCGGTGGCGCGCTGATCCAGCTGTTCGAGCACGGTCGGCCAGGCCGTTTCGTGGCGGTCCCGCGCGGTGGCGTTCGGGAATCCGGCATGCGTCAGCAGCAGCGCGCTGCCCGCGCCGTGCGGTGAGAGTTCAATGGTGAGAACGGTTTCCGCGCCCTCGGTGCCGCCCTCGCCGGTCACCCAGGTGGTCTCCATGAGACGGTCGGGGACCAGGCGCAGGAACCGGCCGTAGTGCGGGTGTCCACCACCGGCGGTGAAGAAGAACGTCTCGTTCACCGCGGGCCGGTGCATGAGCACCGATCCGGGGTCGGCGAACCAGAGTCCGAGTTGCCGGGTGCACATGCGGTAGAGCTCGTCGGGCGAGGCCGCCATGATCCGCTCCACCGCCAGGAAGAAGGGGCGCTGGGACAGATCGGGCGGCCGAATCGGGGCGACGTCCATGCGCGAGCACGATACCGGCCGCGACCGCCGTCACTCGGGATTGGTGACCCGAGCCAGCACGATGCCGCCGATGATCATGGACAGCGCCAGCACCCGGCCCGCGCTGAGCGGATCCTTCTGGATCACGATGCCCAGCGCGATCGCGCCCACCGCGCCGATGCCGGTGAAGATGGCGTAGGCGGTGCCCACCGGCAGCGACTGCATGGCGTAGGAGAGCAGATACACCGCGACGGCCGCGAGGATGAAGCAGATCAGGGTGGGCAGCGGTTTGGTGAAATTCTGTGTCGGCTTGATGGATTGCGACCACGCGATCTCGACCACGCCCGCCAAAGCCAGGACGAGCCAGTTCATGTCAGTACTCCTTACCCAGGGTGCGGGCGGCGGCGAGGGCGGCCGCGTAGGAGGCGTCGTGCTTGTCGCGCAGGTGTGCCAGCGCGGGATCCTGGCGTGAGTTGACCAGTTCGGCATTGACGAAAACCGTGTCCTCGACGGCGAAATGGCCCGCGAAGAAGTCCCGCAGGAAGCGCTCCTGGTAGTCGTATTTCGCCTTCGGCGCGCCGGGCGTGTAGGCGCCGCCGCGCGCGGTGACCACCACGAAGCGGGTGGGGGCCAGCGACATTCGCGGGAAGGTGATCTGGTCCAGCCACGCCTTGAGGCTGGCCGGGATCGAGTAGTTGTACATCGGGGTGCCGATCAGCACCACGTCGGCGGCGCGGACCTCGGTCAGCAGCGGCTCGACGATCTCCCAGGCCCGTTGCTGCGCAGGCGAATCCACCAGTTCGGCCAGCCGGTCGAGGTCGGTGCTGCCGTGCGCGAGCACGCGGTCGCACAGTTCGGTCCAGCCCTCGCCGATGAACGGGATCGGGTCGGCGGCCAGGTCGCGGTGGAGGTAGCGGCCGTCGGGATGTTCGGCGCGCCAGGCATCGGCGAAAACGCCGCCGAGTTCACGGCTGATCGAGGTGCGACGAGCACTGGCATCGAGGTGCAGCAGGGTGGCCATGGCCGAGTCTCCAATCAAGTGGACGTCTTGTCCGGTTATGCGGGCTACGCTAATCGATAACCGGACAGCTTGTCCACTTATTCCTCGGCGGCTACAGTGAGCTGCATGGACATCCCCGCCCTACCGCTGCTCGGCGACCCATCCCCACCCGTCGAACGCGCCGATGCCGCCCGCAATCGGGCCAAGGTGCTGGCGGCGGCGGCCGAGTTGTTCGCGACCCGCGACCCGCGCACGGTCACCATGGACGATGTCGCCAAGGCTGCCGGGGTGGGCCGGGGGACGCTGTATCGGCGCTACCCGGATGTCGGTTCGATCGCCGTCGCCCTGCTCGACGAACACGAGCGGGCGCTGCAGGAACAACTGCTGCGCGGGGAGCCGCCGCTCGGACCTGGTGCGCCGCCCGCCGAACGGCTGGCCGCGTTCTATACCGCGATGATCGAATTGCTGGATACCCACGCACCTTTGGTGCTGGGCTCGGAGACCGGTGGCGCGCGTTTCCGTACCGGCGCCTATCAGTTCTGGATGGTGCACGTGCGGTCGCTGCTCGTGGCAGCCGATGTGCCGCAACCCGATTCACTGGTCGACGTTCTGCTCGCGCCGCTCGCCGCCGAGGTCTATCTACGTCAGCGCGAGCGCGGACTGACCTCCGCAGAGATCGAGTCCGCGCTCGCCCGGCTCGCCGTCGGCGTACTGGGTACCGCCGCTTCCTGATTCACACCATGTCGCGGCGGCGGATCAACCAGATCGTGCCGGTGGCGAATACGACCACGTAGGCGGCCAGCACCAGCAAGGACGCCGGGCGGGACAGGATGTCGAGTACGCCGGGCGTCGCCGGACCGCTCACCGTCCGCAGCGAACCCGCCAGGGACCCGGCAGCCGTACCCGGCAGATGATCGGTGACCGCGCGGATGGGTGCGAAGATCCCCGCCACACCGCGTAACAGGTTCTCCACCACCAGAACCCACACCAGGCCCAGGCCGACCGCCAGCGCGGGTCCCCGGGCGATCGCCCCGATGAGCGCGCCCGCCAACGTCCACATGCCCAGAATCGCGATGCCCGAACCGATTCCGAGCAGTATCCGCCCGGCCGACGGCAAGGCCAGGGACTGCCCCTGCGTCCCGGCGATCAGCGCCGCCACCCCCGTGTCCACCACGAAGGCGGCCACGACCAGCGCGACCACGGTCAGCGCCAGGCTCACCACCACCGCCCCGATGACGTGCACCCGCGAAGGGCCTTGGGTGAGCGCGGTTTTCCAACTCCCCCAGCCGTATCCGCTGCCGACCGCGAGCGCGCCCAGCACCAGCATGAGCGCGCCGCCGAACATGGCCATGCCCTGCGTGAACACCTCCGGCACGGCCGACGGCAACATCTGCTGCATGAGCGCCTCGCGCGGCAGGCCGTTCGACATCCGGGTGGCGCTGCCGGTGGTGTAGGCCAGGTAGTTGAACAGGTAGGCGAAGGTCAGGTTCAGCAGGATCCAGGTGCCGAGCACGATCCAGAAGGCGGGCCAGCCACGCAGGCGCAGCAGTTCGGCCCGGGTGCTGGCCAGCAGATCCCGGCTCCCGGTGATCAGGGTGGTCATTTCGCAGTCTCCGTCATCTCGAAAAAGACTTCTTCCAAGGACTTCTCGTCGCTGCGCAGCTCGAGCAGGTCGGCGCCCGCCTCGATCACGGCCCGCGCCACCGCGGGTGCCTCGGCCGCGCCCGCGTCGATACGAATCCCATTGGCGGTCAACAGCGCCCCCCGCTCCCCCACCACGGCCCGCACCGCCGGGAAGGCCAGGCTCAGCGGCTCGGCCCGCACCAGAAGCGATGCGCTGCCGCGCAATTCCCGCACGGTGGACTCGGTCAGCAGTCGCCCGCCGGAGATGACGCCGACGCGATCGCAGATCTCCTGCACCTCACTGAGCAGGTGACTGGACAGCACCACGGTGTGCCCGTCGGCGGCGAGTCCGGTGATGAGTTCCCGCATCTCGGCCATGCCCGCAGGATCCAGGCCATTGGTGGGTTCATCGAGAATCAGCAGATCGGGGCTGCCCAGCAGGGCGGCCGCGACCCCGAGGCGCTGTTTCATGCCGAGCGAGTAGGTGCGGAACTTGTCCTTGCCGCGGCCGCTGAGCGCGACCCGGTGCAGGGCCTCGGCGACCGCGTCGTCGCCGACACCCCGATAGCGGGCCAGCACGCGCAGGTTGTCGCGGCCCGACAGGTACGGGTAGAAGCCGGGGCCCTCGATGAGAACGCCCATGCGGCGCAAGGCATCCGGATCACCCGGGTGGGTGCCGACCACGGTGGCGGTCCCCGCCGACGGACGGATCAGCCCGACCAGCATGCGCAGCGTCGTGGTCTTACCGGCCCCGTTCGGGCCCAGGAATCCGTAGATCTCACCGCGGCGGACACTCATGCTCACGGCGTCCACGGCGGTGTGGGAGCCGTAGCGTTTGGTCAACCGGTCGGTGACCACGATGGCTTCGTTCATGACTCCCACGATCCGCGCTCGGCCTTCGGAATTAATCCGTCGCGGCGCGTGATCGGTCGTACGTATCTCGACGTATTTCGCCGCGACACGATGCCGCGGCCCGCGTACGGCGCTACGGTGCAGCTATGGACGAACGCGGGGGAAGGTTCGGGCGGCGCGACGTGCTCCCGGCAGTGGCGGTGGGGGCGATCCAACTGGGCTTCGGGACCCTGGCCAACCACCACCAGAACGTGCTGCGTGAGCTCGACGTTTTCGGATATCTGCTGCTGGTGACCGGTCCCGTCCTGCTGGTCCTGCGCCACCGGTACCCGTTGCAGGTGTTCTACGGGACCCTCGCCGCCGCGATCGCCTACCTGCTGGCGGGCTACGGCTACGGGCCGATCTTCCTGTCGCTCGTCGTCGCCTTCCTGTGCGCCGCGGTCAACGGATCCCGTTGGTACACTTACCCGTTCGTCGCGGTGGGCTACCTTTTCATGGTGTGGCCGGTGCCGGGCTGGCGCGGCTACCACACCGGCACGTGGCAGGAATTCGGCTTGCTCGCCTGGCTTTTCGTGCTCGCGGCCGGTGCGGAGGGCATGCGGCAGCGACGGGCCGCCATCACCGCGTACAAGCAACGAGCCGAGGCGGCCCGGCGCAATGAGCAAGCCGAGCGGGAGCGCGAACTGGCCCAGCGCGCACTGGAATCCGCCGAACGCGAGCAGCGCGTCACCGAGGAACGCCTGGCCATCGCCCGCGAACTGCACGATGTGCTGGCGCACAGCCTGTCGCTGATCAATGTGCAGTCCTCGGTCGCGCTGGAACTGTTCGACCGCAAGCCCGAACAGGCCGCCACCGCGCTGGCCGCCATCAAGACCGCCAGCAAGGACGCGCTCGGCGAGGTGAACGCGCTGCTGCGCTCGATTCGCGGCGGCACCGCCACCGTGGCCGCGCCCACCGCGCCCACCATCGGCATCACCGATCTCGAGAAGCTGACCGGACCGGCCCGCGCGGCCGGGCTGGTGGTGCACACCATGGTGACCGGCGGGCCGCGGCGGCTGCCCGCCGTGGTCGACGTGGCGGCGGCGCGCATCGTGCAGGAGTCGCTCACCAATGTGGTGCGGCACGCGCCCGGTGCGAGTGTGCTTGTCACCGTGCACTATTCGGCGGAGCGGCTGAACCTCACCATCGACAACACCCGGCCCACCCGCCAGCCCGCGCCGCAGTCGCCGACCGGCGGGCACGGCATCACCGGCATGACCGAGCGCGCGCACGCCCTGGGCGGCAATCTCTCCGCCGAACCCAAGGCCGACGGGGGTTTCCGGGTGACCGCCCGGCTGCCCACCCACCTGGCCCGGCCGGAACCGGCTGCGTGAGTACGGGAGACGCGATGAACATTCGGGTGGTGATCGCCGATGATCAGGCGCTGGTGCGCGCGGGCTTCGTCGCGCTGCTGGCCGCGCAGGACGGCATCGAGGTGGTCGGCGAGGCCGAGAACGGTGAGCAGGCCGTTGAATTGGCCCGCACGCTCGTCCCCGACGTGGTCCTGATGGACATCCGCATGCCCGTCCTCGACGGCCTGGCCGCCACCCGCGCCATCGCCGCCGACCCGACCCTGGCCGCGGTGAAGGTGGTGGTGCTGACCACCTTCGAACTCGACGAGTACGTCTTCGAGGCGATGCGGGCGGGCGCAACCGGCTTCCTGGTCAAGCACACCGAACCCGCGGACCTCATCAAGGCCGTCCGGGTGGTCGCGGGCGGCGACGCGCTGCTGTCCCCCAGCGTCACCAAACGCCTGGTCGAGGAATTCGCCGCACACGCCAAACCCGCACCCACCGCGGCCTTCTCGGAACTGACCGATCGCGAACGCGAGGTCATGACCCTCGTCGCCGAGGGCCTCACCAATGCCGAGATCGCCGACCGGCTGTTCATGAGCCCGGCCACCGCCCGCACCCACGTCAGCCGGATCCTGGTGAAACTGGGTGCCCGCGACCGCACCCAATTGGTTGTGCTGGCCTACGAGTCGGGGCTGGTGCGCCCCGGCTGGCAGTAGCCGATCACGCGTCCGGATTCGCGTCGCGACGCTCTTCGGCGCTGAATCCCGGGTCCTCATAGCGACGATACGCCGATCGCTGCTTGCGGGCCGACGCCGCGGACGCCGCCCGGAAGGCGCCCGAAACACCCTCCGACCCAGCCGAATACGTCAGCGAGTCCTTCGGCGAGAACCCCATCCGGGTGCCGATCTCGACCGCGTCCATATTCGCGCCCAGGAACAGGAAGTGCCAGTTCCAGACGTCCTGCTGCTGGGTGATGAGCGCCTTGACGGCCTCGTGGCTCCACTCGCGACTGGAGTTCTCGTGCCCGTCGGTGAGGATCACGACGATGACCGTGCCCGGACGCTCGTCCTCCGGACGGCCCGCGAGCTCGGTACCCACATCGGTGACCAGGCGGCCGACCGCGTCGTAGAGCGCGGTCATCCCGCGCGGCTGCAACTGCATCGGCGGCACCTGCGCCAGCGGCCGATTCGCGTACACCCGTTCGTATTCCGTATCGAACTGGGCCAACGTCACCTCGATCCGTTTCGGCACCGCGCGCTGCTGCTCGAGATAGGCGGCGAACCCGCCCTCGGTATCGGACTTGATGGACTGCATGGATCCGGAACGGTCCACCAGCACCGCGATCAAGGTCAAATCTGGATTGGTCATAGAGCCCCCGAGGCTGAGACATACGGACGCCATCGACCGTACGCGCGGCCGCTTATAGCCCACCGGGTGTTTTCCTTACAGCCCCAACCCCTTTCGAATGGCCTGGTCCGCCCGGCTGGCAGCGATCAGAAGCTGCTCCAGTACTCCCCTACGGTGAAACTTTGCACCACACCGCGTTTCATCTGCCGATCATCGGCGACGGTCACCATCTGACGCGACAGATCCAGCTTCATGCCGTCCGCTGCCACGAACTGCTGACTGTTGGCGGTGAACGTGAAGAACGTGGCCTCGAACGGCTGCGCCCGTAGCTGTGGCACATCGGCGCGCAACACTCGAGGACTTCCCGGCTCCTCGCACACCGCCAACCGCTGCATCGTGTCGAGCCGGGACCCGACCAGCAGCACCAGCCGTTCACCCGCACCGCAGCGCGCGAACGAATCCCGCCAGCCCTGCGCATCCGCGGCAGGCGGCAAGGCCCCGGACGTGGCCGGAACCGATGGCGCCGCCGCGGTCGTCGTCCCAGCGGTGCTGTCCGGCGGACTGGAATGCCCCGACGGCGAGTCATCGGCGGCCGAGCACGCCGCCGCTGCCATGAGAGCGAGCCCGGTCAATACCGGAAGGCAGGATCGAACCGCAAACATTCGGGCAGGGTAACAAGCACGGAGCCGCGCCGAATCGGTCGCCGATTCGGTCACCTCCGGACATGGCGGAAGCCCCGCCTCTCCCGAAGGAGAAGCGGGGCTTCCGTTGTCTTGCTGAGCCTTTACTCGCCCGAGGCGGCAGCCGGGGCGTCACCCGCGAGGGCGGCGACCGGCTTGTCCTCGACGGCCTCGTCCGACTTCTTGGTCAGCTTGGCCTTGGAGGTGAAGGTGAACTTCGCCTTGTCGCCCTGGCCTTCGCCGTCCCAGCCCTCGACGTCGACCACGACGACCTGACCGGCTCCCAGCTCGCCGAAGAGGATCTTCTCCGACAGCTGGTCCTCGATCTCGCGCTGAATGGTGCGACGCAGCGGGCGGGCGCCCAGGACCGGGTCGAAACCGCGCTTGGCCAGCAGGCTCTTGGCCTGTGCGCCCAGCTCGATCTCCATGTCCTTGTTCTTCAGCTGCTTGGCGACGCGGCCGATCATCAGGTCGACCATCTGGATGATCTGATCCTGGGTCAGCTGGTGGAACACGATCACGTCGTCGATGCGGTTGAGGAACTCCGGGCGGAAGTGCTTCTTCAGCTCGTCGTTGACCTTGAGCTTCATCCGCTCGTAGTTCGAGCCCTCGGCGTTGGACTGGGCGAAGCCCAGGCCCACGGCCTTCGAGATGTCCGAGGTACCGAGGTTCGAGGTGAAGATCAGGACGGTGTTCTTGAAGTCGACCGTACGACCCTGACCATCGGTCAGGCGGCCGTCTTCGAGGACCTGCAACAGGGTGTTGTAGATCTCCTGGTGCGCCTTCTCGATCTCGTCGAACAGCACCACCGAGAACGGCTTGCGCCGAACCTTTTCGGTGAGCTGGCCGCCCTCTTCGTAGCCGACGTAGCCCGGAGGGGCACCGAACAGACGCGAAGCGGTGAAGCGGTCGTGGAACTCGCCCATGTCGATCTGGATGAGCGCGTCGTCCTCGCCGAACAGGAAGTTGGCCAGCGCCTTCGACAGCTCGGTCTTACCGACACCGGACGGACCGGCGAAGATGAACGAGCCCGACGGACGCTTGGGGTCCTTCAGACCGGCGCGAGTACGGCGGATCGCCTTGGACACGGCCTTGACCGCATCCTCCTGGCCGATGATCCGCTTGTGCAGCTCGTCCTCCATGCGGAGCAGACGGGTGGTCTCCTCCTCGGTGAGCTTGAAGACGGGGATACCGGTCCAGTTGGCCAGCACCTCCGCGATCTGCTCGTCGTCGACCTCGGCCACGACGTCCAGATCACCGGAGCGCCACTGCTTTTCGCGCTCGGCCCGCTTGGCGACGAGCTGCTTCTCCTTGTCGCGCAGCCGCGCGGCCTTCTCGAAGTCCTGCGCGTCGATCGCGGATTCCTTCTCCCGGCGCGCCTCGGCGATCTTGTCGTCGAATTCGCGCAGGTCCGGCGGTGCGGTCATCCGGCGAATGCGCATGCGCGCGCCCGCCTCGTCGATGAGGTCGATCGCCTTGTCCGGCAGGAAGCGGTCGTTGATGTAGCGGTCCGCGAGGGTAGCCGCCGCAACGAGAGCGCCATCGGTGATCGAAACCCGGTGGTGCGCCTCGTAGCGGTCGCGCAGACCCTTGAGGATGTTGATGGTGTGCTCGACGGTCGGCTCGCCGACCTGCACCGGCTGGAAACGACGCTCCAGCGCGGCATCCTTCTCGATGTACTTGCGGTACTCGTCGAGGGTGGTCGCACCGATGGTCTGCAGCTCACCGCGAGCCAGCTTCGGCTTCAGGATCGAGGCCGCATCGATCGCGCCCTCGGCCGCGCCGGCACCCACCAGGGTGTGCAGCTCGTCGATGAACAGGATGATGTCGCCGCGGGTGTTGATCTCCTTGAGCACCTTCTTCAGGCGCTCCTCGAAGTCACCGCGGTAGCGGCTGCCCGCGACCAGGGAACCCAGGTCGAGGGTGTAGAGCTGCTTGTCCTTCAGCGTCTCCGGCACCTCGCCGTTGACGATGGCCTGGGCGAGACCCTCCACGACGGCGGTCTTACCGACGCCGGGCTCACCGATCAGGACCGGGTTGTTCTTGGTACGGCGGCTCAGCACCTGCATGACGCGCTCGATTTCCTTCGAGCGGCCGATGACCGGGTCGAGCTTGCCCTCGAGGGCGGCCTGGGTCAGGTTGCGGCCGAACTGGTCGAGCACCAGCGAGGTGGACGGAGTGCCCGCACCCTCGCCACGCGCGCCCGAACCCTCGACCGGTTCCTTGCCCTGGTAACCCGAGAGCAGCTGGATGACCTGCTGCCGCACGCGGTTGAGATCCGCGCCCAGCTTGACCAGCACCTGCGCCGCGACGCCCTCACCCTCACGGATCAGGCCGAGCAGAATGTGCTCGGTGCCGATGTAGTTGTGGCCGAGCTGCAGTGCCTCTCGCAGCGACAGCTCCAGCACCTTCTTGGCACGCGGGGTGAAGGGAATGTGACCGGACGGAGCCTGCTGGCCCTGCCCGATGATCTCCTCGACCTGCGACCGCACACCCTCCAACGAGATGCCCAGGGATTCCAGCGACTTCGCCGCGACACCCTCGCCCTCGTGGATCAGGCCCAGCAGGATGTGCTCGGTGCCGATGTAGTTGTGGTTGAGCATCCGGGCCTCTTCTTGGGCCAGGACAACGACCCGCCGCGCGCGGTCGGTGAACCTCTCGAACATCGCTCCCTCACTCTCCTGCTCCGCCATCAAAGGCATCCGGCGCTTCAGACCCTGTGCTGCCCGTCTGGTCGCCAGCCTGCCATGAAGCCCTGGGGTTGCATCCCCCGACTCCACTCTAGTTGCCGGGGGTCACGCACGTCGTCCGTCCACCCTATTGCGAACCGGCCTCAGTACGACTCATTCACTCATAACGGGGCAGTTGCGCAGACCGTTTCCGATTCGGCTACGCCCACAGCGAACACGCCGGTCAGTCGCGAAAAACGGCGGAACCGCTACCCGGTGAAGGGTGGAACGAACTCACACGGCACCGGATTCTGATGCGCGGGGTCCAAGGCATTGAGGGCGACCATGGCCGCGCGGTGACTGCCCGCGATGGCGAGATGGTCGGAGTAGTCGACGGGGCAACCGTCCTGCATCAGGACATTGGTGGCATTGGGCGCGGACACCAGCGCGATGGACGGCCAGACGCCCTCGTCGAAGTTGGAGGCCAGGTTGGTGTAGGTGACGGTCGGGTCGTAGACGCCGTCGGCGTTGAGGTCGTTGATGAACGAGGAGTTGCCCAGCATCTCGGGGCAGGCCGCGCAGATCACGCCCACCGCGGCCAGGTTGTCGACCTGATCGGCGGTCGCGCCCAACTGCTTGCCGAAGGTGCGGATCACGTTCATCTGATCGCCCATGATGCCCAGCCAGGGCGGCGCGATGGCGACGAACTTGTCGACCTTGCCGTGCCCGCCGAGCTTCTTGATGTAGTAGTCACCGACGGTATTGCCCTGCGAGTGGGCCACGAAGTCCACCTTGGCCGCGCCGGTCGCGGCCAGCACCCGGTTCACGAAAGCGGCCAGCTGCCCGGCGCTTTCGGGGATGGGCTTCATGCCGCCCATGGCCGAGAGCGGCCACGGCACGTCGAGGCTGCCGTAGGTCAGCGCGTAGACGCAGTAGCCCGCGTTGGCGAGCATGGGGGCGTAGGCGCCCCAGTTGGTCTGCGCGCCGCCCGCGGTGCCGTGGATCAGCACCACCGGATCCGGATGCGCGACAGTGGGTTTGCAGGACCAGTCATTGGCCCCGGGCAGGGAGCCGCCGGGATTGGTGAGCTCGTAGGGGATGCCCGCGAAGAAGTTGTATGTGACCGGGTATTCCGCTGTGGCCGTACCGCTCGCGAAGATCCCGAGTATCGCCAGGACCGCAATGATCAGCAGCGATCCCGGCGTTCGGCGCCTGGGCATCCTTCTCATGTTCCCTCCCAAATTAGAACGCGTTCCTGCAACCTAGCCAGGAAACAAGCACGAGGGATGGAATACTGGCGAGTAAGTTCTGAAACCGGTTCCAGTACAGGAAAACAGTGATGGCCGGGACCCGCAGGCGGCTTGCGAAGCCGCACAACGGGTCCCGGCCACCGCCGGAATCGGAGCGAATTACTGCTGACCGGGACCGAATCCGGGCTGCGGGGCCAACTGCTGGGCGGGGGCATAGGACGGCGCCGGAGCGAAACCGGGCTGCACCGGGAAGGGCCAGGCCGACGCCGCCGGGGCCGCCTGCGCCACCGTGCTCGCCTTGGCGTGCTGCATGCCCGCCACGAACAGTGCACCCATCAGCACCAGGAAGGCCAGCGTGTGGATGACCGCGCGGACCACATTCCAAGCCACCCAGGAGCTTTCGAACTGCTGGCGCACCGCCGCCAGGTCACCGATCTGGCTCACGTCACCGGCATTGGCGAGCTGGTTGTTGAGCGGCACGTTCAGGCCCGAGGTGACGAAGAAGGCGATGATATTGAGCAGCAGGGCGACACCGATCCAGATCAGCGTGGTGCGGTTGTCCTTGCCCAGGTGCAGCGCGGCCGCCAGCACGGTGAAACCGACCGTGCCCATGAACCCGAGCATGAACCACGGGTTGATGATGACCACGTTGATCTTCTGCATGACGTCGATGAAGGTCTTGTCGCCGGACTTGCCCAGAGCCCCCATCACCGAGGTCGCGTAGGCGTAGAAGACACCGGCGATCAGCCCGGTGCTCAGCGTCGCCGCCACGAGTGAGGCGGTGCGAAATGCGAACATCGTTCTCTCCTGACTGGATCTGCCACCCGCGTGCTTCCCGGGCGATCAACTACATCCAGTCAACTGCCGCCGGGCACGGAAACCCATGGCTCAGAAGCTCCCACGCATGCGCAAGGGTCCAACAGGCACTGGCCGTACCAGGATCAGAGATCGCGCTCCGAGATGACGCCCGACTGCATGGCCAGGTTGGCGAGCCGAACCCGCTTCTGGTTCTGCGGCAGATCCTCCACCCCGAACTTCGCGAACAGCGCGCGCAGGTGGGTCTTGATGGCGTCGACGCTCAGGAACAGCTCCGCCGCGATCTGCTGATTCGAGGCGGGCGAGGCGAATCCGTCATTGCCGCGCAACGGGCGGCACAGCGCGATCAGGACCGACCGCTGAGTTTCGGTGAGCGAGCGCAGAGTCGGGAGACCACCCGTGGAGGTCTGCGTGACATCGCCTGCGGCACCGCTGAAGTCGTGGAAGGTGACCCGCGAGGTACCCATCCGGATGACATCGCCGGGCTGCAGCCGATGCCGGCCGACCAGTCGATCCCCGTTGATGAAAGTGCCGTTGCGAGAAAGGCCGTCGTCGACGATGGTCCAGTGCGCGCCCAGGTACTCGGCGGTGGCGTGCAGGCGCGAGACCTCGACATCCCAGAACAGCGACAGATCCGCCTGGGGCGAGCGTCCGATGGTGATACGAGGCTGGTCAGGGGACAACATCAGCTCGTGCTGGCGCCCCTCTTGATCCTTGACTCGGAGGAAAGAACCGTGGAATGCGGTCACTGCGCCGATACCTCTTCTCTACATCCAGCCAGTGACGTCGTCCGCACGTTTCAATGGTGCCTGGCCACCCCGTGCACTAGCAAGATCGTGCGGAGTCCACCAGCCCACGATCGTAGAGCAGGATTGATACCACCGGAGCGGAGCCCGCGAAACTGCTCGAGCCCGAGCCACCGGTTATGCGCAAAGCGTATGAATAAACCACTGCCGCCCGGGTACGCACGAACACCCGGACGGCAGTCGAATCGGCGACTAGTCGGACAACTAGTTCTTAGAGGCGGCCTTGTTGTAAGCCTCGGTGATGTCGGCCGAGATACGGCCACGAGCGGACACCTTGTGTCCATTCCGGCGAGCCCATTCACGAATGGCCGCGCTTTGTTCGCGATCGATCGACACCCGGTTCTTCGGGCCCGCGGCCGGAGCACCGGCCACCTTGGTGCGACGGCGGCCGCTGACGCGCCGAGCGGCAGAAACCCAACCGTCCAGACCCTCCCGCAGCTTGGCCGCATTCTCCGTCGACAAGTCGATCTCGTAGGAGACGCCATCGATAGCGAACTCGATGGTCTCCTCCGCGATGGACTCACCGTCGACATCGTCGATCAGGCTAACGGTGACCTTCTTTGCCATGAGATGAACGTCCTCTCAAAATCGTGCGACCCGTATAGTCAGGCCGATTACCCGACGCCAGAATACCGCTAATTCCGATAGTCCCAGAAACTGCCCCGGAAATGCAATCCGGAGAACTATCGGGCGGCTGGACGCACAATTGGAAAGAGTATCGTTTCCCGGATTCCGTGGCCAGTCAGGGCCATCAGCAAACGATCGATACCCATACCGGTTCCGGTTGTGGGGGGCATACCGTGCTCCATCGCGGCAAGGAAGTCCTCGTCCAGACGCATGGCTTCGTCGTCACCGGCCGCGGCCAAACGCGCTTGATCCACGAAACGTTCACGCTGGATGACCGGATCCACGAGTTCCGAATAGCCGGTGGCCAGTTCGAAGCCGCGCACGTACAGGTCCCACTTCTCGGTAACCCCGGGCTTGCTCCGATGCTGACGCGTCAGCGGTGAAGTCTCGACCGGGAAGTCGCGCACGAAAGTCGGGGCGTAGAGCTTGTCACCGTAGACGTGCTCCCACAGTTCCTCGACCAGTTTGCCATGGCCATAGCCCTTACCCTGCGGAATTTCCAGACCGACCCGATCGGCGAGTGCCAGCAATTCCTCGACCGTCGTTTCCGGCGTGACGTCCACACCGATCGACTCCGACAGCGAGGGGTACATCTCGACGGTCGTCCACTCGCCGGACAGATCGTATTCGGTGCCGTCGGCAAGGGTCACCACCTGCGTGCCGTACACCTCCTGCGCGACTTCCTGGATCAATTCCCGCATCATGGTCGCGGAATCGTCGTAGGTGCCGTACGCCTCGTAGGTTTCCAACATTGCGAACTCGGGCGAATGGGTCGAGTCGGCGCCCTCGTTGCGGAAGTTCCGGTTGATCTCGAAGACCTTCTCGATGCCGCCCACCACGCAACGCTTCAGGAACAGCTCCGGCGCGATACGCAGGAACAACTCCATATCGAGCGCATTGGAGTGGGTGGCGAACGGGCGGGCCGCCGCGCCACCGTGAATGGTCTGCAGCATCGGGGTTTCCACCTCGAGGAATCCCCTGCGCTCCAACGCGTTTCGCAGCGCGCGCACGGCCGCGACGCGGGTGCGGGCCATCTCGCGGGCCTCCGGGCGCACGATCAGGTCGACATAGCGCTGCCGGACCCGGGACTCCTCGTTCATCTCCTTGTGCGCCACCGGCAGCGGGCGCAGCGACTTGGCCGCCATCTCCCACGCATCGGCCATGACGCTCAATTCGCCGGAGCGCGAAGCGATCACCTCGCCGTGCACGTACACGAAATCACCGAGGTCGACATCGGCCTTCCAGGCCGCCAGGGACTCCGCGCCGACACCGTTGAGGCTGATCATCGCCTGCAGCTTGGTGCCGTCACCCTCCTGGAGAGTGGCGAAACACAGCTTGCCGGTATTACGGACGAAAATGACACGGGCGGCAATCCCGACCAGCTGACCGGTCTGGGTGTCGGCCTCGAGCTCCGGATACGCCGCGCGAATTTCGGCGAGCGTGTGGGTGCGGTTCACCACCACCGGATAAGCCTCGCGGCCCTCCGCCAGCAACCGCTCACGCTTCTCCTGGCGAATCCGCATCTGCTCGGGGACGTCCTGCTCCACGACGGGGGTCGCGGCACGCTTTTGCGCAGCAGGAACGGGGTTGCTTGCGGGAGAAGAGGGAGTGGAGGTGCTCACGAGTCCCAAGACTAGCTCCCCCGCCTCCCCGCAACTTCAGCGGCCGACCAGCAGCCGTTGACTGCTTTGCACCCGTGCCGGCGGTCAGGTGCGCAACCGATTTTGGACGTACCCGACGAGTTACCCCGGTCGGCCCGAAATCAGTCGTTGCCTTACGGTCGAAAACCCATGGCCCTCACATTTGCGCTTATAGCTAGAGCCAGGCGAGGGTTGCCACTTCGCGCTCGAAGTGGGGGGCGCTCGCCGCGACGGTCAGCAGACCGGCCGCTTTCAATGCCTGATATCCGCCTTCGAGATCGGTCGCGCGGCGCAGACCCAGCTGTTGCAGGGAGGCGGCGGCCAGGCTGGAGGTGTAGCCCTCCGAGCAGACGATGATCCATTCCAGGTCGTGGTGCTCGGCCAGCGCCAAACGTGCAGTGCTGGAGGGATCCAGACGCCATTCCAGGACATTTCGCTCGATGACGAGCGCGCCCGGCAGGGTGCCTTCGCGCAGGCGTTGGGCCTGCGGGCGAATATCCACCAGAATCGCGCCGCGCGCGATGGCGGCCGGAATTTCGATCGGGAGCAGGCGGCGCAGCTGCTGGCGGGCGTGGGCGAGCATGCCGTCGATCGTCAAGTGGGTCATTCGAGTTCGCCTTCGGGCTGGTCGGTGAGGACGGAACGGGTGCGCCGCAAGGTGCCGTGGCCGGTGACCTCGTAATAGGACATGGCCGTCAGCGGCGGTGAATAGGCGTGCACGCTCAGGGTCGGATTCAGCGGGCCGGTGATACCGGCCTCCTCGGCGGGGGCGCGCACCACGTCGTGCACCCAGCCGAGCGGAAAAGACGCCTGATCGCCCGCGGTCAGGGTGCGGCGGCGCAAATCCCGGCCATTCCAGCGGTATTCGGAAAGAGCGCCCGACAATACGGTCAGCGCGCCCAGCGAACCGGCGTGATCGTGCAGTTCGGTGTATTTACCCTCGGCCCAGCTGATCAGCCAGAGGTCCACCTCGTCATCGGCGATAAGCCTTGCCGCCCAGCGGTTTTCGGTGGGCCAGAGGCCGTTCTCGGGCAGCAGGTGATCGTAGCGACCCTCGAGCACGTCCTGCGCGCCCTCGTCGGTGAGACGCAGCAGGTCAGCCGGGCGCAGCCGGGTGGGCAGGGCGGAGGCGGTGGCCCGCTCGGTGACCTCGGGCAGCAGCCGCGAAGCACCACGGGTATCGACAGGTAGGGAGAATGCAGAGGACCGCATGAGCGAAACTCCAAGAAGTGTGAATTTGGTCGGGGGCTATACGAAGCCTCGACGACCGTCGAGGCGGATTAGCCTCGACAACACTCCTGGGTGGTCACGCGGAAAGACACGTCGGCGAGTCTAACAGCGGATCGCCGGGAATCAACAGGGGCTCCCGGCGACGACTGCGTCACTTTTATTCCGGCCGGTCTGTACCGGTTCGCGCCTCGGCACCGGGGCGCGCGGCCCGGCGCTGCTGATTGCGCTCGTACACCAGCCGCAGACCATCCAGGGTCAGATGCGGCTCGTAGTGCTCGATGGTCTCGGACTCCGGCACGATCAGCGGCGCGGTCGCGCCCGTCGCCACCACCGCCACATCGTCACCGGAGAAGGCCTCGATATCGCGAATACGGTCGATCAGCCCGTCCACCAGGCCCGCGAAACCGAAGATCGCACCCGACTGCAGGCACTCCATGCTGTTCTTGCCCACCACCGAACGCGGCCGGGTCAACTCCGCGCGCCGCAGCGCACTGCGCGCGATCAATGCCTCGGTGGAAATCTCCATACCGGGCGCGATACTGCCGCCCAGGAATTCGCCCTTGCCCGAAACCAGATCCACACAGATGGCCGTTCCGAAATCCACCACGATGGCCGGCGACTGGAAACGGTGATATGCCGCAAGACAATTCACGATACGATCCGCACCGACTTCCTTGGGATTGTCCACCAGCAGTGGAATACCCGTGCGCACACCGGGTTCCACCAGCACGTGCGGCACGTGTCCCCAATAACGCGAGAGCATCTCGCGTAGCTCGCGCAGCACCGGCGGCACCGTGGACAGGGCCGCGACCCCCACCACCTGATCGGCATCCGCGCCGATCAGACCGCGCACCTGCAGCGCGAATTCGTCCGCGGTCAGCAGCGGATTGGTGTGCATCCGCCACTGTCGCACCAGCTTCGCGTGCTCCCCGCTGCCGGAGAACAGGCCCAGCTCGATGCTGGTATTGCGGACATCGATGGTCAGCAACATGCGCGGCGGCTCAGGCCATCGAGAGCGTGCGCGGCGAGATCAGGTCCGATCCCTCGGGGGCGTGGGCCGGGTCGGTGCCCAGTTCGATCGGGCGATTGCGCTCATCGACGAAAACCACGTGCGGGGCGTAGTTCTCCAGCTCGGCCGCGTCCATCATGCCGTAGGCGATGAGGATGACCAGATCGCCGGGATGCACGAGATGCGCTGCGGCACCGTTGATTCCGATCACACCCGAACCGCGTTCGCCGGCGATCACGTAGGTCTCGAGGCGGGCCCCGTTGGTGATGTCGACGATCGAGACCTTCTCACCCTCGAGCAGGTCGGCGGCATCGAGCAGATCCTGATCCACCGTCACCGAACCCACATAGTGCAGATCGGCGTGAGTCACCGTGGCCCGGTGGATCTTCGACGTCATCATGGTGCGCAACATCGTCGTCGCCTCCTAGAGAGATGCCTGGGCAGGCTGGTCGGGAACGGTGGGCAGGCCGTCGAGCGGCTTGCCGATGGAAACGGGCATATTGTCGATCAGGCGGGTGGTGCCGACGCGGGCCGCGACCAGCAGGCGGGCATTGCCGCTGGGCCACTCCTCGGAGAAGTCCGAACCACGCAGTGCCAGATAGTCGACCTGGATATCCGGGGCCAGATCCAGCACGGACTGAGCGGTTTCCAGCACCGCCTCGGGACCGCCACCGGCGGCATGGCGGCCCGCCAGCAGCGCGGCCGACAGCGTCAGCGCCAGCTCACGCTCCTCGGTGCTCAGGAAGCGGTTGCGCGAGGACTTGGCCAGGCCGTCCTCGTCACGAACCGTCGCGGCAGGCACGATCTTCACGTCCATGTTCAGGTCGACCACCATCTGCCGGATCAAAGCCAGCTGCTGGTAATCCTTTTCGCCGAAGAACGCCTCGTGCGGCTGACAGATGTTGAACAGCTTCGACACCACGGTCAGCACGCCGGAGAAATGGCCCGGACGGGTAGCGCCCTCGAGAATGTCGCCGAACGGACCGGCCTGCACCGTGGTGCGCGGGCCGAACGGGTACATGTCCTTGGCGCTCGGCGCGAACACCAGCTCGACGCCCTCGCCGCGCAGCAGTTCCACATCCGCGTCCAGGGTGCGTGGGTACTTGTCGAGATCCTCGTTCGCGCCGAACTGCAGCGGATTCACGAAGATCGACACGATCACCGTGGTGTTGGTCAGCTTGGCCAGCCGCACCAACTCCAGGTGGCCCTCGTGCAGCGCGCCCATGGTCGGCACCAGCGCGACCCGGCGGCCCACCGAGCGCAGGGCCTTCACGACCTTCGTCATGACGGCCGGATCGTGGTGCACGGTCAGCTCGCCGCGCTTGTACGAACCGATCAGCTTCGGATCCATCAGCGTCCTTCCAGGAGATCGATCAGGTCGGGATTGGTCCGGGCGCGCTGCGCCGAACGCAGCGACTGCGCGCGATAGCCCGCTGCCAGGCGGGGATTCAGCGCCTCGAGCGCGTCCAGATGTGCGGCCACCGCGGCCACGTCACCGCGGGCCACCGGACCGGTCAGCGCGGCCGGGCCACGCCGCAGAGCATTGTCGAGCGCCGCCGACGCGAGCGGGGCCAGCACGCGCTCGGCCAAGCCGTTGGGCTGATCGTCGATGGTCTGCTGACCCAGCAGACCCGGACCGGACAGGGCGGCACGCAACGCTTCCACCGCGTCCACGATCAAAGTCACCAGATGGTTGCTGCCGTGCGCGAGAGCCGCGTGATAGAGGGTGCGGTGCTCCTCGGACACCCGCACCGGCTCGCCGCCCATTTCGATCACCAGCGACTGCGCGATGGCGTAACCGATGTCGTCGGCGGCGGTGACGCCGAAGCAGGCATTGGCCAGGCGGGCCACATCCTCGTCATGTCCCGTGAACGTCATGGCCGGATGAATCGCGAGCGGCAAGGCACCCAGCGCGGTCAGCGGCGCGAGAATTCCGACACCGTTCGCGCCCGAGGTGTGCACCACGATGGTGCCCGGACGGACCGCGTTCGCCGCCGCCAAACCGGCCACCAGGCCGGGCAATTCGCTGTCCGGCACGGCCAGGATCAGCAGTTCGCTGCGGGATGCCACATCCTCGGCGGGCAGGACCTGGGAATCCGGGAGCCGGGTGGCGGCACGACGCAGCGAGGCATCCGAAATCGCGGATACCCCGAATACGACATGACCGGCACGCTCCAGCGCCGCGCCCAGTGCGGATCCGACGCGTCCCGCCGAGACGATTCCCACCGTCAGGCGTGCGGGCGCAGGATCACTCCAGACATCCTTGTCCGAGGTCACTTTGTCCTCTCGAAGTTCGTTCCAGTCCCGCCTTGCGGGTACCGGACGTTACTCGGCGAGGATATCGCCGCCGATTCGCCGGAGCCACCAGATGTGGGATAGGCAACTCCGGCTCAGCGTCAGTTGGCGTTCTCGGACTTCAGGTTTGCCATGATTTCGGCGACCGAGAGGCGCTGGGTGCCTTCCGGGTCCGGGGTGTCGCCGCGGCGGCGACGGCGGGCGGTGGCGCGGCCGACGGGGGTCGAATGCTCCTGTTCGGGGGTCAGGCGCGGGATGGTGGCCTGGCCGTTGCCGTTCGTGGTGCCGTTGACTACCGCGGCAGCAGCCGCGGGCGCGGGTGCGGGTGCCGGTGCTGTGGCCGGAGCCGGCGTGGCCGGGGCCGGATCCGGGTCGGCGGCACGTTCGGCCTCGTAGTCGGCGCGCATGGCGTCGGTGATGATCGAGGTTTCGGCGGTGACCGGGTCGTCGAAGGGGGTGGCGAAGGCCGGGGGTTCCGGATGGGCCGGGTCGAATTTGGGGGCTAGGTCGGTCTGCGAGATGGGGGCGCGGGTGCGGGGTTCCTCGGCGTCCTCGGACTGGTCGGGCGACGACCAGGGGTCCCAGGGATCGGCGTCCGGCCAGTTATCGTTCGCCGCCTCCGTGGCCGGGTCGGCGTCACGACTCGGAAGTTCTTGGACGCGAACGGCATCCGCACGCAGGGCGGGCCGGTCGAAGGGCAGGTCGCCGTCGAACAGCCGCTGCAGACTCTCCCGCAGGACGGTGAGTTCGGCACGCAGCGCGGCCATTTCCGCGGCGTCCGCGCCCACCTCGTGGCGGACCCGGTGCTCCACGCCCAGCTCGTATTCGCGGCGGGCAGCAACCTCGCGCTCCAGCTGCAGTTGGTAGACCTTCTGGAGGTCACCCACTTTCGCCTTGTCGATGGCCGCCTCCCTGCGAAAACGCGTGGCAGCGAGGGCACCGATGGCGGCAGCCCAGAGGGCGGCTAGCAGGCCCACCCGGATCAGGTGGACGTTGTCACTGAAGATCAGGAAAATGCTGGCAACCAGTCCGAGAAGAAGCAGAAAGCCGGTGAAGAACTTTCCCGCATCCACCCGTCGCCGACGGGAAGCACTGCTACGGGAGGGTGAAACCATGTCCGCCAGCGTAGCTTGATCTTCCGACCAGGACCCCCACCTTGACGATCATCATGGCCAATCCGTTAGCTAGGAAGTAGCTGCTTCATCGGGTGGATCGATGGGCGCGCGGCAGCAATACTCCAGCCACAAAGCGGCCGCCACCAGCGCCACCCCGCCGATCAAACCCACCACCGCACCCGGCGTATCCGACGATGCCGCACGCAGATCCGAGCGCTGCATGAGCAGCCACACCAGGAACCCCAGCCAGATGCCGCCCACCAGCGACCCCACCTGCACCGACGCCTTGGCCAGCGCCACCGCCCGGGCCACCGTGATCGGATGCAACTGACCGGAACCGCCGGGGCCGATCCCGTGATTGTCCTTCCGCTGCCGAATCACGAACGCCAGCACGACCTCCAGGAGCGCCACGGGAATCAGCGAGGCCCCAGAGAACACCGAGATCGGCGGGAACGACGAATACGCGACATTGGTGGCGATCCACGCCACCACCGCCGCCAGCAGTACATTCGCACTCAGGTCGAGGATGCGGGTCGGCTTCACCGCATCGGCTCCGGTGTCGGTGTTTTCGGCGTCATGGCGTCCAGCCCAGCGACAGTTCGGTGCGGCGCACACCCGCCACCTCGGCGGAATCCAAGACCGCCAACCACTCTCGCAGCGACCGCGCCGCGCCGGTCACCGCAAGCTCCGCGTCCGGCTCCACCTCCAGCCACGGCAGCAGCACGAACGCGCGATTGTGCGCCTGCGGATGCGGCAGCGTCAGCACCGGATCCAGGCTGCGCACCTCCACCCGGACATCGCGGCGGCGCTGCTCGGCCCACACCACGTCCACGTCCAACGTGCGCGCGCCCCAGCGTACCTCGCGCACCCGACCGGCGGCCTGTTCCAGCTCCTGGCCCAGCCGTAGCCAGTCCGAGGGTTCCAGGGCCGGATCCTCGGCCACCAGAACGGCATTCAGGTAGTCCTGCTGCGGCACCCCACCCCAGGGCGGGGTCGAGTACACCGAGGAGACCGCCACCAGGCGTGGTCCCAGCGCCTCGACCACACTGCGCAGGTGCGCCAGCCGATCACCCAGGTTGGAACCGATGGACAGGACTACGCGGGTCACCGCTCTACTCCTTCGGCTCGCGTCGGCGGGACGTGACTACACGGACGTCTTCGAAGGTATGCGGAATCGGCGCGAAAGGCTTGTGCAGCACCACCTCCACGGCCTGGATGCGGGGATCGGCCATGACCTCGTCGGCGATGTTCGAGACCACCGTCTCGATCAGATCGCGCGGCTCGCCCGCCACGATCGCCACCACCTGATCGGCCAGCTCGCCGTAGTGGACGGTGTCGGCGATATCGTCGGACTTCGCCGCGGCCGAGAAGTCGGTCCACAGCGTCAGATCCACCACGAACTCCTGGCCGTCGCGCTTCTCGAAGTCGAAGACGCCGTGATGGCCGAAGACCCGCAGGCCACGCAATTCGATCCGGTCCGTGCCCAACACCGTGTGGTCCCTGCTCAACTCAGCTCTCTCCCGCCGCGCGCCGGTACCGTTCGCGCAGTCTGCGCGCGGCATTCGTGGTGGCGTCCACAACCGCGACGGCGTCCAGCGAGGACCGCACATCGTGCACCCGTACACCCCAGGCCCCGTGCTCGGCGGCCAGCGCCGAAATGGTGGCGGTCGCCACCTCGCGGCCGTCCGGCGGGCGCGGACCCGACTCGTCGGCCAGCAGGCCGCCGAGAAAACGCTTGCGGGAGGCCCCGATCAGGACGGGCAGACCCGCGTCCATCATCTCGGTCATGCGATAGAACATGCCGCCCAGCAATTCCCAGTTGTGGTCGGCGTTCTTGGCGAACCCCAGGCCGGGATCCAGCACCAGCTGACCGAGGTCGACGCCGCCCGCCAGGGCGAACTCGACCTGCGCGTTCAGCTCCTCCCAGACCTTGGTCACGACATCGTCGTACTCCTCGGCCGGGCCGGTGTGCTCGTAGTTGGCTTCCGCCCGCCAGTGCATGAGGATCCACGGAATCCGGGTCTCGGCAACGACTTTCACCATGTTCGCGTCGGCGCGACCGCCGGAGACATCGTTGACCATGGCCACGCCCGCCGCGATGGCGGCCTCGGCCACACTCGCCCGCATGGTGTCCACACTGGTCGGCACCCCGGCCGCGGCCAGCGCCCGAATCACCGGAACCACCCGCGCCGCTTCGGTTTCCGGGTCGATGCGTGCCGCACCGGGCCGGGTCGACTCGCCGCCGACATCGATGATGTCCGCGCCCATCTCGTAGAGCTCCAGGCCGTGCGCGATGGCCAGGCCCGGATCCAGGTAGCGACCACCATCGGAGAACGAGTCGCTGGTGACGTTCACGACGCCCATCACCACGCAGGAGCGGCCACCACGAGGAACAACCAATTCGGCCCCCCGCGTACCGCTCTCGGCCATGGTCGGTGCGCTCACTTTCGGAGAATCAGGTCCAGGGCCTCGGCCCGGGTGGTGGAGTTGGACTGCAGGGTGCCGCGCACCGCCGAGGTGGTGGTGGAGGCGCCCGGCTTGCGGATGCCGCGCATGGCCATGCACAGGTGCTCGGCCTCGATCACCACGATCGCGCCGCGCGGATCCAGCTTCGCCATCACGGCGTCGGCGATCTGCGAGGTCAGTCGTTCCTGGACCTGCGGGCGCTTGGCATAGAGGTCCACCAGGCGGGCCAGCTTGGACAGCCCGGTCACCCGGCCGTGCGCGCCCGGGATATAGCCGACGTGCGCGACCCCGTGGAACGCCACCAGGTGGTGTTCACAGGTCGAGTACATCGGAATGTCGCGGACCAGCACCAGTTCCTGATGCCCCTCGTCGAAGGTGGTGTTGAGCACCTCGGCCGGATCGGTGAACAGTCCGGCGAACATCTCCCGATACGCGCGCGCCACCCGGCCGGGGGTGTCGGCGAGCCCGGGACGATCCGGATCCTCGCCGACCGCGATCAGCAGTTCGCGCACGGCGTTCTCCGCACGCTCCTGATCGAAAGGCCGACCGGTCTGGAGCGCGATCGGGCCGGACACGACGGTGTTGTTGGTGGCCGACAATCGACACCTCCTGTGTTGACTTGCCGCACATGCTCTTCGCGGCCTGGACGCGGTCGCCGACCACTCGGAGCGGGCCCGGCCGCAGGGCGTTCACCCTGCTGCCGGGCCCGGCCCGAGCCGGGCCGCGAACCCATCGATCGTATCGGGACCGCGGTCAGCGACGACCGTTCGGTCCGTCCCAACCGTTCTTGTCGTCCTCGTCATTCCCGACGGCCGGCGGCGTGGCCGGATACTCCGGCTGTCCGTAGCCCGGCTGCGGGTACTGGCCAGCGCCCGGCTGGTAGCGCTGGTTGCCCGCGGGCGCCCAGCCGCCGTACGCGCCGCGCGGCTGCGGCGACTGCGCATCGTCTTCCTGCGGCGGCCAGCCCGGCGCCGACCAACCGGCCGGAGCGCCGTAATCCGGACGCGAACCGTGCGTCGGCGCACCCGGGCGGGAGTAGCCCGGAGCCTGCGGCAGCGGGTAGCCCGACGGGGCGGGAGCCGGATAGCCGCCGTACTGCGGGGCACCGCCGTAGGCCGGTTCCGGATAGCCGCCGTTGGCGGGCTGCGCCACCGGGTACGCGGGCTTCGACTCTTCTTCCACCCACGGCTCGCCGCGCTCGGCGGCCAGCTCACGCGGCGTCTTCACCGGCGGGCGGTCGGACGGGACGCGATCACCGAAATCGTTGAAAGCCGTGATGCGCGGCCGCTTTTCGACGGTGGTGAGCACGGTCTCGAGATCCTTGCGGTGCAGGGTCTCGCGCTCGAGCAGCGCGGTGGCCAGCGAATCCAGCTCGTCGCGGTACTCGTTGAGCACGGCCCACGCCTCGGTGTGCGCGGCCTCGATGAGGTTGCGCACCTCCTCGTCGATCTCGCGTGCCACCTCGTGCGAGTAGTCCGCGGCCTGGCCCATGGACCGGCCCAGGAACGGGTCGCCCTGCTCCTGGCCGTAGCGGACCGCGCCCAGGCGGGCACTCATGCCGTACTCGGTGACCATCGCGCGGGCGATCTTGGTGGCCTGGTCGATATCGGACGAGGCACCCGTGGTCGGCTCGTGGAACACCAGCTCCTCGGCCGCACGACCACCCATGGCCATGACCAGGCGGGCGATCATCTCCGAGCGGGTCATCAGGCCCTTGTCGTCCTCGGGCACCGTCATGGCGTGACCGCCGGTGCGGCCGCGGGCCAGGATGGTGACCTTGTAGACGGGCTCGATATCGGGCATCGCCCAGGCGGCCAGGGTGTGCCCGGCCTCGTGGTAGGCGGTGATCTTCTTCTCGTGCTCGCTGATCACCCGCGACTTGCGCCGCGGACCGCCGATGACGCGGTCGACCGATTCCTCCAGTGCCGCACCGGTGATCACGTTGCCGTGCTCACGCGCGGTGAGCAGCGCGGCCTCGTTGATGACGTTCGCCAGATCCGCGCCGGACATGCCGACGGTGCGCTTGGCCAGACCCTCGAGGTCGGCCTCGGGCGAGATCGGCTTGCCCTTCGAGTGCACCGAAAGGATCGCGCGACGGCCGTTGAGGTCCGGGTTGCCGACCGGGATCTGCCGGTCGAAACGGCCCGGGCGCAGCAGCGCCGGATCCAGGATGTCGGGACGGTTGGTGGCGGCCATGATGATGACGCCGGTGCGCTCACCGAAGCCGTCCATCTCGACCAGCAGCTGGTTCAGCGTCTGCTCACGCTCGTCGTGACCACCGCCGAGGCCCGCGCCGCGCTGGCGGCCGACCGCGTCGATCTCATCGACGAAGATGATGCAGGGGCTGTTCTGCTTGGCCTGATCGAACAGGTCACGCACACGCGAGGCACCGACACCGACGAACATCTCGACGAAGTCGGAACCGGAGATGGTGAAGAACGGCACCCCGGCCTCACCGGCAACGGCCTTGGCCAGCAACGTCTTACCGGTACCGGGCGGGCCGTAGAGCAGCACACCCTTCGGGATCTTCGCGCCCAGCGCCTGGTAGCGCGCCGGGTTCTGCAGGAAGTCCTTGATCTCGTAGAGCTCTTCGATGGCCTCGTCGGCGCCGGCCACATCCTGGAACGTGGTCTTGGGCATGTCCTTCGACAGCAGCTTGGCCTTCGACTTGCCGAAGCCCATCATGCCGCCGCGGCCGCCGCCCTGCATGCGCGCCATCACGAAGATGAACAGGCCCAGCAGGACCACCATGGGCAGCATGAACAGCAGAATCTGGCTCAGCCAGGAGTCCTGCTTGACCGAGGTGTTGACCTTGGCGCCGGAATCCGTCGCGGCCTTGAAGACCTGCGCGGAAACCTCGCCGCCGCCCGGGTATTTGGCGATCAGCTTGGTCTCGCCCTTGGTCGCATCATTGCCGTTCTTCAACGTGATGCGCAGTTGCTGTTCTTTGTCGTCGATCTGGACTGAATCGACATTGGACTTGTCCTGGAGCTGGGAGAGCGCCACCGAGGTATCGACGCTATGCCAGCCGCGCGTGTCGTTGCTGAAATAGCTGACCAACCAGATCACGAGCAGAAAGCCCGCGACTATGGCCAGGTTGCGGAACACAGTCTTGCGGTTCATAGAGCGTCGGCCGGCGGCCAGTCCTTTCCGGGGGGTGTATCCGGTTTGCCTGCGATGCTTGCGTGGCGCGCCCGTTCCCGCGAACGGATGCGGACATGCCACGTTACCGCGTACGGTCTAGTCGATACATCGCGCAGTTCGGCAGGTAGTGCAGTTCAGCAAGTAAACGGCTGGAGAACGCAGGTGGTTCCCCGACTATCTGCGGCAACACATCGGGTCGATCACCCCCTGGTGTCGGACCGAGTGGTCACAATCATGGCATGGTCGTCCTATCGTGAGCGACGACACAACAGAGCGCAGGGGGTATGGACATAGTCGAGCTACGGACACCCACGGCGATTGTGCGTCACGGCAACGGGCGGTTGACGGTGCTGCGACCCGGAACCGACGGCGAGCGCGTGCTCGACGTGCCGGTGAGCGACCTTCTCAAGGTGCGTTTGAACCGGCGCGCCGATGACGCCGTCGTCATCGAAATCTATCTGCGCTATCCCACCCCGGTGCTGACCGGAGTTCCCGCCGACCGGACCCCGCTGCCGGTGCTCATCGCCGAACACGATGTGCCCGCCGCCACCGTCATCGTCGAGCGGATCAACAATCAGATCCTGGCCACCCAGCGTTTGGATGTGGCCGCCCCCGACCTGACGCCGCCCGCACCCTCCTGGGGTCGCACCGGGCCCGCCCGCGCCGACGTGGATCGCGCGGTCCGGCGGATGGCGCCCAAGCGGGACGCGAAACCGGCTGTGGCAGCACTGCAGCGGTACGTGACGCCGGAAGAGTATGTCCTGGAGACCGCGCTGGTCAGCACGCGGTCGCCCGCACCTCGCGCCACCGGTCTGCTCGCGGTCACCACCACGCGGCTGATCTTCGTCTCGCTCGGCTCGGGCAAGCGTTTCGCCCACGAACTGCCGATCGCGACCCTGCTGTGGGCGCGGACCACCGATGAGGCCGAGGCCGCCGTGCCCGGCGAATACGGGGTCGAGGTCAGCGACGGCAATCTGACCTGGCACTTCTCCGGCACCGATCGGGCCGACACCGACCGGGTCACGGGCGCTTTGAATTTCGCCATCCAGCGCGAGGTGGCCGACGGCGCCGCCGGGCCCGCCGATCCGGGCGTGTCGAAGCTGTACTCGGAATGGGAATTACTGGTCGAGCGGCATTCGCTCGGCATGGTCGACGACTCGCAGTTCCAGCGTTACGGGCGCGGAATTCTGCGCTCCCTACCTGACTAGGTTCATCGACAGAGCCGGACTAGTTTCGCTGACAGGTGAAAGTGGTTGGGGGCCAAGCCCCCAACCCACCACCGTTATTCCTCCGGCTGCAGATTGATGCGCCGCCACGGGCTGGTCGGCCGCATCCACAGGCGCAGCAATTCCATGCGCCGATCCACGCCACCGGATTTCAACTCCGCCAGGTCCTCGCACGCCTGCCAGTAGGTCCATCCGGCCAGGTACGCGTCACCGAATTGCCGCCAGTTGCGGTATTTGCGCTGCGCCTGCGGCAGGGCGCGCATCAGGTAGTCCCAGGCGACATCCGCGTCGAGATAGCCCGCGGTGTAGGCCATCCGGGCGACGGCGACCACGCGAGCCAGATCCCACGCCTGGATATCGGTGGGCAGCGGCCGGACCAGATGATCGGTGAGGCCGAGTTTGATGGCCTGCGACCAGATGTCGTAATCGCGGACCAGCGCCTCCGGATTCTCCATGCCGCGGAAGGAACCGACCTGCCGCAGGAAGGCGCGATGCCGATCGGCGCGCTCACCGAAGCGGTCGCGTTCAGGGGAATTGATGGCCGCGGTCACCAGTGGATGCACCAGCGCGTAGAGCGGACCGTGCATGCCGTCGAGCAATTGCTCCATCGAGGCCATCGCCTCGGTGCCGTCGGTGATGCCCCACGCACCGGTGAGGGTGTCGATGGCAAGTTCGCGGCGATCGCCGAGTGGGTGCTCGCGTTCGGGGCCCAGCAGTAGCGCGTCGTGGAAGGCGTCCCAGCGGGCCGAGTAGAAACCGCCGAGGGACAGCGCGCGCAATTCGTCGTCGGAGACCTGCGCACCCGACCAATGGTCTTCCTCGCGCTCGTCCAGCTCCGGGTAGGGAAATGTGGTCAGCGTGGGAACGTCGCGGGCGGGCATACCCCCGATTGTTCCCCATCGATCTTGGAGTGGCCCGCTATTCGCCGATCGCGTGTGCCATATCCGGCGATCCCTCATGGTCAGCGTTCCGGGTCGGGTTCGCGCGGCGCGGCGTCGCGGGGTTCCACCTCGATGCGGACCGAACCCGAGCGCACCGAGCGCAGAATGAGTACGCAGACGGCGAGTACCGCCAGCAGAATGATCACGGTCGTAATGGCTGCCATGTGCTGCCCACCTCCAGCGTCCGACGCACCCGCCAGCGTAGCTGCTATTTCATGGCAAACCAGTTGGTTTGTAAAACCTGGACGAACACCCGGCACACACACGCAATTGGCAGAATTTTGCCCTGTCACACAAGGTAATCGGGCGCTAACCTCTGGGGGCATGAGTGGGAACATCACCCTGTTGCGCGGGCTGACACCGGCGGCCACGGAGCAGGAAATCTACGCCGCCGCACAGGAATACGTGCGCAAGGTCGGCGGAGTATCGGGTTTGACGACAACAACCAAGAACGCCGTGGACAAGGCGGTCGCGGCAATAGCGGCCGCGACCACGCAATTACTGGCGGAATTGCCGGAACGCCGGGTCGCGGAGGGCGAGGCGCCGGTCCGCCGCCGCGGCATTCCGGAAGCGGTCGCGGAGGAAGCCAGCTGAGCCGCATGGGCTCAGACGCCGTAAATCGCCACGCATTCCAGCGCGATCTCCAACCGCGCCCCGCGTTGGTCGAGAGAGTGACCGAGTAGTTCTTCTATGCGCTGAATCCGGTAGCGCACCGTGTTCTTGTGCACGCCCAGCAGTTTCGCGGCGGCGTCGGGGCTGCGGCGGACCCGCAGGTAGGCGTGCAAGGTTTCGCGCAGTCGCGCCGACTGCGGGTCCGCGGCGGCCAGCGCGCCCAGTTCCCGATCGACGAGCGCCCGCATGGCCGTCTCGTCCGCTCCCGCCAGATAGGCGACCTCCACCTCCGAATAGGGCAGCACGCGCGGCAGATTCGGGCGTGCCCGCTCCGCGACGTGCCGGGCCGCGACGGCCTCGCGATGGCTGCCGCGGAATCCGGCGGTGTGCGCAGCGGGCAGGCCGACGGCCACCCGCACGGGCGCGTCCACCGACCAGGCCGGGTCGGCGGGGTCGGGCAGGTCGCCGTCCACGCCGATCCAGGCCCACAGCGCCGACGCCCCCGACGGCACGGTGAGCAGACTGCCGTTGCCCAGGGCGGCGGCATAACGGGCGACGATCCGGTCCAGCAGCCCGACGGCCTCGCCCGCGGCTTCGTCGGTCCACAGCACCAGCGCCACGTGCCGCTGGGTGAGCCGGTATCCGAGCCCGGCGGAAGCGGTTTCGGCGTCCACGTCGGAGCCGTCGAGCAGGGCGCGCACGATCTCGGCGCGCTGGGTGAAGGCGGCGCGCAGGCCGCGTTCGCGTTCGGCCATATAGGTGTCGGTGAGGGTTTCCACCGAGGTGCTGACCCAGCGGGTGGTGCGGTCGAAAAGCCGCAGCAGCACCGATCTTTCGATGTCCGGCGGCAGCTGCCGCTGTTCGAGCACCTCGGTCATGTAGTCGATGACCGCCTCCTGGCCGAGGTGGTAGACGCGCAGCAGCAGGCGCACGTCGTAGCCACGGCGGGCGACGGTGCGGGCGAAGGCGTGCGCTTCCTCGGGGACCGGGTAGTCGAAGCGGTCCTGGGTGAGTCCGCTGAGGACGGCCACGGCGTGGGCGCGGCTGCTGGCGGCGAGGTCGCGGCGCATATCGCGGTCGCGCAGTTCGGGGATGCGGGTGATGATCGCGTTGTCGAGGCGGGTGACGACCTGTTCGAGGGTCGCGGCGGGGAGGGTTTCGGCGACGAAGTCGGCGATCCATTGCCGGATCTCCGCGCTGTTCACCGTCGTCGCCATGCCGAACCCTTCAACTTGTACTCAAAGCACAAAACCGACCGGAACAATTGACCCGATTGGCCAAGCATCGGCCCCCGAAATTGTGTCACGATCATAGTCCAGTGAGCTACCACACAGCTCGCCGTCGCAATGTAGCGCACGTGGGGAAGGCATATCGTGACCAATACCGAACCTGCCGCGGGCACCGCTCGCAAGACCGGGACCCGCAAATCCGCCGGGACCGCCGCCAAGGCCGCCCAGAATTCGGCGCCGACCCCGGCGACCGACCTCGAGGTCCGTAATCCGGCGACCGGAGAGCTGGCGGGCACGGTGCCGATCGATACGGCCGACACGGTCGCCGCCAAGGTCCGCGAACTGCGCGCACACCAGCCCGCCTGGGAGGCGCTGGGCCCCGACGGCCGCAAGGAGTGGCTGCTCGAGCTGCAGGACTGGTTGGTGGACAACACCGATCACCTGGCCGACGTGCTGCAGTCCGAGACCGGCAAGTCCCGCGTGGACGCGCTCATCGACCCGGCCTTCTCGGTCGATCTGACCGGCTACTACGCCCGGCGCGCCGCGAAATTCCTTGCCGACGAACATCCTTCGCCGCACAGCCCGCTGGCCCGGGTCAAGCAGCTGACCACGGTGTTCCGGCCGTACCAGGTGGTCGGCGTGATCACGCCGTGGAACTTCCCGCTGGCCATGCCGGTCATCGACGTGATCCCGGCGCTGGCGGCGGGCGCGGCGGTCATCCTGAAACCGTCCGAGGTGACGCCGCTTTCGGCGGTCGAGCTGGCGCGCGGCTGGCGTGAGATCGGCGCTCCCCCGGTGTTCGAGGTGGTCACCGGTGCGGGCGCGACGGGTGCGGCCGTGGTCGGCACCGCCGACTACATCCAGTTCACCGGCTCCACCGCCACCGGCCGCAAGATCGCCGCCGCGGCCACCGAGCGGATGATCCCGTTCAGTCTCGAACTGGGCGGCAAGGATCCGGCCCTGGTGCTGGCCGATGCCGACCTGGACCGTGCCGCGTTCGGCATCGCCTACGGCGGCATGTTCAATGCCGGGCAGGTGTGCATCTCGGTCGAGCGCGTGTACGTGGAAGCGCCGGTGTACGACGAGTTCGTCACCAAGCTGACCGCCGCGGTCAAGGAGATCCGTCAGGGCGTGGACGGCCGCAAGCCGCAGTTCGATGTGGGCGCGCTGGCGAATGAGAACCAGGCGCAGATCGTGCAGAGCCATGTCGAGGACGCCGTCAAGGCGGGTGCGCGGATCACCACCGGCGGCCAGCGCACCGGTGTCGGAACGCTTTTCGAGCCGACCGTGATCGCCGACGCCGACCACACCATGACCTGCATGACCGAGGAGACCTTCGGGCCGACCCTGCCGGTCATGAAGGTGGCGAACGAGGCGGAAGCCATTCGCATGGCCAATGATTCGATCTACGGCCTGTCGGCGTCCGTGTGGTCGCGGGACAAGGATCGCGCCGAACGCGTTGCGCGCCAATTGAACGCGGGCGCGGTGAACATCAACGACGTGTTTGCCAATATGTTCAGCTTCGCGCTGCCCATGGGCGGCTGGGGTCTGTCGGGCACCGGCGCGCGCTGGGGCGGCCCCAACGGTGTCCGCAAGTACTGCCGTCAGCAGGCGATCACCAAGCCGCTGCTGCCGACGCAGACCAAAGAGCCGCTGTGGTTCCCGTATTCGCCGCCCAAGCTGACCTTCGCCATGGCCGCCATGCGGGCCGCGGGCACCCGCGGACTGCGGCGGATCAATGTGCCCGCCATCATCAAGACCGTACGGGGGATGTAATGGCCGACTTCGGAACCATTGCCGGGAAGGTCGTCGTCATCACCGGCGGCGCGCGCGGCATCGGCCTGGCCACCGCCACCGCACTGCAGGCGCTGGGCGCGAAGGTCGCCATCGGCGACATCGACGAGACCACGGTGAAAGAGTCCGGCGCCGCACGGGGATTCGATGTGTACGGCAAGCTGGACGTCACCGATCACCAGTCGTTCGAGGAGTTCCTCGACGATGTGGAGCAGCGGCTCGGCCCGATCGATGTGCTGATCAACAATGCCGGGATCATGCCGACCGGGCGTGTGGTGGACGAGCCGGATCAGATCACCCGCCGCATTCTCGACATCAATGTGTACGGCGTGATCCTGGGCTCCAAGCTGGCCATCGCGCGCATGCTGCCGCGCGGGCGCGGGCAGGTCATCAATATCGCCTCGCTGGCGGGCGAGACCCACATTCCGGGTCTGGCCACCTACAACGCCAGCAAGCACGCGGTGCTGGGCTTCACCGACACGCTGCGTGAGGAGTACCGCGGCACCGGGCTGCAGTTCTCCTCGGTGCTGCCGACGCTCACCAAAACCGAACTGGGAACCGGGATCACGGCCCCCAAGCTGCTGCGCCCGGCCGAGCCGGAGGAGATCGCCGACGCCATCACCAAGCTGATCGTCGAGCCGCGCTCGAAGGTCCGGGTGACCACGGTGGCGGGCATCATCTCGCAGGTGGTCGGTTTCCTGCCGCAGTCGGTGGGCGATGCCATCGGGCGGGCGCTGGGCGCGCAGTCCGCGTTCCTCGACGATGTGGACGCCGACGCCCGCAACGCCTACGAGCACCGGGTGCGCGACTAGCACCGCACTATTGGCGTCGGCAACGCCGTAGGGTCGGCGGCATGGGTAACCGGAGCGCGGTGTTCGTCGGATTGTCGACACTCGATCTGTCCTATGCCGTCGACCGGTATCCGCTCGAGGACACCAAGACTCGCGCGGACGGGCTGTTCCTGGGCGCGGGCGGCCCGGCCGCCAATGCGGCGATGACGCACGCTTTCCTGGCGCATCGCGCGGCGGCCACCGGACGCCACACCAGGCTGGTGACGGCCCTGGGCGAACACGCGCTGGCGGAGCCGATCCGCGCCGATCTCGGCGCACAGCACGTCGAGATCTGGGACGAGGCGCGCGGCGAGACCGCCAGACCGCCGGTCTCGTCGATCGTCGTGGCAGCCGAAACCGGCACCCGCACCATCGTTTCGACCGACGGCTCGGGCATGGACCCGTATCCCAGCCTGGAGTCGCACTACCTGGACGACGCGGACATCGTGCTGGTGGACGCGCACTATCCGCGACTCGCCTTCGAGGCCGCGGACGCCGCACACGGGCTGCCGGTGGTGTTGGACGGCGGACGGTGGCGGGAGGACGTGCACCGGAAACTGCTGCCGGACATCACCATTGCGATCTGCTCGGACGCCTTCGCCCCGCCGGAACTGAGCGCGGGAGACTCCGACGCGGTGATCGACTTCCTGCACGCGGCCGGTCCGCCGCTGGTCGCGATCACGCACGGTGGCGGGCCGATCCGATATTCGACGCCCGACGCACGTGGCGAGATCGAGGTGGCGGGCGGCGGCATCCTCGACACGCTCGGCGCGGGTGACATCCTGCACGGCGCGTTCTGCTTCTTCTCCGCGCAGGGCGAGGATTTCCCAGTGGCGCTGCGCCATGCGGCCGAGGTGGCCAGCTTCTCCTGCCGCTTCCCCGGCACCCGGGAATGGATGCGGCACTTCGACTCTCAGTCGATGCGGTAGCCGCGACCCGCCTTGCGCAACACCAGGTCCGCGCGAGTCCGCGTGGTTTCGACCAGCGCCGCATTGCGCAGATCACTGTGCGTCACTTTGCTTTTCGCCGCCTCAGGGGTACGCCCACCGCGAATATGCCTGCGCAGCAAGCGCTGTTCGATAATCGGCCGGGGCACGTCCAGGTACCAGGTCTCGTCGAGCAATTGCCGCACGCCCGACCAATCCGGATGCGCCCGGTCGTCGAGCAGCAGATAGTTGCCCTCGGTGACCACGATGGTCTGGCGGTCCACAATCACGCCGCCGGGCACGGGTTCGTGAATATCGCGGTCATAGGTCGGCCAGGGCACGGGGGTGCCGGGCTCGGTGTCGCGGATTGTGCGCAGCAGCGCGACATAGCCGGTCGCGTCGAAGGTGTCGGGTTCGCCCTTGCGGTCGAGGATTCCGGCGCTGCGCAGCTGGGAGTTGGTCAGGTGGAAGCCGTCCATGGGAGCGACGTCCGCAATGGTGGTTCCGGCGGCCAGATTCAGTTCATCGCGAATGCCGCGGGCCAGCGTGGATTTCCCCGCGCCGGGCGGCCCCGCGATCCCGAGCAGAAACCGACCGGGATGCCCCTCCGCGCGGCGGCGGACGCGAGCCGCCAACTCCGCCAAGGAGGTTTCGACACTGCCGCGTATCGCCACCCCCCAACCCTACGGGGATTCAGCGCCCGCCTTCGGGAATGGCGCGCACCAGCGCCTGCAGGTCGCCCTCCAGTAGCCGCGAGAGCCGATAGGTGACCACGAAGGCCAGCACCCCGCCCACGCTGAGCCAGCGCAGCGGGACGATCACCAGCCACAGATCCGCGGTGGACACGAAGGTCATGCTCGCGACCCCGAGTAGCGGCACCGACGCCGCGGCGGCCAGATACACATTGGCGCGCCGGGCCAGCGCCGAGAGCTGCCGCCGGTCCGCGGGCCCGACCGAACCGCGTGCCAGCAGTTGTGGATACAGCGACCGCACCGAATACACCATGATCAGGAAGAACGGATAGGCCAGCGCGATCAGCGCGCACACCACCTGCGCGGTGAAGAAGTGCCAGAAGGCGTGATGCGGCAGGTTCGCTCCCGCACCCTCGAGCGCCAGCGGCCAGACGATGCCGGCGATCACCCACATGGCGAACGGAATCCACACCGCCCGCTCCCCCATCAACAGGGTGTCCGCGCGGGCGCGCGCGAGCTGGGCCGGGGTGTACTCGTGGCCGCGGCCGAGTCGGTAGGACACCGTCAGCGGCCGCCGGGCCAGCCACAGCAGCAGCACCGCGGCCAGCGGGAAGGTGATGGCATTGTTCACCAGCGCCACCTGCTCGAAGCGATGCTGATCCACCGTCGAGAGCTCATCCACGATGAGGCTCTTGTTGATTCGCACGTTGTACCAGCTGGCGAGCGCGTTGGGCAGGCCCACGCACAGCGCCGCGATCGGCACCGGCCAGCCCCGCAGTCGCGCCCACAGGCTGTGCGCCGGCGGATCCACCAGATCCCGCGCCCGCGGGTCCAGGCACAGGTCCAGCTGTCCCGCCAGCTGTCCGCCGCTCTGCCAGCGCCGCGATGGCTCGGGCCGCAGGCATTCCAGCAGCACGCGGCGCAGCGCGGCCGGGGTGTCGGCAGGGAGCGTGGCGAGCGCGTCCGGGGGCACGCCCGCCATCCGGCGGGCCAGCATCTGCCGCACGTCGCCGGTGCCGCCCTCGGTGTCATCGAACGGCAGTGCGCCGGTGAGCATCTCCCACAGCACCAAGCCCAAGGAGTAGATGTCACTGCGCGTGTCCGGCAGCGGCGCGGCCGGATCCAGCAGCGCCGCCAGCGCCTCCGGTGACCGATACCGCAGCGCCCCGGCATCTTTCGCGCCCAGCAGGTGCGCGCCGTCGAGTCCCGCGCGCGAATACATCGGCCCCAGTGCGAAATCCGCAAGCTTGGGCACGCCTTCGGCGGTGAAGAGCACATTGCCGGGCCGGATGTCGTGATGCAGCACGCCCTGCCGCTGCCCATGCTCGAGCGCCTCCGCGAGCCGACGCCCCACCCAGGCAACGGTTTCCGGCCAGCTGAACCCGGCGATCTCGGTGCGCACCGGGGACCCGGCGGGGCGGCTCTCGCCCTTCGCCTCCATCGCCGTGTCGATGGCGCGCAGCAGCAGACCGCCGTTCGTGGCGGTCCCGGATTCCTTGCGTACCTGGGCCAGTACTCCCTCGGCGGTGCCGCCGGGCACGTACTGCATGTACAACAGCCGCAAGGGTTTCCCGGTACTGCCGTCGGCGATCAGACGCTGGTCGAAGACGCGCACGATGTGCTGGTGATCGAGCTGTGCGACGGTGTCGGTATCGCTGTCCGCGCCCGCCTCCACCCGAACCGCGACCAACCGCTGCATGGACCGCTGCCGGGCTAGGAACATGCGGCGGCCGTCCCCGCCGCCGAGGTCGGTGAGCAGGTCGAAATCGTCGAGGCGACGGCCGATCTCGATGCCGTCGGGCAGCACCGCGGGCTCCGGCGGCGGGGTCTCGCCGGTGAAGCGCCGCCGGATCTCCGCGGCCGCCTCCGGGTATTCGGCGGTGAAGCTGTCCACGTCCACCGGCCGGAAGCGGCTGCGCGCCACGTACTCCTCGCAGACCAGGTCGGCGTAGCCGGGGCTGGACCCGACCTCCGGGAATTCCTTGCGGTACTCGGCGATCCGCTTTTCCAGCCCGGCGCGCCGCCAGCGCTGCCGCATGTCGACCCGCACCAGATCGGTGAGCACGGCCAGCCGGACGCTCTCGCCGTCGGGCAGATAACCGGCCAGCCGCGGTGGTTCGCCGCGCTCACCCCGCAGGGTGGATTCCCAATCGGCGGCGAAGCGGGACAGGGCCTGCGCCGGCAGTTCGCTCACGATTGCGGACCCACCGTGTTCCCCGCCGCCGGCCGGGTCGGCGCCACCGCGCGTTCCAGTGCGGCCAGGTCGGCCTCGAGCGCGCGGAACATGATGTACACGGCCACGAACGCGGCGATACCGCCCACGCTGAGCACCCGCACCGCGACGATCACCTGCGGGATGTCGTCCGGCGGCAGGAAGGTCACGCCGGCCACCGCGAGCAGCGGAATCGATGCCGCCACCGCCAGATACGTGGTGCAGCGCCGGCCCAGCCGGTGCAGCCAGACGGCGTCCTCAGCGCTGATGTCGCCGTGCCGCAGGAACATCGGATAGATGCAGCGCACCAGATAGAAGGTCACCAGGAAGAACGGGTAGGCCACCGCGATGGCCCCGCACACCACCAGCGACACCAGGAAGTGCACGACCCCGCTCACCGGCAGATCACTCGCGGTGAGTCGCAGCGTGAGCGGGAAGGTGATGCCCGCGATCACCCACAGCGAGAACACCACCGACGAAATGCGTTCTCCCGCCAGCAAGACGTCCGCGCGGGCCCTTCGCAGCGTCTCCGGATCGTATTCGGTGCCCTTGCGCAGTCCGCGCGGCACCACGATCACGTAGCGGCACAGGTACGCGATGACGGCCGCGCCGAGCGGGAAGAACACCAGGTTCACCGTGGCCGTGGTGAGCACGAAGGTGTTCATCGCGGGCCCGGACAGGTGGCTGATGATGAAGGACCGGTTGTGCGCGATGTTGTACAGCGACGCCAGGATGTTCGGTATCGCCACCGCGAGGCTGACCAGCGGAATCAGCCACGGCCGCAAGCGCATCCGCCAGCTGTGCGGTGGCGGGTCGACCAGGTCGCGGGCCCGCTCGTCCAGGCACATGTCGAGTTGTTTGGCCAGCACTGCGCCGTCGGCCCAGCGCTGGTCGCGGTCGGGCGCCAGGCAGGTGAGCAGGACCCGGCGCAGCGCGGCCGGGCAGTCGGGCGGCACCCGGTCGAGGGCCGCGGCCTCGACGCCGCCGCGGCGGCGGTCGAGCATGGCCTCGAGGGTGGTGCGGTCGCCGTGGTCGCCGGGTCCGGCGGTGGTGTCGTCGAAGGGTTTGGCACCGGTGAGCAGCTCCCAGAGCACGACGCCGAGGGAGAAGATGTCGGCGCGGGTATCCAGATCGGCGGCGCTGCGGGTGGTGCCCGGATGGCAGGCCTCGAGCTGTTCGGGGGACATGTAGGACAGCGAACCACCGAAGTAGGAGACCGGGCTGCTGCTCTCCAGATCCCGGCTGAAACTGATATTGAAATCTGCCAGTTTCGGTACGGCCTCGGCGGTGAGCAGCACATTCGCCGGTTTCACATCCCGGTGCAGCACCCCGTGACCGTCCGCGTAATCCAGCGCCTCGGCCAGCCGACGCCCCAGCCACGCAACGGTTTCCGGCCAGCTCAACCCCGCCAGCTCGGCGCGCACGCTGGAATCGGTGGGCCGGATCTCGCCCTTCTCCTCCATTGCCGCGTCCACGGCGTCCAGCAGCAACTGCCCGCTGCGCTGTTCCGGCGGCGTGGCCCGCACCCAGCGCAGCACGCCCAGCAGGGTGCCGCCGGGCAGGAACTGCATGTACAGCAGCCGCAGCCGCCGCCCGGACGCGGTCCGCAGATTCGACATCAGCCGCTGATCGAAGACCCGCACGATGTAGTCGTGGTCGAGCTGGGCCAGCGTCTGCGGTTCGGTGCCGTGGTCGGCGGAGATCTTCACGGCCACCAGGCGTTGCAGGGACCGCTGCCGGGCCAGGAAGACGCGTGCGAAGGCACCGGAACCGAGACTGGTCAGCAGATCGAAATCGTCGATGCGCTGGCCGATTTCGATGTGGTCGAGCAGATCGCCGGTATCCGGCACGCTGATGCCGTCGGTGACCCGGGCGTGTTCGAGCGACGCCGCGATGGACGGCGAGGGCTCCTCGAACAAGGTCACCTCGCCCGGTTCGGGCACCCGCGTGGTGTCACCGTCGACCGGCCGGATGGTGGTCTCGTCCGAGGCCACGCCGGTGGCGGCGAGGCCGGAACCGTCGAGCCCGAAATCACCGCGCGTCGACTCGTCCAACATGGCCCGGTGGGTGCTCTGGTCCTCGTCGTCGGCATTGAGCAGTTCCCGCAGCGCATCCGACTGATGCGGGTATTCGCGCAGGCAGTCGCGTGGATCCACGCGTTCACCGCTGTGGCGGCGGATCACGAACTCCTCGTAGACCAGCCCGGCGGGCAGATCCCGGACGGTGAGTTCGGGGAATTCGGAACAGTATTCGCGCAGGCGTTTGGGCGGCGACGGCTTCCCGCCCGGGCGGCGCAGCCAGCGATGCCGCAGATCCACCCGGATGAGTTCGATCAGCGCGCCGCGGCGCAGGACGGCCGCATCGGGGAGGTAATCGGCGATACGGGGCGGCGCGGCAGCGGTGTCCCAGGCCGTCGCGAACGCGACGACCGCAGCGAATTCCGTTCCGGCCGCATAACCCCCGGAACGATGGTCGGAACCAGAAGTCATGTCCGCACCCATCCGGCTCGGCACGGATGTCGTCGATCCGTACTGTCGATCCTGAAGGTGTCGTGGATTCTCAGATTAAGACAAAGAAGCCGCCACACCCGACACCATCATCCCCGACCAATAGCGGGAATGATAACTTGCGGCTCACGAGCGGATCACCCGATTTCGACACGAAGCGACGGGGGAACACGAGCATGTACGACGAGGGCACGGCGCTGACGGCGGATCACGTCGGCGCCGCCACCGAGGAGGTAGCGGTGGCGAGCACCACGACCGATTCCGACACTCCATCCGAATCCCGTCCGCCCGTGGATCTGACCACGGCCGCCGGCACCGCCGCGGCCGTGCAGCACGGCTCGATCACCCCCGAGGAAGCCGTCGAGGCCGCGCTCGCCCGCATCCGCTCCCGTGATCGAAAGCTGAACGCCTTCAGCCTGGTTCGCGAGGAGGCCGCCCGGATCGAGGCCCGCGCGGTGGCCGAACGCCAGGATCTCGACATCCTGCCGCTGGCGGGCGTGCCGATCGCGGTGAAGAACAATATCGACGTGGCGGGCGACGTGACCCGCGGCGGCTCGCTGTCGGGCTCCGACACCGCCGCCACCGCCGATCACGAGGTGGTGCGGCGACTACGCGCGGCCGGCGCGGTGATCGTCGGCCTCACCCATGTCCCCGAATTCGGGCTCTGGGGCGCGACGGACGGCCCGGGCAGCATCACCCGCAGCCCGTGGAACACCCGCTACTCCGCCGGTGGCTCGTCGGGTGGTTCCGGTGCGGCCGTCGGTTCCGGCATGGTCGCCATCGCGCACGGCAACGACGGTCTCGGCTCGGTCCGCATTCCGGCCGCCTGCAACGGGGTGGTGGGCCTCAAGCCCGGCCGCGGCCTGGTGCCCTCGGAGGTGGGTGTGGACTCGTGGGGCGGGATGACCGAGAACGGTGTCCTCGCAACGACTGTCGCGGATACCGCGCTCATGCTCTCGGTGCTCGCCGACCGTCCCGATCTGGCCGATCTGGAGACGCCCTCGACGCTGCGCATCGGCCTGGCCACGGGTGCGCCGCTGCCGCTCACCCATATCGACCTGGCCTGGACCGCCGCCGCCGACAAGGCCGCCGCGGCCGCCTCGCGCGCGGGCCACATCATCGGCGTCGCCGAATTGCCTTATCAGGGCGCGACTTTCGCCCTGATGCTGCGATGGCTCGGCAATGCCGCCCGCGAGGCCGCCACCGTTCCGCACCCGGATCGGCTGCAGCGCCGCACCCGCACCCACGTGGCGCTGGGCAAGGCGGTGCTGAAGTCGGGGCTGCTGCGGCCGTCGCAGGTGGATCGGGTGGAGGCCCGGCTGCTGGACTACTTCGAGCGCTACGACGTGGTGATCACTCCGACGCTGGCCACCCCGGCCCCGCGCGCCCGACGCTGGCATTCCCGGCCGTGGCTGGCGAATGTCCTTGCCAACGTGCGGTTCTCGCCGTTCACGCCGGTCTGGAATCTGGTCGGCTGGCCCGCCCTGTCCATTCCGATGGGTCTGCACCCGCGCACCGGGACACCGGTGGCCGCGCAGATCGCGGGCCCGCCCGGCAGCGAATCGACCATCCTGCGCCTGGCCGCGCAGATCGAGGCGGCCCACCCGTGGGAGCGGCTCGCCCCGTGACAACGCGAAACCCTTAGCAACGCGAAAACGCCCGCGCGGATGGCGGCAACCTCCGACTCTCTGCCGCCACCCGATGCGGGCGTTCGTGTTTCGTGCGGTCGTCTCGCTACTGCGCGGCGACCGGTTCCTTGCTGTCGGCGAAGCCGCCTTCGAGCACGCGGGCCGCGAACTCGAGGATGGTCGGCCGGTCGTCGTCGGCGCGCCAGGCGACCGCGAGCTCACACGGCGCGAGACCGGTCAGCGGGCGGGCGGTCAGGCCGGGCCAGCGATACATGGGGACGTTGTTCTCGGCGAGCAGGCACACGCCCAGGCCGAGGCTGACGGCCTCGAGGCGCTCTTCGGCAGTGGCCGCCTCGGCGCCGATCTTGGCCTGCCGGCCGCCGCGGGCGTCCGCGCCGAGCCAGAAGTCGCGGGCCGCACCGGCTTCGGCGGGCATCGCGATGAACGGCTCGTCGATCAGGTCGGCGAAGTCGATGCTCTCCTGATTGGCCAGCGCGTGGTTCTCCGACAGCAGCACCCAGCGCGGCTCGGTACGCAACACCTGCCACCGGTAGCGGCTGGTGTCGGGTACGGGCAGCCACATGAGCGCCAGGTCCGCCTGTCGCCCGGCCAGGCCACTGGACGGGTCGGTCCAGGACGCGGAGTGCAGGGCGAGCCGGTGGCCGCTGGCGCTCTCCAGGTCGGTGATCAGGCCGCGCCCGATGGAGGACTGGATGCCGACGCGCAGCACCTCACCGGCCTCCTGCAGGGCGACATTGGTGACTTCCCACAGCTCCAAGATCTTCCGCGCGCCTTCGAGCAATTCCTTGCCGGCGACGGTCAGGGCCACGCTGCGCTGATTGCGGTCGAACAGCACGACGTCGAGCTGGCGCTCCAGCTGACGAATCTGTCGAGACAGGGTGGGCTGTGCGATGTGGAGCCGCTGGGCGGCGTTGGTGAAATGCAGTTCCTCAGCGACAGCGACGAAATACCGCAGGTCGCGCAAATGCGGGTCCATAGCCCCTTGCTATCAGAATCGGTCTTGATTTTCCAGCCGTATCCGACCCGAAAGTTTGCAACAGGATCAGAAAACAGCCGTCAGGTTTGTTACGGACAGCATAAGGCGCGGGCGAGGCATTCTGTTAACCGGATCCGCGAATTCCTGGCCAATCAGCCCGAATCCTCGCCCCGATCCCAAGCGAACGCTTGACCAGGGATTAAGGAAACGGCAACCCGAACCGGCAATCCGTGCGCTGACCGGTCGCGGACTTCCAGCAACGGCAGCCGTTTCGGGCCGGAACCTCAAACCAGGCCCCTCAGTGAGATTCGTCACATCAACGTCGAAAGCCGCCCCAAATCACGGGACGGCCTTCGTGTCAAGATCTCGAAAGTTGGATTTATCCGCCGTAGACCTTCGGGTCCAGGGTGCCGATGTAGGGCAGATCGCGGTAGCGCTCGGCGTAATCCAGGCCGTAGCCGACCACGAACTCGTTCGGAATGTCGAAGCCGACGGCCATCACGTCCACCTGGGTGCGCAGCGCATCGGGCTTGCGCAGCAGGGTGACGACCTCCAGCGAGGCCGGGTTGCGGCTGGACAGGTTGCGCAGCAGCCACGACAGCGTCAGACCGGAGTCGATGATGTCCTCGACGATCAGCACATTGCGGCCCGCGATGTCCTTGTCCAGGTCCTTCATGATGCGCACGACGCCCGAGGAGGACGTGGAGGACCCGTAGGACGAGACCGCCATGAACTCCATCTGGGTCGGCACGGTGAGCTTCTTGGCCAGATCGGTCATGAAGAAGATCGCGCCCTTGAGCACGCCCACCAGCAGCAGGTCGCCCTCGGGGGCATCCGCGGGATAGCGCTTGGCGACCAGTTCGGCGAGTTCCTCGACCTTGCTGGCGATCTCTTCCTCGCTGATCAGCACCGACGCGATGTCGTCCCCGTACACGTCCGCTGGTATCCCTTCAGTGATGTGTCGAACCGGCTGCGCGGCTGCGCGCGCGGGTTCACTCCGACCTGAGTATGAGCCTGCCATGTTCACGCGCGGCAACCAACCTGGTCCCGCTGGGTGAACCGCCGACCGCGACACCACCCTGCCCACGCCATTGTGTGACCAGCGCCTCGACCGCCCGTAAATTACTGTCCGTCAATGATTTTGCGCCACGCTCCAGCAGCCAGGCGCGAATGACGCGGCGACGCAGCGCCGGCGCGGCAGTGGCGAGCGTCTCGATTCGCAGCGCGTCGCCCTCCCGCGCGTCGCCCAGCAACCCGCTGGCGAGCCCGTCCAGGGCCTCCCCGTCCTCCCGCAATTGCGTCGCCGTGCGTGCCAGCGCGGCCGCCACCCCACCCCCGAGCACGTCCTCCAGGAGCGGCAGAACTTCGTTGCGCAGCCGCACCCGCGTGAACTCCGGGGCGCTGTTGTGCGGATCCTCCCAGGGCGTGATCCCCAGATCCGCGCACAGTTGCCGCGTCACCTCCCGCCGCACCGCGAGCAGCGGCCGCCCCCACGGATCGTCGAATTCGGCCATGCCCTGAATCGACCGCGCCCCCGACCCGCGAGCCAGCCCGAGCAGGACGGTCTCGGCCTGGTCATCGAGCGTGTGCCCGAACAACACCGGAAGACCCTGCCGCGCATCGTCCAAGGCGTCGTAGCGAGCGCGGCGGGCCGCCGCTTCCAGGCCACCCGGTTCCGAACGTTCGACCACCACCGCCAAAACGTGCGCCGACCGGCAGCCCGATCTCAACGCCACCGCCGCCGCCTCGGCCGCCACGTCCGCCGAGCCCGCTTGCAGCCCATGGTCGACGATCAGGGCGTCGACGACATCGGCCTCCGCGCAGGCGGCGGCCATCAGTGCCAGCGAATCCGCCCCGCCCGACAGGGCCACCGCGACCACGCCCTCGGGCGCGTACCGCGCCAGCCAGTCCCGCACGGCACGCCGCAGCTCCAGCGCGGCGCGCGTCTCGGGCAGGCGAGGCCGATCAGTCACGCCCAGATGGTCGCACGAGGTCGGACCTCAGCCGAGAACGCGGCTCACCCAACGCTGCGGTTCGCTGATTTCGTCTGTGCGGGGCAGGGTTTCGGGGCTGGTCCAGATGGTGTTGAAGCGTTCCATGCCGACGGTGTCGACGACCTCGTCGACGAAGGCCTTGCCGCGCACGTACTGGGCGATCTTGGCGTCCATGCCGAGCAGGGCGCGGAGTAGTCGCTGGATGGGGTTGGCGGGGCGCTTGCGGCGCTGGTCGAAGGCAGCGCGAATGCGGGCGACCGAGGGAACGACGGCGGGTCCGACCGCGTCCATGACGTGATCGGCGTGGCCTTCGAGCAGGGTGCCGAGCATGATCAGCCGGTCGAGGGCGTCGCGCTGGGGTTCGGCCTGGGTGGCGCGCAGCAGTCCGATGACGCCGCCCGCCGGATCCTCGATGCCCTTGCGCCGGGCCTGCACGGCCTCCAGCAGCCGGGCCGCCATATCGGCGAGCGGTTCGTCCCCGGTCTCGCCGAGCGTCTCCACATTGCTGCGCATGTAGTCGGCGATCCAAGGGGCAGAGGAGAACTGGACCCGGTGGGTGACCTCGTGCAGGCACACCCAGAGCCGGAAGTCGCTGGGCTGCACACCGAGTGCGCGTTCCACCGCCATGATGTTGGGCGCGACCAGCAGCAGGGTGCCATCCGGCCCGGTGAACGGGTCGTACTGGCCGAGGATGGCGGTGGACAGGAAGGCCAGCATGGCCCCGGCCTGCAAGCCCGCCGGTTTGCCGACGAACTTGGCCGCGCCCGGCTCGACGCCGCTGCCGGTGAGGTGCGCCATGGAGTCGGCGGCCGCGCGAATCCAGCCGGGCCGGTCCACGATCAGCGCGTCCGGCACCACCGAGCCGTCGTCCAGGCCGCTGACTTCGCGCACCGGTCCCTCGGCGCGTACCGAGGCGGAGGCGAGTTCGGCCACCGCCTGCTCGGCCGAGTACCGGGAGGTGCGCGGCCCGGCGGGCACCAGCGCGGCCCCGGTGCGGGCGGCCATGTTCCAGTCGACGACGCCGGTCAGCGTGGTGCGCCGCCGCTCGGTCAGCTCACGACCTTCGGAATCGATGGGGGCCGAAGGGTTTTCGGGTCCGGTCATAGTCATCCACCCGTCAGGAGCAGCCACAGTTGCGCAGTGCGTTGGCGACGGCGTCCAGCGCGGGTCGGCTCACCTCGGGCGGCCGATCGTTCGACATCAGGGCGAACGTCAGGACACGTCCGTCGCGGTCCAGCACATAACCCACCAACGCACTCGATACGGACAGAGTTCCTGTTTTGGCGCGAATCCAACCCGCCCCGTCGCGATCCCGGTCCACATATCGGCTCGCGAGGGAGCCGGTACCGCCCGCGACCGGCAGGTAGTCCAGCAGCGGGGCCAGCGGGGAGCCGCTGGGCTTGTCCGCGGCCGGGTCGGCGGTCGAAGTGCCTTGCGCACCGGCATTGTCGGGCAGCGCGGCGACCGTCAGCACCCGGTTGAGCAGGCGCGGCGGAATGTGGTCCTCGGTCGAAAGTCCGCTGTTGTCCGACATTTTCAGGCCGGTCAGGTCGAAGCCCGCGGCCTGCAGCACGGTCGACATGGCGGTGTCCGCGCCGGTGAAGGAGGCTTCCTGCCCGCCCGCGACGGCGATCTCGCGGCCGATGGCTTCGGCGAGCACATTGTCGGAGTGCACCATGGCCTGCAGCATGCGTTCGCGCAGCGGCGCGGACTGCACGGCGGCGATCTGCGTGGCGGTGGCCGGGGCGTTGCCCATCGTCACCTTCGCCGGGTCAACGCCGAGCTCGGTGGCAAGTTTCTTGCCCGCGTCCAGCGCGGGAGTGGCTGTGCGCGGCGAATATTCGACCAGCGGGTCCAACCGACCACCGTCGATCATCACCGGGTCCAGGGGCGCGATGGAGCCGCCCGCGATATCGGAGGTCTCCCAGCCGGGCGCGAAGTTCGGTCCGGTGTAGGCGGAGGTGTCCACCAGGATCGAGTCGACCCGCTGCCCGGAGCTCTTGATCTGCGCGACCAGGTCTTGCAGTCGCGGCGCGTCCGGGTAGTAGCCCTTGCCGTCCGGCTGCGCGGTGATGGTCGGATCGCCGCCGCCGACCAGCACGATCTGGCCGGGCGTCGCACCGGTGACCACCTTGGTGGTGACCCGATGATCGGAGGGCAGTGCCAGCAGTCCGGCCGCGGTGGTGAGGATCTTGGCGGTGGAGGACGGAATCATCCCCTTGTCCGCGTCCATGGTCCACAGCACCTTGCCGGAGTCGCCGTCGGACACCGAGGCCGCGAAGATCCCCAGGTCCGGATTGCCGACCACGGGCCCGAGCGCGGCCGCCAGCCCACTCGCGGTGGCCGCGGGTGCGGTCACCGGTGCGGGCGCGACCTGCGGGATGGGCTTCACGGGTGCGGGCGGGGCGGCGACGGTCAAGCCCCCGTGCCGGAATTCCTCGGTCCACGGCTTCAGGATCAGGGCCACCGATCCGGCCGCCACCAACACCAGGACCAGCACCAACGACACCAGGATCCAGGTTCTGCGCCGCCGTTTGGCCTCCAGACCACCGACGTTCTGCTTGTTCCGACCAAACACCTGCCGCTGTCTCCCTGATACCTGTGGTGGGGCCATGGCTACTGCTCGCCGGCCCCGGGACGTCCCTCCGAACCCACACACTCGCGGTCCACACTATCCTCGTTGCGCAGTCGTTCCCCCGAACGAGCTGGCGAGTCGGCAGCCCTACCGCCCACAGAAGGAGATGACGTGGAGTTCGACGTCACCATCGAGATCCCCCGGGGTCAGCGCAACAAGTACGAGGTCGATCACGAGACCGGGCGGGTGCGTCTGGACCGCTACCTCTACACGCCGATGATGTACCCGGCCGACTACGGCTACATCGAGAACACCCTCGGCGGCGACGGCGACCCGTTGGACTGCATGGTGCTGCTGCCCGAGCCCGTGTACCCGGGCGTCCTGGTCGAGGCCCGCCCGGTCGGCGTGCTGATCATGAGCGACGAGGCCGGCACCGACGAGAAGCTGGTCGCGGTCCCGAACAAGGACAAGCGCTGGGATCACATCCAGGACGTCGAGGACATCCCGGAGTTCCAGCGCAAGGAGATCGCGCACTTCTTCGAGCGCTACAAGGACCTGGAGCCCGGCAAGTGGGTCAAGGTCGAGGGCTGGGAGAACCGCGCGAAGGCGGAGAAGCTGGTCGACGAGGCGTACGCCCGCTTGAAGGAGCAGGGCGGCCACTAGGCCACCGATGGTCGAGGGGCGGCACGGATTCCGTGTCGCCCCTTCGCTTTACCCCTCCGCGCTGGTGAGTCCGGCGGTGGTGCGCAGCGGCACCTCGCGCCAGAACAGGACCAGCACGAACGCCACCAGAGTGACCGACGAGGTGGTCAGGAAGACGGTGGACAGTGATTCCGCGAAACCGACCTTGACCGGGTGGTTACGGATATTCGGCCCGAGTCGATCGAGCAGGATCGATCCGGTAATGCCCGGTGCGCGAGATCAATTGGCCCGACACCACCGAGCCGATCATCATGCCCAGCACCATGGGAATCATCTGCAGGCCGCCGGCCATCGGCGTCGTGCCGCGATCGGCCTGCAAATACTGTGGCAGCAGCAGGATTCCACCGGAGCTGCCCGCGCCGACCACGAACGAGATGACCACGCCCAGCGCGAAGGTGCGATTGCGGAAGATGCGCAGCGGCACCAGCGCCGCATCCCCCAGCGCGGCCTCGACCAGCCCGAAGCCGATCACCCCGAGCACGCCGATGCCGTGGCAGAGCAGCGCTTTCGCACTGGTCCACCCCCATTCGCGGCCCTGCTGGGCCACGATCAGCAGCGGACTCATGGCGACGATCAGCGCCAGCGCGCCCCAATAGTCCACGCGGTCACGGGATTTCACGCGTGGCGGTAGTTGCAGCACCCGTCTCACCACGAACAGTGCGAACAGTCCGATGGGCACATTCACCAGGAACACCCACCGCCACCCCGCGATCCCGAGAATGCTCTGCTGCCCGGCGAACAGACCGCCCAGCACCGGCCCGATCACGCTGGAAGTGACGAACACAGCCAGCAAATAGCCCTGGTACCTGGATCCTTCGCGTGGGCCGACGATATCGCCGACGATGGTGAGCGCCAATGAAACCAGCCCACCCGCGCCCAAGCCCTGCAGGGCGCGGAACGCCGCGAGTTCGTCCATGGATTGCGCGAAGGTGCACAGCAGCGATCCCGTCACGAAGATCGTGATCGACGCCAGGTAGAAGGGCTTGCGCCCGTATATATCCGAGAGTTTGCCGTACAGCGGCGTGGCCAGCGTGGCGGTGATCAGATATGCGGTGGTCGCCCACACCTGGAGCGAATATCCGTGGAGGTCATCGGCAATGGTGCGAATGGCTGTCGCAACAATGGTCTGGTCGAGCGCCGCCAGCAAGACCCCCAACAGCAATCCGCTGAGAATCACCACTATCTGCCGATGGGTGAAGTCGCCCTCGCCGGTCGACTCGCTCACCTCGGATGTAGCCATGGTCAAACCTCCGGTGTCCGCCCAACGATAGGGCGGTAACCGGAGGTCCGTGATCTTTTTTTACTCGAAACCCGAAGGGCTACTTGCCCTTGAAGTCGGGGTCGCGCTTCTCGAAGACGGCCTGGATCGCCTCGGTCAGGTCCTCCGACGGCAGGAACGCGGAGTTCCACACCGACACGTACCGCAGCCCGTCGGCGACCTTGCCGCGCTTGGGCTGGTCCAGCACGTCCTTGATGCCCTGCACGACCAGCGGCGGGTTGACCGCGATCTCGCGGGCCAGCGCGTGGGCGGCGTCCAGCACGGCGTCCTGATCGTCGAAGACGTCGTTGATCAGCCCGATCTTCTCCGCACGCGCCGCGTCGATGTCCTTGCCGGTGTAGGCGAGTTCGCGCAGGTGCCCCTCGCCGATGATGCCCGGCAGCCGGTGCAGCGAGCCGATGTCGGCGACGATGGCGACCTTCGCCTCGCGCAGGCTGAACTTGGCGTCGGCGCTGGCCAGCCGGATGTCGGCGGCCGCGATCAGGTCGAGCCCACCACCGATGCACCAGCCCGAGATGGCGGCGATGACCGGCTTGGTGCAGTCGGCGACCGCGGTGACCGAGTCCTGCATGCTGCGCACGTGCTTGAGGAAGTCGGTGCGCGGCGCGGCCAGGGCCTTGTCGGCCAGCAGCGGACCGAACAGCGGGCTCATGGCCGGCAGGTCCAGGCCGTAGGAGAAGTGCTTGCCGGATCCGGTGAGCACGATGGCCCGGACCTCGGGGTCGGCGTCGAGTTCGCCGAAGATGATCGGCAGCTCGCGCCAGAAGTCGGGGCCCATGGCATTGCCCTTGCCGGGACCGGTGAGTGTCACCTGGGCGATGTGGTCCTTGCTTTCGACGACGAAAGCCTTCCATTCGGTCATCGGTCCAGCGTATCGGGGGTGTGGGAGGCCCGGCGGTCCGGTGTAAATCCTGTGCTAAATCTGCTGCGTCCCACTGCCTTCCGGACCGCCGCGGCCGCACGATTAGCGGGTCCGCACAATCAGCGCTTCCCGTTTGTGAGGCATGATGTTGATGCATCACGGAATCGGCCTGGACCGGTTCAATTCCCTCTCGCGCGCCCGCGCCATCCACGCCCTGTACGAATGCTGCTGCAATGTCACCTGGGCACAGAAGATCGCCGACGGCCGGCCCTATCCAGGTCACGCTGCATTGCAGACCGCCGCCGCGGCGGAACTGCACGCGCTGTCCGCAGTGGACCTGGATCGGGTGTTCGATTCCTGTGTGCACGAGCAGGTTTCGGAGCACACGATCGACGAGCTGAGACCGGTCGTGCGCGCCCGCATTCGCGAGCTGCTGGGACCGGAGGAGGGCTACCCCGACTACTGATCCCCGGCACATCCACCGCAATCGCTCTACCCTGGTTGCCATGCGCAGGTCGCTGCCACCCGTCGCGTCGAAGGTTTCCGACACCTTGATCGCACGCGGCCATCACGGGGTGATCATCACTCAGCCCAGTCCCACCCATACCGCGCAGGAAGCCGCCGAGGCGCTCGGCGTGACCGTCGGGGCGATCACCAAATCGCTGGTCTTCCTGCTCGACGACGATCCCGTCCTGCTGCTGGTCTCCGGCTCGCACCAGGTGCACCTCGACCGCACCGGGGAGCGACTCGAGGGCACGCTGACGCGCGCACCCGCGGCAATGGTCCGCGAGGTGACCGGGCAGCCCATCGGCGGCGTCGCCCCGCTCGGGCATCCCACCAATCTGCCCACCTTCGTCGACAACGCGCTGGCGGTGCACCGGGAGCTGTGGGCGGCGGGCGGGCATCCGAACACGGTGTTCCGCACGACCTTCGGGGAGTTGGTGCGGATCACGGCGGGGCTGGCCATCGACGTGGATTGAGCGTGAACAGTTGAGCGATTTCTTACAGCGTGGAATAACCGGGCGCTCGACCACGTAGGTTCGTGACGTGAGTGATTCACCGACGCCCGGCACCGAGCTACACGTGCCCGACGATCTGAGCGGCATTACCGCGCAGCAGTATCGCGCCGCGATGCGGCACTATCCGGCGGGCGTCACCATCGTCACCCTGAACTCCAAGAACGGGCCGGTCGGTTTCACTGCCACCTCGTTCGCCTCGCTCTCCGCGCAGCCGCCGCTCATCTCGTTCAATATCGCCGAGACGTCGTCCAGCATCGAGGCCATGCTGCGCGCGGAATCCTTGGTCGTGCACTTCCTGGGCGAGCATCAGAAGCATCTGGCCCAGCGTTTCAGTCGCGCCGCCGAAGACCGCTTCACCGATCGATCGCTGTGGACGACGCTGCCCACCGGCGAGCCGGTGCTGCACGGCACCCCGATCTGGGTGCGCGCCACCGTGCATCAACTGCTCCCGATCGGCGATCACACGCTGGTCATCGGCCTGGTCACCCAGGTGCACGACAACACCGAGGACTCCCCCGCGGTCGGGCCGCTGGTGTACTACAACGGCGTCTACCATCGCGCCGAGATCGCCGACTGACCGTCTAGGCCGCCGCCGAGGCCGCCGTCCCCAGGCCCAGCGCCGCCAGAATCGCCGCACTCGCCTGTTCCAGCCCCGCCCGGACCTTGGGCCGTTTCAGCAATGCCACCGCCCGCGCGGCCGCCACCGCCAGCAGGATCATTTCGATTGCGGCGACACTGGATTCGATGGCCCCGAGGGTGAGCGTGTTCAGGAAGGTCACGTGGGTCAGGAACTGCGGCAGCACCGCGAGATAGAACAACCCCACCTTCGGATTGAAGATGCACGACAGCAATCCCGCAGCGAACGCCGAGCGCATCGTCACCGGCTTCCCTTGCGGCAGCTGACCATCCGCTTCCTCGGCGGTCTGCCCGCGCCGATGCGCGAGCAAGGCCCGAACCCCCAGGTACACCAGGTAGATCCCGCCGATCACCTTCAGCGTGCGATACGCGGTGGCCGACTGTTCCAGCAGCGCCGCGACCCCCGCCGCCACCACGGTCGCCCAGACGATGCCCCCGAACGCCGACCCCACCGCCGCCGCGATCCCCGGTCGCGATCCCGCCATCGAGAAGCGCAGCACCAGAAACGTATCCGGCCCCGGCGTGAGCGCCAGCAGCACGCACAACCCGACGAAACTCAGCAACAGCGGAAAACTCATACCCACCATGGCAACTCACCGCCCGCCCGAGCACAAGAGCCGTCGACCCCACCCCCGACGAACGGGGCCGACCGCAGACGAGGCCGCCGACCCTGCTGGATTACAGGATCAACGACCTCGCTGGTTGCGAGTCCTCAGTTCCGCGCGCTGAATTCCGCACCCAGTTCACCGAAGAGGTTGGTGTTCATGGTGAACGCCAACCGCGCCTCGTCGAGCACGCGCTCGACCTCGGCGCCTTCGAGAGGAAGCTGATCCAGCGCCTGGCGGTAGTCCCGCTTGAACGCGGCCGGATTGGTGATGCCGTCGAAAACGTAGAACCGCACACCATCGCCCTTCTTGGGCAGGTTCCACAGCTTCTCGGCGGTGTCGCGAATGACCTGGCCGCCCGAAAGATCGCCCAGGTAGCGGGTGTAGTGGTGCACCACGTACCCGGCGGGCCACTCGCTCGCGCACTCGTCGATGCGGGCGGCGTAGGCAGCGGTGGAGGGCAGCGGGGTCAGTTCGTCGCGCCAGTTCGCGCCACCCAGGTGAGCCAGATCGGCCTCGATGGAAGCCAGCCGCGCCAGTTCAGGCTTGACGAACGGACCCGCGACGGCATCGGAAGCCAGCGCCTCGGAATGCTTTTCGAGGGCTTCGTAAACGAACCAGAGCTGCGAGGTGTACCGGTAGAACGCCTCCACCCCGAGCCGCCCGGCGAACAGGTCGCTCATGAACGTGGAGTGTTCCGCCTCGTTGTGCTGCTGCTCGGTCGCGGTGCGAATGAGCGTCGAGAACGGGGTGCTGGTCTCCAACATGGTCGAGGCTCCTCGTGATCAACTCCGGGGGCACCCCACTTTGGCTACCCTAACTTCCCTTCGACCATACGCTTCAGCAACGATCTCGCGATTCGAACTTTGCGGCCCACCCACTCCAACTTTCGGACGATTTTTTCGATACGGTCGTGCCGTCGGTCACACCTACCGGGGCCGGTCGAGCATGTCGTGGGCGGCCTCCCGCAGCGCGATCGTGGCCCGCGTGAAGTAGTCGAAGAGCACCTCGAGCTGCTCGGGCCCGTAGTCGGCGAACATCTCCGCCAACCGGTCCCGCGGCGGGCCCACCACCGCCTCGATCCGGCCGTCCGAATCCGGAATCGACTCGACTAGCACCTTGCGACGGTCCGTGGCATCCGGCACCCGCCGGACGAATCCGCCCTGTTCCAGCCGGTCGATGAGCCGAGTGACCGCACCGGTCGAGAGTCCGGTCCGCGTCGCGAGTTCGCCCGCGGTCAGCGATCCGGCCAGCGCGATGAGGTTCAAGGCGAAGAAGTCGGTGGCCCCCAACCCGAGCGCGGATGCGGCCGCCTGGGCGATGACGGCCTGCGCGGTGACGTATTCGCGGTACGGCCCTTCGAGCCGCTCCATTGACGGTTGCGGGTGGGAGGACTTAGATTTATCTGCGTCCATGCAACTACTTCCTCCACTCAGATACTTTACCGGTGCAGGAAAGGATAGCGCGACCATGCCGAACACCGCCGCCGACACATCCCTGGTCCCGATTCTCATCGCCGCGGCTGAGCACCTCGAACCCGCCGAAAAACGTTTCCTGACAGACGAACTCGCCCTGCACATGCTGCCCGCGGGCCTGCGGGCGCTGGTCCGCCTCCCGGCCGGTCGACGCCTGTTGCGCGCGGGCATGAACCGCGAGGGCGTCGGCGCGTGGGAGAGCCTCGCCTGCCGCAAAAGGTATTTCGATGACCGGACCGCGGCCGCGATCGCCGATGGCATCGAGGCGGTCGTGGTGCTCGGCGCGGGACTCGACACGAAGGCGCTCCGATTGGCCGCGCCCACCGGAGTTCCCGCCTTCGAGGTAGATCTGCCGATCAATATCGCCGCGAAGCGCAAGCGAATCGCGCTGCCCGACAGCGTGACCCAGGTGCCGATCGACTTCGAGACCGAGGACCTCGCCACCGTATTGGCCGAGCGCGGATACCGATTCGACGCGCGGACCCTCTTCCTCTGGGAGGGCGTCACGCAGTATCTGACCGAACCCGCTGTGCGCGCGACTCTTTCGGCCCTCACAGCGGCCACACCCGGCAGTCAGCTCATCTTCAGCTATGTCCGGCAGGACTTTCTCGACGGCACCGACCTTCAGGACTGCGCTCCCACCTATCGCAGATTCGTTGCGCGACAGCCGCTCTGGCATTTCGGGCTGCAACCCGATCAGGTCTCGACGCTGTTGGCCGAGTACGGGTGGCATGAGGTCGAGCAGGCGGGCGGACCAGAGCACACCGCGAGATATCTCGCCCCGATCGGACGGGAGATCCGCGTGCCCGACCTCGAGCGGTGCGTGTCGGCTCGCAAATCCTGACGGCGGACGTCCCGACCGGGAGGGGTTGACAACCCCGCGAACGATCTGCCAGTGTCTCCAATCAGGTCATGAGTACCAGCACTAAGCCCTGGCTAGCTGGTCGGCAACCCTCCTCCGCGGTGGGGTGCTCCAGGTGACGACCGGGCCGCCGCCCGACCGGGCGCGGCAAGCGCGGACTCTCGATCACTTCGTTTCATCGATCGTGTGTCCATGAATCCGATGGGATTTCGTGATGACCGCATTCGCCGACCAGACCTGTGCCCCCCTCGCCACCGTGTCCGGCTGTGATCTCCAGGTGCCGCTCGTGCAGGGCGGCACCATCGGCTACGCCAATTTCGACTACGCCGCCAGCGCCCCCGCGTTGCAGCAGGTCACCGATCGCGTCGCCGAGCTGCTGCCGTTCTACGCCAGCGTGCACCGCGGCGCGGGCTACGCCTCGCGGGTCTCCACCGACTGCTACGAGTCGGCCCGCGGCTCGGTCGCCCGCTTCCTGAACGCGGCCGACGACCAGGTCGTCGTCTTCACCCGCAACACCACCGACTCGCTGAACCTGCTGGCCTCCTGTGTGCCCGGCGACACCGTGGTGCTGGATGTCGAACACCACGCCAACTTCCTGCCCTGGACCCGGCACGGCCGCCGCGTGGTGGCCGTCGCCGACACCATCGAGGAGACCATCCAGCGCGTCGTCGCCGAGCTGTGCTCGAAACCCGCTGCGCTGCTGGCGGTTACCGGCGCCTCGAATGTGACCGGCGAATTGCTGCCGCTGGAGCGGCTGGCCTGGATCGCCCACCAGTGCGGCACCCGCATCCTGGTGGACGCGGCGCAGCTGGCCCCGCACCGCCGCATCGATCTGCGAACGACCGGCATCGACTACCTGGCCTTCTCCGGCCACAAGGCGTACGCCCCCTTCGGCGCCGGCGTGCTGGTCGGCCGCCGCGACTGGCTGGACAAGGCCGAGCCGTACCTGGCGGGCGGCGGCGCGGTGCGCTCGGTGACCACCGACGGTGTCGAGTGGGCTCCGGCCCCGCAGCGGCACGAGGCCGGTTCGCCGAACGTGCTGGGCGTGGCCGCCCTGGCCGCCGCCTGCGACGCCCTCGCCGACCTGGACGAGACGACCGTCGTCGAACACGAGCAGTACCTCACGCATCGCCTGCGCTACGGCCTGAAAACCGTTCCGGGCGTGAACTTCCTGCGCATCTGGCGCGACAGCACCGACGCCGTCGGCATCGTCGCCTTCACGGTCGACGGCTTCGAGCCGGGCCAGGTGGCCGCCTACCTGTCGGCCGAGCACGGCATCGGCGTCCGCGACGGCCGCTTCTGCGCGCATCCGCTGCTGGCCCGCCTCGGCGTGGACGCCGCCCTGCGTGCCAGCATCGGCCTCGGCACCACCGCCGCCGATGTGGACCGCCTGATCGACGCCATCTCCACCCTGGTGGAAAACGGCCCGTCCTGGAATTACGGCCGCACCGAAGGCCATTGGAACCCGGTCCCTGAAACCCGCCCGTTCGGCAGCTCCGCCGACGGCGCGGCTCCCTGCGGCTTCTGAACTACGGCACCAGATAGCGGGCCGCGAGGTCTTCGATGACCGGATCGTCATCGCTCACGGCGTCCAGCAGTTCGAGGTCCTCACGGACCGAGAGCTGCCGGGCGTCGTCCTGTTCCGAATCCGTCGGCCCGTCCTCGGCGAGCTGCCGGACCAGCTTCTCCCGCACCCGTTCCCGCAGCGAATCGCTCATATGCAGAGCATGCCCCGACTAAACGGGTGCGATCCAGCTTCCCCACGGCGTGTTCCGCACAACGGTGAAGACGATCAGAAATGCCAGTGCCACCCACAGCGCCGGTTTCGGCAGCACCTGCGGTAGCCGCGGCGGCATCGGCTTCCCCCGCCACCCGGCCATCAGCCAGGTCACCCACCACGCCGTGAATCCCACTGTCAGCGGCAGCAACAGGAGATTGCTGTGAATGGCATCGAGCACGTGTCCCTCGGTGAGGTTGTGCAAGCCACGCAGACCGCCGCACCCGGGACACCACCACCCGGTCAGTTCATAGAAGGGGCAGTACCCGTAGGCCCCGCTCACATGCGGATCCCGGAAATGCAGTAGCGCCAGCCCCCCGGCCACGGCCCCGCCCGCCAAGAGCGGCGCCCCGAGGCCGAGCCATCGCGAGCGCGCGGGCGATGGGGTCACTGCTGCCGTGGTATCCACGACCACCAACGGTAGCGGCCACCGGATCATTTCGCGATCGGCGCCCGTTCCACGACCGGGGCGGTCAGCACGCCCGCGAGCATGTCGACGATCTCGCCCCAGGCGGTCACGTCGCCCGCCACCACCCGCCCGGCCTCGACCGCCCGCTCGTGGTCGGCGAGCAACGCAAACAAAATGGTGGGCAGGGCCCGTAATCGCCGCAGCCGCAAGGGTTTCGGCAGTTCGGTGAGCTGCCCTTCGAGCTGCCGCATGATCACCCGGACCGAGGTGCGGCGCGCGGAGTCCAGATTGGCCGCGTCGGTGACCGCCGGGTGGGTGTGGATCTGTTCGAGAAACCGCGCGTAGTGGTGGATTCCGTGCCGGTCGCTCAGTTCCAGCATGGGAATGACGAGGGCTTCGAGCAGGTCGTGGACGCCGGTCGCACCTACCCCGGCCTGTTCGGCGAGCAGTTCCAGGCGCCGCACTTCGAGGGTGGCGAGCCGGTATTCGACCACGGCCAGGATGAGCCCGTCGCGGGATCCGAAGTGGTACTGGATGGCGGAATTGTTGCGCTGCTCCGCCGCCGCCGCGATATCGCGCAGCGGCACCGCCTGTCCGCGCTCGGCGATCAGTTGCTCCGCCGCGAGAATGATGCGCTCGCGCGCCCCGGTCACCGGTAACTCCCTCACTGCCACAGTCTGCACGATAGCCGTTCACCAGCGAATAAAGAATTCATCCTTGACGGTTAAGAACATATCCTTAAAGCTGCTTGTGACTGTCGTCACCCCAGAAGGACTGAATTCGCGATGATCCTGGACACCTTCCGACTGGACGGCCGCGTCGCCGTCGTCACCGGCGCGGGCCGCGGCATCGGCGCCGCCACCGCCCTGGCCCTCGCCGAAGCCGGTGCGGACGTGGCCATCTCGGCCCGCACCGCCTCCCAACTCGACGAGGTGGCGGATCAGATCCGCGCCCTGGACCGCAAGGTCGTCACCGTCCCCGCGGACCTGTCGGACCTCTCCGCCGTCACCGCGCTGGCCGAGACCGCCGCCGCCGAGCTCGGCCGCCTCGACATCGTGGTCAACAATGTCGGCGGCACCATGCCGAACACCTTCCTCACCACCACCCCCGAATTCCTCGAAGAGGCATTCCGTTTCAATGTCTCCACCGCGCACGCCCTCACCCAGGCCGCGGTGCCGCACATGCTGAAGAACGACGGGGGCTCGGTCGTCAATATCTCCTCGATGATGGGCCGCTCCCCGGGCCGCGGCTTCCTGGCCTACGGCACCGCCAAGGCCGCGCTCGCGCACTGGACCCGGCTGGCCGCCGCCGACCTGTCCCCGCGCATCCGCGTGAATGCCATCGCGGTCGGCTCGGTGCTCACCTCGGCGCTGGAAGTCGTTGCGCAGCAGCCGGAGATCAAGAAGCAGATGGAGGATGCCACGCCGCTGCATCGCCTCGGTGAGCCGTGGGAGATCGCCGCCGCCATCGTCTACCTGAGCTCGCGGGCGGGCGGCTACGTCACCGGCAAGGTGATCGAGGTCGACGGCGGCATCGCCGCGCCCAACCTGGACCTTCCCATCCCGGACCTGCAGTAATCGATTGCGCCCCAGGAGTTCTCCCATGACATATCGCGTAGTCCAGTGGAGCACCGGCAATGTCGGCCGGCGCACCCTGCGTTCCATCATCGCCCGCCCCGAACTCGAGCTGGTCGGCGTCTGGGTCTCCGGGCCCGGCAAGGCCGGTAAGGACGCGGGTGAGCTGGCCGGTCTCGACCGCGAGATCGGCGTCACCGCAACCCAGGATGCCGAGGCGCTGCTGGCGTTGAAGCCCGACTGCATCGTCCACACCGCCATGGCCGACGACCGGCTCATGGAGGCCGTGGAGGATCTGAAGACCTTCCTGCGGGCGGGCATCAATGTCGTCTCCAGCAGCCCCGTCTTCCTGCAGTTTCCCTACGGCACCCTCCCCGACGAGGCCATCGCCCCGATCATCGAGGCGGCCAACGAGGGCGGAGCGTCCCTGTGGGTCAACGGCATCGACCCCGGTTGGGCCAACGACTGGCTGCCGCTGCTGCTGACCAGCGGTTCCGAGCGCATCGACAAGATCATCTGCTCGGAGGTGATGGACTACTCCACCTACGACAACCCCAAGGTGCTCTTCGACATCATGGGCTTCGGCAGCGCCCTCGACGAACTGCCGCTGCTGTTGCAGCCGACCATCCTCACCCTCGCGTGGGGCAGCGTCATCCGCCAGCTCGCCGCCGCCCTCGATATCGAACTCGACACCGTCACCCAGCATTTCGAGCGCCTCCCCGCCACCGAAGACCTGAAGGTGGGCGGCCGCACAGTCGCGGCAGGCACCGCCGCCGCCCTCCGCTTCCAGGTGCACGGCATCAGCAAGGGCCGCGAAATCCTCACCCTCGAACACACCACCCGCCTGCACCCCGACCTCGCCCCCGACTGGCCCCAACCGGCCGGAAAGGGCTGCTACCGAGTGGAAGTCCAGGGCGAACCCGACTACATCCTGGACCTCCAGCTCTACAGCAACGGCGACCACGCCGAAGCAGGCATCGTCGGCACCGCCGCCCGCCTGGTCAGCGCCGTCCCCGCCGTCATCGCAGCCCGCCCCGGCCTCCTCACCGCCACCGACCTCCCCCTCACCACCGGCCGCGGCCTGGTCTCCTAACCCTCACCACACCCGATAAGGCACCGTGGCGGCGTATCCACTAACCCGATCCGCCACCACGGTCAGCCGCAACCTCCACTCCCCCGCCACCGGCACCCGAACCGCCCGCGACACAAAGTAATCCGGCCCGATCTCAACGGGTTCCACCCGCCGAAACACCACCTCGACCGGCCCCACCCCACCTCCGGCCCGCTCGAGTCGCCCGGTCACCTCCAAAGCCCCGGTCGGCACCCCTGTCGAATCCCGCAGCCGCACAGTAAATTCCTGTCGCCCGGCATGCGTCCCATCGACCCGCACCTCGGCCCGCAATGGCCCGACCTGCACATCGACCGCGAGCGGCGGATCATACGTATCCCGAGCCGGCGCAACCCCGGTCAGCACCGCAGTCACCACCAGCACCGCGATCTGCACCCCGAGCTCGAACCGGACCACCCGCCGCGCGCTCCCGCCTTCGGCGGCGCCCCGGCCGCGAAACGGCCTGGCCCCTAAGGAACTCGAGCCGTTTGCTCCACCCCACCGCGCCACCGAAGCCGCGCCCAATGCGACCGCCACCAGCACCACTTTCACCAGCAGCAGCTGCCCCCACGATGTACTCCACAGCGCCGCAACCGGACTCACCGCCCGCCATGCCTGGAACACGCCACTGACCACCAGCAGGCCGACAGCCGCGGCCGCCACGGGCGCGAACCGACCCACCACCTCGGCCCGCCGCGAGGTCCGCCAGGCCAGCGCCACCACAACCACCCCGCCGACCCACACCGCCATAGCAACCACGTGCAGCACCGTCGAAACCACCGCCGCCCAGCGATACTCACCCGCCACGGCGTGGCCACCCACGGCTTCGGCCAGCACGACAACGCTTCCCGCTACCACCGCGATCGATCCGGCACCCTGCTCGAGGAGCCCTCTCGCCAAGGCGGGAGCGGCCTTCCCGCCCTCCGTACCGGCGTGCCTCTTCGACGCGGTCGTCGTGTAGAAGAGTGTTATCGCGCCCACTGCCTTGGCCAGGAGGGCAGCGCCGACCAAAGACGTCGACGACTGTATCCACGTGCGTGGCTCTCCCCAGCCCGCCGCGCCCCCGAGCCGACCGGGGATGAGTGCGAAGGTCGCCAGGGCGGTGACCGCGGTGGTGGTCGCGCCGATGCGGATCAGCTGGGTGATCGCGCGGGTTGGTCCGGCTTCCTTCCAGGTCAGCCGGACTGCCACCGGGATGCCGATGACCAGTGCGATTCCCAGGTAGCCGAAAGCGGTCAGCAGTCGCACGATGACGTCGAGTGCGGCGATCAGGGGATCGGGTGGGGCGACTGTCACCGTGAGGTCGGGTGGGATGCCGATCCCGAAGACGATCGAGCCCGCGACCACGTGGCCGTCGGCCGACAGTAGGGACCAGCCGAGCAGGTAGGTGTCGTTGGGCAGGCCCGAGCGCAGTGGCACCACCACTGTGCGGCCGCCGTCCGAGGTTGTCATCGCGCCGCCGTCGGCTCGGGTGCCGTCGCGGTCGGTGACGGTGACCGCGTTCTGTGCCGCCGTCACCGGTTCGTCGAAGGTGATCGACACCTGCGCGGGCGCGTGGTCCACCATCGCCCCGTAGCCGGGGTCACTGCTCACCAGCACCGCGTGCGCGGAAGCCGTTGCGGTACCGAGAAATATCAGTCCGATCGCGAGCGACAGCGCGACCGCCGCTTGTAGAAGCGTTCTCACCGTTTGATGCGGAGACGTCCGAGTTTCGGCGCGGTGGACAGGGCGAGTGCGCCGATGGCGACGACCAACGCAGCCACCGCGAGTCGCCGGGCGGTCCGCGAATCCCGGTGCGCCACCGACTCCTCCGGCGCGGCGGCCGGGTGTTCATGGGTGTCGTCGTGCCCGCCGGACAGTTTCAGTACGGGCGCGGGCTTGTCGGGTGTGGTGCCGTCGGAGGACCGCTCGATCCACGACACCACCGACCCGTCGCTGTAGGTCTGGATCGCAGGGAAGGCCAGTTCGCTCACGTGCGGCAGCGGGCCGACCTGGAGTTTGAACTCTCCGAACTCGCCGGGCCGGATCGAGACACCGTCCTTCGCGGTGAAGATGACGCTGGAGACGTAGTCGCTGACTTTGCCGCCGTGCCCGTTATCCACAGGTGTCCCCAGGGTTGTGCGTTTCTGCGTCACATCCCATCCGGCGACGGCCTCGTTGCGCACCACGGCCAGCGGATGATCCTGCGGCAGCGTGATTTCCAGCTTGACCGTGCCCGCCGTCGCCGACTCGGTCGGCACCCGTACCGTGACCACCGCGAACCCACCGGGCTCGGCGTCGGATGCGCTGACCCCGACGTGCGCGGCGGCGGTCCCGGCCCCTGCTAGTCCGAACCCCGCCACCAGCACCGTGCCGGCGATCCAACGTGCGAATGTCACTGTGTTTCTTCCTGTTCTGTGGATTCGGTGAGCCCCGCGACCACCGCAATGGCTCGCCCTTCGTGGGCGATGACAACCGGTCCCGTATGCCCGGCAAGACGAGTGAGTGCCTGCGACAACGGCTCGCTGGTGCCGGTGAACGGCAGCGGCGCGCCGAGATGTGCACTCACCGGATCGGTGGCAACTGCGGCAGCGAGCCCTTCGGCCGTCACCGATCCGAGAATCTCGGCCACCACGGTCGGCCCGGATACCTTGCGCTGCAGCACGACCGGCAGGGCTGTGCCGCTTCCCAGCAGGTCGCGCGCTTCGGCGACCGTCGCGCCCGACGGCACCGCCACCAGGTCAGCAGCCCGATCGAGTTCGCTCAGCACGTCACCGACCGTCGGCCCGTCCACCGCCGTGGTGAGCGGAAATCCCAGGCTCCCCAGCCATTCGTCGTTGTAGTACTTCGACAGATACGCCCGCCCCGAATCCGGCGCGACGACCACCACGACATCCTCGGGCCCCAACGTCCGCGCCGTCCGCAGCGCCGCCGCGATGGCCGTCCCCGACGATCCGCCCAGCAGCAGCCCTTCTTCCCGCGCCACCCGATGCAGCACCCGAATGGCCTCGGCATCGGGAATCCGCTCGATCCCGTCCACCACCTCCGTGTGATACGACTCCGGCCACTCGTCGGCCGCCGTCTCCGGATGCAGGAAATGCCCGACCGCTTCGACGTACCAGATCCGCCCGTCCCCACCGCCGTACACGGAGGTCAGCGGATCGGCCCCGATCACCCGCACGGTCCCGCCGGACGCCTCCTTCAGGTATTCACCGGTCCCGGTGATGGTTCCACCGGTCCCCACGCCCGCCACGAAATGCGTGACGCGCCCGGCGGTCTGCCCCCAGATCTCGGGCCCGGTGGTGGTCCGGTGCGCTTCCGGATTAGCCGGATTGTCGTACTGCCCGGCGAACCACGCCCCGGGAATCTCCGAGGTCAGCCGCAATGCGACCGACCGCAGATGCTCCGGATGATCGACCGGCCGCAGCCCCGGCGTCTCGTGCACCTCCGCCCCGTGCGCCCGCAGCAATGCCTTCTTCTCCGCGCTCACCCGATCGGGCACCACCACCACGGTCCGATACCCGCGTGCCGCCGCCAGCGCCGCCAATCCGAGCCCGGTGTTCCCGGAACTGGCCTCGACCACGGTCCCGCCGGGCCGCAGTTCCCCGGCCCGCTCGGCGGCCAGCAGCATCCCGAGTGCAGCCCGATCCTTCACGCTCCCACCGGGATTGAGGTACTCCAGCTTCACGTACACCGTGGCCGCGATATCGTCGACCACCCGGTTCAGTCGCACCAGAGGCGTATGCCCGATGGCCTCGGCGACGGAGTCGAACACGCCGAGAGCCTTGGCGGAAACCTCGGTGGCGTGCGTGGAAACACCGGTCATGCGGCAGCCCTGCCTGTCTCGCCGAGCGCGGTGAAGAGCTCTCGGCGCAGTCGTAGATACTCGGGGTCATCGTGATCACGCGGGCGGGGTAGCTCGATCGCCAAGTCCCGCACCACTTTTCCGGGCCGCGGCGTGAACACCACCACCCGGTCTGCCAGTCGCAGCGCCTCGTCCACATCATGGGTGACCAGCACCGCGGTGAATCGGTCCCGCTCCCACAGCCGTGCTATCTCACCCTGCAACGTGGCGCGGGTGAGCGCGTCGAGCTTGCCGAGCGGTTCGTCGAGCAGAAACAGCCGCGGCCGATTCACCAGAGCCCGCGCCAATGCCACCCGTTGTGCCATGCCACCGGACAGCTGGGCCGGGTAGGAATCCCGGAAACTTTCCAGGCCAACCAGTTCCAGCGCCTCGGTCACCCGGTCACGCTCGGCGGCGAGAGTGCCTCGTGCCTGCGGTCCCAGCGCCACATTCTGTTCGACGGTCCGCCACGGATACAACGTCGGATCTTGAAACATCAACGCGCGGTGCGGATCCGGTGCCGTGATCAGCTCCCCGTCGGCCCGCAAGGTGCCGCGCGAGGGTCGGTCCAACCCGGCAAGCAACCGCAGCAATGTCGACTTCCCGCACCCGGACGGCCCCAGCAATGCCACGAACTGCCCCGGTTCGATGCGCAGCGAGATATCGGTCAGCACCCGCAGCCGCCCCAATTCCTGCGCCCGCGTCGGCACCGGCGCGGGCCGCCCCAGCACCCGATCGAGCACACCACGCTTGCGCGCCCCGTCCACCGAGAACTGGTGCGACACACCGTCGATCTCGATCGTGATCCCGTCGCTCACCATCGCACCAAATCCTTCTGCCAGGCCAGCACGCGATTGCGCACCCGCAGCAGTCCGCTGATCGCGGTGCAGCACACCACGATCATGATCACGATCGCGGCGTACATCCGCGGATACGCCGCCCACCCCTTCGTCCACTGGATGTACCAGCCGAGCCCGTTCTTCACCCCGAGCAATTCCGCCACCGCCAGCGCCGTCAACGATGCGCACAAGCCCATGAACAGCCCGGTGAAAATGCTCGGCAGCGCACCCGGCACCGCGACCCGCCAGATCAGGAAGCGATTCGACGCGCCCAGCGTCTGCGCCACATCGAAATACCCGCGCGCCACCCCCGACACACCCACCCGGGTCAGGAACGACACCGGGAACCACACACCCAGCGCCACCATGAACACGCTGCCCAGATAGGTGCTCGGGAACAGGATGAACACCACCGGCAGAATCGTCGCGGGCGGCACCGGACCGAGCGTCAGCAGAATCGGATGCGTCCAGTACGCGACACTTTGCGCCCACCCGGTCGCGATCCCGGTGAGCAGCCCGCCCACCGCACCGATCGCGAACCCCGTCAGCAGCAGCAACAGTGAATGCCAGGTGCACGACAGCAGCAGCCCGCCGTCCTCCCGGAACACCTGCAGCATCTGCTGCGGTGATGCGAAGTGCGGCGGTTCCAGCCAGCCGGTCTTGGCGGTGCTGAACTCCCACACCAGCATCCACGCGGCCAGCACCCCGATCCACGGGGTCCAATACCGCAATCGCACGGTCGCCGCGCGACTGCGATAGGCCGCCACTGCCCAGACCGTCAGCCCGAAAGCGATGGCGGCGAACAGTATTCCGACCGCTCTCGGCCCGGCCACGGTCAGGCGATCCGGTACGGCCAGCGTCGCCCCCGCGGTCAACACCCACAACGACCACGCCGACACCAACCCCAGCGTCGGCGGATACCGCACCGCGTTCACCACCGCCGCGACCGTCTTCGATTCGGTAGCAATGTCTTCCGCCGCCGGAGCGGTCGTCACCACGTCAACCCCAGATCGGCGAACACCTTGTCGGCCAACACCCGCGCATCGGTCTTCCGATCCAGATACCCCGTCTTGGCGAACTTCTCGATGCCCGGCGTGATCTCCGGCTTGAACTGCACCGCGGACGGGTTGTAGCCGTAGGTCTTCAATGTCGATTCCACGACCGTCAGATCCGCCGCCACATATTTGTTGTCCACCTCGAGCGCCGCGGTCTGTCCCAGATTCGCGCCCACCCAGCGACTCCCCTCGGCCCAGGCCGTGACCAGCGCCCGCGCGGTATCCGGATCCTCCCGTAGCAGGCGGCCATTGAGAGCGGTCGCGCAGCAGAACAACTGACGGTTCGCCCCCTGCTGATTATTGGTGAGCTCCCGCGCCTTGCCCTTCAAGGTCGGCAGCAACGCGTTCGGGTCACTCCCCGCGACCGCCTGGATCTCACCGCGCGCCAGCGCATCCCCCAGCTGATCGCCCGGGAACACCCGCCATTCGACGTCCTGGCTCGGATTGATCCCCGCGTCGAGCAGATCCAGCGAGAAGAACGACATGGACGAATCACCGATCGCGCCCACCCCGATGGTCTTGCCCCGCAGCTCCGCCACCGACTTGATCGGACTGTCGGGCGCCACGATGATCCGCAGGCACCCCTCGTGCAGCCCCGCCGCCAGCTTGGCGTCGATCCCCTGCTCGATCGGCTTCAACCAGGAGAAAAAGATCCCCGGCGCGGCATCCAGCTTCCCGGCGCCGACCGCGTCCTTGATCTCATCGGCCCCGGTCTTGACCACCTCGACCTTCAGCCCGTGCTTCTCGAAAATCCCCTGATGCAGCGCCGCGAACAGCGGCGCCTCACAAACCCCGCCGCCGAACCCGATCTTCAACGCCCGATTGACCGGCCCCGACCCCGGCGTCCGCCGAGTCGTCAACCAGGCCCCCAGCCCGCCCCCGGCCACCACTGCCGCCGCGATCCCGGCCCCCGCGAACAACTTCCGCCGCGACAACGCCGGAACCTCCAGCTCCGCAGGCCCTCCCAGATCCTCGGTCTCGTCCAACTCGTTCTCGCCCGCCATCGCCGCAGCCCTCCATCGTCGCGCCGCACTCCCACACCGTTATTCGGTGCCCGAGCGCCTCGACGTCAGACTCGCAAAGCGACACACCGGCGAACAGATTTCCCCTCACCACGAACACAAGTCCCCCCAACGAAAAAGAGGCGAGGACCAATGGTCCTCGCCTCTTATCCGAGCCGCCCAGGGGAATCGAACCCCTGACCTTTTCATTACGAGTGAAGCGCTCTACCGACTGAGCTAGGGCGGCGTGCCTTCCGGCGCTGCGAGTCTATCGTCTCGTGCCCGAATCGCGAAAACGGGTGCCCGGGGTGATGTGCGACACGCCGGAGGGTCAGCCGGAACGCGCCGCGATCAGGGCGGCGGCCATGGCGGCGAGGGCGAAGCGGGGCTTGACGTTGGTTTCCAGGGCGTCGCGGCAGTCCAGGACGGCCTGGATCGAGAGCAGCAGGCCCTCGGGGCGGACGTCGGTGGCGAGTTCGCGGATCTGCTCGGCCATATCGGGATGGGTGAGCACCACACCGGAGGAGGAATCCGCCGCGGCGGCGCCGAAGCGGACCGCGAGCGCGTCCCGGTACATGCCCGCGACATCGATCAGGGCCCGGTCCAGGGCGTCGCGCCCGGTCCGGGTGGCCCGCGACTTCTGGCGTTTCTCCAGGTCTTTCAGCGCACCGGCGGATCCGCGGGTGGCCGAGGCCGCGCCCTTGCCGGTGCCGCCCGCGCCCAGCGCGGTGGCCAGCTCGTCGCGTTCCTTCTCGTCCCGTTCGGCGCTGACCTGCTTGGCCTCGTCGTCGGCGGACTTCACCAGGTCGTCGGCCGCCTGGTACGCCGCCGCGGGTCGCGCAGTGGCCACGACCAGCTGCAACGCCTTCTTGCGCCGGGACCGGGCCTGCTCATCGGTGGCCAGCCACCGCGCCCGGCCCACATGCCCGCCGCTCACCGACGCCGCCCACCCGGCGGTCCGCTCGTCGAGCCCGTGCCGCTCGCGGAGCACCTGCGCGATCGAGGCCACCGACGGTGTCGCCAAATGCACATGGCGACAACGGGATCGCAGTGTCACCGAAATATCCTCCGGATCCACCGAGGGCGCGCAGAGCAGGAACACCGTCCGCGCCGGCGGCTCCTCCACCACCTTGAGCAGTACGTTTCCGGCGGCCTCGGTCAACCGGTCGGCATCCTCGACGACGACCACCTGCCAGCGCCCGGTACTGGGACGGCGCGAGGCCACCTGCACGATCTCGCGCATCTCCTTGGTGCCGATGCTCAATCCCTCCGGCACCACCCGCCGCACGTCACCGTGCGTCCCGGCCATGGTGGTCGTGCACGCGTGACAGCGCCCGCACCCGGGCGTACCCGGATCGGTGCACTGCAGGGCGGCCGCAAAACACAGCGCCGCCACCGAACGGCCCGATCCGGGCGGCCCGGTGAACAACCACGAATGCGTCATGGCCGACGACGATCCGGCGCCATCTCGCGCCGCCACCGCCGCAGCCGTCAGCGCGGACTCGACCGCATCCTGGCCGACCAGCCGATCGAAGACACCCGCCACGTCGACCACCTTAGCCGCCACCCCCGACAGCCTCGGCCGACGGTCAGTCGGCGCTACTGTCAGTTGGCCCGCTGATAGGTGGAGTTGGCCCCGTCCAAGGCTTCCCGAATGATGTCGGCGTGCCCGGCATGGTGCGCGGTCTCCCGCAGAATGTGCAGCAGGATGTAGCGCACGGTCAGGTGCACGCGGTCGGGCGCCCACGGTGCGGTCGGCGTCGGCACCGAATCCTCGAGGTTGGGTAGCTCACGAATCAGCTTCGCCGTCTGCTCGGCGACCACGTCCCACTCGGCCAGCAGCCCCGCCACGGTCTGTTCCGGATCCAGCCGGTACTCGGAATCCATTCGGGAGACATCGAATTCGGAGTTCGGATCGCGCTCGACGAGGATCGTCGTCCAATGCTTCTCCACATTCACCACGTGGCTGAGCAGACCGCCGAGGGTGAGTTCACTGACCGTGGTGCGCTGGCGCGCCTGCGTGTCGTCGATGTTCCGGACCGGGATCCGAAACAACTCCCGCTGGCTGTCGAGAATCTTGATCAGTTCTTCACGCTCATGGTCGACGGTCATCGAATGTCCTTCCGCTGGTGCGTGTTACGGGTTACACGCTACGGCAGGACACCGACAGAAAAGCCGGTGAAAAGCGAAAACGCTCCCGCCGGAGCGGGAGCGTTCGCATCGAATCCGATCAGGACTGCGCCGCGGCGGTCTTCTTCGCCGGAGCTTTCTTGGCAGCCGCAGCCTTCTTGGTGGTCACACCGTCGGCCGTCTTCGCCGCCGCCTTCTTCGCGGCAGCCTTCTTGACGACGGTCTTGGCCACCGCGGTCTTCTTGGCCGCGGTCTTCTTCGCGGGAGCCTTCTTGGCCGTCTTCTTCGCGGCCTTCTTCACCGGGCCGCGTGCCCGCCGATCCGCCAGCAGCTCCGAGGCCCGCGCATCCGTGATCGACTCGACCTCGTCACCCTTGCGCAGGCTGGCATTGGTCTCACCGTCGGTGACGTACGGACCGAACCGCCCGTCCTTGATCACCATCGGCTTCTCCGACACCGGGTCCACACCCAGCTCGCGCAGCGGCGGCGCACTCGCCGACTGGCCACCGCGCCGCTTGGGCTCGGCGTAGATCTTGAGCGCCTCCTCCAACGTCACCGAGAAGATCTGGTCCTCGCCGGTGAGCGAACGCGAGTCGGTGCCCTTCTTGAGGTACGGCCCGTAGCGCCCGTTCTGCGCGGTGATCTCGTCCCCGGAGGTCGGGTCCGCACCCACCACGCGCGGCAGCGACAGCAGCTGCAACGCCTCTTCCAGCGTCACCGTCTCCACGCTCATGGACTTGAACAGCGACCCGGTGCGCGGCTTCGGCTTGTCGGCCGCCTTCTTGGCGGGCTTCTTCGCGCCGGTGTCGATATCCTCGGCCGGTTCCGGCAGCACCTCGGTGACGTACGGCCCGAAACGCCCTTCCTTGGCGACGATTTCGTGCCCGGACACCGGATCGACACCCAGCGAACGCCCTTCCTGCGGCGTCGCGAACAGCTTCTCCGCGACCTCCGGCGTCAGTTCGTCCGGCGGCAGATCATCGGGCAGATTGGCCCGCTGCGAGATCGGATCCCCGTCCGGGTCATCGGGATTGACGATCATGCGCTCGAGGTAAGGCCCGAACTTGCCGACCCGAACCACGACGTCGCGGCCCTCTTCATCGGCAAAAAGCTTGATGGAGTTGACTTCTCGCGCGTCGATGCCGTCGAGCCGTTCGCCCACCATCTTTTTCAGGCCGCCCGAGCGCGCAACCGAACCCTCGGCACCGTGATCGCCACCGAAATAGAAGGAGGACAACCAGTTTCCGCGCTGCTCCCGACCACCGGCGATGGCGTCGAGATCGTCTTCCATGGCCGCGGTGAAGTCGAAGTCCACCAGCCGCCCGAAGTGCACCTCCAGCAGCCCGATCACCGCGAACGCCACCCACGACGGCACCAGCGCGCTACCGCGCTTGTACACATACCCGCGGTCGAGAATCGTCTTGATGATCGAGGAGTAGGTGGAAGGACGGCCGATGCCGAGATCTTCCAGCGCCTTGATCAGCGAGGCTTCGGTGAAACGCGCGGGCGGATTGGTGGTGTGCCCGTCGGGCTCGAGCTCGATGGCGGTCACGCCCTGGCCCTCGGTCAGTGCGGGCAGTCGCGATTCGGCGTCGTCGGACTGGCCGCCCGCCTCCTCGTCGACACTCTCCACATACGCCTTGAGGAAGCCGGCGAACGTGATCGTCCGGCCCGAAGCCGAAAACACGCACTCCTCACCGGAATTCGCGTTACCGGTAATCCGCACCGTCATCGTGGTGCCGCGCGCGTCCTGCATCTGCGAGGCGACCGTACGCTGCCAGATCAGTTCATACAGACGGAATTCGTCGGTATCGACCTTGTTGTGCAGCTGTCCCGGCGTGGCGAAGACGTCACCGGCGGGACGAATCGCCTCGTGCGCCTCCTGCGCATTCTTGACCTTGCGGGTGTACTGCCGCGGTGTGGGACTCACATACTCCGCGCCGTACAACTGCGTGGCCTGCGAACGCGCCGCCTGAATCGCCGACTCCGACAGGGTCGTCGAGTCCGTACGCATATAAGTGATGTAGCCGTTTTCGTACAACCGCTGCGCCACCCGCATGGTGCGCTCGGAGGTGAAGCGCAGCTTGCGCGCGGCCTCCTGCTGCAGCGTCGAAGTCATGAACGGCGCGTACGGCTTTCGGGTGTACGGCTTGGATTCCACCGAGCTGACGGTGAAATCGGCCCCGTGCAGTCCCTCGGCCAAACGCTGCGCATATCCGGCATCGAGCACGACTACGCCCTGCGACTTCAGCTGCCCGTCGGATCCGAAGTCACGACCGGTCGCCACGCGCGAGCCCTGGACGGTGACCAAACGAGCACCGAAGACCCGCGGATTCCCGCCGGTCTCGTCCCCGCCCGCATCCAGCTTGGCCGCGATATCCCAGTACTCCGCGGACCGGAACGCCATGCGCTCCCGCTCGCGCTGCACGATGACTCGCGTCGCCACCGACTGCACCCGGCCCGCCGACAAGCGCGGCATGACCTTCTTCCACAGCACCGGCGACACTTCGTAGCCGTAGAGCCGGTCCAGGATGCGCCGCGTCTCCTGCGCGTCGACCAGGTCCTTGTCCAGCTCACGGGTGTCGCGGGCGGCGGCCTGAATGGCCGACTCGGTGATCTCGTGGAACACCATGCGCCGCACCGGCACCTTGGGCTTGAGTGTCTCGAGCAGATGCCAGGCGATCGCCTCGCCCTCGCGGTCGGGGTCGGTGGCGAGATAGAGCTCGTCGGCGTCGGCCAGCAGGCTCTTCAGCTCACTGACCTTCCCCTTCTTATCGGGGCTGACCACATAGATGGCCTCGAAATCGTGATCGACGTCAACGCCGAGCCGAGCCCACTGCTGTCCTTTGTATTTGGCGGGCACATCCGCCGCGCCACGCGGCAGGTCCCGAATATGACCGACCGAAGCCTCCACCACGTAACCGCGGCCGAGGTAGGGAGCGATCTTCTTGGCCTTCGTCGGCGACTCCACAATCACGAGACGACGCAGGGAACGGCCCTGGTCGGGCGCTGCCTCAGGGTTCGGCGCTGCACCGCGGTCTCGTGTTGCCACCGGCGAACACACCTTTCGTCTCGATCCGCGTCGGCTCTGGTGTACGCACCCTACGCGGCTGGGGCAAAGCGGCTGCGATGTCCGATATCGCTGCCAGCAACGTTTATACCGTGTTCAAAGGCCGCGGCTGGTGCGCGGCGACGATGTAGCCCCTGATCGTGATCGAGTGTAATGGGTCCAGATATGGGTCGTCCCCCACCGCCCGGAGGCGATGGGGGACGGAACCTGTGGGTTGGCTCGCTCTTAGAGCGCGCGAACACCGGTGGCCTGCGGGCCCTTGGTGCCCTGGCCAACCTCGAACTCGACCTTCTGGTTCTCCTCGAGGGTACGGAAGCCCGATCCCTGGATCTCGGAGTAGTGGACGAAGACGTCCGCGGAGCCGTCCTCGGGCGCGATGAAGCCGAACCCCTTCTCCGCGTTGAACCACTTCACAGTTCCCTGTGCCATTCTGTTCCTTCTCTTTCCATACCGGAACGGCGGACAACGAGGTTCGTCCACCGGGTCCGTTCCGACCGTTGTACTCTGTTCCCCCTGCAGGAAAGCACCTAGTACACCGTTCGCAACATCGATCCTGCTGATGGTTTGGACTTTCGATCCGTTCCCTCGAACACAGAAGCTTGCGACCAGGAACCAGTGAACCATGTCTTTGGGGAATTCAACAGCCGAGTTACCCACAATTTGCAAAAAAGTTGATCTTGCGAATGCGCAGGTGAGGGGCATAATGCCCAAATCCGAACTTGAAGTTGGTTTGCTTCCGGATAACAGAGCGAGCATCCGGCAAACCGGGTGTGAGGCAGGCCGCTACTCGGTAGTGAAATGGCAGGTAGGGCTGCGGGCGCACACACCTTTCGCACCCGTTGGGCGTGTCGCGGTGACGACTCGATGAATGATGAAGATCAGTTGCGATGCGCTGGAGACAACAGCGACATCAGCTACGGGAGATCGTTGCTGAATCGTGTCCTAAATGGACCGGTGTCCGGTGACCCCCGCCTCACCCACGTCACCGAGCTACCGTCCCGCGCGGCACAGATCACGAAATGGCCCGAATGGACATCTCCGGATGTCATCGCCGCAGTTCAGGCGGCCGGAGTCGCGGAGCCGTGGAGTCACCAGAGCGAGGCCGCGGACCTGGCCGCGGCCGGGCGGCACGTGGTGCTGTCGACCGGGACGGCGTCCGGAAAATCGCTGGCGTATCAGCTGCCCGTGCTGACCACGCTGCAGGAAGATCCCCGGGCCACCGCGCTGTATCTGTCGCCCACCAAGGCGTTGGGGGCCGATCAATTGCGCATGGTCAACGAGCTGACCAGCGAAGATCCCCTGCGGAACGTGCACCCCGCGCCCTACGACGGGGACACCCCGGCCGAGATCCGGCAGTGGGTGCGGGCGCACGCGCGCTGGGTTTTCACCAATCCCGACATGCTGCACGTCGGAATGCTGCGATCGCATCAGCGGTGGGGGCGGCTGTTGCGGCAGCTCAAATACGTCGTGGTCGATGAATGTCATATCTACCGCGGGGTTTTCGGGTCGCACGTGGCGCTGGTGCTGCGCCGGCTACGGCGACTCGCCGAGCGGTACGGGGCGGATCCGGTCTTCGTGCTGTGCTCGGCGACCACCGCGGACCCGGCCCGCACCGCCGAAAAGCTGATCGGCGCACCGTGTGTCGCGGTCACCGAGGACGGGTCGCCGCAGGGGTCGCGCACCGTGGCGCTGTGGGAGCCGCCGCTGCTCGGGGCGGGCCTGACCGGGGAAAACGGTGCGGCCATTCGCCGTTCGGCCGGCGCGGAGGCCGCCACCGTGATGGCGGATCTGGTGGCCGAGGGCGCGCGCACGCTGACCTTCGTCCGGTCGCGGCGTGGGGCCGAGTCGGTGGCAATGGACACGCGGCGGCTCCTCGCGGACGTAGATGCCCAGCTCCCGTCGCGTGTCGCGGCCTATCGCGCCGGGTATCTGGCCGAGGATCGGCGGGCGCTGGAGACGGCATTGTCGGAGGGCTCGCTGCTGGGCGCGGCCACCACGAACGCCCTGGAACTGGGCGTGGACATCGCGGGACTGGATGCCGTTGTGGTGGCGGGTTATCCGGGCACGGTGGCCTCGTTCTGGCAGCAGGCCGGGCGCGCCGGACGGCGCACGCAGGGGTCGTTGGTGCTGCTCATCGCGCGCGACGACCCGCTGGACACCTACCTCGTGCATCACCCGGAGGCGCTGCTCGGACGGCCCCTCGAGGCCACCATCACCGACCCGCACAACCCGTACGTGCTCGGCCCGCATCTGCTGTGCGCGGCGCTGGAACAGCCGCTCAGCGATGCCGAAGTGCACTCCTTCCAAGCCTGGGATCTGCTGTCCGACCTGGCCGAACAGGGTTTGATCCGGCGCCGGGCCGGGGTCGCGCGGGACGGCACCGCGCGCTGGTTCGTGACCGCGGACGCGCATCCGCACGACGCGGTGGACGTGCGCGGCGGCATCGGCAGCGCGATCGCGGTGGTGGACGGCGAATCCGGGCGCATGCTCGGGACCACCGATGCCGGGCGCGCCCCGGCCACCCTGCATCCCGGTGCGGTGCACCTGCACCAGGGCGAGAGCTACGTGGTCGACGAGCTGGACCTGGAGGAAGGCGTCGCGCTGGTGCACGCCGATACGCCGGGGTGGAGCACCAGCGCGCGGGCGGTGACCTCGCTGGAGATCGAGGCCGTCACCGAGGAACGCCGATACGGCTCGGTCACAACGGCTTTGGCGCAGGTGCTGGTGACCCGGCAGGTGATCGGCTATCTGCGCCGACTGCCCAGCGGCGAAGTGCTGGACATGGTGGCGCTGGATCTCCCCGCGCAGACGCTGCCCACCCGGGCGGTGTTCTACACCGTCACGCCGGACCTGCTGGTCCGGGCCGGAATCGACGCGCGACACGCCGCGGGCGCGCTGCACGCGGCCGAACACGCCGCGATCGGCATGCTGCCGCTGGTGGCGACCTGCGACCGCTGGGACATCGGCGGCGTGTCGACGGCGGAGCACGCCGATACCGGGCTGCCGACCGTATTCGTCTACGACGGACATCCGGGCGGGGCGGGCTTCGCCGAGCGCGGGTTCTCCCAGCTCCGGCACTGGCTGACGGCGACCCTCGGGGCCATCGAGTCGTGCGTGTGCCTGGGCGGCTGTCCTTCCTGCGTACAGTCGCCGAAGTGCGGGAACGGCAACAATCCGCTGGACAAGGCCGGGGCGGCCCGGCTACTGCGGGCGGTGCTGGCCGAGCTCGGAGAAAGTGACGGCGGTCACCCCGAACCGTGACGCCGCCGACTCCGACGCGAGACCGGAGCGCCACCCGACCAACCGGTCGGCCACGTCAACTGGTAGATATCGGGCTGCCCGGAGGCGTCCGCGACACGCAGGGTGTGAAGTCGATTAAAAAGGGATGTGATCCTGTTAACTGGAGGGTTGCTCCGTTCGATAATGTCGCTCGCGGATTTACCTGTGTATTCATTCCAATGAGTCTCGCGGAACGAATTGGAAAGCGATCGATACCCAATCTATTCGGTTATCCCATTCATCGAATTTCGACATTGATCACTACTGGATGTGGCCCGCGCCATCCCATTTCTAACCAACCGCTCGGTACGAGCTATTCGCGGTCACGCCTACTCCACCGGTCCCGCGCGCGCCATCGCCCGCACCGCACGCTCGCCCAGCGGGCCGAGCGATATCCGGCCCTCGACGGTGACCGTGACATCCCAGTCCGCCGCCGCGCACCCGGTTTGGCGAGCGCCCATTCGAACGGCGATCTCCGCGCTCCGGGCGCAGGCCGCCGCGACACCGCCGCCGAGGGCACCGGCCGCCGCGAGCGCACTCAGGTCCGCGGCGGACTGCACCCGATGCCGCGCGATGACGGCCACACCCACCTGCGCGACCAGCACACCCACCATGAGCAGCCCGATCAGGGCCATACACGCCGTTACCGTCACACCGCCCGCCTCGGCCTCGGTCCGGTTTCCGACCGTCATCGGGACTCGCCGGGCTCGCGGGCTGCGACCGCCGCCGCGTGCAGGGTGATCGGAAACACGGCGGCACGGGCACTGACCTCGACGACGACCAGGTCTCCCTCGGTGTGAACGGCGACCCGGGTACCGGGTGGCCCGACCCGGCGGGCGATGGCGATGCCGGTCTCCGGATCACCGCGGGCGGCCAGGCGAGCCGCCTCGCGGGCGGCATCGACACAGCGCACCTGCGCCGATACCGCCAGCAGGGCGCCGACCGTCAACACCAGCACCGCCACCAGCGCGGCTAGCGCGATCGCCGCCTCAACGGTTGCCATCCCCGCCTCGGTGTCGGGTGATGGTGTGGCATACGTCACTTGACGGGAGTCTTCAGGGCCTTGTCGATGATCTTCGTCAGGGCGTTCACAATGCTGTCGCCGGTCACCACGGTGTACAGCACCGCCCCGAACGCCGCGGCCGCGATGGTGCCGATGGCGTATTCCGCGGTGCTCATCCCGTCCTCGGCGGTCAGCGCGCGCAGCAGTCGAGTTCGCAGTTCCCAGCACAGGTTTCGGACAGTCGTTCCCACGGTCACTCCTTCTCTCACTCCGGCGCGGCGGTTCCGCACCGGCACAGTCGGGGTCGGTCACAGCAGGCCGCCGTCCAGCACGCGCCCGGCCAGGCCGATGACGACGGGGACGATGCCCAGGCACAGGAAGGCGGGCAGGAAACACAGGCCGAGCGGGCCGCCGATCAGGACTCCCGCCCGTTCGGCCCGCGCGGCGGCGGCATCCTCGAGCTCGGAGCGGCGGCGCTGGGCCAATTCGGCGACGGCCGTGGCCAATCCGGTCCCGGAGCGCGCCGAGCGGCGGGCCATCCGGGCCAGGGCCGTCACCACGTCGTCGGTGTGCCCGGCGTCCGCCTGCCCGGCCGCGGCCTGCTCCCACGCGGACGCGGGATCGGCGCCGAGCGCCAACAGGTCCGACGCCCGGCGCAGGGCGGAGGCCAGTGGCTCCGGGGATTCGGCCGCGACCGCGCCGACCGCAGCGGCCGCGGGCAATCCGGATCGCAGACAGGCCGCGAGCAGATCGAGGGCCGAGACGTCACCCAGCGGATCCGGACCCGGCCGCGAAATCGGCGGCGGCGCAGCGGGAGCCGGGATGCCGAGTCGGCGCAGGCGATGTCCGGCCTCGACGCGGCCCGGCAGCATCAGCAGTGCGGCACCCACCGAGGCCAGCGCGAGGGCGGGTGTCATCGCAGCACCCCGCCGGTGATGGCGTCGGCCCACAGCAGCCCGGCACAGGTCAGTGCGACACCGAGCGGCAGCAGCACGGTCCCGGCCGCGGATACGAACAGCACGTGCAGCGGCGACGCACCCATCAGCTGCCCCAGGCCGATCCCCAGCAGCGGCAGCAGCGCCAGCACCAGCGCCGTGGCCCGGGCGCCCGCCAACGCGGCCTCGGTGCGATCCCGGAAGTGTCTGCGGCCCAGGAGATCCAGCCGCGCGGCCGCCAGCGGTTCGGCCAGTGAGAGTCCGTGGCGCTCCGCCACCAGCCACGCCCCGGCCACCCGGGACAGCTCCTCGGCCACCACGCTGCCGGGCCGTCGCAGCCCCTCCGCGCCCGACCCGCCCAGCCGGCTGCACGCGGCACTCACCGCGAAGGCCCTGGCCACCTCACCCGTGGTCTCCGCCGCCGCCACCGCGGCCGCCGCACTCGGATGCGCGCCGATCCGCAGTTCCCCGATCACCGCTTCCAGCCCGGCCAACAGCCCGGTCACCTCGGCGACCCGCGATCGATCCCGCCGGGCGCGACGGCGGCGCCGCACAACGGTGGCCGCTATCAGCGCCGTGGCGATCAACGCCCCGGGTCCGGCCGCCAGCGAGAATGCGGCCGACGCCAGTACAGCAACCTTAATAATGTTGCTGTGCAGCATCTTTCGCGAAACAGCCCGCTGTGGAAAGAGTCGAGCCAACCGCCGCCGAGCAGCCGGTGGCGGCAGCGCGAGGAGCGCACCTGCGACACAGGCCAGAATGACCACGCCGGGAGCGGGATTCGGCATCATCAGCACCCACCGCACTGACGAGTCGCCGAATCTTCTTCGGCACCAGTCGAATCGACGCGATCATGGCATCGGCAGTTGGCGCGCCAACCCAGCCGCAGTCCGGGAAACCGCGAGTTCCGCACCCGGAACGGACTGCAGCACAAGAGATTACCAACCGGAGCAGACGAGTCATCACTCGAGGTCGTCATCGCAGGTCCTTTCATCGAGGAGTCGACCGAGCGCCGCCGCAGCCGGAGCCTGGCGGCTGTCGGCGGTCCAGGCCGGGGTGATCCGGACCCGGCCGTCGGAGGCGGTCACCAGGCCGATCTCACGCAGGGTGCGGCGGCCGTCGGGATGGCGGTGGACGTGCAGGATCACCTGGATCGCGGCCGCCAGTTGGCTGTGCAGGGCGGCCGCGGGCATCCCACCGAGCGCCGCGAGAGCCTCCATCCGGGCGGGTACCTCGCCCGGCGAGTTCGCGTGCACGGTGCCCGCGCCGCCGTCGTGCCCGGTGTTCAGGGCGGTGAGCAGGTCCACGACCTCCGCGCCCCGAACCTCGCCCACCACGATGCGATCTGGCCGCATGCGCAACGCCTGGCGGACCAGATCACGGACGGTGACCGCGCCCGCCCCTTCGACATTGGCCGGCCGGGCGACCAGTCGGACCACGTGCGGGTGCGGCGGCGCGAGCTCGGCCGCGTCCTCGACGCAGATGATGCGCTCGGCCGGATCGACCGTGGCCAGCAGACCCGAGAGCAGCGTGGTCTTCCCCGCACCGGTCCCACCGACCACCAGAAACGCGAGCCGGGCCCGAATAATGCGCTCCAGCAGCGCTTTCGCCACCGGTGACACCGCACCGGCGGCGGCCAGCGCGTCGAGGCCCTGGGTGGCAGGACGCAAGACCCGCAGGGACAGACAGGTGCCGCCGTGGGCGATCGGCGCCAGCACCGCGTGCAGTCGCACGCCGAAGGAATCCCCCAGCGCCGCTTCGCTTCCCGCCAGCCTGCCGTCCACCCACGGCTGCGCGTCGTCGAGCCGCCGGCCGGCCGCCAGCGCCAGCCGCTGGGCCAGCCTGCGCACCGCCGCCTCGTCCGCGAACCGCACCGCGGTCCGGCGCAACCCGCGCCCGCGATCCACCCACACCGCGTCCGGCCCGGTGACCAGCACATCGGCCACTTCGGGATCGTGCAGCAGCGGCTCGAGCACCCCGGCCCCGGTCATCTCGGTCTGCAGCAATCGCAAGGCGCGCAACAGATCCGTGTCCGCGAGCACCCCACCCGCCTCGGCCCGCACCGCCGCGGCCACCTGCGCCGGATCCGGATCGGCCGCGCCCTCCGCCAAACGCTCCCGCACCCGCTCCAGCAGCTCGGCCGACAACAACTCAGTCATCACGGACCTCCACCCCGACCAGCAACCAGCGACAGCCGCGACCGGACCCGAGACGGCAGTAGCCGGAACGCGACTCCCGCGCGGGCGGCCAAACAGCGATGCGGATCGACGGACCCGGCCGGGAACGCGGCGACCATCGCCGGGGCACCGGGCTCACTTGCGCACCCCCGCCGACTCCAGCGCCGAAGCGCAGTACGCACCGCGGGAACGCGCGATCCGCCACCACGCGGGCCCCGGCCGGGCAGCTACCTGTCCCATCGGGCCGTCGGAAAACAATGCGGTCAGGCAGGTTTCGGCCGCGGTGCGCAGTGGCCCACGGCGGCGGACGGTGAGCCCGCCGCGCTCCAGCCGCTCGGTGAGGCCAGGTTGGGACGGCACGGAAGCCAACAGCGGCAGTGCCAGGGCCTCGGCGATTTCGGTGGCACCGAGACCCCCGGGAGCGGGCCCGCGCACGACCACCCGCACATTGGGGTTGCGGGTACGGCAATACGCGGCAGCGGATTTCGCCGCCGCCACCGACCGCAGCCGGGCCCGGGTCACCAGCACCACGAGGTCGGCGATGTCGAGAACCTGCTCGGTGTACGGCCCGTGATCACTGGAGAGATCCGCGACCACCAGATCACCTGCGGCACGGCCACCCTCGATGACGGCCCGCACGGCGGCGGGCGCGAGCGCATCGACCGCGGTGCCCGGTATTTCGAAGGCCGGTGCGGCGGTTCCCCGGTCGACCAGACAGCCCGCCGCACGCTCGAATCCCGTTGCCAGTACTACCCGCTGACCGCTGTCGCCCTCCACAGACACGAGATCGGTTGTCGGCGTTTCCGTTCCGCCCACACCCTCGGAATCGGTCCTCCCACACGAGAGCACCGCCAGGCCGGACGCGGCGGGCAGGGCGGCGTGCAGGGCCGGAGCGGACACGCGCCCGTGTTCGATGGTGAGATCCGGCCAGCGCAGACCCGGAGCATTCTCCAGCCCCAGCAGCAGATCCAGGCCGCCGCCGAAGGGCGCGCAGTCGACCAGCAGGGTGCGGTCGCGGAAACGGCCAGCGGCGGTGAGGGCCACGGCCGTGGCGAGGACCGAGGCGCCCGCCCCGGCGCCCGCGCCCGCCACCGCGAGCACCGCGCCGTCACCGGGCCTGCGGCCGTCGTGCGCCGCGAAGGCGGCCACCAACGCGTCGGCGTCGGCGGGCAGCGCCAGCACCAGTTCGGCACCCACGGCGGTGGCGGCCTGCCAGTCGAGCAAACTCGGCTCCCCGTCGGTCACCAGGAGAATCCCGGCGCGGCGGGGGTGTTCGGCGGATGCACAGCTACGCGCGGCGGCGGTATCGAGGACGATGGCGGAGGCGGCCGTCCAGGCGGGCCGCCCGGGCGGCGAGACACGCTCGTCGAGTGGACGGTCGGCCGCGGCGGCAATGCGGCGGATCTCGTCCCGCAGACGGGGATCGGCGACGAGCGACAGAGCCGGTGGTGTGGCGGCGTCGGAGTTCATGCTGGTCAGCGTCGCCCGATCGGCGAGAGGGCGAAAGCGGGTCCACGGCGAGTGTGGATAACACGCGACCTGTGCAGAACTCGAGGTGCGGGAAGGACTTCGGAGTTGCCCGGAAATCGGGGGACCTGTCCGGAAATAGAGGACGGCCCCAGCCGGGGGGGGAGGAGGCTGGGGCCGTCGGGTTCAGCCCCGGGGGGTCGGGCTGAACGCGCCTGGACCATGTCCAGGTAACTGCGATACTACACCCAAGCCCCGGCCGGATTGCAAGTCCGTCCGGCGAGTCTTTTTCCCGCCCCGACGGCCCGGCTTCCGACTGGCTAACCCGGACATATCCTGCGCCGAAAGTGATGCCCGACACCGCGACCGCCGCGCCGCATGAAAAGGCGCAGGTCCATCGCGGGACCCGCGCGACGCGCCCAAGATCCCCGCGACGCGCCGCCGGACCATATCCTGGACCACGTGACAGCCGAACGCGGACGAGTCGCCGCCTTCTTCGATCTCGACAAGACGGTGATCGCCAGGTCGAGCGCCTTCGTGTTCAGCAAGCCGTTCCTGGATCAGGGCCTGCTCAGCCGCCGTGCGGTGCTCGAGAGCAGCTACGCGCACTTCCTGTTCCTGCTCTCGGGCGCCGATCACGATCAGATGGAGCGCATGCGCGAACACCTGACCAAGATGTGCGCGGGCTGGGATGTCGACCAGGTGCGCTCGATCGTCGCTGAGACCCTGCACGACATCGTGGATCCGCTCATCTACGCCGAGGCCGCGGATCTCATTGCGGACCATCGGATTCGGGGCCACGACGTGATCATCGTGTCGGCGTCGGGCGAGGAGGTGGTCGCACCGATCGCCGCGGCGCTGGGCGCCGATCACTTCGCCGCCACCCGGATGGTCATCGAAAACGGTAAGTACGCGGGCGAAGTCGAGTTCTACTGCTACGGCCCGGGCAAGGTCGAGGCCATCGAAAAGCTTGCGGCCCACTACGATTACGACCTGACCCGCTGCTACGCCTACTCCGACTCGGTCACCGATCTGCCCATGCTCGAGGTGGTCGGGCACCCGACGGCGGTGAACCCGGATCGGGGCCTGCGCCGCGAGGCCGCGTCGCGCGGCTGGCCGGTGCTCACCTTCTCGAATCCGGTCTCGCTGTGGGCTCGACTACCCGCACCGACCACCACCACGGTGGCCGCGACGGCCGCGGTCGGGTTCGGCGCGCTCGCGGCCGGAGCCCTCACCTACCGACTGCTGCGCCGACGGCGCTGACCCGGAACAACTGGGCCGCCGACCGAAACGCCCGGCCGCAAAAATACTCGGACACACCGAGTAATTTGAATGTTTCCCCAGGTCTTGCTGTGACGGGCGTCACGGGGTAACAATGGATGCACGGAAGGACGGAAGGCCAAGATCGGACCGGAAGAGAAGGTTTCGACCTCCCATCCCACCCTTCCCAGCACGGACATCAGGCACCCACGCGGAGCACGCCGCGACAGGGCACAAGTAGTTGTGGGCCTGCGTTATCTGGGATTTCGACGGCGAGGGCCTCGCATCCATGCGGGGATGAACCACCGGATCCTGGAGAGCTCGCCGAGGCCGAAGAGACACAACCCGAGAAGCACGCTTGGTAACCGGGTGATCCGTGCTAGCGGGCGGTGAGGTCGCAATCGCGACAACGCCGCCCGCTCTTATGCGTAAGGGCTATTACCGCACGGGCTATTACCCGGATGCGGCGTCCGCGATCGAGCGAGCCTCTCGCGCACCGTCTTCCAGCGCCCCGCAGGTGAGAATCACCCAGCCGCCAACTCCCTCGGCAGTGCCCATGCCGAAGGCGGCCGCGGCATCCAGATAGGCCTGGCGGCGGCGGAGCCAGAAAACTTCGGGGACACCCAGACTGTGTGGGTCGAGGCCGCTGGACACGGCGACCAGTCGGGAGGCAGCGCGGGCGACGATGCCGTCGGCGGTGCCGAAGGGACGCAGGGACAGCAGCTCGCCGTGCACGATGGCGGCGATCACGGGGGCCGGGGCCTTTGTGCTGGTGATGGTTTGGACCAGGAGGTCGAGGCGTTCGGCGACGCCGGGGACATTGCGGGGACGGCCGAGTTGCTGTTGGTCCTCGACCAGGTCGGCGGCTGCCAAGAGGTGCAGACGGGCCAGCGCCTGCAGCGGGGCGCGCTGCCAGACGCCGACCAGGTTGGTGAGGGCCTCGGCGTCGAGGGCCTGGCCGACGCGCAGGGCGCCCGCGAGGATCGGGTCGCCGACATTGCCGTCCGCGGGCAGGTCGATGGTGCCGCCGTCGATGGCCGCGGACGAGCGGGCGGCGCGGACGGCGGCCTCGGCGGCGGTGGTGGGCCAGCCGCGCCGGTTCGCCCGGTGGCGGTGCACCTCGGCAAGGCTGTCACGGGCCTTGTCGGCGGCTTCGCGCACACCGGGCAGATCGACGAGGGGCTGCAGCGGGTCGGTCACGAGGTACGAGGCTAGCGGCCCCGCGACCGGGAGAATCAGCCGACCAGCAGGTCACGGCCGGGGATGGCCTCCAGGAGTCGTCGGGTGTAGTCGGATTGCGGATGGTCGAAGACCTCGGTGGTCGAGGCCGCCTCGACCACCGAGCCCTGGCACATGACCAGGACGTCGTCGGCGATCTGCCGAACCACGGCCAGGTCATGGGTGATGAACAGGTAGGTCAGTCCGAGCTCGGCCTGAAGTTCGTTGAGCAACTGCAGGATCTGCGCCTGGACGAGCACATCGAGAGCCGAGACGGCTTCGTCGCAGACCACGACTTCCGGGGACAGCGCCAGCGCGCGGGCGATCGCGACGCGCTGACGTTGGCCGCCGGAGAGCTCGTTCGGGTAGCGGCGCATGGCCGAGGCCGGGAGCGAGACCTTGTCGAGCAGGTCGCGAACGGTGGCCTCGCGTTCCTTCGGAGTACCGATGCCGTGGGTGCGCAACGGTTCCTCGATGGTGCGGTAGATGGAATACATCGGATCCAACGACCCGTAGGGGTCCTGGAATATCGGTTGCACGCGACGCCGGAAGGCGAAGGCGGCCTTGGCATTCAGGGTGGCGACCTCGCGCCCGTCGAAGGTGACGCGGCCGGAGGTGGGCGGCTGCAGGCCCAGGACCAGCTGTGCCACGGTGGATTTGCCGGAGCCGGATTCTCCGACGATGGCGGTGGTGGTTCCGCGTCGCAGCGTGAACGAGACATCGTCCACGGCAACGAGTTCGGTGGACTTCCAGGGCGCGTTGCCGCGGATGCGGTACACCTTGCGGAGCTTGTCGGCGACCAGTACGTCGTCCGGCGCACTGGCGAATTCGGCGTCGGTCTCGGCCAGCTGACCCGCCACCTGGACGGCCTGCTGGCGCACCTCGGCGCGGTCGCGCACCGAGGACAGCCGCTGCGAGGCCAGCGACGGTGCCGAGTTCACCAGCTTCTTGGTGTACAGATGCTGCGGGTTGCGCAGGATCTGCAGTGCCGGACCGGATTCCACCACCCGGCCCCGGTACATGACCACCAGATGCTCGGCCCGTTCAGCGGCCAGGCCGAGGTCGTGGGTGATGAGCAGGACCGCGGTGCCCAGTTCGCCGGTGAGCGTGTCGAGGTGGTCGAGGATCTGCCGCTGCACGGTGACGTCCAGGGCGGAGGTCGGTTCGTCGGCGATGAGCAGCTTGGGGCGGCACGAGAGCCCGATGGCAATGAGCGCGCGCTGCCGCATGCCGCCGGAGAATTCGTGCGGATACTGGTTCACCCGGCGTTCGGCGTCGGGCATGCCCGCCTCGGACAGCAGTTCGACGGCGCGCTGCCGGGCGGCCCGGCCCTTGGCGATGCCGTTGGCCTCCAGGGTCTCCCGGATCTGGAATCCGATCTTCCACACCGGATTCAGATTCGACATGGGGTCCTGGGGCACGAACCCGATGCCGCGCCCGCGCACCGCGACGATGTCCCGCGGCGACGCCTTCGACAGGTCCTTGCCGTCGAACATGATGGAGCCGGACGTGATTCGCCCGGTGCCGGGCAGCAGGTCGATGATGGCGTGCGCGGTGGTCGACTTGCCGGACCCGGATTCGCCGACGATGGCGACGGTCTGGCCGGGGTAGACCGTCAGGCCCACCCCGCGGACCGCCGGAACCTGTTGGCCTTCGGAGCTGAAACAGACGTTCAGGTCCCGGACTTCGAGCAGTGGTTCGGTCATGTCGTCACCTCTTCCGAGCCTTGGGATCCAGCGCGTCGCGCACCGCGTCGCCGAGCATGATGAAGCTGAGCACCGTGAGCGCCAGCGCGGTCGCGGGGTAGAACAGAATGCCGGAAGTACGAATCTCCTTCTGGTCGGCGGCGATATCCGAACCCCAGGACACGATCTCGCGCGACAGTCCGACGCCCAGGTAGGACAGCGTCGCCTCGGTGACGATGAAGACGCCGAGCGAGATGGTGCTGACCACGATCAGCGGTCCGGCCGAGTTGGGCAGGACGTGGCGGATCAGCGTCCGGAATCGGGAGACGCCCAGTGCCTTTGCGGCCGTGACATATTCGCTGTTGCGGGACTCGATGACCGCCCCGCGCGCGATGCGGGCGGCCTGCGGCCAGCTGAAGGACGCCAGCGTCACCATGACCGTCCACACGGTCCGGGTGTGCAGCAGCTGCATGAGCACGATGGCGGCCAGGGTGAGCGGCAGCGCGTAGAAGATCTCCGCGATCCGCGAGATCACCGCGTCGAGCAGCCCGCCGTAGTACCCGGCCAGCGCGCCGAGTGTGCCGCCGATCAGCACGAACAGGAGGGTCGCGCCCAGCCCGGTCTCCACCGAGGCGCGCGCCCCGTAGATGGTCCGGGCGTAGATGTCGCAGCCCTGCTTGTCGAAGCCGAACGGATGCCCGGACGACGGCGCGTGCATGCTGAAATCGCCACTGCAGTACCGCGGATCGAGGCTGCTGAACAGCTGCGGCCACACTGCGACGAGCAGGATGAAGGCGATCAGCAGCGCCGCGATCACGAAGATCGGATTGCGGCGCAGCTGCTGCCAGGCCTCCCGCCAGACGCTGGTCGGGGCCGCGGTCTCGGTGACCCGGTCGGTGGCCAGCACCTCCACCTCGTCGGCCGGGGCCACGAAATGTTCTTGCCCGGAACGTGTTTCAGTGGGAGTTTCAGGCATAGCGGATCCTCGGATCGAGTGCGGCGTAGAGCAGATCGACGATGAGGTTGGTCAGCAGCAGGATCACGATGAGCACAGTCACGAAGGCCACCACCGTAGGCGGTTCACCGCGGGTGATGGCTTGGTAGAGCGTGCCGCCGACGCCCGGGATGTTGAAGATGCCCTCGGTGACGACCGCGCCGCCCATGAGGAACCCGAGATCCGAGCCGACGAAGGTGACCACCGGGATCAGCGAATTGCGCAGGATGTGCACCACGATGACCCGCGGGCGACCGAGACCCTTGGCGGTCGCGGTGCGCACGTAGTCGGCGTTCATGTTCTCCGCCACGGCGTTTCGGGTCAGCCGCAGCACGTAGGCGAACGACAGCGACCCGAGCACGAACGCTGGCACCAGCAAATCGGTGAAACTCGCTTTGCTGCCGACGGTGACCGGCGCGATCCCCCATTTGATGCCGAGCAGGTACTGCGCCAGGAACCCGAGCACGAAGATCGGGATGGCGATGATGACCAGGCTCAGCACCAGCATGGTGGAGTCGAACAGCTTGCCCTTGCGCAACCCGGCGACGAGTCCGAAGGCGACACCGAAGAAGAACTCGATGCACACCGCCATCACGGCCAGCCGGAAGGTGATCGGGAAGGCGCGGGCCAGCTCCTCACGCACCGGCCGCCCCGAGAACGAGGTGCCGAAGTCCAGCGTCACAATGCCTTTCAGGTATTGCAGGTACTGGATGTAGAAGGGCTGATCCAGGTGGTAGCGCGCCTTGAGCGTCGCCTCGATCGCCGGGGTCATCTGCCGATCCCCGGCGAGCGCCTGGATGGGGTCGCCGGGAATCAGGAAGACCATCGCGTAGATGAGCAGGGTTGCTCCGAGAAAGACCGGAATCATCTGGAGCAACCGCCGCACGATGTACCAGGCCATGCCCGCTACTTCTCGATGTTCTCGAAGTCGAACAGGCCCGACCAGGTGACCTCGGCCTTGACCTTGTCCGAGCGCCCGGCCGCGACGTTGTAGTCGAAGATCGGGATGTCGGCCATGTCCTTGAACAGCAACTGCTGGGCCTGGGCGAGGATGTCGTAGGCGGCCTCGGGGGTCGCCGCGCCCTGCGCCTGGGTGAGCAGCTTGTCGAAGTCCGGGTTGGCGTATTGCGTGTTGTTGGTGCCGGATCCGGTGAGGTAGAGGGCGGTCAGGAATTCGAACATGGACGGGTAGTCGCCCTGCCAGCCGTAGCGGAACGCCTTGCCGATGGTCTTGTTGGTGATCTCGTCGCGAATGTTCTTGAAGGTCGGGTACGGCGCGCCGACCGCGTCGATGCCGAGGGTGTTCTTGACGCTGTTGGCCACGGCCTCGATCCACGCCTGATGGCCGCCGTCGGCGTTGTAGGCGATCTGGTAGGTCCCCGACCACGGTGAGATCGCATTCGCCTGCGCCCACAGCGCTTTCGCCTGGTCCGGGTTGAACTTCAGCACGTCGGAGCCGGGCAGATCCTTACGGAAGCCGGGCAGTGTGAAGGCGGTGAAGTCCTGGCAGGGCACGCGGGTGCCGTGGAAGATGTTCTGCGCGATCTGATCCCGGTTGATGGCCATCGAGATGGCCTTGCGCCGCAGTACGCCTTCCTCACCGGCGAAGTGCGCGACGGTGGGCTGGATGCCGATGTGCTGGCTGTAGGCGATGGGCTTGTGGATGGCCCGGTCGCCGAGGTCCTTCTCGTAGGTGGCCAGCGCCGATTCCGGGATGATGTCGAGGGCATCCAGGTTGCCCTGCAACAGATCCGCGTAGGCGGTGTCGTAGGACTGGTACATCACGAAGCGCAGGCCCTTGTTCTTGGGCGGGCGGCCGCCGTGATAGTCCGGGTTGGGCAGCACTTCGATCTTCACGTTGTGCTGCCAGGTGGAGAACTTGTAGGGCCCGTTGCCGATCGGGTTCTGCCCGAAGTCCTTGGTGTTCTTGAAGAACGCATCCGGCATCGGATAGAACGGCGCGAAGCCGAGTTTCAGCTCGAAGTCGATCGACGGGTTGGTGAGGTCGACGGTGAAGGTCTTGTCGTCGAGCACCTTCAGACCCGACATGGTCTGCGCCTTGGGCGGATCCGCGCTGACATCGCTGTACCCGGCGATGCCGTCGAAGGCCCAGTTCTGCAGCTGACCGTTGGTGGACAGCGCACCGTAGTTCCAGGCGTCGACGAAGGACTTCGCGGTCACCGGCGTCCCGTCGGTGAACTTCCAGTCCTTGAGGGTGATCTTGTAGTGCTGCCGGTCGGTGGTCTCGATGGACTGGGCCACCTCGTCGCGGGCGGTGCCGTTGACGTCGTAGTACTTCAGACCGGCCCAGAGCCGGTCCACCACGCGGCCACCCATGTTCTCGTTGACATCGGTGGGCACCAGAGGTCGTTGTGGCTCACCACCATTGACCGTCACGAGGTCGGTGTTGTCGCCACCGCTGGATGAACAACCTGTCAACGCGAGCGCCGCGGCCACGGTCGCGGCGGCCACGAGGGCGGTAATCGTCTTGAATCTCAACGCTTCTCTCCTGATCCGAGGAAGTGCGTAAGGAGGATGGCGATAACCGCCGGGGTGCCAGTGGTTATGACCATTCGCCTTGGGTGAATCGGACACTAACCATCCGGACCGAAGTTGTCAGCGGATCGAAACGGGATTGTTCGGCTTGTTAGCAATCCGGCAACATTCACGGTTTGTTCATAGGCACTCTGCAAGGTTCGTCACGAGGGCCCCACCGATCGAGACTGCCGAACACGACGCAGGTCACAGTCGGTTAGGGTCGAACGTGGCCGCCGTCACCCCGTGCGGCCTGCACGCGAGAGAAGAAGAGAAGAGATGACCACGGAATCCTCCGCCGAGCACCTGGACGCCTACCCGCCCAGCGCCGAGTTCGCGGCCACCGCCAACGGCGATGCCTCTCTCTACGACCGGGCAGCCGCCGACCGCGAGGGCTTCTGGGCCGAACAGGCCCGCCGCCTGCACTGGCATCAGCCCTTCACACAGGTACTGGACTGGGACGACGCGCCCTTCGCCAAGTGGTTCGCGGACGGCAAGCTCAATGTCGCCTACAACTGCGTGGACCGGCACGTGCTCGACGGGCACGGCGATCAGGTCGCCATCCATTGGGAGGGCGAGCCCGGCGATTCCCGCGACCTCACCTACAACGATCTGCTGGCCGAGGTCTCCCGGGCCGCCAACTACCTGACCGGTCTGGGCCTGGTGGCCGGTGACCGCGTCGCCATCTACATGCCGATGGTCCCCGAGGCCATCGTGGCCATGCTCGCCAGCGCCCGGCTGGGCCTGACCCACTCGGTGGTGTTCGCGGGCTTCTCCCCCAGCGCCCTGCGCCAGCGCGTCGACGACGCCGCGGCCAAGCTCGTCATCACCACCGACGGCCAGTGGCGGCGCGGCAAGCCCGCCCCGCTCAAGACCGCGGTGGACGAGGCGCTCGCCGAAGGTGATTCGACCGTCGAGCACGTGCTCGTGGTGCGCCGCACCGGGCTGGACACCCCGATGGTCGAGGGCCGCGACATCTGGTGGGACGAGACCGTCTCGCTGGCCTCGCCCGAACACGAGGCGCAGGCGTTCGACGCCGAGCACCCGCTGTTCATCCTCTACACCTCCGGCACCACCGGGAAGCCCAAGGGCATCCTGCACACCTCGGGTGGCTACCTGACCCAGGCGGCGTACACCCACAACTACGTCTTCGACCACAAGCCGGGCAAGGACGTGTACTGGTGCACCGCCGACATCGGCTGGGTGACCGGGCACAGCTACATCGTGTACGGGCCGCTGGCCAACCGGGCCACCGAGGTCGTCTACGAGGGCACCCCGAACTTCCCGGACGAGCACCGGCACTGGCAGATCATCGAAAAGTACGGTGTGAGCATCTATTACACCGCGCCGACGCTGGTCCGCACGTTCATGAAGTGGGGTCGCGAGATCCCGGAGTCGCACGATCTGTCGAGCCTGCGACTGCTGGGTTCGGTCGGCGAGCCGATCAACCCGGAAGCGTGGCGCTGGTACCGGGATGTGGTGGGCGGCAACAAGACTCCCATCGTGGACACCTGGTGGCAGACCGAGACCGGCGCGATCATGATCTCGCCGCTGCCGGGCGTCACCGCGGCCAAGCCGGGCGCGGCCATGACCCCGCTGCCGGGCATCTCGGCCAAGGTCGTGGACGAGGAAGGCAATCCGGTCGAGCTGGGCGAGACCGAAGCGAATGGCTACCTGGTGCTCGACGAGCCGTGGCCGTCCATGCTGCGCGGCATCTGGGGCGATAACGCCCGCTACAAGGAGACCTACTGGGCTCGCTACGGCGAGAAGGGCTGGTACTTCGCGGGTGACGGCGCCAAGCTCGACAAGGACGGGGACCTCTGGGTGCTCGGCCGCGTCGACGACGTCATGAACGTGTCGGGTCACCGCATCTCCACCGCCGAGGTCGAGTCCGCGCTGGTCGGGCACTCCGGCGTCGCGGAGGCCGCGGTCGTCGGCGCGTCGGACGAGACCACGGGTCAGGGCATCGTGGCGTTCGTGATCCTGACCGCCGAGGCCAAGGACACCGGCGACGCTCTGATCGCCGAACTCAAGGCCGAGGTCTCCCACGAGATCAGCCCGATCGCCCGGCCGCGGGAGATCCACGTGGTGCCGGAACTGCCGAAGACACGCTCGGGCAAGATCATGCGCCGCCTGCTGCGCGACGTGGCCGAGGGCCGCGAACTGGGTGACACCTCAACCCTGGTGGACCCCAACGTTTTCGAAGCCATCCGGGCGGGTAAGGCGTAAGCGCCCGAACAGTCGGCGGGGCCCCGTGACCTGTGGTCACGGGGCCTCTTCGCGTGCGGGGTGGTCAAGAAGGTCCGGGCAAACCGTTAGAATTGCGCAAAAGGTGTGCCGGGAAGTCTGGTCGGCATGCGGTTGTGCCGAGGAGCCCGTCAGTGGTGTGCACGCCGCTGTTCTGTCGACTGTACGACTGGAAGGTGCACACCGTGATCGCTCAGGTCCGCTCGGAGCTGGCCCGCTATCTCAGAACCGAAACCTTCGGCGGTGCACTGCTTCTCATCGCGGCCGCCGGAGCGCTCATCTGGGTCAATTCCCCGTGGGGCGCGAGCTACACCACGATGATCGATGCCAAGCTCGCGATTCCCGCGCTGCACCTGGATCTCACGCTGGCCGACTGGACCAAGGACGGCCTGCTGGCCATCTTCTTCTTCGTCGCCGGGCTGGAACTCAAACGCGAACTGGTGGTGGGCGAACTCGCCGACCGCAAACGCGCCACCCTGCCCATCGTGGCCGCCATCGGCGGCGTGGTGATGCCCGCGCTCATCGCCATGGCGGTCGGCTGGGGCGCGCCGGGCATGGATCGCGGCTGGGCCATCCCGGTCGCCACCGACATCGCCTTCGCGCTGGCCGTGCTGGCCATGACCGGATCGCGAATCCCGGCCAGCGCCCGTGTGTTCCTGCTCAGCCTGGCGGTCGTCGACGACCTGATCGCCATCCTGCTGATCGCAGTGCTGTTCACCACCACCCTGAAGATGCTGTGGCTGCTGATCGCGATCGCCTGCTTCGCGGGCTGGGCGCTGGCGCAGAAGTTCCGGCTCGGCAGCCCACTCATCTATGTGCCGCTGGGCCTGCTCTCCTGGTATGCCCTGCACGAGGCCGGAATTCACGCCACCCTGGCCGGTGTCGCGTGCGGCCTGCTGACCCGGGTGCGGCCGGACCCGGGCGAGGACGAGCATTGTGTGCCCGCCGCCAAGCTGGAGCATTTCTTCCAGCCCATCTCGGCGGTGGTGTGCGTACCCCTGTTCGCGTTGTTCGCCTCCGGCGTGCCGCTGGATTCGAACGTGCTCTCCAAGCTGTTCTCCGACCGCTTGGCGCTGGCCATCATCGCCGGTCTGCTGATCGGCAAGACCGTCGGAATCTTCGGATCCAGTTGGCTCGCCGTGCGGTTGGGCATCGCCGAACGCCCCGGTGATCTCGGTTATCGGGACATGTTCGCCCTGTCGGTACTGGGCGCGATCGGCTTCACCGTTAGCCTCTTGGTGGCAGAACTGGCTTTGGCAGACGTCGGCGACGGCAGCGAGGCAGAACTCGCAAAAGCGGCGGTGTTGCTCACGTCTTTGGCGGCTTCCCTGGCCGGTTCGGCGCTACTGTTGCGTCGTGGGCGTGCTCACCAGGCACGACGGGACGCGACAGCGCTGCAAAGTCAAGAGTGACACCGGACAGTACTACCGGGACATGGAGAAGGGTCGAGCAATTGAGCTTCACACAGGGCGGTAACGGCTACGACGGGAACCGCACCCGCACCGTCACCTCGATTCCGTTGTCCGATGTCGACGCCCATCAGGCGGCCACCTTCGGCACCCTGGTGCGCGACGCGACCGAACAGATGTCGACGCTGGTGCGCGCCGAGGTCGAACTGGCCAAGGCCGAGGTGACCGGTGAGATCAAGAAGGGCCTGCAGGGCAGCGTCTACTTCATCCTGGCGCTGACCATCCTGCTGTTCAGCTCGTTCTTCTTTTTCTTCTTCCTCGCCGAGCTGCTCGATGTGTGGCTGTACCGCTGGGCCGCGTTCCTGGTGGTATTCCTGCTGATGATCGCGGCGGTGGCGGCCTTCGCCCTGCTGGGCTATCTGAAGGTGCGCAAGCTGCGCGCCCCCGCGAAGACCATCGAATCGCTGAAGGAGGCGAAGACCTTGCTTCCCAGCGGTTTCGGCCACGCTGACGAACAGACCGTCGGCGCCACTGCCCAACTCGGGGATGCCACGGTCGAACTCGGCAAGCCCCGGACCTAGACCTTCGATTACGCTCCTTCGGCGTGTCGTCTAATTCGCAGCCGGATCCCTCCGCAGTCCGCTACGACGGACCGTGGACCCATCGGGATGTGCGCGCCAACGGCATTCGCTTCCACGTGGTCGAGGCCGTCCCCGCCGGGACGGCCTACACCGACCCGGACATGCCCCTGGTGGTGCTGCTGCACGGCTTCGGCGACTTCTGGTGGTCGTGGCGGCATCAGCTCACCGGGCTGGCCGCCCGCGGCTTCCGCACGGTGGCAGTGGACCTGCGCGGCTACGGCGACACCGACAAACCGCCGCGCGGCTACGACGGCTGGACGCTCGCCGGTGATGTCGCCGGTCTGATCCGCGCGCTCGGCCACACCGAGGCCACCCTGGTCGGCCACGCCGAGGGCGGGCTGGTGTGCTGGGCGACCGCGGTGCTGCATCCGCGGGTGGTGCGCTCCATCGCGCTGATCAGTTCCCCGCATCCGATTGCCTTGAAGCGGGCGGTGCTGCGCGATCCACGCCAGCGCAGCACGTGGCTGCCCGACTTCCTGCGCTACCAGCTGCCGCGGGTACCCGAGGCCCGGCTCACCCGCGACGACGGCATCGAGATCGAACTGCTGTTGCGGGCACGGGTCGGCGAACAGTTCTCGGCCACCGAGGAATTCGCCGACACCGCCCGCCGCATGCGCACCGCGATCCGGATCCCCGGGGCGGCGCACTGTGCCCTGGAATACCAGCGTTGGGCCTTCCGTAGCCAATGGCGGCCCGACGGCCGCCGTTTCATGGCCGCCATGAGTGAACCGGTGCGGGTGCCGACCCTGGCGCTCTACGGCGAGCAGGACGACTACATCCTGCCGAACACGATCCGCCGCGGCGCACAGCTCTCCCCCGAGCGGCGGGTGGTGGCCATCCCGGACGCGGCTCACTATGCGCACCAGGAGAATCCGGAAGCCGTGACCGCGGAAATCGCGAAACTCCTGGCCTGACCAACGAGAGCGGCCCCGGCGAATCGCATTCGCCGGGGCCGCTCTTCGCTCAGCTCAGTACGCAGCTACCGGTACCGACCGCCGTCGTTTGGCTTGCCGCCGAGGCCAGTTCGGGCTTCACCTCGTCGAGGGTCAGCACGTATCCGGTGTCGTCGTCGGTGACGGCCGCGCCGAACACCACGCCCAGGATCCGGCCGTCGGTGTCCACCAGCGGCCCGCCGGAGTTACCGGCGCGGACCTGACCGCGAATCGTGTACACCTCACGCTTGACGTCGTTGTCGCGGTAGATGTTGGGTCCCTTGAGGTTCAGCGTCTCGCGCACGCGGGCCGCGCTGGCGGTGTAGCGCCCGCCGCCCGGATAGCCGAGCACGATCGAGCTCTCCCCCGAGGTGGCGTCGGACGGGGCCAGCGTCAGCGGGGTCGCTTGCAAACCGGGCACCGCGAGGATCGCGATGTCCTTGTTCGAGTCGAACAGCACCACCGTGGCGGGCAGCGACCCGCGTGCGGTGTCCACACTCACCGTATTGGTGCCCGCGACCACGTGCGCGTTGGTCATGATGCGCTCCGGGGCGACCACGAAGCCCGAACCCTCCAGCTGCCGTTGGCAACTGGGCGCGATGCCGCGGATGCGCAGCACGCTGGTCTGCAGCTGCTGGGCCACCGGCAGCTGCAGCACGCTCGCATCGGGCGGCTCCACGGCGGTGATCGGGACGTGCCCGAACGGGCCGATGACGTCCGGCAGCCCGGAGGTGTTGAGCAGGTTGGAGAAGTCGGTCGGCACCCGGCGCAGCCAGTCCGGCGCGACATGGTCGACATTGCGCAGCACCTGGGAGTTGGTGACCGCGGCCGCGATTCCCGGTTGCGAGGAGTTGGTCAGCGGCAGCGCCAGCAGCCACGCGGTGGCCAGCACCGCCACCGCCTGCAGCCCCGCGCCCACCACGCTGTCCACGGTGCGGGTGAACGGATCCCGCATGCCGCCGCGCGCGGCCCGGCCCAGCACCATGCCCGCGACCTCGCCGACGATCACCAGCGCCACGATGAGCAGCACGCCCACCAGCACCCGGGTGCGGCCCTCGCTGAGGTGCTTGAGAATGTGCGGGGCGATCAGAATGCCCGCCACCGCACCGAGAATCACGCCTAGGAACGCCAGCGCCGAGGCGACCGCGCCCTGCCGCCACCCGGAGGTGGCGGCCAGCAACGCCAGAATGATGATTCCGAGGTCGAGCCAGCCAGAGGCGCTCATAATGTCATCCCTACCGCGGCCAGCGAGGCCTGCAGATCACGTACATCGTGATGGTCCCATTCGGTTTCCCACCCCGACACCGCCAGCAGCCCCGCGAGCACACCGGCGGTGAACCCCCACACCAGCATTCCGTCCACGGCGAACGCGGGACCCATATAGCCCAGCGGATGCCGCACCAGGAAGCGGTTGGCCGGATCGATGAGCTCGGCGATCGGCACCCGCACCACGCGGGCCGCCTCCGTCTCGCTCACCACCCCCACCTCGCCGGGGGTGCGCCAGTAGGCGACCACCGGTGTCACATCGAACCGCGACGGCGGCACGAAGATCTTGGGCAGCACCGCGATCGGCTCCACGCCCGCGGCGTCCAGGCCGGTCTCCTCCCACGCCTCGCGCAGCGCGGTGCTGATCGGGCCGTCGTCCTGCGGCTCGACGCCGCCGCCCGGAAAGGCCACCTGGCCGCTGTGCTGGCGCAGGGTGGCGGCGCGCTGGGTGAGCAGCACGTCGGCATCGGCCGGAAGTCCGCCCGGCCCCGCCGGATCGGAGTCCGGCGACCCGCCGAACAGCACCAGCACCGCGGCCTGGCGCGGCTTCGTCGCCGCGGCGGCGAAGCGCATCATGGTGTTTCGCCGCAGCACCGGATTCACCCCGGCCGGATCGGCCGGATCATGGTCGGCCACACCGCGCAACCAACCGGGAATTCCGTTGGCAGACGCCTCGAGTCTCACGCTTTCACTCCCAATTCGGCCGCGACGGTGGCGGAAATGTCCTCGACACTGCTGAAGGGACGCACCACGACTTTCGCAACGGTGCCATCGGCGCGCAACAGCACGGAGATCGGCAGCACGGCCGGAGCGTGGACCGCGTTGCGGATCTTGGTGTCCGGATCCTCGACTCCGGGCAGATGAATGCCCAGACCGGTGAGCCGCGACAGCGCCTTGTCGGCCCCGCGATCACTGTGCACGGTGAGCACGGTCACAGCGTTGCCGGCCTGCTGCGAGAACTGTTGCAGCAGCGGCAGTTCCTCGGCGCACGGACCGCACCAGTACGCCCACAGGTTGAGCAGGGCGGGCCTACCGGCCAGCGCGGCAACGAGATCCACCGGCTTGCCGTCGGCCAGACAGTTCAGGGTGATGCCACGCAGCGGGCTGTCGCCCACCGGCGCACCACTGGGCTGCGGACAGGCGGCCAGCGCCGCGGCGCCCCGATCCGCTTCACCCACAGCCGCTTCGGGCGGCGGCGCGACCGTCGTCGAACCGGTGGCGGCGTTCCTCTCGGAATCCTTGGTCAGCTGCGGCCACAGCGCGACTGCCGCCGCCACCGCGACGATCACCGCGGCCAGCGCCCAGCGCCACCAGGTCTTGCCGATCGCCGATCCGGCGCTCACAGCCCCACCAGCTCGAGCAGATGCTCGGTCTCCGGACCCTTCACCAGCTTGGCGGCCTCGGTCGGATCGGTGGGCCCCTCGCCGTACGACGGGCACTCGTTGGCCAGGAAGCAGGCGCCGCAGGCGGGCTTGCGGGCGTGGCACACGCGGCGGCCGTGGAAGATCACCCGGTGCGACAGCATGGTCCAGTCGCGGCGCTCGACGAGTTCGCCGATGGCGTGCTCGACCTTGACCGGGTCCTCCTCGTCGGTCCATTTCCAGCGCCGCACCAGTCGCCCGAAATGGGTGTCGACGGTGATGCCGGGGACGTCGAAGGCATTGCCGAGGACGACATTCGCGGTCTTGCGCCCGATGCCGGGCAGGGTGACCAGCTCGTCGAGGTTGCCCGGGAGTTCGCCGTCGAAGCGCTCCACCAGCTCCCGGCCCAGCCCGATCAACGAGTTGGCCTTGTTGCGGTAGAAGCCGGTGGCCCGGATGTACTCCTCGAGCTCGCTGCGATTCGCGCCCGCGTAATCGGCTGCGCTGCGGTACTTCGCGAACAGTGCCGGCGTGGTCAGGTTGACCCGTACGTCGGTGCACTGGGCGGAAAGAATTGTGGCGACCGCCAATTCGAGGGGCGTAGTGAAATCAAGCTCACAGTGCGCATCTGGGAACTCGGCGGTCATATCCCGATACATGCGCCGTGCCCTGCGTACCAGCCCTATCCGAGTCTCCTTGGCGCGCTTGTTCGCTTTGCTCGGCCGCGAAAACCGTGGCGCATCCGAGACATCAGCCGAAGCCCCGTCAGCACCGGCGGGGACGCCCGAATTATCCGGGTCTGCCCCGGTCACAGCCGCGTTGGATTCAGAGACACGCACGCGTCCACCTTACGGAACCACCCCTGCGCCACAACCGGGCTGAGTACCCGCCGTGTTCCATCTGAGACCTTCGGCGTGTTTACTGCTGCCTATGCAAGGACTCGCTGTGGTGCTGTTTCCGATAGCGCTGATGCTGTTCGCGTTGGTGATGGAACGGGTCGAGAATCGACTTCGCAAACTCCTCGAACCCGACCCCGAAGTCCAGCAGTACCTCGATCGAGCCACGAACGCCGAGGTCAGCGATCTGACCAAGCTGGGGCTCCCGGCAGCGGCGGCCCGTCCGCGGCGCGCCCGGCCCGCGGCCAAGGGATTGGATGTGGCGCAGGCCAGCTGAGCTGGTCGGCGCAATGCTCCAGTGGTCCGGCAGCCGAGGGCTCCGGACCACTTTTTACGATCTTCGTAACACCGGTCTCACGGCGTGTCGTAGATTCGTAGGGAAGCGTGTCGCGAAACCGTCATTGTGTGGCGCGTACTGGGGCTCCGCGTGTCTGAGAATGAGCTCGGCGCGTGGTGTCTATCACTACCCGGCGGTATTGCAAAGTAGACTGCACTGTCGGCCGAGTCTCTTCGGTCCAGGACAGAGCCATTTCCCATAAGGAGCACATTCGTGGACGAGGCCCTCGCCAGAGCAGGCATCTTCCAAGGCGTCGAGCCCACCGCGGTCGCCGCTCTCACCAAACAGCTGCAGCCCGTTGACTTCCCGCGCGGCCACGTCATCTTCAACGAGGGCGAGCCCGGTGATCGGTTGTACATCATCACCTCTGGCAAGGTGAAGATCGGACGCCGTTCGCCCGATGGTCGCGAGAATCTGCTGACGATCATGGGGCCGTCGGACATGTTCGGCGAGCTGTCGATCTTCGACCCGGGCCCGCGGACCTCGACGGCCACCACCGTCACCGAGGTCAGAGCGGTCACCATGGACCGGGACGCCCTCAAGGCGTGGATCGACCAGCGGCCGGAGATCGCCGAGCAGTTGCTGCGGGTCCTCGCCCGCCGCCTGCGCCGCACCAACAACAACCTGGCCGACCTCATCTTCACCGATGTTCCGGGTCGTGTCGCCAAGGCGCTGCTGCAGCTGGCACAGCGCTTCGGCACCCAGGAAGCGGGCGCGCTGCGCGTGACCCACGACCTGACCCAGGAAGAGATCGCCCAGCTGGTCGGCGCCTCCCGCGAGACCGTGAACAAGGCCCTGGCCGACTTCGCGCACCGCGGCTGGCTGCGACTCGAGGGCAAGAGCGTCTTGATCTCGGACTCGGAGCGCCTGGCCCGACGGGCCCGGTAAAGAGCCACAACGGAAGGACCGGGCATCACCACGCGGTGATGCCCGGTCCTTCCGTGTTCTAACCCCGTGCGCGCAAGTACTCGAGCTGGGCTTTCACCGAGCTCTGGGCCGCGGGCCACAGCCGCTTGTCGACATCGGCGTAGACCTCCGCCACGATCCGCAGCGATCCGGCCTTGGGTCCGAGCTTCTCCAGGGCGGCCCGCACCTGGTTCAGCCGCTCTTCGCGGTGCGCGATGTAGTAGCGAATGACCGGTTCGGCATCGGCGTGGTCGGGTCCGTGGGCCGGGAGCAGGTGCCGTCTCGGCGCGACCGCCACGAGTCGATCCAGCGAGTCCAGGTAGGCGGCCAGTGCGCCATCCCAGGACTCCAGCACGGTCGTACCACTACCGAGCACGGTGTCGCCGGTCAGCAGCGCCCGTTCGCCGTCCGGGCCGTCGATCAGGAAGCTCAGCGAATCCTCGGTATGCCCCGGGGTAGCCAGCACCGTGATGCGCAGGCCCGCCGCCTCGATGACCTCACCGTCGGTCAGCACCGTGCCCGAGCCGCGCAGGAATTCGGAGTCCTTGGCCCGCACCGGGGTTCCGGTGGCCTTCACCAGGTGGTCGATGCCGCCGGTGTGGTCGTGATGCTTGTGGGTGATCAGCGTCAGCACGATCTCGCCGCCGGTCTCGCGAACCAGCGCCTCGGTGTGCTTGCGATCCTTCGGACCCGGATCCACCAGCACGTACTCCGTCGCGCCGGGCGCGCGCAGCAGCCAGGTGTTGGTGCCCTGCAACGTCATTCCGTTGGGATTGTCGGCCAGCACGACGGCGGCGGACGGAGTCACTTGCCGCAGTTGCTCATACGCGGGATGCGTGAGGGTCATCTTCTCGTCCTAATACACACAACGCGATGAGTCCAGAGTTGGACCCATCGCGTTTCGATTGTGCGCCAAGCGTTTTCAACGCACTTCGGCGATGAGTTCCACTTCTACCGGGGTGTTCTTGGGCAGTTCCGACGTGCCGACCGCCGAGCGCGCGTGCACGCCCGCCTCGCCGAGCACCTCGCCGAGCAGCTCCGACGCGCCATTGATGACCAGCGGCTGATCATTGAAGCCGGGCGCGGAGGCCACGAATCCGACGACCTTCACGATGCGCACCACATTGTCGAGTCCGACCAGATCGTGCACCACCGCAAGGGCATTGAGCGCGGCCAGCTTGGCCATCTCCGCGCCCTGCTCGATGGTGAGCTCGGCACCGACCTTGCCGGTGAGCGGCAGCTGACCGTTCACGAACGGCAGCTGACCGGAGGTGTAGACGTAGTTACCGCTGCGCACACCCGGCACGTACACCGCGACCGGCGGCGGGGCGGGCGGCAGTTCCAGTCCGAGCTTCTCGAGGTTCTCGGCCCAACCCATCAGCTCTTCCTCCTCTTGAGGTAGGCGACATGCTGTTCACCGGTGGGACCGGGAAGCACCGAGACGAGTTCCCAGCCGTCGGAACCCCACTGGTCCAGAATGGCCTTGGTGGCATGGGTCAGCAGGGGCACCGTCGCGTACTCCCACGCGGTCAGTTCACTCATGGGCTGAGAGTAGCCCCGGCCGCAAGAGACAGTGGTGTATCAGACAGTTCGTCGAGCCTATGGGCGAGAATCCGGAACGAGTTATAGGCTCGCGAGCGTGGGAGTACCGATAGCAGTGCCCGTTTCGGTTGAGCCGGGGGTCGAAGCAGGGTGGCCGGAGCGTGCGGACAAGGCCCGCTTGCACTATGTATCCGGCAAGGGTGGGACCGGTAAGTCGACGGTCGCCGCGGCCTTGGCACTGGCGCTCGCGGCGGGTGGGCGCCGGGTGCTGCTGGTCGAGGTCGAGGGCAGACAGTCCATTGCGCAGCTGTTCGATCTGCCGCCGTTGCCGCCCACCGAGACTCGCATCGCCACCGCGGACGGCGGCGGCGAAGTGCTGGCGCTGGCGCTCGATGTCGAGCACGCCTTCCTGGAATACCTCGACATGTTCTACAACCTGGGTTTCGCCGGTCGCGCCATGAAGCGGGTGGGGGCCATCGAGTTCGTCACCACCATCGCGCCGGGCCTCCGCGATGTCATCCTCACCGGCAAGATCAAGGAATGCGCGGTGCGGGTGGACAAGAAGACCGGCAAGCCCGCCTATGACGAGATCGTCATCGACGCGCCCCCGACCGGCCGCATCGCCAGCTTCCTGGATGTCACCCAAGCCATGGCCGAGATCGCCGGCGGCGGGCCGATCGCGTCGCAGGCCGAGGGCGTTTCCAAGCTGCTGCACTCCCCGCAGACGATGATTCACCTGGTCACACTGCTGGAGGCGCTGCCGGTGCAGGAAACCGCCGACGCCATCGCCGAACTCACGGCCAATGATCTGAATATCGGCACCGTGATCGTGAACCGGGCCGGCGAGGGCTACCTGCCGCGTTCGGTCCGGGAACGCGCCGCGACCGGCGACATCGACGTCGACGCCCTGAAGGCCGGGCTGGCCGAAGCCGGAATCGCCCTGTCCGAAGCCGATTTCCAGGGTCTGGTCGCCGAGGCCGTGGAGCATTCCGCGCGGCTGGCCGCCCAGGACGAGAGCGCCGCGGAACTCTCCGCGGTCGACATCTCGCGGCTGTACCTGCCGTCGCTGACCGACGGCATGGATCTGGGCGGGCTCTACGAGCTGGCCGAAGTCTTGAGCGCGCAGGGGGTTCGCTAGTCATGGTCGTTCCGGCAGGCACTGTGCCCCTGGATGTTTCGAAGATCATCGCCGACCCTGCGGCCCGCATCGTGGTGTGCTGCGGTTCCGGCGGCGTCGGCAAGACCACCACGGCGGCGGCGATCGCGCTGCGCGCGGCCGAGTCCGGTCGCAAGGTCGTGGTGCTGACCATCGACCCGGCCCGGCGGCTGGCCCAGTCGCTGGGCGTGAGCGATCTCGGAAACGTCCCGCAGAGGGTCGAACTCGGGCCGGAGGCCAAGGGCGAACTGTTCGCCATGATGCTGAACATGCGGCGCACCTTCGACGAGATGGTGCTCGAGCACACCAATCCCGAGAAGGCGGAGCAGATCTTCGCCAACCCGATCTATCAGACCGTCGCGTCCTCCTTCGGTGGCACCCAGGAGTACATGGCAATGGAGAAGCTCGGGCAGTTGGCGTCCAAGCGCGAGTGGGACCTGATCGTGGTCGACACCCCGCCCTCGCGCAATGCCCTGGACTTCCTGGATGCGCCGAAGCGGCTGGGAACCTTCCTCAACGGCAAGATGATCCGGGTCATCATGGCCCCGGGCCGCGGGGTCGGGAAGTTGGTCGCGGGGGCCATGAGTCTGGCCCTGCGCGGGGTCTCGACCATTGTCGGCGGGCAGTTGCTCAAAGACGCCAGTGTCTTCTTGCAGTCACTGGAATCCATGTTCGGCGGCTTCCAGGACCGTGCCGACCGCACCTACGCCATGCTGTCGCGGCCGGGCACCCACTTCGTGGTGGTGGCCGCGGCCGAGCCGGATGCGTTGCGCGAGGCCAGCTTCTTCGTCGATCGGCTCTCGACCGACAAGATGCCGCTGGCCGGTCTGGTGCTCAACCGGACGCATCCGGTGCTGAGCTCGCTGTCGGCCGAGCAGGCGCAGGTGGCCGCGGACCGTCTAGCCCCCGAGACACCCGCCAACGGCTCGAATCCGGACGACGCGCCCGAGACTCCCGAGTCGCTCGCGGCCGCGGTGCTGCGCATTCACGCCCAGCGTGCGGCCACCGCCAAGCGGGAACAGCATCTGCTGCACCGATTCACGGGCGCACATCCGAGCGTCCCGATCGTGGCGGTCACGGCATTGCCCTTCGAGGTCGCCGACCTGGAAGCGCTGCGGGCCGTGGGTGACCAACTCGTCGACGCGGCGAACGAAAAATCGGCCTGACACGACTGCCAAGTCCGCCTGACACGCCCGGGGTCTTTCGACCCAAGTGCGACTTTTGCCCGATCTGACCCCGGACACGGATCGAGCCCGCTTCCGCGGGCTCGATCCGTTCTGCCTATAGGGGGGATCTGGGTAAGGGATACTCGGCTACATCGCAATCTTCTGTGACCGCTGGACGCGGAAGAAGTCCGCCCAGCTAGTCACCTCCGGATGCTGTTTCAGCAGCGCACGACGCTGCCGCTCGGTCATGCCGCCCCACACACCGAACTCGACACGGTTGTCCAGGGCGTCCGCCCCGCACTCCATCAGCACCGGGCAGTGCCGGCAGATGGTGGCCGCTTTGCGCTGCGCTGCGCCACGCACGAACAGCTGGTCGGGATCCACTTCCTTGCATCGGGCCTGGGAAACCCAGGCGATTCTCGCTTCGGCCTGCTCCACGTCCAATCGAGCGATCGGGGTAGTCATGTGCATTTGGTGTGCCCCTTTGCAGTCCGAACACCGGGTCAACGGCGCTCCAGAATCGCGAGTGCAGCGCGCAGTTACCCAACCCCACTGCGTTCTGCACCACATTCCACTTTGAGTGTTAGCTCTATCACACTGGGTTCTCAATCTAGGTAAAGGTGTATGGCCAGCGCAAGACCGTCCCGAGATTTTCTGGTACGTCCGTCCACGCATTCGTTGCATGGAACCGGGCAGTCCGTACCTTTCCGGACGAAAGGACACCCGGACGGGCGAACACCGAGTGTCCGAAAGGCCAATTAGGCTAGGGCCCGTGCCGATCACACGAACGCTCTGGAGACTGGCCGGCAGCTGCGTCCTGGCCGCCGTGCTGCTCGCCGGACTGCTGTTCCCTCTGGCCGGTGGCTTCGGGTTCATCTCCAACCGAGCCGCTGACGCCGTCGACAATGTCTCCGCCGAACTCGTCGAGGGAACCGTGCCAGCGGTTTCGACCATGGTGGACGCCAATGGGACACCCTTCGCGTGGCTCTACGAGCAGCGCCGATTCGAGGTCACCAGCGACAAGATCTCGAATGACATGAAGCTGTCCCTGGTCTCGGTCGAGGACAAGCGCTTCGCCGACCATCACGGTGTGGACTGGCAGGGCACGTTCCGCGCGTTCCTGACCAACACCTCCGGCGGCCAGGTCTCGCAGGGTGGCTCGACCATCGACCAGCAGTACGTGAAGAACTATCTGCTGCTGGTGGTCGCCAAGACCGACGCCGAGCGCCGCGCCGCCACCGAGACCACCCCCGCCCGCAAGATCCGTGAGATCCGGATGGCGCTGACGCTGGACAAGCGGCTCACCAAGGACGAGATCCTCACCCGGTATCTGAACCTGGTGCCCTTCGGCAACAGCTCCTACGGCATCCAGGACGCCGCGCAGACCTATTTCGGCGTGGACGCCAAGGACCTCAACGTCCCACAGTCGGCGATGCTGGCCGGCATGGTGCAGTCCAGCTCCAAGCTGAACCCCTACACCAACCCGAGCGGCGTGCTGGAGCGACGGAACACGGTGCTCGACACCCTGATCCAGAACGTGCCCAACCGCGCCGACGAGTACCGCAAGGCCAAGGACGCGCCGCTGGGCGTGCTGCCCGAGGCCAAGAGCCTGCCGCGCGGCTGCATCGCCGCCAACGACCGCGGCTTCTTCTGCGACTACGCGCTGCAGTATCTGAACAACGCGGGCATCAGCCGCGATCAGATCGAGAAGGGCGGCTACCTGATTCGCACCACCCTGGATCCGGCGGTCCAGGACCAGGTGCGCGACTCGCTGGCGGCCAACACCAACCCGAATCTGGACGACATCGCCGAGGTCATGAATATCGTGGCCCCCGGCCAGGATTCGCATCCGCTGCTGGCCATGGGGTCCAGCCGCGTATACGGCCTGGACGCGAACGCGCATCAGACCGTGCAGCCGCAGCCGTATTCGATGGTCGGTGACGGCGCGGGCTCGATCTTCAAGATCTTCACCACGGCCGCGGCCATGGAGAAGGGCCTGGGCATCAACGCCACCCTCGACGTACCCGCGAACTTCCAGGCCAAGGGCATGGGTAACTCGGGCACCCCGGGCTGCCCGCCGGAGACCTACTGCGTGAAGAACGCGGGCAACTACGCGGGCTCGATGTCGGTGACACAGGCGCTGGCGACCTCGCCGAACACGGCCTTCGTCAAGCTGATCCAGGCCGTGGGCGTGTCCCCGACCGTGGACATGGCGGTCCGGCTGGGCATGCGTTCCTACACCCAGCCCGGCACCTCCGGGCACGGCAACCAGAGCCTGGCCGACATGGTCAAGGACCAGAACCTGGGCTCGTTCACGCTGGGCCCGGTCGCGATCAACCCGCTCGAACTGTCGAATGTGGCCGCGACGCTGGCCTCCAGCGGCAAGTGGTGCCCGCCCACCCCGATCAAAGAGGTGGTGGACCGCAACGGCAAGTCGGTGCCGCTGACCCAGCAGGCGTGTGAGCAGGTGGTGGATCCGGGTCTGGCCAATACCCTCGCCAATGCGCTGAGCCAGGACGTGGTGGGCGGTACCGCGGCCGGGTCCGCGCATTCGGTGGGCTGGAACATCCCGACCTCCGCCAAGACCGGAACGACCGAAACCCACCGCTCGTCGGCCTTCTTGGCGTTCACCAACTCCTTCGCCGGGTCGTCCTACATCTACGGTGACTCCCCGACGCCGGGCGAGATCTGCTCCTACCCGTTGCGCAGCTGTGGCAGCGGAAACCTGTACGGCGGTAATGAACCGGCGCGGACCTATCTGGGCGCGATGAAGAACGTGCTCGATCGATTCCCGCCCGCGGCGCTGCCGCCGACCGATGACAAGTACGTTCGCGGATCGAACAATTCGCAGATTCCGGACGTGATCGGCATGCAGCAGGCGGAGGCCACCTCGACGCTGGTCGCGGCGGGCTTCCAGGTCTCGGTCACCACCCAGCCGGGTGCGGCCAAGGGCACGGTCATGAACGTCTCGCCCAACGGGTCGGCGATTCCGGGCTCGGTGATCACGCTGTACGTCAGCGACGGCAGCCAGATACCGGCGCCCGCGCCGAATGCGCCACCGGTGTCGATACCGGGATTGCCGGGCATCACGATCCCGCAGCTGCCACCGATCCCGATCCCCATCCCGATCCCGCGATAGGCAGAGAAAAGGCCCGGAGTGACGATGTCACTCCGGGCCTTTCGTCTTGAAGAAGTCTCAGAGCCGGGCGCGCACCGCCGCCGAGATCCGCGACCCGTCGGCCCGTCCGGCGGCCAGCGCGGTGGCGACCTTCATGACCTGCCCCATCTGCTTCATGCCCGGCCGCGCCCCGGTCTCCTCGGCGACGTCGGCGATGGCGGTGTCGGCGATGTCGCCCACCTCGGCGTCGGTGAGCTGGGTGGGCAGGTATTCGTCGATGATCTGCTCTTCGGCGCGCTCGTTGGCGGCCAGTTCACCGCGTCCGGCCTGCTCGTAGATGACGGCGGACTCGTTGCGCTTCTTCGCCTCCTTCTGCAGGACGGCGACGATCTCGGGATCGGAGAGCTCACGCGCGGCCGGACCGGCGACCTCGGCGTTCTGAATCGCGGACAGCAGCATGCGCAGGGTGCCCAGGCGCAGCGCGTCCTTGCTCTTCATCGCGGTGGTCATATCCGAGCGCAGCTTGGTTTTGAGTTCCGACATGAGCGACACGGTACGAGGGACTTCTATCGTGGTCCAGCTCATTTGACTCGATGTTTCTCCGCCGGGTCGCCTATTCTGGGCAAATGCCCGTCTTCTCGACCTCCAACCTCAGCCGTGCCGCACTCGGAGCCGCCGGGGTCGCGGTCGCCGGAATCGGATACGCGACGCTCATCGAGCGCAATGCCTTCACGCTGCGGGAAGCGACGTTACCGGTGTTGGAACCGGGCAAACCCTCACTACGCGTGCTGCACATCAGCGACCTGCACATGATGCCGGGTCAGCAGTTGAAGCAGGCGTGGTTGCGCGAGCTGGACCGGCTGGAGCCGGATCTGGTGGTCAACACCGGGGACAACCTGTCGCATCAGAAGGCGGTGCCGTCGGTGGTGCAGTCGCTGGGCGGATTGCTCGCGCGCCCCGGCATTTTCGTCTTCGGCTCGAACGACTACTTCGCGCCGGTGCCGAAGAACCCGCTCAAGTACTTCAAGAAGGACCACAAGCGGGTCTACGGCGATCCGCTGCCCTGGCAGGACATGCGGGCCGCGTTCACCGAGCGGGGCTGGCTGGATCTGACGCACGTGCGCCGCGATCTGGAGGTCGCCGGGGTGAAGATCTCGACGGCGGGCGTGGATGATCCGCACCTGCAGCGGGATCGCTACGAGACGGTCGCGGGTGCGCCGAATCCGTTGGCGGACTTGAGCATCGGACTCACCCATTCGCCGGAGCCGCGGGTGCTGGACCGGTTCGCGGCCGACGGCTACGACCTGGTGATGGCGGGGCACACCCACGGCGGACAGCTGTGCGTGCCCGGTTTCGGTGCGCTGGTGACCAATTGCGGGATCGACCGGGCCCGGGTGAAGGGGGCCTCGCGCTGGGGCGCACACACCCGGTTGCACGTGTCCGCGGGCCTGGGCACCTCGCCGTGGGCGCCGTACCGCTTCTGCTGCCGTCCGGAGGCCACGCTGCTGACCTTGGTCGGCGCGCCGCCGAAGAAGCCCGCCGCCGAGTCGGGGCGCGGCCGCACCGCGTCTTCGGAGGCTGTCGCGCGGTGAGCGCCCGCCGCGATAACCAACGCGGTACGTAGTCGTCAGTCAGGGGGCAACCGTGACCAGTGGAAACGACCGCGGCAGCGAGCCCGGTGGACAGCAACCCGATTGGTGGCAGGGCGGGACAGGTCAGGAACCGGCGTGGCAGCAGCCGTATCAGCCTGCGCCTGCGCCGCAACCGAATCCGGCATGGAATCAGCCCGGCTACCCGCAGCCGACGACACCCATCACGGGTGGTCCGTACGGTGCGCCGTACCCGGGCGGGCAGCCGCAGTACCCGCCCACGCAGTCGTTCGGCGGCCCACCGCCTTACGGCGGTCAGCAGCCGCCCTATCCCCCGCCGCCCGGTGGTCGCCGGGGACGCGGCTGGCTGTTCGTGGGTCTGGGCGCGCTGGTGGTGGCGATCATCGCGGCGGTCGTGGTCGTCGCGCTGGTGAACCGCGGTTCCAATGAGCCGTCGGCGAAGTCGAACACCACGCCGTCGCTGATCAGCGCGCTCACGTCGACCACGGCCAAGCCGACCGGGTCGAACCGGCCCGGCGCCACCAAGACCACCGGCCCGAAGCCGACCTCCACACCGGCCGCGGTGATTCCCGGCTACCAGGTGGTGACGATCCCGGACAACGGTGCGGCCTACGACATTCCGCAGAGCTGGAAGGTGGATCGCAGCGGGGCCAGTTCCTTCGGCACCGGCGCGGACGCCATCCCGGTGGCCGGGCTGGCGCAGGACGGCACCGACTACTGCCCGAACAATGTGCGCACCAACATCTTTCTGACCCAGTCCGGGGAATCGGATCCGGCCAAGGCGGCCGCCGATATCGGTACCCGCCTGGGTCGCATCGGCTGGTCCGGCGCGAGCGGCACGACCTCCGGTGCGCCGGAGTCGTTCCAGTCCTCCGATGGGCAACTGCAGGGCATCTACCTCGAAACCAAGGGCACCACCCAGCCGGCCGCGGGCTGCGCCTCGACATTCTCCGTCTACACCTTCGCCTTCCCCGGCGACAATGGCGCGTTCGTGTTCACGATCGCGGCCGATACCGGGGTGGACCAGGCGGTGGACGCCACCATGGCCAAGAAGATCCTCGCCAGCATCCGCCCGATTCAATAAGGGCGACAGCACAACTCGTCAGACAGGGGGTCCGACGATGAACAGCGGAACCGACGATCGCAATATCGACCCGGAGCAGACCACCTCCAGCGGGGACTGGTGGCAGGGACCGGTGAGCGGACAGCACCCGCGGGAACCTGTCACGCCGCCACCGGCGCCGTATCCACGGCCGAATCCCTCCGTCTCCGGCCCGAATCCGTATGTCTCCGGTCCGAATCCCTATACGAGCGGCCCGAATCCGTATACGGGCGGACCGAATCCCTATACGAGCGGGCCGAATCCGCAGTCGACGGGGCCGAGACCGTTTTTGTCCGGCCCGAATCCGGTTCCTCCGCTACAGAATCCCTATGGCGCGGCCGCGAACATGCTCCCGCCCATGGCTCCGCCACCCCCGCCCGGCCGCAACCGGATCTGGCTGCTCGCGGCCGTGGGTGCGCTCGTGGTCGTCATCGTGACGATCGTCGCGGTCGCCGTGGTGATGAACGATTCGGGCACCGCCGCGGCGCCCAGCAGCTCCGCCAAGCCCTCCTCGACCACCAAACCGGCCACGACTCCGCACCCGACCAGCACGGCCCCGCAGTCCACGCTGACGCCCACGATTCCCGGCTATCAGGTCGACGTGCCCGGAGATCTGAAGGCCGCGTGGGATATTCCCAAGGATTGGGCCATCGATCAGAGCCAGAGCATCTTCGGCACCAGCTCCGACAGCATCCCCGGCGTGGGCTACGCGCAGGACGGTATCGACTACTGCACCGACAACACCCGCACCACCATGTTCCTGAGCACTTCGACCATCGACGACGCGACCGCCGCGGCCACCGATGTCGGCGCGCACGCCGCCCGTATCGGTTACTCGGCCAAGACTTCGCTCACCGCGGGCGCGCCACAACAGCTCAGCACCACCGACGGCAATCTGAAGGGCACGTACCTGGAGACCAGCGGCGCGTTCACCTCGCCCGCGGGCTGCGCCACCGCCTATATGGTCTATACCTTCGCCCTCAGCGTCGGCACCGCGGGCAAGGGTTCACTGGTGTTGGTGATCGTCGCCGACACGGGCGTCGACAAGGCCGTCACCGCCGATTCCGCGCGTAAACTGTTCGCCTCTTTTCGCCTCCTTTAGGCCATCTGACCAGCCGATTTAACGTCTGGACAAACGGTGCGCTAAGCTACTCCAGGTTCGCTTCACGGGGTGTGGCGCAGCTTGGTAGCGCGCTTCGTTCGGGACGAAGAGGTCGCAGGTTCAAATCCTGTCACCCCGACGTGTTGGTTGAGACACAGCAGTAGGCCCTGGCCGGTTTTCCGGTCAGGGCCTTACTCGTATCCGGAGACTTGTCAGTTCTTGGCCATGCGCCGGCGGTAGCCGCGGGCGGTCAGGGGCGAGCCGAGGCCGTGCAGCAGCACGCTGCCGAGCACCGTGATCACCATTGCCGTCAGGGCGAGTTCGGCCTTTTCGTCCCGGAGTTTGTTGAAGGCCAGCAGGCCGAAGACGATCGAGGTGGTGCCGCGGGGGCCGAGCCAGCCGATGAGGAAGCTCTCCACGGTGGTGAGGTGGTAGCCGATGAGCGACACCATGACCGGGACGATGCGGACGATGGTCAGGATGGCTCCACAGAACAGCCACAGCCGCCAATTCGCGCCGCCCCACAGGGTGTAGACGGCGGTGGCGCCGAAGGCGAACCACATGACGACCGTGAGCAGGAAGCCGATGTCGTCGATGAGTTCGAGTTCGCGGTGGTGTTCTTCGGTCTTGCGGACGCGGTGGATGACGAAGCCGCAGATGAAGGCGGCGACGAAGCCGTTGCCGTCGATGGCCACCGACAGGGCGTAGGAGCCGAGCGGGGCGGCGACCATGATGAGCCGTTTGGACTGCAGGCTCATCAGCCGGGCGGCGTCGGCGCGGTTGGTCAGGAAGGCCAGGGCCGCACCGAATCCCGCGCCGACCAGCAGCGCCTTCAGGGCGGCGGGACCGACGGTGCCGAGGGCGCTGAGCGGCGTGTGGTCCTGGGTGAGGTCGCCCGCGAGGATCAGGGCGAACAGGATGATCGGGGAGACGATGCCGTCGTTGTAGCCGCTCTCGACATTCAGGATGTTGCGCACGCGCACCGGAATTCGCTTGTCGCGCAGGATCGCCGCCGCGGGCGCGAAGTCGATGGGCACCACCACGCAGGCGACGACGAGCAGCAGCGCCCACCCGGATCCGGGCAGCAACCACAGGCCCAGCCCGACGGCGGCGGCCAGGCTCAGCGGCAGCGCGATGAGCAGCAGGCGCAGGGCCGCACCGGGATTGCGGCCGAACAGGCCGCCGCGCACCTCGGTGGCGTCCACGAACAGCAGCACCGCGAGCACGAATTCCGCTGCGTGCAAGGCTGCTTCGGTGTCGAGCGTCTCGCCGATGGAGTCGCGCACCGCCAGGCCGACGATGACGCCCGCCGCGACCGTCAGCATGGGTGCCGAGATGCGCCACTGGTCGAACTTGGCGGCGAACAGGCCCCACACGGTCAAGGAGATGGCAACCGCCAGCATGGTGGCAATCATTCAGCCATTTTGACAGACCGAACCGTATGGTCCGGGAACGGAGCGGAGTGGCCGGTGAACGGAGCGGGTCAGCCCGCGACCGGCCGAAGCCGGGTGCCGCCCAGCAGATTCGCGTGGGCGGTGAGGATGTCCCGCAGCGCCGCCTCGGTGGCCGCGTCGACGGGAGTCAGCACGGTCAGGCTGTGGTCCGCGCCGTCCGGGCTGGTGAGGTTGTCGTAGCAGACGGTCAGCTCGCCGGCCGGATGCCGAATGCGCTTGCTGCCGTGGCTGCGGTCCTGGACCGTGTGGTCGTCCCACCAGCCGGTGAATTCCGGGCTGCGCGTGCGCAATTCGGCGATCACCTGTCGCAGCCGGGCGTCGTCGGGATGCCGGGCCAGATTGCGGCGCAGATTGCCGACGGTCTCGCGGGCCACCCGCTCCCAATCGAGCTGGCTGGCGCGGATGTCCGGGTCGAGCAGGGTCAGGTGGGCGACATTGATGCCGGGCTCGAAACCGGGACCGAACAGCGCCGCGGCGGCCGTGTTGCGGGCCAGCACGTCCAGCCGGAAATCGCTCAGGTAGGCCGGGAGCGACGGCATCCCGTCGAGTACGGCGCGCAGCGAGGCGGGCGGTTCGATGGTGCGGCGGGCAGGCGGCTGAGCGCCGCGCCCGATCAGGTGCAGGTGTGATCGCTCGGCATCGGTGAGCCGTAAGGCGTCGGCAAGGGCGTCGAGGATCGCTGCCCCCGGCGTCCCGACCCGGCCCTGCTCGAGCCGGATGTACCAGTCGATGCTGACCGCGGCCAGTTGCGCGACCTCCTGTCGCCGCAGGCCGGGCGTGCGCCGGGTGCCGACGCTGCGGAGTCCGGCATCCTCCGGCGACAGTCGTTCTCGCATCGCCCGCAGGAACGCGCCCAACTCCGTCCCGGATCCCGTACTCTCCACGCAGCCAGCCTAGGGCGTGGGTGGCATGCGGGATACCAGGCTGCGGAGGATCTCCCGTCCGTTCTCGGTCAACGGGATGCTGATCTCAGCATTCGAACCACCGAGGAGGACGGCCATGAACCGCACCGCACGCATCGTTTCCGCGACTTTCGCAGTGGCGGCCCTGGCCGGGCTGACCGCCTGCGGCAGCGACCACGATTCGACACCCACCACGACCTCGTCGTCGGTTCAGGTCCGCCCCGTCGTCCCGGCGACGGCCGCATCGTTCACCGTCACCGCCGACGCCACCGGCGCCTTCCCCGCCGACTTCTACGCCGGGGCCTTCGGCTGCACCGCGGCCAACCACGCCCCGCACCTGTCCTGGTCCGGAGCCCCGGAAGCCGCGAAGAGCTTCGCGGTCACCATGTTCGACCCCGATGCCCCGACCGGTGCGGGCTTCTGGCACTGGATGAACTGGGATATCCCCGCCACCGCAAAGGATTTCACCGCGGGAGCGGCAGGTGTGGCCGGAGCCAATGACGCGGGCGCGCCGGGCTACCTGGGCCCCTGCCCGCCCGCGGGCGACAAGGCCCACACCTACCGGATCTCGGTGCTGGCCCTGGATACTCCCAGCCTGGGCCTGCCCGCGAGCACCACGCCGACGGTGGCGTCCTTCTCGATGGGATCGCACATCATCGGCGTGGCGCACCTGAGCCTGACGGCCCAGCGCTCCTGACAGCTCAGCCCAGGTGCAGGCGGCGCATCAGCCGCAGCGTCACCAGGGTCGACTTGAGCTGCTTCTCGTACGGCATCGACGCGCGGGCGGCCATGATCTGCTTCTTCTGCACCCCGACATTGATGGTGTCGGTGTACTTGAGCAGACCGGCCGCCCCGTGCCGGGTGCCCACGCCCGACTGCTTCACGCCGCCGGACGGGGTGCCCTTGGCGGCGTAGCTGGTGACGAAGCCGTCGTTGATATTGATGGCCCCGGATTCGATGCGCTCGGCGAGTTTCGTTGCGCGGTCGATGTTTCCGGTCCAGATGCTGGCGTTCAGCCCATACGCGGTGTCGTTGGCGAGCTCCACCGCCTCGTCGACGGACCCGTACTTGTAGATGCTCACCACGGGCCCGAAGGTCTCCATGGTGGCGTGGGCCATGTCCTTGGTGACGCCGGTGAGCACGGTCGGCTCGAAGAAGGCCGGGCCGATGTCGGGGCGGGGGTTGCCGCCGGTGACGACGGTGGCGCCCTTGTCCCGGGCCTCGTCGACGTGGGAGGCGACGCGCTTCATGTGGTCGACCGAGACCAGCGAACCCATTTCGGGGTCGAAGTCGTAGCTGGCGCCCATGGTCTTGCCGAGTTCCTCTGCGGCGGCGACGAATCGGCGCAGGTACTCGTCGTAGATGCGCTCGTGCACATAGATGCGCTCGATGTGCATACAGGCCTGGCCGGTGTTGCCGAAGACGGCGAAGATGGCCGAGGGGATGGCCTCGTCGAGGTTCACGTCGTCGAGCACGATCATCGGGTTCTTGCCGCCGAGTTCCAGGCTGCAGCCGATGAGGTTGCGCCCGGCCTGCTCGCCGATGGTGCGGCCGGTGGCCGTCGAGCCGGTGAACATGACGAAGTCGACATTGTCGATGAGGGTCGGGCCGACATCCGGCCCGCCGCCGCACACGACCTGCACCAGTCCGCGCGGCAGGCCCGCCTTCTGCAGCAACTCGATGCCGTAGAGCGTGCACAGCGCGGTCTTGTTGTCCGGCTTCATGATCACGCCGTTGCCCGCGATGAGCGCCGGGGTGGAGTCGGACATGGAGATGGCGAAGGGGAAGTTCCAGGGCGCGATGACCGCGACCACGCCCTTGGGCCGGTGCTCCTCGGTGGAGGAGGTGATCACCGGCATCGGGCCGGAACGCTTCTTGGGCTTGAGGGTCTTCTCGGCCGTCTTGAGGTAGTGCGCGATGACCATGGGCGTATCGCACGCCTCCTCGATGGCCATGCGCCGCGCCTTGCCGCAACCGATCTGGATCAGGTCGGCGAGGGTTTCTATTTCGGAGAGAATCAACTCGTGCGCCCGCTCGAACACCGCGAGGCGATCCTTGACCGGCCGGGCCGCCCATTCCTTCTGCGCCGCGCGCGCCAGCTCGGCGGCCGCGACCACGTCCTCGGGCGAGGACTGCGGCAGGTAGCCGACGACGTCGCCGGTGTAGACCTCGGTCATCTCGAAGGGCTCGCGAGCCTCGCCCGCCTTGCCGGCCGTCACCATGGCGGTCAGCCGGTTGATGAGGGATTCCGTGACGCGGGGCGGAAGCTTCGCCTTGCTCGTTGTGCTCATGGGACTCTCTCCAGTACTTGCCGCCCGTGACGGCGGTCACCATGATCCAAACTAGAACACGTTATTGTTCAGGACAACGGTGCGGGGTAGTTTCGTGCCGGAATCAGCCCGAGAAAGTGGAAGAAGGGTCGGCGATGACCGCAGCGACTACCGAAACGCCCAGCAACACCGAACCGCACGCGCTGGTCGAGAAGCGCGGCGCGACGCTGATCGTCACCATGAACCGGCCCAAGTCCAAGAACGCCCTCACCGGCGAAATGCTGGCCATCATGACCGAGGCCTGGGACACGGTCGACAACGATCCGGAGATCCGCTCCTGCATCCTCACCGGGGCCGGCGGCGCGTTCTGCGCGGGCGCGGACCTCAAGGCCATGAACAAGCGCAACCCCAGCGACGGCATGTCGGAGGGCTCCGCCTTCGACCCGACCCGGATGCCGGGCCTGCTCAAGGGCCGCCGCCTGACCAAGCCGCTGATCGCGGCGGTCGAGGGCGCGGCCATCGCGGGCGGCACCGAGATCCTGCAGGGCACCGATATCCGCATTGCCGGGGAGAGCGCCAAATTCGGTGTGTCCGAGGCGAAGTGGAGCCTGTTCCCGATGGGCGGGTCGGCGGTACGGCTGCCGCGCCAGATCCCGTACACGATCGCGGCCGAACTGCTGCTGACCGGCCGCCACATCACCGCCACCGAGGCGCTGAACTTCGGGCTCATCGGGCACGTGGTGCCGGACGGGACCGCGCTCGACAAGGCCTTGGAGATCGCCGAACTGATCAACAACAACGGGCCGCTGGCGGTCCAGGCGATCCTGAAGGTCATTCGCGACACCGAGGGTCTGCACGAAGAGGACGCCTTCAAGATCGACGCGAAGGTCGGCCTGCCGGTCTTCCGCAGCGAAGACGCGAAGGAGGGCCCTCGCGCCTTCGCCGAGAAGCGGAAGCCGAACTTCCAAGGGAAGTAAGGGGTTACGGCCGAACGGCCAATTCCTCACCCAGGAACCCGCCGGACTGGTGCCGCCACAGGGAGGCGTACGTGCCCTCGGCACGCAGCAACTCCTCGTGGCTGCCCTGTTCGACGATCCGCCCCCGATCGAGCACGACCAGCCGATCCATATCGGCCACCGTGCTCAGCCGGTGCGCGACCACCAGCGCCGTACGCCCTTCCATCAACTCCCAGAGCGCTTGCTGGACAAGGATTTCGCTCTCGGAGTCGAGGGCGCTGGTGGCCTCGTCCAGCAGCAGGATGGGTGCGTCACGCAGGATGGCGCGCGCGAGTGCCACCCGCTGCCGTTGCCCGCCCGACAGTTTCACGCCGCGCTCGCCGATGAGCGTGTCCATGCCCTCGGGCAGCCCGTCCGCGAACTCGGTGACGTGCGCGGCCTTGGCCGCACGCCGCACCTCGGCGTCCGTGGCGTCGGGCCGGGCGAAGCGAATGTTCTCGCTCAGCGTCCGGTGGAACATCGCCGGATCCTGCGGTACATAGGCGAGCAGGCTGCGGAGGTCGCTTTGGCGAAGCCGCGAAATATCCTGCCCGCCAATGCGAATGGCACCGCCGTCGATGTCCATCATGCGCAGCAGCAGCTGCGTGATGGTGCTCTTACCGCCGCCCGAACGCCCGACCAGCCCGATGCGCGACCCGCTGGGCACATCCAGATCCAGCCCTCGGAACAGCGGTGCCGCACCCGCGTGCGCGAAGTCCACCCGCTCGAACCGGATCCCGGACCCCGTGGGCCGCAGCGGTTCCGGCTCCGCCACATCCAGTACGGTCGGCGATTCCAGCAGCAGTTCGGTGAACTGCGCGGCCTCGGTGGTGGAGCTCTCCAAGCGCCGGTAGATCTGGTTGAACCGGAACATGATGTCGGTGGCGTTCCAGTAGTAGGTGAACACCACGATGATCACCTCGACCGAGGCGTGCCCGCCGTCGATGCCCAGCGCGATCAGCAGCCCCAGCACGTTCACGATCACCATGAGCGGCATGACCGCGGTGTCGATGAAGAGGTTGTTGTAGTCCCACGACAGCAGCGTCTTGCGCCGCTGCCCCAGCACTCGCCGCCGGTGTTCGGCCGCCTCCTGCGGTTCGGCCGAGAAGGCCCGTACCGCTTGCATATTCGACAGGCTGTCGGCGACGTGCCCGGAGACCAGCGCGACGGCGGCCTCCCGCTCGTCGACGAGTCGCTGCCGCCGCTTGATGAGCGGGGTGACGACCACGCCGCACAGCGCGATCAGGCCGAGCAGGGTGACCACCAGCATCGGGTCGTAGCGCCACAGCACCACGCACGCGAAGCCCATCGGCACCAGCGCGGAAACGATCTCGAAGGCCAGGGTGTCGGCGAACTCCTCGAACCGGGTGGCGAAGCTCAGCGACCGCTTGGTCAGCGAGCCGGCGAAGTTGTCATGGAAGAACGCCGCGTCCTTGGCTAGCAGCTCGTCCATGGCGGTGTTGTAGAGATTCTCGATACCGTAGGCGTCGAGCCGGTTGAGGAAGTGGATTCCGATGCGCCAGAACACCTCCGACAACAGCAGCACCCCGGCGAAGCCCAGCACGTACGGCGCGAGGGTGCCGAACGAGGAATCTCCGGTGGCCGCCACCTTGCCGACGAGAACGGCGACCAGTAGGGGCGCGATATAGAGCTGACAGGTTTTTCCGAGGGCCGGTCCCAGCATGCCCAGGGCCGTTATCACCTTGCGGCGGGACATCTCCCGGCCGTAATAGCGCAGAACCAGCATCACAGCGGACGTGCGCGAACTCATTCATCTCCTCTCGCGACAAGTGCTCGTGAGCAGTACAGACAGCCCACAGTGCCCGTCGGGGAGGCGGTTCCGCCACCGAATTATTGCCAGCCGGTAGCTGAATTGTCGGCGCTGGGCAGCCACGGAATGGCTGCCCAGCGCCGGGTGCGGATGTCGAGCGGAGCACTTGCCGACATCCACGTGCGGGGGGGTTATTCGGTGGGACGCACCGAGCTCCGGACTATGGATCGGGCGATATTCGGCAGGAAGCGTCGCATGAGATACGCCGGACGGGCCTGCCCGGGGAAGACGAACAAGGGTGTCTTCGGCTTGGCCAGGGCCTTTTCCAACGCATCCACAATGCTCTCCGGCGAGGCCCCGCCGGTATTGCCGAGCACGCTGGCGTTCTCCTCGCGCACCTTGTCCAGGAACGGCGTCTCCACCATGGGCGGGCAGAGCACCAGGAATCGGACCCCGGTGCCGTGCAGTTCGTAGGAGAGGCTGTCGGCGAACCCGATCACCGCGTGCTTGGAGGCCGTGTACCCGGCCAGGCCCGGCGACGGCAGCCAGCCCGCCAGCGAGGCGAACAGCACCACGGTGCCCGCGCCCGCCTGCTTCATGGCCGGGACGACGGCCTGGCAGAGGTTGACGGTGCCGATGTAGTTGACGTCCATCATCTTCCGCAGCTGCGCCACATCGTGGTCCAGTACCGACGCGTGTACGTGGCACATGCCCGCGGCGTGCACGAGGCGATCGATGGTGCCCAGTTCCGAGCGCACCTTGTCGACCACGGCGCGTACCTGGCCGGGATCGGAGACATCGCAGGTGTAGGTGTGCGTGTTCGGTGACCGCAAGGCGGTCTCCGACAACCCGGAGGCATTCATATCGACCGCCGCCACGTTCCATCCCGCGGCCGCGAGCCGTTGCGCGACAATGCGTCCCATGCCGCTGGCCGCGCCGGTGACGAGTGCTGTCCGGGTCATCGGACCTCCCGGGTCCGCAATACCGTGGCGGCTTCCCCGAAGGTCATGCGGAGTGCGCCGATACGACTGGAGAACAGTGCGCCCTTGGGCAGGCCGAGGGCGCGCAACTGGTCGGAGACGGGATGGGTGCCGAGCTCCACGCGGGTGCCGCCGGGCCGTCCGCTCACCGCGCCCGGGTCCATGACCCACGGTGTGCGGCGCAGGATGCCGTTACGCCAGGTGTAGGCGTCGATGGACGCGCCGCCCGCGCCGCCGGGCATGGGGATGCCGTCCGCGACGCGCAGGGCGATCACCAGCTGCCCGTCCAGCCGCACCTCGCAGCGATGCCCGCGACCGTCGGGGGTGATGTCGATGTCGGCCATCAGCTTGGGAAAGCCCCAGATCGACTGTCCCGCTTCGCAGGTGAAGCTCTGGTTGACCGGCAGCCAGTGAATGTAGGCCCCGGTGCTGTCCTTGCGGCCGCGCTGCTTGGCCATCAGCGAGAAGGCGAATTCGTGGTAGGGCCCCAGGTCCCCGTCCACGTACCGCACGAAAGCCAGTGAGAGCACAGCTTTTCCGAGCACGGTGACCGGTTGCAGCCCGGCGGCGGCGAGCAGTGCGCGCGCGGCGGTGGGGTCGACCAGGAACAGCGCCGAGCAGGCGCCGGCGTGCCGGATCTCGACCGGCATGCGGACCTGTTCACCTAGGACGGAATGCGCTTCCACGCCAAAATTAGAACAGGTTTCAGTACCGGCCGTCAGCGGTTTCATCGACTTTCCCAATTCGGTTCGGCCGCCGCCGCACAGGACTTCGCCCACCGGTAGTCGGGCTTGCCGCTCGGGGTCCGCGACACCGCGTCGGCCACCCAGATCCGGCGCGGCAGCTTGTATCCCGCCAGCTGCGTGCGTACCCGCGCCACCAGCGCCTCGAAGTCGATCGCACCGTCGGCCGCCGACACCACCGCCGCCACCTGCTGACCCCAGCGCTCGTGCGGCACCCCGATGACGATCGCGTCGTACACGGCCGGATGCGCCTTGAGCACCGCCTCGACCTCCTCGGGAAAGACCTTCTCCCCGCCGGTATTGATGACCATGTTCCCGCGCCCGATCAGCGTCACCGTCCCGTCGGCCTCGACACGGGCCCGATCGTCGGTGATGACCATGCGGACGCCGTCCACGGTCCGGAACAGCTTGTCGGTCTTGACCGGATCCTTGTAGTACCCGATCGGCACATTCCCGGTCTTGGCCACCCAGCCTTCACCGCCCGGCCCGACCGGATGCCCGCCGTCATCCACGACCAGCGCCCCGCGCCCGGTGGTGACCCGTGGTGCGCGCGCCGGATCGTCGTCCTTTTGGGCGAATCCAATGCCGCCGAAACCGGTTTCGGAGGATCCGATGGATTCGGTGACCAGCGTGCTCGGAAACAGTTCCAGCAGTGCGTTCTTCACCGGCTGGGTGAGCTGTGCGGCACCGGAGCCGATGGAGATGAGCGAGGACGCGTCCACGGGTGCGGCCCGGTAGGAATCCACCAACGGACGAGCGATGGCGTCACCCGTCACGACCAGCACGTGCGGCCGCTCCCGCGCCACCACCTGCCACACCTCGTCGGGATCGAAGCGCGGCTGGAACAGCACGGCATTGCCGGACCACAACGCGGTGAAGGTGGGCATCATGGCGGCGGCGTGGATCATCGGCGGCAGCACGAACCAGGTCATCGGCGTCGAATTCGCGGCGCCCATGCGGGACTGCTGATACTCGTCGGCGACGGGCTCCCCGGTGTAGAAGTCGATGCCCCCGCCCAGCACCCGCCACATGTCCTCCTGCCGCCAGATCACGCCCTTGGGCAGCCCGGTGGTCCCGCCGGTGTACATGATGAAATGGTCATCGGCACTGCGCGGCGCGAAATCCCGGCTGGACGAACCTGATTCGAGAGCCTGCTCGTAGCGGACGGATTCCGAGAACAGCCCCACCCCACCCTGATCGTCCTCCACCACCACGGTGTGCCGCAGCTTCGGCAATCCCGGCCGGATCTCCTCGATCAGCGGTGCGTAACACCGGTGGTGCACCGCCATTTCCAGATCCGCGTTGTCGTACACATACCGCAGTTCCTCCGCCCGGTACCGATAGTTGATGTTCACCGGTACCGCGCGAATCTTGTAGCAGCCCAACAGCGTTTCCAGCGACTCGATGCTGTTGTGCATGTGGAACCCGATATGCGTCCCCGGCGCCGCGCCCGCCGCCGCGAGGTGATGGGCCAACCGGTTGGCGCGGGCGTCGAGTTCGGCGAAGGTGCGCCGCCGGGCACCCTCGATGACGGCGATCCGATCCGGCACGGCATCGGCGATGTGTTCGTAGAGGTCGGCGAAATTGCAGGCCACGGCCGTATCTCCTGGTGGTTCCGGCTACAGCACGGTGAGCGGTAGCGGTGTGCCCCGGTCGGCGAAGACGAAGCCCGCCCCCGAACTGAACCGGGTGATGGCGACCTCGTCGGCGGTGCGGAAGGGCAGGTCCGCGCGCCGGATCTCGAGGGTGAGCGCGCAGTCGGAAACCTCGCGCACGGCGGTGAAGAAGCGCGGATTCACCCCGCGCACCAGCGCGTCGAGGGGTTGCAGGTGCTCGGGGTCGAGCAGCGCCGACCACGCTCCGTCGTCGGCGGCCCCGCAGGCCCGCCCGATCCGCAGTTCCACCGACTGCTCGCCGCCGGTGGTCTCGCTGGATACCTCGATATCCACGTACGCGGCCGGATTGAATGCCGGATGCAGGCGGAGCACCTTGGCGAGGTCGGCGAAATCATCCCCGAGACCGAGCGCGTTGCGAATCCGCTCGGCGGTAAGTCCCGCGATTCCCGTGAACTGTTTGCGCAGAATATCCAGCGCCACTTCCGGTTTCGTTCGCGCCTCGACCGCTGCCCGGTAACCGAGGGTGAGCAGATGGTGCTGCAAACTCACCTCATCGGCCATCCGAACAAGCGCCGACCGCGAGAAGTCGCCGAACCGGAGGTCGCTGAGCAGCGGTCCCGAATAGTCGGCCATCCCCTCATCCTCCGGATCGATCGGAGCCAGCACGGTCGCCGCCGCCTCGGATCCGGCAATCAATTCGGCTCCGGCCGGGGCAGCCGGGGGTTCGTGCGCCGGATCGATCGTCACCGTCCACGCGCACACCGGCTTCCGGTCCGCGGGCTCCCGTGGCGGCCGATGTACCGGCCGCACCTGCGCATACGGATTGGTGGCCAGCGCCGTCGCATCGAAGGTCGGGTCCTCGATGTCGTGGCACATGGCCACCACGAACTCGGTCCCCATCGGCTCCACATCGGCGAGTGCGCCACAGTGGTCCAAATGGAATTCCCCGTGATCGTGGTCGATCACCCGGAACCGGAAGTCCATGAACTGCGGTGGCGCACCGATATCCAGCTGGAAGCCCTTGAAGATATCGCTCACCCCGTCACCGGTGATGTTGAGCGCCTTGCGCATTCGCCGTGTGTACACCGGACTGGCGAGCTGCCATTCCTCGATGGCCACCGCCGTCATCCCCGGCCTTCCGAGCGCGCCGAGCACATGCGCCATGCCGGATCGATCGATGAGGTGCCCGCACAGCAGCAGTTCCGGAACCAGCAGCGCCAGTTCGGATCTGGTCAGCGATTCGTATCTGCTGGTCACCACAGGGGCACCGGCCCCTTTCCGATGGGGTACCAGCCCGGCAGTGGCTGACCGGTCATGGACCGTTCCATGCGCTTGCGCATGCCGCTCGAGAGCGCGTCGTTGGAGATCATCTCCACGAAAAGCGCTGTGACATTGCCGAAGTCGAAGAAGTCACGTTGCCAGCTCCACTGGAAGTCACCGGCATACCGGAACCAGCTGCCCCCGATGCCCTCGGGCGAATACGGCCGCCCGTCGGCGCGCTGCTGGTCGTTGACCTGCTTCCAGAAGCCGATCACCGAGCCGTTGCGCTCGTCGACCACGAATTCCTGATACGGATACGTCCAGCCCTCGAGCCCGAACATCTCCTGTCCGAGCGCGATCTCCCGGATCTCGTCCCGCCCGACGGCCATGAATTCCTGCTGCGGACCGTAGTTCCACCCGTAGGTGGCGTCCTCGGTGTAAAAGTGCTCCAGGGGTTTCCAGTCCCCCGCCGCCTCACACTGTTTGTTCTCGTCCACCCAGCGGCGGACCATCTCGTCGAGCTCATCACGGGACCAGGCCATAACGGCCTCCTGAATCTGTTGAGATCTATTGAGTAATAGGTGCTTCCGGCTGCACCTCGACCAGGACGAGATGCGAGCCACGGGGCATGGACACGACCGCGGTCACGGCGGCCGCCAGATCGGCGGGCCGCAGGAAGTGCGCGTGCCGGGCGAATCCCCACTTCACCCAGTTCTCCAGTAGCGGGCCAACCACTTCGGGCGTGGCCTGCATGCCCATGCCGGTGAGGGTCTGGCCGGGCCGCACGATGGACGAGCGAACCCCCGTGCCTTCCAACTCCATGCGCAGCTGGGTGGCGAATGCCTCGACACCGGTCTTGGCCGCGTTGTACGCACCCGCGCCCGGCCGGGCGCGCACGGCGCAGTCGGAGCCGATGATCACGAAGTCGCCGCGTTGTCGTTCGAGCATGCCCGGCAGGATTCGGTGCGCCAGCCGTTGCGCCCCGACCAGGTGCACCCGGACTTGGGATTCGAACAGGTCGGGATCCATTTCCCAACCGCGGCCGAATTCGAGGTCACCGGCACCGGACACGAGAATCTCGATGGGCCCCAGGGCTTCCTCTGCGGCGGTGACGAATTCGTCGACCGAGGCGGTATCCGCGACGTCCAACCGTCCCGCGAACGCCTCGCCGCCCGCCGCCCGGATCTTCTCGGCGAGGGTCTCGCAGATCTCCACCCGGCGCGCACCCAGCGCCACCGGATGACCCAGCGCAGCAAGCGCTTCCGCCGTGGCAGCGCCGATGCCGGACGACGCGCCCGCGACGATCGCCGGCCGCCGGTCGGGATGTGGCGTGAAACGAGCCATCACTTCACCTCCACGGACACGGGCAGCTGGGCGAACCCACGCACATTCACCGAATGCACCCGGCCGATACCGGATTCACCGATCCCGTACCCCCGCACGCGAGTCGCGAACTCCCGCAGCACGACGGTCGCCTCCAACCGGGCCAGATGCGCGCCCAGACAGAAGTGCACCCCGCGCCCGAAGCTGATCAGCCCGCCCTTGTCGCCGCGCTGAATGTCGTAGCGGTCGGCGTCATGGAACACCGCCGGATCCCGATTCGCGGAACCGATGAGCAACAGCACTTTCGAGCCCTGCGGAATCGTCCGCCCGTAGTACTCCAGGTCGACGGCGGCGGTCCGGGCCAGGATCTGGCTCGACGCGTCGTAGCGCAGCGTCTCCTCCACCCAGTCCTCGACCAGTTCGGGCTGCGCGGCCACCTTCGCGTACTGCTCCGGATTGCGTCCGGCCCAATACAGGGCGTTCCCCAGCAATTTGGTCGTGGTCTCGTTCCCGGCGACCACCATGAGGAACATGAATCCGAGGATTTCCTCGTCGGTGAGCCGGTCCCCGTCCGCCTCGGCATCCAGCAGGGCCGACGTCAGATCGTCGGCGCGCTGTTTCTTCCGGGCCGCGAGTATCTCGTTGTAGTACCCGGCCAGTTGCATCGCCGCCTCGATGGCCGCGACGGGCACGTCCAGCACGCCCTCCTCGCGATGCACCAGCAGGTCGGCGAGTCTGCGCAGTTCGGCTCGGTCCGAGTCCGGCACGCCCAGCAGTTCGGAGATGACGTCCATCGGGACCTGGCCCGCGACCGCGTCGATCCAATCGAAATCACCGCTGGCCAGCGCAGGTTCGAGATAGCGCAGCGTGATCTCACGAATACGGTCGCTCATTTCGCTGACCCGCCGGGGCGTGAACCCCTGATAGACCAGCTTGCGCAGCCGCAGATGACGCGGGTCGTCCATGGCCAGGAAGGACATGGTGCGCCAGGCGTGCGGCCCCCAGGCGGCCGGGTCCAGGGAGACCCCGTTGGCGCTGGAGAGTCGGGTGTCGTCACGGAATCCGGCGGCCACGTCGACGTGTCGGGAGAGCGCCCAGAAGTCGAGTTCGGGGTGGTGGTACAGCGGGGCCTCGGTGCGCAACCGCTGGTACACGGGATAGGGGTCCTCGTGCATGCGGTAGTCGTAGGGGTCGAACAGCAGCGGCTCGACGGAGGCTGCGGTCATTCTGTCTGCACCTCGTATTCGATAACGCGTTCATCGGCTCTGACGAACGTTTTCCAGCAACGGAGACACATAGCTGGACATGTGTCTGTACGGTACTAGCGACGGGATGGTCTGACAACGGAATCCCGAAACCGAGCGCGGGCGCGACATCCAGAACTGAAACATGTTCTTGCGCGTATCCGAGCTACGTACATATAGTCCGTACACGTGTCCGGACAGCATGGGAGCTACCTATGAGCCCGAGCGATCTCATACCGGAGAGCGGTTCGCGGTTGCTGATCGACGGCAAGCTGACGCCGGGCGGCGACGGCGTGTTCACCACGTCGAATCCGGCTACCGGCGAACCCCTGGGCCACGCGGCCGACGCCGACGCGGCCGACATGGATGCGGCGATAGCCGCGGCCCGGACGGCCTTCGACACGACCGACTGGTCGCGGGACGCCAAGGCCCGTGCCGCCGGTCTCCGCCAACTCCGAGACGCTTTGCAAGACAACATCGAAGCCCTCCGCGAAATCACCATCGCGGAAGCCGGTGCACCCCGCATGCTGACCAGCGGCCCCCAGTTGGAGGGCCCCGTCGCCGATCTCGCCTACTTCGCCGACCTGGCCGAAACCTATGCCTGGGAAACCGATCTCGGCATCGCCTCCCCCATGGGCATCAAGAGCTCCCGCACCCTGCGCCGCGAACCCATCGGCGTAGTCGGAGCCATCACCCCGTGGAACTTCCCGCACCAGATCAACTTCGCCAAGCTCGGCCCGGCCCTGGCGGCGGGCAACACCGTGGTCCTCAAGCCCGCACCCGACACCCCTTGGTGCGCGGCCGCGGTAGGCCGGATCATCGCCGAGCACACCGACATTCCCGCCGGTGTCGTCAATATTGTCACCTCCGACGACCACGGGTTGGGCGCACAACTGGTCGCCGACCCCCGTGTGGACATGATCTCCTTCACCGGCTCGACGGCCACCGGCAAGTCCGTGATGACCACGGCGGCAGCGTCTTTGAAGAAGGTCTTCCTGGAGCTCGGCGGCAAGTCGGCGTTCATCGTGCTGGACGACGCGGACATCGCGGCGGCGGCGAGCTATGCGGCCTTCGGTGTCTGCGTGCACGCGGGCCAGGGCTGCGCGATCAGCACCCGACTCCTGGTCCCCCGTGCCCACCACGATCAGGCCGTCGAAGCGGCGGCCCGCACCCTGGCCAACATCAAGCCCGACAACCCCGCCAAGCCTGGAACCGTCTGCGGCCCGGTCATTTCCGAACGCCAGTTGGCTCGCATCGAACGCTATCTGGACCTCGCCCGTACCGAGGGCGGCACCATCGTCACCGGCGGCAAGCGCGCCGACGGCCCCGGCTGGTTCATCGAGCCGACGCTGATCACCGGCCTGCCCAACAGTTCCCGGGTGGCCCAGGAAGAAATCTTCGGCCCCGTCCTCACCGTCATCCCGTTCGACGGCGACGCGGATGCCGTCCGCATCGCCAACGACTCCCCCTACGGCCTGTCCGGCTCGGTCTGGGGACGCGATCCCGAGCGGCTGCGCACTGTCGTCAATGGTGTCCGCACCGGCACGCTCAGCGTGAACGGCGGCATCTGGTATTCGGCCGACGCGCCCTTCGGCGGCTACAAGCAGTCCGGCATCGGCCGGGAAATGGGCGTCCTCGGCTTCGAGGAATACACCGAGACCAAACTCATCGCGACCGGCTGCTGAGGAGTACCGACATGAGCCGTTTCACCGACAGGTCGATCATCGTGACCGGGGCCGCCCGCGGCATCGGCGCGGCCTACGCGAAGGCCCTCGCCGCCGAAGGTGCGAAAGTCGTTGTCGCCGACCTGAACAGCGAACTGGGCGAGGCCACGGCGAAGGAGATCACCGCGGGCGGCGGGACCGCCGTCTTCGCGCAGGTCGACGTCGCCGATCCCGAATCCGCCAAGGCCGTCGCCGATTTCACCGTCGCCGAGTTCGGCGGCATCCATCACCTGGTCAACAATGCCGCCATCTACGGCGATATGAAGCTCGACATCCTGCTCACGGTCCCGTGGGACTACTACAAGAAGTTCATGGCCGTGAACCTGGACGGCGCACTGAACATGACCCGCGCGGTCCACAAGCACATTGCCAAGACCGGCGGCGGCTCGATCGTCAACCAATCCTCCACCGCGGCCTGGACCTACTCCGGCTTCTACGGCCTGGCCAAGGCCGGAATCAACAGCCTCACCCAGCAATTGGCGCACGAGCTCGGCCACTCCAAGATCCGCGTCAATGCCATCGCGCCCGGCCCGACCGACACCGAGGCCACCCGCAGCATCGTGCCGGAGCAGTTCGTGGATCAGCTGGTGAAGCAGATGGCGTTGAAGCGCCTGGGCACCACCGAGGACATGGTCGGGGCCTGCCTGTACCTACTGTCCGACGAGGCTGCCTGGGTGACCGGGCAGATCCTGAATGTCGATGGCGGGCAGGTGTTCCGGTCGTGAGTGACTTCCCGATCGGCTTCATCGGCCTCGGCAATATGGGCGCGCCGATGGCCCAGCGCCTCACCGACTGGCCCGGCGGCCTGGTGGTCTGCGATATGCGCCCGGACGCGGTGCAGCCGTTCACCGAGGCCGGGGCGAAGGCGGCCGATTCCCCCGCCGAACTTGCCGAATCCTGCCGCGTCATCTCGATCGTGGTCCTCGACGACGACCAGGTCCGCACGGTGGTCGAGGGCCTGCTGCAAACGGCGAAACCCGGCACGGTGCTCGCCGTGCATTCGACCATCAGCGACCGCACCGCCGTCGAGCTGGCCGCCGAATGCGCCTCGCACGGCATCGAATTCGTGGATGCACCGATCAGCGGCGGCGCACCGGCCGCCCAACGTGGCGCACTCGCCGTCATGGTCGGCGGCAGCACGGCGGCTTTCGAGGCCGTCCGAGACCCGTTCTCCCGCTTCGGTTCCCTGGTCATCCACGCCGGGGACGTCGGCGCGGGCACCCGCATGAAGCTGGCCCGCAACCTGCTGCATTTCGTCGCCTTCACCGCGGCCGCCGAGGCCCAGCGCCTGGCCGAGGCCGCCGGTCTCGACATCGCCGCCCTCGGCAAGGTGGTCCGCCACTCCGACTCGCACACCGGTGGCCCCGGCGCGATCATGCTGCGCAAGACCACCGCCCCCGTCGCACCCGACGACTTCTGGTTCCCCATCCTCGGCCACGTCCGCGACCTCGGCGAGAAGGACCTGGCATTGGCCCTCGATCTCGCTGCCCGGCTCGACGTGAATCTGCCACTGGCACACCACGCACTACACGACCTCGGCGACGGACTCGGTGTAGGTCCCGGCCCGATAGCAAAGGAGCAGTCATGACCGAGCAGCAGCCCTCCGAGGTCCGGCAGGCGGGCCTGAAGAAGATGTCGGAGGTCTACGGCTTCGACCTCCCCGACCTGGAAGGCGACCCGTTCTACGAGGTCACCGTCGACCACCTGTTCGCCGACATCTGGAACCGCCCCGGCCTGTCCCTGCGCGACCGGCGGCTACTACTGCTCGGAGCCATTACCGCACAGGGCAATGCGGAGATCGCCGAAATCCAGGTCGGCGCGGCCCTGCGCAACGGCGAACTGGACGCGGGCCAACTGCGCGAGATCGCGGTGTTCCTGGCCCACTATGTGGGCTGGCCCAGCGCCACCAAGCTCGACGGCGCCATCCGCAAGACACTGGCCAAGAAGAAGTAATCCCTACCCGCAGTAAGGAATTCACAGACATGGCGGATACCGCAACCGTCCGGCCGCTTTCGGCCAGCGAGGTCGAAACCTGGGACCACGAGGCCGATGTGGTGGTCGTGGGCTTCGGCATCGCCGGAGTCTGCGCGGCCATCGAGGCCGCCCATTCGGGAGCCGACGTCCTGGTCCTGGAGCGCACCGGCGGCTGGGGCGGCGCGGCCGCCATGTCCGGCGGCTTCATCTACCTGGGCGGCGGCACGGCGCTGCAAAAGAAGCTGGGCTTCGAGGACAGCGTCGAGAACATGGAGAAGTTCCTCACCGCGGCCCTCGGCCCCGGCGTGGACAAGGCCAAGATCCACGACTACTGCCAAGGCAGCGTGGATCACTTCGATTGGCTTGTCGCCCACGGTGTCCCGTTCAAGGAGGAGTTCTGGGGCGAGCCCGGCTACGAGCCGCCCGCCGACCAGGGCCTGATGTACTCCGGCGGCGAGAACTCCGCCCCGTTCAAGGATCTCGTCCCGCCCGCACCCCGCGGCCACCTCGCCTGGACCAAGGACAAGAAGCTGGGTGAGAAGGGCGGCGGCTACATGCTGATGGAGCCGCTCGCCCAGCGCGCGGAGGAACTCGGCGTCCGCCACGAATACGACGTCCGCCTGCGCCGCCTCATCGTCGACGAAACCGGCCGCGTCGTCGGCGTTTCCGCGACCCGCTACGGCAAGCCGGTCAACGTCCGCGCCAGCCGCGGCGTGGTCCTGGCCACCGGCAGCTTCGCCTACAACCACGCCATGGTCGAGCAGTACGCCCCCAAGATCCTCGGCCGCCCCACCGCCACCGTCGAAGAACACGACGGCATCGGCATCCAGGTGGCGCAGGCCCTCGGCGCGGACCTGGCGCACATGGACGCCACCGAGGTGGCCCTGGTGGTCGACCCGCAGCTGGTCGCCCGCGGCATCCTGGTGAACGGCCGCGGCCAGCGCTTCATCACCGAGGACACCTACGCGGGTCGCATGGGCCAGGCGGTCCTGCAGGACCAGGGCAACCAGGCGTACCTCGTGATCGACGAGATCGCACTGGAGGAGGCGATGGAAACCCAGTCGTCCCTGTCGTTCCTGCGCATCGCGCCCACCTGGGTGGCCGAGACGGTCGCCGAGCTGGAGAGCGATATGGGCCTGCCGGAGCAGACCTTGCAGTCCACCATCGACCTCTACAACCACCACGCCGAACAGGGCAACGACCCGTTCCTGAACAAGAAGCCCGAGTGGGTGAAGCCCATCCGCACCCCCCTCGGTGCGTACGACCTGCGCGGCTACACCGGCGGCTTCACCCTCGGCGGCCTCCGCACCGACCTGGACTCCCGCGTTCTGCACGTCTCCGGCGACCCCATCCCCGGCCTGTACGCCGCGGGCCGGGTCACCTCCGGCATCTGCGCGGGCGGCTACGCCTCCGGCTGCTCCCTCGGCGACGGCAGCTTCTACGGTCGCCGCGCCGGTATCTCCGCCGCCAAGCAGCTCTGAAAGGACCCTCCCCCATGCGTTTCGGCATCGTCCTGTTCACCAGCGACCGCGGCATCACCCCCGCGGCCGCCGCCAAAGCCGCCGAGGATCGAGGCTTCGACTCCTTCTTCGTCCCCGAACACACCCACATCCCCATCAAGCGCACGGCCAACCACCCCGGCACCGGCACCGCCGACCTCCCCGACGACCGCTACCTGCGCACCCTCGACCCCTGGGTCGCCCTGGGCACCGCCGCCGCAGTCACCAGCCGCATCGAATTGTCCACGGCCGTAGCGCTTCCCACCGAGAGCGACTGCATCACCCTCGCCAAGACGATCGCCACCCTCGACCACCTCTCCGGCGGCCGCGTCACCCTGGGCGCCGGATTCGGCTGGAACACCGACGAATTGACCGACCACGGCGTCCCCGGCAACAAGCGCCGCACCGTGCTGCGGGAATACATCGAGGCCATGCGCGCCCTCTGGACTCAGGAAGAAGCCTCCTACACCGGCGATTTCGTCACCTTCGGCCCCAGCTGGGCCTACCCCAAACCCACCCAATCCCACATCCCCCTCCTCATCGGCGCCGGCGGCACCGACAAAACCTTCAAGTGGATCGCCCGCTCCGCCGACGGCTGGATCACCACCCCCACCGAATCCGACGTCTCCGCCTCCACCAGCCTCCTCATGAAGCACTGGGAAGAAGCGGGCCGCGAAGGCAAACCCCGAGTAGTAGCCCTAGCCTTCAAACCCAACCCCGACCAACTAGCCGCCTGGGCCGAAGCCGGCGTCACCGACGTCCTCTACGGCCTCCCGGACAAATCCGATGCCGAAGTCCTCGCCTACCTGGACCGCCTCTCCGACAAACTGGTCCCCCTCGGCCTGACCAAACCCTGACCCCCGCGGTTCCGTGGGCTGGAACCACAAGCCCAGCCCACGAAACCGCTCGGTCTGCAATGCGGCATGGTCACCCCTAAGCTTCCGCGCGTGAGTGGAGTTGACCAGGGGCCGATGCCTAACCCGATGCCCCAACAGCCGGTGAGCCACGAGGCACCCCACGCGACCTTTGTCGTGGGCGAGGACACGGCGCATCTGCTCAGCGGTGCCGTAGTACAGCGAGCGTTCAACAATCCAAAAAGGTGGATCACCTTCGGTGCCGTGTGGGGTGCGATCACCGTGGCACTGGTGTGGTTCTGGGGACTGGGCGCGATCGTGCTCACCGGATTCATCGCCACGATGACATTGCTCCTCCAGATGGTCCAGCGCGGCAAGAAGGCCTGGAAACAGGCCGAGCAACTCGCGGCCGCCAGCCCGCCGGGAACGGTGATCACCTCCCGATTCGGACCCGACGCGGTGGAACTCGTCAGTGCCCGAGGCGCTATCAGGTACCACTACACACTGATCAAACGGATTTACACCGATCGCCCCGGCGTGATCGTGATCCACCACGGTGCCTTCTACCTCGCCCACGCGCGGGAACTGTTCCCGGACTGGGCCATCGCGATGATCCAGCACAAGGGCCGGAACACCGCGGCAACGGATCTGCCTGCGCTACCGCCGATTCCACCAGTGGAGAACCCCACTTCCGTCTTCGTTCCGACGGCGGACACCGCACGCACGCTGGCCACGGCCTACCGGTGGCAGAAATTGCGCTCCACGATCCCGATCCTGGCGCTGTCACTATTGCCATACCTGGTAATTGGAGCGCTCCCACCGATGAGACCGGCTCTGATCATCGGGCTCTGCATCACCGCCGCATTCGCCGGACTACAGGCCCTGTCGATCGCACTGACGTGGCGTGACGTAGACGAGAGCTACCGGACCGGATTTCCGGCCGGACACCCCGTATCCACCCACTTCGGTGACAATGAGCTCGAAATTCAAACCGCGAACTTCCGCGCCCGAATCCCCTATTCGAAGTTCCGATCCCTACAACCACGCGGCACCACAATCCTGCTCCGAACAACCGCCCACTCCGCCTACCCACGCGAACTCTTCCCGGACAACGAGATCCAGCGCATCCGCGCAGCGAGACGAAAGGGTGCTCGGATCTCTGAAAGGTGATCCGTGCAGTCCGTCGGCTGGTAGGCGAGGTAACGGCTCCCAAGCCGCGTCAGCGAAAGTCCGGTAGGGCAGGCGACGCAACCACACTTCCGGTACATCCCACCGAGACGCAATCCCGTTGCAGCACAGTCACGCAAGTAGTCTTCCCCCCGAGTTACCTGGTCTCGAGCCACCGAATCACATGTTGATCCCAGCCCGTCGCGAAGCACGGGCGCGTGCGTGCTGGCGGCGTTGCGCCGGGGTGGTGTAGACCTGCACCAGCTCGGTCATGATGTTGACCGCAACCCCCGGATCGAAGATCGACCCGGTTGGTTCGGCATCCGGGACACCGGCCGCGGTGACCGGTTCGACGGCGGTGGTCGGGAAGAGATATTGGCTGCCTTCGGGTTCAGTGGTGACCGATTCGCCGGTGGGCGTGCGCCATTCGACCACCCGCCCGGGGTGGTGGCGGACCTCCCACCCGTTGACGTGGTTGTCGGCGAGTGTCTTGAGCCGATGATGACGACGGCAACGAGCCGCAAGGTTGTCCTCGGTGGTGTGGCCCCCGGCTTGCGGGTTGTGGTGGTCGAAGCGGTATTGGTGGTCGAGATCGCTGGCAGCGGCTGGAATGTGGCAACCGGGTGCACGGCAGATCCCATCGATGGCGCGGGCCTGGCGGGCGGTGCGGGTACCGGGCCGGTAGCGCAATTCGGTGGAATCGCTGGTGTTTTGGTCGGCGACCATGCCGGTCGCGGTGGTGGTGTCGGTGATGACCTCGAAGCGGGCGTGGCGTGCGACCTGACGCGCCAAATCAGGATCGATGGCACCAAGACCTGACAGCAGCGCCGGGTTGTCCTGCAAACCAGCCAAGGTCTCGGCCGAGACACCCACCTGCACAAGCGCTTTACGCGCGACCGGGGCCTCACCGACGACCGCGCGCGGGCAATCCTCCAGGCCGCACTGACACACCAGACGACCGGTGCCATCGGCGAGAGCGACCAACGCGTCGGCTCGGCGCTGGGCCACGGTGCGCGGATCCTTGCCGCAGCACTGCCCCGACGCCATCTCCCGCAGTCGCTCGTACAGCGCCTGGCCACCAGCTGCGGGCAGGACAGCGTCGAGGATCGCGGTGCCGTCGTCGTGCGCGGTGATCGAGACGAAGCGGTCGGCCTCGGCGGCCTTGCGGCGCGCGGCTTGACCAGCGGGGTCGGCTTCGAGCAGGCGGCGGCGAGCGGTGCGGCGAATACGCTGCGGCTCGGCCTTTTCCGCGTATGCAGCCAGGCCCGGCTCCAGCTCGGCGAGCAGCTCATCGGACGCGTTGGACAGCGACTTGGTGATCGCACGCGTCTGCGCCAGATCGATGCGCCCCGCGGCGAAAGCTTCACGGGTGGTGGTGCAACGGTTCTCCAAATCCAGACCCAACCCGATGAGCCCATCGGCGGTGCCCTGCGAAACCTTCAGCGCAATACCGATTTCGGTCGCAGTGTCCTCACCCGCGTTGAGGTTGCTCACCCCGAGATCGAGCTGCTGTTCACGACGCAGCCGGTAGAGCGCAGTCATCAACGCGATCTCTTCGGCCTGCAAAGCAGCAATCTGCTGGTGCACGTCACGCAGCTGAGCGACGACCGCGTGCGCGGTAGCCATCTCATCTGCGATATCAGTCATACATTCGATCATAGTTTCGAATCACGCGACACAACAGCATGATTGAAGCAACACGCAGCGAAAATACCTAGCAAATATAGGAATTGGCGATCGAGCCGCCACTCCCAGAGCCGACAGACTTTCAGCCGCAGGCGGCGGTGCGCTGAAGGAGGCGGAGGCTGCCGGTGGTGCCGAGGTCGCGGAACTTTCCACTGGCGGTCGCCCGGCGGTACAGGTGATCGGCCGCACGAAGGACAAGGAGGCCGCCGCCTGCGATCCAGTGGACCCAATCGTCGTAAGCGTGGTCGGCGGCCGCGCCGGAGTCGGGGGCGGTGATCAGCAGGAGGCGTAGTGGGGTGCGCCAGTTCTCCGGGTTCTCGTCAGTGCCGGAGATCGAGGCCGGGCGATCGGTGATTTCGATGATGGTGCCCTGGCCTACGTAGGCGCGGATGGCTTCGCGTAATGCCTGGGCTTCGTCCGCAGTCAGCGTTTCACCCATTTGCTCGATGAGTGCCGGCAATTCGCCGCGCACGGCCGTGAGTGCGGGCGAAGTCATTCGAAAGCCTTTCTCCAGCGCACTCATTCATACGGTTCCCGCATACCGCGAGTTGCTAGGCACGCTCGGCCATAGTAGCATCCGGACACGTGTCTGATCCCCTTTCCGACCGCTCAGCGGTGAGCATGGAGGCCACTCGTCGGCGGCTCACCCAGAAGCAGGCCGATACCGTGGACCGGTTGACGCAGGCGGCCATGGATGTGCTGGCGCGCGAGGGTTTCGCCGGGCTGACCGTCCGCATGGTGGCGGCGCAGGCCGGGGTGGGTACGGCTACCGCGTACACCTATTTCTCGTCCAAGGAACACCTGGTGGCGGAGATGTTCTGGCGGCGGCTGGCCGCCACGGACGCACCCGCCGGGACCGAGCCGGATTCGACGACGCGAGTACTGGCGGTGCTGCGGCAGATCGCGCTTTTGCTCGCTGACGAGCCGACATTGGCCGGAGCCGTGACCGCCGCACTATTGGGTACCGATCCCGATGTCGCACACCTGCGGCTGCGCATCGGCAGCGAGATCCGGCGGCGGCTGATCGACGCGCTCGGCCCCGACGCGGATCCGGAACTCGTCGAGACCCTGGAAATGATCTACGCGGGCGCACTGGTGCGCGCGGGCATGGGTTACGCCTCGTATGCCGAAATTGCCGACCGTATGGAGAAATCCGCACTGCGCGTGCTGAAAAGCTGACAACCTGAAAAGCCAGGTGTCTATCCGGGAGGTCGCAGATGACCCGGCCGCGCGCGGTATCCGGTGGCGAGCACGAGCACGGCCATCTCGAGGAGTTCCGCACCGACCCCATCGCCCTGATGACCCGGGTCCGGCGCGAATGCGGTGACATCGGCTCGTTCCGTCTGGCCGATCGCGAAGTCATCCTGCTGACCGGCGCGCAAGCCGACGAATTCTTCTTCCGCGTGAGCGATGACGAGCTGGATCAGGCTGCGGCATACCCGTTTCTGAAGCCCATCTTCGGCGAGAGCGTGGACTTCGATGCCCCGCCGGAACTCCGCAAGCAGATGCGCGGCCACGCCACCACCATCGCCCGCGAGGTGGACCGCATGGTCGCCCGCTGGGGTGACGAGGGCGAGATCGATCTCCTCGAATTCTTCGCGGAACTCACCATTTACACGTCCTCGGCCTGCCTGATCGGCACCAAGTTCCGCGAGGAACTCGACGGCCGCTTCGCACACCTCTATCACGAGCTGGAGCGCGGCACCGACGCCTACTGCTACGTGGACCCCTATGCGCCCATCGAGAGTTTCCGCCGCCGCGACGAGGCACGCTGGCAGCTGGTGAAACTGGTCCGGCACATCATGGCCGGGCGGCTCGCGAATCCCGCTACGGGCAAGGACGATCGGGACATGGTGGACGTGCTGGTGTCGGTCACCGACGAGCAGGGCAACCTTCGCTTCTCGGCCAGCGAGATCACCGGGATCTTCATCTCGATGATGTTCGCCGGGCACCACACCACGTCCGGCACCGCGGCCTGGACGATCATCGAGCTACTGCGGCATCCCGACATACTGAACACCGTTGTCGCCGAACTGGATTCGCTCTACGTCGACGGCTCCGACGTGAGTTATCACGCCCTGCGCCGGATTCCGAACCTGGAAGCGGTGCTCAAGGAAGTCCTGCGTCTGCATCCGCCGCTGATCATCCTCATGCGGGTGGCCGGCGAGGAGTTCGAGGTGTGCGGCCATCGCATCGCCCCCGGTGACCTGGTGGCCGCGAGTCCCGCCGTCTCCAACCGGATTCCGGAATCCTTCCCAGACCGTTGCGCGGGCGCGGCCTTCGCGCTCACGCAGCTGCCGGCGATCTTCTCGATCCTGTTGCGGGACTGGGAATTCGAACTGGCGCAGCCGTCCGACAGCTACCGCGACGACCATTCCACGATGGTGGTGCAGCTACAACAGCCGTGCGCGGTGCGGTATCGACGCCGCGCACGGCCGCAGAGCTGATTACAGCGCAGCCTCGATGGCGCCGGTCACGGCCGGATCCTTCGGCTCGGTCCGCGGCCGGAAGCGACCCAGGATCGCCCCGTCCCGCCCGACCAGGAACTTCTCGAAGTTCCACTGGATGTCCCCGGCCTCACCGGCGGCGTCGGCGGTGGCGGTCAGCTCGCTGTACAGCGCGATCCGACCCTCCCCGTTGACGTCGCTCTTCTCCAGCAGCGGGAAGTCGACACCGTAAGTGGCCGAGCAGAATTCGGCGATCTCCTCGGCGGTGCCCGGCTCCTGGCCCATGAACTGGTTGCACGGCACACCGACGACGGTGAATCCCTGCGGCCCGTAGGTCTGCTGCAGCTCGACCAGACCCGAGTACTGCGGGGTCAGCCCGCACTTGGAGGCGACATTCACCACCAGCACGACCTTGTCGCCGGCCAGCTCGGCCAGGGTGGTGGGCTTGTCGGACAGGGTGCGCAGCGGAATCTCGCGAATATTGGTCACAAGCACGAATATAGAACGGGTTCGGCGCACGCTGCGGTTCAGGCGTACCGCACCTGCCAATGTTTGATGCCGTTGATCCACCCCGACCGCAAGCGCTGCGGCGGCGCGACCTCGGCAATGTCCGGCATGGCATCGGCGATGGCATTGAACATCAGGTCGATTTCCAGCCGCGCCAGATTCGCGCCCACACAGAAGTGATTCCCGGTGCCGCCGAACCCGACATGCGGATTGGGATCGCGCGTGCAATCGAATTCGAAGGGCCGCTCGAACACCTCGTCGTCGAAGTTGGCGGAGCTGTAGAACAATCCGACCCGCTGCCCCTCCAGGATCTTCTGCCCGCCGAGTTCGGTGTCGTGCACCGCGGTGCGCTGGAAGGCCGTGACGGGGGTCGCCCAACGCACGATTTCGTCGGGCGCGGTCCGGGGGCGGTGCTGCTTGTACAGCTCCCACTGATCCGGGTTGTCCACAAAGGCTTTCATCCCGTGCGCGATGGCATTGCGCGTGGTCTCGTTGCCCGCCACCGACAGCAGGATGACGAAGAATCCGAACTCGTCCGAGCCCAGCATCTCGCCGTCCACGTCGGCGTTCACCAACTGGCTGACGATATCCCCCGCCGGTTGCGCCCGGCGCTGTTCGGCCATGTTGTAGGCGTATCCCAGCAGCTCGGCATTGGCGGTCATATTGTTGCCCGCGAATTCCGGATCGTCGTAGTTCAGTAGCTGATTCGACCAGGTGAACAGCTTGTGCCGGTCGTCCTGCGGCACACCCAGCAGTTCCGCGATGGCCTGCAGCGGCAGTTCGCACGCCACCTGCTCGACGAAATCCCCACTGCCCGCGGCCTTGGCCTCGCGCACGATTTTCCCGGCGCGTTCGGTGAGGGCCGCACGCAGACCTTCGATGGCACGCGGGGTGAATCCCTTGGAGACGATCCGGCGAATCTTGGTGTGCTTCGGGGGGTCCATATTCACCAGCAGCGCTTCGCGACCCAGTTCCAGCTGTGCGGGTTCGGAGTCGGCGGGCATACGAATGATGGAGCCCTTGAGATTCGAGGACCAGAGTTCCGGTCGCCGCGAGATCTCCTTGACGTCCTCGTGCCGGGTGATGACCCAGTAGCCGTCGTCGTCCATGGGCGCGGCTTGAGCGGGCGTCTGCGCGTTCCACCAGACCGGCGCGGTTCGCCGGAGCAGCGCGAACTCCTCGGCGGGACTATGGTCGGCCCAGAGCGCGGGATCGGTGAAATCGAAGCCGGCCGGCAATGACGGAACAGACACTGTTCCTCCTCGGGCATGGTGCCACTATGATCACGAAATTGGAACGTGTTTCACAACGATTGAACCACGCCGACCTGCGGCGGGGCAGCGTTTCCAGCCAGTTGATCTTGCCACTGGACATTGCGTCCAGCGGATCGGCAGACTAGAACTTGTTCTACAGTGATGCCAGGCACACTCGAAGATGAGGTAACTGATATGACCGCTTCCCCGGGCTCAGCGAACGAGGCCGACTACGTCGTCGTAGGCGCAGGTAGCGCCGGTGCGGTGCTGGCCGGTCGGCTCGCCCAGCGCGGCGCGAGCGTGATCCTGCTGGAGGCCGGGCGCAAGGACAACACCCAGCTGGTCACCCGCCCCGGCATGATCTCGATGGTCCACACGGTCCCCCAGCTCAAGAAGCTGGTGACCTGGAAGCAGTACTCGGTCCCGCAGAAGCACGCCAACAACCGCCTCATCCCCATGACGCGCGGCAAGGTGCTGGGCGGCTCGAGCTCCGTCAACGGCATGCTCTACGTGCGCGGCAACAAGGCCAACTTCGACTCGTGGGCGGCCGAGGGCAACACCGGCTGGAGCTACGACGAGATCCTGCCCGCCTACAAGCGACTCGAGAACTGGGTCGACGGCGCCGACGACTACCGCGCCACCGGCGGCCCGATCGAGGTGACGCGTCCGCGCGAGATCACGCCGATCGCCGAGGAATTCATGACCGCCGCGTCCGAGACCCTCGGCGCGCCGATCATCAAGGACTACAACGGTGCGTCGCAGGAGGGTCTGTCGATCTTCCAGCAGAGCGTGAAAGATGGTGTCCGCTACAGCTCTTCGCGCGGCTTCATCACCAATATGCCGAACTCGCACCTGACCGTGCTCACGCATGTGCAGGCCACCCGCGTGGTGATCGAGAATGGCCGCGCCATCGGCGTCGAGATCGCCGAGAAGAACGGGCAGCGCCGGATCGTGCGGGCGGCCAAGGAGGTCATCGTCTCCGGCGGTGTCATCGGCTCGCCGCAGCTGCTCATGCTCTCGGGCATCGGCCCGGCCGCGCACCTGCGCGAAATGGGCATCGACGTGGTCGCGGACCTGCCGGTCGGCCAGAACCTGCACGACCACCTGTTCGTGCCGATGACCTTCGTGTCCAAGAAGGCCATCCACCGCGGCATCCCCACCTATTTCGCGCGCGGCATCCTCAAGGAGATGCGCAATCCGGGCAGCTCCTTCATGGGCCGCACCGTCTTCGAGGCCGCGGGCTTCGTCAAGACCAAGTTCGCCACCGGCGACCACCCGGACATGCAGATCCACACCCTGCCGTGGAGCTACCCGACGCCCAACCAGGACGAGGACAAGCTGCACCTGGTGGACCGCCGCCCGGCGCTCACCGTCATGCCGTCGCTCATCTACCCGAAGAGCCGCGGCGAGATGAAGCTGGCCTCGGCGGACCCGTTCGCTTCGCCGCTCATCGACCCCGGCTACCTGACCGATCCGTGGGACACCGAGTTCCTGATCGAGGGCATCCGGATGATCCGGGAAGTCATGTCGCACAAGAGCATCGCGAGCGACATCACCGAGAACTTCTTCCCGGGCCAGGAGTGGGCCGACGAGACCGCGCTGCGGCGCGAACTGCCCAACCGCGTGCACTCCATCTACCACCCGGTCGGCACCTGCCGCATGGGCGTGGACGAGCGCGCGGTCGTCGACCCGACGCTGAAGGTCAACGGCATCGAGGGGCTGCGCGTCGCGGACGCCTCGATCATGCCGAGCATCACCGGCGGCAACACCAACGCGCCGAGCTACATGATCGGTGAGAAGGCAGCCGAACTGATCGGCTGAGTACAGACGGCGGAGGAGTGCTGCTACTTCCCTGGTAGCTCTTCCGCGCGGATCGACGGCTCACGACCACCGTCGATCCGGAACAGCCCCGGGCCTGCTACCTCTCGGCTCGGGGCTGTTGTATGCCACCACCCTGCCAAGGAGTCATCGTGTCCCTACCCGTGGATGTCTGGCTGAACGCACCGCTGGCCGAATCTGCCACGCGGGCAAGGGAGTTGCGGGCAGCCGGGGTGGACGGCGTGTTCACCTTCGAAGGCGCGCACGACGTGTTCCTGCCGTTGAGCCTGGCCGCGGATGCCGGAGTCGACCTCATGACCAATGTGGCCATGGCGTTTCCGCGCAGTCCAATGCATCTCGCGCATACCGCGTGGGATCTGCAGGCATTGTCGGGCGGGCGGTTTCGACTCGGGCTCGGCAGTCAGATCCGGCCGCATATCGAGCGGCGGTACGGGAGTACCTGGTCGGAGCCGGTGGAGCGGATGCGGGACACCGTGCTGGCGGTGCAGGCGATTCTGCGGGCGTGGCAGGAGAAGGAACGGCTGGACTATCGGGGGCGGTTCTGGCGGCACACATTGATGACGCCGCAGTTCGATCCGGGGCCGAATCCGTATGGGGCGCCGCCGGTTCTGGTCGGGGCGCTCGGGCCGCGGATGACCGAGATGGCGGCGCAGGTGGCGGATGGACTGCTGGTCATGCCGTTCAATACCGAGCGGCATTTCCGGGAGCGGACGCTGGCGGCGGTGGACAAGGGGCTGGCGGGGTCCGAGCGGCCATTCGAGATCATCGTGGAAGCGATTGTGGCCATGGGTGATTCGCCGGAGGAACTGGCCGCCGCGCGATCGGCCGTGCGGAATCTGCTGGCGTTCTACGGTTCCACGCCCTCGTATCGCCCGGTGCTGGAGGTCGAGGGGTGGGCGGACTTGCAACCGGAGCTCAATCTGCTGTCCAAGCAGGGGCGGTGGCGGGAGATGGCGGGGCTGATCGATGATTCGATGGTGGATGCGCTGACCGTCAGCGGGACGTCCGCCGAGTGCGCCGCGCAGATCCGAACGAGGTTCGGGGACAACGCTTCCCGTGTCTGCTGCTACTTCCCGGGCTACCAGGTCGCCGATACCGCGATCGCCGACCTGGTAGCCGCACTGCGCTAGCCGACCGTGATCGGCCGGTCCAGCTCGAACAGGCTGCGATGACCGGTCATATCGGTCACCACCAGCCGCGGCAGCTGTGGGCCGCGGCCGTAATAGGCATGGGAAGTCACCGGGTCGGTGGTGGTCTCGTGCGAGCCGTCACCGAAATACCAGTCGTACTGGCGGATCGCGGCTCCGGCCGGGTTGGCGTCGAAGACGACCGGGGTACCCGCATCCACCTTCGTCCGGGACGTGGTGAAGCCGTCACCGAGCGGCTCACCGCCGCCGAACCATTCGGCCAGCCGCGGATTCAGCAGGAACGCCTCGGCGTACTTGCGCGCACCGTCGGTATCGGGCTGTCCGGCGGCCGGGACGGTCAGGCACTGCGGCAGCTCGCCCGGCCGGGGGCAGGCCAGCTGACGCAGCGAGATTGCCTCGTCGCCCAGTGGATTCATGGCCGGTCGCCGATCCCCGGTCTGCACGGCATCCTGGGTGAACAGGCCGTCGGCGGCGGCCGCGAAGGCCTCACCCGCTGCGGCATTGGCATCGGTCACCGCCTGCCGGAACGCTTCCCCCGACAGCCGCACGAACTCCGACCAGCGCTGGGTCAGCCCCTGCGGCACCCGGCCCGCGTCGTAGCCGTGGAAATAGTCGCCCAGCAGCACCTTCGGCGCGCCGGGCAGTGTGTGGGCGGCCTGCACGGCCTCGCGGGCGCCGCGCCCGCCGTAGCCGAGCTTGGCGCCACTGAAGTAGGGGACGGTCGCGGCCGGATTCTCCGATTCCGCGCCCACCCCGGCGCATTCGCGGCGCACGGCGGCGGCCAGGTCCTGGGTGCCGGGCGTGACACCGACCGGAATGCCGAAGAAGGGGTCCAGGTCGTTGAGGCAGCCGTCCATGACGACCAGATCCACCTGGTAGCCGTTGGCGGTGGCGTCGGCCGCGGCCTGTTCGAGCTGGCAGAAGACATCGAGGGTGGCGTCGGCGCCGGTCGGGCAGTTCGGATGCAGTGCGGGGGAATCGAGGGTGGCGCCGGAACTGGTGTAGTCGTGCAGCTGCGCCTTGCGACCGATGCGGGTGCCGAGCGTCTCGGCGAACAGGTCCGCGAAGGTGCGATCCTTGTCCAGGTTCTGGCCCCACAGCACCGAGTCGCCGACCGAAACCACATGCAGCGGACGGCATTCCCGGTTCACCCGAAAACTCCAGGGCTTGCCGTAGCCGCTCACGTCACCGCCGGGGACGCGGGCGCGGGCGTCCACGCGTAGCAGGCCGTCGGGGGGTAGCTCGTCGCGGCGGATGTCGAAGCCGACGGTCATCACCTCGTTCTGCACCACGGTGATGCCGCTGCGAATCGGCTGGCCGCCGCCCAGGATTCGCCATTCCACCTCGGCGTGGGCCGGGACGCCCGGCGGGAAATAGACGGCGGTGGTGCCGTGTAGCGGGCCGTTGCAGGGCCCATCGTGCGGAGTGCTGACATCGAGTATGAGGGGAAGGTCGGACAGGGGGTCGGCCATCGCGGGGCCGCCGGGCCCGACGATGGTTCCGGCCAACGCGAGCACACCCGTCAATGTCGGCAGCAGCGCTGCACGGCTTTGCCGGGATCGCCACAACTTCACATGCTCCTCCTGGGAGTTCCGCAATCTGACAGCAGACATGGTGCGGACGGGGCGGCGCGACCTCGTGAGGCGCGCCGGAATGGCCCAATTTAGGCGCGTTCTACCTGCATATCTGCTAGACAAAGGGGATGAACGCGAGAAATCTGACACTCGCAACACTGGCCTTCGGCCTGACCTTTTGGGCCTGGAATCTCATTGGTCCGCTATCGAGCAGCTATACCAAGCAGCTGGGCCTGTCCCCCGGCCAGCAGTCCCTGCTGGTCGCCACCCCCGTACTGGTCGGCTCGCTGGGCCGGATCCCGGCCGGTGTGCTCACCGACAAGTTCGGCGGGCGCCTCATGTTCACCGTCATCTGCTTCGTGTCGATCATTCCGACCCTGCTGGTGGGCTGGTCGAATTCCTTTGCGGCGCTGATCCTCTGGGGCTTCTTCCTGGGCATCCCCGGCACCTCCTTCGCGGTCGGCATCCCGTTCGTGAACTCCTGGTTCGAACCGGCCCGGCGCGGCTTCGCCACCGGCATGTTCGGTCTCGGCATGGGCGGCACGGCGCTGTCGGCGCTGTTCACCCCGCGCCTGGTGGACCATCTGGGGCGGGCGCAGACCCACGTGCTGATGGCCGTCGCGCTGGCGGTGCTGGGCGCGGTGATGTGGCTGTTCAGCCGCAACTCGCCGGAGTGGAAACCGGCCACCGAGCCGGCGCTGCCGCGCATCCGGGATGCCTTGAAGCTCAAGGCCACCTGGCAGGGCTCGTTCCTGTACGCGGTCGCATTCGGCGGGTTCGTGGCGTTCTCCACCTATCTGCCGACGGTGCTGAAAAACGTCTACGAGTTCTCCCAGTCGGATGCGGGACTGCGGACGGCGGGCTTCTCGATCGCGGGCGTGCTGGCGCGGCCGCTGGGCGGCACGCTGTCGGACAAGATCGGACCGGCGCGGGTGCTGATGGTCTCCTTCGCGGGCACGGCGATCATGGCGATCGTGCTGGCATTCAAGCCCGGCCCGGAACTGCCCGCCGGTACCGCGCTGGTGTTGATGGCGTTCTTCCTCGGACTCGGCACGGGTGGCGTGTTCGCACTGATCGCCCGGTTGGTGGAACCGGCGCGGGTGGGCACGGTAACCGGACTGGTCGGTGCTGCAGGTGGATTGGGCGGCTACTTCCCGCCCTTGGTCATGGGGCTGGTCTACAGCTCGCGGCACGACTACTCGTTCGGGTATGTCCTCCTCGCGCTCACCGCCGCGGCGGCCCTGCTCTACACGCTGAAAGTTGGCCGTGAGGTCCGCAATTGAGTGTTCATGATCGGCGAAATCGCCGAAAACAGGTCCTTGCCAGGACTATTCGCAACTACAAGATCTTGTTAAGGCCGTGCCAAGCGCGGCTGGGCATCGTTGTGTCAACGCCGGAACACACGGCGGACCCAACGAGCCACCATCCGGGGGTGGGGACGCTGGGGCCGACCCGCCCACGAGGGGTGGTGGGTCGACCCACAGCAAACCAACCAACCGGTACTCGATTCGGGAGCATGGCCTACCGCGAAGGGGGTGGTAGGCCAGCGCGGACCCGCTGTTATCCACCCACGAGGGGTGGCGGATAACAGCGGGTTCTTCGCGTCCGAGGCTAACGATCAGCGATCTTGTTCGTCCGATATGTGGCCTCCGGTGCCCGATGCACGGCATCATTGAGGGCAAGAGCGCCAAGAAGATTGGGATTGACGATGGAAACAGTGGTCGTCTTCGTGCTGGCCTGCCTGATCTACTGGTGGGGCCTAGTCTGACGTGGAAGTTTGCGCGACCGCGTACAGCGCGTCCGCGATGCGGCGGCTGAAGTGGTCGGCATCCTCGGTGCCGTGGGTCAGGGCGCGCATCAGCGTCGCGCCACGCAGGAACTCGAAGATCGCCTCGACATCGCAATCCGGCGCCGCCTGACCGGAATCGGCTGCGGCCGTGAGCAGCTCGCGCAGCGCCGCGATGGTCGGACGCTCACCACCGTCGAGCAGGCGGCGATAGCTCTCCTGATCGTCGTGATATTCCGAGAGCAGGCCGGGGATGGCCGAGCGGGCCGCCGGATGCGCGGCCGCGGCGAGGAACAGGCGCGTCCAGGCCAATAGGTCCGCGCGCAGATCACCGGTGGGGACCGGATGGTTCTCCGAGTCGAGCGCGAACACGGCCTCCTCCACCAGGGCCCGCTTGCCGGGCCAGCGGCGGTAGATGGACGTCGTGACGACACCGGCGCGCCGGGCCACGGCGGCGATGGTGGTGGCCTGGTAGCCGTCGCGGACCAGGAGTTCCTGGGCGGCCTTGAGTACCTGGGCATCCAGGTGCGGGTCACGCGGGCGGCCGGGGCCGGTGCGGGCGGTCGCCTGGGTCACGGCGGGTTCCCCTCCTGCTGGAAACGGTGGAAATTCTGAAACAGGTTACATCGTGGGTGTAATTGAAATACGCTGCGCCGCGTATTCTAATTCAGGAGGACCGTCGCATGCTGACGCCGCAGGACGAACTGCTCGCCCACCAACTCGCCACCACCTTCGACCACGTGCAGCAGAGCGATCTGCGCTGGACCGAACGCGTCGTGCTGTACGGCTTCGACACCACCGGTGAGCTCAGCGTGATGACCGGCATGGCGCGCTACCCCAACCGCAATGTGCTCGACGCCTACGCCATGGTGACCATCGGCGGTAAGACCGCGCACGTGGTTCGGCTCTCGCGCGAGATCGGCGGCCGCTACGACGGCATCGCGGACTGGACCGTCGGGCCGTTCACCTACGAGGTCGTCGAACCGCTACGCAAGGTGCGCGCCACCCTCGGCGACAACGGGCACGGGGTGCGACTGCACCTCGACTTCGACGGACAGTTCCCCGCCTACGAACAGGAACCCGCGTTCTTCCGCACTCGTGGGCGGGTCCGCGAGGACGCCCGGCGGTACTACCAGAACGGGCGCATCGCGGGCTGGCTCGAGGTCGAGGGCACCCGGTTCGAGATCGACCCGGAGACCTGGTGGTTCGGGCGCGATCACTCCTGGGGCACCCGCCACGGCGGGGGCGGCGGCAGTCTCGGCGAAGGCGAGGGGCTACAGCCCGGCGAGATCCCCGACGGGGTCCTCTACTACATGGGCATCTTCCAATTCGAGGACGAGCTGGTGCATTTCGCGCAGCGCGAGACCGCCGACGGACAACGCTGGCACTTCGAGGGGACCGTGCTGGCGCCACTCGACGCCGGCGGGCAGGCGACCCCGATCATCGGCACCGAGCACGCGCTGACCTTCCGCGACGACTTCCGGATCGTCAGCGGCGGCAGCTTCACCGTGCGCTCGGCCGACGGGCGGGAGCGGGAATTCCGGATTACGCCGATCTCCGACTTCTGGCCCGGGATAGCGGGATACGACCATTACCGCGGGTACGCCTCGGGGCTGTGGAAGGGGGCCGACTGGAGCGACGGCTTCACCGCCGATCTCACCGATACCGCCGATCTGCGCCAGGTCAGCATGCTCAGCGAGACCTTCTGCCGGATCGAGACCGACGGCAAGGTCGGGTACGGGCTGGTCGAAATGGTGTTCATGGGGCGCAATGCGCGCTACGGGTACGCGGGGTTCTGACGGTGAGCACCAACCGAATTCCGGCAGAGCAGCTGGGCGAGGCACTGGAACCGGCGGTGCGCGAGCATCTTCCGGTATCGGAGGCGGCACGGGTTCGCAATGTGTCCCGTACCGAGCGCGGGTTCGCCACCGAGACCTATCTTTTCGAGATTCAGGACGGTGACGACAACACACCGTTGGTGCTGCGGCGGCCGCCGGATCTGTCGCTGTTTCCCGACTACGACCTACTGCGGCAGGTGCTGGTCATGCGACGGCTGGCCGCGACCGGTCTCCCGGTGCCGGGCGTCGCCTGGTTGGAGCGCGGCGAGAATCCGCTCGGGAGTCCGTATTTCGTGATGAACCGGCTGGAAGGGCAGGCGCCGAGCGACTATCCGTCGTATCACGTGGCGGGGACCTACTTCGAGGCCACGCCGGGGCAGCGCGAGCGCATGTGGTGGGGGTGCGTGGACACCATCGCGGAGGTCAATCAGCTGGATTGGCGGGAGCTGGGATTGGAGTTCCTGGCGTTTCCCGAGCGCGGCGCGGGGGTCATCGAGCAAGGGGTGAACTACCTCGACGCCGCACTGTCCTGGGCCTGCGAAGGTGATGCGCCCGAGATCTATCGGCGGGCCGTCGCGTACCTGCGGGACAACCTCTACGAGCCGGAGCGGATCGCGCTGTGCTGGGGTGACGCTCGCATGTCGAACATCCTGTACGACAGCGATTTCCGGGTGCGCGGCGTGCTGGACTGGGAGATCGCGCATCTCGGGGCGCCCGAATCGGATCTGGCGTGGATGCTGTTCCTGGACTGGGCCTGCAGCGAGTACGAAGGGCATGCGGCTCTCCCGGGGACGCCGTCGCGGGCGGAGACCATCTCCTACTACGAGAAGATCACCGGAGAGCGGGTGCGCAATCTCGCGTACCAGGAGATCTTCTCGGCGGCGCTGCTGTCGGTTCCGCTGCTGCGCATGACACATCGCGTGCAACTGCCGCCGGAAATGAACATCACCGGATTCTGCACCGCCCGCATCGAGCAATTACTCGACTGACTTTTGTCGGCGACTGCGGTTAGGCTGTCGCCGCACATTTCATTTCGATCGGGGGGTTTCTTCGGTGCTGCGCGTAGGCGTTTGGATGGTCATCCTGGGCTTCGGCTCGCTGCTGCTGGCCAAGGCCAATATGCATTTCATCCTGTTGGCATGGGCGGATGACATGCAGCCGGGGTTCGGGATCGGGCTCGGCATTCTCGGGGTGCTGGTGGCGGTCGCCGGGGTGGCGACGAAGGCCTCGAAGGGGCAAGCGTAAGACCAACGAATCCGCCCCCGGCAGGTTGCCGGGGGCGGATTCGTCTCGTTCGTTACCGGGCTTCGACCAGTTCCGGCTCTCCGGCCGGAATCCCTTCCGGCCCTGCCGCTTTCGCGCCCTTCATCAGGAAGAAGGCGATCACCGTGGCGGTCAGGATGGCCGCGCCGCCCGCCAGGAAGGTGACCGACATGGCGTGGGTGTACGCCTCGCGGGCCACGGCCAACAAGGCCGAGTTGCCGCTGGCGAAGGCTCCCGCAATGCTGTCACGAGCGAAGGCCGGGGCATCGGAAGGCATTCCGCCGGTGTAGGTTCCGGCCAGCACCGCACCCAGCACGGCCACACCCAGCGCGCCACCGGTCTGCTGGATGGTGTCGTTGAGGGCCGAGCCGACACCCGCCTGCTCCGGCGGGATGGCGCCCATCAGCGCGCCGATGGCGGCGGGCATGGCCAGACCGGCACCCGCACCCAGCACCGCCATGGCCAGGGCCGCGGCCCAGAAGCCGGAGTCGACGGTCAGCGCGGCCAGCGCGCCGGAGCCCGCGGCCAGCACCGCCATGCCGATGAGGGTCACCGGACGCGCCCCCAGCTTGGCGACCAGTCCCGCGCCGAGACCGTTGAACAGCAGGGCGGCAATGGCCAGCGGGGTGAAGGCCAGCGCGGTCTTGATCGGCGAGTAGCCGAGCACGAACTGCAGGTACTGGGTGAGCAGCAGGGTCAGACCGGCATTGGCGAAGGTGACCAGCACCAGCGAGAAGCTGGAGCCGGTGAAGACGCGGTTGCGGAACAGGTACAGCGGAACCATCGGGTGCTCGGCGGTCAGCTCACGAACAATGAAGGCCGCCAGCACGATCGCGGCGATGAGCATCGAAACCCAGGTGCCCGCAAGGCCCTTGGTCGGAAACTCGATGATGCTCCACACCAGCGCCACCATGCCCACGACCGACAGCGCCATACCCGGCAGATCGGTGGGCCGGATCGAGCCCTTGGATTCCGGCATCAGGCCGAAGGCCGCCACGATGGCGATCGCCGCGATCGGGACATTGAGCAGGAACACCGAACCCCACCAGAAGTGGTTGAGCAGTACGCCGCCCAGCACCGGGCCGCCGACCATGCCCAGCACCGACACACCGGTCCACGCCGCGATCGCCCTGGGGCGTTCGACCTCGTCGAACACGGTGATCAGGATGGACAGCGTGCTCGGCATGATGAGCGCGCCGCCGATACCCATAATCACGCGGCCGGTGATCAGCATGCCCGAGGTGGTGGCGTAGGCGGCGAGTAGCGAGGCCGCGCCGAAGAGGACCAGGCCCAGCACCATCACCAGCCTGCGGCCGAAGCGGTCGGAGAGACTGCCGGAGGTGAGCAGCAGGCCCGCGAAAACCAGGATGTAGCAATCGATCACCCACTGCAGGGCCTGCGGACCGGCGTGCAGGTCGACCGCGATCTCCGGTAGCGCGACGGTGAGGACCATGTTGTCGATCACCAGCACCAGCGAGGCCAGGCAGAGCACGACCAGGATCAGCCAGCGCTTCGGATTGCGTTCGGCCACAGGCGATGTCGGCGCCTCGGTCACGTTTTCGGCAGTCATTTCACGTCCCCTTCGAGAAGCTTGTCCGCACACCGTGCGGCGTTGTCGAACACTGTACGGTCGCCGTACAGTGTTCGCAAGAGGGAACGGTGTACGGTCATACGAACGGCGTTCTAGCTGGGGTTATGCTGTTCCGTGGACGAAGGAGGAAGAGTCACATGGCGGCAAATGCGCAGGAGTTCTCGTCGGTGTGGACCCGACCGCAGCGAGAGCGGCGTGACCAGCCCGCACTCAGCCGGGACCAGATCATCAGGGAAGCGCTCGCCCTGCTCGACACCGAGGGCTATGACGCGCTCAGCATGCGCAAGCTCGGCACCCGACTCAATGCCGGGGCCACCTCGCTCTACACGCACGTCGCCAACAAGGACGAAATCCTGGAGTTGGTGATCGACGCGGCCTTCGGCGAGGTCCCCGTGCCCGCCACCATCGCAGCCGAGAACTGGCGCGCCGATCTGCACGCCATGGCCCGCGATATCCGCGACACCATCCTGCGCCATCCCTGGATGAGCATCGCCATGACCGGAGCCGGACTCGCCTACCTCGGCCCGAATCTCATGCACCTGTCCAACACCATGCTCGCGATCCTCGAGGCGGCGGGCTTCGACGATGCGACAGCAGACCGCGCCTCGAATGCCCTCTGGGCCTTCGTCATCGGCTCCACCAGCCCCGAAACCGCCATGCTCACCAGCGTTTCCCGCAGTGGGCTGAGCGAGAAGGAATGGTTCGGCAAAATGATGTCCATGTCGGTGCAGGCGGTGGAGGGCTACCCACACGTCGCGAAGCGCTACGACGTCTATCGGGAGCTCGATCCCGCGCGGTCCAGGGACGATTTCTACAACTCCGAGCTCGGCCTCATCCTGGACGGGTTGGAATTTCGACGCAGTCGTGCGGCGGCCGGGAAATGACCGACCGCACAGACTGATTCGGTATTACCGGCCCGTCGCCAGGCTGGTGCCGCCGTTGGCGTCCAGCACCACGCCGGTGATGAAGCCGTTGGTGGCCAGCATGTGGATGGCGCGGGCGATGTCCTCCGGGCGGCCGACACGACCCACCGGGGTGGTCGCCACCAAGCCGTCGAACAGGGCCTGACGCTGCGCCTCCGGAACCCGGTCCCACCACGGGGTGTCGATGACGCCCGGGGAGACGGCATTGATGCGCAGCGGGGCGAGTTCCACGGCCAACGGCGGGACCATGGCGTCGAGCGCGCCGTTGATGGCGGCCAGGCCCGCGGTGCCGGGGAAGGCCGAGCGGGACGAACCGGCGGTGATCAGGGTGACCGAGCCGTTCGATTCCATATGCGGGAGTGCGGCTTTCAGGATCCGTACCTGCGGCCAGAACTTGCCGTCGAAACCGGCGGCCAGCTGATCCAGGTCGAGATCCAGGAAGGGGCCGCTGCCCGCCGAGCCGCTGACCGCGATGACCAGGTGGTCGATGGTTCCGGCCTGGGCGAAGAAGGCGTCGATGTCCGCCTGGCTGGTGGCATCCAGCGCATACCCGGTGGTCTTGCCACCGATCCGTTCGATAGCCGCGTCCAGCTTGTCGCGGCCGCGGCCGGTGATGACGACCTCGGCGCCGCCGGTGGCGAAGGTGGTGGCGGTGGCCTCGCCGATGCCGGAGCTGCCACCCATGACGACGACGCGCGGTGTTGTGGTCATTGTCGGAAACCTCTCTGTCGCTGTCCGTCTATTCTTACGGAACTGACAGTCTCGACAACGCATAAACCGAGACTTTTAGTCTCGACAAAGGAGTGATGTGTGCCTCACGAACGACCGCACACCGGGCGACGCCGCAACGAGGCCACCCACCAGGCCATCCTCGACGCGGCCCTGCGACTGCTCGGTGAATCCGAGGGCGCGGCGGTCACCATCGACGCGATCGCGCGGGCGGCCGGGGTCGGCAAGCAGACCGTCTACCGGTGGTGGCCGTCCAAGGGCGCGCTGCTGTTGGACGCGCTCACCGAGCGGTCACAGCTGCAGGTACCCACGCCCGACACCGGGTCGGTGCGGGCGGATCTGAACGCCATCATCGCGGCGACATTCCGTGGCGCACAAGAACCTTCGACCGCGCCCGCGCTGCGGACGCTGTTGCGCGAGTCGGCGCACGATCCGCATCTGGCCGAACTGCTGCGGACCTTCACCGCGCAGCGGCGGGACGCGGTGCATGCGGTGCTGGCACGGGGGCAGGAGCGGGGGGAGATTCCGGACGACGCGGATTTGAGCCTGATGGTCGACGAGTTCTACGGGGTGTTCTGGTACCGGTTTTTCCTCGGGCACGCACCCATCGACGACTCGGTCGCCGAGCGTCTCACCGATTCGATTCTCGCGCGGTACTGAAGAATTCGGCCGAGCGATCGGTCTGCGCGAGATGCCGCAGGGCACTGATCAATTCGTCGCCGAGCACATTGCCGACCACGACCGTCTCCGCCATGCCGTCGATGTCGGTATGGCCGCTCAACACCGACATGTCCAGCTCCGCAATCGGTTCCACGGCGCGGGCGTACTCGTCGACGCGGTCGGCGATCTCACCGTGGCCGAGCTGCCGCAGCGCGCCGATCACCTCCGCCGCCGTGTGCACGGCCGGATTGTCGCGGCCGACCCGCCAGCCCAGGCGATCGAGCATGGCCCGCACCTCCGCCAGGGCCGCGGTGCGGGATTCGGTGTCGCAGAAGGCGATCGAGCGGGTGGCGGTGTGCTGGGCCACGCCGAGGATCTTGTGGGTGCCGAGATCCGGATCGTCCAGGGCCGCGATCACATCGCGGGCCGAGGCGATGGACAGGCCGCCGACGTCGATCAGGGCGCGGATCAGGTGCAGCCGGCGCAGGTGGGCGTCGTCGTACTGCGCCTGGTTGGGGCCGGTCGCCTCGCCCTTGGGCAGCAGCCCTTCCCGGACGTAGTACTTGATCGTCGGGGTGGACACGCCACTGGCCTTGCTCAGCTCGCCGATTCGCATCGGACCTCCTCGTTGCCGGTGGCATTGCTTTCCCGATGGCATTGCGTACCGGCCGAGTATGGCAAAAACCCGCATCGCCGAATGCGATGCGGGTCTCTGCGAGGTGTTGCTACTTGGCCAGCTGCTCGCGGACCGTGACCTCGATGCGCTTGCCGAGATCGGCGTCGACGCTCTTCCAGTAGTCGAACACGCGGCTCAGGATGGGCTCACGCACACCACCGAGGATGTGGCCGGAGACGTTGGCCACCAGGCGATCCCGCTGCGCGTCGTCCATGACCTCGCGGACCAGCGTGCCGGCCTGCGCGAAGTCGTTGTCCTCGCGGTGGGTGATGTACCCGGCGCGGGTCATGCTCGGGTCGAACTCCCACGCACCGTCGTCGATGGCGCGGGCCGGGTCGGCGTGCGCGCCACCGAAGGAGTTCGGCGCGTACACCGGGACGCTGGCGGCATTGTGCGAGAACCGCATCTGGCCGTCCTGCGAGTACGAGTTCACCGGCGCGGCCTTGGCGCGGTTCGGCGGCAGCTGCGCGTGGTTGGCGCCGATCCGGTAGCGGTGCGCATCGGCGTAAGCGAACACGCGGCCCAGCAGCATCTTGTCCGGCGAGAAGGCAATGCCCGGAACCACGTTCGAGGGCGCGAAGGCGGCCTGCTCGATGTCCACGAAGTAGTTCGCAGGGTTGCGGTTCAGGGTCCAGCGGCCGACCTCGATGAGCGGGTAGTCCTGCTGCGACCAGACCTTGGTCAGGTCGAACGGGTTGAAGCGGTAGTTCTCCGCCTCGGCGACCGGCATGATCTGGACCTTCAGGGTCCAGCTCGGGTGGTCACCGTTCTCGATGGCCTGGTACAGGTCGCGACGGTGGTAGTCGGCGTCCTTACCGGCCAGCTCGTCGGCCTGGGCCTGGGTCAGGGTCTGGATGCCCTGGTCGGTCTTGAAGTGGTACTTCACCCAGAAGCGCTCGCCCGCTTCGTTGATCCACTGGTAGGTGTGCGAGCCGAAGCCGTCCATGTGGCGCAGGGTGGCCGGGATGCCGCGGTCGCCCATCAGCCAGGTCACCTGGTGCGCGGTCTCCGGACGCAGGGTCCAGAAGTCCCACTGCATGTGCGCGTCGCGCAGGCCCGAGCCCGGGAGGCGCTTCTGCGAGTGGATGAAGTCGGGGAACTTGATCGGGTCCTTGATGAAGAACACCGGGGTGTTGTTGCCGACGATGTCGTAGTTGCCCTCGGTGGTGTAGAACTTCACCGCGAAACCGCGCGGGTCGCGCCAGGTGTCGGGGCTGCCCTGCTCACCGGCGACGGTGGAGAAGCGGACCAGCGACTCGGTGCGGGTGCCCGGCTGGAACAACGCGGCCTTGGTGTAGCGGCTCACATCGCCGGTCACCACCAGTTCGCCGAACGCGCCCGCGCCCTTGGCGTGCACCACACGCTCCGGAACCCGCTCGCGGTTGAAGTGGGCCAGCTTCTCGATCAGATAGTGATCGTGCAGCAGGATCGGGCCCTGGGTGCCCGCGGTGAGCGATTCGTTGTCGCTGGGCACCGGGGCGCCGGAATTGGTGGTGGTCGCCTTGGTCATGGGTCCGAGCCTGCCGAGTTTTCTGGAACTAGTCAAGAAAACTGAGCGGGGTCTGAGTAAACAAAGGTGTATACACCAGGCGAAAGGTCATCGCGGGGTGGGCGGGACCGGGGCGCGATAGGTCGGGAAGTTCGAGGGCCAGGTGGGGATCGGCGGCATCGAGGGCATGGTGAAGTGCTGCAGGTAGGAGGGAAACGTCGGGGGCGGGTAGTAGGTGTGCTGGGCCGGGGTCGAGGAATCGTGAGCGAAGGCCGCGATCACGACGCGGATCACCAGGAGCGCCGCGACGCCCGCGGCCCAGCGGCCGAAGCGGCTGCCACCGGATTTGGGGGCGGCCGTCGGGGCGACGGCGGTCGGCCTGCCCACGTACGGGTCGCCGGCGGCGGCGCGGGCGCGTAGCTCGTCCTGTTTCGCGATCCAGTCCAGTTGTTCGCGCACGGCGGTGCCGTAGGCGGGATCGAGTTCGGCGACTCGGCGCAATTGGGTTGCGCCCGCTTGTCTTTCGCCGCGATCCACCGTGATCAGGGCGAGTTCGTAGAGCGCCTCGGAATTCTCCGGTTCCAGCCGCAGCACCTCGCGGAAGGCGGCCTCGGCCTGCGCCAGCGCCGCCGGGCCTTTGACGTTGCGCCGCAGGGTGAGTCCGCGCAGCACGTGGACGTGCACATTGTCGGGGTCCAGTTCCAGGGCCTTGTCCAGATTCGCCAGCGCCCCGGCGGGGTCGGTATCCCGTTGGGTGGCAGCCAGAATCCGCACGTTATCCACATTGTCGGGATCCAGCTCGATCGCGCGCCGCGCCGCGGCAATCGCCTTCTCCCGTAACTCCCCCGCGGCCTCCCCGCTCCCGGCCCGCGCCAGCTGCAACTCCGACAACGCCCGCACCCGCCACACGAACACGTCATCCGGCGTCACCCGCAACGCCGCCCCCGAAAACTCCAGTGCCCGCCCGTATTCCCCCATCCGATAGGCCACATTGGCCATATCCGCCAACGCCGCCGCATTCTCCGGCTCAATCGCCAGCACCTGCGCCAACATCTCCCGGGCCCCGTCATACCGCCCGAGCTCAGCCAGCACCCGTGCCTTCTCGATCTTCTCGCTCATATCCCCCCTCCGAGCTACCCCGGTGGCATCCCGCTCAGGCTGGGCGGCGTGTACGGGTTGTACAGCGGCGGAATCGACGCGTGCGTGGTCGGCCGTTGATCCGACCCGGACCGGTCGGCATCGGTGGAGCAGCTGTGCAGCAACAGACGGCCCACGATGAGCAACGGCACCACCACGAGCCAGTGCCGCTTGATCTTTCGGCCCGAGTCGGGGCGCACCGCCCGCACCGCCGCATCGAGTTCAGCCGGAGTCGGCCGCCCGTCCTGCACACGCCGCGCCTTGGCCCGCTCGCGCGCTTCCCGGCGCTTGATCGCGGCCTCGGCCGCCCGCTCGACATCGCTCTCGGCCTGCTGTTGCTGCTGTTGAGCCGACGTCTCGCGCCGCACCGCCCGCTCCTCGGCGGCCCGCTCGTCCTCCGCTTCGAGGGTGGCGATGTGCGCCTCCACCTGCCCGGCCCGTTCCGGATCCAGCCGGGCGACCTTGCGCAACCGGTTGATCGCGGCGCGGCGGCGGCCGCACAGCCAATCGGCCAACGCGGATTCGTAAAGGACGCCGACGTTTTCGGGCTCTGCCTTGCGTAGCTCGGCGAGCTCGGTCACGGCCTTGTCGATAGCGGCCGGGGTGGTTTCGCGCCAGCGGTCGGCATGGCAGGCGCGCAGTTCCGCCAGTAGGGCGGGGTCGAGCACCGGGTCCCGTGGCGAAACCTGGTGCGGCGGCTGAACCGAGGCGGCCTCGGACCGCCGCCGCTGCTCCGCGAGCACCCACTCGAGATCGCGGCGCACCGTGTCCGCCCCCGCCGGATTCAGCTGTCCGGCCTGCCGAAACCGGGCGGCGGCAGTCTCCAGGTCACCGTCCTCGGCGGCCATCCGGCCCAACTGGTGGATGACCGCCTCGTTGTCGGGTGCGATCCGCAGGATCTCGTGCAATGTCTCCACTGCCAGCGCCCGATCCGGGAGGAACTCCATGAACACCGCGGCGCGCACGGTGAGTGCGCGGATATTCTCCGGATCGATTTCGAGGGCACGATGGACGGCGGCCAACGCCGCCTGCGGGTCGGTCTTGTACACGACCGTCGCGAATATGGCGTGATTGTCCGCGTCCTCCGGGCCGATCGACCGGGCGCTGCGCGCGGCGGACTCCGCCTGCTCGAATCGTTCCCGGCGTTCCTCCGAGTCCTCCGGTGCCGCCCGATACAGCGCGAGACCCGCCATGGCTCGAATTCGCCAGGTGACGGCCTGTTCCGCGTCCAATGCCAAGGACGCTGCGGCACAGTCGAAAGCCCGGAGCGCTTCGCCGCAGGCAAGCGAGTACTGCGCCAGCGCCGCGAGAGCGATCGCATTGTCCGGCTCGGCGGCGACCAACTCGGCCACCATGTCGCGTGCGGCTTCCTGACGACCCATATGCCCCAGCACCACCGCCTGCTGCAGCTTGGTCAGTCCCGCCGTGCGTTGACGCAGTGCCGCAAGCTGTTCGGTCTCCGGATTCATCGGTCTTTGCGGGCGCGCATGTAGGCGGCCAACTCGTCGTAGCTGCCGTCGTTGTTGGCGAATTCGACTACGTTGCGGGCGGATTCGAACCAGGGGCCGGTGCTGGGGCGGGTTTGGGTGAGGGCGGCGGCGATGTCGGCCATGCGGACGGGGCGGACGGTGCCGGTGCGGATGGAGTCGGCCATGGCGAGTTGGGTTGCGGATTTGCAGATTTGGGCCAGGTCAGCGCCGGAGTAGCCGTCGGTGCGGGCGGCGACGGCGGGGAGGTCGATGCCCTCGATCGGGCGATCCTTCAGGTGGTGGCGGAGGATCGAGATGCGGGCCTCGGTGTCGGGGAGGGCTACCAGGACCATGCGGTCGAAGCGGCCGGGGCGGCGGAGGGCGACATCGACGTCCCAGGGGTGGTTGGTGGCGCCGATGATGTAGACGCCCTCGTTGTCGCTGGTCATCGAATCCATCTCGGTGAGCAGCTGATTGACCGTGGAGCGCAGCGAACTGGAGCCGGACAGGTGGCTGCGTTTGTGGCCCAGGGCGTCGATCTCGTCGAAGAACAGGACACAGGGGGCCTTGCGGCGGGCGTTGCGGAAGACCTGCTTGAGGTTGTATTCGCTGCGCCCGGTGTACCAGTTGAGGATGTCGGCGATCTCGATGGCGTAGAAGTTCGCGCCCAGCTCGCCCGCGACCGCCGCGGCCACGAAGGTCTTGCCGCAGCCGGGCGGGCCGTAGAGCAGCAGGCCGCCACGGGCGCTGGTGCCGAACGCCTTGGCCAGCTCCGGGTTTCGCACCGGACCCAGCAACGACAGTTCCAGCTGCGCCTTGACCTGCTCCATGCCACCGACATCGGCGAGGGTGAGCTTGGGCTGCTCGAACAACCCGACATCACCCTCGACGTAGACCTCGGCCTTGTCGTTCACGAAGGCGGGCTGGATGAGGTTGCCGATCTGCTGTTCGGCGGCATCCCAGTCGTAGTCGTTGCCGGTCGACTCCCGCCCGTCGTCCGAAGCCGGTGCGGCCGTGCCGGGTTGCGCGGCGACCGGTCCGGCCAGCGCCGTGGTGCAGCGTTGCAGCAGCGCCGCCACCTGCTCGTTGCTCGGATCCTGGGCCAGCGCCGTGGCGCATTGCGCGAGCGCCTCGGCATGCCTGCCCTTGGCGGCCAGCAACTCGATCACGCTGATCCGGACCGGCAAGAGCTCGGGATTGGTGTCGAGCACGGTCAGCAGATTGGTGATCACCGGATCGTCGGTCAAAGCTCCCCCAGAGAAGTGCGTGGTTCTGCGCCGAATGCTAAACGCTCCGGGTGACACCGGACACCGTTGTCCAGATCACATCGGCCCACCCGGAATAGATCCGCGGGGACACCGGTTGATCACCCTTGCCGGCGTCGGAACAGCCCCGGGCCGCACCCTTTGTCGCTACGAGCGACCACTCGCCGAGAGGCGCTTGTTGGGCGTCGGCGTCTACTTCCCCGGAACAACCGGGGGCCCGCGTTAGCCTCAGGCCATGGTGCGCATGCGCAGGGGGCTGGCCGGTGCGATCGCGGCGGTGGTGACGGCGGGCAGCGTGATGGTCGGGGGCGGGGTCGCGACGGCGGCCCCGGAGCCCGCACGCTGCGCCGCACCGGCAGACCGCGAATTCCAGCGGACCACACCCGAAGACATGGATGTGGATTCGGCGGGCCTTGCCGATGCCCTGGCCTTCGCCGCCTCTCGAAACCGTTTGAACGTGCAGGTCTTCCGGCACAACTGCCTCATCGGCGAGGGGCCCACGAATGCCGAAACCGGTGGCGTGCCGTGGAATGTGTGGAGCGTGACCAAGAGCGTCGTGTCACTGCTCGCCGGAATTGCTTCCGACCGAGGCAAACTCGATATCGACGCCCCCTTGGATCGTTATCTGCCGCCGGGCATCGGCGATGTCCAGCATCGCGCGATCACCGTGCAGAACCTGCTGCAGGAAACCTCCGGACTGCGGGTCGGCGTGGTGACCGAGGGGATCACCGGCATCGTGCCCATCGACCCGTTCAGCGCGGTGCAGGCGCTGGGCGTGCCGTTCGAGGATCCGCCGGGCACCACCTTCCAATACAGCCAGCGCAATGTGGATCTGCTGTCCTATGTCGTGGAATTGGCGGTCGGCGAGCCACTGCAGCAATTCGCGCAGCGAGAGCTGTTCGGCCCCATCGGAATTCAGTCCACCGACTACTATTGGGCACGCGACCGGTCCGGCCATACCTACGGTTACGCGCACCTCTACATCCCGCCGGATGATCTCGCGCGGCTCGGGATGCTGGTGGCCGAGCACGGGAAATGGCGTGGCCGCGCCATTGTTTCGGCCGACTACCTGAAACGCGCCACCACCGAATCCGACACCAACCACTGCTACGGCTACCTGTTCTGGACCGGTCCCGGTTGTGCGGAGAATCCCGAATTCCTACCGGCCGACATGTATTCCATGTCCGGTTTCGGCCTGCAGCACGTATTCGTGGTGCCCAGTCTGGATCTCATGGTGGTGTGGACCGGCGTCTTCGGCATCCACTCCTCGCAGGGCCCGAGCGGGCTGCTGCAGTACGGCGGTGAGCCGCCGCACGAATTCTTCCGTCGGCTGCTGGCGGCGTTGCGCGACAACCCGATCCCCGATCCGGGCCCCTATGTGGAGGCGCCGCCGTCGATCGACTATCGCGGGTATTTCGACCCGGACATCACCCTCGCGGTCTTCGGTGTCGGCGCGGACGCGTATCCCGGCTGCGATCTCACCTCGTGTCTGAACCTGCCGTTGCGCGCGCCGTTCAGCAACGCACCGCCAGGCTGTGTCCTGCTGGCATGCGTCGGACCGGACCCGCGCACCCCGGGTATTCGCTGACCGGCCGTGATCCCCTACGGGTTGACCACGGCGCGGCCCGCTAGCTCCCGCAGTTCATCGGCCGGTCGACGACCGGCGAACTGCAACAGATCTCGCACCACCTCCCGGGCGCGATGATCGGTGTGCACCAGTTCGGGCGTTAGTCGCTCGGCATTGAGCAACGCGTCCAAGGCTTCGCTGGCCTGCCGTCGCTGCGCGTGCGCGCGGGCGACGTCGACCAGGAAGCGGGCCTGCCGCTCCGCGGACAGCACCGAGGCGTCCACGGTGCGCGCGGTATCGAGCGCCTCTCCGGCATCACCCAATTCGACGGCCACGGCCACCGCGTGCACGGCGACCCCGGTCGGACCGAATTCGGTGTCGAAGTCGTTGCGGCCCTCGCCCAGCCGGTCGGCCGCGGCGCGTGCCGCCACCAGCCCGGCCCGCGCGGCCGTGCGATTGCCGTCGGTCGCGGCGATCACGGCCAGCATGAGCTGCAGGGATCCGTAGAGCGACAGCACTTCCGGCTTCGGATGCTCGGCTGCCACCTGGGCGGCCAGCGCCGCCACCGATACTCGTGCGGCCTGTTCGGCCTGTTCCAAACGTTGCAGGCGCAGGAAAGCCTGTGCCATGCGATAGGTTCCGGCCACGACGCTGAGCGCGTCACCGGATTCCTCGGCTGCGGACAATGCGCGGTCGGCCGCGACCCACGCCGCGTCGACCTCCTCCTGACGGGTGAACGCGGTCGCGGCGACCTGATAGGCCCGCGAGAGTTGGGTCAGCACTTCCGGCCGCTGTGTCACGGTGGACCGGGCGGCGTGCTCGAGATCCGGGATCAGTTCCAGCAGGCTGCTGCCCACCTCGACCAATCGGGACTCGTGCGCCAGCTGCCAGGCCAGATCCACGCGCTCCTGCAACTTCTGGAGTTCGACCGACTCGCGATCGGTCTCGTCCCCGAAAAGCTGTTCCAGCGCTGGATGTCCGGTGAGCAGCAGCCGTAGCTGCTCGAAAACCGCCGCGCCGGGTCGCTGCCCGTCACCGCGGTCGGCGGCCATCGGTTCGGCTGCTTCGGGTCTCAGGTCACGGACCGCCACCCCGAGCACGTCCGCCAGTCTTTGCAGAACGGACAGTCGCTCGACAGGTAGTACGTCTCGCTCGACCTGCGACACCCAGCTTTCCGAGCGCCGAATCGCCGCTCCCAACTCTTTCTGCGATAGTCCCCGCCGCCGGCGCAACTCCGCTACCCGTGCCCCAAGGGTACTTTCGGCCACCGGGTCAAACTCCTTCTGCCTGATCGGCTTTCCCGGCCGTCACCGCCCGCTTGTTTCGCCGATGTCTACCATGCCCTTCTCCTTCCGCCCTTTCCGTCCAGACGGGATCTGTCGACAAGGATTCCAGACCGGGCGAGCTTACGGCGCACAGTATGGAACATGGATTTTTCTTATTGCACCGCAATTTTTCTGTGTTTAACGTTTGAAGAGGACCCGTCGAACCAAACGGACGACAAGAGGTGGTCATGCCCGGCGAACTTCTCTTCTTCCTACTCGGAGCCGGAATCGGCGGCGCGGCAATGTGGTTCGCGGCGTGCGCCCTTGCGGCCACCAAGTATTCCTCCACTGCTGACGGGGCGACGGTGCAATCCATCACCGCACGCCTCGAACGCGAGGGTATCCGGAACTCGCGTTCTGTGAAAGGTCAACCAGCCACGCACCGAGCGCAGGCCAGATGACCGCCGCACCGAAAACCGATGAAGTCCATGTGCGCCTGCGGTTTCCCGGAGGAATGATCTTGGATTACCGCGCCGAGCGCGCAATTGCCGAACGCCTCGCAGCGCATTTGCGACCGCACCGCATTGAAGTCACCATCGACGTGCAGCCGACCGATCGACTAGCCCCGCTCCCCTGCGCGGAACTGTGGACAGATTGACCAACTTTCGCCGGTCGCGCGGTGAAACTCCGCGTAAAAACTGAAAACGGACCGTGCACTTTGTCGTGCACGGTCCGTTACAGCTAGATCTGATCAGTTGTTCAGAAGAACTTCCGCGATCTGAATGGTGTTGAGCGCCGCGCCCTTCCGGAGATTGTCACCGGAGATGAACAGCGCCAGACCGCGGCCGTCCGGCACACCCGGATCCTGGCGGATGCGGCCGACGAGCGACTCGTCGATTCCGGCGGCGGCCAGCGGGGTGGGGACATCGGTGAGAGTGACGCCAGGGGCCTTGGCAAGAAGTTCCTCGGCACGCTCCACCGAAATCGGCCGGGCGAACTCGGCATTGATCGACAGCGAGTGACCGGTGAAGACCGGCACGCGCACGCAGGTCCCGCTCACCAGCAGATCCGGCAGACCCAGGATCTTGCGGGACTCGTTGCGCAGCTTCTGATCCTCGTCGGTCTCGCCGCTGCCGTCGTCCACCAGCGAGCCCGCGAGCGGGATCACGTCGAAGGCGATGGGGGCCACGTACTTGTTCGGGGCCGGGAAATCGACCGCCGAACCGTCGTGCACCAGCTTCTCGGCGTCACCGATCACGGCGCGCACCTGCGAGACCAGCTCCTCCACACCGGCCAGACCGGAGCCCGACACCGCCTGGTAGCTGGACACGATCAGCCGCTGCAGACCGGCCTCGTCGTGCAGCACCTTGAGCACCGGCATGGCGGCCATGGTGGTGCAGTTCGGGTTGGCGATGATGCCCTTGACCAGGTTGCGGGTGGCCTCCGGGTTGACCTCGGAGACGACCAGCGGCACCTCGGGATCCTTGCGCCAGGCCGAGGAGTTGTCGATGACCGTGACACCGGCGGCCGCGAAGCGCGGGGCCTGCACGCGAGACATGGTGGCACCGGCCGAGAACAGCGCGATGTCCAGTCCGCTCGGGTCCGCGGTCTCGGTGTCCTCGACCACGATGTCCTTGCCGCGGAACGGCAGCGTCTTACCCGCCGAGCGCGAGGACGCGAAGAAGCGCACCTCGTCGGCCGGGAAGTTGCGCTCCTCCAGCAGCTTTCGCATGACCGCGCCGACCTGACCGGTCGCGCCGACGACGCCTACCCGCACACCCATGACTATCGCCCCGTTCCGCCGTGCACAACGGCGACCTCGTCGCCGCCCAGATCGAACGCCGAATGCAGCACCTTCACGGCCTCGTCCAGGTCGTGGTCCTTGACCAGCACCGAGATCCGGATCTCCGAAGTCGAGATCAGGTCGATATTGATGCCCGCCTCGGCCAGCGACTCGCAGAAGGTGGCGGTCACGCCCGGGTGCGACTTCATGCCCGCGCCGACCAGCGACACCTTGCCGATGTGGTCGTCGTAGGTGACCTGGGAGAAGCCGATGTCGCCCTGCTGCTTGGTGAGCAGCTCCACGGCGCGCGGGCCCTCGAGCTTGGGCAGGGTGAAGGTGATGTCGGTCTTGCCGGTCTCCACCTTGGAGATGTTCTGCAGCACCATGTCGATATTGATCTCGGCATCGGCGACCGCGCGGAACACCTTGGCGGCGTAGCCCGGCTTGTCCGGAATGCCGACCACGGTCACCTTGGCCTCGCTGCGGTCGTGCGCGACGCCCGTGAGGATTGCTTGCTCCAAGGGGATGTCCTCCATCGATCCGGTAATCATGGTGCCCGTTTTGTCGGTGTACGAGGACCGCACGTGCACGGGCACGTTGTAGCGGCGCGCGTACTCGACGCAACGCAGCATGAGAACTTTCGAGCCGCAGGCGGCCATCTCCAGCATTTCCTCGTAGGAGACGGTGTCCAGCTTCTGGGCGTCGGTGACGATGCGCGGGTCGGCGGAGAAGACGCCGTCCACATCGGTGTAGATCTCGCACACATCGGCATTGAGCGCGGCGGCCAGCGCGACGGCGGTGGTGTCGGAACCGCCACGGCCCAGCGTGGTCACGTCCTTGCTGTCCTGACTCACCCCCTGGAAGCCCGCGACCAGCACGATCGTGCCCTCGCCGAGCGCCTGCTGCACCCGGCCCGGGGCCACGTCGATGATCTTCGCGTTGCCGTGGGTGCCGGTGGTGATGACACCCGCCTGCGAACCGGTGAAGGATCGGGCCTCGGCGCCGAGCGAGTGAATCGCCATGGCGACCAAGGCATTGGAGATGCGCTCACCCGAGGTGAGGAGCATGTCCATCTCGCGAGCGGGGGCGGCGGGCGCGACCTGCTGGGCCAGATCGAGGAGCTCGTCGGTGGTGTCGCCCATGGCGGAACACACGACGACCACATCGTGGCCCTGCTTCTTGGTCTCGACGATCCGCTCAGCGACCCGACGAATGCGCTCGGCGGTGGCGACCGAGGATCCTCCGTACTTCTGGACGACTAGAGCCACGGCGGAAATCCTCCAAGATCGACAAACTGCTGCTACCGACCCACAAGAGTACCGGCCCAGGTCGCCCGGATTTCCCCTACCTCCTGTTACTTGGCGAACAGCGCGTTGAAAAGCCAGTGGTACTTGGTGTTCTGGAAGGCGGCGATCGACCATTCGCCGCCGGAGCGGGCCACCACGTAGAGGACCATCTTGGTGTTGAAGCGGTTGCGCTTCTTCTTCCCCTTCACCACCGCGCCCAGCCCGTGCACCAGCGCGACGTCCGGTGACACGAAACGCACCGAGGTGATCTCTCCTTCGGTGCGGGTGCCCTTCAGATACTTCGCGAACAGCGGCGCGTGCGACGCCTCGATGGCCTCCCGGCCGATGACCCGCTGCCCCATCCAGTTGACGTAGTCGGCGTCGGGCGCGAAGACGGCCGCGAACGCCGCGGCATCGCCGGCCTCCCAAGCGCGGTCGGCCTGCTCGAGCAGGGCGCGGATCGCGGTCTCATCGGTGAGTTGCCGAGTGCTCATTACGGTTACCTCGATATTCTTGACTCGATCAGTAGCTTCATGAATCAATAGTTGAATGAGTAAGATACTGTCCGAGTGAGACTAGGATGTCAAGGGATGACGAAGAAACACGACGAGCTGGGCGCCGCACTCACCTTCGCGGCCCAGCGCAGCGCCACCGATGCCGTGATGTTGCACGGCGCCATGGCCGACAAGCTCGGCCTGCACGTCACCGACCTGCGCTGCCTCACCCTGCTGCGGGCGAGCGGACCCGCCACGGCCGGCGAGCTGGCCCAGCGCACCGGCCTGACCACCGGGGCCATCACCCGGATGATCGACCGACTACTGAAGGGCGGATTCGTTCGGCGCGAGCATGATTCGAAGGATCGGCGCCGGGTGATCATCACCGCCGTGGACGAGCGCATCGCCGAGATCGCGCCGCACTACGAGGTCCTGGCCCGCGAGTTCGGCAAGATCGCCGGGGACTACAGCACCGCGGAGCTGACCCTGTTGCTGGAGATCTTCAACCGGCTGCACGAGACCTCGGTGCACGTCACCACGCTGCTGCGCGAGCGCGACGGCGACTGAACCGCGCGTTCAGGCCCGGTCCAGCCAGGTCACCTGCGTGCCGTTGGCGAATTCCCGCCGCTGGGTGACGGTGAACAGGCTCGGGCTGAAGTTGCCCGCGACCATCGGCACGCCCGCGCCCGCGACCACGGGGTAGCTCTTGATGATCAGCTGATCGATCTCGCCGAGCAGCTGACCGGCCAGGTCTCCGCCTCCACAGAGCCAGATGTCCAGGCCCTCTTCCTTTTTCAGGCCCCGGACCAGTTTGACGGCGTCCCCCGAGACGATCTCCACCTGCGGATTGTCGACCGGCGCGAGGGTGCGCGAGAAGACGTACTGCTTCAGATGATCGAACGGGCTCTCGACGCCGACGGCGAGACCGGGTTCGTAGCTGCCGCGGCCCATCAGGACCGTGTCGATCCGCCGGTTCGGCGCATCGACCGGCATGCCCACCTGCGCCCGGATATGGGTCGGCACGGTCTCCGGCATGTCCTCGCCGAACCAGGCCACCATGTCCGCGCCGATCGGATAGAAGTCGAATTCCCCCTGCGGACCGGCGATGTAACCGTCGAGGGAGACCGCCACGTAGTAGACGAGCTTTCGCATGCTTTACCGCCTTGTTCGTAGTACTGTGTCCGTAGTGGTTACGAACGTAGTACTACAACTGGAGTGGTGTCAATGGTGCGGACGAATCCGGAACGACGACATGCGTTGATCGACGCGGCAATCGAGGTCCTCGCCCGTGATGGCGCGCGCGGACTCACCTTCCGCGCGGTCGACAAGGAGGCCGCCGTGCCCGCGGGCACCGCCTCCAACTACTTCCCCAACCGGGACGAACTGCTGGTCCAGGCCGGGCACCGGTTCTACGAACGGCTACAGCCGAGCAAGGAGACGATGGAGCACCTGTTCACCGGACCGCGCACCCGCGAGACCATCGCCGAGTTGATGACCGAGACCGTCGCGCGGGTGACCGGCTTCCGCACCGGCTACCTGGCACTGCTCGAACTCCGCCTGGAGGCCACCCGCCGCCCGGACCTACAGGCGATCCTCACCGAACGGGTGCGCGCCGACATCGATTTCAATGTCCGCAACCATCTGGACTCCGGCCTGCCCGGCGACGCCGACTCGGTCCTGCTGCTGTATCTGACGTTGAATTGGCTGATCCTCGAAAGGCTCACACTGCCCGGCATTTTCAGCGACGATCAGGCGGCCCACCTGATCCGCTCGGCGGTCGAACGCGCCATTCCAGCCGTGTGACGGGCATCACCGCACCGGGAGGCGAGCTTCACTGAGCGGTTACCTTTTCGAGATATTTACTACCTCTTCCGAGGTCGCCGGATTCACCTGCCAGCCAGGGCAAATCGCCGTAATCAGACCGACCAGTCGGTCAGAAGCGGCGGTGAGCACAGTTGACTCTCGCAGCGACGCTGGTCACAATCGGTGCCCGAGTGGAGGGTAGATATGCGCACGAAAACTGACCACCGGTTCGTCATCGACATCGATCCCGAACAAGTGATGGACGCGTTGCTCATGGTCGAGCAGATGCCCGACTGGTCGCCCTCACACCAGGACGTGCGGGTCGCCACCCGCGACGAATTCGGCAGGCCCAAGCGGGCTTACGTGTCGGCCAACCTGATGGGCCGCCCCGATCGGCAGGTCGTCGAGTACACCTGCAGCGACCACCGGGTCGAATGGCGGGTCAGCGAATCCAGCGCGGGCGCGGGCGGCAAGGGCTGGTTCGACCTCGCCGAAACCGAGGACGGCGCCACCGAGGTCTGGTACCACTCCGAGCTCTACCTGCCGATCCCCGCGCCCGGCATGCTCCTCAAGCGCAGCGCCAAGCGCGAGGGCGAGGTCATGATCACCAACTTCATCACCTTCGTCGAGTCCATCACCGGACTCGAGGGCCTCGGCGACACGGAAGAGGCGCCCTACGCCGAACCGAACAGCGCCGGATACGAGGACTTCAGCGGTTACGTCCAGCCGGGATACGCGCAGCGTATGGACTACGGCCGGAATTTCGAGCCGGGCTTCGGCACCGCCTGACCCGATTCCGGGCAGTATGTCCCTCATGCCCGGTCCCGCCCGCACCCGCTTGATGCCGGTCGCCGAGGATGCCTCGGTCACCCAACTGGAACTGTTCTTCGACCTGGTGATCGTCTTCGCCTTCACCATGGTCACCGACTTCGCCGCGCACGAGACCACCGCGGTCAATCTGCTGCGCGCCCTGCTGATCCTGGCCATGCTCTGGTGGGCCTGGATCGGCTATTCGTGGCTCGGCAATGTGGTCAAGGCCGACGAGGGCATCGCCCGGGTGGCCCTGTTCGTGGCCATGGGCGCGGTCTTCATCATCGCGCTCACCGTTCCCGAGGCCTTCCACGATCTACCCGGCGGCTGGTACGGGCCGCTGGTCTTCGTCATCGCCTACCTGATCGTGCGCTTCATCCACCTGGCCGTGTTCTGGATGGCCAGCTCCCACGACGCACAGCTGCGCCGGCAGGTGATCCGCTGGGCGGCAGGCTCACTCAGCGTCGCAAGTGTGCTGCTGGTGGTGGGCGCGCTCTCCCACGGCACCACCCAGCTGGTGCTGTGGCTGGCCGCGCTGGTCTGGGACATGGGCTGGACCTTCTTCGCGGGCAACGAATGGCGGCTGTACTCGCCCTCGCACTTCGCCGAACGGTACGGCCTGATCGTGATCATCGCGCTCGGCGAATCCATCGTGGAGATCGGCGTCGGCGTGGCCGGACTGCCCATCTCGTGGTCCATCACGGTGGGATCGATACTGGGACTGGCGGTCTCGGGCCTGCTGTGGTGGGCTTACTTCGACGTCGCCGCGATGGTGGTCGAGCGGGCCATGCACCAGGCCGACGGTGCGCGGCGGATCCAGATCGCGCGCAACTGCTACACTTTCTGGCACTTCCCGATGATCGCCGGAATCGTGGCCATGGCCCTGGGTTTGAAGAAGGTGCTCAGCTACGTCGGTGGCGCGCAGGGGCATTCGCTCAGCGATCAGCTGCACGGGATCCCGCTGTTCGCGCTCTACGGCGGTTCGGCGGCCTACGTGTTCGCGCTGACCGGGTTCCGGCACTACGCGACCGGCAAGGTGCTGATGCCGCGCCTGATCACGGGAGTGGCCCTGGTGGTACTGATTCCGGTCGCCTCGCTGCTACCGGCACTGGGCGCGCTGGGCCTGCTGTGTGCCGTGCTGGCGACCTTGATCGGGTACGAGGTGGTGCGTTATGCCCAACCGCGCGAAATGATCCGACACGGGCAGCTGTGACCCTCAGGGGATGCGCGGGGTCACCCGGTTGTCGACCGACTCCGCCACCCGCACCCCGGCGTGTACGGCATCGCGGATCTGATTGATGTTCTCGCGCAGCGCGTCCGCCACCAGTTCGTCGGTGCGCGGATCGGCGAGCACCTGGAAGATGACCCGGAAGCTGGCGTCCGCGACGCTGCGGATCATCTCCTCGTGGAACGGGACGTAGCGCACCTTCCCCAGCTGGGGATCGTTGCGGATCACCTCGAGGATCATGGCGTCGATCTCGGAGTGGTTCTCCTCCAGCGCATTCGCGATATTGCGGGTGTAGCGGCCGCAGCGCAACACCTCGGCGACCTCGTCCAGCACCGCCACCGCGACCGGACGCTTGACGGCGTCGACGATCACCCCGACCGAGCGGTTCACGATCGCGGCGGTGATCCGGTCGCCGAAGGCCCGATCGGCGACGCGGCCCACGCGCACCGCGATCACCACGATGCGCAGCAGCCGGAACCCGCGGAAGAACGGACTGGTGACCGGGATCATGCCCAGCACCTCGTACCAGTAGATGAAGGGGAACGTCCAGCTCCAGCCTTCCCGCCGCCAGCGCCACAGGAATTCGAGCAGGAACACGCCGCAGATGCTGTAGTCGACGATCCGGATGGTCCGGAAGGTCTGATCGGCGACCGGGAAGAAGGTCACCCAGACCACCAGCGCCACCGAGACCACGGCGAGGGCCAGCATGAAGAGATCGGTCCACAGGGCCGGTGGCTTGTGTGGAAACTCCCCCGCCTCCGGTGCGTCGGGTTCGATCACGACGTCCCCTTCCTCATCGAACGGTCCCGCCAGCGTAGTCGGCGCAAACGACCGGGGAAGGGGTCTCGTGCGACGGCCTAGTGCCCGGCCCGGATGATCGCCTCGATATTGCGTTCGGCCACAGCGGTAATGGTGAGCGACGGGTTCACCGTCGCCGTGCTGCCCGGGATGCCCGCGCCGTCCATCACGTACAGGCCCGGGTGGCCCACCACGCGGCCGTAGCCGTCGGTGGCCCGGCCCAGCACCGCGCCGCCGAGCGGGTGCGCGGTGAAGAAGCCTTGCGCGTCATAGGCGATCGGCGAGTAGTCGACCACCGAGCCGCCCGCCTGGGCCACCTTGTGATCCACCGCGCGGCACGCGGCCACCACCGCGTCCTGCGCCGCCCGCGGCCAGCTCAGGCCGACACCGTTGCTGCCGCGGTCGTAGCCGAAGCGGGCGCGGGTCGGATCCAGCACGATGCCCAGCGAGGCGATCGCACCGACATCCACCGGAATGCCCGGCACATACCAGCTTTCGAGGTGCAGCGGCATGCCCGAGTCGTCGAAGATGCGACTGGCACTGGGCACGCCGCCACCGGTGGTGGACAGCGAGCTGATGCTGCGGGCCAGCACCACATCGCCGTTGGTGCCCCAGCCGTCGCCGACATGCTCGTTGAGATTGGGCAGCGCGCCGGTGGCCTGCGCGCGCACCAGCAGTTCGGAGGTGCCGACCGAGCCCGCGCCCAGGAACAGCCGATCGCAGGTGAGGGTGCGGGTGCGCAGCACCTGACCGGCCGGGGACAGCTTGCTCACCGCGACCACGTACTTGCCGGAGCCGTCCTGGCCGATGGTGTCGACCCGGTGGCCCGGGAAGATGGCCGAGCGACCGGTGCCCTCCGCGTAGCGCAGATAGTTCTGATTCAGATCGAACTTGGCGCCGTTGGAGTTTCCGAGATTGCTGCGCGACGCCGTCGCCGACGCGCGGCTGCCGCCCGAGAGTTCGGAGCGGACCACATCCCAGTTGAAGATCGAATCATTGGCCTGCGGTTCGTATCCCGCGGCCCGCACCTGCTGATCCCACACTCGGGAATGGGTGAAGGGTGCGGAGTCGTACACGTCCTGCGGCATGGTGGACAGCCGCAGCATCTGCCGGACCCGCGGGTAGTAGACCGAATCGAGTTCGTCATAGTTCACGACGCCACCGAAGACCTGGTCGAACAGGTTTCGCGGCGGCGCGACCATGGCGCCGGTGAACACGATCGACCCGCCGCCGACCGCCGCGGCGCGCCACACGTCGATGCCGGGGTACTGGGTGACATCCAGCACGCCACCGAAATCGCCGCACGGCATGGGGACCTTGTTGACACCGGTGAAGCTGGTGCGATGCCAGAATCCGCGCCCGTCGGGCAGATCGTCGCCGGTGAAGATCTCGCGCCAGGGATCGTTGGGCCAGCGCGAACCACGCTCGAGCACCGTGTTCTGCACGCCCGCCTCGGCCAGCCGCAGCGCGGTGACCGCGGCGCCGAAACCGGAGCCGATGACGATGGCCTCGCTGTGTTCCGGCGGATCCGGTAGTGGCGCGAAGATTTCCGGAACCCACGCCTGGAACAGCGCGTTCCACAACGGATCGGCGGATGCGGTTCCGGCGCCGCGGTAGGCGGCACCCGTTCCGACACCCGCCAGCAGAGCCGCCATCCCGGCAGCCTTGAGCACGGCGCGTCTACGCAACCGGCCACCTCCCTCATCACCATGGCCGCGCGCGAGATTACCGGTCAGCCGACCGGGCCTCAACACCTTCGTCCAGAAGAGACGCCCGGATATGCACGACCGCTATTTCTTGTTCAGGCCCGCAGCCGCTCCCGGCGGAGCTGATCGACCTCCGGGAGATCCAGGGGCGCAAGGGAATCCACGCCCAGGGCGCGGCAGAGCAGGTAGTCGGCGAGCTCAGGATTGCGGGCCAGAGCCGGGCCGTGCATGTAGGTGCCGAGCACCGAACCCTGGATGACGCCCTCGAGGCCGTCGCCGACACCGTTGCCGACACCCTTGGTGACGCGTCCCAGCGGCTTGGCGTCGCCGCCGAGCTTGGTTCCGCCACGGTGGTTTTCGAAGCCGGTGAGAGCCGCGGAGAGGCCGGGAATCAACGGCTGGGTGGCGACCTCGCCGATGGCTCGCTTGTCCTGCGGGGAGGTGGTGACGTCGAAAAGGCCGACGCCGTCGACCCGTTCGCCCGAGGAGGTCTCGTACCAGTGGCCGAGCACCTGAATGGCCGCGCAGATGGCCAGCACCGGAGCACCGCGCTCGGCGGCCTCCTGCAGGCCCGGGTAGCGCTGCAGGTGGCGGGTGGCCAGCCGCTGCGCCGAGTCCTCGGCGCCGCCGAGGGTGTAGACGTCCAGGGAGTTGGGAACCGGCTCGGTGAGCGGGATTTCGATGATCTCGGCGTCGTAGCCGCGCATGCGGGCACGCTGCCGCAGCACCACGGCATTGCCGCCGTCGCCGTAGGTGCCCATCACGTCGGGCAGCACCAGGCCGATGCGGACGGTGGAGTCACTCATGCCTTGGTCCCCGTCTCCAGATCGCGGTTCAGGTCGCGGAACGCGGTGTAGTTGGCCAGTACCTCCACCCGCCCCGGCGGGCAGGAGGCGATGGCGCGCAAGGGATCCGCGACGGTGATGTGCTCGACGCCGGCGTAGGTCAGGCGCACCGCGAGATCGGTGGCGCGCTCACCGGCGGCCACCACCTGGGTGCCCTCGAAGTGCTCGAAGCGCACATCCCACAGCCAGGACAGGTCCTCGCCGTCGGGCACCTGGCCGTTGACCGCGATCACCAGACCCGTTGCGGCCGGGTCGATCATGGACAGCGCTTCCTGCCAGCCCGCCGGATTCTTGGCCAGCAGCATGCGGGTATTGCGGCCGTCCACATCGATGCTGCGGTAGCGGCCCGCGATCTCGCGCACGGTGCCGGTGGCTTCGGCGGCCTTGACCGGGTCGGCGCCCAGCGCGACGGCGGCGGCCACGGCCTGCGCCGCGTTGCCGCGATTGGCGCGCCCCGGAAGGGCAAGGGAGAGCGGGATTTCCAGGCCGTCCGGCCCGTGCAGCCCCTGCTCGTCGACCCGCCACTGCGGTTCGGGGCGCTTGAAATCCGCACCCGTGCTGTACCAGTGCTCGCCCTCCCACACGATGGGTTCGCCGCTGCGCGGGCAGCTGGTGGCGTCCACCGACCAGCCGCTCCCGGCCGACACCCACACCACGTTCGGGTGGTCGTAGGCGATGGAGGTGACCAGCACGTCGTCGCAGTTGGCGATCAGCACGGCCGCGGGATGCCGGGCCATGCCCTCGCGCAGGCGGCGCTCGATCATATTGATCTCGCCGACCCGGTCGAGCTGGTCGCGGGAAAGGTTCAGCAGCACCACGACCGAGGGGTTGAGCGCGTCGGCCACGTGCGGCAGATGCAGCTCGTCCACCTCGATGGCCGCCAGCGGCGCGGTGCGGTGCGCGGTCAGCGCGGCCACGATGCCCGCGTCCATGTTCGCGCCGTCGGCCTGGGTGGCGACCCGGCCGAGCGTCTGTAGCGCGGCGGTGGTCATGCGGGTGGTGGTCGACTTGCCGTTGGTGCCGGTGACCAGCACCGTGCGCTTGCCGCGACCCAGCTGCGTCATCAGCGAGGGATCGATCTTCAGCGCGATCAGCCCGCCGATCATGGAGCCGTTGCCGCGCCCGGCCCGTCGCGACGCCCACGACGCGGCCGTCGCCGCCCGCAACGCCAGCTGTCCCCGCATCGAAATGTCTGCCACGCCGCGAGTTTATTGGGATGGCGCGGTAGTGGGCGCGGCGGGCAGGGTGACGCTGACCGCAGTCAGCTCTTGTAGAGCAGCGCCTGGTACTGGTTGGTGTAGTAGTCCTCGAGCTGTTCGACGGATTCCGCGGTGGCCGGCTGCAACTCCTTGACCAGGCGGGCCTGGGTCGGGAAATCGAATTCGGCCCATTTCTCCGGCTTCCACAGGTCGCTGCGCAGCATGGCCTTGGCGCAGTGGAAGAAGATCTGCTCGATCTCGATCTCGATGGCCAGGATCGGGCGATGACCCTTGACCACCATGTCGTCGAAGTACGGTGCGTCGCTCAGCAGCCGGGCGCGGCCGTTGACGCGCAGCGTCTCCCCGCGGGTGGGGATCAGGAACAGCACGCCCACATGCGGATTGGACAGGATGTTGAGATAGCCGTCGGCGCGGCGGTTGCCGGGGCGTTCGGGAATCACGATGGTGCGGTCGTCGAGCACCTTCACGAAACCGGCCGGGTCGCCCTTCGGCGAGGCGTCACAGTTCCCGTCGGCGTCACTGGTGGACAGCACGATGAACGGGGAGTTGGCGATCCACTGTTTGTCGCGCGCGTGCAGCGCGACGCGCTCCTTGCTGACGGCCCGCGGGCCGGGCTCGCCGAGGAGTTCACGCAGCTGGGCCGGGTCGCTGATCTCGCTCATGCCTCGATTCAACGCGCCCGGCACCCGTGCGCACCAGCGATTTTGCGGCGGTGTGAGGAATTCCCTAGGCGTCGAACATATTCGGCTGCCCGGCCGAATACCGGGCGATGTCGAGTTGCCGGAACGGTTCCAGCACCTCCGCGCGGTAGAGCGTGAACAGTTTGCAGCGGGCGGCATCCGAACCGGTCACATCCAGCAGCTTGTTCACGGCCGTGCGGGCGGCCTCGGAGGCGCCCTCCATGGTGGCCAGGTCCACGTTCGTGCGCACGTAATCGCCTGCCAGATACAGGTTCTGGAGGGTGTCGACGTGCGATTCCGGGCGCAGCGCCCAGGAACCCGCGGTGTTGATCAGCAAGGGGTCGGCATTGGTGTTGCGCTTCTGCTCGGCATCCCAGGCGATCCCGGTGTCCAGGAACCAGGAGTGCAAATCGTCGTCGCGCAGCAGGTCGGAGCGATCGTTGAGGTGCACCTTCAACTGCGCCCACACCTCCCGCGCGATCTCGTCGTGGGTGCACTCCTTGGCCGTCTTGCCGTAGAGCATGCCCGGGGTGTTCCAGTCGGAGATGTCGACCGACAGGCAGTCCTGCACGGTGCCGTCGCCCAGGCCGCTGAACGGGGTGCGATTCCAGAACTGGCCCTGCGAAATGGAAGTCAGCGACCATGGCGAATCCACGTAGGCGACGTGGCCGCGCGCGATATCGCTGGTCCGGCGCAGGAAGAACTGGATGCCGGTCATCCAGTCCACCGTCAATTGGTTCATGCCCGCCAAATCCGGTCGCAGCGCCAGGATTTCGGGCGTCCACAGTGTCCGGGCCACCTCCACCGGCATCGCGCTCACGAAGTGATCGGCGGTGACCGTCTGGGCCGCTCCCGCCGAATCCACCACCCGCGCACCGGAAATCCGCGCCCCGTCCAGCTCCAGACCCTGTACCTCGGCGTTGACGAAGGTGACGCCGAGATCCCGCAGCCGGTTCACCCAGGGATCGATCCAGGCCTCGTTGGTGGCCCCGTTCAACAGCCGGTCCAGCGCACCGTCATTGCCGACCTCGAGCGGATTGCCCAGGAACTGCTCGCCCATGGTGCCGATGGTCAGCGTGCTGGCCTTGTCCTCCCGCGCGGCCACCAACAGCGTGGTGAGCGTGCGCGAGAGCAGCATGCGGAATTCGTTGGAGCGCTCGCCCGCTCCCACGTAGTCGCGCCAGGAGACCTGATCCCAGTGCCCGTAGCGGCGGGCGTCGCAGCTGGTGTTGAAGACGAGCAGCCGGTTCGCGAAGTAGGTGGCGTCGGCGGTGCCCATCCGGGTCGAGGTGGCGATGGCCGAGCCGACCGTCTCGCGGAAGTCGTCCGGGGTGGCCCAGGGTTTCCCGAACCGGCCCATCGGAATGATCGTGCTGTCCGCGTCCTTGCGCGCGAACCGCGCCTCGGCGGCCGCGACCAGGTTGTCCCACACACCATTGGCATTGCCCGCGAACGGGATTCGCCGCATGGTGTCGGGGATGTGGCGGTAGAAGCCGGGGAAGAAGCGGAATCCGTGCTCACCCCAGAGCTCGGGCCTACCGTCTTTGCCGGTGCCCGGCACCGCGATGCTGCGCGCCTTACCGCCCAGGGCGCGGCGCTCGTAGACGGTCACCTCGAAGCCGCGTTCGGCCAGTTCGTGCGCCGCGGTCAGCCCGGCGACGCCCCCGCCCAGCACCGCCACCCGACGTCCGGTATCGGCCCTGGCACTGGTGGGCCGGGCGGCCCCCGCCGCCACCGCGCCCATCGCTCCGGCCGCCACCGCTCCACGCAGCACAGTCCGCCGCGTGACGGACAAACGCTGTCCTGCCATACCCGTTACCTCCCACGCCTGGTCCGCATCCTAGGGAGCTGTCGCAGACAGATGGTCGGTTGGGGTGGAAATTCTCATGCCGAAGGCCCGGATTCCTGCCGGAATCCGGGCAAACAGGACGGTCGGCTAGACCTCGGCGAGATTCGGGTCGAATTCCGCCCGGCGTGTCGGCTCGGCGGGTCGACTGGGCTCGGCTGGCAGGACGGGCTCAGCAGCCCGGCGGCGACCCGCCGAGGTGGCGGTGAAGGCCCCCGCGATGACGATCACGGCCCCGGCGAGAGACAGTGCCGATGGGGTCTCACCCAGGAACGCCCACGAGGCGGCGATCCCCACCACCGGCACCGCCAGCGACAGCGGGGCGACCGTGCCCGCCGGGTAGCGGCTCATCAGATACGTCCACAGACCCGAACCGGCGATGGTGCCCAGCAGCACGATGTAGGCCAGCGCGGCGAGCGCGGGCAGGCCGCTGCCGGAGACGGACCCGACCAGATCGTTCCAGCCCGTGGTCGGCCCCTCGGTCAGCACCGACAGCGTGAACATCGGGATGGGCGGCACCACGGCCATCCACAGCGTCAGGTGCAACGGGTTGAGGTCCTCGGATTCCGCTGCGGCCAACCGTGATCCGATATTGCCGAAGGCCCAGCCCAGACCGCCCGCCAGGGTGAGCAGCAAGGGCAGCAGCGCCGCGTGGTGCGAGCGATCCCAGCCGATCACGCCCATCCCGACCAGGGCGACCGCCAGGCCCAGCAGCTGGATCCCGCGCAGCCGCTCACGCAGCAGGATCGCACCCAGCAGCACCGTGAACGGCGCCGAGGACTGCAACACCAGCGAGGACAGGCCGGTCGGCATCCCGGCCCGCATGGCCGTGAACAGGAACGCGAACTGCAGAATCCCGAACCCGACCCCGTAGAGCAGCAGCCACTTCACCGGCACCTTGGGCCGCGGTACGAAGATCAGCACCGGAATCGCGATCACCGCGAACCGCAGCCCCGCGAAGAAGAACGGCGGGAAGTGCTCCAGCCCGATATGAATGGCCAGAAAGTTCAGCCCCCACAGCACCACCACGGCGAGGCCGAACAGTCGATCACGATTGGTCATGCCGAAATTCTTGCGTCGGCTAATAGGTAAGAACAATCGAATAATTCTGTAACAACTATGTAGTAAGACTTAACTGTGCCCCAGCCAGACCCGCCCCGCTCGGTCCCGCCCCCACGCCGCGTCGCCCGCGCCACCCCCGCGTCGGCGCAGCCTATCGACGGTTCCGGAACCACCCCGGCCAGGGGCGGCACGCCCGCGGCGGAGCCCGTCCCCGCGCCGACCGAAGCCACCCCCGACGCGGCGGTCCCGGCCAGGGCGCAGAACGCCCCGGCTCGTGCGAGACGCGTGAGTTCGACCGACTCGAACCGGGGCGACGCGGCGTGGGGGCGGGACCGCGCGGACGGGCCGCTCATGTCGCTCGAAAGACTGCGCGTGCTGCGGGAATTGGCGGATCGCGGGACGGTTGCCGCGGTGGCGGAGGCGTTGTCGATGACGCCGTCGGCGGTGTCACAGCAACTCAAGGTGCTGGCCAAGGAGGCCGGGGTCGCGCTGCTGGAACCGGATGGCCGCCGGGTGCGGCTGACCGATGCCGGGCGCGCATTGGTCGTGCGCGCCGACGAGGTGCTCGAGGCGATGGAACGCGCGGTCACGGAGATGGCCGAGTATCGCGGATCACCACGCGGGCAGGTCCGGGTGGCGCTGTTTCCATCCGGGGCCACCCTGCTACTGCCGCAGGTGCTCGCCGAGTTGGCGGGCAGTGGCGTCGAGGTGGTGGCGGCCGACGAGGACGTGGTGCCGGGTGAGGTGCCGCGTTTGCTGGCCGATTACGACGTGGTTCTCACCCACCGCGACGAGCGCGCGCCCGCACTCGGCGGACCCCGCGTGGACACCCGGGTGCTCATGCGCGAACCCATCGATGTGGTGGTCGCCCCGGACCACCGGCTGGCCAAGCAGGGCGCGGTGGTGCCCGCCGAGCTCGCCGACGAGACCTGGATCAGCGTCCGCACCGGTTTCCCGGTCGACGACGTGCTGCGCTCGATCGCCACCGTCACCGGCGTCCAGCCCCGAATCGCCCAGCGCCTCAACGAATTCGCCGTCATCGAGTCCCTGGTCGCCACCGGTTACGCCGTCGCCCTCATGCCCCGCTACGCCGTCCGCCACCCGGATCTGGTCATGCTGCGCTTGGCGGGAGTCCGGGCGGCCCGCGTCTACGATCTGGCCACCCGCCCACATGCACACAAGCGCCCCGCGGTCGCCATGGTCATCGCCGCCTTCCAGGCCGCCGCCCGGCGTGCAACGAATAGCTGAACACTCGGATCAACGGTTGACTTGGAGTGCACTCCAAGTCCTAGCGTGGGCGCTATGAGCATTCGACTCGGGTATCAGATGCCGAACTTCAGCTACGGGGTCGCGCCGCGGGACTTGTTCCCGGCGGTGGTGGCGCAGGCGCGCGAGGCCGAGGCGGCGGGCTTCGATGCGGCCTTCGTGATGGACCACTTCTACCAGTTGCCGTTGCTGGGCGCGCCCGAGGAGCCGATGCTCGAGGCGTACAGCGCACTGTCCGGGCTGGCCGCCTCGACCGAGCGGATCCAGTTGTCCGCCTTGGTGACCGGCAATACCTACCGCAACCCGGCGCTCACCGCGAAGACGGTCACCACGCTGGACGTGGTGAGCCGCGGCCGCGCGGTGCTGGGCATCGGGGCGGGCTGGTTCGAGCTCGAGCACAAGGCCTACGGCTACGACTTCGGCACCTTCACCGAGCGTTTCGAGAAGCTGGAGGAGGCGCTCGAGATCATCACGCCGATGCTGCGCGGGCAGCACTCCACCTTCGAGGGCAAGTGGTATCGCACCCAGGACGCCATGAACGAGCCGCGGGTGCGCGACGACCTGCCGATCCTGCTCGGCGGCGGCGGTGAGAAGAAGACCTTCGGCCTGGCGGCGCGCTTCGCCGACCACCTCAACATCATCTGCAATGCCTCCGAGCTCCCCCGCAAGCTCGAGGCCCTCAACGCCCGGCTGGACGAGGTGGGCCGCGACCCGAAGACCCTGGAGACCAGCTTCCTGGCCTTCGTCATCGTCGACGAGGACGGCGATCGCGCCCGCAAGACCCAGGCCGACATGCTGGCCCGCATCGGCATCACCGACCTGTCCAGCCTCCCGGCCGCGGCGCTGCGCAATACGCCCGCCGACCGGCAGTTCGTCGGCACCCCGGACGAGGTCGCCGAGCAGATCCAGTCCCGCGTGCTCGATCACGGCATCGACGGCATCATCGTCAATATGGTCACCAACGGCCACGAGGAGGGCTCGGTCGAGCTCGCCGGTCGCGCGCTGTCCCCGCTGGTCAAGGGCTGAGCCCAGCCCCGTCATTCCGGCGTGTAGTTGGCCGGAATCCACACGGGCAGTGTGGATCCCGGCCAAAAGCACGCCGGGATGACGGGCTACTGCTGCGGCTGGAAGCCACCCTGCTGCGGCGGGTAACCGCCCTGCTGGGGCGGCTGCTGCTGCGGGTAGCCCTGCGGCGGGAAGCCTTGCGCGGCAGCGTGATAACCGAAGTCGTCGGCCACCATGGCGGCCAGCTCCAGCAGTGCGCGCCGGGTCGGCTTGCCGACCAGTTCCAGGTCGATCTCCGCGCCCTCGGCCAGGTGATCGTCGAACGGCACCACCTGCACCGCGCGGGTGCGATCCAGGAACAGCTTGCGCAGCTGATCCAGGTCGACCGTGGACGAGCCCTTGCGAGAAGCGTTGACCACCACCACGGTTCGCTCCACCAGCTTGTGGTAGCCGTGGTGGTCGAGCCAGTCCAGCGTCGCCGAGGCGCTGCGCGCGCCGTCGATGGCCGGGGAGGTGACCAGCACCAGCGAGCTCGCCATATCCAGCACGCCGGACATGGCCGAGTGCATCAGGCCGGTGCCGCAGTCGGTGAGGATGATGTTGTAGAACTGCTGCAGGATGCCGATGGCCTTGCGGTAGTCGGCTTCGGAGAACGCCTCCGAGACCGCCGGATCCTGTTCGGAAGCAAGCACTTCCAGGCGACTCGGGGCCTGCGAGGTGTGCGCCCGCACGTCCGAGTACCGGCTGATGTGCCCGTCCTCCAACAGGTTTCGCACCGTGGAGCGGGTCTGCCGGGGTACCCGGTGCGCCAACGTCCCGAGGTCCGGGTTGGCGTCGATGGCGATCACCCGGTCACCGCGCAGCGAGGCAAAGGTGGAGCCGAGACCGACCGTGGTGGTGGTCTTTCCGACGCCGCCCTTGAGCGACAGGATGGCGATCCGGTAGTCCCCGCGCACCGGCTGATTCACCCGGTCCACCAGCTGCCGGTACACCACATCGGCGGCCGACTCGCCCGGATTGATGGAACCGCCGGACGCCTTGTGCACGGCGCGACGCCAGCCGCTGCGCGGCGCGCGCTTGGCCCGCTTGAGCAGGTTCAGATCATTGACCGAATGTCCCGGCGGCAGCTGCTGGCCGAAGCCCGGCTGCTGCCCGAACCCGCCCTGCTGCTGCGGCGGAAAGCCTTGCTGCTGCGGAAAACCCTGCTGCGGCTGCGGATTCCAGCCGGGCTGGAAGCCGACCTGCGGCTGCTGCTGTTCCTGCGGCGGCGCGGCGGGCGGCGGCGACCAGCTGTAGATCGGCCCGCCGGGCTGATCATTGGCGGGCGCGAACTGTCCCGGCTGCCCGGGGCCACCGAAATGTCCCGGCTCCATGGGGTTTTGGCCGTCGACCGGCGCGCCGTTCTCGGCGAACACGCGCCGGACCATGCCGTCGCTGCCGATCTCCTGACGGATCTCGCCGTAGGGGGTGTGATCCACCACCTCGCCCATGGGCGCCCCCGGCGGCGGAAAGCCGTTCGGGGCACCGGGATTCGGCGGCGGCGCGAACTGTCCGGCATCCGGCGGCGCGAAACCGCCGGGCCCCGGGAAGCCGGGTCCGCCGTACGGTCCGGGACCGCCCGGCGCGAAGGGGTTGACGCCGTCCGGCCCACCCGGGAACGGGCCGGGCGCGGCGAACGGGTTGTGCCCGCCGGGCGCCGCGAACGGATTGGGTCCCGTGCCCGGCCCACCGGCCAGGTGCACGGTCTGGTCGATCGAATCCGGTACCGGCGGGAAGAACCCGGCCGCCTGGTCCTCGGAGTCGTTCGCGCCCTTGACCTCGGCGTGCCCGTCCGCCTGCGCCGCGTCCTGCTCGGCCTCGACGTCGGCCACCTTCACGGGGTCGTCGGCGTCCCCCGCGCCCTTGACAGGCTTCGAGGTCGAATTCTGATCGTTCGTAGTCACGTGTCCCCCATCTGCTCGACAGCTCGAACAGAGAGCTCGGCGGCGCTATTGCGTCCCAACGCTAGCATTTCCGAGCCCTCCGGACGCGGTGAGCCCGCCTCGACGAAGTCGAGACGGGCTCTCCTACCTGCGGTTTCATTCAGGCCTTGCGAGCAGCGCGGTTGACCGCGGAGACAACCGCGCGCAGCGAAGCGGTGGTGATCGAGGTGGCGATGCCGACACCCCACGTCACCTGGTCGCCGATCGCGACCTCGACATACGCCGCGGCCTGGGCATCATCGCCCGAGGACATGGCGTGCTCGCTGTAGTCCAGCACCCGCACGTCGTAGTCGATGGTGGCCAGCGCATCGACGAAGGCGGCCAGCGGGCCGTTGCCCTCACCGGAGATGCCCTGCTCGACACCGTTCACCTTGACCACGGCCTCGATGTGGTCGACGCCGCCGTCGATCTCCGAGGCGGTGACCTTCTGGCGCATGCGCTCCAGCGGCAGGATCGGGGTCAGGTACTCCTCGGAGAAGACGTCCCACATCTCCTTCGGGGTGACCTCGCCGCCCTCGCCGTCGGTGATCTTCTGCACGGCCTGCGAGAACTCGATCTGCAGGCGGCGCGGCAGCACCAGCCCGTGATCGGTCTTCATGATGTAGGCCACGCCGCCCTTGCCGGACTGCGAATTCACCCGGATGACAGCCTCGTACGTGCGGCCGACGTCCTTCGGGTCGATGGGCAGGTACGGGACCTCCCACACGATGTCGTCGACATCCGCGCCCTGCGCGTCGGCGGCGGCCTTCATGGCGTCCAGACCCTTGTTGATGGCGTCCTGGTGCGAGCCGGAGAACGCCGTGTACACCAGGTCACCGCCGTAGGGGTGGCGCTCGGCGACGGGCAGCTGGTTGCAGTACTCGACCGTGCGGCGGATCTCGTCGATGTTGGAGAAGTCGATCTGCGGGTCGATGCCGCGGGAGAACATGTTCATGCCCAGCGTGACCAGGCAGACATTGCCGGTGCGCTCGCCGTTGCCGAACAGGCAGCCCTCGATGCGGTCCGCGCCGGCCTGGTAGCCCAGTTCCGCGGCGGCCACGGCGGTGCCGCGGTCGTTGTGCGGGTGCAGCGACAGCACGATGGAGTCGCGTCGCGCCAGGTTGCGGTGCATCCACTCGATGGAGTCGGCGTAGACGTTGGGCGTCGCCATCTCCACGGTCGCGGGCAGGTTGATGATCAGCGGCTTCTGCGGCGTGGGCTGAATGATCTCGGAGACCGCATCGCACACCTCGCGGGCGTAGTCCAGCTCGGTGCCGGTGTAGGACTCCGGGCTGTACTCGTAGCGCCAGTTGGTGTCCGGGTAGCGCTTCTCGACCTCCAGGCACAGCGTGGCGGCGTCGGTGGCGATCTTCTTGACGGCGTCGCGGTCGGCGCGGAAGACGACCTTGCGCTGCAGGATCGAGGTCGAGTTGTAGAAGTGCACGATCACATTGGTCGCGCCGGCGCAGGCCTCGAAGGTGCGCTCGATCAGCTCGGCCCGCGACTGGGTCAGCACCTGGATGGTGACGTCGTGCGGGATCGCGCCGTCCTCGATGATTTCGCGGACGAAGTCGAAGTCGGTCTGCGAGGCGGACGGGAAGCCGACCTCGATCTCCTTGTAGCCCATCCGCACCAGCAGGTCGAACATGCGGCGCTTGCGGGCGGGGCTCATCGGGTCGATCAGCGCCTGGTTGCCGTCGCGCAGGTCCACGGCACACCAGCCGGGGGCGACATCGATGATCTTGTCCGGCCAGGTGCGGTCGGTCAGCGTGACCGGCTCGACCTCTTCGGCGAACGGGCGGTACCGGAACACCGGCATCGACGAGTTCTTCTGCGTGTTCCAGGCGGGCTGGTCGGCGGGCGCGGGCTTGGACGGCGCGGTGATGGTGCGCGTACCGGATACGAAAGCGTCAGCGGGTGACATGGCGATTTATCTCCGAGGGTGTGGCTGGATCCCAGGTGTGGGGTAGACCGGCACGGCAAAGCCCCGCGACGGGAAGCCGGTCCGTATCAGAACCCGTCGCGGCGGCCGAGGAGAAGAGCCCGCTGCATGATGATCGAAAGTTTACAGGGCCGAAATAGCAGCCCGGAAGGTGGGGAGGCGGGAGCCACAGTCCGAGTGTGTCACCCATGCCCGGCGGCCGCGCAGAGTTCGTGAATGAAGCGCATTTTGTCCAGTACCGGATCGGCCAGCACGAAGGGATACGGATCCCGGTGGCCCATGGCCCGATTCATCATATTGAGGGCCCAGGCCAGCGGCAGCCACAGTTCGACGAGGCGATCGAAGGCGGCGTCGCCGATCGGGGGACGCTCCAGGGTGGCGCCGGCCGGGGCGAATCCGAAGGCGGCCGCGGTGTCGAGGGTGTCGCGCATGTGCAGGTAGTGGGCGAAGGTCTCGGCCCAGTCCTCGGCGGGGTGCATGGTGGCGTAGGAGGAGACGTGGGTGTTCTCCCAGCCGGGCGGCGCGCCCTGGGCGTAATGGCGGTCGAGGGCCTGCTGGTAGTCGGCGAAGGGGTCGCCGAACAGGTCGCGGTAGCGGTCCAGGGCGGGATCGGTGACGAGGACCCCGAAGTAGTAGTGGCCGATCTCGTGGCGGAAGTGGCCGAGCAGGGTGCGGTAGGGCTCGGCCATCTCCAGGCGCAGGCGTTCGCGGTGCAGGTCGTCGCCCTCGGCCAGGTCGAGGGTGATGACGCCGGAGTCGTGACCGGTCATGACGGCGTCCTCGGCGCTGGAGAGCAGGTCGAAGGCCAGGCCCCGGTCCGGGTCGGACATCCGGTCGGTGAGCGGCAGGCCGAGCTCCGTCAGTTCGAAGACGAGTCGGCGCTTGGCGGCCTCGGCGTCGCCGAAGGCGCTGAGCCACTTGTCATCCGAGTCGGCCGGGCGGCGGCGGGTGAGGCGGCAGGATGCGCAGAGCTCGTGTTCGGCGCCCTCCGGCGGGGCCGGGACCAACCAGTTGCATTGCGCCGGGTACTGATTCGCGCACATAGCCTGTTCGGCCGGATCGACGAGCAGCAAAGCCCTTGCGGCCAGGCTGAATCCGATCTCGCCGCCGCAGCCGAGGCAGACGGTGTTCTCGAAGGCCAGTTGCTGGCCACAACGGGGGCAGGCGAAATCGCGCATGATCAGACCTCTACCGGGGCAACGTCCACGGAGACCGCGATGGTGGATTTCTTGGCGTCGGTGTAGATGATGCCGCGCAGCGGCGGCACGTCGGCGTAGTCGCGGCCCCAGCCGACGGTGACGTAGCGATCGTCGACGAACTGATTGTTGGTGGGGTCGAAGCCGATCCAGTGGCCGGGCTCGCCGTCGGCGCCGTGGCCGCCGGGCAACCAGACGGCGGCCCAGGCGTGGGTGGCGTCCGCGCCGACCATGCGTTCCTTGCCGGGCGGCGGGTCGGTGGCGAGGTAACCGGAGACATAGCGGGCGGCCAGGCCGCGGGAGCGCAGGCAGGCGAGGGCGAGGCGGGCGAAATCCTGGCAGACGCCGCGGCGGTCGGCGAAGACGTCGGCGACGCGGGTGCTGACGGTGGTGGACCCGGATTCGTAGGTGAAGTCGGTATTGATGCGCGCGGTCAGTTCCTTGACCGCCTCCAGCAGGGGACGGCCGGGCGTGAAGGTTTCGGCGGCGTAGTCGGCGACCTCGGGAATGATCTCCGGCGGCGTCAGATCCAGGGCGAATTCGACTGCGAGCGGGCCGTTCTCGCTGGTGGGCCGGGCCTGTTCCCAGGCGGGCTGATCGGCGGGGGCGGCCGGTGGCGCGATCTCGACGAGGGATTCACCGGTCACCTCCAGGCGGCGGTGTTCGGCGGTGACGTGGAAGTAGAGGGTGGTGTTGCCGTACACGTCGATGCCCACCGAGCGGTCCGAGGGCACCGGGTCGACGCGGATGTCGTGGGTGAGCAGCCGCTGTCCCGGGAACTCGCGCGGCGTGAGATACGCACGGCCGTAAGAGCTGTTGACCACATCCGAGTACACGTAGACGGTGCGGTGCAGCACCCGGAGCCGACGCATGAGCTATCCCACCACCCTGGTGGAGCCCCACAGCGGCTGGATGTCGCGGGGCACCGCGAGCCGGGTCGCCTCGAACGAATCCGACAGTTTGCGCAGCCGCAGGTGCACGCCGTCGAGCAGTTCAGCTAGGTCGGCGCGGCGGCCGGCCGCGTCGGTGGCCTCCAGGTCCGCCGGGTCCACACGGCGCAGCATGCGCTGGGCATCGGCCAGGAGTCGTTGCGGCCGTGAGGATCCCGAGGCGCCGGGCAGGGACAGGAAGTCGTCGTCCAGGCGGTCCAGCTGATAGGCCAGCGAGCGCGGATTGTGCTCGTCGAACAGCAGCAGTCCGGCCACCGCAGCGATGCGGACCGAATCCCGGTGGCGGCGACGGTAACTCACCGCGGAAACGGTGGCGCCCAGCACGGCGTCTGTCACCACCCGGCCGACCTCGGGCGGGTAGGTGTCGGTGAGGGCCGAGGCGAGCAGGGCCGAGAGCGCCAGCGCCCGTTCGATGCGACGACCGATATCCATGACGTGCCAACCGGTGTCGCGGACGGTGGACTCCGCGTCGATGCCGGTGAGCGCGAGCAGACCCGACAGCGTCCTGGAGTGCACGGCCGACAGCGCCGCGCCGCGATCGCCGCGCCCGCCGCGGTATTCGGCCAGCGCACGGTCGATGGCGCCGAGCACCATCCAGGTGTCGGGTGAGAGCTGATCGCGCACGGCGCGTGCGGCTTTGGCGTAGCGCTCCACGGAATACGCGACGGAACCGGCGAGTTCGCGGTCGATGGTCAGCGACACCAGGTAGTCATGATCGCGGCGGGACGCGCCCGGCAGGGCGATCGGGACGGTCGGCTCGTCGGAGTACTCGCGGCGGCGCGACGGCTGTGCTTGGGACTGGACCTGCGACCCCTGCGATTGCGATTGACTCTGCGCCTGACGCCGCCGAGTGCGTCGCCGCTCCGCCTGTTCTCGTTGCGCCACACTCCGCTTCGGCGCGGGCAGGGGCGCTCCGGTCATTCTGCCCAGGGCGGCCATCAGGATCGGCATGGCCTCCGCGCCCTCCATCCACGGCCGGTAGCGGTAGTCCTGGTGGCGGTCGTGGATGGCGCTGAGCAGCCGCACGGTCACCTCGGCGCGCTCGCCGTAGCGGCCCAGCCAGAACAGGTCGTTGAGTACGCGCGGGGAGCTGACGACGTCCACGGGGGTGAGAGCCACGACGCGACGCTCCCGCTCCTCGGGCACCTCGACGGCGGGCACGGCCGGGACGGTGGCGGGGGCGGCCCGCACCCAGACATCCTTGGCGGCGGCCTCACCGATCATGCCGTCGGGTCCGCCACGCTGATGCAGCTGCCCCAAACCGCCCTGCATGACCCGGTATCCGACGCGACCGGCCAGCGAGAAGAGCCGGACCTCGACGGGTGCGGCAGCCAATCCGCCGACGGCGTCGACGGCCGGGGTGACCGAGAATCTGGCCGGATCCTGGCCGACCCACCTCCAACCCTCGGCCTCGATGCGGGCCCGCCACTCCGCCCGCTGGACCGCGGTGAGCAGCGGGCCGAAGACGGTGGTGTCGTCGACCGCGGAACGCAGGATCAGCCGGTGCAGATTGGCGATCAGGTGCGAGCGTTCGGAATCGTCGCCACCCCAATAGGATTCGATGCTCGGCAGGGTGAGTTCCTCGTCGAGCAGCCGGCGCGAGAGCCGGGGCAGGAACGCCGACAGCGCGGGGTTCTCCAGCAGCCCGCTGCCCAGCGTGTTGACGACGGTGACCGCGCCGCGCCGCAGCACCTCCACCAGGCCCACCACGCCCAGCCGCGAATCCGGCCGCAGATCCAGGGGATCGGAGAATTCGGCGTCCACCCGGCGCAGCACCACGTCGACCCGTTTCAGGGTGCCCAGCGAGCGCATCCACAGGCGGCCGTCCCGCACCACCAGGTCGGCGCTCTCGACCAGCGGGAAGCCCAGCACCGAGGCCAGATACGCCTGATCGAAGGCGGTTTCGGAGTGCACGCCCGGGCTCAGCACCACCACCACGGGCTCCTCGTCGGCGGCCTGCGGGGCGGCCTCGATGAGCATCAGGCGCATGGCCCGCACGAAGGGGGTGAGCGGGCGCGGGCTGGCCAGTTCGAAGGCCTCGGGAATGGCGGCGGAGACCACGCGACGGTCGGCCAGCGCGTAGCCCGCGCCGGAGGGGGCCTGCGCCCAGTCGGCGAGCACCCGGAAGCCGCCGTCGCTCCAGCGGCTCACATCGCAGGCGTGCAGGAACAGCTGATGCCGCCCCGGCAGCGAGATGCCGTGTGCCGCACGCACATACCCGCGATGCGCGAACACCACCTGCGGGGGCAGCAGGCCTTCGACGAGGGTGCGGCGCGGGCCGTAGATGTCGGTGAGCAGCTTGTCCAGCAGCCGGGAGCGTTGCGTCACACCGGATTCCAGCGCGGCCCAGTCGGTGTCGGACAGCAGCAGCGGGATCGGGTCCAGCCGCCACGGCGACGGGGTGGCGGGGTCCTCGCCGGTGGTCAGTTCGGTGTAGGTGATGCCGTCGTCCTCGATGAGGCGGCGGACCTGGTTGTCGATGCGGTGCAGGCCCTCGCGGCCCTGATCGAGGAAGTCGGCGGACAGGTCCGCCCACATGGTGCGCAGGCGGCCGTCGCGATCGACGAGCTCGTCGTAGAAGCCGCCGGTGGGAATGCCGCAGGCATCGCGGGCGCCGGTATCGGCCGCGGCGGCACGGTATTTCGCGAATTCGCCGAGCACTTCGCGACGGGCGTCCCCGGGCGGCACCGCGTCGAGCACTGTCACCGCAACCACTTCCCCGGGTATGCCTATCGATCGCCGACGATGCCCCACACGGTCCGCGCCCTACGCAGATCGAGTATCCCGGGCGCACCGATGTCTGTCGCCTGTATAGCCATTTTGGCACGCAAATCCGCGATATCCACCGGACCCGGGGTGTGGCCGGTGGATTCGAAGCGGCGATTGCGCCGCGATTGCGCCACCACCGAATTCACCGGTGGCCCGGCGTAGAACATGCCGCCGGGATGGCTCACGTGATAGGTGCAGCCGCCCCGGGACAGACCGGTCTCGAGTTCGATCACGTCGAAGACCAGTGGCGCGTCGACGGTGATCGTCGGATGCAGGGACTCCGGCGGCTGCCAGGCCCGATAGCGCACGCCCGCCACCTGCACGTCCGCGCGACCGGCCGCGACCAAGGGCAGCGGAAAACCGTTGCAGGTCACCACGTAGCGGTCCCGGTCGGCCCCGGTCACCCGGACCTGCAGGCGTTCCACCGAGGAGTCGACATAGCGGGCGGTCCCGGCGGCGGTGGTCTGTTCGCCCAGGGTGTTCCACGGCTCGATCGCCCCGCGCAGTTCGATTTCCATATCCCCGAGTACCACCGTGCCGAAGCGCGGAAAACGAAACTCGGAGAACGGATCGAGCCAGCTGGTATCGAATTCGATACCGTGCGAGCGCAGATCGGCCGCGACCTCGGCAATATCGGCCTGCAGGAAATGCGGCAGCAGATACCGGCCGTGCAGATTCGCGCCGTGCCGAATCAGCGGTGCGGTGTACGGGTGCTCCCAGAAGCGCAGCACCAGCGCACGCACCAGCAGCGACTGCACCATGGCCATGCGGAAGTGCGGCGGCATCTCGAAGCCGCGCAACTCGACGAGACCGAGGCGGCCGCGCACCGAATCGGGACTGAAGAGCTTGTCGATGCAGAACTCGGCGCGGTGGGTATTGCCGGTGAGATCGGTGAGCAGGTGACGCAATGCGCGGTCCACCGCCCAGGGCGGGGCGACGGGTTCGCCCGACTCGCCCGCGGCGGCGCGGCTGAGCCGAGCAATCTCGGCGAAGGCGATCTCCAACTCGTACAGCGCGTCTTCGCGCCCCTCGTCGACGCGCGGCGCCTGCGAGGTCGGGCCGACGAAGCGGCCGGAGAACAGATACGACAGCGCCGGATGCCGCTGCCAGTAGGTCAGCATCGAGACCAGCAGATCCGGCCGCCGCAGCAGCGGCGAGCGCGCCGGGGTGGCACCGCCCAGTGTGATGTGATTGCCGCCGCCGGTGCCCCGGTCGGTGCCGTCCACATCGAAGGACTCGGTGCTCAACCGGGCCAGCCGGGCCTGCTCGTAGAGCGTGTCCAGCAGGTGCGACTGCTCGCCGAAACCCGTGGTGGGCTGGACGTTCACCTCGATCACGCCGGGATCCGGGGCGATGGACAGCGTGTGCAGCCTGCCGTCCGCGGGCGGCGGATAGCCCTCCAGCACGACGGGCCGCCCGAGGGCGACGACCGCGTCCTCCACCCGGCGCACCAGATCGCAGTAGGCGTCGAATTCGCCGATGGGCGGCAGGAATACGAACAGCCGGCCGTCGCGCACCTCGGCCACCACGGCGGTGATCGGGGCGCGCTCGGCGGATTCCACCACCGCGGGCGGCTCGTCGGTGCCCAGCGGCCGACGCGGCGCGAACGGGTCCGCCTCGGGGCGTGGCGGTGGTGCGTTCCAGGCGATCGACCCCAGTGGTAGGCGTAGACCGGCCGGAGAATCGCCTTCCGTCAACAGGATTCGGCCCCGGCGCAGCCGCCAGTCGGCACTCGCCCAACCGGCCTCGTCGTCGCGGCGGTAGAGCGACAGCACGTAGGCGGCGGGCTCGTCGACCGCGGTGTCCAGCCGCGCCAGCAGATTCCGGCGCGCCGAGAGCGAATCCTGGCCCGCTTCCAGATCCTCGTCGGCCCGGACCGGATCACCGTGCGGGACCGCAGCTTTCGCCGCCAGACGCAGCAGCGCATCCTCGTAGGCGGGGCGCACCTGGCTGTCGGGGAGGCCCAAACCCTGGGCGAGGTGGGCGATTATCGCGCGCGCGGCCTGCGCGTCGGCGGTCTGGGGCAGGTCCTCCACCGTGGTCGCGGAGACCGACAATCCGGACGTAGCGACCCGTTCGACCGGGTCCGCGGCGGTACTGCGCGGCCCCGGCGCATCGCTCGCACCGCGCATCGGCGAGGCATCGATGCGACGGCCTTGCACGCCGTTCTTGCGCCGCCGCGTATCGCCATTGCCCTGTGCCACCGGGCCGTCGGTCGCGATCGGCCCGGCCGTATCGGACGTGTCGGGCTTCGGCTCGGGGTCGATCGAGAACGGGTGGGTGAGCAGTTCCGGATGCCGCCACAGCGGTTCGGCGTCGTCGCGCCAGAGCATGGCGATTTCCCAGCGCGGCAGGGGTTCTCCCGGATACCACTTGCCCTGTCGGTACTGCACCAGCCCGGTCGGGGCGTAGATGCGGCGCAGTCGTTCGGCCAGATCGGCGGCGCGTTCGCGCTTGTGCGGGCCGTCGGCCTCGGTGGTCCACTCGGGGCCGGTCTGATCGTCGAGGGAGACGAAGGTGGGCTCGCCGCCGACGGTCAGGCCGATCCCGGCCGCCTCGGTACGCGCGTCCACGGCCGCGCCCGTGACCTGGATGCGCTCCCACTGAGAATGGGTGTAGGGCAGCGTGACTCGCGGATCCTCGTGGATGCGGCGCACGGTATTGGAGAAGTCGAGGGTGGAGGTGACCGGGTCGGTGGAGCCGGTGATCGCGGCCGAGGACACCGGATGCGGAGTCGCGGCCAGCGGGATGTGGCCCTCCCCCGCGAACAGTCCCGAGGTCGGGTCCAGGCCCACCCAGCCCGCGCCGGGCAGATATACCTCGGTCCAGGCGTGCAGGTCGGTGAAGTCGGCGGGCGGGCCGGAAGGTCCGTCCAGAGACGGGACGTCCTGGGCCAATTGGATGAGATAACCCGAGACGAAGCGTGCGGCCAGGCCGAATTCCCGCAGGATGGAGACCAGCAGCCACGCCGAATCCCGGCACGAGCCCAGGGCGCTGCGCAAGGTGTGGTCGGGTGTCTGCACACCCGGTTCCATCCGAATGGTGTAGCCGACGTCCTGGCGCAGCGCCTGATTCACGGCGATCAGGAATTCGATGGTGCGCGGGCGATCGACAGGGGTGTGGCGGCGCACCCAGTCGAGCACCAATTCGCCGGGGCCGGAACCGTCTTCACCTTCGTCCACCGGTCGCAGATACGGCTCCAGGTCGGAGAGCAGCTGCAGGGAGTAGCCGAACGGGAAGTATTCCGACTGCTCCTCGACGAAGAAGTCGAACGGATTGATGGCGTCCATATCGGCGATCAACCCGACCACGATGGACAGTTCCGGCGTGGGCTCGTGGAAGACCAAGCGCGCCAGGAAGTTCCCGAATGCGTCCTGTTGCCAGTTCACCCAGTGGTTCTCCGGGGTCACCCGCAGCGAGTACGCCTCGATGGCGGTCCGGGTGTGCGGGGCGGGGCGTAGCCGGACCACGTGCGGATGGACGCGCACGGGATGGTCGAAGGAATAGGTGGTGCGGTGCTCGAGGGAAACCTTGATCCCCATCTCTCCAGTTCACCACGGCGAGGGCCTGCCATGCGGGTGTTTTTCCGACAGATCGGACGACACGCGGTGAGCTCCCACAGTTGTCGCACGCGGGTGATATCACCGTAACGACGCGTGAAGGAGGCAGCGGTGCAACCGAACGGATGCGCACTGTGTGAATCGGCCCTCGATCACTGCCACGGGACGTTGATCGTGCACGCCGCGGGCTCGGTGGAATGCACCGAACCGGAGTGTTTCGACACCGGCCGGACACGACACCTGTTCGTGGCCGATTGCTCGGATGTCGCGGGCGGTTGCGACTGCGCCACCCCCGACCTACGGACCGGTCGGCAGCACCGCACCGGCTGACCACTAGCCTGGCCGGGTGAGCTACGACCTCGTTCTCCTGCCCTCCGGTGCCGCCGCGTCCCCGAACGAGGTGGACGACTACCTGACCGCACAGGACGGTCGCCCGGCCGAAGCGGTTGTCGCCGAGATCGCGGCCGAGCTCGACAAGCGCAATGCGGAACTGCCGGAGCTGGACAGCTTCCTGGGCGCCCCCGCGGCCGACGGCGTGCTCGGCGCGGCGCTGTTCGTGTCGACGCCCTACGACGCGATCGGGCACACCCGCGGGCTGTTGTTCGAGCTGGGCACGCCGCACGGCTACGCGGTGTGGGATCCGCAACTGGCCTGGCTCGTCGACCCGGCCGAATCGGTGACCGCGGCGGTCACACACGGCGGCGCGGGGGAATTTCCGTACCTGACAAGGCAACTCGTCGACGAATGGATTCCCGATCTGGGCCAGCCGGGGCCCTATCTGATCGTGGAAACCGGCGATCAGGTCTACATCCAGACCTATCGGCATCCGGACGGGCATTACGACCTGGAATACCGGGACGGTTCTGCGGATAAGCATTTCGCAGCCGCGGCTACGGACTCGCGAATTGTCGCCGATCTAATCTGGGGATGGGCGACCGGAGATCGTTCGGGCTTCACCGCACTCGAATGGCAACAGCTCACGTTCTGAGCCTCGAATAACAGAGAGATTTCAATTTCGGCTCGCCCGCCCATGCAATGAAGGCTACGCGCGTGCAGGAAAGCTAATGTTCAGTTATGAAGCTACGCCCGACATTGAGCGCAGGAACCATGCGTAAAGGGTTGGCAGTAGTGGCCGGATTGGCGGCCACCTTCGCCATCGCGGTGGCTTTGCACGCCAGCGGTGCGGGCGCGGATATCCCCCGGAATGTGCAGCACATCCCGTGCCCCAGGCCGGCGGCGCTGCCTGCACCGCCGACCTGGACGTAGCTTTTACAGTGCCCGGCGGCCGGAAAGTGCCCGGCCCAGGGTCAATTCGTCGGCGAATTCGAGGTCGCCGCCCATCGGGAGGCCCGAGGCCAGGCGAGTCACGCTCAGGCCCGGGAAGTCTCGCAACATCCGGACCAGATAGGTGGCCGTCGCCTCGCCTTCGGTATTCGGGTCGGTGGCGATGATGACCTCGGTGACATCCACCCCGTCGTCCTGATTTCCGATGCGGGTCAGCAGTTCCCGAATGCGGAGTTGATCGGGGCCGATACCCGACAATGGATCGAGCGCGCCGCCGAGCACGTGATAGCGGCCGCGGAATTCGCGGGTGCGCTCGATGGCCTGCACATCCTTGGGCTCCTCGACCACGCAGATCATGGTGCGGTCGCGGCGCGGGTCGGCGCAGATGCGGCACAGTTCCCCGTCGGAGACCGTGCCGCAGACGGCGCAGAACCGCACGCCGTCGCGCACCTTCTGCAGCGCCGCCTGCAGGCGGTCGATCTCCGGCGGCTCCACCGTCAGGAAGTGGAAGGCGATGCGCTGCGCGCTCTTCGGACCGATGCCGGGCAGCTTGCCCAGCTCGTCGATGAGATCCTGAACCGGACCCTCGTACACCTACGCCGCCCGCTCAGAAACCGGGAAGCGCGCCGCCGCCGAAACCGCCCGCGAGCGGACCGAGCCGCTCGGCAGCCAGGTTCTGCGCGGACTCCATGGCGTTGTTGAGCGCGCCGATGACGAGATCCTGCAGGGTCTCGATGTCCTCGGGGTCGACCACCTTCGGGTCGATGGTCAGGGCGAGCACCTCGCCGGTGGCCTTGATCCGGGCCCGCACCAGGCCGCCGCCCGCCTCGCCCTCGACCTCGGATTCCGCGATCTCCTGCTGCGCGGCCATGACCGCCTGCTGCATCTGCTGGGCCTGGGCCATCAAGGCCTGCATGTCGAAACCTTCACCGGGCTGCACGGCGCGTCCTTCCTGGGGGATGGTGATCGCGCTCCAGCCTAGTCGCCGACGCGCGGCGCACCTGTTGACTCTCCCCTCGCTGGAGGGTGTTCGCTAAGGGCATGACAGCGACGGTTCCCATCGGCGAGTTCTCCCGGCTCACCTACCTGACCATCAAGACGCTGCGCTACTACCACGAGATCGAGTTGCTGGAGCCGGTCACGATCGATCCGGGTTCGGGCTATCGGTTCTATTCGACCGAGCAGGTGGACCAGGCGCATCTGATCAAGCGGCTGCGCGAGCTGAACATGCCGCTGCCGGAGATCAAGGCGGTGATGGCCGCGCCGGATCAGACGGCGCGCGACGAGGCCATCCGCGTGCATCTGCAACGCATGCAGGCGGAGCTGGTGCGCACCCGCGACGTGGTGGCCTCGCTCGAGGCACTGTTGCTGCCCTCGGCCGCGATCGCCGTCGAATACCGTTCCATCACAAGTCATCCCGTACTGGCCATGACCACCGAGGTGGCCCGCGACGACTGTGATCAGTGGTGCGAGTACAGCTTCGGGTCGCTCTACGAGCAGTTGGGGGCCGCCGGTCTCGCGCCCGCCGGGCCCGGCGGCGCGACCTACGCACCGGAGTTCTTCGAGTACGACCGCGGCGAGGTGGTCACCTTCGTGCCCATCGAGGCCCGGCATCGGGAGCGCTTCGACTCCGTCCTCGACCTACCCGCCCGCCGCTTCGCCATCACGGTGCACGCGGGCCCGTTCACCGAGTTCGACCGCACCTACGGCGCCCTGGGCAGCCATGTGGCAGAACACGATTCCGCGCTCGCCGAACCCGTTCGCGAGCTCTACCTGGTCGGTCCCGGCGACGCCGAACCGGCCGATTACCGCACCGAAGTCTGCTGGCCGATCGGCCGGCTCTGAAAAGGAGAGCACCATGGCACTGTCCCTCGGCAACATCACCTTCGACTGCCAGAACGCCGCCGCACTGGCGGGTTTCTACGCGCAGCTGTTCGAGCGTCCGGTCGACGAAGGGGCCAACGAGCACTTCGCGACCATCGACAATGACGCCGCCACACCGACATTCATGTTCGTCGCGGTGCACGACAAGAACCCGGGCAAGAATGTGGTGCACCTGGACCTGCATTCACCCGACCAGCCCGCGGAGATCGCGAAGGCGGTCGCCCTCGGGGCCAAGCACATCGCGGACTTCGACGAATACGGCGTGAAGTGGGCGACGCTCAGCGACCCGGAGGGCAACCTCTTCGATATCGCCCAGGATTGAGCGATACCGGGAACTACGCGAGTTCCTTCTTCAAATTCTCGAGCACCTCGGCCTGGATCTTCTTCAGGCCGATCGGTGCGAAGATGCCCTCGAAGATGCCGCCGATGCCGCCGGCGCCCTTCCAGGTGGTGCGCACGGTGACCAGCGAGCCGGCGCCCGACGGGGTCACCGTCCAGGCGGTGACCATCGAGGAGTTCGAATCCCGTTCGGTCACCATGGAATCGGAGACCGAGACCGCGGCCCGCACATTGCGCTGGCGGGACTCGGTGGCCTGCAGCGTCCACTCCGCGACCGTGCCCGCGCCCTGCCCACCCTCGACCACCTTGTAGTCGCGGTAGTGCGAGGAGAGGATCTTCGGCCGGACTGTCTCGTAGTCGGCGATCGCGTCGAGTGTGCGCTTCGGATCCGCCGCGACGACGATCGAACTGGAGGCGCTGACCTGTCCCACCATGTGCTCCTTACTGATTTCGGGCTGACCGGCACTTCTGCCCTGTTACCGCTCGGTCATGCTACGCCGGATCCGGCTCGCCCGGTTCGCTGCGCGACGTCGGGTCGGCCACTTATCCTTGGGGTGCATTACGGGGGAGGACGCCATGCTGATGCGCTTCGCCACCTGGCTGCGGCTCAATATCGACGGGGTCGTGACGCTGGTCATCGCGGCCACGGTCATCCTGCTCGAGGTCCTGGACAAGACCAATGCCAGCTCGAATCTGGTGAGCGGCGCGATCCTGCTGGTGTTGAGCCTGCTGGCGGTGACGATCCTGCGGGACCGCAATCGCGTCACCCGGCTGGTGCAGGAAACGGCGGCGGTGCGGCTGCTCTACGGGGCCGAGGTCGATCAGGCGCAGGCGCGTGCTCGACGCACCTCGAATCGCTGGATCTCCAAGGGCGGCACCGGAACCTCGCTGCGGGTGACCACGCTGAAGTTCTTCCTCGACCGCGCCCGCGCGGAACATCAGCTGATGAATCTGCAGGTGGAGATTCTGGACCCGGGCAACGAGCAGCTCTGCCAGGCCGAGGCGCTGTACCGCAATTCACTGCAACCGGGCGGGGACGCGAACGGGCGGCCGTGGACAGCGGACCGGATCCGCAAACAGTCCTACGGCAGCGTGCTGGCGTGTGCGTGGTACCGCCAGCAGTCGGAGTTCCTCAGCATCGATCTGGCGCTGTCGCCTGCGTTGACCACGTACCGGTGGGACATGTCCGACGAGATCGTCATCGTGAATCAGCGCGGCTCCAACACCCCCGCGCTGATGTTCGAGCACGGTAAGACCCAATACTCGGATCTGGCACGGGAATTGGCGGTGAGCTTCAAACAGGGGCGGCACATCCCGCTGGGCCGCGACACCGAACTGCGGCCGCCCGCCGAACCGACCATCGTGCAGACCCGCCACCTGCTCGAGCAGCTGGGAGTAGGGCTGCCCGTCATGTACACCGACGAGGATGTCACGGAGATCGTGGAATACGCGCTGCGGCCGGTGAATACGTTCTAGCCGGTGAGCAGCAGGCCCGCGGTGGCCGCGCCGGTCGCGGCCACCCCCAGCACCAGGCCGGTGAGCACGAACTTGCGCATCGGCACCCGAACCTCGTGACTGCGGCAGAACTCCAGGCACAGCAGGGTCGCCAGCGAAGCCCACGGGGTCACCACCGGGCCCACATTGGTGCCGATCAACAAGGCCAGCAGCTGATTTCGCTCACCGGTGCCGATCACCGTTTCCCCCGCCGTGTAGGCGGGCAGGTTGTTGAGGACGTTGGACAGCGCCGCACCGGCGCCCGCCGCCCGGAAGATGCCCGGACCGCCGGTGTCCTCGCCGATCAGATGATCCATCAGGGTCGAGAGACCGTGCCGGGACAGTGTGGGCACCACCAGGAACAGCCCCGAGACGAAAACCAGTAGCTGCCAGGGAAACAGCGACCAGCGCAGCGCCGACCGATCACAGGCCGCGAAGACCGCCACCACCAGAACCGCTGCCCCGGCGGCCGCCAACCCGATGCGATCCCCCACGAACGGAATCGCGAGCACGAACAGCAGGCACGCGCCCCCGGCGGCGTACAGCAGCACCCGCTCCCGGGTATCGGCCGGACGGATCGGTTCCGGCACCACGTAGCGGTCGGTCCCGCGCTGGTCGCGCCGCCAGTACCACCACCACAGGCACACCATCGTGACGCCGATCGAAAGCAGCTGCGGCAGCCACATTCTGGCCGCGAACCCGGTGGCATCCAACGCCACCCGATCCGCGGCCAGCAGATTGGTCAGATTCGACACCGGCAGCAGCAGACTCGCGGTGTTCGCCAGCCACAACGTCGTCATGGCCAGCGGCAGCGGCGGAATCCGCGCCGGAACCGCGAGCGCGAGCATGACCGGCGTCAACAGCACCGCGGTGGTATCCAGATTGAGCACGGTCGTGGTCGTCGACGCGAACAGCACACAGAGCAAGAACAATCCGACGTAATTCCCGCCCGCCATGATCGCCAGCCGATGCGCGATCACATCGAACACCTTGGCCCGCCGCGCCAGATTCGCCAGCACGATCACACTGCCCAGAAACAACAACAACGGCGCGATCCGCCGCATGTTGGCCTCGGCTTCGGCCCGCGGCAGCAGTCCCGTTGCCACACACAACAACCCGGCGACCAGCAATCCGATCCGCACAGCATCCAGCCCGCTCGGTCGCCAGCGCATGGCCGATCGGGCCCCCTTTCGGGTCCGGGCGTCCGGAAAATGATCGCAGCGGATCATCCGATCGCGGGATACTGGTGGAGTGACGCTGTGGGGTGGGCAGTCTCGGATCGTATTCCTAAGTTATTCGCCGGCCGATGAGCGGTGGGCGATTTGGCTGGCTTGGCAGTTGGAGCATTCCGAGGCCCGGTATCGGACGGTGCTGGCGGCGTGGGACTTCGATCCGGCCACCAACTACGGGGACTTCGTGCAGCGGGGGGTGCGGGAGTCCGATCTGGTCGTGGCGGTGGTGACGGACAACTACGTGTCGTCACGGCATGCGAATCGGGAGTGGCAGGCCGCCTTGGAGGTGGATCCGGGGAAGCTGCTGGCGATTCGGGTCGGCGAGTGTTCGCTGGAGTGGCTGCCGACGGGCATCGGCTTCCTGGACGGGTACGGGCTCGGCGAGGCGGCACAGTTGCGGCGGCAGGTCGTCGAGCGGGTGGAGCGGCTGCTGTCGGAGCGCTGGACCCCGCGGCGGGCGATCGACGCCCGAGCCGACGACGTCTGGTCTCCGGCAACGGATTCCGATGCGGTCCGGCGACGGCCGCTGTCACCACCGGATTTTCCCGGCGACACCGCGGCACAGCGGTCGCACGCCGGACTGTCGATGCTGCATGTCTCGGGTCCTCGGTTCGGGCGCGGGCTGCCGTCCGCCGACGTCCCCAGCGATCCGGAGGGGCTGCAATCCCACCTCTACGGCGCGGTCACCGATCTGGTGGACGCAGGCGCGCCGCCGCCGGATCTGATCGTGGTCAGCGGTGACCTCACCGAATCCGCGCATCCGACCGAATTCCGCAAGGCCACTTCGTTTCTCAGCGGGCTGCGGGTGCTGCTCAAGCTGGAGCCCGACCGGGTGGTCATCGTGCCGGGCAATCAGGACATCTCCCGGCTCGCCTGCGACGCCTACTTCCGCGAATGCGCCGCCTACGACCGGCTGCCGGTGCAGCCCTACTACGCGAAGCTGAAGCTGTTCGAGCAGCTGTTCACCACCCTCTACCGGGGCCTGGACCATCTCGTCTTCGATGTCGGCCAGCCCTGGACCTTGTTCCCGATCCCCGAATTACGGCTGGTGGTGGCGGGTTTGAACTCGACCATGGCCGCCACCCACGAGGACAAGGACAACTACGGGTGGATCGGCACCCGGCAGAAGGACTGGTTCGCCGGGCAACTGCGCGCCTACGAATCGCAGGGCTGGTTCCGGTTGGGCGTGATCAGCCACGACCCGGCGCCCGGACCCGTGACCTCGCAATACGATCCGCGGGTACTGCGCGACGCGGAGGCGGTCTTCCGGCGGCTGGGCCCGCGGCTGAACCTGCTGCTGCGCGGTCCCAGCCGGGCAGGCCGGTCGGTTGCGCACCACGGCGGCACCCTGCCGGTCCTCTCGGCTCCCGCCCCCGGTCAGGCCGAACTCATCCACCTCACCGCCGACGGACTGACCCGGTATCACCTCGACGACGCCGCCGACCCGCCCGTGCCACAGGCCGTCGACTGGGCGAATTCCGTGGTGGCACTGCGCAGCCGGGCCCCCGTGCGGGAACTCACCGCCCCGCCGCAACCACCGCGGCAGCTTGCCGCCCAGGCGAACGAGACGGTGCGGCCGCACGAGCTGCTGCTCGAACAGGTCACCGAGGTGTGCCAGGTGCGCTACCCGGACGCGCGCATCCGGCGCACCACCTCCGACCCGCCGTACCTGCTGGTCACCATCAATTCGGATCCGGTGATCGAGCAGCTCATCATCGGCGCGCACGTGGGCGAGGTGACCGGGCAGGTCCTCGACGGATTCCTGGGCCCGCAGCCGAAACCCGGCTCCCAGCTCATCTATCTCGGCCCCGATCCCGAGCCGGAGTTGCGCGACCGCGCGGCGGGCGAGGGCGTGCGCATTCGCAGCTTCGCCGACTTCCAGGGCCTCGCCAATCTGGACGGCTATGTGCGCCAGCAGTCGGCTCGACTGCGCGAGGACACCGCGTACGCCGCCGATCTGTATGTGCCGCAGCGTTTCCGGATGCTGGCGCCGCGCGGCCGGGAGGTGCAGACCGATCTGGTCGCCGAACTGCTGCGGCTGGTCGGCGCCGACGACGGCCGATTCGTGCTGCTGCTGGGCGATTTCGGGCTCGGCAAGACCTTCGCACTGCGTGAATTGACCCGGCGCATCACCGAATCCGGCGCGGACCTGGTGCCCATCCTCATCGAACTGCGCAATCTGGACCGCACCAACTCCCTCGACACGCTGCTGGCCGCGCACCTGGCCAACAATGGCGAATCCCGCATCGATCTGCGCGCCCTGCGCTACATGCTCGCGCAGGGCCGGGTGGTGCTGCTGTTCGACGGCTTCGACGAGTTGCTGACCCGGCTGAACTACGACAGCGCCGCCGAGCACATGGCCACCCTGCTGCAGGCCGCGACCGGTCGGGCCAAGGTGGTGGTGGCGGGCCGCACCCAGCATTTCAAGTCCTACGACCAGATCGCGGCGGCACTGCAGACCCAGGACGAACCGCATCCGGACCGCTACATCCTCGGCGTGGAGAACTTCACCCACGAACAGGTGCACGCGTTCCTGGTGAATCGCTATGGCTCCATGCAGAATTCGGGCACGGCCGGTCCTTCGGCCGACTCCCGGATGCGTCTGCTGCGCGGCATCCCCGATCTGCTCGAACTCGCCCGCAATCCACGCATGCTCAGCTTCATCGCCGATCTCGACGAGCAGCGGCTGCGCACCGCGGCCGGGGCGCAGCAGATCATCGGCCCGACCCGGCTTTACCGGGAGATTCTGACCGCCTGGCTGACCTTCGAGATCGACCGCTCCCCCGAACGCGCCAGCTCACAACCCACGCTGCGGATCGACGAACTGTGGCTCGCCGTCACGTATTTCGCGCTGCGGGTCTGGGAGACCGGCCGCCCCTACCTGAGCCTGGCGGAACTGACCGAGGTCGCCAACGCCGCCGTCGAACGCATCGACGCGACCCGCCTCAATGCCGCCCAGTTCGTGCACACCCTCGGCTCCCGCAGCCTCATCGTGCGCGGCGAGGACAACCACTTCGGCTTCATCCACTCCTCGGTGCGGGACTGGCTGGTGGCCGAACACGTGGCCCGGCAACTCGGCGACGGGGTCACCGCGCCCGCGCCGCTGGGCCAGGCCCAATTGGAGCCGTTGGCCGTCGAATTCCTCTGCGATCTGGCCTCGGTCGAATCGCTGCGCACCTGGGTCGAACGGGTGCAGGCGGATCCGGCCGAACACGAGATCACCCGCACCAACGCGGCGCGCGTCGCCGCCCGGCTGCGCATCTCCCCGCACGAGGACCTGCGCGGCCTGAACCTCTCGCGCGAGGACCTGTCGTTCCGCAATCTCGCACGGCTCGACTTCACCGGCGCGGACATGACCGAGACCCGGCTCTCGGGCGCGGTGCTCGACCACGCCGTCCTGCACGGGGTGAAACTCATCGGCGCGCAACTCGACCAGGCGTCCCTGGTGGGCGCCGATCTCCGAGGAGCGGATATGACCGAGGTCCAACTGGTCAGCGCGAATCTGCAGCACGCCGACCTGCGCGGGGCGCGGCTGCACCGGGCGCAACTGGATCAGGCGTCCCTGGTCCGCGCCAATCTCGGGCGCGCCGACCTGACCGGGGCCCGGCTGGCCCGCACCGATCTCACCGGCATGCGGGGGGAGGGCAGCCGCTGGACGCGCGCCGCCCTGCTGGATGTGGTGGGCGTGCCCATCGGCACCGATCTGGCCGGGTCCGGCCGGGTGCCGGGCACCCCGCCGCGCACCGAATTCGCCCCGGCCGCAATCGGTGTCAAGCACGGGGTGGACGCGCAGAGCGGGCGCCTGCCGCGACCGCTGGCCTTCAGCCCCGACGGCGGCACCGTCGCGGTCGGCTGCGATTCCGGCAGCGTGGTGGTCTACGGCGCGGACACCGGACGGACGCTGCGCACCCTGCACGGACATCGCGCCCGCACCTTCGCGGTCGCCTACACCGAGAAGGTGCTCGTCACCGGATCCGCCGACGGCACCGTCCGGATCTGGGACGCCGCCAGCGGCGCGGTGCGAAAGATCCTGTCCGGACACGCGAACTGGCCGTGGCCCCTCGAAACCGACAGCGCCGGAACACTGCTCGCCACCGGCGACGCGGCCGGGACGCTGCGGCTGTGGCAGCTGCCCGACGGCGAACCGGTGCACGAATTCCCGCCGCCGGGCGGGGTGCCGCAACGCATCTACAGCATCGCGCTGGATCGCGACCGGGTGGCGGCCGCGTATCACGATGGCACCGTACGCATCCGGCGGCTCTCGACCGGCCGCGAGATCGGTGGCTTCCAGGGCGCGCCCGGCCCGGTGCGGCGCATCTGCTGGGACCCGGACGGCCAACTGCTGGCCGTCGCGGGCGCGGACGGCGCGCTGGGCCTGTGGGATCCGGACACCGGCACCCTGGTGCACGCGCTGGCCGGGCACCACGACATCGTTTACTCGGTGGCCTTCCACCCGGTCGAGCCGATCCTGGCCAGCGGTGACATTGCCGGGGGAATCCGCCTGTGGGACACCGGAACCGGAGAGCAGCTGACCCACCGCATCGAACACGGCAGCGCCCGCATCCACTGGCTGGGCTTCGACCCCGCCGGGGACATGCTGGCCACCGGCGACACCGCGGGCGCGGTGTACGTGCGCGACGGCCGCACCGGTGCACCCCTGCACCGGCTCACCGGCCATACCGGTTCCATCTGGCCGTTCGCCTTCCGCCCGGACGGTACCCAGCTCGCCGTCGCCGACGACCAGTTCGCGCTACGCATCTGGGATCCCGCGACCGGGGAGAACCTGCACACCCTCAACGGTCACGGCCGCCACGTGCGCGCGGTGTCGTTCAATGCCGACGGCAGCCTGCTGGCCGGGTGCGGCAACGACGGCAGTCTCCGGATCTGGGACGCCGCGACGGGACGGCTCGCGCAACGCCTCGAAGGCAGCGCGGACGGACTGATCACCCTGGAATCCGGGGTGTTCTCGCCGCGGACCGCGAGTCAGCTGGTCACCGTGGGCAATGCCGGGCGGCTACGGGTGTTCGATATCGAGGCGGGCGCCGCCGAGCGCGATATCACCGTCGACTCTGCCCCGGTCTGGGCCATCGCCTACGACCCCACCGCACGGTTCATCGCCACCGCCAACGACGACGACACCGTCACCCTGTGGACCCGTGCGACCGGCGGCGAGCACGCGGTCTGCGCCGAGCATCGCGGCCGGGTGCGCTCCATCGCCTTCGACGCGGCGGGTGAGCGCATGGCCACCGGCTGCGACGACGGCATGGTCCGGGTCTGGGAGGTGGAATCCGGTGAGCTGGTCACCACGCTGTCGGATCCCGAGCCCTCCGGCGGATCCGGCGGGCACCGGGTCTACGGGGTGGTCTGCCACGGGGATCGGGTCGCCGGGATCTCCTGGGACGGCACCGTGCGGATCTGGAGTGTGGCCGGTGGGCCGCCGCTGCATCGGCTGGACCTGCATCGCGGGCGACTGTGGTGCGCGGCGGTGGACGCGGGCTCCGGGCTGCTGGCCACCGCGGGTGACGACCTGGTGATCCACCTCTGGGACATCGCCTCCGGCAAGCATCTGCACACGCTGCACGGGCATCGAAACCGGGTGCGCTCCTTGGCTTTCGACCCCACCGGGCGGCTGCTGGCCAGCGGCGGGAACGACGGCTCGATCATGCTGTGGTCGCTGGCGGAATCGGATATCGCCCCGGAATTGCGGGCCACCCTGCTCGGGCTGCCGGAGGGCTGGGTGGGTTTCACGCCGGACGGACGCTACAAGACCGAGGGGCTGACCTCGGGACAGTTCTGGCACGTGATCGGCATGTGCCGCTTCGAACCGGGCGAATTGGACCCGTATCTCCCCGAAATCTGCCAGGTGGATCTGGATGATCCGCTCTGATCGATCCCTGGGTTCGGCACCGATTGATCCATGGGCACAGCGCAATTGATCATCGCAATCCAATTGTTAGCTGCAGTAAGAATCATCACGACGGGACGGGGAATAGACTCGCAGCACGGCAGGTAGCGCCTGTCGGCACGCATGCAAACTGTGCGTGAAAACCCGCCCCGCCGGTGCTCCCCTGCTGGCCGTACCGGTCGGTGCACGCTAGGTTTCCGAGGGTGGCAGTGAGTCTGTTGGGGAACGGCGGCCGCACACCGGCCGCACATGAATCAGGTTTCGCCGCGCATCGCGCCGGGGTCGATCGGCTTTTGACCTCGTACCGCGCCATCCCGCCGGATGCGAATGTGCGACTGGCCAAGAAGACGTCCAACCTGTTCCGGGCGCGGGCGAGAACCAACGCGCCCGGACTCGATGTGTCCGGATTGACGCAGGTCATCGCGGTGGACCCGGAGGCCCGCACCGCGGACGTGGCGGGCATGACCACCTACGAGGATCTGGTCGCCACCACCCTGCACTACGGGCTGGCCCCGCTGGTGGTGCCGCAACTCAAGACCATCACCCTCGGCGGCGCGGTCACCGGGCTGGGCATCGAGTCCACCTCCTTCCGCAACGGCCTGCCGCACGAATCGGTGCTCGAGATCGACGTGCTCACCGGGGCCGGCGAGATCATCACCGCGACCCGCGACGGCGAGCACGCCGATCTGTTCCGCGGCTTCCCCAATTCGTACGGCACATTGGGGTATTCGACGCGGCTGAAGATCGAGCTGGAAAAAGTTCTGCCCTATGTCGCGCTGCGGTACATCAGATTTCACGACCTGCGCGAACTGGAAGCCGCCATGGCGCAGATCATCGCCGACCGGGCCTGGGACGGCGAAACGGTCGACTACCTCGACGGCGTCGTCTTCACCGCCGACGAGAGCTACCTGGTGCTGGGCCGCCAGACCGACGAGCCCGGCCCGGTCAGCGACTACACCGACATGGACATCTTCTACCGGTCCATCCAGCACGATTCCCGGCAGCCCAAGCGGGATCGGCTGACCATCGCCGACTACCTGTGGCGCTGGGATACCGACTGGTTCTGGTGCTCACGGGCTTTCGGCGCACAGAACCCGAAGATCCGGCGGCTGTGGCCCAAGCAGTACCGGCGCTCCAGCTTCTACTGGAAGCTCATCGCACTGGACCACAAATACGCGATCGGCGACAAGATCGAAGCGCGGCACGGTAATCCGCCGCGCGAGCGGGTGGTGCAGGACATCGAGGTGCCGCTGGAGCGGACCGCGGACTTCATGGAATGGTTCCTGCGCGAGATCCCGATCGAGCCGATCTGGCTGTGCCCCTTGCGATTGCGCGACGATCCCACGAGCACCTCGGATCGCCCCTGGCCGCTCTACCCGCTGGAGCCCGGCCGCACCTACGTGAATGTCGGCTTCTGGTCGGCCGTGCCGACGGTGGCGGGACAGCCCGAAGGTCTGGCCAACCGTGCCATCGAGCACAAGGTGTCCGAACTGGACGGTCATAAATCCCTGTATTCGGACTCCTACTACGACCAGGATGAGTTCGCCGCGCTCTACTACGGCGGCGGCACCTACTCCACCCTCAAGAAGCGCTACGACCCGGATTCTCGTCTACTGGATCTGTATTCGAAGGCGGTGCAACGCAAGTGACCACGTTCAAGGACCGTTCCGATGTCTTCGCCGAGCTCGGAACCAAACTCACCATCGCGGAGATCTTCGAGACCTTGCTCGAGGGTCCGGTCCCCATCCGGCTGACGTGTTACGACGGCAGCAGCACCGGACCGCAGGACTCCGAGTTCGGTCTGGAGATCCTGACCCCGCGCGGGGTCAACTACATCGTGACCGCACCCGGCGATCTGGGCATGGCCCGCGCCTACGTCTCCGGTGACCTCGCCACCACGGGCGTCGAACCCGGCGACCCCTATGAGCTGCTGAAGGCCATGGCGAGCATGAAGTTCCGCCGCCCGACCGCCCTGCAGCTGGTGGTCATCGCCCGGTCACTGGGCTGGGAACTGCTCAAGCCGATCGCCCCGCCGCCGCAGGAGACGCTGCCGCGCTGGCGGCGCATCGCCCTGGAAGGCCTGCGGCACAGCAAGACTCGCGACGCCGAGGCCATTCACCACCACTACGACGTGTCCAATACGTTCTACGAGTACGTGCTGGGCACGTCCATGACCTACACCTGCGCGGTCTACGAGGACCCGGCCTGGACCCTGGAACAGGCCCAGGAGAACAAGTACCGCTTGGTCTTCGACAAGCTGAACCTGAAGCCCGGCGACCGGTTGCTCGACATCGGCTGCGGCTGGGGCGGCATGGTGCGCTACGCCGCCAAGCGCGGCGTCCACGTCATCGGGGCCACGCTCTCGGCCGAACAGGCCGAATGGGCGCAGGCCAAGATCGCCGAGGAAGGACTCTCCGAGCTGGCCGAGGTCCGCCACTCCGACTACCGCGACGTGCGCGAGAGCGACTTCGACGCGGTGTCCTCCATCGGGCTCACCGAACACATCGGCGTCGCCAACTACAAGGCCTACTTCGAGTTCATGCAGTCGAAGCTGAAGGTCGGCGGACTGTTCCTCAATCACTCCATCACCCGGCACGACAACACCCGCACCACCAAGGCGGGCGACTTCATCGACCGGTACGTGTTCCCCGACGGCGAGCTCTCCGGCTCCGGGCGGGTCATCTCCGAGATCCAGAACGTGGGCCTCGAAGTGCTGCACGAGGAGAACCTGCGCCAACATTACGCGCTCACGCTCGCGGAATGGTGCGACAACCTGGTGAAGAACTGGGACGCGGCCGTCGACGAGGTCGGCGAGGGCACCGCCAAGGTGTGGGGGCTCTACATGGCGGGCTGCCAGCTCGGATTCGAGCGGAATGTGGTTCAGCTGCACCAGGTTCTGGGCGTGAAACTGGGCGAGGACAAGGCTTGGACCGTGCCGCTGCGCCCTTGGTGGAAGGCATAGCGTTCTCGTAAAACGAAGCGGGCGTGCGGCTTTCGCCGCACGCCCGCGCTGTCGTGAAATACCGCTTACGAGAGCGGATGCACCAGGGGCAGACCCAGCCGCTCGGTCATCCACGGGAACGACGAGGTAAAGGCCGCGGCGGCGAACTGCCAGGTGTGGCCGCCCTCGGTGGTGTGCACCGTGCAGTTGATGTTCACCTTCTGGCCTTCGGCGCACAGGGCCTCGGCCGCGCCGACCTCACCGGTGTCGTAGACGCCGTCGTGGCCGCCCATGCCCGCGGTCTCGTCGTTCGGGTTGCCCATCATCTGCTGCATGCGCGCCTTGATCTTCGGGTCGTTGGCCATCTCCCGCTGGCGCGCGGGCGGGGTGAGATCGTCGAAGAGGCCGACGGTGTCGGAGTAGTTGCCGTGCTTCTGCATGACCGTGGTGGGATCGAAGTCGGCCCAGGCCTGTTCGCTGCCGCCGAAGAGCCGCTTGACCGTCTGCTCCTTGGTGCCCGCGGTGGGAGCGATGTCACCGGCGATGTCGACGAAGGTGCCGAACAGTTCCGGATGCATGGTGGCCAGGTCGACCGCGCAGGTGCCGCCCATGGACCAGCCGACGATGCCCCACTTGGCCGGGTCCGCGGACGCGCCGAAGGTGGATTCGACGTAGTCGGGCACGTCCTTGGTGAGGTGGTCGGCGGCGTCGCCGCGCGGGCCGTTCACGCATTCGGTGTCGTTGTTGAAGGCGCCGCCGGAGTCGACGAAGACCAGGATGGGGGTCTGGCCGTTGTTGGACGTCGCGAAACTGTCCACGCTGTTCATGATCTGGCCGCTGTTCACCCAGTCCGCGGGCGTGTTGAACTCGCCACCGATCATCATGATCACCGGCAGGGTGGGCGGCTTGTCGCCTTGGAACCAGGCCGGGGGCAGGTACACGTATTCGGTGCGGTGATTGAAATGGCTGCCCGACTCCGGGATGTCCACCGGCACGATCCGGCCGACGTCGGGGTTGGTGTTGCGCAGCGAGGCAAGCGCATCCAGATCGGTCTGATGCGGCAGCGGCTCCGCGGTCAGCGCGGCCCACGCGGCATTGGCCGTCGGGTAGTAGCCGACCCACTGGTTCAGCACCACGCCCACGTTCAGCAATGCCAGCGGCACCGCGATGATCGCCGCGATCCGCTGCCACCAGCTGCCGGTGCGAATGCCCAGCACCGCCGCCGCCAGCACCGCGCCCGCGAGCCCGACCGCGACCCACAGCAGGGCCGGCGCCGGATCCGAGGCCAGGCCCTCGTTATTGGTGTACTCCCACGACGCCCACACCACGCCGAGCGCGAAGACGATGCACAGCGGCACCCAGAGCAGCCACCAGCGGCGGGTGAAGCGGGCGAAGGCCACGATCAGCAGGAATACCGCCGCGAACGTGATGACCTGCGGTAACCAGCCGTGCAGCAGCGAAACTCCGTGATGGAAACCCGGATATCCGGCCTGGGTCTGCTTGGGCATCTGCGGTGCCGGAGGCACGGCAGGTGGGGATTGCAGCATCGACGTCACTGGCACGTCGCGATTCTCGACGGCATTCCTCGAGAAACGCTGTGAATACCCTCAACGCCGTCTGGACACCTCGGTAATACCGACGGAACATCCCGGTAACGCCGCCTGAGATACCGCCCAGTCCGAATGCTCCCGCGGCGCTACAGCAGCGAGTCCAGGAAGCGGCGCGGCAGATCCGAACCGTCCGGGCCACCGGTGTCCAACGGCATCTCGTGGCGCAGGGTCCGCAGGATGTTCAGCACCCCGGGTCCGGCGTCCAGCAGCGGTCGCCGCCAGCCCAATGTGGCGCACCGGATCACCGCCGGGGTCAGCACCGCGATGGATTCACCGAGCCAGCCGGAGGCGGACAGGCATTCGGCCAGCAGCAGCGCGGAATCGAGTTCGGCGCGCGGGCGCTGCTGGTCACGGATGCGCGCGTGCAGCACCCGGGCGCGTTTGACCGCACTGTCGTCGGTACCGAGCGGCGCGAGGTCATCGCTGCCGCGATCCTCACCGCGGTAGTGCCGGGCCAGCAGCGCACGAATGGTGGCGATCTCCTCCGCCTCCGCGGTCAGCGCGGCGGACCCGGTGGCGTGCCGCAGCGGACGGACCATCGGGTCGGTCACCAGCCCCGCCGTCAACGGATCCGCGGGCAGACCCAGGCGCAGCCGCTCGGCGCGCACATGGGCGGCCAGCCGGGTCAGCTTGCGCTCGGCCGCTATTCGCGCACCCTCGGCGAGGCGGGCCGTGGCGGTCTCCAGGTCGCCGCGCACCGCCTTCACCCGGGCTCCGCTCACGAAGATGGTGACCAGGAAATCCACCGGGCCGACCCGGGCGGTGAGCTCGTGGCTCTGATCCAGCAGCCGTTCGGCGCTGTCGAGATCACCGCGCCGGTAGGCGACCTCACCCAGCAGGGCCGCCGCCACCCGCGCCGAATTCGAGCGGGAACCCGCGCGATCGCGCGCGGTCTGCCAGGCCTGCTCGAAACACCGTGTGGCCACCTCGACATCGAGTTGCTCATAGGCGATATCACCCCGGGCGCACAGCCCGAAGACCTCGCCGAGCGGGTCGCCCGACTGCGCGTGGAAGGGCGCGGCAAACTCCTGCATGGCCTGCGCACCCTCGAAGTCGAAGTCGCACAGGCGGACATAGGAAGCCAGATTCGCCGCGGTCGATACCGTCCACGGCGGCAGCTCATCGGCCAGCTTCAGACATTCGGTGAGCTTGTCGAGCACGCCGTCGGTGCGATCGCGCGCCACCTGATCGGCCGCCGCCAGCACCGCGGCCTGACAGCGCTCCCGCACCGCCTCGGTGTCGCCCGGCGAACTGCGCGCCGCCAGCATGTTCGACAAGCGCCCCAGCGCGGTACGGGCCGCGCCCGACTGCTGCAGGTTCACATTCGCCCGCGCCAGCGCCATCAACAGCTTGGAGCGCGAAGCCACCTGCTGCACAGGCAGTTTCGACACCGTGCCGAACAGGGTCGCCAGGCGGGAACTGTCGATCAGATCCATCCCGCCCTTCTCGACCAGATCCAGCGCGAAGTTCAGGTCGGTGGCGACCAGGGCGTGATCCACCGACTGCCGGATCAGATTGTGTGCGGCGAACCAGCGGGAAGCCTTGCCGTGCAACTTCTTCAGCTGCCCCGGGTGGGCGCGGTCGAGCCGGGCGCGCAGATAATCGGCCACCATGGGCTGCATCCGATACCAGCTCGGATCGTCGGAGACGCGGTGCACGAACAGTTCTCGCTGCTCGGCCTGATCCAGCAGATCGGCGGCGTCGCGGGCCCCGGTGAGCGCCTCGGCGAGCGAGGCGTTCACCCGCTCGGGAACCGCTACGGCGGTGAGGAATTCGAGCATGCGCGGCTCGATGGTGCCGAGCATATTCTCGGCGAGGTACTCCCGGATCGCCTTGTTGTCGCCGGAAAGTCCCGCGATGAGCCGATCCACGTCGTGATCGGCGGGCCGCAGCGACAGCCCCGCCAGTTGGATCGCGGCGGGCCAGCCGTCGGTGGCGCTGTGGATCTGTTCGACCTGACGCTCGGTCAACTGCAGACCCATACGCTCGACCAGGATTCGGCGGGTCTCCTCGGCGGTCAGCCGCAGTTGCGCGGAGCCGATCTCCACCAGCTCGTCGGCCACCTGCATGCGGCTCAGCGGCAGCCCCGCCCGCTCGCGGCTGGTGACCACGAAACGCAAATGGTGCGAACAGTTGTCGAGCAGCGACTCCATCGCCCGCTGTGCGCCCGCGTCGGTGATGCGATGCCAGTCGTCCACCACCACAACCACCGGGACGTCGCTGGCCTGCAGCTCGTCGATGATCGCCGACACCGCGTACGGCACCGCCTCGGCGGGCCGTTCCTCCAGCAGCTGCTCGAGCCCAGCGCCGATATCCGGGCGCACCTTGCGGATCGCGGCGACGATGTGCGCCAGCAGCCACACCTCGTTGTCGTCGTCGCGGTCGATGCCGATCCAGGCCACCGCGACCCCGCGGTCGGTCAGCTCGGCACACCACTGCGCGGCCAGCGTGCTCTTGCCGAATCCGGCCGGGCCGTGGATCACCGCCAAGCGGCGGCGGCCACCGGCACGCAGCGTTTCCAGCAGGCGCGGGCGCGGCACCGGCTCCCGGACCGGGGTCGGCGGGCGGAATTTCGTTGTGGCAGTGGGCGGCAGGGTGTTTCCGGTGGCGGGCGGGCGGCTGCTCGGGCCGGTGGACGGCCGCAGGGTCAGCGACGAACTCCGCGGCGGATTCACCACCGTCGAGGTGCGTGGGCGCGTATATGCCTGGGTGGCAGCCGATTCCGAGCCGTCCGCCGGCTGCTCCTCGCCGTCGAGCAACGCCATCTCGTCCGGTACCTGCCCGTGCTCGCCCTGCACCGCGCGCAGCAGGTCACCGAATTCCACGGCGGTGGCGGGCCGATCGCCCGGATCGGGCGCCATCGCGGCCTCGATGGCACCGGCCACATCGGGCGGAATCCGCAACTCCCGCAGGTCCGGAATCGGTTGCCCGGTAATGCGCAGGAACTGCGCGATGACCTTCTCCCCCGCCTGCCGCTCGTAGGCGGCGTGACCGGTCAGCAGGGCGAAGAGAGTGGAGCCCAGACCGTAGACGTCCGAGCGCACCGTCGGCTCGTCGCCCTTGAGGACCTCGGGCGCGGTGAACGCGGGCGAACCGGTGATCAGACTGGTGGAAGTGCGGAAACCACCTGGGATACGGGCGATTCCGAAGTCGGTGAGCTGCGGCTCCCCGTACCGGCTCAACAGCACATTGGCCGGTTTCACATCCCGATGCAGCACCTGTGCGCGGTGCGCGGTCTCGATGGCCCCGGCCAGTTTCACCCCGACCCGCAGCGAGTCCATCCACGACAGCGGCCCACTGTCGTGCACCACCTTCTCCAGGGATCCCCGCGTGGCATAGGGCATCACGATGTATGGGCGCCCGCTCGGCGTCACGTCCACCTGCAGGATGTCGACGATATTGGGATGCCCCGACAACCGGCCCATGGCGTGCTCTTCGCGCAGAAACCGCTCCAGGCCGTCGTCGTCTATCTCGGTGGACAACACCTTCACCGCGACCACCCGGTCCAGGGACCGCTGGGCACAACGGAACACCACTCCGAACCCGCCCCGGCCGATCTCCTCCGCATCGAACAGCCCCATGGCCTCGAGTTCGTCGGTCACGGCGATGGGAACGTATGCCTGCGTAGAGTTTTCGGACGGATCACGGTCTTCGGAGGAGTCACCCGGACGCGCCTGTAGGTTCATCTCCACCACCTCGAACTGCCACCGTCGAACTGGAACGAGCGCGTACCGAACGTACGGGCCGCTTCCGGTGTTCTACCCGCGCACAATCCAACGTAGCGCGGACCAGCACGGCGTGTCCCCGAATCAGCACCCCTGGCGGTAGTCCGTCCCACCCTGTTCATACTTGTTAATCGCCGAAACCCGGGTCGCGTAATCCGCGACCCGGGTTTCGGTTTCAGCTATTCAGCGGTGGGAACCGCCCTGGGTTACTTGCGCAGCGAAGCCGGGACCTCGAAGCGGCTGCCGAACTTGGCGGCCAGCTCGTCGGCACGGGCCACGAAGGCTTCCTGTCCACCCGGGTAGCCCACGATGAACTGGTGGGTGCCACCGGTCCAGGCCGGGAAACCGATGCCGAAGATCGAGCCGATGTTGGCGTCGGCGGTCGAGGTCAGCACGTTCTCGTCGAAGCACTTCTGGGTCTCGATGGCCTCGGCGAACAGCATGCGGTCCTTCAGGTCCTGCAGCGAGACGCCCTCGGGCAGCTCGGTGGAGGTCTTGAAGGTGGAGCGCAGCTCCGACCAGATGCCGGTGGCCTTGCCGTTGACGTAGTCGTAGAAGCCCGCGCCGCCGGCCTTGCCCTTGCGGTCGAACTCGCCCACCAGCTTGTCCAGGATCGAGGCCGTCGCGCCCGAGGCCGCGTCGATCTCGCCACCGGCGGCCACGATGGCCTCGGCGGTCTCCTTGTAGATCTTCTGCATGGTGGTGAAGTTCAGCTCGTCCGACAGCTTCAGCGGCGCGGCCGGGTAGCCCGCCTGCAGACCGGCCTGCTCGATGGTCTGCGGGTCGATGCCCTCACCGAGCATCATGATGGCCTCGTTGATGAACTTGCCGATCACGCGCGAGGTGTAGAAGCCGCGCGAGTCGTTGACCACGATCGGGGTCTTGCGGATCGCGAGGGTGTAGTCGTACACCCGGGCCAGCGCCTCGTCGGAGGTCTTCTCGCCCTTGATGATCTCGACCAGCGGCATCTTGTCGACCGGGGAGAAGAAGTGGATGCCGATGAAGTCCTCGGTCCGCTTCACGCCGTTGGCCAGCAGGGTGATGGGCAGGGTCGAGGTGTTGGAGCCGAGCAGCGCGTCCGCGTCGACGATGTCCTCGATCTCGGCGAAGACCTTGGCCTTCAGATCCGGGTTCTCGAACACGGCCTCGATGACGAAGTCCACGCCCGCGAAGTCGGCCGCGTCGGCGGTCGGGGTGATGCGGTCCAGCAGCGCCTTGGACTTCTCCTCGGTGGTCTTGCCGCGCGAGAGAGCCTTCTCCTCGAGCTTGACCGAGTAGTCCTTGCCGTGGTTGGCGGCCTCGATGGTGACGTCCTTGAGGACGACGTCGATGCCGGCCTTGGCGGTGACGTACGCGATGCCCGCGCCCATCATGCCCGCGCCGATCACGCCGACCTTCTTGATCTCACGCTTCGGCACGTCCTTGGGACGCGAACCGCCGTTGTTGATGTGCTGCAGATCGAAGAAGAACGCCTGGATCATGTTCTTGGCGACCGGGCCGGTCAGCAGGGACACGAAGTAGCGGGACTCGATCAGCGAGGCGTTGTCGAAGTCGACCTGAGCGCCCTCGACCGCGGCGGCCATGATCGCCTTGGGGGCGGGCATGTTCTGGCCCTTGAGCTGCTTGCGCAGGTTGGCCGGGAAGGCCGGGAGGTTGGCGGCCAGGGCCGGGGTGGACGGGGTGCCGCCCGGGATCTTGTAGCCCTTGACGTCCCACGGCTGCACGCCGCCCTCGGGGTTGGCCTTGATCCACGCCTTGGCGGCCGGGACCAGCTCCTCGACGGAGGCGACGGTCTCGTGGATCAGGCCGGAGGCCTTGGCCTTCGCGGCGGTGAACTTGGTGCCCTGCAGCAGGACACCCATCAGGCCGTTGGCGATGCCGAGCATGCGGGTGATGCGGGTGACGCCGCCACCGGCCGGGAGCAGGCCGAGGGAGACCTCGGGCAGGCCCAGCTGCACGGCCTTGATGTCGGCCGCGATGCGGTGGTGGGTGGCCAGGGTGATCTCCAGGCCGCCACCCAGGGCAGCACCGTTGATGGCCGAAACCACCGGCTTGCCAAGGGTTTCCAGACGACGCAGGTCGGCCTTGATGAAGGTGAGCTCCTCCATGATGCCCGCGGCGTCGGCCTTGGTGGTCTGCATCATGTTCTTGAGGTCGCCACCGGCGAAGAAGGTCTTCTTCGCCGAGGTGATGACGACACCGGTGATGTCGTCCTTCTCGGCTACGAGGCGATCGACCGTGGCGTGCATCGAGTCCTTGTAGAGCTGGTTCATGGTGTTGGCGCCCTGGTTGGGGTCGTCCATGGTCAGCACGACGATGCCGTCGGCGTCCTTTTCCCAGCCGATCATGTTCTCAGTCATTGTTTTTCGTTCTCCTGAAAAGTCTCGGGTGGGCGTTAGACGCGCTCGATGATGGTGGCGACACCCATGCCGCCGCCGATGCAGAGGGTGACCAGCGCGTAGCGCGCGTTGCGACGGTGCAGCTCGTCGACCATGGTGCCGGTGATCATGGCGCCGGTGGCGCCCAGCGGGTGGCCCATCGCGATCGCGCCGCCGTTGACGTTCAGCTTCTCGTCGGGGATCTGCAGGTCCTTCTGGAACTTCAGCACGACGGAGGCGAAGGCCTCGTTGATCTCGAACAGGTCGATGTCGTCGACCGTCAGGCCCGCCTTGGCGAGAGCCTTGTGCGCGGCCGGGGTCGGGCCGGTCAGCATGATGGTGGCGTCGGCACCGGAGGTGGCGGTCGCCACGACGCGGGCGCGCGGGGTCAGACCCGAAGCGGCGCCGGCCTCTTCGGAGCCGACCAGCACCAGCGCGGCGCCGTCGACGATGCCGGAGGAGTTACCACCGGTGTGGACGTGGTTGATCTGCTCGACGTAGGTGTAGCGCTGCATGGCGACGGCGTCGAAGCCACCCATGTTGCCGATGCCCTCGAAGGCCGACTTCAGCTTGCCCAGGTCGGCGGCGGTGGTGCCGCGACGCATGTGCTCGTCGTTGTCCAGCACGGTCAGGCCGTTGAGGTCCTTGACCGGGACGACCGAGCGGGAGAAGTAGCCGTTGTCCCAGGCGTTGGCGGACAGTTCCTGCGAGCGGGCCGCGTACGCGTCCACGTCATCGCGGGTGAAGCCCTCGATGGTGGCGATCAGGTCGGCCGAAATGCCCTGCGGGACAATGTAAGCGTTGTACGAGGTCCACGGGTCCATGAACATGGCGCCGCCGTCGGAGCCCATCGGCACGCGGGACATGGACTCCACGCCACCGGCGAGGACCAGGTCGTCGAAGCCCGAGCGGACCTTCTGGGCGGCCAGGTTGACGGCCTCGAGGCCCGAGGCGCAGAAGCGGTTGATCTGCACGCCGCCGACGGTGTCGGGCAGGTTCGCGGTCAGCACCGTGGTGCGAGCGATATCCGCGCCCTGATCGCCGACCGGCGAGACGACACCCAGGATGATGTCCGAGATGCGATCCTCGTCCAGGTTCGGGAACCGGTTCCGCAGCTCCTCGACCAGACCGGTGGTCAGGTCGACCGGCTTGACCGAGTGCAGGGACCCGCCGCGGTTCTTGCCGCGCGGGGTGCGGATGGCCTCGTAAATGTAGGCCTCTGTGGTCATATCGGAGTTTTCCTCTCTTGGGTGCGCCGTCACCGCGTTGTGCGGAACCGTGCCATGGCATTACCTCGCCGACCGGCCAGGACCGGTCGCCTAGACGCTGTACAAACAGCGCCCCGAGCAGGTTTGTCGACGCTCCGGTAACCCGTACGCCTGGGCATACCTTAGAACCTCGCGAAACCGATACTCACGGCCACCCGATCATAGTACCGAAATATGCGAACTCCGGTTAACTTAAGTTGCCCCGCAGGGGAACTGTCAACCCTCCAGAGGTGTGGCGCCCAACTCCGCGCGCAGTAGTGCTAGTGCCACCTCATCCGGGTCGCGGCGCTCTTCCGGAGGCACCGGCGTGGCCGCCTGCTCCAGCATCTCGCGCTCCTCCTCGGGCGTAGTAGCAGGTGGGACGCCGTCATAACCTACCGGTGAGTAGTCCCCCAGCCCGGGATCATCCGGAAGGTCCGGCCCGTCGGGCAGCGGAATGTCGTCCTCCGGCGGGGTATTCCGGACGGCATTCGCCCCCGGCCGCTCCACGGCCGCCGGACCCGGATCCACGGGTGCCGGAGCCGCCGACATGGTGGCGGCGGGCGCCGGACTCCCCCACCCGGTCGCCGCGGGTTCCTCCACGGGGGCCGCGACGGCGGCCTTGGCCTGACTCGGCCGGGAGAACTTCTGCGCGGCCTTCTTCGGCGCGGCGGGCGCACTCGCCGGACCTCCGGTCGCGGCGGCCTTCGCCGGGGCCGCGGCGGCGGCCGAACCGACTTCGAACTTCACCTCGTGGTCGCGGCCCAGCACGGCCCGGACCGCCGACCGCACCGCCTCCAGGTTCTGCGGCTGCGACAGCCGCTGCGCCAGCCCCCCGTTCTGATGCGCGAAGACGATGGTCTGCCCGTCGAGCCGCGACACACTCGCCCCGGACAGCAGTGCCTGCACGGTGGCCCCGAACTCCCGCACCTTGGCACGAATATCGGCCCAAGCCGCCTCGATCTCGGCCAACACGGCGTCATTCCCAGGCGCGACCTCGGCCGCGGCCGCGGAAACCTGCTCAACCGCACCCTGATCCACCTGCGTAGCCGGAGGCACCGGGGTCGCGGGCGCGGCGACCGGGGCGGCCGCGACAGCCTGCTGCGCCGCGGCGACCGGCTCGGGCGCAGCGGCCGATTGCGGTGTGGGCGCGGGGGCGGGCTCGGTAGCAGCGATCGAAGCCGCCTGGTGCGCCACATTGTCAGGTTCGACCGGACCGGCCGCCGGGGCAACGGGTTCGGCCGACACCGAAGGGGGCGCGGATTCAGCGACAACGGGGACCGGTTGTGGCGCAGGACTTCCCGCCACCGGGGCCGACACGGTCTGTGGAGCGGCGGCCGGTTCGACGGTGGCCTCGGGCGCGGCAGCTTCCGACTCGATCGCGGCCGAGACCTGTTGCGCCACAGCACGCTCGGCCGGATGCGTCCCGACCGATTCCGCGGGGACGGCCTGCGCGGGCGTTGCGGCCGGGGTGCTCACCGGCTCGGGCGGGGTGGCCTGCGGCGCAACGGTGTTGGCGATGGGCGACTGGGTTGCGGCCGACACCGGGGCGAGCTCGGGCGGGCGGACGGTCGACCCTCCCACGGCCGGACTACCCGATCCGGCAGCCTCGCCCGGAACGGGCGCAGCGGCCGGAGCAGCCGTTGCCGGGGTCGCGGTTACCGGTGCGGGCGCTGCCTCGGCGGCGGAAGGCGCTGGGTCACCGGTCTTTTCGGCGCGGATCGCGGCCAGGGCCGCGGCGCCGCGACGTCCCGGAGGCGCGGCGGCGGCCGCGGACGAGGCCGGGGTGGCGGGTGCCTGCGGCGCGGGCTGGGCCTGCGGCGGGGCTGTGTGCGCCTGCTGCGGCGCCGCCTGGCCCGGCTGCGGGGCGGCGGGGATTGCGCCGCTTGCGATTCGGCGTTCCAGCTGTTCCAGGCGTTGCAGGGTGGCGGTTTCGGCGTCGGAGGCCGCGGGGAGGAGCATGCGGGCGGCGATGACCTCGAGCAGCAGGCGGGGGTTGGTGGCACCACGCATGTCACCGAGGCCCTCGTGCAGGAGTTCGGCGTGGCGGGCCAGGGTGGCGGCGCCGAGGCGGTCGGCCTGGGCGTGCATGCGCTCGAGCACATCACCGGGGCCGGTGACCAGGTTGCGCTCGGCGGCGTCGGGGACGGCGCGCATGAGGATCAGGTCGCGGAGGCGTTCGAGCAGGTCGGTGGCGAAGCGGCGGGGGTCGTGACCCGCCTCGACCACGCGGTCGATGGTGCCGAACAGGGCCGCGCCGTCGCCGGTGGCCAGGGAGTCGACGGCATCGTCGATGAGGGCGACGTCGGTGACACCGAGCAGCGAGACCGCGCGCGGATAGGTGACGCCCTCCGGGCCCGCGCCCGCCAGCAGCTGGTCCAGCACGCTGAGGCTGTCGCGGGGCGAACCGCCGCCCGCGCGAATCACCAAGGGGTACACCGCCTCTTCGACCTGCACGTTCTCCTGGTCGCAGATCTTGCCGAGCAGGCCGCGCATGGTGGCGGGCGGCAGCAGCCGGAACGGGTAGTGGTGGGTGCGCGAGCGGATGGTGGGCAGCACCTTGTCCGGCTCGGTGGTGGCGAAGACGAAGATGAGGTGGGCCGGCGGCTCCTCGACGATCTTGAGCAGCGCGTTGAAGCCCGCGGTGGTGACCATGTGCGCCTCGTCGACGATGAAGACGCGGTAACGGGATTCGGCCGGGGCGTAGAAGGCGCGGTCGCGCAGTTCACGGGTGTCGTCCACACCACCGTGGCTGGCGGCGTCGAGTTCGATGACGTCGAGGTTGCCGGAACCGCCCGGACCCAGCGCCACACACGACGAACACACGCCGCAGGGTTTGGAGGTCGGGCCCTCCACACAGTTCAGCGAGCGCGCGAGAATGCGCGCCGATGAGGTCTTGCCACATCCGCGCGGTCCCGAGAACAGGTAGGCATGACTGATCCGCCCGGTATCGAGCGCGATGCTCAGGGGATCGGTGACGTGCTCCTGCCCCACCACTTCAGCGAACGTTGCCGGTCGGTACTTCCGGTACAGAGCCACGGGGGAAGGTTACCGGCCTCCACCGACAGCGGGTGATGCGCGCCGGGGCCGGTCGCCCGGTACGTCGCTTCCGTCCGGAGGACCGTCGATCGTGTGACACAAATCACGTCCAATCTCGAGCCCCGCTCAAAACCGACCGACCCGAACGGATATCTCGTTCACGCTCACAGCAAATTCTTAGCGTGTCTTTAGACAGGGATTGCCGAACCCGCCTCACCTGCTACGTCACCAGATACAGACTTACGTTCGGTTTCAACTCCACAGAGCGGACATAACGATCCAGTCAATCGATGCGGCAAGATCGCAATCGTTTGGCTACCGTGGACATCGGCAACTTCGGTAGCCAAACCTTCATCAGGTTGGTTGCCCCGGCCGGTCCCTCATCCCGACCGGGGCACAACCAAATTCCCGGAGGAAATGCCAAGTGCCGTCGCATGACGACATCGCCACAGCCTGGCTCTCCAGTACCGAATTCGCGGGCGACATCGCCGCGGTCGGACTGCTCAGTCGAGCCATCAGCCCGAGCGACTACGACATCAAGCGTGATTCGCTACCGGTGTCGGCCGCCGCCGACCCGGCCACCGCGAACGCCATTCTGGAACTGCTGCAGCGCGGCCAGGTGCCGACCATGGCGGCCATTCGCACCCTCATCGTGCAGAACGACATGCGAGCCGAGGCCGATCGGATCGAGCGGCTGGGCCGCCGCGCGCAGCGCAGCATCGACGACTTCGGGCGGGTACTGGCCAAGGTCACCGACGAATACTGGGTCGCGCACGGCACCGGCCCCACGCGGCGCGACATTCTGCTGACCGAACCCGTCATCGACCTGATCCGCGATCGGGTGGGCGAGATCGCCCCGACCGCCATCAAGCATCTGTGGCTCATCGAGCGCGCGCAGCGCGCGGGCTGGATCGCCTACAACGCCACGCCCCGATCCCTGTGCGCCGGAAGGCGTTTCCATGCCGCCCGGTACGGGAACCGGGTGTCGCTGCGACCGGTGAACACCATCGGCACGCTGGTCACCGCCTATCTGCGCGATCAAATGGCCGAGCAGGGCCGCCCGCCGCGCTGGTCGGTGCTGGCCTACGAACTGCGCGACGACCGTGGGCGGCGGGTGTTCAACGACACAGCCGACGCGCGCATGCAGCAGCAGTGGCTGGTGACCGCCGAGTGGATGGCGCTCGACGACGGCAATCCGGTGCCCGGCCCGCGCGGATTGCGCGCCTTGAACAAGAAGAGCCGGGAACAGCGCAGCTAGGGGTGTTACGGACGGGTTTCCTAACCCGCATATTTGTAACAGCGCCTTAACGTGAGGATTCGGTAACTTCCACGAAACGCGATCGCGCGTGGAAGAGGAGTTCCCGGATGCCAACACCCCATATCGACCCGGCGGCGACGGCCTGGCTGTTGGCCGCCACCGCGCTGGTGCTGCTCATGACGCCCGGATTGGCGATCTTCTACGGCGGCATGGTGCGTTCGAGCGGCGTGCTCAACATGCTGATGATGAGCTTCATCTCGATTCCGCTGGTGACGGTGGCCTGGCTGTTCGGTGGGTACAGCCTCGCGTTCGGGGATGACGCGGGCGGTGGAATCATCGGCGATCTCGGGCATTTCGGCCTCGCGGGGATCAATCCGGACACGGTGTTCGTGGTCGATTCGCAGACCGGGGCAGGGGTGCCGGAGCTCTTGTACGTCACCTTCCAGCTCACCTTCGCGATTTTGACGGTGGCGTTGATCAGCGGCGCGATCGCCGATCGCGCCAAGTTCTCGGCGTGGATGATCTTCGTTCCGGTGTGGGCGCTGATCGTGTACGCGCCGATCGCACACTGGGTGTGGACACCGGACGGCTGGCTGCAGCGCCTGGGCACGCTCGATTACGCGGGCGGCCTGGTGGTCGAGATCGCGTCGGGCGCTTCGGCATTGGCCATGGCGATCGTGCTGGGCCCGCGCGTGGGTTTCAAGCTGGATGCCATGCGGCCGCACAATCTGCCGTTCGTGCTGCTGGGCGCGGGTCTGCTGTGGTTCGGGTGGTTCGGGTTCAATGCCGGTTCCGCCCTGTCCGCCAATGGCATTGCCTCGGCGGTATTTCTGAACACGCTGGTGGCGGGCTGCCTGGGCATGCTGGGCTGGCTGGTGGTGGAGGCGCGCCGCGACGGCAAGCCGACCACCTTCGGCGCGGCCTCGGGCGCGGTGGCGGGTCTGGTCGCCATCACGCCGTCGTGCGGGTACATCAATACGACGGGTGCGGTGGTCGTGGGTCTGGCCGCGGGCGTGGTGTGTTCGTTCGCGGTGAGCTGGAAGTTCAAGGGCAACTACGACGATTCGCTCGACGTGGTGGGCGTGCACTTCATGGGCGGCATCATCGGCACCCTGCTGATCGGTTTCCTGGCTACCCGGGTGATGACCGGCGCGGACAGCAAGCGCGGCCTGTTCTACGCCGGTGGGCTCTCGCAGCTCGGCAAGCAGGCGCTGGGTGTGATCGTGGTGGCGGGCTTCGCCTTCGGGGTGACGTTCCTGCTGGGCAAGGTGCTGGACAAGACCATCGGTTTCCGGGTCAGCCGGGAGGACGAGCTCGGTGGCGTCGACTTCGCGCTGCACGCCGAGACCGCGTATGCCGAAGGCGTGCACGGGCATTCGCCGAGCCGGATCGGTAAGCCGCAGGGGCACTGACCCCATCGGCACGGTGAACCGACCGCGGTCAGTTCACCTTGCTGGCCGGAACGCTGAAGGTATTGCACTGCATGGCACGGTCCTTGGTGTAGCCGATCTCGAACCAGCCGCCCATGTTCTGGGCGGTGCCGTGATCGCGCATGTCGCCGGGACCGTCGCCGCGGTGGTAGGCGTCGTTGGTGGCCACGCTGATCTGCGCGTTGGTCAGTGAGCCGCCATTGTCGGAGGACGACAGGTACATGCCGTCGAAGCACTGGGCCTGCAGTTCGGTGCGGCGCGAGAGTTCCAGGCCGAGGGTGCTGCTGGCCCCGGCGTCCCGGCGCTGGGCATGCACCTTGCCGAGGATGCCCGCCTGCGCCTGCACGTGGTGGCCGTATTCGTGCGCGAAGACCGACAGGTAGACGACCCAGTTGTTGCCGAACAGATCGGTCTGCAGCTGACTGATCGGCATATAGATGGTCATATCCGCCGAGCAGTAGAAGGCGGCGAAGTTGTTCGAGTTGCCGGTGCACAGGGTGGTGATCCCGTTGGTGTCGGCGGACACGTTCAACTTCGGCGGTTCGAACGGCAGATTCATCTTGTCGAACAAGGGTTTCCACGCCGTCTGCAGGCAGTCGGCGGCGGTTTGGAAGAACTTGCGCGCCACCTCGACCTGGGTGCCCCACGGCGTGTACGCGCATTTGGCGGGCAGCAGGGTGTAGTCGGCATTGGTGAGCAGCGGATTGTCCGAGGTGGCCTGGACACCGTGGTTGTCGCCGCCGGAGTCACCGGCATAGGTGGTCTTGACGTTCGAGCCCGCGCTGATGGATGTCAGGCCCGTGGTGATGGCGGTGCGCAGCAGCACGCCGGTCACCAGCAGGATGAGGATGATCAGCAGCGCGCCGACCCGGCCGCGACGCCGCGGGACCGGGCGGGCCACCGGGATCGCACCGGTCGGCGGGGCCACCACCGGTGGCGGCATGGGGGCGCGGTAGCCGGGACGAGCCTGGCCGTACGGCTGCTGGCCGTAGCCGGGCTGCGATGGAAAGCCCTGCTGCGGCGGGTAACCCGGGCGGGGTGCGGACACGCCGGGCTGCTGTGGATAACCCTGGCGCGGCGGCATGCCGGGCTGTTGTGGATAACCCGAGGGCTGTGGATAACCCGGCTTGGGATACCCGGACGGCGGGGTGGGTCGCCCCGGCTGCTGGGGATTACCCTGCGGCCGTGGGTATCCGGGCGGCGGCTGTCGACCGGGCGGCGGCTGCTGGGGACCCGGCGTGCCGCCCTGCGGCGGGACGGCCGGGAACTGCTGGGGCGGGACCGGTGGATTGCCTTGGGGCGGCTGGTTTCCGGGCGGTGGCCCGGGGCGCTGGCCCGGGGGCGTCGGTCCGTGATCGGACGGTGGGCGAGTCATCCCCCGCACCCCCTCGTTTCTCAGAGATAACCTGCCGGCTCCATAGTCCTGCGCCTTGCCGCTGAGGAAGAATAGCAAGCTGGCTAGAGTGCACAGTCATGCAGATTTTCCGGGGGGCCGCCCTCGTCGCGCTGCTGCTCGCGCTGGCCGGGATGGCGGCGCCGTCCGCGGGCGCGCAGGCGAGCGGTGTGGATATCACCGCGGAGGTGAATCTGGGCGACGACGGTCTGCTGCGGGTCACCGAAACCGTGAAAGTGCCTGAGGGCGGGGACTTTCGGCAGGTCGTTCCACTGCGGGTGCAGACCGGCGCGAGCGTGCAGCGCAATTTCCAGGTGACCGATGTGTCCGCCGATGGGGACGGCGAGGCGAATGTCGCCGACGACGTGTTCACCATCCACGCGCGGCCCGGGTCGGCGACCTTCAAATACACCGTGCACAACACCGTCAGTGACGCCACGGGCGCGCAGGTGTTCCAGTGGACCGGCGTGCTGAACACCGATGTCGCGTCCATCGATGCGACGGTGTCGAGCCCGAGCTTCCGCATGGGCATCACCAAGTGCACCATCGGACCGCCGGGAAATCCACAGGACTGCGCCGATATTCGCGTGGAACCGGACGGCTTCGCGCATCTGACGAAGACCGATCTCCACAAGGGCGACATTCTGGATGTGACGCTGCAGCTGCCGCCGAACACCGTGAAGGCCAATGCGGATGTCCACGACAACAATGCGCCCAACGCTTTCTCGCTGACCGGCCCGGTCTACGCCGCCTTCGGGGTGCTGCTCGCGGCGCTGGCACTTGCGGCGGGATACGTGGTGTGGTCGCGGCGTTCGGGTCCGGCGGGGACCGAGGTGCTGGATCCGCTGATGCGCGAGGGCGATCACGTCGTGTTCTCCTCCCCGGAGGGCATCCTGCCCAGTACGGCCGGGCTGCTGCTGGACGGGCACGCCGATGCGCCGGATATGGCCGCCACGGTGGTGGATCTGGCGGTACGCAACTACGTCTGGGTGAGTCGGGAGAGCGAGTCGGATTGGCGCTTCGCCCGGGTGAACCCGGCCGACGAGCAGCTGTCGCGGTACGAACGCGCGGTTTACGCGGCACTGATTCCGGAGGGCTCGGATTCGGTGCTGTTGTCCGAGCTCCGCGGCAAGCTCGACGCGAAGGCCGTGCGTAAGGCCCTGATCGATGATGCGGTGGCCGCGGGTGTCTTCGTCGACCGCACCCGCCGTGGTCTCGAATTCTGGCTCGGCGCAGCGCTGATCGCGCTGGGCGTGATCGCCACCGTCGCGCTGGCCGTGGGCCCACAGCGGCACGCCCTGGTCGGCGTGGCCATTGCCCTGGGTGGCGTCGCCGCGCTGCTGCTGCCGCGCTACCTGCCCGCCCGCACGGTGCTGGGCCGGGAGCTGACCCGGGAAGTGCAGGCCATGCAGCGCGGCTTGGATGCGATTGTGCCGCAGCGGATTCCGGCGGCGGATCAGGAGCTGGTGTTCTCGCGGGCCTTGCCGTTCCTGGTGGCGGCGCGGCGCGGCGACCAGTGGGTGCGTACCTTCCGGGAGCTCGATCCGACGGCGGACGGCAGTCCCGGCGTGTACTGGTTCGGCGGCTTCGAGGGCGATCGCCGGCTGCACGGATTCGGCGCGCATTTCCCGTACTTCATCACCGCCGTGGAGGGTCTGTTCCGGGGCGCGGACCAGCGATGACACGCCCGGATCGACCGATATCCCGACCGATGTACGAGGGGTCGGAGTCCGCTATTGTCGCGCCGTGAGCAATCTCTCAGCAATATCGCTGGCCACGCCGATAGTCATCGAAGTCCCATGACCGACCGTCATCTCGCGCTGAATGCTCAGGATTTGAGCAATCCCACCGCTATCCGTAATACGGATGCCGGTTTCGGCCGCGCGGTGCGGGTCCGGACGGCCGCGCTGCGCGCGGAGTACCTGGTGCAGAATCCGCAGGCGGTGCTCGCCGATGTGGCGTGGTGCTCGCGGGCCATCGCCGGGTACCTCACCCTGGACGATCCGCACGGCGCGACCGACGGGGTGCGGCGGGCGGTCGCGGATTCGGCGGCGGCACAGGCAACCCGGCTGCGGGCGGTCGCCCGGCACGCCGGGCAGGAGCCGCTCGAGGTGACGCTGGCGGGAGCACGGTGGACGGTCCCGGCCGGGGGCGGCGTGGTCGCGCCGCCGACGGTGGCGGATCTGCTCAACGGGCTGTGGCCCGCGCTGATCGGACGCGATCCGGAGCTGCTCGGCTTCCTGCTCGGCGCGCCCGGCAGTCCCGGCTACCCGCTGTCGGCGACCACCCGGACCGGGTATCCCGCGGAGCGCTGCCTGTACCTGTGGGCGGATGCCTGGCAGCGGGTGTGGACCGGTGATCCGGCAGCGGAGACGGTCATCGTCGACGGCATCGAGGCCGCGGTGGATGTGCAGGCCACCGCGGGCGACGACTACGCGCTCACCATCGCCTACTCCGCGCTGTGCCTGCTGGACGCGGTATTGCGCGGTGAGGCCGCCGAATTCGACACCGCCCTGGTGGAGGGCCTGGAATTCCACCGGAGCTTCTGGGAGGCCCAGCCGCGCTGGCTCGATCCGGAGGGCTTCATCGCCTGGCCGCTGCTGGCGGTCGCCTGCCTGGCGGTGGATCGCGGCATGCGGCCGAGCATCGACACCGGATACCTACCAGCCGGATTGCTGTACCGCGCCACGGCAGGCTGAGCGGCCGGCCGGCGGTTCCCCCCGTCATCCCGGCATGTTGTTGGCCGGGATCCACACCGCTGTGCTGGATTCCGGCCAAGAACGCGCCGGAATGACGGGGTCTTTCCCTGCGGTCAGCCGTCGGCGTGAACGGCCAGCGCTCGACGAGCGTAGGCGCGGACGTCGGCGTCGCTGTCGGCGAGCGCGGCATCCAGGGCGACGCGAGCCGCGGCGGATTCGGGCCACGTACTGAGTGTGAGCACCGCGGCCTTACGGATGTCGGGGTGAATGTCGGCAAGGGCGGTGCGCAGCGGCTCGGCGGCGTGGTCGGGTCCCACCGCCGCGAGTCCGCGGGCCGCGCCCTCGCGGATCTGCCAGGCCGAATCACCCAATGCGGCGGTCAAAGTCGCGGTGTCCACCACCGTGCCCAGCCTGCCGAGCGCCGTGAGCGCCGCGGCCCGCACCAGCGGGTCGCGGTCGCCGAGCAGGGTGCGGACGGTGTTCGCCCCGCCCCCGCCGATGGTGGCGAGGCCCCGCGCGGCCGCGATCCGTACCTCACGGTTGTCGTCGTGGGCGGCGGCGGTCAGCGCGTGCCAATCGTCCAGGGACACCAGGCCCTGGACCGCCTGGACGCGCACGCGGTGGTCGGCGTCGACGGCTGCCTTCGCGAAGAGTTCGGGGCTGCCGGTCCGGAGGGCGCGCAGTAGATCCACCACGGCGGCACGCACGATCGGATCCGGGGAGTCGACGTGGCTCGCGAGACCGGCTGCGGCGGGCAGGATTTCGACCAGCTCGCGCAGACCGGCGACGGCGGTCGCGCGCACCCGCGCATCCTGGTCCGCGAGCGCGTCGATGAGCGGGTCCGCGAAACCGTCGGGAGTGTGTTCGGTGAGGACCGACAGCGCGGTGGCCCGCACCCGCGGATCGGGATCGGCAAGGAACGGGGCCAGTTCGGCGACGTCGGGTGCGTCGAGAGCGAGCAGCAGTGCGATACCCGGCGCGACAAGTTCTTTCGCCACCGGGGTCGAGTGGGTGCGAAGCTGTGCGTCCAGGCTCGGCGGCGTCCCGAGGACCGTCGGTTGCTCCACGGCGATGACTGCGGGGTCGTCCGATGGCAGGTCGTCGAAGCCGGGAACCGGGACGAAATACGGTGCGACCGGGCGCTTCAGGAATTCCATCTCCCCGTCGGCGCCCTTGCGCAGGTTCAGGTGGTAGCGCCATTCGACATCGTCGCGTTCGGGCAGGTCGGCGCGCTCGTGGTAGAGCCCCCACCGGGATTCGGTGCGGGTGAGTGAGGAGCGGGCCGCCATTTCCGCGCAGTCGCGAATGAAGCTCACCTCGGCGCAGCGCATGAGTTCGTGCGGGGTGCGGGCGCCCATCCCGTCGAGATCGTCGCGCATGCGGTCGAAGGTCTCGATGGCCAGGGAGAGTTTGGTGGCCGTCTTGGGCGGGGCCACATAGTCGTTCACGAAGCGGCGCAGCTTGTATTCGACCTGGGGTTGCGGCGGACCGTCGGGGTGGCGCAGCGGCCGGTAGACGAGTTCGTGGGCGGCGGCGAGCTGATCGGCGGGCAGGTCGGCCGGTGCGGGGACCTCGTCGAGGGTCGTGGCGGCGTGTGCACCCGCGAGATCGCCATAGACGAACGCGCCGATCATGTAGTTGTGCGGGACGCAGGCCAGGTCACCGGCGGCGTAGAGGCCCGAAACCGTCGTGCGGGCATGTTCGTCGACCCACACGCCGGAGGCGGAATGTCCACTGCACAAACCGATTTCGGAGATGTGCATCTCGATGTCGTGGGTGCGGTAGTCGTGGCCGCGATTGGCATGGAAGGTGCCGCGGGTGGGGCGTTCGGTGGTGTGCAGGATGCCTTCGAGGGCCTCGAGGGTCTCCTCGGGCAGGTGTGAGACCTTCAGATAGATGGGCCCGCGCGCGGATTCGATCTCCCGCTTCACCTCGGCCATCATCTGCCCGGACCAGTAGTCCGAGTCCACGAAGCGTTCGCCGAGCGCGTTGACCTGGTAGCCGCCGAACGGATTCGCGACGTAGGCGCAGGCCGGGCCGTTGTAATCCTTGATGAGCGGGTTGATCTGGAAGCATTCGATACCGGAGAGCTCCGCGCCCGCGTGATAGGCCATGGCGTAGCCGTCGCCCGCATTGGTGGGGTTCTCGTAGGTGCCGTAGAGGTAGCCGGAGGCGGGCAGGCCGAGCCGACCGCAGGGACCGGTGGCGAGGATAACGGCCTTCGCGGCGACGGCCACGAATTCGCCTGTGCGCGTGTTCAATGCGGCCGCACCGACCGCGCGGCCGTTGTCGGTCAGCACCCGCACCGGCATGAGCCTGTTCTCGATCCGGATGCGTTCGCGCATCGTGCGTTGCCGCAGCACGCGATACAGCGCCTTCTTGACGTCCTTGCCCTCCGGCATGGGCAGCACGTACGACCCGGACCGGTGCACGCGGCGCACCGCGTACTCGCCGTAGGCGTCCTTCTCGAACTTCACCCCGTAGCGTTCCAGCCGCTGCACCATGGCGAAACCGCGGGTGGCGGTCTGATAGATGGTGCGCTGGTTGACGATTCCGTCATTGGCGCGGGTGATCTCGGCGACGTAGTCCTCGGGTTCGGCCTTGCCGGGGATGACGGCATTGTTGACGCCGTCCATCCCCATGGCGAGCGCGCCCGAGTGGCGGACGTGCGCCTTCTCCAGCAGCAGCACGTTCGCGCCCGCTTCGGCGGCGGTGAGCGCGGCCATGGTGCCCGCGGTGCCGCCGCCGATGACCAGCACATCGCAGTCCAGGCGGGTGGTGTCGTCGAGATCGGGGATGTCCATCAGTTCAGAGCCTCCGTGAGCTCGCCCGAATGATCGAGGGCGGCAATGATTTCGGTGCGTAGGGCGGAGCGGTCGACGCCGGATTCGCGCGGGCGGGGGACGTCCCGCAGGGTGCGCAGCGGTGCACCCGCACGGCCCAGCACCGCGATGCGGTCGCCGAGCAGCAGCGCCTCGTCCACGTCGTGGGTGACGAAGACGACGGTCGCCGGGTGCGTGCGCAGGGTATCGATCAGCAGGCGCTGCATGGTATTTCGGGTCTGGGCGTCGAGCGCGCCGAAGGGTTCGTCCATCATGACCGCGCGCGGTGCACCCGCCAGCCCACGCGCCAACTGCACGCGTTGCCGCATGCCGCCGGACAGGGATTTGGGCAGGAAGTCGGCGAATCCGGTGAGCCCGATCTCGGCGATCCACCGGTCGGCCAGGGAGCGCCGCCCGGCGCGGGGTTCGCCGCGCAGCCGCAGCGCCAGTTCGATATTGGCGCGCACCGTCTTCCACGGCAGCAGCGCGTTGTCCTGGAAGACGACGGCGCGGTCGCGGTCGGTGCCGGTCACGTCGATCCCGTCGGCCAGCACCCGGCCCGAGTCCGGCCGCAGCAGTCCGGCCAGGGCCCGCAGCACGGTCGACTTTCCGCAGCCGGAGGGGCCGGTGAGGATGAGGATCTCGCCGGGATGCACGGTGAGCGACAGGTCGGTGATCACGGGCGCGCCGGTGTAGGACAGCGCCACCCGGTCGAGGGTCAGTTCCATTCCGGTCGTGGTCATTTCACCGTCTCCTCGCCACGCGGCAGCCAATGCGTGACGCGCCTGCCGATGAATTCCACTGCCGCCGAGGTGGTGTAGCCGAGCACGCCGATGGTGATGATCCCGACGAACACGCCCGGATAATCGACGATGGTGTATGCCTGCCAGGTGCGATAGCCGACACCCAAACGGCCCGAGATCATCTCGGCCGACACCACGCAGATCCAGGCCACGCCGATCCCGGTGGACAGTCCGCTGAACACGCCGGGCAGGCTGCCCGGCAGCACCACCCGCCACAGCACGTCGAACCGCGTGCCGCCCTGCGTGCGCACCGATTCTTCCCAGATGGTCGGCAACGCCCGCACCGCGTGCCGGGTGGCGACCATGACCGGGAAGAACGCGGCCAGGAAGGTGATGAACACGATCCCGGCCTCGTCGTCGGGGAACAGCAGGATGGCGACGGGCACGATGGCGATGGCCGGAATCGGCCGGGCCAGCTCGGTCAGCGGGCCGAGGATGTCGGCGAACCAGCGCGAACGACCCAGTGCCACACCGCTGCCCACGCCCAGCACGGCCGCCAGGCCGAATCCGGTGAGGATGCGGATCAACGACTGCCCGAGGTCGAGATAGTAGGCGTCGGTGCCCAGTTGATGCTGGAACGCCCGCACGATCTGGGTGACGGTCGGCAGCGTATCGAACCGCACCCACACCCGAATGTGCTGCGAGGTCAGCCACTGCCAGACCCCGACGGCCGCGAGCACGGAGGCGATCCGAACCAGCCGCGAGACCCACGCCGACCGCCCGGCCCGCGCCCGCGCACCGGTGGCCGGACGCGCCGTATCCGTGCGCGAAATCTCCAGCGGCGCGACGGTGGTGGCGCTCATCGCGGCACCACCCACCGGGTCGCTGCGCCCATCCGCACGGTCCTCACGACCGCACCTCGGTCACGGCCTGGTCGTAGCCGACGACCTTGCCGGTGGGGTGCTGCGCCAGGTAGCGCTGGACGGCGGCCTGCGTGGTGAAGGGCAGGTAGTTGTCGCCGTCGTGCACCCACAGCGCCTTGTCGGCGAACCAGCGGGTGCCGAGCTCGGCGTCGGGGACGTAGGCGGCGCGGACCGTCTTGCCCTGTGCGCGAGCCTGTTTCACCGCGCGCAGCAGCGCGTTGGCGTCGCCGACCGATTGGGTGGCGGTCTCCCCGGCGAGCCACAGTTCGCCGCCCGCACCCGGCAGCGGGTTGGCGTTGTTGCCGAGTTCGGCGTCGTAGTTCAGTCCACGTTCCTGGTACGCCTGCTTCAATGCCGCCGGGTCGACGAACTTGTCGATATCGAGGTCGGCGAAGTCGCCGATCGACTTCAGGTACGGCACATCGCCTTTGAAGGCGGCGATGAGCGACGGCTTCAGCGTGGTGTCGAAGGAGGTTCCGCCCGGCCCGTTGTAGAGGTACACGACCTCCGGGGCCAGCCCGGAGTTGTCGGCGACCACCTGCGCCGCCGCCACGGGGTGCTGGTGGATGAAATCGGTGGCGTCCAACTGGGCCTGCAGGAAGGCATCGAGCACCTCCGGGTGCTGGGCGGCGTAGTCGCGACGGGCGACGACGCCGTGGAAGGTCGGGACATCGAGTTCCGCGCCGTCGTAGAGCAGCTTGGCCTTGTTCTGGAACACCAGCAGGCCGGGCCAGGCCACGAACTGCGACAGCGCCGCCACCTGACCGGATTCCAGTGCGGAGGAACCGATCTGGGGCTGCTGGTTGAGCACCTCGACCCCGTTCTTGGGATCGATACCGGCGCGGGTCAGCGCCTGCACGAGCGTGCCGTGCCCGGCGGAGCCGACGCTGGCCGAGACCTTCTGCCCGGCCAGGTCGGTGATCGACTGCGCCTTGGAGTCCGGCGCGACCACCACCATGTTCAGCGCGCCCTTGGGGTTGTAGCCGGTGATGGAGACCAGTTCGGTCTTGGCGCGCTCGTTGGCCTGGGTGCGAGATCCGTTGATCAGCAACGGGTAGTCGCCCATCGAGCCGATGTCGATCTTCTCCGCCACCATCTGCGCGGTGATGGGTGCGCCGGTGTCGTAGTCCTGCCACTCGACCTGGTACTTGTGGCCGTTGTTCAGGTTGTTCAGGCGCTGCTCCAGAAAGCCCTTGGCCTTCAGCAGGGTTCCGGCGGTGACGGTGTTGATGGTCTTGGACTGGTAGCCGATGACGACCTTGACGGTGTCACCGCCGCCGGTGCTCTCGAGCGAGCAGCCCGACGCGGTCAGGGCGAGGGCCGCGGCGAGCGCGGCGATCCGGGTGGGGTGGATTTCACGAAAGGTCCACAGCATGACATTTCCTCAACGCAGCAGGTAGGGCATATTGACGGTGACCGCGCCGGTGGGACAGCGCGCGGCGCACGGGCCGCAGTACCAGCACTCGTCGACGTGCATGAACGCCTTGCCGTTGTCGGGGTTGATCGCCAGCGAATCCAGCGGGCAGATCTCCACGCACAGCGTGCAGCCCTGGATGCAGAGCGATTCGTCGATGGTCACCGGGACGTCCGCCCGCTGCTCGATAAGGGCCATCAGGCCAGGCTCCAATCGTCCGGCGGCCGGATCAGGCTGCCGCGCATGGTGATCCGGTCGCCGCGCATCCGGATGTATTCCAGGTCGACCGGGCGGCCGTCCTCGAGTTTGGTGAGCCGTTCGAGCAGCAGCAGGGCGCCGCCCTCGGGCATCTGCAGGGTCATGGCCGAGTGGGCGTCGGCGGTGATGGCCTCCAGCGCCAGGTCCGCGGACCCGAGCGGGCCGCCGCCGATCTGCTCGATCAGGGCGAAGACGTCATTGGTCTCCAGGTCCCGGGTGATGACCTCGTCGCCGATGTCGGGGACCAGGTAGGTGAGGTCCAGGCTGAGCGGCAGGTCGCCGAGGTAGCGCAGGCGCTCGATGTAGACGGCCTGCTCCCCCGGCGCGAGCCGCAGCTTGCGGGCGACCGCGGGCGGCGGGGTGACCCGCCGCGCGGCGCGCACCTCGTTGTGCACCTCGCCGTGGCCGCGCAGGGTCTCCTTCAGACCGAGCAGGGCGTCGAGGCCGTGGTCGTATTTGCGGCGGGCGACATGGGTGCCGACCTTCGGGGCGCGCTCGATCAGGCCCTCGTCCTTCAGCAATGCGAGCGCGTCGCGGACGGTATTGCGCGACACCGCGAATTCGGCGGACAGTTCGGGTTCGCCCGGCAGGGCGCGGTCGAAGGTGCCCGCGTGAATCTGCTGGCGCAATACATCCGCCACCTGACGGGCGCGATCGGCGCGCCGTTCGGGGGCGCGCAACGGTACCGGTTCCGGCGACACCTGAACTCCTTCCATGCCCTTCGATCTGCGATTACTGGGCCGTTGACCTGCGATTTCAGAACTGTAGCGGCGGAAAGACGGGCTGCTCGGGGCTCACCATCGCCCGGTGCGGGCGGTGCGCGTTTGCGCCGCCCGCACCAACGCGCGGCCTGCTGGAATGCCCGCGATTCGGGCTATTGCGCCACCCCGGTCGCGGTCGGTCGCCTTGAAATCAGGGTGAGCGGAATAAGCGGGTCGATTTCTCGAGATGTGAGAGCGTGACGTGGCGTGCGCCACTCTTCGCGGGTTTCCGCCATCACCCCGATGATGGCGTGAAATATCAACAGACGCAAAAGATTCGGCGGTTTCGAAGGTTGCCCGAAGGGTTTGAGGCAGGAGCCTCGAACGGTGCCCGGGTTGCCGGGGCGAGCGCGCACGCCTTCCGTTCGACGTGATCGCAATGATACTTTGATCCCATGTCTGCCAGTCGCCCTCTCTCCGCGCCGCGGGTCACCTATGTGACCGTCGCGCTGGGCGTTCGGCTGCCGCGGCAACGGGAACTGTGTTGTTCCTGCCGCACCGCAGCCGAGTTCTGAGCCCGATTCCCCAGGCGTGATCCGCCTCCTCGAATACGGGTTCCTCGCTGCACAGCCCTCATGTAGGCATACGTCCCCCTGAAGCCAGGCGGGACCGCAGCAAGGATTCCAAAAGTGTCCAGTCCCATCCTTGAACGTCCCCACGGCACCGCTACCGCCGCCACCGCGCGGCTGGCTCCGGCCCGTCCCGCGGTCCCGCCGGAGCTGCGCATCACCGACAACCCGGCGGCCGCGGTCCTGCGCGCCGCCACCCGTGGACCGATCTTCCGCGATATCGCCGCGCAGACCACGGGTTTGAGCATCGCCACCGTGAATCGCCAAGTGTCCGCGCTGCTTTCGGCCGGACTGCTGCGCGAGCGCGCCGACCTCACCGCCTCCGGCGCGGTGGGCCGCCCGCGCGTCCCGTTCGAGGTCGATACCGACACGTACGTGACGCTGGGTGTGCACATCGGCTTCACCGTCACCCGCATCGTGGCCGCGGACCTGTCCGGCCGCATTCTCGGCGGCCTCGAAATCGCCACGCCCCAAACGGGTCAGGACGCGGCGCTGACCATAGTGGCCCGCAGTGCCAAGGCCTTCCTCGACCGTTTGCCGCGGCGGCGGCCGCTGTGGACCGGCGTGGCGCTGGCCGGCCGGGTGGATCCGGCCGCGGGCGTGGTCGATCATCCGCGCCTGGGCTGGACGGCCGCACCGGTGGCCGCGGTGTTCAGCAGCGTGCTGGATCTGCCGGTCTCGGTCTCCGCGCACGTGGAGGCGATGGCCGCGGCCGAGCTGCTGCTGGCCCCGCGCGAGCCGGGCGAGGAGGCCCGGCCGGGCAGCAGCCTGCTGGTCTACGCGCGGGAAACCGCCGGTGTGGCAGTGACTCTGCACGATCGGGTGCACACGCCCGCCAATGGCCCGGGTTCGATCGCGCATCTGCCGACCGGCTCGGACGTGGATTGCACCTGCGGCCGGCGCGGTTGCTTGGAGGCCACCATCGGTGAGCGCGCCCTGCTGGAGCGCGCGGTGCGCAAGGGCGTGCTGCCCAAGCCGGAGGCCCCGCGCCGTCCGGCCATCACCGATCTGTACCGGGCCGCCGACACCGGGAACACCGCCGCGCGTGAGCTGCTCATCGAGCGGGCCGAAATCCTCGGTCGCACCGCGGCTCTGGTGCGCGACATGTTCAATCCCGACCGGGTGGTGCTGGGCGGTCAGGCGTTCACCGGCTGGCGACCCGGCATGGAGCGGGTGGCCAAGTCGTTCGCGGAGTCGACCACGCTGCCCGCCGCCGATCTGCGGATCAGCCGTTTCGGTGGCCGGGTGCAGGAATTCGCGGCGGCGGTGACCTCGGTGAGCGTGTTCTACGCCGATCCGCTGTCGGCGATGCGCCGCGCCACCCGCACCACGCGCTAGCGCGAAACCGCGAAATCCCCGCCGGGACTTGCCCGGCGGGGATTTCTCTTACCTGTCGGATCGGGTTGGTTGTGGGGTCGAGCCGGGCGGTCCACGGCCCGGCCCGACCCCGATCCCGCACCGGCGCGAGGCCCTGCGCGCGGTGCGGGGTGCCGCCGCCTGTCCCGGAGTCCCCTTCCTGGCAGGCGGCGGGGTCTCAGGCGGCGCGCACCTGCGGGGTCAGCCCCCATTCGCGCGCCAACAGTTCGTGCGAGCGCAATCGGTCGGCGTGCTCGAAAGCCACACTGGTGACCACGATCTCGTCCGCCCCGGTGAGCTTGCGCAGCGCCTGCAGGCGAGCGGCCACGGTGTCCGGCGCGCCGACGAACTGGGTGGTGACCCGGTCGTCGACCAGGCGGCGCTGCTGATCCGAGAGCGGCGGCGCGGCCTCGGGATCCAGGTACTCGGCGGCGCCCGCACCGCTTCGGATGCTGTAGACCCAGTGGCCGTAGCTGGACGCCAATCGCTGTGCGGCGGCATCGGTTTCGTCCACCACCACATCGGCGGACACCACCAGATATGGGCGCGGGAAACGCGCCGAGGGGCGGAAGGCCGCGCGATACGCCTCCACCGTCTCCACGATGGTCCCCGGCGAGACGTGGTAGTTCGCCGCGAAGGGCAGGCTCAATCGTCCTGCCAGCTGTGCGCTTTCGCCGCCGCTGCTGCCGAACAGCCAGGGCTGGATGTCCGCGCCCTCGCCGGGGGTCGCGTGCAGGTCGACGCCGTCGGGGGTGACGTAGGTGCCGTCCAGCAGCGCGAGAATGTCCTCGACCTGGTCGGTGTAGGGCAGCGGTTGCGCGCCGGGCAGGTGCAGTGCGCCCAAAGCCGCCTTCACCCTGGAGAAGTCGAGCAGCTGGCCGGGGAAGAACGGCGGTGGCAGCACCACGCCATCGCGGACCTCGGTGGGGCGATCCGAGGCGGGCACCGGCGGCACGCCCGCCGAACGCACCTGGTCACCGCGATGCCCGGAGCGGCCCAGCCCCAGGTCCAGGCGACCCGGGTACAGGGCATCGATGGTGCCGAACGCCTCCACCACCGAGATCGAGGTGTGGTGGCCGAGTTGCACGGCCGCCGATCCGACGCGAATGGATTCCGTTGCGGCGGCAATCAATCCGATGAGGGTCGTCGGCGCGGCGCTGGCGACCTTGACGAAGTGATGCTCGGCGACCCAGAACCGTTGATAGCCCAGGCGTTCCACGTGCCGGGCCAGGTCGACGCTGTTGCGAATCGCCTGTTGCGGGGTGGATCCCTCGCTGATGGGTGCCAGATCCAGGACCGAGAGTGGGATGGTCATGCGGCGTGCTCCTTTCGCGGATCCTGTTCGCCCGCTTCGACGGCGAGCGGCAATCGGTTCTCGGCCGGTGCGAGGGGGCAGGTGGCGTAATCGGTGAACGCGCAGGGCAGATTGACCGCGCGATTGAAGTCGAGGGTCAGGGTGCCGTCGGCGGCGGGCCGGGTCAGATCGAGCCGCCGCGCCCCGCCGTAGGTGGTGACACCGCTGGTCGCGTCGGTGAACAGCACGTGCAGGCCGAGCGCCTGGTTGCCGAAGACGACGAAGGTGCGCTGCTCGCCGCCGAGCTCGAAAGTGACCGTGCCGGTGGCGGTGTGGTGGTGTTCGAGACCGGCCACCACCGCGCCGGTGGTCACGACGCGCGCCACCTCGAACGGCTGGAAGGAACCGGTCACGACCCACGTCGGATCGGGCCGGTAGGACGGAATCTCGGTGAAGGCGGCCAGGGTCGGCGACTCCGGATCGTGCACGCGCAGGGCGAACAGGCCGCTGCGTCGGATCACCTCGATGACGCGCTCGCCGGTGCGCACCTCCAGGCCGGGCGCACCCTCGCCCGGGGTGAGCACCACGGAGCCCGACAGCCCCGAACCGTCGAGCGACAGCTCACCCGGTTCGACGGTGACGTGGACGTGCTCGCCCTCGGCGCGCCAGCGGCCGGGCAGTCCCTCGACGATCTCGTCCTTGTCGTCGAGCCAGTGCAGCGCGGTCAGGCTCAGCCAGCCCAGCGGTTGCCGCGCCCAGGCGGCGCGTTCGGCGCGGAAGGTGGACCACTGCTGGTCGAATTCGGTGGCGGTAGCGGTCATGAGGCGCGTACTCCTTCGGTGCCGTGGTGTGGATGGCGCAACCCGAGGTGGTGCCGCAGGGTCGGGCCGGTGTACTCGGTGCGGAAGCTGCCCAGGGACTGCAGTTCCGGGACGACCTTGTCGACGAACTCGTCGAGTCCGGTCGGGGTCAGGTAGGGGACCAGCACGAAGCCGTCGGCGGCATCGGACTGGACGTAGCGGTCGAGCTCCGCGGCCACCTCGCGCGGCGTGCCCACGAACTGCTGGCGGGCGGTGGTGGCGATGATGAGCGCGCGGATCGACAGGTTCTCGGCCGCGGCGCGGGCCCGCCAGGCGTCCGCGATGGCCCGGGGGTCCTTGGCGTGGCGGACCCGCCCGCGCGTGATGTTCACGTCTTCGGCCGGGTCGATGTCGGGCAGCGGGCCGTCCGGGTCATAGGCGGAAAGGTCTTGGCCCCAGACCTGTTCGAGGAAGGCGATGGCGGTCTGCGGGGTCACCTGCTGACGGCGCAGGTGGTGCGCTCGTTCGTGGGCGTCGGCCGTGGTGTCGCCGAGCACGAATCCGGCGGCGGGCAGGATCTTCAGGTCATCGCGGCCGCGACCGTACTTGGCCAGGCGGCCCTTCACATCCCGGTAGAACCGCTGCCCATCCTCGAGTTCGCCGTGCGCGCTGAAGATGACATCGGCGGTGGCGGCGGCGAATTCGCGGCCTTCGTCGGAGTCACCGGCCTGGATCTGCACCGGATAGCCCTGCGGACTGCGCGGCAGCACGAACTGCCCGTCGATCTCGAACTGCTCGCTGGAGAAGTGCACGGTCGGGACAGGCGGCGCGAAAACCCCGCGCTCCCGGTCGATCACGAGCTCACCGTCGGGACGGCTGTCCCACAGGGCCCGGGTGGCGTCCACGACCTCGCGAGCCCGGGTGTAGCGCTTGGCGTGCTCCAGATAGCCGCCGCGCCGGAAGTTCTCGCCGGTGAACGCGTCCGAGGAGGTGACCGCGTTCCAGGCGGCACGACCACCCGAGAGGTGATCCAGCGTCGCGAATTGCTTTGCCAGCTCGAACGGTTCGTTGAAGGTGGTGTTGATGGTGCCCGCGAGACCGAGATGGGTGGTGACGCCCGCAAGCGCATTGAGCACCGTGAAGGTGTCCGGGCGGCCGACCACGTCCAGGTCGTGGATGCGGTCGCGGTGCTCACGCAGCCGCAGGCCCTCGGCCAGGAAGAAGAAGTCGAACAGTCCGCGCTCGGCGGTGCGCGCCAGGTGCACGAAGGAGTCGAAGTCGATCTGACTGCCCGAGGCGGGATCGGTCCACACGGTGTGGTGGTTGACGCCCGGGAAGTGGGCGGCCAGGTGAATCTGCTTGCGCAGGCGCGGATCCGGCATGGTGGCTCCTCAGGCGGTCGCGTAGCGGGAGGCGGGGCGCGCCAGGCCCAGTCGTCCGCGCAGGGTCGGGGTGAGGGCGGGCAGGTGCGGCAGTGCGGCGGGCAGGGCGAGTGGCCGCAGCACCACGCCGTCGGCGGCACAGTCGGTTTCGATGCGATGCAGGATGTGGCGGAGTTCGGCGGTGGTGCCGATGTGGAACACCGTCGGCGGGGCCGGGGTGGCGATCCAGTCCTCCAGTTGCGCCACCTCGGCGGCGGCCGCGTCGACCGACGCCGCGAGATGAATGTCGAGATCCAGCAGCACCCGGACCAGGTTCGGGTCGCGACCGGCGGCGGCGATCGCGGCCCGCAGTTCGGTGCGGGTGGCGGCGGCGGTCGCGAGATCCGGTGCGGCAATCCGGATCAGATCGGCGCGATGTACGGCGAGGCGGATGCTGTGCGGGTCGGCGGCGCGCACGGTGACCAGTGGTTGGCCCTGCGGCGGGCGCGGGGTGATGGACGGGCCCTTCACCGCGAAGTGCTCGCCGGTGAAGTCGATGTAGTGCAGTTTCTCGCGGTCGATGAAGCGGCCGGTGGGTTCGTCGCGGATCTCGGCGTCGTCCTCCCAGCTGTCCCACAGCCGGGTGACCACCTCGACGGCCTCGTCCGCCTCCTGCCAGCGGGAGCGCTCGTCCTGCTCCGGCTTGCGCCCGAACAGCGCGGCCTCGCCCGCCGACACGGTGACCTCCCAGCCCGCCCGGCCCTTGGTCGCGAAGTCCAGGCTCGCAATGGCTTTGGAGAGATGGAAGGGCTCGGTGTGGGTGACCGACGCCTGCGGGACCAGGCCGATGCGGCGGGTCGCCGCGGCGGCGCGGGCGGCCACGGCCACCGCGTCCAGGCGGCCCGGCACGCCGCCCGTCGGCAGGGTGAAGGCATCCGGCAGGAAGGCGAGATCGAGGCCCGCGTCCTCGGCGGCCCGCAAGGCGTCCACCCAATACGAGGCGCCGAACACGTCCTCGGCGCGGGAGTCGGCCCGCCGCCAGGAGGCGGGGTGCACGCCGGTCCCGGACAGTTCCAGGCCCAGCAGCAGCGGTGACGGTTGCGGCATCAGGCTGTCCTTTCGAGCGGGGTGGGGACCTCGGGCACGGCGACCCGGGGCACGGCCGCGAGCAACTCGCGGGTGTAGTCATTGGCCGGATTGTCGAAAAGCTGTGCCGTGGCGGCTGTTTCGACGACCACGCCTTGGCGCATGACGGCGACGCGATCGGCCAGGCGGCGGACCACGGCCAGGTCATGGGAGATGAACAGGTAGGCCAGATCCAGTTCCGCCTGCAGGTGTTCGAGCAGGTCCAGGATCTGCGCCTGCACCGAGACATCCAGGGCGGACACCGGTTCGTCCAGGACCAGCAGGTCCGGACGCAGGGCCAGGGCGCGGGCGATGGCGACCCGCTGACGCTGGCCGCCGGACAGTTCGGCGGGACGCCGATCCAGGTAGGTGGCGGGCAGGGCGACCTGGTCGAGGAGCTCCGCGACCGTCTCGCGGCGGGAGTGCCGATCACCGATTCCGAACGCCTGCAAGGGTTCCGCCACGATCTTGCCGATCGTGAGCTTGGGATTCAGCGAGACGTACGGGTTCTGGTAGACGACCTGGATGCGGCGGCGTAGGGCGCGCAGCCCGGACCCACGCAGGGCGGTGATGTCCTGACCGTCGAAAGTGACTGTGCCCGAATCGGCCTCGGCGAGCCGGGCGATGATGCGGGCGGTGGTCGACTTGCCCGAGCCGGATTCGCCGACCACGGCCAGGGTTTCGCCGCGGCGCACCTCCAGGGAGACGTCGTCGACGGCGGTGAGGGTGAAATCCCTGGTGATACGGAAGGATTTACGCAGGCCGGTCGCCGTCAACAGTGGTGGCGACGGCTCCCGGACCGGGCGCGGCGGCGGTGTGCCGGTCGGTTCGAGGCTCGGTGCGGCAGCGATCAGGCGTTTCGTGTATTCGTGCTGCGGATTGCCGAGCACCTCGGCGGCGGTGCCGGTTTCGACGATCAGGCCCGCCTGCATCACGGCGATGCGATCCGCGCGCTCGGCGGCCACCGCCAGATCGTGGGTGATCAGTAGTACCGCCGCCCCCGTCTCCTCGGTGCGCCGCGCCAGATGGTCGAGGATGCGGCGCTGCACGGTGACATCCAGTGCGCTGGTCGGCTCGTCCGCGATCACCAACTCCGGCCCGCAGGCCAATGCGATCCCGATCAGCACCCGCTGGCGCTGACCACCGGACAGATCCTGTGGATACTGCCGCGCCCGCAGTTCCGGCCGATCCAGCCCGGCCTCCTCCAGAATCCGCACCGCCTCCAGCCGGGCGGTGCGGCGATCCGCCCGGCCGTGGATGCGCAGCACCTCCCCGACCTGTTCGCCGATGCGCAGCACCGGATTCAGCGAGGTGCCCGGATCCTGCGGCACCAGCCCGATATGCGCGCCCCGAATGCGGCGCAGCACCCGCTCCGGGGCACGCTCGATGCGCTCCCCGGCGAAGGTGATCTCGCCCCCGGTGATGTGACCGCCGTTCAGCAGCCCGATCACCGCGTGCGCGAGAGTGGACTTCCCGGAACCGGATTCGCCGACCAGGGCGACCGTCTCCCCGGGCCGCACCTCGAGCGACACCCCGCGCACGGCGGCCGTGGTCCCGGTGCTGCCCCGATAGTCGACCTGCAGCCCCTCAATACTCAGCAGGCGATCGGTCATCGCGCACCGTCCTTCTGAAGTGCGCGCGCAATGCGCTGGGTGGACAACACCAGGGCGACGATGACCAGGCCCGGCAGCGTGGTCATCCACCAAGCGGTCGCCAGGAACCCGCGCCCGTCGGAAACGAGCGAGCCCCACTCCGGGGTCGGCGGCACCGCCCCGTAGCCGAGGAAACTCAGCGAAGCCACGAACAGCACCGCGACGCCGAAATCGACCGCCGCCAGCGCCGCCACCGGGCCGTAGGCATTGCGCAGCACATGCCGGAACAGCACCGTGTGCCACCACACGCCGGAGGCGAAGGCCGCCTCCACGTACGGTGCGCGCCGCACCCGAAGCACCTCGCCGCGCATGACCCGCGCGAACCGGGCGATCAGCGAAACACCCACGGCTATCGCCACATTGCGGGTGCCCAGACCCAGCACGGTGATCATGGCGAGCGCCACCAGCAGATCCGGGATGGAAAGCAGGACGTCGACCACCCGCATCAGCGCGGAGTCCAGCTTGCCGCCCGCGGCACCCGATACCAGGCCGACCAGCGAGCCCACGACCAGACCCAACGCGACGGCGAACACCGTGGCGCTCACCGAAAGCCCCGTGCCGTGCACCACCCGCGTGTACAGATCGCGCCCGAGATTGTCGGTCCCGAACCAATGCTCGGCGCTCGGCCCACGCAACTTCTGGGCCGGGATACCACGCAGCGGATCACCACTCGCGAAGATCGAAGGCACCAGTGCCCACGCCAACACCAGCGCGACGACAACGCCGGCGACGGTCAGCCCGAGGTGGCGGCGAACCCATACTCCGGCTGCCGCCGCGCGCTCGCCGACCGCCGCACCGGGCGCGGGCAGCGTCGGGGCGTCGGCCACCAGCGGCTCAGGCATCGAACGCCTCCTCGTCCTCGACCCAGTAGGCGATGCCCGGGTCCAGGAGCGGGTGGGTGAAGGTGATGACGCGGAGCTGGGAGCGCGGGCCCGATGGGACGCGCAGGCGCTCGCGCAGGTTGCGGATCAGATGGCTGGTCGGGCGGTCAGGCATGAGCGCGCTCCTTCGGTGCGTTGCGCTGCACCACACGGGGATCCAGGAGTGGATAGGCGAGGTCGATGAGCAGGTTGACGGTGACGAACGCGAGCGCGGCGAACACGACGATGCCCTGCACCACCGGGATGTCCTCGTGCAGCACCGATTCCTGAGTCAGTCGGCCCAGACCGGGGCGGGAGAACACGGTTTCGGTCACCACCGAGCCCGCCAGCACCTGACCGACCCAAAGACCAGCCACCGTCAATGCCGGCGTGGCGGCAGGCCGCAGTACGTGGCGCAACTGCACCCACCAGCGCGAGGCACCCTTCGCGAAGGCGACCTCCACGAACGGCTGCCGCCAGGTGCCGACCAGGCTCGCGTAGAGCACCTGGGCGATCACGGCGCCGACCGGAAGCGCAAGGGTGACGGCGGGCAGGATGGTGCCGCCGAATCCGGTACCGCCGAACGCGGGCACCAGCCGCAGCCGGAACGAGAACAGTTGCAGCAGCAGTAATCCCACCCAGAACGCGGGCAACGACGCACCGATCGGCGGCAAGGCCGTGAGCAGACCGCGCAGCCACGGCCGCCGGGTGTAGGCGGCGGCGAGCGCGAGTGCGGTGCCGCCCGTGATCGCCAGCAGCAGGCCGAATCCGGCCAGCGCCAGGGTCGAGGGCAATGCGTCGGCCAGCGCACCGGTGACGGTCTGGCCGCTGAAGATCGAGTGCCCTAGATCGCCGCGCAACGCGTGGGTGAGCGCCGTCCAATACTGTTCCCACAGCGGCTGATCCAGGCCGTATCTGGCCCGCATTTCCGCCACCGCCGCGGCGTCGACCGGGGTTCCGGCGACGGCGTTGACGGCCATGTCCACGGGATCGCCCGGCAGCAGGTAGAGCACGACGAACGACAGCGTGAACGCCGCCCACAGCACGCCTATCGCCTGGAGCACCCGTCCGATCACGTAGCGGCCCATGGGATTACCGCCTCAGCCAGGTGTCGTGGAACTGCAGGCGGGCGGAGGCCTCGAACTTGACGCCCGCGGTGTTCTTGCCGACGCCGATGGCCTGGGAGAGTTCGATGGTGGGGATCCACAGGCCCTGGTCGAGGACGGCCGACTGGGCGTCGCCGATGATCTTGGCGCGGGCCGCCGGGTCGGTGGCCGAGAGCTGTTGGGACAGCAGGGTGTCCAGGGGTTCGGCGGGGGCGCGGCTGTTGAGGTTGCGCTGGTCGACGGCGAAGGTGGTGCGCAGGATGTCGCCGTCGGCGCGGGTGGAGTTGTAGTAGTCGAAGTCGAAGTCCTTGTTGTTCTGGCGCACATTGGATTCCGCCACCGACAGCGGCTCCAGGCGCAGGTCGAAGCCGACGGCTCGGAGCTGCTGCTGGGTCAGTTCGAGAATGGCCTGGTTGCCCGCGAAGACCGGCGCGAAGATGACGCTCGCGGACAGTCGCTGACCGTCCTTGACGCGGATGCCGTCCGCGCCCGGCGTCCAGCCCGCCTGGTCTAGCAGCTTCTTGGCGGTGTCCGGGTCGTACTTGACGCGCGACGAAAGATCCACGTAGCCCGGCGTTTTCGAGGCCAGGACGCTGGTCGCCACCTGGAACTGCGGGCCCAGCACGGTGTCCACCAGTTCCTTGCGGTTGATGGCGGGCACCAGGGCCGTCCGCACCGCCGGATCGCGCAGCGGGCCACGGGTCACGTTGACCTGCAGGCCGAAGGGAACGCCTGGGTTGGCGGTGAACTGCACTCGGCCGCCGCCGGATTCGATCTGCGAGACATCCTGGGGCAGTGCGTCACTGATGGCGTCCAGCTGCCCGGAGGCGAGGCTGCCGGTGCGGACCCCGGACTCGGGGACCACGGTGAACACGATCTTGTCGAGATACGCCTCGCCCTGGCTGGCGAAAACCGCCGAGCCCCAGGCATATCCGGCCCGTTTGGCCAGCGTCGCGGAGGCGTTCTGCTTCCACTCGGTGTAGGTGAACGGCCCGCTGCCGATATTCGTGCCCAGGCAGCGGTCGTCGGCGGACTTCGCGACGGTGGCATCGGACTGGATACCGAGCTGCGGGGTCGAGGTCGCCTGCAGAAACTGCGAATTCGGGCCAGAGAAGTCGACGCGCACCGTGTGCGGATCCACCACCGTGCTGCCGGTGTATCCGGCCAGGTAGCTCGCACCGAGCGGTGCCTTCGCGCCGCCCAGCGCCACGATCGAGTCGAAATTCCTGCGCACCGAATCGGCGGTGAGCGGAGTGCCGTCGCTGAAGGTGATGCCGTCCTTCAGATGGAAGGTGAAGGACTTCGCGTCCGGCGCGACCGTCCAGCTGTCGGCCAGCCACGGCTTCAGCTCACCGGTCACCGGATCCTGATCGACCAGCGAGTCCACGATCTGCCGGGTCACGTAGATCGTCTGATTGGTGGCCGACTGCGCCGGATCCGAGCAGGTCGCCGCGAGCGACAGGCCGTAACGCAGGGTGCCGCCGGGCTGCGGTGGACCGGACGGCTCACCGCTGCCGCCACCGTCACCGCCGCTGCCACAGGCGGTGAGAGTGAACGCGGCGGCCACCGCACCGGTCAGTGCCACAGCACGTTTCATCGGACATCTCCGGTGGGGTAGCGATCGGCGCCCAGCGGGCGGCTCGGAATGCGGCGGCGCAGTTCAGGGGCCACCTCGGCCTGGAACAATTCGAGGCTGTCGTAGTGCTGCGCCTCGGTGCGGCCGTCGGCGTCGGCACTGAGGTGGATGACTTCGTGACCGAACCGCTCGTGGTAGCGGCTCACCTTGTCCAACACCTGCTGCGGGCTGCCGATCAGCGCCGAGGAGCGCGCGGCGAAATCCTCGACGCTCTCGAAGACGATGGGCACGTCGAACTTTCGCGCCACCGCCTGCCGCGCCTCGAAGACCGGGCGGTAGAGGTCCAGCGCCTCCTGCGAGGTGCGGGTCACCAGGAAGCCCGCCGTGCCCGCGCCTACCAGCGCCTCGGCCGGGTCATGGCCGTAGGCCGCCCAGCGCTCCCGGTAGTGGTCGATCAGTTCCGCGTACGGCTCGATCGGGTAGGTGACGTTCGCCGAGAACAGCGGATCCCCGTGCTGCGCCGCGTAATCCGCGGACTCGCGGCTGGTGGCGCTGCCGTGCCAGATGCGCAGCCGCGGCTGCAGCGGGCGGGGCAGCGCCTTGGCCTCGGTCAGCGCCGGACGGAAACGACCCGCCCAGGTGACGCTCTCGCTCTCCCACAGCTTGCGGAACAGCTCGTAGCCCTCGCGATTGCGATCCCACTGGTCATCGGTGGTGACGTGGAACAGCTTGGCCTGCGCCGCGCCGTTGCCCTTGCCGATGATCAGTTCCAGGCGGCCGTCGGAGAGATTGTCGAGCGTCGAGTAGTCCTCGAAGGCGCGCACCGGATCCAGCAGGCTCAACGTGGTGACACCGGTGAACAGGGCCAGCCGCGAAGTGACGGCGGCGAGGTGGCTCAGCACCACCGGCGGTGCGGCGGAGATGAAGGGATCCTCGTGCCGCTCCCCCACCGCGAAGCCGTCGTAGCCGAGATCCTCGGCCAGCCGGGCGGATTCGACCACCCGGCGCAGGCGCTGCCGGGGCGTCTCGGTGTCACCCGTCACCGGGTCCGGGGTGTGCGTGATCAGGGTCAGGAGCAGGAATTTCATGCGGGGACGCTCATCCCTTCTTCTTGGGCAGTCCGGGCGGGTTGATCCGCGACTGCTTGACGGCCTCGCCGCCGAGCCCCCAGCGGTCGAGCACCTTCTGGTAGCTGCCGTGGTCGATGGCGTACTGGATGGCCTGCTGCACCGGGCCGATCAGCCCGTTGTCCTTGCGGGTCAGCGCCGCGATCTCGGCCTGCAGGGCGTCACCCGCGCCCGACCAGGTGGTGAGGATCTTGGTGCCGGTCGTCGCCGAGTGGTACTGCGCCGACGGGTTCGGACCCACGAAGCCGTCGATCCGGCCCGAGGAGAGCGCCAGGTAGTAGTCCGAAGGCTGCTGGTAGTAGGCGAGTTCCAGCTTGGGCAGGCCCTCGGCCACGTTCTGCTCGTTCCAGCCGACCAACAACTGCTCCTGATTGGTGCCCGAGCCGACGCCGATCTTCTTGCCCGCCAGCGATTTCCGATCCTGGTAGGTCCAGGTCGAATCCTTCGGGACCTCGAGGGCGATATTGTCCAGGCGGTAGGTGGCGAAGTCGTACTTCTCCTTGCGCTCCTCGGTGACCGTCGCATTGCTGACGAACAGGTCCGCCTCACCGGAGTCGATCTTCACGAAGTTCTGCGCCCAGTCGCCGTTGCGGCGGTCCGCCTTCAGGCCGAGGATGTCGGCGATCAACACTCCGAAATCGATCTCCGACCCGACGACGGTGCGGTCGTCGGTGGCGTAGAAGCCGAGCGGCGGGGTCGCCCCGATGGTGCCGGTCACCACCAACGTGCCGCGATCGCGAATGGCCTGCGGCACCTGTGCCGCAATCGAATCCACCTTCTCCGCGTGCACCCGCCCGGCCTGCTCCGGCGACAGGTCGTAGGTCAGGCCGTTCACACTGCGGGTCTCGGTGGTACCGCCGTCGCCCTTGCCGCAGGCACCCACCAGCAGGCTCAACAGGGTGACGGCGATCAAGGCGCTGGTCCGTCTGCGACGGCTCGCCAGGGACATGGGCGGATTCCTTTTCTGCTGGGGACTACGTCAGAGGACGTGGGCGAGAAAGGCTTTGGTGCGCGGATGCGCGGGGTGGTCGAGGACCTGAGCGGGCGGACCCTGCTCGACAATGCGACCGGCATCCATCAGCACCACGGTGTCGGCGACCTCGCGGGCGAAACCGATCTCGTGGGTGACGATCACCAGCGTGGAACCGCCGCGCGCCAGATCCTTGATGACGTCGAGCACCTCGCCGACCAGCTCCGGATCCAGCGCGGAGGTCGGCTCGTCGAACAGCAGCACCTCCGGCCGCAGCGCCAGCGCCCGCGCGATGGCGACCCGCTGCTGCTGGCCGCCGGAGAGGCGGCTCGGATACTCATCGGCCTTGTCCGCCAGCCCGACTCGGGCCAGCAGATCCAGTGCCTCCGCGTTCACCGCCGCCTTGGAACGGCGCTGGGTCGCGACCGGCGCGAGCGCCACATTCTCCCGAACCGTCAGGTGCGGAAAGAGATTGAAGTTCTGGAACACGAAACCGATGCGGGCGCGCTGGCGCAGGATCTCGCGCTCGTGCAGTTCGTAGAGCTTGTCGCCCTTGCGGCGATAGCCGACCAGTTCCCCGCCGACGCGGACCGTGCCGCCGTCCACCTGCTCCAGGTGATTGATGGTGCGCAGCAGCGTCGACTTACCGGAGCCGGATGGGCCCAGAATGACCGTGACCTCGCCCGGCCGCACCGTCAGATCGATGCCGGACAGCACCTCGTTGCGGCCGAACGACTTTCGGATGCCGCGCAATTCGATCGCGAACTCGCTCACCGGCGATCACCGCCCCACCCGCCGTGGCCCTTGGCGTAGTGCCGCTCGATATAGAACTGGATGACGCTCAGCACGGTGGTGAGCAGGATGTACCAGACGGTCGCCACCATGAGCAGCGGCACCACCCGGCCATTGCGACCGTAGATCACCTGCACCTGGTAGAACAGTTCGGCGATGGCCATCACCGACACGATCGACGTGCCCTTGAACAGGCTGATCACCTCGTTGGCGGCATTCGGCAGAATCCCGCGCATGGCCTGCGGGGCCACGATGGTGAAGAACTGCCGCCGCCACGGCAGGCCCAGCGACCGGGCGGCCTCCCACTGGCCCTGATCCACCGAAATGATCCCGGCCCGAATGATTTCCGCCGAGTACGCCGCCTGGTGCAGTGCCAATCCGATGACGGCCGCGGTGAATCCGCTGATCACGCCATTGGTCTGGAAGCGCACCAGCTCGGGCCCGAACGGAATGCCCAGCGACAGCGTCTTGTACAGGTAGGCCAGGTTGAACCAGAACAGCAACTGCACGATCAGCGGGATCGAGCGGAACGCCCAGATGTAGGTCCATGAGATCGCCCGCAGCACCGGGCTTTTCGACAACCGGCCGATGGCCAGCCAGATGCCGAGGAAGAAGCCCAGCAGGGTGCCCCAGAAGGTCAGCTCCAGGGTCACCTTCAGCGCCGACAACACCGACGCCGCGGTGAAGTACTGCGCGAAGGTGCCCCAATCCCAGCCCGCATTGGTGATCAGGCCGTGCGCGAACTGCGCGACCAGCACCAGCGCGACCGCCGCCGTGGCCCAGCGCCACGGGTGGCGGGTGCGGACCACGGGCAGATCGCCGTCCTCGTGCTCGACCGCCGCCACCGACTGCGTGGATACCGCTACGGTGCTCATGAATGCGACGATACGAATTCGGCAGTGTGCTGTCGCCGGTCCGGATCAGTCTGAATTCAATTGTGTGACAGGTAATTTCCCGAATTCACGCGGGAATAAGGAAATTCAGACCGCGGCTTCGTCGATCTCCGGCGCACCGTCGTAGAGGGCGCGGAAACCACTGCGGTGAAACACCAGCGGCTCGGACTCCGGGCGCACGCTCACCCGATGCACCCGCAACAGCACCACCGCGTGATCGCCCGCCGGAACCTGCTCGTGCACCGAGGTTTCCAGCCAGGCGGTGGCGCCGCCCACGAACGCCGCATTGCCATTGCCGGTGTGCAGCTCCAGATTTCGGAACCGATCCCCGCGCCGCGAGCTCAGGCTCCGCGCCGCCGGCTGCTGCGCACTGCTGAGCAGGCTCAACCCCAGTCGACTGGCCTGCTCCAGCCGGGGCCAGGTCTCCGAGGAGTATTGAATGCACACCGAGACCAGCGGCGGATCCAGCGAGACCGGCACGAAGGTGCTGGCCACCAGGCCGTACGGGGTCCCGCCGATCCGCGCACACACCGCCACCACACCACTGGGGAAGTGCGCGAAGGCCCGGCGCAGATCGGTGCCGTCTACCGGTGAAAGCGCGGCAGCCGCGCCGTGAATCGAGGTCAGCTCGCCCATCACACCACTCCAGCACCGGCGCGCCGACACCGACAGGATTGAGCTCACCCCGATTACAACGAACCCCCGCCCACCAAGGTGGACGGGGGTCGATACACAGTGCGCAGTCGTGAAATTACTTCGGCGCGACGATGTGCGGCTGATTGATCGTCACGAAGTAGTTGTACGCGGCGGCGATGGCGACCGGCGCGGTCACGAAGAGCTGACCGGCAATGGTGCCCAGGAAGCCGACGGTCGCGGCGCCGAACAGGCAGCCGCCCAGCGGGCCGAGGCCGAACAGCGTCGCCAGCGCGCCGGTGGCGACCAGACCGACACCGATACCCAGCACGCAGCCGACGGCCGCGCCACCCAGGCCACCGACCAGGGTGCCGATGGTGGCGCCCGTGGCGATGGTGTCCTTCATGCGGTTCCAGGCGGCCTGCTCGCGGTCGTAGTCCGACTTGAACGGCGCCTGATCCTCGTAGGGCAGGTTGACGTCCTTGGCGACCGGCGCATAGGTCGCGTGATCCATGTCGTACTGCGGGGTCAGCGTCGCGGTGTGATCGGCGATGTCCGCGGCGATCGGGAAGGTGAAGTCGTCGACGCGGAACGACAGCGGCAGACTCGCGACCACATTGCCGTTGGCGGCCTTGATCTGGAAGGTGTTGTTGTTGTCGACCACCATCGAACCGGCGTCCGTGCGAATGACGGCATTGGTGTCGGAGGTGGTAGCGGCGTAATCGATGACGCCGTTGTCGGCCGGAGCGGCATTGACGGTGCCTGCGGTAACGCCCATGGCGGCCGCCACCAGCGCCGCGGTCACGGCGAAATTCTTGAAGCGCATTTCTTCTGTTCCCTCATCAAGGCAGGTCCGTAGGTGTGGACCGCATGATCGAAACGCGCCGAGACTAACGAATTGTGTCCACCGGGTACTGCTTCGGTGAACTCTCCAGAATTGGGAAACCCGCCCGACCGAAAGGCCGAGCGGGCTGTCCCGATGAGGTAATGCTGATTCTATAGAGCCCCTTGCTCTTTCGGGTCGCCTTGCAGATCGCTTACTTGGGGGCGATGTGCGGCTGGTTGATGGTGGTGAAGTACTGGATCGCGGCGGCGATGGAAACCGGCGCGGTGATCAGCAGCTGACCGGCGATGGTGCCGAGGAAGCCGACGGTCGAAGCACCGACGAGGCAGCCGATGATCGGACCGGCACCGAACAGCGCGGCGAGCGGGGCCGAGGTCAGGGCACCGACACCGAAGCCGAGGACACAGCCGACGGCCGCGGCACCCAGGCCACCGACCAGGGTCGCGATGGTCGCGGCCATGGAGATGGTGTCCTTCATGCGGTTCCAGGCGGCCTGCTCACGGTCGTAATCCGACTTCCACGGAGCCTGATCCTCGTACGGCAGGGCGACATCCTTGGCGACCGGCGCATAGGTCGCGTGATCCATGTCGTACTGCGGGGTCAGGGTCGCGGTGTGGTCCGAGATGTCCGCGGCGATCGGGAACTCGAAGTCGTCCACCCGGAACTTCAGGGGCATACCGGCGACAACGTTGCCGTTGGCGGCCTTGATGACGAAGTTGCCGTTCTCGACGACCATCGCACCCGCATCCGTGCGGATGATGGTGTTGGTGTCGGTGTTGGTGGCAACGTAGTTGATCGGAGAGTTGTCGGCGGCCGGAGCCGCGTTCACGGTACCGGCGGTGACGCCGAGAGCGGCGATAACCAGTGCGGAGACCGCGGTGAAATTCTTGAGGCGCATGTGTTTTCGAGATTCCTCTGGCAGATGAACAGATGCGTCCCAGGGGAACATTGTCAGGTGTGTCCCCTGGGACGCTGTTAGCGAAACCGGCCTATACAAACGCCGAGTGGCTGGCCGGGGCACCTACGGTTAACCTTTGCCCATCGGTTGCCGAAGGTGATCTACTTCGCAGGTGTGAACGGCTGATTGATAGTTGTGAAGTACTGCACCGCAGCGGCAATGGCGACCGGGGCGGTCACGAACAACTGCCCGGCGATGGTGCCCAGGAAACCGACGGTCGACGCGCCGATCAAGCAACCCGCCACCGGACCCACGCCGAACAGGGTGGCCAGCGGGGCCGTCGCCGTCGCGAAGACCACGCCGCCCAGGACGCAACCGAGCGCCGCGCCACCCAGGCCACCGGCCAGCGTGCCGATGGTCGCGCCTAGGCTCACGGTGTCGCGCAAGCGGTTCCACGCAGCCTGTTCACGGTCGTACTGGGACTTCCACGGGGCCTGATCCTCGTACGGCAGCGCCACCGGCTTGTACACCGCGTGCGACTCGTCGAACTGCGGCGTCAGGGTCGCGGTGCGATCGGCGACCTGCGCCGCGATCGGGAACTCGAAATCGTCGACCCGGAACGACAGCGCCGTTCCCGCGACCGTGGTTCCGTCGGCCGCCTTGATCTTCAGCGCGCCGTCCTCGACCACCAGGGAACCCGCGTCGGTGCGAATGACCGCACCGGTATCGGTGGCCTGATTGGTCCAATTGATAACACCGGGACCGGTTTCGGCCGCGGCCGGGGCGGCGTAAGCGGTACCGGCCGTTACGCCCGTCGCGGCGATCACCAATGCCGCGATCCCGGCGAATTTCCTCATCTGCATTTTACTTACTGCTTCCACTGCCCGAAATGAACTGTCGGCGGCAAGCATTAAGCAACCTCACAGGATTCTGGAGGTTAAAAACCAGCTTGATTCGATCGGGCCGGGTGGAACCGGTTACTTCTCCTTGGCGGCAGCCTTGGCCTGCTTCTTGAATTCCCTTACCTGGGTGAGGGATTCGGCGTCGGTGACGTCGGCGACCGAGCGGCGCGAACCGTCCTCGCCGTACGCGCCCGCGGCCTCCCGCCAGCCCTTCGCGGTCAGGCCGCGCTGTTTGCCCAAGAGTGCCAAGAAGATACGTGCCTTCTGGTCACCGAACCCGGGCAGCTTCTTGATCCGCTTCAGCACTTCCTTGCCGTCCGGATCACCGTCGGTCCACAGCGCCGAGGTTTTGCCGTCGTAGTTCTCCTCGATGTAGCGGGCCAGTTCCTGCACCCGCCGCCCCATGGAACGGCCGTAGCGGTGGATGGCCGGCGGCGTCGAGGCCAGCTCCTCGAATTCCTCGGGATCGGCGGCGGCGATCTTGTGGATATCGAAGCCACCCATTCGATCGGCGAGTTTCCACGGGCCACGGAATGCGTGCTCCATCGGAAACTGCTGATCCAGCATCATTCCGACCAACAGGGCGAAATCATCGGTCGAAAGCAGCTCGTCGGCATCGGATTCCTGCGCAATACACAGCGTGCGGCTCATGCGTCGATCATCCCATTCATCGTGCGTTGCCGTGACACGGGTCACCCTTTCCGCGTCGAGTGACTAGGCTTCGGGCCATGCCCGACACCATGGCTAATTCTTCAGTACGAGCCGTGCCGCAACCTGGCACCGGGTCCGGACTGCGACCGGACCGTTTCGACCGTGATGGACAAGACCAGCTCGTCGACGTCAACGATCTACAGGCAGCCCTGCCGGGCATCCGGCGGCTGCGCAACTGGGCCCATGAGGCCCTGGCCACCCGATCCGGCGAGAGCGCCGTCGATATCGGATCCGGCACCGGATCCGAAGTGCTGACCCTCGCCGACCGGGTCGGCCCCACCGGCACCGCGCTCGGCGTCGAGCCCGACCCGGACCTGCTGTTCGCCGCCGAACGCCGGGCGACCCAGGCCGGATCCGGCGCCAAATTCATCAGCGGCGACGCCTACGGCCTGCCCGTCGGCAGCGAAAGCTTCGATGTGGCGTTGTGCGAGCGCGTCTTCGGGCACCTGACCTCCCCCGCCCGCGCGGCCGGTGAGATCGCCCGCGTGCTGCGCCCCGGCGGGCGCGTGGTGGTCATGGACAGCGACTGGGGTACCGCCATCGTGCATCCCGGCGACCGGCACGTGGTGCACGAGGTCATCGAGACCATGATCGCCGGAACCACCAACCCCTTCGCGGGCCGCCGCCTGAGCGGGCAGCTCACCGCGGCCGGACTCGTCGTCGACGACATCGCGTCGCACGCGCTGATCCAGGACGGTGGTGTCGGCGCGGGCGCGCTGGTCGCCCGCGTCGCCGATCGCGCGGTCGCACGCGGTTCCATCAGCCTGCGCCAGCGCGACCAGTTGCTGGCCGATCTGGAGGCCGGTGCGGCCAGCGGTGACATTCACCTGTCGGTAACCATCTTCGCGGTACTGGCACACAAGCCCAGCTGACGCGGAAACGTAAGAGGCGCGCACCGTTTCGGGGTGCGCGCCTCTTATTTCGTTGTAGCCCTTACGCGTTCATGAGCTTCTCGGAGGCGGCCAGCAGCACGCAGGTGGCCAGGCCGTCCATCGCCTTCTCCAGTTCCGCCGTGGACGGGAAGCTGGGGGCGATGCGAATGTTCTTGTCCTCCGGCTCTTTTCCATACGGATAGGACGCTCCGGCGGGGGTCAGCGCGATGCCCGCCTCCTTGGCCAGCGCGACCACCTTGCTCGCGGTGCCCTCCAGCACATCCAGGCTGATGAAGTAGCCGCCCTTGGGCTCTGTCCAGGACGCTACCTTGGACGCACCCAGGCGATCCTCCAGAATCCGCAGCACCAGTTTGAATTTCGGCTCCAGGATCTCCCGGTGCTTCTGCATGTGCGCCCGGACGCCCTCGGCGTCCTCGAAGAAGCGCAGGTGCCGCAGCTGGTTGACCTTGTCCGGGCCGATCGTCTTCTTGCCCAGGTGCTTCAGGTACCACTCGACATTCGCGGTGGAGGAACCGAAGAAGCTCACGCCCGCACCCGCGAAGGTGATCTTCGAGGTGGAGGCCAGCACGAACACCCGGTTCGGGTGCCCGGCCTCCTCGGCCATGCCCAGCACGTCCAGCACCGGCTCGGCGGTGTCGGTGAGCGGGTGTACCGCGTACGCGTTGTCCCAGATCAACCGGAAGTCCGGCGCGGCCGTCGGCATCGAAACCAGTTCCCGGGTCACGGCTTCGGAGAAGGTGATGCCGGTCGGGTTGGAGTAGTTGGGCACCGCCCACATGCCCTTGATACTCGGGTCCGAAGCCACCAACTCCGCGATCAGATGCGTGTCCGGGCCGTCACCCTTCATCGGGATCGGGATCATCTCGAAGCCGAGCGCCTCGGTGATGGCGAAGTGGCGGTCGTAACCCGGTACCGGGCACAGGAACTTGAGCACCGGCTCGTCGATCCAGCGGCGCACCGAATCCGCGTTGCCGTGCAGCATGGAGAAGACCAGCAGGTCGTTCATGATCTCCAGGCTGGCATTGTTGCCGGCCAGCAGGTTCGAGACCGGAATGTTGAGCAGCTCACCGAAGATGGCGCGCAGCTCCGGCAGGCCGTGCAGGCCACCGTAATTGCGCACATCGGTGCCGTTGGCGTCACGGTAGTCGGCAACGCCCGGCAGCTCGAGGAGTTCCTGCGAGAGGTCCAGCTGCTCGGGCGAGGGCTTACCCCTCGTAATATCCAGCGTCAGCTTTTCGGTCTTGAGCTTCGCGTAGTTCGCGGTCTGCGTCTCGTGTTCCGTCACGAGTTCCGCATGGCTCATCAAACCGAATTGCGTCTGCCGAGGCATCTGACAGCCTTTCCAAGGGCGTGGATTCTTGTCGAGGTTTGCGCCCCCCACTACTCGAACACGGGAGGCGCGAACCCAACCGCCCACGTTACTAGGACGCCCCCGGGATTCCGCAGGGATATACGGACTCTGCGCACACCAGACCGGAAGTGCGCTCCCCACAAAAAGAAAGGGGACCCAGCGCACCCGGCAGAGCCCGTTGACCCTTGCTGCCTTCCGGCCCTGGGGGAGTTCACAGGATGCGCGCCGCGCTGGATCCGTCGGCCAGTGTAGCGGCTCACCGCGCCCACCGCCGCCCGGGGTCGATACGATGCCAGCGACATGCGGGGTGACCCCGCTCGATTCCGGAGGGGAAAGAATCAGATGACGAGTTCCGATCCAGGACAGGGCGGGGCGCACGACCCGGCGAAGGCGCAGGAGACCGCGCAGTGGTGGGCCACCGCGCCCACCGGAACCGAGCCCGGCCAGCCGGTCCAGGGTGCGGACCCGACCATGCTGAACTACGGAACGTCCGGCATGCCCGGCGCCTACACCCCGCCCGCCCAGCCGATGCCGCCCGCCCAGTCCGGCGGCGGTTACCCGCAGCAGGCGATGCCCGTCGGCTACCCCCAGCCGCCGGTCTCCGGTGGCTACCCGCAGCAGCCGATGGACGCGTTCGCGCAGCAGCCCGCGCCGGTCGGCTACGCGCAGCCGATGTCCGGCGGCTTCCCGCAGCAGCAGTTCACCCCGCCGCCCCCGGTCCCGCCGGTCGGACCCGGGTACGCCTACCCGACACAGCCGCCCCGCTCGGGCGGCAACAAGACCGGCTTGATCATCGCCGCTGTCATCGGTCTGGTGGTCGTCGTCGGTGCGGTCATCGGCATCGTGGCGTTCTCGGGCAGCAGCGGCGGCGGTGGCGGCGCCAAGAAGGACGCCGGCAAGTACACGATGAACGGTGTCACCAACGGCTGCACCGTGATCGACACCTCGGTGCTGAGCAAGTTCGCCGCCAATTCCAAGGGCACCCCCGAGCACTCCGAGACCAAGCCCACGGATTACTCGGGTGGCCGCTTCGACTGCCGCGCGGGCAACGAGGAGACCACCAAGCCCGACAAGTACGGCTCTACCAACACCAACACCGCCGACCTGACCCTCAATGTGTCCTTCCTGAGCGGTGCGTCCAGTGCGTACAACCGCGCCGAGTACGACATGTGGAAGACCTCCGACACCGGCACCACCGGCAGCGGCCGCACCTCGGGTGACCTCGCGGGCATCGGCGAAGCCGGGTACTGGGTGTCCAAGTCCGACGACTACACCTACTTCACCACCACCGACTACACCTGCGCGGTCAAGGACGACAACGCCTCGGTCAAGATCAACTTCCGACTGACCATGTACAAGGGCAAGGACGTCAGCAAGGACGATCTGGCCCAGTCCTGCAAGGACCAGGTCCGCAAAGCACTCACGAATGTGACGAAGAAGTAGCCGCCGACCACGGCATTTGCTTCGAGCGGGGGTATACCCGGTATATTGCTCGACGGAGGATTCGCCTAGTGGCCTATGGCGCTCGCCTGGAACGCGGGTTGGGTTAACAGCCCTCAGGGGTTCAAATCCCCTATCCTCCGCAGAGACGGCCCCGGTTGGAAGCTCACGCTTCCAACCGGGGCCGAGTTCGTTTCACGAAACAGGTTGCATGGACCCCGATTTCACCATCGATGCGCGGCTGGACACCTTCGTCCGCTGGCTGCGGGCGCGACGCGGGTGGACCCGGGTACGCGCCGCCAAGGAAGCCAATGTGGGGCTGGCGACCTACCGCAAGGTCGAGCGGGGTGAGACCGCGGGCTACGGCGAAGTCGCGCTCGAGGGCATCGCGGATTCACTGTGTGACAACGAACACGAGCGGGCGCATCTGTGGGCGCTCGCGGGTCGCCCGGAATTCTCCGCCGCGCAACGCGTGGTCTCCGCCGTCGGATCCATCCACAAGATCATGCGACAGTTCGACGGGTTCCCGGCGGGCTGGCTCACCGAGGGCTGGAAGATCGAGCTGGCCAATGACCGCTTCCGCGAGCTCTACCCGGGCATGACCGAGGCGCCGTCGGTGCCCGAATGGGTGTTCTTCGATCCGCGCGCCCGGCTCGTCTGCCCGGACTGGTGGCGGGAGGTGGAATCACTGGTCGGGGTGTGCCGACACCTGCTGACCGACCCGTACACGCGAGACAAGATCATCCCGCTGCTCGAGGCGCTGCGCAGATCGCCGGTCTTCCGCCAGGTGTGGGCGTCGGGAATCGTGTACACCCAGCGACCCTCGCCCTTCCGCCGGGTCTGGTCACCGGTCGACGAGACGACCATCCTCTACGAGGAATTCCTGCTGCCCACCATGGCGGGCGGTGTGCTGATCCTCACCATTCCCGCGGACGAGACCGAGGTCGCGGAGCTGGACTGGGGTGTGCGCCGGTATCGGTGAAGCCGGTATCGATGAACCGGCGGATCAGCGCGGGGTCGGCCGCGCCCTCGAACCGCAGTGTGGGAGCGGTGATATCGGGGAGCATCACTGTTAGATCGTCGCGATAGAGCAGACAGCGCACCGCGGCCGATGTCCGGGCCGAATCCGGTTCCGGGACAGCCGCATCGGTGTCACCGAGCAGCAGGGCGCGTACCCGCGCCGGGCGCTGCAACGCCATGCGCTGCGCGACCATGCCGCCCTGGCCGTGGCCACCGAGGACGACCCGGTCCACCCCGAGTGCCTCCACCAGGTCCCATCCGTCGCGGGCCAGATCCCACAGTGTGTACTCGGCCTCGATCTCCACGGTCCGGCCGTGTCCGCGCGAATCGATGGTGATCACCCGATACTCCGGCGCGAGTTCGCGGCGCTGTACCGCCCACATCTCCGAATCGCGGAACAGGTCGTGCAGCAGCACCAGCACGGGACCGTCGCCGCCGGTGTCGCGGTAGTGCAGCTCGGTTCCGTCGAAGGTGGTCACGGTCGGCACGAATCCGGTCCTTTCAGCGATTCCCCCTGCGCCGGTTCGGCTTCCCGACGCAGCGCGTGGACGGCCTCGTCCACCGCCGACTCCAGCAGCGCGGCATAACCGTCGAGGTCGGCCACCACCGCGGGGTCGGCGTACACCGAGATCGTGACGGTGTCGCCGAGGCCGTGGACACCGTGGGTCAGGTGCATGACCGCGCCGAGGGCCGGGAACCCCGCGGTGAAACGCACCGCGCCACCGCCGAATTCGAGATCCGCGGCACCCCGGTCGACGCTGGAGAGCACGGTGTGGCCCGAAACCCGGTCCGGGAGTATGTCGAGGCGGGCCTGGGCCACGTCGCGGTGCAGCAGTGCGGCCGGGAGGACCGCGGTCACGGCATCCTGCGCGTCCTGCAGCGGATGCGCGGCGCGCTCGCGGCGGGCGGCCAGGTCGGCGGCAATGCGGTCGGCGCGCTGCGGGAGCGGTTCGGCCACGGCCAGATCCACCGACAGGTCGCGGTAGCCGTTGCGGGCGGGCCCGACCATCGCCATGGGCACCTGGGCGCGGAGTTCGGTGACCGGCTCGCCACGGTCGCGCAGGTAGCGCTCGAGCGCCAGCGAGACGGCGGTGAGCGCCACCACCGTCACCGAGCGGCCCGGCGCGCGCAGCCGATTCCGGTCGCACACCAGCATTCGCACACCGTGCGTTCGGGGCATGGCGCCGCCACCGTTCAGGACGTTCGGTTCGACATCGGGGGCCGGTGGCGGGAGCAGTCCGGCGGCCGTGAGCTCGGCCAGCCGACGCTGGGCGTGAGCGGCGCCGAGACCGCGAACCACGGTGCGGGCCATACCGATTGGGAAGACCGGTATGGCCGAGATAGCGGAGAGGGCGCTCAATACTGCTTCCCGGACGGCTCCCGGCACGAGGCCACGGGCAACCCGGGACAATGCACCGGCGTCGCGGGCTGCCGGAAATTCGCTGCTACTGAACAACGCTCGTGCGATGGCCGCGGCGCGGCGGCCGTCGGCCAGCGCATGGGATAGCTGCAGCACCGCTACCGAGGCGGACTCACCGGTAGCGAATCCCGGGGCTTCCCGGACATTTCGGAAGATGTGCAGCCGCCACGCGCGGTCGTTCGCGCGTAAACCCGTGCCCAGCAGCGCACCCACGGCGGCCGTGACATCCGTCCAGGTCTCCACCCGGTGCGAATGATCGACGAACTGGTCATTCGTGAATTCGCAAGGCGCCCAAATCGGATACGCAATGTTTGCAGGAGTGTCCAGCACGTGTACCAGCAAATCCGGAATATGCGCGACCCGGTTCGCCACCGCCGCCCGCAGTTGCTCGGTGTCGCTGCCGGTGCCGTCGAAGCAGTACAGCAGGTACAAGTCGTTGCGGGTGCGCGCGGACAGCCAGTACATGGTCGCGTCGCGGGCAGCCAGGGAATTCACCCGATGACCCTAACGAAAGTCCCCACGACGCAGCCGCACTGGGTGCTACCGTTTGTAGTAGAAGCCTTTTCACTGTCCCGGGGGCGGGGTGACCGCAATGGCAACCACGGCACATCGATCCAAGACCGCCGTTCGACTGGCGGCGCAAGCCAATGAGGCGGATGAGCGGTACCGGGGTGCCGCATTCCTGAAACGCTCGATCAACAAGGTCTTTCCGACCCACTGGTCGTTCCTGCTCGGCGAAATAGCGCTCTACAGCTTCATCATTCTGCTGCTCTCCGGCGTCTATTTGACCTTGTATTTCGATCCGTCCATGCAGGACGTCACCTACAACGGGTCGTATCAGCCGCTGCGCGGGGTCACCATGTCCCGCGCCTACGAGACCGCGCTCAATATCTCCTTCGACGTGCGCGGCGGACTGTTCGTGCGCCAGGTACACCATTGGGCGGCACTGCTTTTCACCGCATCGATGATCATCCACATGTGCCGGGTCTTCTTCACCGGCGCGTTCCGCAAGCCCCGCGAGGCCAACTGGGTGATCGGCGCGCTGCTGTTCATCATGGCCATGTTCGAGGGCTTCTTCGGCTACTCGCTGCCCGACGATCTGCTCTCCGGCACCGGTCTGCGGGCCGCCTTCGCCGGAATCACGCTGGGCAGCCCCGTGATCGGCACCTGGCTGCACTGGCTCATGTTCGGCGGTGACTTCCCCGGCACCATCATCATTCCGCGCCTCTATATCGCGCACGTGCTGCTGCTGCCCGGAATCATGCTGGCGCTCATCGGTGTTCACGTCGCGCTGGTCTGGTATCAGAAGCACACCCAGTACCCGGGGCCGGGCCGCACCGAGAAAAACGTGGTCGGCACCCGCATCGTGCCGGTGTTCTCGCTGGACCAGGGCGCGTACTTCGCCTTCACCCTGGGCGTGCTGGCACTCATGGGCGGGCTGCTGCAGATCAATCCGATCTGGAATCTGGGGCCCTACAACCCTTCTCAGGTCTCCGCCGGCACCCAGCCCGACTTCTACATGATGTGGACCGACGGGTTCCTGCGCCTGTTCCCGGCCTGGGAGATGTACCCGTTCGGGCACACCGTGCCCGGGGCGTTCTCGGTGGCGCTGTTCATGCCGCTGATCTTCACGCTGATCATCGCCTACCCGTGGATCGAGAAGCGGCTCACCGGCGATCGCGCCCGGCACAATCTGCTGCAGCGACCGCGCGACGTGCCGGTGCGCACCGCGATCGGGGCCATGTCGCTGAGCTTCTACCTGATTCTCACGCTAGCCTGCGTCAACGACATCATCGCCTACAAGTTCGACATCTCCCTCAATGCCACCACCTGGGCCTTCCGCATCGGGCTGCTGACCATTCCGCCGCTGGCCTACACCATTGCCTACCGGCTGTGCCTGGGCCTGCAGCGCAGCGACCGCGCGATTCTCGAGCACGGCATCGAAACCGGTGTGGTGCGCCGACTTCCACACGGTGAGTACATCGAGGTGCATCAGCCGCTCGGGCCGGTGGACGAGCACGGACATCCGATTCCCCTCGAATACCAGGGCGCCAAGGTGCCCCGGAAGATGAACGAACTCGGCATCGCCGGGCGGCCCGGCACGGGCGCGTTCTTCTTCGCGGACCCGGCGCAGGAGCAGGAGACGAACGTGGCCAACGACCGCGAGGCCGAACACGCGCAGCTGGCTGTCTTGCGCCAGGTGCAGGAGGGCGCCGCGGGCAACGGGCATCGGCCCGACTAGGCCGACAACCCCGACTGGGCCTCGACCGCAAAGCGAAGCCCCGAGTCTCCGGGACTCGGGGCTTCTGTTTTCTCCCGGCAGCAGCTGGTCAGGTTGGGGCTGAACAGCGCAGAGGGTCTAGCGGAGGGCCGGTCAGGCCCGCTTGAACTCTCCGTCGGAGACGCCGGCTACGAAGGCATCCCACTCGCCGGGGGTGAAGGCCAGGATCGGCCCGTGGCCGGAATCCTTGCTGTCACGGACAGCGACATTGCCGTCACCGAGAAATGCGACCTCGACGCAGTTGCCGTTGGGGCCGCTGTGTTTGCTCTTGCGCCAAACGGCGCCTGTGTAATCCACCTTCACGGTACTAGCTCCTTTGTTGCGGTCAGGCTCGAGCTCTTGCTGGCATCGATCTTGGTGACCTCGGGATCCATCGAGAATGGCGAATCCCTGGTGCGCCACAGGCCGCACGCAAACGCTCCGTACAACCAGTTCTCTGCACTTCGCGATGGGAATGCACCCCCGATGGCCGTTCCCGCGCTAAACACTAGCAGGGTTCGTCATAAGGAGATCGCATTCTTTCGTTTTCAATCAGCAAATTTGCGGCAAGGTTAGCCAGCTAATTATTTGCGCTAAATTAGCCCAATTTGAGGCTTTTCAATTTCAGAAGTCTGAATTCCGTTACCTCGACATTCGCGCATCCACCGGCAAACTCCGTGTCGGCCGGGACCCCCGCCATGGGGAATCATGGGGGACATGCCCGAGCAGCCACCGGATGAAACCGGACGAGACCGCGACGACAACGGACGCGCCCGGAATGCCCGACCTCGTGACCGTTTTGGGCGACCCCTCCCCTTCGGCAGTCCGGGTATCCCGCGCATACCCGACGATCTCGACCTACCGCCCGCCGACACCCTCGACTACGCCCAGCAACTGCTCGATGCCGGCCTCGCTTTCAACGCGCACGAGGTACTCGAGGCCGCCTGGAAGAACGGTCCGTTCGCGGAGAAGTCGCTGTGGCAGGCCCTCGCGCAATTTGCCGTTGGACTGACCCACATTCAACGGGGAAATCCGAAGGGGGCTCGCACCCTGTTGGAACGCGCGACACAACGCCTTTCCAGCTACGGAGCGGCACCCTACGACATCGACTCCCCCGGGTTGATAGCCCTCGCCCAGGGCCTGCTCACCATGCTCGAGCAGGGAAAACCCATTTCCGAGAAGGAGCTTCGACCGCAACTCACAATCTCGCACTGAGTTCGCAAATCGGCTATCCACCCACACTCGGTGTGTGCGCCCGCAAGAATGCGAAGGACCAGGGGCACTGCGAAGCGTGCGAACTACCATCGACAAACGTGCCCGCCGAACCCGCCACAGCAAAGGCCGAACCCGCTCCAGCAAAGGCCGAGACCGGCCCCGGATCCGGCCGCTTCGCGCCCAGCCCGTCGGGCGATCTACACCTGGGCAATCTGCGCACCGGGCTGCTGGCATGGCTGTTCGCCCGCTCGACCGGGCGCGGATTCCTGCTGCGGGTCGAGGATCTGGACCGGGTGAAAAAGGGTGCGGCGCAACGACAACTCGAGGACCTCGCGGCCATCGGACTCGACTGGGATCCGCCGGTGGTGTGGCAGTCGCAGCGGCTGCCGCTGTACGAGACCGCTCTCGAACGCCTGACCACGGCCGGGCTGACCTACGAATGCTTCTGCACGCGAAAGGAAATCCAGCAGGCGGTGACCGCACCGCACGGCCCGATGGGCGCCTACCCCGGGACCTGCCGGAATCTGACCGAGGCACAACGGCGGCAGCGCCGGGCCGAAGGCCGCCCCGCCGCCCTGCGGTTGCGCGCGGAGGTCACCGAATTCACCGTCACCGACCTGCTGCTCGGTGAATACCGCGGCGCGGTGGACGATCTGGTGCTGCGGCGCGGCGACGGCACCCCCGCCTACAACCTGGCCGTCGTCGTCGACGACGCCGAGCAGGGCATCGACCAGGTGGTGCGCGGCGACGACCTGCTGCCCTCGACCCCGCGCCAGGCGTACCTGGCGACGCTGCTGGGCCTACGGGTGCCCGAATACGCCCATGTACCACTGGTATTGAACCCGGCCGGGCAGCGCCTGGCGAAACGCGACGGCGCGGTCACCCTGCGCGATCGCATCGAACTCGGCGAAACCCCGGCGCAGGTGCTGTGCGCGCTCGCCGCATCGCTGGGCTACAGCGATGCAAAGACGCCCTCGGACCTGCTGAAACGATTCCGACCGGACACCCTGCCCCGCGAACCGTGGCGACTCGACCCTAACGGCTTGTTGCAACCCAGTGCGTGTCCGTAACGTACGCACTCGACCAGATCGACCAGATCCCGAACGAATTCGACGAGGACGGCGAACAATGACGAGCGGTGGGTACGACCCCAACCAATATCCGCAGGGTGGCCAGCCGTATGGGCAGCAGCCTTACGGGCAGCAGCCCCAGCAGCCGTACGGTCAGCAGCCGCAGCAGCCTTACGGTCAGTCCGACCCCTATGGGCAGTCCGACCCCTACGCGCAGCAGCCGCAGCAGCCCTACGGCCAGCAGTCGGATCCGTATGCGCAGCAGCAGCCTTACGGTCAGCAGCCGCCGTCGTACGGACAGCAGCCCTCGTACGGACAGCAGCAGCCGTCGTTCGGGCAGCAGGATGCCTACGGCCAGCAGCAGCCCTACGGTCAGCAGCCGTACCAGCAGTTCCCGGGCGGCAACCAGCCCGGTTACGGCGCGGGTGGCTTCGGCGGCTCGCAGCCGGGTGACCTGTGGACCCGTTTCGGCGCGCGCGTCATCGACTGGTTGATCGCGGGCATCCCGTCCTCCATCATCGCCGGAATCGTCGGATTCGCGATGGGCGGTGGCTTTTTCGCCAATATCGTCGAGGTCGTCCTGATCTACGCGGGCATCACCGCCTACTTCGTGCTGATGGAGACCCAGATGGGTGGCCAGACGCTCGGCAAGAAGATCCTGAGTCTGCGGGTCGTCGGACCCGGCGGCGCGCCGATCGATCCGCGGACGTCGTTGATGCGCAACATCTTCGTCCCGATCAACATCATCTACTGCCTCGGCAACCTGGCCAGCCTCGGTCTGATGATCTACATCGCGATCACCATCGAGCAGGACCCGAACAAGCAGGGTTGGCACGACAAGTTCGCGGGCGGCACCCAGGTGCTCAAGGGCTGACACCCGGCCATTACGGCGAATGGGGCGCATCCGTGAGGATGCGCCCCATTCTTTTGCGGCACAGTCGCTTTGCCGGGCCGACCGACACTAGTAGGTCGAGTGCCAGTTTCCGGCGATGATGAGGATCAGCAGCAGCCCCACCCCGAGGACGGTGCCGATCGCACCGATCCAGATGCCGCCCAGCGCCAGGCCCCGACCCTGCTGCTGCGGATTGTTCTTGACCTGGTTGAACGAGACGATGCCCAGCACCAGCCCGACGATCGAAACCACCGGAATGAAGATGCACAGGAACAGGCTGGGCAGGCCGATGATCGACACGACCAACGAGGCGATGGCCAACGAGTTGGTCTGCTGTGCCGGCGCGCCGTACCCGTAGGGCTGGTACCCCGGGTAGCCGTACCCCGGGGGCTGTTGCTGCCCGGCGGGCGGATATCCGGGAATCGGATTCGCCTGCGGCGGAGTGTAATTCGCCTGCGGCGGCGGATAGTTCGGATACACCGGCTGCGGCGGCGGGGTCATCGGCGGATTCTGATACTGCGGGGCGGAGGTGTAGCCCGCCGGGGGCGGCGTCGGTTGCTGGGGCGCCGGTTGGGGTGGCGCCGTGGGCGGGGTTTCGGGCGCGACGCCCTCACCTCCGTACTGCTTCCACCACTCGTCGGAATCACCGGGATTCGTCATTCGCTCAGCCTAAGCTGTGAATCCGGAAGACACCCACCGGTCCGTGTGTATCGCTCCAGGCAGGGATACTTTCCGCGTGAGTGATACGAAAACGGTCGACAGCGACCGATCTGGACACCCCACGCCGGAACACGCGAGCTTCGCGGACGCGGCTGGGGGCTATTTCACACCGGTGGCGGTCGCCTTCACGGCGGTGCTGCTGATTTCCAATGTGTGCGTCGCCAAGGGCGTGCAGTTCTTCTCCGGACATCACCTGTCCTTCGGCCCCGTCACCGTGCTGCCGCTGACGCTGGACGGTGCGTTCTTCCTCTTCCCGCTCGCCTATGTCATCGGCGACATCCTCAGCGAGGTCTACGGCTTCCGCGCGACCCGCCGCCTGGTCTACTACGGGTTCGGCGCGCTGCTGCTGATGATCGCCTGCTTCCAGATCGTCATCAAGCTGCCCGGCAACGACAACCAGAACGCCCAGTCGTTCGCCGATGTCCTCGGCCATACCCCGCAGCTGGCCTTCGCCGGAATCGCCGGATACTTCGTGGGGCAGTTCCTGAACTCGGTCACCTTGGTGCTCATCAAGGAAAAGACCAAAGAGAAGCACCTGTGGGCCCGGCTGCTCGGCTCCACCGTGGCGGGCGAGATCGGTGACACCCTGGTGTTCTGCTCGATCGCCGCCACCGCCATCGGCATCAACACCTTCGGCGACTACCTCAACTACACGATCGTGGGCTTCCTGTGGAAGACCCTCGTCGAGATGTGTGTGCTGCCGATCAGCTACCGCTGCATCGCGTTCCTCAAGAAGCGCGAGCCCTCGTACCGCCCGCGCGAGCGCTCGGCCATCTACGAGTAGGGGTTTCGGCGCGGTTGTGTCTAATCCGCCTGCAGCCCAGGGGCTTTGATGCGACCGCGCCAGCGGCCCAGAAAATCCGTCTTGTAATCGTCGAAGTAGCCGCCGTCCAGGCTTTCCCGGACGCGATCGACCAGGCGCACCGTGAACCGCTCGTTGTGGATGGTGCAGAGCGTGGCCGCCAGCATCTCCTTCGCCTTGAACAGGTGATGGATGTAGGCGCGGGTGTAGTGCGCGCAGGTGTAGCAGTCGCAGGTCTCGTCGATGGGCGCGAAATCGCGCTTGAACCGGGCGGTATTGATATTGAACCGGCCCTCGTCGGTGTACATCGCCGCATTGCGGGCCACCCGTGAGGGATTCACGCAGTCGAAGGTGTCCGCGCCGTGCTCCACCGCGGTGAAGATGTCCTCCGGCTCACTGATGCCGAGCAGATGCCGCGGCTTGTGCTCCGGCAGTTCGTCGCAGCACCAGCCGACGATGGTGCCCAGATTGTGCTTCTCCAGCGCACCGCCGATGCCGTACCCGTCGAAACCCGTCCCGGCCTCGCCGCGCAGCGCCTCGAGATCCCGACATGCCTTGCGGCGCAGGTCTTCGTACTGCGCGCCCTGGATCACCCCGAACAGCGCCTGATACGGCTTGTGCGAACGCGCCGCGGTGAGCCGCTCGTGCTCGTCGAGGCAGCGCTTGGCCCAGCGCCGCGTGCGCTCCAGCGATTCTTCCTGGTAGCCACGGGTATTCATGAGCGTGGTGAGTTCGTCGAAGGCCATCATGACGTCCGCGCCCAGCTGATGCTGGATGCCCATGGACACCTCCGGCGTGAACCGGTGCTTGGAGCCGTCCAGGTGGGAGCGGAAGGTGACGCCGTCGTCGTCGACGTGCGCCAGCCGCTCCTTGCCCTTGGCGATCACATCGTCGTTCTGCACGCCGACGGATTCCATCGCCAGCACCTTCTTGAACCCGACACCCAGCGACATCACCTGGAACCCGCCGGAATCGGTGAAAGTGGGCCCGTGCCAGTTCATGAACTCGGCCAGGCCCCCGGCCTCGTCCACGATGTCCGGGCCGGGCTGCAGGTAGAGGTGATAGGCGTTGGCCAGCAGCGCCTGCGAACCGAGTTCCTTCATGGTCTCCGGCAACACGGCCTTGACCGTGGCCTTTGTACCGACGGGCGTGAAGGCGGGCGTGGCAATCTCCCCATGCGGGGTACTGATCACGCCCGTCCGACCATGCCGACCTTCCAGGCGGGTACCGACCTTGAACGAGAACTCGGAGGCAGAAGACACCGAGTCATCCTCTCAGCCCTTGCTGAGCGCCACCGCGTCCGACTCCGGATCGTCCACATTGTTGCCCTCGCCATCGGTGATGGCGGCGGCGAACTGGGCGTTGTAGAGCCGGGAGTACGCGCCCCGGGCCTCGAGCAGCTTCGCGTGCGTGCCCTGCTCGACGATGCGGCCCTTCTCCATCACCACGATGGTGTCGGCGTCGCGGATCGTCGAAAGCCGGTGCGCGATCACGAAACTCGTGCGATCCCGGCGCAGCGCCGCCATGGCGTGCTGCACCAGCAGCTCGGTGCGGGTGTCGACCGAGCTGGTGGCCTCGTCCAGGATCAGGATGGACGGCTTGGCCAGGAACGCCCGCGCAATGGTGATGAGCTGCTTCTCACCGGCGCTGACGCCGGAGCCCTCCTCGTCGATGACGGTCTCGTACCCGTGTGGCAGCGCGTGCACGAACCGGTCCACATACGCGGCGCGGGCGGCCTCCAGGATCTCCGCCTCGGAGGCATTCGGATTGCCGTAGGCGATGTTCTCCTTGATGGTCCCGCCGAACAGCCAGGTGTCCTGCAGCACCATGCCCATGCGCGAGCGCAGGTGATCACGGGTGATGCGGGTGATGTCCACCTCGTCGATGGTGATCGCGCCGGAATCCACCTCGTAGAACCGCATCAGCAGGTTGACCAGCGTGGTCTTGCCCGCACCGGTCGGACCGACGATGGCCACCACGTGCCCGGGTTCGGCCACCAGCGAGAGGTTCTCGATGATCGGCGTCTCCGGCTCGTAGCGGAACGACACGTCCTCGAACGCCACCCGCCCGCGATCCAGCGGCCGCGCATCCTCCGGATCCGGATCCGCCGTCTGCTCCTCGGCGTCCAGGATCTCGAAGATCCGCTCCGCCGAGGCCACACCCGACTGCAGCAGGTTCATCATCGAACCGATCTGGGTGAGCGGCTGGGTGAATCCGCGCGAGTACTGGATGAACGCCTGCACCTCACCCAGCGACAGATTGCCCGACGCCACCCGCAGGCCACCGACCACGGCGATCAGCACGTAGTTCAGGTTCCCGAGGAACATGATGGCGGGCATGATCAGGCCGGAGATGAACTGCGACTTGAACGACGCGTTGTAGAGCTTGCCGTTGGTCTCGTCGAAATGCTCGCCGACCTCGCGCACGCGACCGAAGGCGCTGACCACCTCGTGACCGGTGAACGCCTCTTCGACCTGAGCGTTCACCTCACCGGTGAGCTTCCACTGATCCACGAAGTGCGGCTTGGAGCGCTTGGCGATCTGCGCGGTCACGATGATCGCCAACGGCACCGTGAGCAGCGCGATCAGGGCCAGGATCCAGGAGATCCAGAACATCATGATCAGGATGCCGATCACCGACAGCACATTGATGATCAGCTGAGACATGGTCTGCTGCAGCGTCTGCGCCATATTGTCGACGTCATTGGTGACGCGGGAGAGCACATCGCCGCGCGGCATGGAGTCGAAGTAGCGCAACGGTAGTCGGTGCAGCTTCTCCTCGATCTGGGCGCGCAGCCGCTTCACGGTCCGGTTGATCACCAGGATCAGCAGCTGGGCTTCCAGCCAGCCGAACACCGCCGCGCCGATGTAGAGCGCCAGCACCCAGGCCAGCACGTGGCCGACCGCGGTGAAATCGATTCCGGTACCGGGAATCACGTTCATGCTCGAGAGCATGTCCGCGAACGTGGTGTTGCCGCTGGCGCGCAGCCCCTCGACCAGCTCGTCCTTGCTGTGGCCCGCGGGCAGCTGCTTACCGACCACACCGTCGAAGATGAGGTTGGTGGCCTTGCCGAGAATCTGCGGGCCCAGGGTATTGAGCACCACCGAGCCGACGGCCAGCAGGAACACCGCGACGAGATACGCCCGGTCGGGCGCGAGCATGCGCAGCAGGCGCTTGAGCGACGGGCCGAAGGACTTCGCCTTGGCGTCCGGCGCACCGGGATTGACCGCTCCGGGCCTCATCGCACCTCCTCCGCGCTGAACTGCGACTCCACGATCTCGCGGTACTCGTTGCAGTCCCGCATCAGCTGGTCGTGGGTGCCGATCCCGGCCATTGCGCCGTCCTCCAGCACCACGATCTGATCGGCATCGCGGATCGTCGAGATCCGTTGCGCCACAATGATGACCGACGCGTTCGAGGTCTCCGGCTTCAAGGCGTCACGCACCCGCACATCGGTGGAGACGTCCAGCGCGGAGAAGCAGTCGTCGAACAGGTAGACGCGCGGCTTGCGCACCAGCGCACGGGCGATGGCCAGGCGCTGCCGCTGCCCACCGGACACCGTCGTACCGCCCTGCGCCACCGGCGTTTCCAGGCCCTGCGGCATCTCCCGCACGAAGTCCGCGGCCTGCGCGATCTCCAGCGCGTGCCACAACTCCTCGTCGGTGGCATCCGGCTTGCCGTAGCGCAGATTCGAGGCCACCGTTCCGGAGAACAGGTACGCCTTCTGCGGCACCAGGCCGATTTCCGAACGCAGCGCCTCCAATTCGAGGTGGCGCACATCGGTGCCGCCCACGTACACCGCACCGTCGGTGACATCGATGAGCCGCGGAATCAGATTGATCAGCGTGGTCTTACCCGCGCCGGTCGCGCCCACGATGGCGGTGGTGGTGCCCGGCGTGGTCTGGAACCGGATGGCCCGCAACACCGCCTTCTCCGCACCCGGGAACTTGAACTCCGCGAACTGCAGGTCCACCGTGCCCGGATCGCCCAGGAACGGTTGCGGCTGACGCGGTTCCGCCACCGAGGACTCGGTGTCGAGCACCGCGCCGATGCGCTCGGCCGACACCGTGGCGCGCGGGGCCATCATGGCCAGGAACGAGGCCATCATGACCGCCATCAGAATCTGCATGATGTAGGCGAGCATCGCGGTCAGGGTGCCGATCTGCATCTCACCGTTGTCGATGCTGTGGCCGCCGAACCAGATGACGCCGACCGTGGTCACGTTCGAGATGAGCATGACCATCGGGAACATCAGCGCCATGTACTTGCCGACATAGAGCGACTGCTCGGTCAGCTCGGTATTGGCGACCCCGAAACGCGAGGTCTCCTGCCGCTCCCGCACGAACGCGCGCACCACCCGGATACCCGTGATCTGCTCGCGCAGTACCCGGTTCACCGCGTCGATGCGCTCCTGCATGCGCCGGAAGCCCGGCACCATGCGGCTGATGATGAAGGCCATCGACAGGCCCAGCGCCGGCACCGCGATGAGCAGCAGCCACGACAGCTGCATGCTCTCCTTCAGTGCCATGAAGATGCCGCCGATACACATGATCGGGGCCATGACCAGGATGGTGGCGCTCATCAGCACGAGCAGCTGCACCTGGCCGACGTCATTGGTATTGCGCGTGATGAGCGACGGCGCGCCGAACACGCCGACCTCTCGCGCGGAGAAGGTGCCCACCCGGTGCAGCAGGGCGGCGCGCATATCGCGGCCCGCGCCCATGGCCGCCTGCGCACCCAGGTACACCGAAACCCCTTGGGCGACGATCTGGATGGCGGTGACCAGCAGCATCCAGCCGCCGGTGGACCAGATGTAGCCGATATCGCCCTTGGTGACGCCGTTGTCGATGATGGCGGCGTTCAGCGTGGGCAGATACAGCATGGCGATGACCGAGATCAGCTGGAGCACGACGACCCCGGCCAGTTGATTGCGATAGGGCCAGAGGAAGGTGCGTAGAAGTCGGATCAACATGATGTTGGCAGGCTACCGCCATCGGGTGTCGGTTGCCGCGACGATTTAAGGTGCTGTCGCGCCGTGGCCTGGATCACAGCAGCACAGGGCCGTCGAGCAATGTTTCAGATATCGGGCTGATCCAGGTCTCGCCACTCGACGGCGTCCTGCCATTCGACCGCGGACTGCTCGCTCGCCGCGGTCGGTGCGTCGTTCGGGCGGGGGCGCCGCGTCCAGGCGTGCGGATCGTGCAGCAGCTCGTCCAGGAACGAGGGCAGCAGGTCATGGGCGATATCGGCGATGCTGACCCGTTCGAGCACCGAGCGGATGTTCACCCGCAGTCCGATCCACACCCGCTGCAACGGTTCCGCCGCGCCCGGATAGGTGACGTCCTCCGGTCGCTGCCCGCGCACCGAGGCCAGCGGACCCTCCACCGCGCGGATCACATCGGCCACGCTGATCTGCGCGGCCGGGCGGGCCAGCCGGTAACCGCCGTCCGGGCCGCGGCGGCTGGTCACCAAGGCGCCCTTGCGCAGATCCGACACCACCGATTCCAGCACCTTGGGCGGAATGTCCTGGGCGGCCACAATGGCGTCGGCCTTCACCGAATCCGGTTGCGCCTTCGCGATTTCCACGAGCGTGCGCACCGCGTAATCGACCTTCGCGGTGATGTGCACGTGAACTCCTGAGCTGACTGTGGTCGATCTGTGGGCGAGTAAAGGAAAACCCTATCGGTTCGGATTCAGCACGCCGAGTGCGGCATTCAACAGCGTCGCCTCGATGTGATCGGTCTCGGTATCGGGCACGATCTCCTGCGACATCATGGCGGTGCTGAGCACCTGCATGGCCGCGGTGGCCCGCAGCAGGGTGTCGGCATCGGCCCCGGGTCCGGCCAGCCAGCGACAGGTGCGGTGATGCAATTCGATCAGGTCGGGGTAGCGATTGCCGAGGGCATTGACGATGGCGACGGTGTCGCGCATGCACAGCGCGCCCACATTGCGGTTGGCCAGCGTCGAGCGGAGGCGGTCGCGGATCACCCGGCGCACGTTCTCGGGGGTGTGCTCGATCTCGTCGAGGGCGTCCACCTGATCGCGGAGTTCGTCGAACATCGGCTCGATGATGGCGACTAGCAGATCGACCTTCGAGGCGTAGTGATAGTAGAGCGAGGCTTTTGTGATTCCCACCGCATCGGCGACCTCGCGCAGGCTGCTGTGGTCGAAACCCTTGGATGAAAAGAGCTGGAGAGCAGCCTCACGGATCGCATCCTTGGTGCTTCTACCTGCGACGACTGTTCCGGAAACGACTGGGGCGCCCATGCTCTCATCCTCTCACTCGCGCTCGGTCCGCGATTCACTCAGCTAGGTATGCGACGTACGCCACCTAGAGTTGAGGTTGTTCCTCCGCTTACTGGCTCGGTAGTCTACCTACCGCACGGTAGGCAGATTAGTTTTCGTGGAGGCGGGGGGCCGAGGCTCCCGGCGGCAGTGCCTGTCTACGCGCTTGCGCACAAGCACCCTGTTTCGCCCGCATACCCATTCGCCAGGAGAACCCCTCGTGTCCGTATACCTCTATCGGTGGGGAAAGTTCGCCTTCCGCCGGAAATGGATCGTCATCACGGCGTGGATCGCCGCGCTGCTCATCATCGGCGGCACCGGCGCCGCCCTCAGCAAGCCCTTCCAGGACAGCTTCTCCATGCCCGGCCTGCCGTCCGAGCGGGCCACCGAAATCCTCGACAAGCACTTCCCCGGTGCCTCCAAGGATTTCGACGCCAACGCCGTCACCGGCACCTATGTGATCGCCGCACCCGACGGTGAGAAGCTCACCGACGCCAAGAACGCGGCTGCGCTGCAAGGGTTCATGGATGACCTGAACAAGCTGTCGATCGTGGACAAGTCGGACCCGAAGAAGTCTCCGATGAATCCCATCGACCTCACCAAGAAGATCGGTGAACCGGCCGGTGTCAACTGCCTCGACGGCGACCGATCCGCCGCGAACTTCGCCGCCAACTGCTCGAACGCGCCGCTCAATGTCCTGAACAAGACCAGCCCGGACTCGGTGGCGGTCGTCAAGGCCACGTACACCATTCCCAAGTTCTCCGACATCAAGCCGGCCGACCAGGACGCGGCCTATGACGTCGGCAAGAACGCCCGGGCCGCCGGGCTGCAGGTGGAACTCACCGGCAATATCGCGCAGAAGCAGGCCGCCGGTGGCGCATCGGAGATGATCGGCATCGGCGTCGCCCTGGTCGTCATGATCATCGCGTTCGGCGCGATCGTCGCGGCATTCGTGCCGATCATCACCGCGATCTTCGGTGTCGGTACCGCCATGGCCATCGTCATGTTCGGCACCCACTGGCTGACCGTGCCCGCCTTCACCCCGACGCTGGCGTCGATGATCGGCATCGCCCTGTCGATCGACTACGCCATGTTCATCGTGTCGCGCTACAAACACGAACTGGCCGTATCGGATTCGCCGGAAGAGGCGGCGGGCACCGCGGTCGGCACCGCCGGTTCCGCGGTCATCTTCGCCGGTCTGACCGTCATCATCGCGCTGGCCGGGCTCAGCTTCGTCGGCGTCAACTTCCTCACCTACATGGGTATCGGCGGCGCGATCACGGCCACCATGGCGGTGCTGGTCGCCGTGACCCTGATGCCCGCGCTGCTCGGCGCGTTCGGCGGCACGCTGTTCAAGCCGAAGCTGCCGCTGGTCGCCCAGCACGATCCCGAGGACGAGAACTCGGTCACCAACGGAATTCGCTTCGCCCGCTTCATCGGCAAGGCGCCCTGGCTGACGCTCGCGGCGTCGGTGGTGCTGCTCGGACTGCTGGCCGCACCGGCGGCGAACCTGCAGTTGGGTCTGCCCGGCGGCGACTCCATGCCGAAGGACACCACCCTCTACAAGGCATACGACCTGCAGACCAAGGGCTTCGGCGAAGGCTCCAACGGCACCCTGATGGTGGCCGTGGACCTCAGCAAGACGCCGGAGGGCCAGCGCGATCAGGCGCTCGAGGAGCTGCGCAATTCGCTGAAGACGCCCGGCATGGACTACCTGACCGCCACGCAGCGCAGTCAGGACGGACAGGCCGCGCTGTTCATGGGCGTGCCCAAGTCCGGGCCGAACAACAAGGAAACCAAGGATCTCGTCGAGAACGCGCGCAATGCGGAAGCCAAGTTCAATGCCGATTACGGCATGGAATACGGCATCACCGGTAGCACCGCCATCTTCACCGATGTCTCGCAGGCCCTGCTGCACAAGATCATTCCGTATCTGTCCATCGTGGCGGGCGCGGCATTCCTGTTGCTGCTGTTGGTCTTCCGTTCCGTGCTGGTCCCGCTGACCGCCGCCCTCGGCTTCCTGCTCTCCATGGCGGCCACCTTCGGCGCGACGGTCCTGCTGTTCCAGGAGGGCACCTTCGGGCTGTTCGACCCGCATCCGCTGGTCAGCTTCCTGCCGATCATGTTGATCGGCTTGGTATTCGGTCTCGCCATGGACTACCAGGTCTTCCTGGTGACCCGCATGCGTGAGGAATACGTGCACGGCAAGTCGGCCAAGGACGCCATGATCAGCGGCTACCACCACGGCGCCCGCGTCGTGACCTCGGCGGCCATCATCATGATCTCGGTGTTCAGCGCCTTCATGCTCGACGACAATGTGGTGGCCAAGTCCATGGGCTTCGCCATGGCGGCCGGCGTCTTCTTCGACGCCTTCATCGTCCGCATGGTCCTCATCCCGTCCCTGCTCGCCCTCCTGGGCGACAAGGCCTGGTGGATCCCCAAGTGGCTCGACCGCATCCTCCCCGACATCGATGTCGAAGGCTCCAAGCTCACCAAGCTCAAGGAAGCCTCCGCCCCGATCGAGGACCGTCAGCCCGCCACGGTCGGCTGATCCGACTCCGAAATGCCTCGGCCCCCACCCGATTCCGGGTGGGGGCCGAGTGCTTTGCCGGGCGGGCTCAGAACCCGAGGGCCTTGAAGATTCCGCCGATGACGGGGATGGAATCCGCACTACCTGTGCCACCGCCGGTGGACGGGGTGCAACTCGACGCGGCTACCACGGTGACCGCCAGTGGTCCGCCGAAGGGCGTGCCGTAGCCGCCCTGACTGAAGGGCGCCATCATCAGCTGCCACTGCCCTGCCGCGGGTGGCGTCCACTGCACGGTCACGTCCTGGCCGGCGATATATTTCACCGGTGGGGAGACGGTTGTCGACAGTCCGCTGCCGGCGGACGGTGTTTCCACCAGCGCCCACTCGTTCTGAGCGGTCTCGACCGCAGGCATTTGCGCCCACAGCGCCGCGGCATCCGCCGCAGGCAGGGTGACCGCATAGGTGCTGCCGACACAGTAGGCCGACGACTGGGTGATGCTCATCTGCGCCGACGCGGTAGTGGCCGTGACAAGGGTGGCCACCCCGATGGCTGCGAATCCGGCAATCCCGATGCCCGCCCGACGGATTCGAGTGTTCTTCACGTAGCTCTCCCCTTCATTCGTTCGACGCCCTAACTATCGACGTCCGAGGCTGAAGCTATCGCACCCCACCGACATTCTGAACGGAATTCATTTAACTATTGGTTTTCGGCTGAAAAGACGAGCTCGGCAAGGGTATTCGCGGCGTGATACCGGACCAGGAACTCGGTGTCGTCCAGCGCGTGCCGCAAGGCCGCGAGCACCTGCGGCGTGGCCCGGACGTCCGCCAGCGCACGGGCGGCATCCATTCGAGTGGTCCACGGCCCGGCGGTGGCGAGCAGGCCGACGATGGGGTCGAGCCAGGCTTCGTCATCGGTCAGCGAGTACAGGGCGTGCGCGACCGTCAGGAGAAATTCGTCCACTGCGCGAGAAGCCGCCGACAGCAACAACTCCCGCGACCGCGCCGGGGCGAGACCTTCGGCATTCAGCATCCGCAAGGAGTCTGCGGCGAGTGAATCCGCCTCTCCCAGACCCAGTGCGAGCATGCGCCCCACCGCTTCCCGATCCGACCGGGCCAGCTCGAGCAGTTGCCGGAAGTCCGCACCGTCATGCCAGACGAGGTACGGATCTCCGAAAACTGCCAGCCGCCACGTCCGCCACTCCCCGGCCGAATCGCTCATCTCCCCATCCTTCCAAGCAGCACCGGTCTTTTCAGCGCATGAAGCGGGTGACGGTGTTGCGGACAACGATGCCCGGTGAGGTGGCCGGGACCATCATGGCGGCCGCGGCGCGCATGCCGCGCTGCTTGGGCTCGACCAGCTTGCGGTGGCGCCGTTCGTAGGTCGCGAAGGCAGTGCGGGGCTGGTCGGGGGTGCGGGTGAGTTCCTCGGCGAGGGTGTGGGCACCCGCGATGGCGAGGGTGGAACCGTCACCGAAGAGGGACAGGCAGGAGCCGGCGTCGCCGAGCAGGGCGATGCGGCCGTCGGACCAGTGCGGCAGGTCGACCCGGCTGACCGAGTCGAAGTAGAGGTCGTCGGCGGCCTTCAGCTGATCGAGCAGGTCGGCGAAGATGCCGAGCGGGCCGGCGAAGGCGTCGGCGACCAGCTGCTTGTGCTGGGCGAGGTCGCGGTGATCGAAGCCCGGCACGGCGCTGTGGCGGAACATGAAGGCCGCCACCGCCTTTCCCTTGGACGGGTGCACGGTGATGGCGCTGCCGGGGCGGTTGAACATGATCACCTCGCGTTCACCGCCGAAGGCCCGGTCCACCGGCAGGGTCGCGACGTAGAGGCCCATGTGCCGGATGAACCGCTCTTCCGCGCCGAAGACCAGCCGTCTGACATTCGAGTGCAGGCCGTCGGCGCCGATGACGTAGTCGTAGTTCCCCGTCGCACCGCTGTCGAAGGCCACCTCCACCCCGGTGTCCTCCTGGTCGATCCCGGAAATCGAATCGGCCCAGCGGATTTCGGCCTGATCGCGAGCCGCGTCCAGCAGGATGGCCGCCAGATCCGCACGAGCAATCTCCACCTCGCGATCACCCGCCCCACCCTGAAAAGCACTGAGCCGCAACTGCGATCGCTCCCGCCCGGTCGCATCCACGAAGCTCATCCGATCTACCCGCGACCCCGCGGCTCGCAGTCGAGGCATCACCCCCATGCCCTCGACCACGTCGACCGCAGCCCCCTTCACGTCGATGGGATTGCCGCTGGAGCGCTGCGCCCCAGCGCGTTCCACCACGGTCACGTCGAATCCGTTGCGCCCCAGCCAGTACGCCAGGGTCGAGCCGCCGATACCGGCTCCGGAGATCAAGACCTTCGTGCTCATCGTCATCACCCTCGATCCAAGTGGACGATTTCCGTCCGTTTCCAAGACGGTACGCTAACCGGAAGAACTTCGTCCACTTTTTCCGGAGGTGAGGACAACGGCCGAGCTCAGAGCCGACGCCCGCAGCAATCGCGACCAGATCCTGGCCGCCGCCCAACTCGTCTTCCGCCAACAAGGCGTCAACGTCTCGATGAAGGACATCGCCGACGCCGCCGGCGTAGGCGTAGGCACCCTCTATCGCCGCTTCCCCGACCGCGGCGCCCTCATCACCGCCGCCGCCCACTCCTACCTCTCAGCGCTGGCCGACCTAGCCGCCATCGCCGAACGCGAATCCCCCGACGCCTTCCAGGCCCTCTCCCGCTTCCTCCGAGACTGCGCCGAACTCCGCCTCGGCGCCCTCGCCGCCGCCATCGAACCGGCCCTCCACGCCGACATCCAATCCACCCCCGCCCTAACCGAAGTCCGCACCACCATCACGGATCGCCTAGCCGCCCTCACCACCCGAGCCCACGCCGAAGGCACCCTCCGCCCCGACGTAACCCCCACCGACCTAGCCCGCCTACTAACCCTCCAGATCTACACCCGCCCCGACGACCCCTACCCCACCGCCATCAACCGAGTCCTAGACCTCCTCCTCGACGGCCTACACACCTGAACCACTGCGGATTACGCGTACGTGCGAGTGCGGATCCAGCGCCCGGTGGCGGGGTGGGCTGCCAGCACGACGATGGCCAGATAGAAGGCGAAGAAGCCCAGCGGAAAGACGATGTCCTCGATGCCGTGGACGATGTAGAGGGACCGGTCTGCGAAGGCATCGGCGAAAGCGGGAAGCACGCCGATGATCACGAAGACACGGCCGACCGTAAGGCGGCGGAGCAGCAGGATGCCGCCCACGACGGGCAGCATCGCTGCGAGGGGACGGTAGATGAGATGGGTTTCGGAACCCACGAACGAACGCGATATCTCATCCTCCGACCAAAGGTCGTAGCTCGCCAGGGTGCCCAGCGTGAACCACACACCAAGGCAAAGCGCGAAGGCGGCGGCCAGAACCGCGGTGGCATTGTTCGGCCGGGGCGCGGGTGCCGGGTACTGCTGGCCGAAATGGTTGTGCGGGTACGACATCGGAGCCTCCTGATCACCCGGCCGCATGAAAGATGCCGCCCTACAACCGATCTTGGTCGGACGCCCTTAACCAATCCTTGTCGTCAAGATAAAGAGCGCCAGCGGGCGATCGTGGAGTATGTGGGCAACCTCGAATCGGCCGCTCACCGTGCCCTGCAATGGTTTTGGTCAGGCATGCCATAGGCGTTCGTCACACTGTGCCGACACTCGTGCCCGAGCTCTCGGACCCATCGGTTCCCGGTGCCAGCCACGGCCGGTCCCCGGGCGGCAGTTCGCCACTACGGACGCCGAGGTCGGCACGTGCGCATTCATAGAACTCGTTCCGTCTGCGCCCCATCTCCGAGTACAGCCGGACGTACTCCGAATGTTCGATCGCGTGCCCTCGTGCAGGCCAACCAAGTTCCCACGCGGCCCTGTTCCATTCCCGGGCCGCAGCCACAGCCTCAGGAGAGCCGAGGAGTAATACCGCTTCCCACTTGACGGTCTTCTCCGCCTCCGCCTCCGCCAACAGCTGTAGCCCCGTATCGGTGTCGATCGGTTGCGCCGTTGCAGGGTAGCCACGCGCCGCCGCGAGTCGAAACGACACCTGAACGTATTGCTTCAACGCGTTCGCAAACTCGCTGTACGCGGCCAAACGCTTGTCATCCCACCGCGTGTCCTGACCCCGCCGCCATTTCGCCTGCTCCGTCAACGTCGTCGCAGCAAACGTCGATCCTGCGCCAAGTACCACTGCGGCAAGTGTAAGCACCTGCTGTACAACTGGATTCACCATTCGATTCTGAGACAAACTGGATGCGACGGCTATGCAATCGGAGCCTCCTGGCTGCTCGGAAGCATGAAAGGTGCTGCCCTGCAACCGATCTTGGCCAGCACCCTTGATCAAATCCTTGCCATCCGGATAAGAGCGCTACTGCGGCGAGCGTTCGAATACGACTTGTTTGCCGTCCTGCTCGATATCCAGCAGGCAGAGGGGGCTGTCGTGGTCGATTGCCAAGGACGCGAACCAGTTTCGGACTCCCGAGGATTCCAGGAAGAGTCTGCTCATGCGGGTGGTCGCGGCCATGAAGCAGAATTCGAGGTGGTCGGGCGCCAGTCGGGACGCGTCGTGAACGCTGAGGTAGATGAGGCCCACACGATGGCGGCCGTCATCTTCGGGATCGTTGTAGGCGCGGAGGCTGTCGTCTGCGTCGAAACGCAAGACCAGGTCCAGGAATTCGTGTTTGCTGCCCGAAGGGTCGAGTCCTACCGTCCGACCGCTCTCGAAGCGCGCGGAGCAGGGCAGCAGAACACGATCGCCTGCGATTTCCGCGATCGTCCACTCGCCGTGGCGACTCTCCTCCGCCATGTTGTCGGCAATGCTGCCGAGCAGCGCTGGCGCGCGGTCGCGGTGGATGTAGACCTCGTAGCTGTAGTCCAGGCCCATGGGAACCTCCGACTACTGATGACGGGAAAGAGAAAGGCTCCGACCTGAATCAGGTCGGAGCCTTTCTTGGCGGTGGCGGAGGGATTTGAACCCTCGGAGGGGGGTTACCCCTCACACGCTTTCGAGGCGTGCTCCTTAGGCCGCTCGGACACGCCACCGGTGGTGACTTTACCTGAGGACCCTGCGGAATCCGAAATCGGCTGGAGAGGGGGGTCAGGGGCGGTGGGATCGGAAGAAATCGTCGAGGAGGGCGGCACATTCGGGTTCGAGGATGCCGGCTCGGACTTGGGGGCGGTGGTTGAGACGTCGGTCACGTACTACGTCCCAGAGGGAGCCGACGGCGCCGGTCTTGGGTTCCCAGGCGCCGAAGACGAGGCGGGAGACTCGGGAGAGGACCAGGGCGCCCGCACACATGGTGCAGGGTTCGAGGGTGACGGCGAGGGTGGCGCCTTCCAGACGCCAGCCGTCGCCGACGACGCGGGCGGCCGCGCGCAGGGCGAGGACTTCGGCGTGGGCGGTCGGATCACCCAGGGCCTCACGGGCATTGGCGGCGCGCGCCAGTTCCCGGCCCTGGGCGTCGAAGACGACCGCGCCGACGGGGACGTCACGCGGGTCCGCCGCCTGTGCGGCGGCGATGGCGGCCCGCATCATCGCCTCGTCGGCAGCGAGCGAGCCGATCAACGCGGCAGCTTGTCCAGGACCGCGGAGAGTTCGTTGGCGAAGCCGAGGCGCTGGGCGATCATGCCGAGCTGCTCGTCGGGGTAGAGGTCGGTCTCGGCGAGAATGACCGCAAGCACCGGTTCGGGCAGACCGAGATCGGCGAGGACGCCGAGGTCGCCCTCCTCCCAGGGCTCGACGTCGTCGAGCTCGTCGGGATCGATGTCGGGGATCTCGATATTGAGTTCCTCCAGCACATCGGCCGCGATGTCGTAGTCGATGGCGGCCGTCGCGTCCGACAGCAGGATGCGGCTGCCGGTCGGGCCGGGGCGCAGGATGACGAAGAACTCGTCGTCGATGTCGAGCAGGCCGAACACCGCGCCCGAACTTCGCAGCGCACGCAATTCGTCCTCGGCCGCGGACAGACTGGACAGTGTCGCATCACTCAGCGGCGTCACTTTCCAGTTGGCTTCTTCGCGGACAACCGCCACTGCGAACCCTTCTACGTCGTCGTTTTCGTCCGACGCCGCCCTGTTCGTGCTCGAGCGCTGTGCTGCCATGGGCGCAACGGTAGTCCGCTTCGGGGGAAATGTTGAAGTCGTATGCGAATCTGATCCGATGACGGGCACTCCGAAACCAGCTGTCTGCGTCCTGGGTACCGGTTTGATCGGCGGTTCGGTGCTGCGCGCCGCCGCCGCGGCCGGGTACGAGGCGTTCGGCTACAACCGTTCCGAGGTGGGCGCGAAGGCGGCCCGTCTGGACGGCTACGACGTGATCAGCGAGGTGGCCACCGTGCTCACCCGCGCCGCCGACCGCGACGCGCTGATCGTGATCGGCGTGCCCATGCCGGCCATCGACGCCGTGCTCTCGGATGTGAAGACCTACGCTCCCGAGTGCGTGATCACCGACGTGGTGAGCGTGAAGGCCCCGGTGGCGGCGGCCGTGCAGCGGCACGAGCTGGGCGCGAAGTACGTGGGCGGCCACCCGATGGCCGGGACCAGCGAATCCGGTTGGGCGGCATCGAGTCCGGACCTGTTCAAGAACGCGGCCTGGGCGGTCAGCGTGGATCCGGGTGTGCACGCCGACCAGTTCCGGCGTGTCGCGCAGCTGGCCCTGGACTGCGGCGCGGTGGTGGTGCCGGTGCTGGCGGTGGAACACGACCGCGCGGTGGCCCGCATCTCCCACCTACCCCACCTGCTGGCGGAGGCGCTGGCCATCGAGGGCTCCAACGGCGGCCCGCTCGCGCTGGGCCTGGCCGCCGGTTCCTTCCGCGACGGCAGCCGGGTCGCCGCCACCTCCCCCGACCTGGTCCGGGCCATCTGCGAACCGAACGCCGCGGCCCTGCTGGACGTGCTGGACGACACCTTGGAGGTGCTCACCCAGGCTCGCGACAGCCTGCGAGCCAACGGCACCATCACCGAATTGGCCGAGGCCGGGCACGACGCCCGCACCGAATACGACGATCATGAACGCTGGGTGATCACCGATATCCGCCCCGGCGAGCACAACTGGCTCACCAAGCTGATCGACGCCGGACGCGACGGCGGCGTGCTGACCGCGCTGGATTAGATCCGCTCGGCCAGGCCCGGGTAGTCGAGCAGGAAGCCGTCCTCGTCGACCGTGACGGTGGCCGAGGAGACCGGCGACAGCACGTGGATGCCGTCGGGCCCGCTGCTGTAGGTGAGGCTGGCTTCCTGCACCAGCAGGTCGGGCAGGCGCACGTAAACGACCGGGACCTGTACGTCCTCGCTGGCGTGCGAGAGGCCGTAGCGGCGGATGGGCAGGGTGTTGAAGAACGGGCTCAGCACCACGTCCACATCCAGCGCGCCCCCGAAAGTGGAGCGGACGTGGGTGTTTCCGGCATCGATGAGCCAGTAGTTCTCCTCGTCGCGGGCGATCGAGGCGTGGCGTTCACCGGTGGCGAGGGTGCTGCGCAGCGACAGCCGCTTGGTCACCCCGGATTCGTCGGTGACCAGGTCGTAGGAGGCGCTGAAGGCGGGGTGGTCCTCGCAGTCGCCGGCGATGATGCGGCCCGCGGCGCGAATCCGGTTGCCGCTCACCACCACCCGCACCGACTCCATCCGCGAGGCGTTGTGCGCGCGCCAGGTGAGAATGGCAGGCCACCGCGGCGCACCCGGCTTGGCTTCCGCACTCCCGTTATCCGTCACGCCTATCACCGTAGTTGCCGTCGCCCGCGCGCCCATGCTCCCCGGCCGGTATCACTGTCCGCGCGCGACATCGTGATCAACATGCAATGGTGCGGACCGGTTCTCGGCGTTTGCCCACGCCATCGCCTGCTGATCAACTGCCCGAGTGATAGCGAGAGGCTCTGGGAGAGGCCGTGGATGGGTGTTGGTCACGGTAGGGGTGGAGGGACTCGAGTAACCTGCTCTGGGCACGGGGGACACCGGGGTGAAAGGGACTGTTGTGACGAGCGCGCGGATGGTCGGCCTGTTCGCCGGCATCGGCGGGCTGGAACTCGGGCTCGCCGCGCACGGGTGGCGCAGCGAACTGCTGTGTGAGATCGATTCCGGCGCACAGGCCGTGCTCGCGGCGCACTTTCCCGATGTGCCACTGCATTCCGATGTGACCAAGCTGCGCTCACTGCCGTCGGGGACGGAGTTGGTGGCAGCCGGATTCCCCTGCCAGGACCTGTCGCAGGCCGGGCGCACCGCCGGAATCACCGGCGCCCGTTCAGGTTTGGTCGACGAGGTGTTCCGTCTGGTCAAGCGCCAGAAGGGCCCGCGCTGGCTGCTCATCGAGAACGTGCCGTTCATGCTGCAGCTCGGCGGCGGGGCGGCCATGCGCCACATCACCGACGCCCTCACCGAACTCGGCTACACCTGGGCCTACCGGGTGGTGGACGCGCGCGCCTTCGGGCTGCCGCAGCGTCGCGAACGGGTGCTGATGCTGGCCTCCCGCACCGAGGATCCGCGACCGGTGCTGTTCGGGACCGACGCGGGACCGCGCGAGGTGGGCGATCCGGCGCACGACCCGTGCGGCTTCTACTGGACCGAGGGCAATCGCGGCCTGGGCTGGGCGGTGAATGCGGTGCCGACGCTGAAAGGTGGTTCGGCGCTGGGCATCGCGAGTCCGCCCGCGGTGCGGCTGCCGTCGGGTGAGCTGGTGACGCCCGGGATCACCGACGCGGAACGCCTGCAGGGCTTCGACCGGGATTGGACCACACCGGCTTTGGAAGTGCCCGGGATCCGCAAGGGTCATCGCTGGAAGCTGGTCGGCAATGCGGTGAGCGTGCGGATGGCGTCCTGGATCGCCGAGCGCGTCACCAACCCGGCCGACGATTCGTATCCCGACGGCGAAGCGCTGACGCGCCGCAGCTGGCCCACCGCGGCCTGGGGGCACGGCGGGGTGGTGCAGCGGGTTCCGGTGTCCACCTGGCCCGTTCATGCGCCGTACGAGGATCTGCGCTGGTTCCTCGACGACTCGCGGCTGCTGTCGGCGCGCGCGACCGCGGGCTTCCTGCGGCGCACCGGCATGGGTTCGCTGCGCTTCCCCGAGGGTTTCCTCGAGGATGTGGCCAACCATCTCGAGCGCATGGGAGGCGCCCCGCGCGAGGCCGCCTGACGGCCCGGCGGATCTTGCCGGGGGTGCCCGGCGTCAGCAGGATGGCGGCATGGCAGACGCACGCCCGACGACGGACGCGGCGACCAGTGCGCGCCTGGCCAAACAGCGGCGGGCAGGCACGAAACCGGAAATGGACCTGCGGCGGGAATTGCATCGCAGGGGAAAACGGTTCTTCGTAGATCGGGCTCCGCTGCCCGGGCTGCGGCGGCGGGCCGACCTGGTGTTCCCGCGGCGGAAGGTGGCGGTCTATGTCGACGGATGCTTCTGGCACAGCTGTCCCGAGCATGCGACACGCCCGAAGAACAATGCGCAGTGGTGGGCCGAGAAGCTGGCCGGAAACGTGGCGCGCGACCGTGACACCGACGCCCGGTTGACGGCGGCGGGCTGGACCGTGGTGCGGGTGTGGGAGCACGAAGCCGCGGTTTCGGCGGCCGACCTGGTGATGCGGGCGTTGACGGAGTGAGACGAGCATCGCCGCGCGGGGTGTGACGGCCAGGTTAATCGGATGGGCGACAATGGTCCTACGAGCGGACCAGCCGACCAGTCCGAACACAGCAGCTCCGGGCAGGGAGTACGAGTAAGCGAGGCCAGCGAAAGCGAGCGCGGTGATGACGCCAACCGAGCAGAAACTAGCCGAAGCGGTACCGAGCACAGCGGCTCGGCAGCCGCGCTGGCGCCGGGCGCTCCGATGGCTCATCGCGATCTTGATCGCGGTCGCCGGGCTCGGCTATTCGTCCTGGGTGCTGGAGTTCATCCTGCCGATCGACAGCAACCCCACCAACACCTTCCTGAGCCAGCTGGCCGAGAAGGGCGCCCCCTTCCGGTGGGTGTTCTCCACCGGCGACACCGTGTCCGGTTCGCTGCTGGTGGCGGCGGGAATCGGTGGCCTGCTGCTGTTCTCGCGGCGGCTCTATTCGAATATCGGCTGGGTGGCCCTGACCTGCTTCGGCGCCTCCACCATCGCCGACGCCCAGTGGCCCATCGAACCGGAGGACCCGGACGGGCCGAAACGGTACGTCGACACCGGGCTGTTCCCGCAGCTGCATCAGATTCACGCGCTGACCAGCACCCTGGCCGTGTTCTCCATCTATATCGCCATGTTCGCGTTCACGGTGGCGGCCTTCAAATATCGGCGCTGGCCGATCCTGCGGCACACCGGCCTGTGGATTCTGATCGTCGGTTCCGCCGTGACGGCGTGGATGCTGATCGCCGACAATCTGCCCGGCAACTACGGGCTCGGGATCGCGCAGCGCATCCAGGTCGGGGCGATGTCGCTGTGGCTGGTGGCGCTGGCGGTGCAAATCGTTGTCGCCGAACGGGATTCCGGGGTGCCGAACCACTAGGGTCGAAGGCGTGACCAGCGACGCATCGCAACTCGCCGACACCAGCGCCCAGCTCGATATCGTCGCCACCGCGACCGGTCGGCTGCTCCCGGCGGTCGCCGCCCTCGGCGAGGCCGATCTGGCCGAGCCCTCCCTGCTGCCCGGCTGGACCCGCGGCCACGTCCTGGCCCACCTCTCCCGCAATGCCGACAGCCTGGTCAACCTGCTGCTGTGGGCCCGGACCGGCATCGAAACCCCGCAGTACGCCAGCCAATTCCTGCGCGAGGCCGATATCGAGGCGGGTGCGCCGCGCCCGCTGCGCGAACAGCTCGAGGACCTCACCGCCTCGCACGAGCGCTGGCTGGCGCTGGCCCGGGTGATGCCCGCCGACCGCTGGTCCAGCCTGGTGCGCAATCGCGCGGGCGGCGAGATCCCCGCCACCCGGGTGGTCTGGATGCGCCTGCTCGAGGTCGAGATCCATCACGTGGACCTGAATCTCGGCTATACCCCGGCCGATTGGCCCGCCGACTTCACCACCGGCCTGCTCGCCCAGTCCATCACCGAGGTCAAGCCCGCCGACGGCACCGGCTTCACGGTGACCGCCACCGATACCGGCTTCACCGCCACCGTCGGCACCCCCGCCACCACCGTCACCGGCCCCGTCGCCGCCCTGGCCGCCTGGCTCATCGGCCGCTCCCCCGGCACCGACCTCACCGGCGACCTCCCCAATCTCGCCGCCTGGAAGTAGTCACTCCCCCGCGATGGCGGTGATCGCCTGGGCGACCGTCGTGATCGCGGGCGTGGTCGCGCCGGGGAGCCGGGCCAGCAGGACCCGGCGGAATTCCGGTGGCGCGCCCTGCACGCGCACCGCGGTCACCCCCGGCGGGAAGATCGGCGCGAGGCTGTCGGGGACCGTCGTGATCCCGAAACCACCGGCGACCAGCCGCAATTTCGTGAGCCAGTCGCGGGCGCCGTGGACGATCCGGGCCCGCCCCGGCAGGCCCGGCCAGACACCGAGCAGCGGTTCGGCATTCGAGGAGGGCGTGGCGATCCACGGGGCGTCGACCAGTTCGTCGGCATGCACCGCGGTGCGGCCCGCGAATGTGCCGGTGGCCGATACCGCCACGACGAGTTCGGTGTCCTGAACCGTGGTGAGATGCAGGCGCGGCGATTCGCCGTCCGGTGGCCGGTGTGGCGGACGTGAGGACAGCACCGCGAGGTCGATCGAGCCGGTCCGCAAGGCCCGCGTCAGGGCGGGTGTCGTGCCTTCCCGGGTGGTGACGCTGATCTGTGGCGCGACGTCGGCGAGGCGCGCCAGCGTGGCGGGCAGGAGCACCGGTCCGGCACTGAGAAACATCCCGACCCGCACCAGCTCGGTGCGCGGCGGTTCACCCTTCAGGTCGCGTTCGGCGGCGTCCACCGACTCCAGAATCGTTCGGGCATAACGCAATAGCGTCAGCCCCGGTGCGGTGAGCCGGACCCCGTCGGGATGCCGCTCGAACAGGGTGACGCCCGCGCCGCGTTCGAGCGCGAGCGCCTGCCGCGACACCGCCGACTGGGTGTAGCCCAGTCGGGCGGCGGCCGCGGTGAAGCTGCCCGATTCGGCGATCTGGCACAGCACCCGCAGGTTCGCGCTCGACAGGTCCATGCCGACTACGCATACCAGAGATGCCGATCCTTCGCTTCCCGCATGCCATCGACCTGCCTAGCGTGGTGGAAGACGAGATGACGGAAAGGCTTTCCCATGCGCGCGGCGACACTGACCGAGTTCGGCACACCGCTCACGGTGCACGAGGTGCCCGATCCCGACACCGGCGGTGGTGAGGTGCTGGTCGAGGTGCTGGCGACCTGCGTGCTGCCGTACACGGCCGAGGTGTTCAGCGGCGAAAGGCGTTACCCGCTGGAACCGCCTGTCGTGCCGGGCATCGGCGGCATCGGCCGGATTGCGCGTGTCGGTCCGGATGCGACCAGACTGCGCGTCGGCGACCCGGTGTGGTGCGATGCGACGCTGCGCGCCCGTGACGACGCCCTGACACCGGATATCGCCTTGCAGGGCTGGAGTTCTCGCGGCGAGGGCGGTGCGCGCCTGGCCCGGTACCTGCACGACGGATCCTTCGCCGAACTCATGCGCGTGCCCACCGAGAACGTCCATCCGCTGCCCGCCGCGGCGGCCGCCGATCCCGCCCGCTGGTCGAGCCTGACCGTGTACTCCGTCCCCTACGGTGGCTTGCTGGCCGGAGAGCTCCAGGCCGGAGAGACGGTATTGATCAGCGGGGCTACGGGAAACTTCGGCAGCAGCGCGGTCGCCGTCGCCCTCGCCATGGGTGCCGGGCGCGTGGTGATCCCCGGCCGCAATCGGCCCGTTCTGGACCTGCTCGTCGATCGTTTCGGCGCACGGGTGCGTCCGGTCGAGCTCACCGGCGACGAGGACGCCGACCGCGTCGCGATGCAGGCGGCCGCCGACGGCCCGATCGACCTCGTCCTCGATCTCCTGCCGCCGCAAGCCCCCACCTCGGCGGTGCGCGCCGCGGCCATGACCGTCCGCGAGTTCGGCCGCGTCGTATTGATGGGCGGCGTCGGCATGCTCGGCGGCGCCGACCTCGCCCTGCCCTACCCCTGGCTCATGCGCAACTCGGTGACCGTCCGCGGTCAGTGGATGTTCCCCCGCACCGCGAACGTCGGCCTGATCCGCCTCGCCGCCGCCGGCACCCTCGACCTCACCGCCGACCACCTCACCCGCTTCGACCTCGACCGGGTCAACGACGCCATCGCCCACGCCGCCGCCCACGGTGGCCCCTTCGACCGCACCGTCCTCACCCCGGCAGCCTGAAAGCCCGCCCCCTACTTCGACATTCACCGATGCCGGACATACGACGAAGCCCTTGATCAGATACCTGATCAAGGGCTTCGTTACTGCGCGCCCGGAGAGACTCGAACTCCCAACCTTCTGATCCGTAGTCAGATGCTCTATCCGTTGAGCTACGGGCGCAGGATTATTCAGTTAAATGTGGTCACCCGGCGTACCGGGTGGTGGCGGAGGCGAGAGGATTTGAACCTCCGGTCCCCGTGAAGGGACAACTCATTAGCAGTGAGTCCCATTCGGCCGCTCTGGCACGCCTCCTGGTGCCCCTCTTCGAGGGCGCCGGTCCTTTCGAACCGCCGGGACAGAAGATTACACAGCGGGTGACCAATAGGCCAAATCGGCTGGTCAGCGGGGTGGATCAACGGAGATGACTGTCGAACCAGTCGTAGATTCTGGTCTGGGCGTCGAGGACGAAGGCGTCGTCGAGGGCGGCGGGGTCGAAGCCGGGGTGGTCGGGGCGGTGGTGCAGGCCCGGGTAGGTGACGACGAGGGTGGCGACGTCGGCGTGGGCGGCCGCGTCGCGCAGGCGGTCGACCTGGTCGGGTGGGGTGAGGGGGTCGTCGTCGCCGAAGAGGCCGAGCCAGGGCGCCTTCAGGCCGGGGGCGGCGGCGAGCAGGGCGACGGCCTGCGGGGTGAGCGGGGTTTCGATGCCGGGGGCGGCGACGCTCACCGCGGCGCCGACGCGGCGGTTGGTGGCGACCAGGGCGGCGGCGGTGCCCGCGGAGTCGAAGCCGAGGACGCCGATGCAGTCGCGGAAAACACCGTGCGCGGTGAGCCAGTCGAAGCAGGCGTCGAAATCGGCGAAGAGGTCCTCACCGAAGACGCGGTCGGCGGTGTGGCCGTTGGTGGGTCGATGGAACAGATCCGGGGCCAGCACGGTCCAGCCGTCGGCGGCGAGCGCGCGCATGAGTTCGAGCAATGGCTCGGTGAATTCCCGTGATTCGTGCAACACCACGATGCCGCCGCGGGCGTGACCCTCGGGTTCGAGCACGGTGAGCGGGACCGCGGTCGTGTCGTGCACAGGGGCGTGTTCTCGATAGATGCCCGACATAGGGCCACTGTAGTTGCGCTAGGTAAAAACGGGATAAATCTTTCGCGGGGTCCGATCTTCCGGAGATATTCCGGGCGAGCGGCATTCGAGCAAACCGGGTGACACCGCGAGCGGGTCCGTTATGGGTGGGACATAGGGTAGAGGGGTGAGTGCGCACATTCGCCCGGATCTCGATGCCATTCCGGCGTACGTCGCCGGCAAGACCCACCCCGGTGCGGTGAAGCTGGCCAGCAACGAGACCACCTTTCCGCCGCTGCCGTCGGTGACCAAGGCCATTGCCGAGGCGGTCGAGCTGTCCAACCGGTACCCGGACAACCATGCGGTCGAATTGCGTGGCGCGCTCGCGGATTTCCTGGGTGTGGAGCTCGAGAACGTGGCGGCCGGGTGCGGCAGTGTGGCGCTGTGCCAGGAGCTGGTGCAGATCACCTGCCGGCATCCCGAGGACGAGGTGCTGTTCGCGTGGCGCTCGTTCGAGGCGTACCCGATCGTCACGCAGGTGGCGGGGGCGAAGGCGGTGCAGGTGCCGCTGGATGGTGAATTCACCCACGATCTGGACGCTTTGGCGGCGGCGATCACACCGAACACCCGGGTGGTGTTCGTGTGCAACCCGAACAATCCGACCGGTACCGCCCGCAGCAAGGCCGAGATCGTCGAATTCCTCGACCGGGTGCCGAGCGATGTGCTGGTGGTGCTGGACGAGGCGTACTTCGAGTACCTGCGGATGCCCGCCGAGGACTTCCCCAATGGCGTCGAGCTGGGTCGCACCCGCCCGAATGTGCTGGTGCTGCGCACGTTTTCGAAGGCGTACGGCCTGGCCGGGCTGCGGGTCGGCTACGCCGTCGGCGCGCCCGAGGTGATCACCGCGCTGATGAAGGTGCATATCCCGTTCAGCGTGAGCCGGGTGGCGCAGGCGGCGGCCATCGCCTCGCTGGAGGCGCGGCACGAACTGCTGGAGCGCACCGACGCGGTGGTGGCCGAGCGGGATCGCATGCGCGCGGCGCTGATCGCGGCGGGCTACCGGGTGCCGGTGAGTCAGTCCAACTTCCTCTGGCTGCCGCTGGGTGACCGCAGTGCCGAATACGGCGCGGCCAGTACCGAAGCCGGGGTCATCATCCGGCCCTACGGCACCGACGGCGTGCGCGTCACTGCGGGCGACCCGCACGAGAACGACGCCTTCCTGCGCTTCGCCACCGATCCGGAGACCGTCGCGCGGTTCTTGGGTTAGACGCGGCCTGGGCTAGTCGAGGCCGAGCCCGGCGGCCATCGTCGGCCAGGAGCGTGGGAGTTCGTCGGCCCAGTAGGGCCAGGAGTGGGTCCCGGTCGGGCGGCGGTTGACCGTGGCCGGGATGCCCAATTCCGTGAGCTTCTCGGCCAATTGGCGGGTGCACATGTCCGCGCCCGCCTCGATCGGGCCGCCGAAGAGCACCGCATTGCGCAGATCCGGGTTGCCGGGGGTGTCGTGCTCGCCGGGCAGGCCGCTGCCCGAGGAGAGGTAGATGGCCTTGCCGCGCAACGCTTCCGCGTGCGACACCACATCGTGGTCGGCCCACTGCGGATCGTCGGTCGGACCGAACATATTGTCCGGATCGCCGCCGAAGGTGCCGACCACCGCCCGCGCCTGCGCCTGACCGAAGTCGGAACTCATTGCGTAGCAGCCGCTGTGGGCCGCCACGGCGCGATACAGGCTCGGATTGCGGGTCGCCAGCATCATGGCCGCCTCCGCGCCCATGGAGACGCCCTCGAGGCCGTTGCGGCCGTCCCCGGCGAAGCGGGCGTCGATGAGCGGCGGCAGTTCCCGGGTGAGGAAGGTTTCCCAGCGATTGGTGCCGAGCTTGGGATCGCTGTGCCGCCAGTCGGTGTAGTAGCTGGCGGGGCCGCCGAGGGTGAAGACCACGTTCACATTCTTGTCGGCGAAGAACGACAGCGCGTTCGCGCGGGCGGTCCAGTTGTTGACGTCGGGGGCGGCACTGCGGCCGTCGAGCATGTAGACGGTGGGCCGCGGGGCGTCCTGCTGCGCCGGGACCAGCACTTGCACCTGGACGGTGCGGCCCATGGCCGGGGAGGCGACGTAGACGCCGAAGAGGTTGCCGGACAGCGGTTCCACGCGTTCGATGCGCGCCAGGGCGGGATGGATCGGGTCGGTGCCGGGCGCGGATTCCTCGTTGGAGCCGGTCTCGACGGGCGGATCGGTGACACCCGGTGGCGCTTGCGCGGTCACCGCACCGGCCAGCAGGACGGCGCCGGCGAGGGCACCCAGAAGGCGACGTGCGCTGCGGCTGACCACTCAGCCACATTTACCAGAAACGATCAATCGGCGGCGAGATCACGTTCCCAGCGCGTCTCGATATCGGTGAAACGCCAGACCGCGAGCGCCACCGCCCAGGTGAGCGCGAACAAACCGACCACAATGAAGCCGAGGCTGCCCAGGTCCAGATTGCCGACCCAGGCCACCAAACCGGATGTGATGTCCAGCTTTTCGACGAAGATGGAGATGATCTCCTGCACGCCGATGAGCAGGGCCACCGCCACCGACAGCCCGGTGATCACCAGGTTGTAGTAGATCTTGCGGACCGGACGCGCGAAGGCCCAGTCGTAGGCGTGGCTCATGAACGCGCCGTCGAGCGCGTCGAACAGCGCCATGCCCGCCGAAAACAGCAGGGGCAGCACCAGAATCGCGTACCAGGGCAGTCCGGTGGCGGCCGCGCCGCCCGCGATGACCAGCAGGCCGACCTCGGTGACGGTGTCGAAGCCGAGGCCGAACAGCAGGCCCACCGGGTACATCTGCCAGGGCTTGCGCACCAGCCTGACCACCGGGCCGAGCACCCGATTGAGCAGGCCGCGGTCGGCCAGTGCCTGTTCCAGTGCGGGCTCGTCGAAGTCGCCGCCGCGCATCCGGCGGTAGACCCGCCAAATGCCGATCAGCGACACCAGATTCAGCAATCCGATGGCGATGAGGAAGGCGCCCGAGACGCTGGTGCCCCACAGCCCGGTCCACCGGTGCAGGCCCGAACCCTCGTCCTCGATGGATCCCGCGAGCGCCCGCACCCCGAACGCCAGCAGCGCGACCATCACGAACACGATGCTGGAATGCCCGAGCGCGAACCAGAAGCCGACCGTCTGCGATGTCGCACGGCCGTTCTCGGCCACCAGTTTTCGCGTGGTGTTGTCGATGGCAGCGATGTGATCGGCGTCGAAGGCGTGCCGCATGCCGAGCGTGTAGGCGGTGATCCCGAGTCCGACCCCGAAGACAGAGCCCTGCACCACATGATGGGCGGGCACCACCACCAGCAGGAGAGTGCCCCACCCGAGAACGTGTAGTGCGAGCACAGCCAGACCCATACCGATCCAACCGCGCACGCACACACCTCATCATCGACAAGAAATGGCGGAAGCGGAGGGATTTGAACCCCCGGTTGCTTTCACAACGCTCGCTTTCAAGGCGAGTGCATTCGGCCGCTCTGCCACGCTTCCAGGCGAAGAGATATTAACCGATGGCGTCTGCGGTCTGCCTCCCACTTCTCGGGCGGCGGGTGCGGGTCAGTCCAGATCGGCGGTCGGGCGGGCGCCGGCGCGCTGGTCGGCGGCCTGGTTCACCAGGTCCAGGGCGGCGGCGACGGCTTCGAGTTGCTGGGGTGTGAGCAGGTCCACGAAGAAGCGGCGGACGGCGGCGACGTGGCCGGGGGCGGCGGCGCGTAGTCGGCGCAGGCCCTCGTCGGTGAGCTGGGCGAGCACGCCGCGGCCGTCGTCCTCGCAGGCGATGCGGCGGACCATCCCCTGGGATTCCATGCGCCGGATCTGGTGGGTGAGGCGGCTGCGGGAGGAGAGCACGCCGTCGGCGAGATCGCTCATGCGCAGCGAACGGCCCGGGGCCTCGGAGAGTTTCACGAGGATGCGGTAGTCGGCGAAGGACAGGTCGGCGTCGCGTTGCAGCTGGCGGTTGAGGTCGGTCATGAGGCGCTGGCTGCCGTCCATGTAGGCCCGCCACGCGCGCTGCTGTTCCGGGGTGAGCCAGCGCGCTTCCGCGGCGGCCCGGCCGTTGCCCTCGGCCGGCCCGCGCTTGCCGTCGGCTGCCCCTCGTTCGGTGTCGTGACGGTGTTTGATCGCCCCTCCTCGGTTCGACGACCCGGACAATGCCCTCACCAGCACTGTGTTCCTCACCGCGAGCGGCCTCAAACGCGATACGAGGAGATCATGGTGCGGCTCAGGTCGTGTGGGCCGGTACAACCCGAAAGTCCCATGGCCGCATCGAAATCCGCGAGCAGGCAGCGCAGCGCGTGGCGCACGCCGTCGGCCCCGGCCAGGCCCAGTCCATACACCCAGGGGCGGCCGTAGAGCACCGCCTTCGCACCCAGCGAGAGCGCGATCATGACATCGGAGCCGCTGCGAATTCCGGAGTCGAACAGCACATCCGCGCGATCACCGACAGTGGCGACAATGGTCGGCAGGGCGTCCAGCGCACCGATCGCGCCGTCCACCTGGCGGCCGCCGTGATTGCTCACGATCACCGCGTCGGCGCCCGCATCCACCACCTGGCGGGCATCGTCGGGATGCAGCACGCCCTTCACGGCGATGGGCAGTTCGGTCCAGTCCCGCAGCCGCGCGATATCCGCCGGGCGCAGCGCGTGATTGCCGAACAGTCCCATCCAGGTGAGGATGGCCGCGCGCATCGCCTCCTCGCTCTCCTCGGGCGGGGCGGCGAGCTTGGCGCGGAACACCGGATCGGACAGATAGTTGGCGAGTCCCTGGCCGCGCAGGAACGGCAGGTGACCCAGTTGCAGATCGCGCGGCCGCCAGCCCAGGCTCGGGGTGTCGGCGGTGACGACAATGGCCTTGGCTCCGGCCTTTTCGGCACGCTCGACGAAGGAGCGGGCCAGCTCCGCGTCATTGGGCCAGTACAGCTGATACCACCAGGCCCCGGCCCGCTCCCCGACCTCCTCGATGGTGGAGGAGGCGGCGGTGGAGAGCACCATGCCGATGCCCAGTTCCCGGGTCACGTCGGCGACCAGGGTCTCGCCGCGCTCGTGCAGCAGGCCCAGCACACCCACCGGCGCGGTGAGAATCGGTGCGGCCACCTGGGTTCCGAGCACCTCGATGCTGTGATCGCGCGCCCCCGGACCGCTCGCGCCGCGCAGGATGCGCGGCAGCAGCCGGTACTTCTCGAAGGCGGCGAGATTGGCGTGCGCGGTGCGTTCGGTGGACGCACTGCCCGCCACATAGGCGAAGGCCGCCGGATCCAGAACTTCCCGAGCCCGCTCTTCCAGCCCCGCCGCCGTCATGGGTAGCGCCGGGACGATGCCCGCCAGGCCGGAGAGATAGATCTCGTTCTGGAAATCGACGAAACTACTCATAGCCGGGAACGCTAGTACTTCGTACCCGCACGCGGAGAGGGTCGAAGTTACTTTTTGCGCAGCGGACGGTTACCTCTTGCGCACGCGGACGAGAGCGCGCGGGGCGTACTCCGCGAGGAAACCGGACATCGCCATTGCCGCCAGGACGACCATGCCGCCGAGGGCGGCCAGGGTGGTGATCATGGAATCTCCCTTCGAATGCCTCCACCTACGGTGACGGGCGAAGCTGAGCGGACGCTGTGCCCACCCCGAGTACTTCCCGTGCTCTCGCTGCGCCCTCGCCGAGGAGTGCCTGACACTAAACGGTGAGCTCCGGTCGTACGCTCGTTTTCATGTATGCGGTGACGCTCGACGGTTTCGGTGGGCCAGAGGTCATGAAGTGGGCGCAGGTGGACGACCTGCCCGCGCCCGGACCCGGCGAAGTGGCGATCGATGTGGTGGCCGCGGGGGTGAATCGCGCGGACCTGCTGCAACGGCAGGGTTTCTACCCGCCGCCGCCCGGGGCCAGCGAGATCCTGGGCCTGGAGGTGTCCGGGGTGGTCGCGGAAGTCGGTGCGGGGGTGCGGGATTGGCGGGCCGGGGACAAGGTGTGCGCGCTGCTGTCCGGCGGCGGCTACGCCGAGCGGGTGAATGCGCCGGCCACCCAGGTGCTGCCCGTGCCGGAGGGACTGGATGTGGCCGCGGCGGCCGCGCTGCCCGAGGTGGCGGCCACGGTCTGGTCCAACCTGGTGATGACCGCGGGCCTGCACAGCGGGCAGCTGCTGCTGATCCACGGCGGCGGCAGCGGGATCGGCACGCACGCCATCCAGGTGGCCCGGGCGCTGGGCGCGCGGGTGGCGGTCACGGCGGGTTCGCAGTTCAAACTCGACCGGTGCCGGGAATTGGGTGCGACGGTGCTGATCAATTACCGCGAGCACGATTTCGTGACCACGCTGCACAGCGAATATCCCGGCGCCGACATCATTCTCGACGTCATGGGCGCGGCGTATCTGGAACGCAATGTCGAAGCGCTCGCCGATGACGGGCATCTGGTGGTGATCGGCATGCAGGGCGGAGTGACAGCGGAATTGAATCTCGCTGTGCTGCTGGGCAAGCGGGGTTCCATTCACGCCACGAATCTGCGGCGGCGGCCGGAGCACGGGCGCGGCTCGAAGGCGGAGATCATCACCGAGCTGCGCCGGCACCTGTGGCCGCTGATCTCCGACGGCACCGTGGTGCCCGTGGTGTCGGCGGAGATCGCCGTCACCGATGCCGCCGAGGCGCATCGCCTGCTGGACTCCGACGAGAGCGTCGGCAAGGTGATCCTGCAGATCCGCGAGCTCTAGGTATCGAGGGCAGCGAGGGCGCGGCCCAGCTGCTCGATCTCGAATCTCGTTGTGTAGGGCGCGAGTCCGATGGTCACGGCGCCGCCTTCGTCATTGACGCCCAGGGCGTCGAGGAGGCGGCTGCCGCCGTGTGAGCCGCTGAGCGTGCCGATGCGGGCGTCGGCCAGCTTGGCCGAGACCTTCTCCGCCTGCATGCCCGAGATGGTGAAGCTCACCGTCGGGATGCGGGTGGAGGCGCGGCCGATGATGGTCAGGTTGGGGATGGTGTCCAGCACCGCCATCAACTGCTCGAACAGCGAATCGTGGTAGTCCTGCAGTGAAGTGATGGACATTTCCAGGCGTTCGCGGCGGGTGCCCTTGGCGCGCTCGTCGAGCGACGCCAGGTAGTCGATGGAGGTGGCGAGCCCGGCCAGCAGCGCGTACTGGTGGCCGCCGACCTCGAGCCGTTCCGCGCCCTTGGCATAGGGATTGAGCGACATGGACGGGATCCGGTCCAGGAAAGCGGGATCACGGAAGACCAGCGCGCCGATCTGCGGGCCGCCCCAGGCGGGGGCGCTGAGCGCGATCACGTCGGCATTGAGTTCGTCGATATCGATGAGCGCGTAGGGCGCGGCACCGAAGCAGTCGGCGACCAGCAGGCCGCCGACCTCGTGCACCCGGTCGGCCGCCACCCGGACCGCGGGCGCGGAGCCCACGATGGGTGAGGCGGCGGTCAAGGCCACCAGCCGGGCGGTGGGCCCGATGAGTTCCTCGAACTGCCAGGCGGGCATCTCGCAGGTCTCGATCTCCACCTCGGCCCAGCGCACGTGTGCGCCATAGCGATTCGCGATGCGCAGCCACGGGGCGACATTGGCCTCGTCATCCAGGCGCGACAGCACGATCCCGGTGCCCAGACCCAGTCGGGAGCTCAGCGATTCGGCCAGCCAGGCCAGCAGGACCGCACGGTCCGGTCCGAGTACGACGCCCGCCGGATCCCCGCCGACCAGATCGGCGACGGCCTCGCGGGCGGCCTCCAGGATCGCTGCGCTGCGCTGCGCGGCGCCGTGCCGATTGGTGTGCGAGAAGGCGGAGGTCCGGAAACCCGTTGAGACGGCCCGGGATACCGAATCCGGGACCAGCATGCCCGCCTGCGGGTCCAGGTGGATCCAGCCGTCGCCCAGGGACGGTATGAGGCCCCGCACCCTTGCGACGTCGTAAGTCATGCTGGCCACTCTAAAGGGAGAGGGCACAACTGGGTAACGGTAGGGAGGGAAGTACTGGGACGACCTGCATCTACCGCGCAAACCGGACGGACTGTATTGGTCTGGCCTATCCACGGCTTCGCTTCGAGCCCGCCGGGAGTTACACCGCGACCCCTCATTGCTTGCGAAGTGGCTCCCGAATGCTTGCGAACTGGGGTGGCGCTTAGCGGGTTCGGCGGGGATTCGGCAGGATGGGGGGATGACGCAATCGGATGGGATTCCGGAATCCATCGTCGTGATCGGACCCGAGGGAAAGCCGCTGTTCATCCCGGCGGCTGCGCAGATCGGCGGCGAGCCGGTGGAGATCACCGGACAGTTTGTCGGCGAACACGATTCGGGCGATTCGGATGAGGCTCGGGATCGGGAGTCGCTGGCCGACATGGTGGAGCAGCCCGCCAAGGTCATGCGCATCGGCACCATGATCAAGCAGCTACTCGAAGAGGTCCGGCACGCGCCGCTCGACGACGCCTCCCGTACCCGGCTGCGCGAGATCCACCGCACCTCCATTCGCGAACTGGAAACCGGGCTGGCCCCCGAACTCCGCGAGGAGCTCGAGCGACTGGCGCTGCCGTTCACCGACGACACCGTGCCCTCCGACGCGGAACTGCGCATCGCCCAGGCACAGTTGGTGGGTTGGCTCGAGGGTCTGTTCCACGGCATCCAGACGGCTTTGTTCGCCCAGCAGATGGCGGCCCGCGCGCAACTCGAGCAGATGCGACAGGCCCTCCCGCCGGGCGCGAGCAGCGGCGGCGACCCGCGCGGCGGCCAGGGCTCGGGCGGCGGGCAATACCTCTGAGCAGTGCGTAGGGACACAGCCTGCCGCAGATATGTCGGGGTCGGCGGCAGGTTCTCGTCGCAAAGGGATAGCTATTAGATAAGGTCGGGTGCTGTGCCTGCTGCTGCTCCCCCCGACTCGGTCGAGGCCGAGGCGACCCTGGACAATTCTCCAGTGCCGCTAGTGTCGGACTCCCAGACATTCCGTCGCGCTTTCAAGGACTTCCGCGACGGGTTCTCGCAGCGTGAGCTGTGGCTATCGCTCGGCTGGCAGGACATCAAGCAGCGCTACCGCCGATCGGTACTCGGGCCGTTCTGGATCACCATCGCGACCGGCGTGCAGGCCGCGGCCATGGGTTTCCTCTACGCCACCCTGTTCCATCAGCCGCTGCACACCTATCTGCCCTATGTGACGGTCGGCCTGATCGTCTGGAATGTGATCAATGCCAGCATTCTCGAGGGCTCCGATGTCTTCATCGCCAATGAGGGACTGATCAAACAGCTGCCGTCGGCACTGAGCGTGCACGTGTATCGCCTGGTGTGGCGGCAGTTCCTGTTCTTCGCGCACAACCTGGTGATCTATCTGGTCATGTTGGTGGGCTTCGGGGTCTGGCGGGATCTGCACTGGACGGCGATCCTGGCGATTCCGGGCATCCTGCTGCTGTTCGCCAATGCCATGTGGGTGAGCATCGCGTTCGGCATCTTCAGCACCCGCTACCGCGATATCGCGCCGATCCTCGGCAGCATGACGCTCATGCTGTTCGTGCTGACGCCGGTCATGTGGAGCACCAAGTCGCTGCACGAACAGGGCGGCGCCGTGAGCGAACGCGCCCGGCTGGTCGAACTGGTTCCGACCTACCATTACCTGGAGATCGTGCGCGCGCCCCTGCTGGGCGAGCCGCAGCCGGTGCTGTCCTGGATCGTGGTGCTGGCCATCACCGTGGTCGGCTGGGCCGTCGCGATCCTGGCAATGAAGCAGTTCCGTTCCCGCGTCCCCTACTGGGTGTGAAGGCTCAATGACCGACCATGTGAGTATCGAAACCCAGAACGCGTGGGTCGAGTTCCCGATCTTCGACGCCAAGTCCCGTTCGCTGAAGAAGGCGTTCATGGGCAAGGCGGGCGGCGCCATCGGACGCAATCAGTCCGATGTCGTCGTGATCGAGGCGCTGCGGGATATCAACCTCTCGCTCAAGGAGGGCGACCGCGTCGGGCTGGTCGGCCACAACGGTGCGGGCAAATCGACGCTGCTGCGCCTGCTTTCGGGCATTTACGAACCGACCCGCGGCTCCTCGCGCATTCGCGGCCGCGTCGCGCCGGTCTTCGATCTCGGTGTCGGCATGGATCCGGAGATTTCCGGGTACGACAACATCATCATTCGCGGCTTGTTCCTCGGGCAGACCCGCAAGCAGATGCTCGCCAAGATCGATGAGATCGCCGAATTCACCGAGCTGGGTGAGTATTTGGCGATGCCGCTGCGCACCTACTCCACGGGTATGCGAGTGCGGCTGGCGATGGGCGTGGTGACCTCCATCGATCCGGAGATCCTGCTGCTCGACGAGGGCATCGGCGCGGTCGACGCGGAGTTCATGAAGAAGGCGCGGATCCGGCTGCAGCAACTGGTGTCCCGCTCCGGAATTCTGGTATTCGCCTCGCATTCCAACGAATTCCTGGCGCAACTGTGTGATTCCGCTCTCTGGATCGACCACGGCAACGTGCGGATGCACGGTGGAATCGAAGAAGTCGTGCGAGCCTACGAGGGCCCCGAGGCGGGTGATCACGTGGCGCAGGTGCTGCGGGATCTGGAACGTGAACCGGAACGGAATCCCGTATGAGTGAGCAGTCCACGCCCGTCTATGGCGACGATGCGCGCATTGTCGCCATCGTGGTCACGCACAAACGCCGGGAATTGCTGGCCGAGTCACTGAAGGTGCTCGCGAGCCAGACCCGTCCCCTCGACCATTTGATCGTGGTGGACAACGGCAACGAGGCCGAAGTCGGTGAGCTGGTGAAGCAGCAGCCGATGGAGACCACCTACCTGGGTTCGGAACACAACCTGGGCGGGGCGGGCGGTTTCGCGCTCGGCATGCTGCACGCGCTCACCATGGGTGCGGACTGGGTGTGGCTGGCCGACGACGACGGGCGGCCCGAGGGGCCGGATGTGCTTGCCACGCTGTTCGATTGCGCCAAGCGGCATCACCTGGTCGAGGTGTCGCCGGTGGTCGCGGATATCGACGATCCCGACCGCTTGGCCTTCCCGCTGCGCCGGGGCGTGGTGTGGCGGCGACTGCGCTCGGAGTTGGGCGACGAGGATTTCCTGCCCGGTATCGCATCGCTGTTCAACGGTGCGCTGGTCTCCGCGGAGGCTGTGGACAAGATCGGCGTGCCGGACCTGCGGCTGTTCGTGCGCGGCGACGAGGTGGAAGTGCACCGGCGCCTGGTGCGTTCGGGGCTGCCGTTCGGCACCTGCCTGCAGACCGCCTACCTGCACCCCAACGGTTCCGCCGAGTTCAAGCCGATCCTCGGCGGACGCATGCACACCCAGTACCCGGACGATCCGGTCAAGCGGCACTTCACCTATCGCAACCGCGGGTACCTGATGGCACAGCCGGGGATGCGGAAGCTGTTGCCACAGGAGGTCGCACGGTTCGGGTGGTTCTTCCTGGTCCAGCAGAAGGATCCGGCCGGACTCATGGAATGGCTGCGCCTGCAGCGGATGGGCCGCCGCGAACAGTTCGACAAGCCCAAATCCTGACGCTGGAAAATACGTTGCGCGAACCGGGGACAGCCTGAAAAGGTTGTCCCCGTTCTTGTTGGGCGCGGTCGCTTCGGTGGCGGCATGAGGAGAGATGGGAGGTGGAGTTACGTGACGACGGCAGTGCGGATTGCCGTGCCCGGGCGAATTTTCGTCCCACGCGCATCCACCTCGAATTCTTCTCGCTGAGTCCGTGATTCGGGCTCGGCCCGTCAAAGGACTCCACATGTCTTCGGTCGACTTCGACCTGCTTCTTCCCTACGGCTGGAACTCCACCCTCGCTGCCGATTACCTGCCGCTGCTGGGTGACGATCTGATTCCGGCCCGCGTGATCCGCATGGATCGCAGCGAATGCGATATCGCCGCACCGCTTCCCACCGCCGACTTCCAGAGCCGTTTCAGCGCTGCGGTCGTTCGCGCCCAGCTTCCCCGCTCGGATTCCGAGGTCAGCGGGCTGTGCACGGGTGACTGGGTGGCCATCGATCGTGGCCGCACCGTGCGTGCGCTGCTGCCGCGCCGTACCGCCATCGTCCGGGCCGCCGTGTCCGGGCAACCCGATGCCCGAGCCAAATCCGCACATCAGGTGCTGGCGGCCAATGTCGACACCGTGCTGGTGTGCTCCCCCGCCGACGGCGATATCGATCTCGGGCGTATCGAGCGGCTGCTCGCACTGGCCTGGGAATCCGGTGCACAGCCCACCGTGGTGCTCACCAAAGCCGATCTGGCGCACGATATTCCGATCGATGCGGTGCGGGCCGCCGCACCCGGCGTCACCGCGCTGGCGGTCAGCGCGGACAGCGGTGTCGGCATGGATGTGCTGATGTCGCTGCTCTACGGGACCGTCGCACTGATCGGCCCCTCCGGCGCGGGCAAATCCACCCTCGCCAATGCGCTGCTCGGTGCGGAAGTGTTTGCCACCAACGCGGTTCGCGAGGGCGACAAGCGCGGCCGCCACACCACCGTGCACCGGGAGCTGCGTCCGCTGCCGGGCGGCGGCACCCTCATCGACACGCCTGGCCTGCGCTCGGTGGGTCTCTGGGATGCCGCCGAGGGGATCGGCCGCGCCTTCAGCGATGTCGAATCCCTCTCCGCACACTGCCGTTTCGCCGACTGCGCGCACGAGTCCGAACCGGGCTGCGCGGTCCTCGAGGCGATCGAAGTGGGTGCGCTGCCGCAGCGTCGCCTCGACAGTTACCGCAAGCTCAATCGCGAGAACGACTGGTTGGCCTCCCGCACGGACGCCCGCGCTCGCGCCGAGCGCAGCAAGGTGTGGAAGCAGATCAACAAGGATCAGCGCCGCATGTACAAGGAGCGCGGCGGCAAGCAGCGCTGATCGACTACCTAGGGTGGTGGGATGACCACCGCCCCGCATCGTCCGGCCACGGCGCCCGCCGTGGCCGGACATTCGCGCGGCAGGCTGCGGTCGCTGCCGGGAAGCATCGGGTATCTGCTGGTCGGCGGACTTACCGGGATGGTCGCCACGGTGGCCCTGATGGGTTTGGTGCTGGTGGCGGCCACCAGTGTGATCGGCGTGGGTATTCCGGCGATTCCGGAGTATCTGCGGCTCATCCGGCCGCTGGCCGGGTTCGAGCGGCGGCGGGCCGGGAAGCGGCTGGGTGCGCCGATCGCGGTGACCTATCGGCCGATCACCGGCGGACTGTGGCAGCGGTTGACGACCGCCCTCCAGGATCCGGCCAATGGACGGACCGTCGCGTGGATGGTGCTGCACGGGGTGCCCGGAGTCTTCATCGCGGTGTTCGCGATCGGACTGCCCTTCGGGGTGCTGAATCAGCTGGCGATTCCCGCGTACTGGCAGCTGGTGCGGGTCGACAACTTCGGGTTCGTGGTCGATTCCTGGCCGCTGGCCGGACTCAGCGCGCTCATCGCGATTCCCTTGGCGGTTCTGACACTGCAATTGCCGATCGTGGCACGCTGGCAGGCATTGCTGGCCAGGACGCTGCTCGGTCCGCCGACCGGGGCCGCCTTGGCGGTACGGGTGGCGGAACTGACCGCGACGCGGGCGGCGGCGCTGGACGCGCACGGGGCCGAACTGCGGCGCATCGAACGGGATCTGCACGACGGGGCCCAAGCGCGGATCGCGGCGGTGATCCTGCAACTCGGGCTGGCCGGGCAACTGCGGCAACGGGATCCGGACGCGGCGGACGAACTGATTCGCAAGGCCCAGGACACCGCCGAGGCCGCACTCACCGAACTGCGGGATGTGGTGCGCGATATCTATCCGCCGGTGCTCGCGGATCGTGGTCTGGCGAGCGCCATTTCGGCCTTGGCCGCCCGCTCGCCGATCCCCTGCGAACTCGATATCGCCGGGGGTGATCCGGCCAACGGCGCGTCCGCCGGAATCGGGCGGCGGCCCGCGGCGGTCGAGGCGGCCGCCTACTTCGTCATCGCGGAGGCGCTGACCAATGCCACCAAACACTCTGGGGCCCAGCGGCTTCGGGTCGGGCTCGGCGGCACGGCCGAGCTGCTGATCGTCGAGATCCACGATGACGGGGTCGGTGGCGCGGCCGAGAGCGAGGGTGGCGGGCTGGCCGGGATCCGGCGGCGGGCCGAGGCGTTGGACGGACGGATGCTGCTGAACAGTCCGACGGGCGGACCTACCGTGGTGCGGGTGGAATTGCCGTGTGGTTCATGAGCGAATCGGTGAATGAGGTGTGGGCGCAATGCGTGTGGTGATCGCCGAGGACGATGCGCTGCTGCGGGAGGGGCTGGCGCTGCTGTTGCAGACCGCGGGTATCGAGGTGGTCGCCGCCGTCGACAATGCCGACGACTTCTTGCGGGTGGTCACCGCCGATCGGCCCGATGCGGTGGTCGTGGATGTGCGAATGCCGCCCACCAATACCGATGACGGATTGCGGGCGGCGGTGCGCGCCAGGCAGATTCATCCCGGACTGCCGGTGCTGGTGCTCTCGGCCTGGGTCGAGGACAGCTATGCGGCCGAACTGCTCGGCGACGGCGCGGGCGGGATCGGGTATCTGCTCAAGGAGCGGGTCGGGAAGGTGGATCGCTTTCTCGACTCGCTGCGGCGGGTCGCCGCGGGCGGGACCGCCATGGATCCGGAGGTGATCGCGCAACTGCTGGTGCGGCGCAAGACCGATGATCCGCTCGCGGCGCTCACCCCGCGCGAGCGTGAGGTGCTGGCCTTGATGGCCGAGGGGCTCGACAACGGCACCATTGCCGAGCGCCTCGTGGTCACCGAAGGGGCTGTGCTCAAACACATTCGGAGCATCTTTGCCAAGCTGGGCCTGTTCGCCGACGAGGTCGGGCACCGGCGGGTGCTGGCGGTACTCGCCTACCTGAATGCCGGTTGATCAGTCCTCGCGGCAGGTGAGATCGGCGGCGGGCAGCGTCCCGTCCCGCAGATAGGTGTTCACCGCGCCGTAGACGCAGGTGTTCGGGTAGCGGCCGAAAATGGAGTGGATGGCCACATCCTGCAGGGTCGCCATGCGCGAGGCGGTCAGCGCGCGGTGCATGACCAGTGCGCCGCTGTAGGCGGTGCGGGTGTCTCCGGTCGCCTGGACGATGAGTGCGGGCACAGAATTGCCGATGACCGTGGGTGATTCGATCGGCGGAGCCCAGAACGCGCAAGGCGTGATGTTTTCGGCGAGCGCGCCGAACACCGGCTCGGTGGCGCGGGCCGCCTCGAGATTGCGCCGGTACCAGGCCGGATCGCGCGGCACCCCGACATCACCGCACAGCACGGCCATCTGCGGGGACAGGTCGCGAGGCTGCGCGCGCAGGATGATGGCCAGCTTGCCCGCCAGGTCCTCGTCCGGCTCGACCCGCGTACCGGCGGCGGCATCGGCGAGTTCCCGCATCTGCTGCGCGGCCAGGGCATAGCCGTGCGGTGAGTCGAAGGGGATGTAGAGCACCATCGGCAGGGTGTGCGCGTCGACGTCGAAGTCACCGATTCGGATGGGCCGCTCGGCCGCCCGCGCGATCAGCCGTTCGATGGTGGCACGCACCTCCGGTCCCGTTGCGCCGAGCCGGTATTCGTCCGATCGCCCGGCCACCCAGGCGGCCCAGGCGTCCAACGCCGCCTCGTTGGGCGCTCCCATCGCCTGGACCATCCCCGACGCGCCGTACCGTTCCGGATCCACACTGCCGTCCAGCACGAACCGATCGGAGCGCTCGGGGAACATCTGGGTGTAGACCGCGCCCAGATAGGTGCCGTACGAGGTGCCCAGGTAGCTGATCTGCCGCTCTCCCAATGCCTCTCGAATGACATCCATGTCGCGGGCGGTATTGCGGGTGGTGATGAACGGCAGCCGATCACCCTCGGCCGTGGCGCAGCGGTCCGCTAAATCCTTTTGGGTGGCGACGGATTCGTCGAAACCCTTGGCGTCCACGCCCGCGAATTGCAGCCCGAATCCGGTCGGCCAGTGGCAGTTCACCGGCGTGGAGCGGCCCACGCCGCGGGGATCCATACCGATCAGGTCGTAGCGGGCGCGCACGTCGGCGGTCATGGCCTTGCTGGTGTCCACGAAATAGTCGAGACCGGCTCCGCCCGGCCCGCCGGGATTGGACAGCATGACGCCGTGCCGCTGCGCGGGATCGGTGGCCGGGATGCGGGAGATGGCGACGGTGAGCGTACGACCCTGCGGCTGTGCGTAATCCAGCGGCACGGTGACCTCGGCGCAGCGTGCGCCCGCGTCGTCGAGTTCCGTCTCCCCACAGGCCTTCCAGTCGAGGCGCTGATGGTAGTAGCGGTCCAGGGATTCGGTACGTCCGCCGTCCGAGCGTTCGGTGACCGCGGCGGTACCGACGGCGGCCGCGGCCAGGCCGGTGACCACCAGCGCGGTCAGTCCCCTACGGCTGCGGACGATCTCACGAAATCGCACTGCGGTTCCTTTCATGAGCAGAAGGCGGCGTCGAAGACCTTGCTCACCGCATCGCTGGTGGCCTTGTCGACCGGGAGCTGATTGACCGTCACCACGACCGCGGTGCCGTCGGCGGCGACGCCGGTGTGCGTGCCGAAGCCGGGGATGCTGCCGCCGTGGCCCCACACTTGTACTCCACACGAGATCGCCTGATGGATCAGGCCGAGCCCGTAGCCGGAACCGGGGTCACCACGATCCCATGGGACGGTCTGTTTCATCTGGTCCAGCAGGGCGGGGGGCAGCAGTTTGCCACCGAGCAGCGCGGTGAAGAAGCGGTTCAGGTCGGACGGCGTGGCGACCATCGCGCCCGCGGCATCGGCCCAGGACGGGTCCAGGTCGGTGAAATCGACGCGCTGCCCGGCGGTTTCCTGATATCCGCGCGGATGCGGTCCCCGGATGCCGGTCTCGCGGGCGTCCGGGAAGTAGGTGTCGTGCAGGCCCAGCGGTGTCAGGATGCGGCTGCCGATCTCCGCCGCCACCGGGCGACCGGTCACCTGCTGGACGAGCATGCCGAGCAGGACGTAGTTGGTGTTGGTGTAGACCGAGCGCGCCCCGGGCTCGAAGCGCGGCGGCGAGGACATGGCGAAGTCCACGAGCTGCGCGGGTTCGTAATGCGCCCAGCGGATTTCGTCGGCATCGGCCTTCAACTGCCGAGAACCGGGCTCGGGGGTCAGTGAGGGATCGCCACCCGCCAGATAGTCGGGCAGGCCGCTGGTGTGCTGCAGCAGCTGGCGGACGGTGACGCGATTGCCGTCATTCCCGTTGCCGTGCACCACACCCGGTAGGTAGCGCTCGATCGGCGCGTCGAGTTCGATCCGGCCCTCACCGACCAACTGCAGCACCACGGTGGCGACGAAGGTCTTGGTATTGCTGCCGATCCGGACGCGGCCATCCTCGGGCATGGGCGCGCCGGTGCTCAGATCGCCTTTACCGGCGGTGAGGACGTGGTGGCCCTGCGGACCGTCGATCACGACCTGTGCGCCCGGAAACCCGGCTCGAACGAGGCTGTCGAGAGCGTGGGTGACGGTGGCGTAGAGCTCCTTGCGGGGGGCTTCGCCGCGTCCGGAGTCGGTGCCGCACGCCTGGGCCGCGAGGACGGCCACCACTCCGATACCGGCCAGCACGACCCGGCCACGCGGCCGCCGCATTGCGCTCATGGAAGATGTTCCTCCTGTTCAGGCCGGTTTTCCGGCCGATTCCGAGCCTAGGAACGCGGGCCGCCGTTGCCCATGCCCTGCGCGCCCGAACCGAGGTGGTGCCAGCGCTACCTATATGCACCTTGTTGCATAGCTGGCAATTCCCGCCTACTGTCCGAAGTGAGAGAAATTCCGCCCCACTCGGTCACCGAGGCGCGGATGATCGAACCCGGGGCGACACAACAGCAGACGGGAGCGGACCCATGACCGATGCAGCCAAGCCGCTGGCGGGCCGGACCATGATCATGTCGGGTGGCAGTCGCGGAATCGGGCTGGAGATCGCCAAGCGGGCGGCGGCCGACGGCGCGAACATCACCCTGATCGCGAAAACCGATACGCCACACCCGAAGTTGCCGGGCACCATTCACACCGCGGCGGCCGAGCTGGAGGCGGCGGGCGGCACGGTGCTGAAGTACCTCGGTGATGTGCGTGACGACGAGGCGGTCGCGGACGCGGTGCGGCAGACCGTGGAACGGTTCGGCGGCATCGACATGGTGGTCAACAATGCCTCCGCCATCGATATCTCCCCCACCGAGATCCTGTCCATGAAGAAGTACGACCTCATGCAGGACATCAACTGCCGCGGCAGTTTCCTGCTGTCCAAGCTCAGCATTCCGGCGCTGAAGGAATCCGCGCAGGCCGGGCGGAATCCGCACATCCTGACCCTGTCGCCGCCGCTGAACCTGGACCCGAAGTGGGCCGGCATGGCACTGGGCTACACCATCGCCAAGTACGGAATGTCGCTCACCACACTGGGTTTGAGCGAGGAGCTGCGTAAATACGGCATCGGCGTGAATTCGCTGTGGCCGCGCACCACCATCGCGACGGCGGCGGTCAAGAATCTGCTCGGCGGCGAGGAGATGATCAGCACCTCCCGCACCCCGGATATCTACGCCGACGCCGCCTACCTGGTGCTCACCTCACCGGCCAAGGACACCACCGGCAACTTCTTCATCGATGACGATGTCCTTGCCGCACATGGGATCACCGATCTCGACAAGTACCGCGTGGTGCCCGGCGACGGGCCGCTCACCACCGACCTGTTCCTCTGATCCGGATCAGCCGAGCGCGAGCACCTCGCGCTCGGCCAGTTCCTTCAGCGTGAGCAATTGCTTGCGCATCATCAGGAAATCACCGAATACCGGCAGCGCCAAGAGCCAGGTCGGACCCTTGAACAGCACGCGCGCGTGCAATCGGCTGTGCGAGTCGGATTCCGGATGAGCGATGTAGGTGACTGCAACACCACTGGACCGCAAGGTGATTCGCGCACCGGGCTGGTATTCGACGAGATCGAACAGCGACATGAAGCGTTGCCCGACAGCGAGTTCGGTCAGTTTCGGATCGCGAGCGCGGGGGCTGCGGCGACCGAAATTGTCGAGCAGGTCGTAGCTGTAGGGCGCGACCCGCAGCTGACACAGCCACTCGAACACCGTCGGAGCGGGCGCGTCGACCGAGACGGCCCGATCACACACCACCACGGGTCCGGAAAGCACGCCGTCACAGGGCAATTCCAGCGCCACCTCGGCAGCGGTGACGCCCCAGCGCTGCCCCGGGAGACTCATGCCGGACTCCCCGCCGCGACGGCGAGGCGGCGCAACATGTCCCGCACTATCAGTCGATGCATGCGGCTGTCGATGACCAGTGCGCGATAGATCCGGCCGTGGATGCCGGGGAAAGCGGCATGGCTGATGGCGGTGAGGCGGGTGTGGGCCGGATCGACCTCGTCGAGCCGGAAGGTGAGTGCGTAGCGGGAGAACCAGTGCTGACCCTTGATGGCCAGACGGCTCGGCGGGTCGGCCTCGTCGAGCACGAATCCCCGGGGCAGTGTGTTGAGATCGTCAGGGTTCTTGCAGGTCGTGCGCAGTAGGGCGGCCCATGTCTGCACGCGGTCGGCATTGATTACCCTGGAATGCTCATCGATATAGGGCAAACGCTCCATATAGAAGGAACGTACTAGTTCATGGCACCTCCCCGCAAGCACGACACCGATGTGATCCTCGACGCGGCCCGCACCCTGGTGCTGCGCGAGGGTCCGCGCGCGGCCAGCGTGGCCGCCATCGCCGAGGCCAGCGGCGCACCGGTCGGCACGCTGTATCACCGCTTCGGCAATCGCAACGGCGTGCTCATCGAGGCGTGGATCCGGGCCTTGGATCGCTTCCAATCCCGCGTGCTGGCCGCTGCCACCACCGACGATCCGATCGAAGCGGCCGTGGCCATGACCGCGGGCGCGGCGGCCTTCGGGCGCGAGTGCCTCGAAGACGCCAAACTGCTGCTCGAGCTGCGGCCCAGCGACCTAATCGACGGCACGCCCGACACCGACTTCCGGGATCGCGTGGCCCGCATGAACGAACCCCTGATCGCGCTGCTGCACCGCATCGCGACCGGCGTCTACGGCGCCGACGGCGAGCGCGAGATCGACGCCGTCAGCCGCGCCGTCGTGGACCTCCCCTACGCCGCCCTGCGCCGCCACGCCCACGCCGCCGAACTCCCCGCCTGGCTGGAGGACGATCTCGCCACCGCCGCACGGACCTTGCTGACCGCCCGGCACTGAACGAAACATGGCCCGGGACAGGGTGTCCCGGGCCATGATCAGGCGTTTATCTTGCCCCCTAGTCGATTCCGTAGAGGCGTTCCCAGTTCTCGCGGCTGGTGAGTTCCGGCATGGCGGCGCGCCAGCGGTCCTGCAGGCCGGGCAGGTCCTTGCGGAGCTGCTTGAGCACGCGGTAGGCGCGCAGCAGCAGGCGGCGGGCGGTTGCCTTGTCGCGCACGCGGACTCGGACACCGGACTGCGAGGCATCGGTGACGACCACGTGATTGAACAGGCCGACGTGCCACCAGTGCGCGTCCTCGCGGGTGACCGCGACCGGGCCGGGGATGACGCGGCCGGTCCACTGGTTGAGAGCGCGCTTGTAGAGCACCAGCAGCGGGTGGCTGGGCTCCCCGCCCGCACGGCGAACGTGCAGGTGCGCGTTGGGAACCGGCGAGGTGGCGGCGGGATGCTTGGCGGTCTCGGGGTAGTCCGAGCGCGAGCCGCGAGCCTTGGCCAGCGCCTCGATACCGCCGTCGCGCAGGGTCTCCGGACCCTTCAGATAGTCCTCGATGCCTTGCAGGGTGGTGTGCGCCAGGCCGTACTGCATGCCGACCAGGTATTCGCCGATCTCCCGGAACAGCTGGCGGGTAATGGCCTTCGCGTCCAGGTTGTGGTGCAGGGAGGACACGATGAGCGAATTGCGCGAGGAGAAGTAGCGCGCCCAGTCGTCGAAGTCCTTCCAGTAGAAGTCGGCGTGCCAGACCGCGGCATTGGGGAGCGTGACGGTGACGAAACCGTTCTCCCGCGCGCGCAGGCCGTATTCCACGTCGTCCCACTGGAAGAAGATCGGCACCGGCAGCCCGATCTTCTTGACCACCTCGGCCGGGATCAGGCAGGTCCACCAGGCCTGGTAGCCCGCGTCCACCCGGCGTTCCTGGTGCTTCTTGAGCATGGAGGTGTTGCGCAGCGCCTTGGCGACCTTCTGGCCGTGGCGCAGCTTGCCCAGATTCGTTTCCTCCGCACCGACATTCAGGTAGTCGGGGTTGAACAGGAACAGCATCTGCGCGCCCACCAGGGTGGGTTCCACGGTCAGGTTGGCGAAGGCGTTGAGCCGCAGCACGGTTTCCGGCTCGCACAGGATGTCGTCGTCCATCAGGATGACGTCGGCGTGCTCGTTGGCGCCGGACACCTCGTAGAGGCCGCGCGTGAAACCGCCCGCGCCACCGAGATTCGGCTGCCGGATGTAGCGCAGCTTGTCGCCGAAGCGGGGCTGGGTCTCGGTGAACAGCGCCTGATCCTGGACCAGGTCGGTGCCCTGGTCGACCACGTACACGGCGTCGATGAGCGACAGCACGGTGGCGTCGGAGGCCAGCGCCGCAACGGTATTGGCGCAGTCCACCGCACGGTTGAAGGTGCAGATGGCGATGGCCACCGGGCGCACGTGCTCGGGGGCGGCGGCGGTCCACGCCAGATCGGTGATCACGGCGTCACCACCCAGCGCCTCGATCTCGAGCCAGATCGCGCCGCCGTCGATGTACATGTCCAGCGGTGCGTTGAGCACCACCCGGCCGGTGTCCGCGACCACGGCGGTGTCGACCACGCGACGGTGCCCGGCGATATCGGAGGCGGCCAGCCGCACGCGCACCTTGCCGGTCACCTCGAGGGTCATGCCCACCTCGACCGCGGTGACCTTGGTCCAGCGCTGCCAGTAGGCGGCGGCGAAACGACCGAAGTAGGTGTTGGTGTGGACCGACGCGCCCTTCTCCAGGCGTAGGGTCTGCCGTTCCCGGGTGACCTTGCCCTTGGCGACCGCGTACAGGTCGTCACTGATCTTCGGCGCGGGCCCCATGAAGATCCCGCGCGCCAACACCAACCGCTCCGGCGCGGCGTGGTCGCTACGCAGGGTCGCCGGAGCGGCAGCGCTCTTGCGGTCCTCGTGTTCGGTCACGGCCTGGCCAGCCGACGCATCCATGAATCCCTCGACATCCTTTGAATACTTAGACACCGGCTCATCCGACGTGGTCGCACAGCCACTGTCTCTTGCTCGGCGCTGGCGACAATATCAATCACCCATCATCACGGCAGTACGAACCCGCACTTAGCGTTCGGCCTCGCGTGTTCCGGTGAAGACGAATTTCCCGTAAGCCCAGAATCGGAAGCCCATGGCCACTGCCTGGCCGATGAGCGTGCCGGAAACGTTGTCCGCCAACGGACTGTCCAGTCCGAGAACGTAACGTGAAAATCCGAGGCAGCCCAGTTGCAGCCCGATGGCCATCACATTGAGCGCCGCATAGATCAGGATGTGCTTCGCACCGGTGTCGCCCTCGTGGTCTGAGTAGGTCCACCACTTGTTGCCGAAATAGGTGACGACCGTGGCCACCCCGATGGAAATGATCTTGGCGAGCAGTGGCTGATGAAACAGCGGGCCCTCGCCACCCAGGAAGACCAGCAGGTTGTAGGTGCCCGCGTCGACCACGAAGCCGATCGCGCCGACCACCAGGAATGCGCCGCCACGCTGCAACAGCGCGCGGACCTTCCCGGTCACCGAGGGATTCGGGGTGGAATCGCTCACCGCCATCGACTCATTCGCAGACACCGGGCGACGGTACCCCAACCCGCCGCACCCATATACCTGTGAACGTCGGGTACCCTCCCGGTGTTCATATTCGCCTCCGATCAGAGGATTGACCGGGTGGACTCCACCGAGCTTCGTATTGCCGCCATTGTGCCGTGCCACAACGAAGAGGCCGCCGTCGCGAAGGTTGTCGCCGACCTCAAGGCCGCCGTCCCGGGCATTGCCGTCTACGTCTACGACAACCTGAGCACCGACGCGACCGCCGAGAAGGCGCGCGCGGCCGGGGCGATCGTGCGCACCGAGAACCGCAAGGGCAAGGGCAATGTGGTGCGCCGCGCCTTCGCCGATATCGAAGCCGACGTGTATCTCATGGTCGACGGCGACGACACCTACGATGCCGCCGCCGCGCCCGAGATGATCCGGACGCTGCTCGAGGGCCCGTACGATCACGTGCTCGGCGTGCGCCGCGAGGTCGAGGCCGGTTCGGCCTACCGCGCCGGGCACGAGACCGGCAACAAGGTGCTCAACGGTGTGGTGGGCAAGGTCTTCGGCGAGAACGTCGAGGACATGCTCAGTGGCTACCGCGTCTTCTCCCGGCGTTTCGTGAAGTCCTTCCCGGCCGTGTCGCGGGAGTTCGAGATCGAGACCGAACTGACCGTGCACTCGCAGCATCTCGGGGTCCCGCAGACCGCGGTACCGGTCGGTTTCCGGGATCGGCCGGCGGGCAGCGAGTCCAAGCTGCGCACCTACAGCGACGGCTTCAAGATCCTGCGCCTGATCGTCGGTCTGGCCCGGCACGAGCGGCCGGTCGCCTTCTACGGTCTCTTCGGCACCCTGGCCTGGATCGTGTCGGTCATCCTGATCACGCCGATCGTGATCGAGTTCTATCAGACCCACACCGTGCCGCGGTTCCCGACGTTATTCCTCGGTTTCACGCTGCTACTACTGGGCAGCCTGGCCTGGACGGCCGGTCTGATCCTGGACGGCATCCGCCGCTCCCGGCACGAGGCCGCCCGCCTGATGTACCTGCGTTATTCCGCCGTAGGCGCGGATGACGCGGCCGCCGGTCCGACGCGATGACGGTGCTTGCTGGGCAGGACCCGAACGGCAAAGCAGAATCGGACATCGTGGTTACCGAAGCGAACGAGAAACCCGCCGTCGCCGCACCGGAGAAGATCCCGGCCGCAGCGCCCGACCGGAAGGCCGGACTGCGCCGCGCGGCGATCGGTGTGGAGCGCCGATTCGGCTCGGCCGCACTGACTTTCGTACTGATCGCGGGCATCTTCGGCGCGGTGTGGTCGGTGCTGACCCCGCCGTTCTGGGGCCATGACGAGATCACCCAGTTCGGGCGCGCCTACCAGGTCGCGCACGGCGGTTTCCTGCCCGAGAAGATCCACGACGACCGGGGCCCGGCCTGGGGCGGCGACGTACCCGTCAGCATCGACGCGCTGATGGGCTACGCCATGCACGACTACACGGACACTCCGGACGAGCCGGATCCCATGGTCAAGGACCCGCACGTCTACGACGTGCTGGGCGGCATGCCGGTCTCCGAGCAGACCAAGCCGGTCTGGTTCACCAATACCGCCGCCTACTCGCCGATTCCGTATCTGCCCGCCGCCGCGGGCATCCGGATCGCGGAGGCCCTGGACCTGAACGTCGGCGGCATGACGCTGGCGACCCGCTGGGCCGGGCTCGTCGCCTACCTGGTCATCGTCGCCTTCGCGCTGCGGGTGCTGCGCGGGTATCGGGTGCAGTGGCTGGCGTTCACCGTCGCGGTACTGCCCATCGCGCTGTTCCAGGCGGGCACCGTCACCGCGGACACCGTCACCAATGCGCTGGCGCTGCTGCTGTCGGCGCTGCTGGTCAAGGGCTTGTTCCTCGGTGAGCGGCTGTCGCGGCCGGAGACCGTGGCCGCGCTCGCGACCACCGTGCTGCTGCCGGTGTGCAAGCCGACCTACGTCCTCATCGCCATGCTGACCGTGCTGATTCCCGCACACCGCTGGGGTTTCGGCGGCGACGGTAGCGAAGGCACCGGACGCGTCGCGGTGTGGCAGCGCGCGCTGCCGTGGGCGACCGCGGCCGTCGGCGCGGTGGCGTTCGCGGTGTGGATGAAGATCGCCGCCCCGACCGGCGACGGCATGAGCCTGATGCGGCCCGAGAAGGACTGGGGCAACGTCCGTCCGGGCGATCAACTGCACGGCATCCTCACCGACCCCGCGCATTTCCTGCGGGTGTTCGGCGACAGCATCGCTCGCCGCGACGATCTCTGGTTCACCCAGTTCTTCGGCGCGCTCGGCTTCTCCTACGTGGAGGTGCCCGCGCTGACCATCCTGGCGAGCCTGCTCGCGTTCACCATGAGCATCGGTGCGGCCGAGCGCTTCTCACCGCTCGCCGCCAACCGGACCCGGACCTGGCTGGTGGCAGCCACCGTGGCCGCCAGCGTGGCGATGATCTACGTGACGCTGTACATGTCCTTCACGCCGGTCGGCTACTTCATCATCGACGGCGTCCAGGGTCGCTACTTCGTGCCGCTCGCGGTGCTGGGCCTGGCCGTGGTGCTGCGCTGGCTGCCGCTGCGGTTCACCGATGCGGCGGGCCGGGTTCCGGTGCGCGGCATGGTGATCACGGTGGTGGGGGCGACCACGATCGCGCTGGTGGCGGCCGTGGTCAAGTACTCCACCATCGTCTGGGGCTGAGTCGGCCGGCGGTGCGTGCCCGATGGCGCCGCTGGTCCCGCCAGCGGCGAATTGCCGTGGTGTTGCTGGTTATTGCCTGTCTGCTGCTCTCGCCGCTCGTCGGGGCCGCAGTCTTCCTGCGACTGGAGGACACCGGGACCCCGCCGAGCACCGCGCGGACCCGCGATCGGGACGCCCTCTGGCTCGGGCACGCCTGGGTCGATGGTCGAAAATCCGACACCGATATCGCCCAGCTGGGAATTCGGCTGGCCGGGACCGGAATCAAGGATCTGTACGTCCACACCGGGCCGCTGGAAAATGACGGCACCCTGCCCGCAGCGCTGTATCCACAGGCCCGCTGGTTCATCGACGCGGTGCATCGGACCCTGCCCGGAATTCGTGTGCAGGCGTGGCTCGGAGATGTGCTGGCCCCCGAATTCGACGGCTTGAATGCCGAGGATTCGACAACACGTGATCATGTTGTCACGACATCGACGCAGGTGCTCGATCTCGGATTCGACGGTATTCACTTCGATTTCGAGCCGGTGCGCTCCGGATCAACCGGTTATCTCACCATCCTGGAGCAAGTGCGCGCGGTCACTTCCGCACGCCGCGCACTGCTGTCCGTATCCGCTCCGGTTATCGATCCGCTACCCGGATTGCATTCGCTCGGAGTGGCGCTGTTCGGTCACGGAAAATGGTGGTCGCAAGCCTATTTCGCGCAGGTCGCGCGCCGGGTCGATCAAATCGCGGTCATGTCATACGACACCGCGATGCCGACCCGCCCGCTCTACGGCGGATATCTCGCCCAACAAACCACCCTCGCCCTGCAGGCCACCGGTCCGAACGTGGATCTGCTGATGGGTCTGCCGGCATTCCGCGCCGACGATCTCGGCCATCACGCCGCCGCCGAGACCGTGGCGGCCGCGATCCGCGGCGTCCGTTTGGGATTGGGCCGCACCGATCGCGATCGCCGGGCCTTCGGTGTCGCCATCTATGTGGATTTCACTGCCACCGAACAGGATTGGGCGGACTACCGTTCCGGCTGGTCCTAGAGGACTCTCTCACCGGCTTCGGCATAGGCGGTCTCGGTGGTGACTTTCTGTGACCGCCACCAGGATTCGTTGTCCCGATACCACTGGACGGTGGCCTCCAGGCCCTGACCGAAATCGCGATAGCGCGGCTCCCAGCCGAGTTCGGTGCGCAGCAGCGAGGAGTCGATGGCGTAGCGCAGATCGTGGCCCGGACGGTCGGTGACGTGGTCGAAATCGTCTGCGGCCCGGCCGAATGCGGTCAGGATCAGCTCCACCACGGACCGGTTGTCGCGCTCGCCGTCCGCGCCGATCAGATAGGTTTTCCCGATCTGCCCGCGCTCCAGGATCTCCCACACCGCGCTGTTGTGATCCTCCACGTGGATCCAGTCCCGGACCTGGTGGCCGGTGCCGTAGAGCCGCGGCCGCACCCCGTCGATCAGATTGGTGATCTGCCGCGGGATGAACTTCTCCACGTGCTGGTAGGGCCCATAGTTGTTGGAGCAGTTGGAAATCGTGGCCCGGACCCCGAAGGAACGCACCCAGGCGCGCACCAGCATGTCGCTCGAGGCCTTGCTGGCCGAATAGGGACTCGACGGGTTGTAGGGCGTGCTCTCGTCGAATGCCTTGGGGTCGTCGAGTTCCAGATCGCCGTACACCTCGTCGGTCGAGATGTGGTGGTACCGGACCTGATGCCGGCGCACCGCCTGGAGCAGCGAATAGGTGCCGATGATATTGGTCTGGACAAACGGCCACGGGTCGGCCAGCGAATTGTCATTGTGCGATTCGGCGGCGAAATGCACCACCGCGTCCACCCCGCCGACCAGGCGATCCACCAGCGCGGTGTCGGCGATGTCGCCGTGCACGAACTCGATTCGATCCGCGACCGGGTCGAGGGAGGCGCGGTTACCCGCATACGTGAGTTTGTCCAGCACCGTGACGTGCACGCCGGAACGTTGAGTCACGGTCTGATGAACGAAGTTCGCGCCGATGAAGCCGGCGCCGCCGGTTACGAGCAGTCGCACCGGGTAAACACTACGTCTCCCCGGTCGGGATGCCCTCGCGTGGTCCGGAGAAGTTGCGGTCTTTACACCACCCACCGCACCGACGTGCGCGGAATCGGACATCCGGTTGAAACATATGTACTTAATCGAAAGGCAAGGACCGGGTCCAAATGTCGGAATTTGGTGTCCTCAACGTGACATTCACACGCCAATAGTCACGACTTTCCAAGCCAGAGGTGTGACCTTCGTCACACAGCGCTTCTCAGGTAACGTTCAGGCGGATCGTATATCCGCGCCAAAACCTTTACCACGCTGCGCTTTTGAGCTACCTTGCAGACCGCACGATCGTGATGGTGAACAAAAATTGAACGAACGGTCACGATGGGTTCACCGCTCGTTAGCTGTCCTCCATTTCGATTCGTGTTGTCCCCCCGAGCTCTTGATGAGGTTTCAACACAATGCTGATGAGGAAATTCGCCGCCACCGCGGCGCTGGCCGTCGCTGCCCTGGGCATCACCGCCGGAACCGTGAACGCCGCGCCCGCCGCTGACGAGAGCGCCGCGATCAACTACACCGCCACCACCACCGACACCAGCACCATCGTCCGCACGGACGCCGGTTCGATGGTCGTGGAGAACGGCAACTTCGAGATCAAGGCCGCCAACGGCAACGTCGTCGCCGGCATGCCGCTGAAGTTCCGCGTCGACAACTTCGAGTTCCCGGTCGTGGCCGACATCTCGGACCACGCCGCCACCCTGACCCCGCAGTTCGACGAGGCGCACGCGACCTACGCGCCCGTCCAGGACGTGGCCCTGCCCTACGAGGACCAGGCCCCCTGGAAGTCGGACTACGACCGTGAGCAGGCTGCCTGGAACCGCCTGAAGGACACCATCTCCACCGGTGCCACCATCGGCACCCTGGTCGGTGGCCTCGGCGGCGCGGCCGTCGGCTGCGTCCTCGGCTTCGGCGTCGCGGGTCTGGCCTCCATCCCGCTGGCCACCCTGTTCGGTGCCGGCCCGATCATCGGCTGCATGGTCGGCGCCTCGACCGTCGGCTTCCTGGGCACCCTGGCCGGCCAGCTGTTCGTGACCGCTCCGGTCGCGATCGCCGCCGCGATCCAGTACTTCTCCACCATCAACGAGCCGCACATCTCGTCCAAGTAATACTCGGACCGCAGCTCTACGAAACCCCCGCCCGGCTCAGCCGGGCGGGGGTTTCGCTTGCGTCGGAACAGCTTTGTGTCGGAACAGATGTGAGGCCCGGGGTCGTGCGCCCCGAGCCCCACATCATCAATCACGCGGTACGGGCGACCTGGCCCGCCTCGATGCGCTCGCGGACGAAACGCGCGACATGCGCGAGGGCGGCCCGGCTTTCGGGCATGTTCGGGAAAATGGCCATGAAGGCGTGCACCTGGCCGCGCCAGATCTCCAGCGTGGCAGGCACTCCCGAGGCGGCCAGGCGTTCGGCCATGATCTCGCTGTCGCGGCGCAGCACCTCGTCCTCGGCGATGATGAGCAGCGCGGGCGGCAGGCCCACCAGCACATTGTTGACCGGTGACAGCCGCGGATCGACCCGACCGTCCACCTCGGCGCCCATCCGTACCACCGATTCCAGCGCGGACAGCGGGATCAGCGCGTCGCGGTGGTAGTTGGGGTGATTGCGCTTCTCGGTGCAGTCGAGATCCAGTGCGGGACACAGGCCGACGAGCCCGGCCGGGACCGGCAGTCCGTTGTCGCGGGCCCGCAGTGCGGTCGCGAAGGTCATGTAGCCGCCGGCGGAATCGCCCGCGAACACCACGCGGGAGGCGGGCGCGCCATGCGCCAGCAACCATTTGTAGGCGGTCAGGCAATCGGTCACGGCCCCGGCGATATCGGTCTCGGGCAGCTGCCGGTATTCGACGCTGACCACCGGCAGGCCGGTGCGGCGGGCGAGCGAGGCGACCACGGGCCGATGGGTGTCCAGGCCGCAGAGGAAGAAGCCGCCGCCGTGCATGTAGAGCACCGCGCCGTCGCGCAGGGATTTGCTGGCTCCGGCGGGTCGCACGATCTCCATGCGGAAGCCCTTGAGCTGTACCTGTTCCCGTTCCACGCCGCTGGGTGACGGGCGCAGCTTGGCCAGGTTGTTGATGACGCCGTTGACCATCGGCATGGAAGCGGCGGTGACGGGCATCAATTCGCCCATCGGGCGGATCATGGTGCGGGAGACGAGCTCGAGCATCCGCGCGGCGGCACTGGTCCGGTTCGGGTTCTGGACGGGGACGTCTTCGTGAGCCATCGCGCACCTACCTCGTTGTTGGCGCGCCGAACCGTCGGAGAGTCGGCGCTGACATCTCACATAGTGTTGTTTCAGAACACCATGGGAAGGTGACCTACGCAACAGAAATCGCCGGATCCGCATGGTGGTAAACGGGCGTGATCAATTCGAAGTCCACTCGGAACCTGGCCGTCGCGCCCGCGCACGAACTGGCAGACTCTCGTGACATGCGCGGAATCATCCTGGCCGGGGGCACCGGATCTCGGTTGCACCCGATCACCCGCGGGGTGAGCAAACAGCTGGTCCCGGTGTACGACAAACCGATGGTGTACTACCCCCTCTCCACCCTCATGCTGGCGGGGATCCGGGACATCCTGGTGATCACCACACCCGAGGACAGCGCGGCCTTCGAACGGCTACTCGGCGACGGCAGCCGCTTCGGCGTCTCCATCTCGTATGTGGTGCAGCCGGAACCGGACGGGCTGGCGCGCGCCTTCGTGCTGGGGGCCGACCACATCGGCACCGGCAGCGCCGCACTGGTGCTGGGCGACAACATCTTCCACGGCCCGGGCCTGGGCACCCAGCTGCAGCAGTACCACGACCTCGACGGCGGGGCGGTCTTCGCCTACCGGGTCTCCGATCCGACCGCCTACGGCGTGGTCGAATTCGACGACGGCCGGGCCATTTCCATCGAGGAGAAGCCCAAGCACCCGCGATCCAACTACGCCATCCCCGGGCTGTACTTCTACGACAACGACGTGCTCGCCATCGCCCGCGACCTGAAGCCCTCCGACCGCGGCGAATACGAGATCACCGATATCAACCGGGCCTATCTCGAACAGGGCCGCCTGCACGTGCAGGTGCTGGCCCGCGGCACCGCCTGGCTCGACACCGGCACCTTCGACTCGCTGCTGGACGCCGCCAACTATGTCCGCACCATCGAGGAACGGCAGGGCCTCAAGATCGGCGTGCCGGAGGAGGTGGCCTGGCGGCTGGGCTTCATCGACGATGATCAGCTGACCAGACTGGCCGAACCCCTGGTGCGCTCGGGCTACGGTAAATACCTGCTGGGTCTGCTGGACCACGGCCGAACTTGGGAGTGAGACATGGGGATTCGGGAACTGTCGGTACCGGGCGCGTGGGAGTTCACGCCCCGGCAGTTCGGCGATGAACGCGGCGTTTTCTACGAGTCGTTCAAGGCCTCGGAATTCGAGAAGACCGTCGGTCGGCCCTTCGACCTGTTGCAGGTCAATATCTCCACCTCCGCGGCGGGCGTGCTGCGCGGCATCCACTACACCGAGAATCCGCCCGGCCAGGCCAAATACGTGACCTGCGTGCGCGGGGCGTTCCTGGACGTGGTGGTGGACCTGCGCCGCGACTCCCCCACCTTCGGGACCTGGGACGCGGTCGTCATCGACGATGTGGAGCGCAAGGCGGTGTTCCTGGCGGAGGGGCTGGGCCACGCGCTGCTGTCGCTCGAGGACAATTCGACGGTCAACTACCTGTGCTCGCTGGAGTACTCCCCCGAATTCGACCGGGACCTGGACGCTTTCGATCCCGAACTGGCCATCGAGTGGCCGACCGTCGGCCGCAACGGTGAGCCGCTCACCTTCATCCGCTCCGACAAGGACGCGGCGGCTCCGCGGCTCGCCGATCTGCGCTTGCCCTGACGAGACAAAGGGGCGCACCGCGTGCCGCGGTGCGCCCCTTCTCTTTTCAGGTGACCGGCCGGTCCTGTGTGAGCGGCAGTCCCGGCCGGTGAGTCACTAGCCGACCAGTTCGACCTCCCGCTCGCGGACCTCTTCGCGGCGAGCCCGGAACTTGGGGATGAACACCGTCAGGGCGACCAGGGCTCCGACGATGGAGACACCGGCGGCGAATTCCAGGCCGGGACGGTAGGTGTCGAGCATGGACTGGGGAGTCGGGTTGCTCGGCACGCCCGAGGTGACGATGGCGGTGGTCACCGCGAGCACGATGGCCGCGCCGACCTGCATGGCGGTCTGCAGCACACCGGCCGCCAGGCCCTGCTCGTCATCCTCGATGCCACTGGTTGCCTGAATATTGATGGCCGGGAAGCCGACCCAGCCGATGCCGACCAGCAGCACCGCAGGCAGCAGCACGGTCAGGTACGACGGTGCGGTGTCGATGCGCAGGTACAGCAGGTAGCCGACGGCCATGACCACCATGGTGATCGCGATGATCGGGCCGGTGCCGAAGCGGTCCACCAGCTTGTCGGAGACGAAGGCCGAGGCGACCACCAGTAGACCGACGGGCAGCAGCGCCATCGACAGCTTCAGCGGCGACCAGCCGAGGGTGTCCTGCAGGTACAGGGTGGTGATGAACTGCCAGCTGAAGTACGAACCGGCGACCGCGATGATGGCCAGGCTGGCCCGGACCAAAGTGGGCTTGCGCAGAATGCCCAGGCGGACGAGCGGGTACTTGACCTGGCTCTCGGCGTAGACGAACGAACCACCCAGCACGAGCACCGCGACGAACGATCCGATGGTGCGGGCCGAGCCCCAGCCCGCCTGCGGCGCGGAGACCACGGTGTAGACCAGCAGCAGCATGGTGGCGGTGGACAGCAGCGCGCCGATCAGGTCGTGTCCGCCTTCTTCGGCGGGCTTGTCCTTGGGGACCAGGAAGTACGCGGAGACCAGGGCGGCGACGGCCACGGGCACCGGCAGCAGGAAGGTCCAGCGCCAGCCGAGGCCGGTCATCAGGCCACCGAAGAGCAGGCCCATGGAGTAGCCGCCCGCACCGAAGACGGTGTAGATGGACAGCGCCTTGTTACGGGCCGGTCCCTCGGGGAAATTCGTGGTGATGATGGACAGGCCGGTGGGCGCGGTGAACGCGGCGGCCAGGCCCTTGATGAAGCGGGTCAGGATCAGCAGCGCGGGCGAACTCACCAAAGCGCCTGCGAGCGAGGCGATTGCGAAGACACCCAGGGCGATCAGGAAGACCTTGCGGCGACCCAGCAGGTCGGCGGTGCGACCGCCCAGCAGCAGCAGGCCGCCGTAGCCGAGGACGTAACCGCTGACCAGCCACTGCAGGGTGGAGGTCTGGATGTGGAGTTCGGTACCGATGGACGGCAGCGCGACGCCGATCATCGACACGTCGAGGCCGTCGAGGAACAGCACGATGCACAGGGTGATGAGCATGCCCCAGAGCCGACCGGTCCAGGTGCTGGAGTCGGCCGCATTGCTCACTGCGGGGCGGATCTCGGTGGAAGTCACGAGAGAGGACAGTACATGCGCGCGCATCAAATGCACAAGCATTTAATGCGGTTGCATGCTTCAGTCGCCAGGACTAGGATGGCCGCATGCCGAAGCCGACAGCGCCTGTCGAACGGCCCGAGGTGACGTCTCTCGCGCAGACGGAACCGGCCGGGCTCATTGATCAGTGGCGCGATCTGCTGGCCCGGCACGCGACGACCTCGTGCGCTCTGGAAAAAGAACTGCAAGGCCGCCACCACATCGGGCTCAGCGAATTCGAAACCCTCGACCGCCTCGTCGAAACCGGCAGCGACAGCTGCAAGATGAGCGATCTGGCCAATGACATCTACCTCAGTCAGAGCGCGCTCTCGCGCACGGTGGCGCGGCTCGAACGCGACGGACTGGTGGATCGCACGCTGTGCACCGAGGATCGCCGCGCGATCTTCGTGTGCGTGACGGAGAAAGGGCGCGAACTGCATCGGCAGGCCGCGCCCACGCACCGTGAGGTGCTGGCCCAGAATCTGGGCTAGGTTTCCGGAATCCGGTCAGACCGCGGCGCGCAACGTCTCGATCACCGGGAGTGCTTCCACCGCAACGGCATTCACCGCCGCGACGGCCTCCCGGTAGCGCTCCACCTCGTGTTCCTTGTCGAGGTAGGAGGAGCCGGTGAGGGTTTCCACGTACACCACCGGCGGTTCGGTGGGTTCGCCTGCGGCGGTGGGGAATTCGAGCAGCACGAAGCGCCCGGCATCCATGCCGTGGTGGTAGCCGCACTCGACCGGCAGCAGGCGCAGTCGGACATTGGGCAGTTCGGCGAACTTGCGCAGCCGATCCAGCTGACCGCGGGTGACCTCGTCACCGCCGATGCGATGCCACAGCACCGCCTCCGCGATCACCACGTCCAGGTGCAGCGGCGAGTCGGTGCGGGTGAGCAGCGACTGCCGCGCGGTGCGCACCCGCACCCGGCGGTCGAGCTGTTCGGGCGAGATGCCCGGGTAGGCTCCCGCCAGCACCGCCCGGTAGTACTGCTCGGTCTGCAAAAGCCCCGGGACCAGCTCGTTCTCGTAGCTGACCAGGCGGCTCGCGGCCTCCTCCAGGCCGATGTAGACCTCGTAGCCCTCGTCGATCACGTCACCGAACTCGGTCCACCAGCCGCGGGCCTTGGTTTCCCGAGCCAGCGAGGTGAGCGGTTCGATGGCGTCCTCGGGCGCCCCGTAGATGCGGCACATGGCCTCCACATCCAGGCTGCGCAGCGAGGTCTGACCGGTTTCGATGCGCCAGATCTTGGCCTCGGACCATTCCAATCGCTGCGCCGCCACCCGAGTCGTCATGCGCGCGCGATTACGCAGGTCGCGCAGGTGTCGTCCGAGCTGCCGACGCGGCACGGTCGATCCGGTAATCCCCTGCGGTAGAGCCATTCGTCCCCCTATACCAGTGTTGCGATCGCATTGTTGCACAGGAAAACTCAGCGATCCATGGACGCGGGACGCGGCCTAGTGGTTAGGTTGTCGACCTTCTGTCCAGGTTACTTCCTGGACGAGCGCTTGCGGAAGCGCCAGAACTGCACGGCCTGAACGTCTTTCGAGAGCTGATTGACCGGTTCCGCCACATCGGAGAGGGCCTGGAAAAGATCGTCGGCCATGTCCGCGATATGCGAGACCCGCCCGGCCAACCGGGAGGCATTGAGCACGAACTCCAACAGCAGGCGCACGGTCGCGGCGATCACCAGGCCCAGCGGAATCGCGAAGCACACCCCGAAGACGATGCCCAGCCAGGCCGAAACCCGCCACAGCCCTACGGTTCCCACGACCGGAATGGCGACCGCACCGGCCAGGCCGAGCAGATACGCCAGTGGCAACAGGGTGCGGGTGGCGGCGCGGTGAAACTGCACGTCCAGCAGGGCGCGTGCAGCATCCACGCTCCAGGATCCGAAAGCGCTTGGGCTGGCGAAGGGTTCGACCGGTTCCTCGGCCTCCTCGTCCTCCGCGATGCGGCGGGACATGCGGCGGGTCGCGGACTCCTTGAAAGCGGCCCAGCGGCCCTCGGTGATGATCTCGTCGAACTCCTCGAATTCCTCGAGTTCGGCTGTGTTCCCGCCCGATTGATCGGCCATGCCGCCGATCTCCTCTCCCGCAGACCTTTTCGGCGGATCAAGTGTCGCCCGTAACGCCGGGGCCGGACAGTCCGAGACAGTGTGGTGTAGAACACGTCCCACCGCGCTCCCGGTTCGGGGTTCGTCCCCGGCGTCAGCACCCTTGACGGTGTTGATGCAGGCAGGAAAGCCACCGACCTGCGCTGTCGCTTCTGCGCCAACAGCACTAAAGGGTCAAAACAGACCGGGCATAGGACGTTCTGGGACAGAACCGGACCGTTGGTGAAAAAGGGTGTGTAACGACCCGGACACCTCCGGCCGATACCTCGCACAGAGCAGGAACTAGATCTACCGGGGAATGGAGAAACCAGTGCGTACGACGTTTTCGTCAGCCGTTGCAGAATCAGCGCAGGACTACATCCAGCGCGGCTGGACGGTCGCCGAAACCGCCAATGGCATCTGCCTGGTCACCGACGACGAGGTATCGGGCATCGAGGTCACCGGCGACACCGCCGCCTTCGTGCGCCGCTACCTGCGCGCCAATGATCTGACCGGGCCGGTCATCGAGATCCCGGGCGCCGAGCGCCGCGAGATCCACCTGGTGACCGGACTGCGCAAGGCCGAGCGCGCCATCGAGGCGCTGCGGGCCGCAGGGATTGCCGTTTACACCGACGGCGCGGGCATCCCGCTGCCGCCGAGCAAGCTGTCCGCCGGTGCGGCCTGCTGGGGCGTCGCCCCGCACGAGGCCCGCTGGCTGCCGCCGGTCGTCGCCATCGCCGCCGCGGTGCGCGCGGCCGCCAAGGGCGCTCCGCAGGCGGCTCGTATCGCCTCCTGACACCGGCTCGAATATCGACGCGAAACCCGCGAGTGCACCCCGGCGCTCGCGGGTTTCGCCGTATCCGGGTACAAACGTTGCAAATTCAGAGAGAGCGGACATAACGCCTCGTCATTCCGGCTCGCACGAATCCCTCGCCGCCTAGGGGGGACTTCCGCCGATACGGTTAGATCCTGTCAACCGCAACGACTTTCGCCGATGGTGTGACCCTCCAATATTTCGGTCCTCCGGCTGTGCGGGTCCCCCACAGGGCTGCCGATTCGCCCGCAAGCGAATTCGGCGCGTTCCGGTGTTTCGCCGGGCGGGGTCGCGGGCGATCATTGGGTATGACCCACGTCACGGACAGCCCCCGGACGGTGCTGCGCACCTGCCCGCTCTGCGAGGCCGTGTGCGGCCTCGAGCTCACCCTGGACAGCTCCGACCGCATCGCCGCGGTGCGCGGTGATCACGCCGATCCCTTCAGCCGGGGCTTCATCTGCCCCAAGGGCGCGACCCTCGGACACCTGGACGGCGATCCGGATCGGCTGACCGCGCCCATGATTCGCGATCGCGCCACCGACACCTGGCGGGCGGCGGGCTGGGACGAGGCGTTCGAGGTGATCCGGGAGCGGCTGCCGCGGGTGGCCGCGGAGTTCGGCAACCAGGCGGTCGGGCTGTACCTGGGCAATCCGAATGCGCACACCGTGGCCGGGGCGCTGTACGTGCCGCTGCTGATCCGGGCGCTGGGCACCCGCAGCCTGTTCTCCGCCAGCACCGCCGACCAGATGCCCAAGCAGGTGTCGAGCGGGCTCATGTTCGGCGATCCGCTCACCGTGGCCGTCCCCGACCTGGACCGCACCGACTACCTGCTGATGCTGGGCGCGAACCCGCTGGAATCCAACGGGTCGCTGTGTACCGCACCGGATTTCCCGGGTCGCCTCAAGGCGCTGCGCAAACGCGGCGGGCGGCTGGTGGTGGTGGATCCGCGGCGCACCCGCACCGCCAAGCTGGCCGACGAGCACCTGTTCGTGCGGCCCGGCAGCGACGCCTACCTGCTGTTCGGCATCGTGCACACGCTGTTCGCGGAGAATCTCGCCGAGTTGCGTGTCGAGGTGAACGGGCTGGACGAGATCCGCGCCGCCGCGGCCGATTTCACGCCGGAACTGGCGGCCGCGCGCACCGGGGTGCCCGCCGAGACCATCGTGCGGATCGCCCGCGAGCTGGCCGCCGCGCCCACGGCCGCCGTCTACGCCCGGATCGGCACCTGCACGGCGGAATTCGGGACGCTCACGCAGTGGCTGGTGGATGTGATCAATGCGCTCACCGGCAATCTGGATACGCCCGGCGGGGCCATGTTCGCGACCGGGGCGGCGCTGGGCATCGTGCGGTCGCGGCCCTTCCGGACCGCGCGCTGGGGTAGCCGGGTGCGCGGATTGCCCGAGACCATGGGCGAATTGCCGGTGGCGACGCTGGCCGACGAGATCCTCACGCCCGGCGCCGGGCAGATCCGCGCCATGGTGACGGTGGCGGGCAACCCGGTACTGTCCGCGCCCAGCGGCGCGCGGCTCGACGCCGCCTTCGCGGGCCTGGAGTTCATGGTCAGCGTGGATCGCTACCTCAACGAGACCACCCGGCACGCCGACGTCATCCTGCCGCCGCCGCGGATTCTGCAGTCGCCGCACTACGATTTCGCGCTGCTCAACTTCGCCGTGCACAACTACGCCCGGTATACGCCGCCGGTGGTGCCGTTGGGCCCGGACGAGATGTCGGAGGCCGAGGTGATGGCCCGGCTCGCCCTCGCGGTCTCCGGCCAGGCACCGCAGCCGGGCCTGGATCCGCTCACCGTGGTCGACGAGATCGTCATCGCGGGCACGCTGCACAAGGCGGGCATGGCCGATCGGCGCGCGGAGTTGCTGGGCGACAACACCACCGAGCAGCGCTTGGACATGATGCTGCGCCTCGGCCCGTTCGGCGAGTGGGCCTCGCAGCCCGACGCGGCGAGCGAGTGGCGCGGCAGGCTGAATCTGCAAGTGCTGCTGGATAATCCGCACGGCATCGATCTGGGTCCGCTGGAGTCCCGGCTGCCGGGAGTGCTGCGCACCGCCTCACGCAAGGTCGAGCTCGCGCCCGCCGAGATGTTGGCCGATCTGGAGCGGCTGCGGGCGCGGGCGACGGCCGCGCAGCCGGAGATGGTGCTGGTCGGGCGGCGGCAACTGCGATCCAACAACAGCTGGCTGCACAATGTGGGGCCGCTGATGGGCGGGTCGAATCGCTGCACGCTGCACATCAATCCGGAGGATGCGGCGCGGCTGGGGTTGAACGGGCTGGCGGTGGTGAAGTCCGCGGCGGGCACGGTGACCGTGGAGGTCGAGCCGACCGACGACATCATGCCCGGCGTGGTGAGCCTGCCGCACGGCTGGGGACACGGGGACAGCACGCAGTCCGTGGCGCGCGAGCATGCCGGGGTGAATGCCAATGCGCTGACCGATGATTCGCTGGTGGACGCACCGTCGGGCAACGCCGTGTTCAATGGGGTTCCGGTAACACTGAGTCGGGCGTAAGGGAGAGCTGGCCGGGCGTGACGGAATTCGAACTGCTCGACGGGCTTTCGCCGCAGGAACGGCGCGAGTTCGTGGCGGCCTGCACGCCGCGCCGGTTCCGGCGGCGTGACATCGTCTGCCACGAGGGCGATCCCGGCGACTGCGTGCATCTGATCGTGAGTGGGCGGTTGCTCGTGCGGGTCACCACCCCGCTCGGGCACACCGCCACCCTCACCGTGCTCGGGCCGGGTGAGATGTTCGGCGAGCAGGCGCTGCTGAGCCCGGAGGCGCGGCGCACCGCGACCATCGTGGCCGTCACCGATGTGCAGACGCTGACCCTCAACCGCGCCCAGCTCGAACGGCTGCGGCACGAACACCCGCAGGTGGAGCGGTTTCTCACCACCTCGCTGGCGGCCCAGGTGCGGCGGCTGTCGGCGGCGGTGCTGGAGGCGCTGTACCTGCCGGTGGAGACGCGGGTGCTGCGGCGGCTGGCGTATCTCGCCACCGCGTACGGGGACGGCGTGGGCGCACCGGCCGTGATCCGGCTGACGCAGGAGGATCTGGCGTCGATGGCCGGCACCACCCGGGCAACCGCCAACAAGGTGTTGCGGGAGTTGGAGGATCAGGGCGTGGTGCGGCTGGGGCGGGGCGCGGTGACGGTGCTGGATCGAATGGGATTGGAGCGCAAGGCGCGTAGATAGACCTTTCGGTATTTATGTTTCGTGCACCGAAGATCGGCCTCAGCTAGGGGGATGACATCCGGAGAATGCACGCCGAAACTCTGCAAAATGGACAAATCAGGAATGCGAAATCCCCGCGCCCCCTAGGGATCTCGCATACCCGCGGCCCGTAACCACGGTCAGCATCCCCACAGTTAAGGGACAAACGGCCCTTGTGAGCCCTTCCGTCCGGGAGGATCCTCGCTCGGGAACGTTTGTCCGGCGCCAGTCGAGATTGCCCTACCAGGGCAGATCCGCCGGTTCACGCATTCGCCACACGAAAATAGTTAAACCGTATAGGATTTCGGCTGGCCGTAGTTCGTGGCCGAGCCTCTTCTATCCGGTATTCAGCTACCAAAGGGGACCCGCGATGCCCGGTATCGGAAACGGCAGCGACGGCGAACGGGAACTGCAGGAACGCTACGGTAGCGAGGAGCGGGCGCAGCGCTTCTATAACGATCAAGTGCGGGATCGGCTCAATACCCACATGATCGATTTCATCGGCCGGATGGATATGGCCTTCATCGCGACGTCCGACAAGCACGGCGACTGCGATTCCAGCTTCCGCGCCGGCAAGCCCGGCTTCCTGCACGTGATCGACGATCACACCGTGACGTATCCGGAGTATCGCGGGAATGGCGTGATGGCCAGCCTCGGCAACATTCTCGAAAACCCCCACGTGGGCATTCTCATGATCGATTTCGTGCACGATCTCATCGGTCTGCACATCAATGGCACCGCCCGCATCGTCGACGACGCTCTGATGCGCCGCTGCGTTCCGGACCTGCCCGCCGAGCAGCGCGGGCGGGTGCCCGAACGCTGGGTGGTGGTCGATGTGGAAGAGGCCTATATCCACTGCCGCAAACACATTCCGCACCTGGTCCCGGCGCAGCGCGAGGTACGGCAGTGGGGCACCGACAATGTGCGGGCCAAGGGCGGCGACTACTTCCACGCCAAGGAAGAGAACAACGCCCTGGTCGACTCCTAGTTGATCTTGAAGATCACGGCTCGCTGCACGATGAAATTGATCACGGTGGCGGTGCCCTGCGCGATGCAGAAGGCGAAGAACATGCGCCACCAGGCATCCGGCAGCGCGTAGTAGCAGACCTGGTTGATGCCGACCTGCAGCGCGAAGGTCACCGCGTACAGCGCAATGACCGCGATGAAGCGCTTGCGGCTCGGCTCCGCCTTGAAGGTCCAGCGCCGATTGATCAGATACGCGGTGGTCGTGCCCGCGATGAAGCTGATCGACTTCGCCACCGGCAGCGGCAATCCGACCAGCTGGAACAGCAGCGTGTAGAGGCCGAAGTCGACAATGGCCGACAGCCCGCCGGTGACCGCGAATCGAATGATCTGCGTCTTCAGATCCACGTCCGTACCACCCGGTTCGTCGACGAGGGGCAGCTCGGGCGGCAGGGGCAGATGGGGTTCCGCGGTCACAAAGCAGAAGAGTAATGCCCGGGACAAAGGACACAAGCCTCGAGCCGGTTATGCCTGTAGCCTCTATGCCGATGTCCACGAAAGCTCAGACCACCACCGCGGCCGCCGCGGAGCCCAGCTCCGCAGGCGAGAGCCCGGTCGTCGGCAAAGATCAAGAGGGCACCGCGTCGCAGGTTCTGCCGACGCAGACCCGGCGCTTGACCGGTTGGGGTCGTACCGCAGCCACCACGTCGGAAGTGCTCTCCACCAATGACCCCGAGCTGATCGCCAAGGCGGTCGCCATGGTCGCGGAGGACAACGACGCCAAGCCCGCGCATCTGCGTCGCGGTGTCATCGCCCGCGGCCTGGGCCGCTCCTACGGCGATCACGCGCAGAACGCCGGCGGCCTGGTGGTCGACATGACCGCGCTCAACCGCATCCACCGCATCGACCGGGACTCCCGGCTGGTGGACGTGGACGCGGGCGTGTCCCTCGACCAGCTGATGAAGGCGGCGCTGCCGTTCGGCCTGTGGGTTCCGGTGCTGCCGGGCACCCGGCAGGTGACCGTGGGCGGCGCCATCGGCTCCGACATCCACGGCAAGAACCACCACAGCGCGGGCAGCTTCGGCAATCACGTGCGCTCGCTGGATCTGCTCACCGCCGACGGCAAGGTGCAGACCATCGGGCCGAAGAAGAACGCGAAGCTGTTCTGGGCCACCGTCGGTGGCAACGGCCTGACCGGCATCATCCTGCGCGCCACCATCGAGATGACGCCGACCGAGACGGCGTACTTCATCGCCGACGGCATCAAGACCACCGGCCTGGACGAGACCATCGCGGTCCACAAGGACGGGTCCGAGGAGAACTACACCTACTCCTCCACCTGGTTCGACGCGATCAGCGCGCCGCCGAAGCTGGGGCGCGCCAATGTGTCTCGCGGCCGCCTGGCGAAACTCGATGAGCTGCCGAAGAAGCTGCGCAAGAATCCGCTGAAGTTCGACGCCCCGAATCTGATGACGGTGCCGGATATCTTCCCGACCTTCGCGGTCAACAAGTTCACGCTGGGCATGGTCGGTGAGGCGTACTACGCGCTCGGCGGCAATTACACCGACAAGATCATGAACTTGACGGCGTTCTACCATATGCTCGACGTGGTCTCGGAGTGGAATCGGGCCTACGGTTCGCCCGGATTCATCCAGTACCAGTTCGTGCTGCCGCCCGAGGCGCTCGATGAATTCACCAAGATCATCGTTGATATCCAGCGGTCGGGGCATTACACGGCGCTCAATGTGCTGAAGTTCTTCGGCCCGGGTAACCCGGCCCCGCTGAGCTTCCCCATGGAGGGCTGGAACATCTGCGTCGACTTCCCGGTGCGGCCCGGACTCAACGAGTTCGTGCGCGAACTGGACCGGCGCGTCCTGGAATTCGGCGGTCGCCTCTACACTGCCAAGGATTCGCGCACCGACGCGGAGACTTTCCACCAGATGTACCCGCGGATCGACGAGTGGATCAAGATCCGCCGAAGTGTCGACCCCACAGGCGTTTTCATGTCCGATATGGCGAGAAGGCTGGAGCTTCAGTGATCAATGCGGTAGGGAACCCGCAGTCCATTCTGCTGCTGGGCGGCACCTCGGAGATCGGCTTGGCGATTTGCGCCGAGTATCTGAAGAAGGGCCCCATGCGCATCATCCTGGCCGCGCTGCCGGGTGATCCGCTGCGTGAGGATTCGGTGCAGCAGATGAAGGCGGCCGGTGCCTCCGAGGTGCAGGTCATCGACTTCGACGCGCTCGACACCGAGAGCCACCCCGCCGTCATCGACGCGGCCTGGGCCGGTGGCGATATCGACGTGGCCGTGGTTGCGTTCGGCATCGACGGCGACGGCGAGATCTTCTGGCAGGACCAGCGCAAGGCCGTCCTGATGGCCCAGATCAACTACACCGCCGCGGTTTCCGTCGGCGTGCTGCTGGGCGAGAAGATGAAGGCGCAGGGCTTCGGCCGCATTCTGGCCATGTCCTCGGTCGCCGGTGAGCGGGTGCGCCGCTTCAACTTCGTCTACGGCTCCACCAAGGCCGGCCTCGACGGCTTCTACCTGGGTCTCGGCGAGGCGCTGGCCAAGTTCGGCCCGCGCGTCACCGTCATCCGCCCGGGCATGGTGCGCACCAAGCTCTCCGCGCACGCCAAGGAGAACGGGCTCACGGTCAACAAGGAGGACGTCGCCCTCCTCGCGGTCGCCGCCTCCGAGAAGGGCAAGGAAATCGTCTGGGCCCCGGGCACTTTCCGCTTCGTCATGATGATCCTGCGCCACGTCCCGCGCCCGATCTTCCGCAAGCTGCCTATCTGACTCTCACGAGCTCTCAGGGGTAAACCCCTGAAACCCCAACAGACCAACGCCGCCCCCGGTTCGACCGGGGGCGGCGTTGTCGTTATTCGAGGGACTCGATGATGGTGTCGAGCTCGGAAAGCTTTGGGTGCCAGTCGAGTTCGGTTGCGGCCTTGCTGGCGTCGACAACCAGGGTTGCGGGTTCGGCCGCGGGTGGATTGTGCGTCAACGGAACCCGCAGGCCGGTGACCCGCTCGACGGCGGCCACCACATCGAGAATGCTCGTGCCCCGGCCACTTCCGAGGTTGTAGCGCGCGAACCCGCCCGGCTCCGGGAGCCGGTGCACGGCCGCCACGAACGCGGCGGCGGCATCCTCCACATGTAGATAGTCCCGCACAGCACTGCCATCCCCGTTCACGCCCAGCGGCGTCTGTGACCGCGCGGCGGCCAGCACCCGGGGAATCAGGCGGGTCGGGTCGCGGTCGTCGCCCCCGGCCAGATTCGGCAGGCGCAGCACGATCGCACCCAGGGCACCGCTGCGCGCCTGCGCCTCGACCACGGCCTCGGCAGCCACCTTGCTGCTCGCGTAGGGGTGCGGCGGCACGGCGGGGAGGTCCTCGGTCATCGGCTGCCGATCCGGCGAGCCGTAGACCGCGCAAGTCGAAGAGAACACCAATCCGGCGACGCCCGCCTCGGCCATGGCCCCGAGCAGCGCGACGGTGCCACCGGTGTTCACCTCGAAGTAGCGCAGCGGCTCGTCGAAGGACTCCCGGGCCCGGGTCAACCCGGCCAGGTGACAGATCGCATCGACCCCGGTAACCGCCCGGCGCAGGTCCTTCGGGTCCCGCAGATCGGCAATCCGCGTATCCCAAGCCCCTGGGATATCGGCACGACCCGACCGAATCAGTGCGACCGGTCGGTGCCCAGCGGCGGCCAGTGCCCGCACAACCGCCCCGCCGAGATAACCAGCGGCCCCGGTGACCAGTACCCGAACCGATCGATCCGGCTGGGCGGGTATGGCGGAGGCGGGCTCGGTCATTCCGCGAGGCTACCGGCGAGGTCGAGCCCGGCCACTATCGCGCCGACCACCGGTCATTGCGGGCATCGCTGCCCCGGCAGGCCCGGCGAAGTGTTCGAGGGCGGGGTACTGGCTAGGCTGACGCGCGGTCCATGGACACGAATGCGGAGGCTGGGTGCGGATGAGCGGACGGGCTGGCGGTCGACTGACTCTGGCGGCGCGGCAAGCCGGTGGGACGGCCGGGGAGGCCGTCCTCGCGGCGCTGGTGGCCGCAGTGGTGGCGGGCATCGGGCTGGTGGCCTTCTCGACCGTGCACTGGCCGGCGTTCAACTCGTCCAATGTGACTCGGGCGCTGACCACCGTGGGACAGGTCGTGGCCTTGGTCATGCTGGTGGCGGCCGTTGTGCTGCTGCGGCTGCGCAAGTGGGGGTGGGTGGCGAAACTGCTGTCGTGGGGCGGGATTTCGGCGTTCGTGACGGTGACGTTGGGGATGCCGTTGGCCGCTACGAAGCTGTATCTGTTCGGGATGTCGGTGGATCAGGAGTTTCGGACGCAGTATCTGACGCGGCTGACCGACTCCGCGGCGCTGCACGATATGAACTACATGGATCTGCCGCCGTTCTATCCGGCCGGGTGGTTTTGGATCGGGGGGCGGTTCGCGAGCCTGACCGGGATGGCCGGGTGGGAGGCGTTCAAGCCGTACGCGATCATCGGGCTGGCGGTGGCGGCCGCCATCGCGCTGGTGTTGTGGTCCAAGCTGATTCGCGCCGACTGGGCGGTGGCGGTGGCCGCGGCGACGACGGCGGTGACGCTGGCCTACGGTGCGCCGGAGGCGTACAGCGCGGTGCTGACACTGCTGCTCGGCCCGGCCCTGCTGCTGGCCTGGGGTGCGCTGCACCGGCCCGCCGAGCCGGATGCCGCCGAGCCGACGGCCGGGGGCTGGGGTGCGGTGATCGGAGCCGGGATATTCCTCGGGCTCGCGGCCACCTTCTACAGCTTGTATTTCGGTGTCGCGGTGTTCGCGGTGTGCCTAATGGCGGTGATCGCGGCCGGGCTCGCCGTTCGGGCGCAACGCAGTTGGCGGTCGATCCTGCCGATCCTGCTGCGGCTCATCGGAATCGGCGCGGTCTCGGGCCTGCTGGCCCTGACGGTGTGGACGCCGTTCCTGCTGAAGTTCATGTCCGGCAAGGCTTCCCTGGGCTCCGGCTCGGCCTTCCACTATCTGCCCGAGTCGGGCTCGCGGCTGCCGCTGCCCATGACCGAGTTCAACCTGCTCGGGGCGTTCTGCCTGGTGGGCACCATCTGGTTGGTGCTGCGGGCCGCGAGCTCGCGGCGCGCGCAGGCGCTCGGCATCGGCGTAGTCGCCATCTACCTGTGGTGTCTGCTGTCCATGGCAGCGACGGCGGCCGGCACCACGTTGCTGGCGTTCCGGCTCGAGGCCCCGCTGAAGGCGCTCCTGGCGGCGGCGGGCGTGTTCGGGTTCGCGGAGGGTGCGCGGGCGGTCTACCAGGCATTGAACGAGCCCGGCCGATTCCGGTTGGCCGCCGCGGCGGTCGCTCTGGCGGGTGCGATCGGGTTCAGCCAGGGCATTCCGAACGTGCTGGCAGCGGAGATCACCACTGCCTACACCGATACCGACGGCAATGGCGTGCGCGCGGACAAGCGGGACCCATCGGCGGTTTTCCGCTACCGAGAGATCGACGCGAAACTGCTGGAGCAGACCGGGCGGCCGCGTGATCAGACGGTGGTGCTCACAGCGGACACCAGCTTCCTGGCGGTCTACCCGTACTACGGATTCCAGGCGCTCACTTCGCATTACGCGAATCCGCTGGCCGACTTCGCGGCCCGTACGGCCGAAATCCAGCGCTGGGGCACGTTCAAGACGCCGGACGAACTGGCCGACGCGCTGAACCACTGCCGCTGGCGGGCGCCGGATGCGTTCCTGTTCCGCAGTTCCGGTGACGACTACACGCTGCGCCTGTCGCAGGACGTGTACCCGAACGATCCGAATGTGAAGCGAATCACAGTGGCAATCCCCAAGTCCCTGTTCGACGATGCGCGCTACCGCACCACCGTCATCGGCCCGTTCACCCTCGTGGTGCGTGTCTGAACAAAAGAACGAGACAAGCATCACTTATCCACAGAAAACGGTCGATTTCTGTGGATAGGCACCGGTTTCTGTGGATAACCACGCCACTTGCCAGTGCAATCTCAGCCGAACCCGGTAGCGTGGGCCGCTGATTTGCAAGGCATCAAGGAGTCAGCGCGTGGCACAGGGGCGGGTATTCGACCGGGGGGTTGACAACGGTTCGGCGGTAACGGTTCTCGACCGTCCCGCGCCGGATACCGCTCGCCCCAAGCTCACTCGACCGCGGCGGGTACTGCGCCGCGCCCGGCTCGCCCGCGCCGATCTGATCGTGGCGACGGCGTACCTGTCGCTGGCCGTGCTGGTGCTCTCGGGCCAGTGGCTGCACCCCGGTCGGGGCTATCTGATCAAGAGCGGCCAGGACCAGACCATGTGGGAGTGGTTCTTCGCCGTCACCGCGCACAACATCGCGCATCTCGAGAACCCGCTCGGCACGCTGCTGCAGAACTATCCCGACGGCGTGAACATGATGGCCAATACGGCCATGTTCGGGGTCGGGGTGCCACTCACCCCCGTCACCCTGCTGTTCGGGCCGACGGTGACCTTCGTGCTGGTGCTCACCCTGGGCCTGTTCGGCACCGCCTTCGCCTGGTACTGGCTGTTCTCGCGCGAGGTCGTGAGCTCGAAATTCGCGGCGGCCGTGGGCGGTCTGTTCTGCGGTTTCGCGCCCGCCATGATCTCGCACGCCAACGCGCACCCGAATTTCGTGGTGCTGGCACTGCTTCCGCTGCTGGCATTGCAGCTCATCCGGATGGCCAAGCGCGCGAGCGCCGCCGGGGAAGTCCGCAAGGCCCGGCGCAATCGCGACGCGGTGATCCTCGGTCTGCTGGTGGCCTTGCAGATCGCGCTCGGCGAGGAGCCGCTGCTCATCTTCGCGCTCTCGTTCGGGCTGTTCGCGCTCGTCTACCATCTGCACACCCCGCGCACCGGCTGGCGCGAACTGCGCGCCATCACCCCGACGGTGCTGCTGGCCGCACTGATCACGCTGGGGCTCACCGAGATTCCGCTGTGGTGGCAGTTCTTCGGCCCGCAGTCCTACCGTTCCATCGACCACGGCACGATGCAGAACGACCTCAAGGCGCTGTTCCAGTTCCCGTCCGAATCCCTCGGCGGGCTGGTCGCGCACGGCCAGAACGTGGCCATCAATCCCACCGAGGAGAACGCCTACTTCGGCTGGCCGCTGTGGATCGTGGTCGCGGTGGCCACCGTGCTCATGTGGCGCGAACGAGTGGTGCGCGCGGCCGCGGTGGTGATCGTGACGTTCTCGGTGATGTCGCTGGGCTCGGTGCTGATGATCGGCAAGCACAACACCGGAATCAGCCTGCCGTGGAAGCACTTCGAGAACATGGCGCTGCTGGACACGGTGCTGGAATCCCGCTTCACCATGGCAGCGATCCCGGCCATCGCCGTGATTCTGGCGCTGGCCACCCAGCGGGCCCTGGACTACTGGAAGGTCTCCGCGACCGACTGGCGGCCACTGGCCCTGTTCGCCGCACTCGCCTGCGCCCTGCTGCCGCTCACGCCGACCATCCTGCCCGTGGTGGAGCGACCGGCCACCCCCGCGTTCTTCACCGATGGCACGGTGCGCCAATACGTTTCGCACGGTTCGGTGGTGATCGCGCCGCCGCCGACCCCGCCGGATGCCCGCGCCCTGCAGTGGCAGGTCAATTCCGGTTTCGCCTTCCCGCTCGCCGGAGGCTATTTCGTCGGCCCGACCGGGGCCTCCAAGAAGGGCCGCTACGGCCCGGACGACCGGCCCACCGCGAGCCTGCTGATGAAGGCCCAGCAGTCCAACACGGTTCCGGTGGTGGACGACGCCACCCGCGCACAGGCGCTGGCGGATCTGCGCTACTGGCACGCCGATGTGGTGGTGCTGCCGCCGACCGACAATGGCGACACCCTGCGGCTGACCGTGGATCAACTGCTCGGCTTCCCCGCGACCTACGTCGACGGCGTGTGGCTCTGGGATGTGCGCGGACTCGTCTGAGTCGTCGCTACCGATCTTGTGGGCCTTTTCAACCGGTCTTGTGATAGGTCACGAAGCCGCTGACCGACAGGGCGCGCGTGATCACGCCATTGCTGAGTACCAGTTCGTGCGTGCCCTGCACCTGGCAGCCGCTGACGCCGGAATCGAGCGTGCCCGCGCCGAGCGTGATGTCGCCGGTGCTGGGCACCCCGAGCAGCCGGTAGTCGAAGACGCAGATCACCTGGCCGTTGGTCAGAATCGTCGAGGTCACCACCGGTTGGTTCAGCTCACCCTGCCGGATGCTCAGGCGGTAGTCGTTGGCATTGGCATCGCTGGATCCCGACCAGTCGCCGAGGAATTCCGCCGGTACCCGCCCGGCCGGTGCGGGCGGCGTGGTGGCCGCGGCCGTGGAAGTGATCGGCACGGCCGTGGCCACGGTCGGCACCGCCGCCGACAACGGTGCGCCGCTGGGGGTTCCGTGGCTCTCCAGATCGGCGACCACCCAGACCGCGCTGCCGCCGATCACCGCCGCGGCCAGCACGGCGAGCAGTCCGATCAGGACGCCGCGGCTGGTCCCCGGCGCGGTCCGCACCGGTTCGGGTGCTCGATGCCGGTGTGCCACATCGTCTTCGGCCGGCGGCACACCCGGGCCGTAAACGACACCGTAGGGCCCGGGATCGGCCCGGTAATGCCCCGGTCCGAGCATGGTCGGATCGGTCCGCGGCGAGCGCAGCATCGGCGGATCCGTACGCGGAGAACGCAATACCGTCGGATCCGTCCGCGGTGAGCGCAGCACCGTGGGATCGGCCGGGAAGCCGAGCGGCGGGGTGTCGATCACGGTCGTCGGCGCGGCGGGCGCGCGCCAGGCCGCCCAGGCCGCCTCGGTGAAATCGCTACAGCTGGCGAATCTTTCGTCCGGATACTTGGCCAGTGCGCGATCGAAGACCGCGTCGAAGGCGGGCGGCAGATCCGGCCGGACCTGGGTCACATGCAGCGGCGGCGTGCCGGTATGCGCCAGGATCAGGCCCGCCAGATCGTTGGCCAGGAACGGCCGCGATCCGGTGAGGAGCACGAAAAGCGTGCAGGCCAAGGAGTATTGGTCGGTGCGCGGGTCGAGGTAGCGGCCCGACACCTGCTCGGGCGAGGCGAAGGCGAAGGTGGCCGAGATGTCCCCGGTCTTGGTGACATGGGTGGTCTCGTCGCGCAGCCGGGCAATGCCGAAGTCGGTGAGCAGCGCGCGTTCCGGGCGGCCGTCCTCGGCCAGGGACAGCATGATGTTCGACGGTTTGACGTCGCGATGCAGCACCCCCTTGCCGTGGGCGTAGTCCAGGGCGGCCGCGACCGCCTCGCCGATGCGCAGCGCCCGGTCCGGGGACAGGCCCGAGAGTTCGTCCGCGTCCGGACCTTCCACGTACTGCATGGCGATCCACAGTCGCCCGTCGTCCAGGCCGCGGTCGTAGACCGAGACGATATTCGGGTGATCGAAGCGGGCGGTGATGTCGGCCTCCCGTTCGAAGCGCCGCCACCCTTCCGCGTCGGCGTTCACCTCGTTGCGTTGAAAGACCTTGAGGGCGGCCAGGCGTGGTAGCCGGGGATGGCGGGCCGCGTAGACCGTGCCCGATCCCCCGGCGCCGATCCAGCGCTCGATGACATATCCGGCGATGTCCTCGCCCGGCTTCAGATCGGCCATGGTCGCGCACCTACCTACTTCAAGGGAGCCCTCTCGAGCCAGTCGGTCAGGAGGCTGTTCACCGTGTGCCCGGGCCAGCGCACCACCATCACGAAGCGGGATCGCGGATCCCCGTCCGGGAAGGTGACGGCGGCGAGCGCGCGATGCGCGTCGGTGTCCTGGGTGGCGGACGAATCCACGGCGGCCGCGGTGGTGATGATCAGCTGACCCGCCACATCGTCATGGTCGACGCCGGTGACCTTGATGGCGTTGTTGTCGAAGAACAGCTGTGCCACCGATTGCCCGGGGCGGGTGTCGAAGTCGATGACATCGAAGTGGACCTGGCCGGTGGCGTCGTCGGCATTGCAGCGCACCCGGTGCGCGCCCTGGGCCGCCTCGCCGGGCCCCGGATCGCGGGGTTGGCACGAGCCGCCCTGCCAGCCGACCGCGGTACCGGTGGAGGCGAGTTGGCCGATCAGGCTCGGGAAGGCGCGGGCGATGGCGGTGTCGTCGCGGCCCCAGGACGAGACCACGGCGTCGGCGCTGGTGTACGTGATCAGGCCGCTCACATCGGTTTTGCGGCTGACCCGGCCATCGGGCAGCAGGGTGAGGGTGGTGGGGCCGTTGGCTTTACAGGCATTGGCCGGTTCCCGCACCACGATTTCGGAGGTGCCGACGATCAGCCGATCGCCCTCCTTCGGCACCGCGTCCAAGGGTGCGGAGAACTCGCAGTGGAACGGAAACCCGTTGGGCAGAACGCCGTCCACGCGATTGGACAGCACCGGGTCGCCCGTCTTGGCCTGCTGCACGGTCAGCCGGTAGTTGGTCTGTCCCTCGGTGGCTAGCCAGGTGCCGACGAATCGAGCCGGGACCAGCCCCACGTCGGCCGGGGCGGGCGCGGGGGTGCCGTGATGGAAGGCGAAGCCGACCACCGCGGCGGTCACGGCGGCGACGGCCACCGGAATCAGGGTGCGACGGTGGAGCACACTGCGCCACAGCGGTTTCCGGCCACGCGGACGGCGCGGCGGCGGGTGCGGGAGCAGCCGGGCCGGGGCGGTGCGGGCCAGCGCCGGATCGGAGTAGTACGCCTGGGTGGCGGCGTAGGCGAAGTCCGCGCAGCTCTCGAAGCGATCCTCCGGATCCTTGGCCATGGCCTGCTCGAAGACGGCGTCCAGGGCGGGCGGCAGCTCGGGATTCACCTCGCTGATGGGCAGCGGCCGCTCCTGGGTGTGGGCGTGTACCCAGCCCAGCGGGTTGTCGGCGCGGAAGGGGCGGTGATCGGTGAGGAGCACGAAAAGCGTGCAGGCCAGGGAGTATTGATCGGATCTCGGACCGACCGGTTTGCCGCTGACCTGTTCCGGTGATGCGAAAGCGAAAGTGGCGGAGATATTTCCGGTATGGGTGAGCTTCGTGGTCTCGTCCCGCAGCCGGGCGATGCCGAAGTCGGTGAGCAGGGCGCGCTCCGGGCGGCCGTTGTCCGGATCCGCAATGAGGATGTTGGAGGGCTTCACATCCCGGTGCAGCACGCCCTTGCCGTGCGCGTAGTCGAGCGCGGCCCCGATCTCGGTGGCGATGCGCAGACCCCGCTCGGCCGAGACATGGTGCAGCTCAGCGGCATCCACGCCGTCGATGAACTGCATCGAGATCCAGAAGATGTCATCGGCGACGCCACGGTCGTAGACCTGCACGATATTGGGGTGATCGAAGTGGGCGGCGATGTCCGCCTCCCGCTCGAAACGCCGCCAGACGTCGGCATCCTCGGCGACATCATCGCGCTTCAAGATCTTAAGAGCCGTAAGTCTCGGAAGCCGGGGGTGCCGCGCTGCATACACAACGCCTGACCCCCCGGCACCGATTCGCCGCGCGATCACATACCCGGCGATAACTTCGCCGGGTCGCAGCTCGGTGGTCATGCTCCCTCTTTACGTTCCGGCCCGGCCCCACGCCCAGTTCGGATAACAACCATCCTGACTGACAACGGCGGATTCGGCTACAGACGAGTCGTGGCGGAACCCGCTCCGGGGGCCGTTAGAGTCGGTGCTCGTGCGCGCAGACTCCCGAGCGTTCCACCGCTTCCGACTCATCGCCCTGGTCTCCGGGTTACTGGGATTCCTGCTGGCGGCCATCACGCCGATCCTGCCGGTCAATCAGGACCGGCCGACACTGCAGTGGCCACAAGGGGATACGGCGAACGTCGATGCCCCCTTGGTCTCGTATGTGCCGTTGAACCTCGACGTCAGCCTGCCGTGCCAGCTGCTGCGCGAGTTGCCGACCGGCACGCTCTTCTCGACCGTGCCCGAGGCGTCGGGGCAGGCCGAGTCCAAGGGCCTGGTCGTCAAGGTGACCGACGAGCCCGAGAAGGGGCGCACGGTCTCGGTGCTGGTGCGGCTGATTCCGCTGCTGTCCGCGCCGGTGGCGGAAATCGAGAACTGCACCGCGATCACCGTGCACTCGGACGCCACCGAGACGCGGGTCGAGTTCGCCGGGTCCAACCGCAAGGACGGGACCGCGTTCACCGGCCGGGTCGGCGGGGACACCCGGCCGCAGGTGGTGGGCCTGTTCACCGACCTGAAGCGGGATCAGCTCGGAACCGCCTCGGCCACCGTGCATATCGACGCGCGCTTCACCTCCAGCCCGAACTGGATCAAGCGGGCCGCGACCATCGGCGCGGTGCTGTTCACCCTGCTCGCCATGTACGCGCTGCACATGCTGGATACCTCCGACGGGCGTAAACCGCGCCGCTTCCTGCCCGCGCACTGGTTCCGGGTCCGGCTTGCGGATGTCGCGGTGATCGGCACGCTGCTGGTCTGGCACGTCATTGGCGCGAACACCTCCGATGACGGCTACATCCTGAATATGGCTCGGGCCTCCAAGGATTCGGGCTACATGGCCAACTACTACCGCTGGTTCGGGGTGGCGGAAGCGCCGTTCGGCTGGCCGTACGAGGTGCTGGCCTGGATGACCCGGGTCAGCGATTCCAGCCCGTGGATGCGGCTGCCCGCCCTGCTCGCGGGTATCACCTGCTGGCTGGTGATCAGCCGGGAAGTGCTGCCGCGCTTGGGTTCGCGGGTGCGCCGCGACAATGTCGCCGTCTGGACCGCCGGACTGGTGTTCCTGGCCGCCTGGATGCCGTATGACAACGGCCTGCGCCCCGAACCGCTGATCGCGGCGGGCGCGCTGCTGACCTGGTGCTCGATCGAACGTGCCATCGCCACCGGCCGCCTGCTGCCGGCCGCGGTCGGCGTGCTGATCGCGGCGTTCTCGCTGGCCGCCGGGCCGACCGGGCTCATCTGCCTCGCGGCGCTGTTCGCGGGCGCGCGACCGGTGCTCATGGTGATCATCAAGCGCGCCAAGGAGGGCCCGGGGTCGTGGCTGCTGCGCTACGGCGCGCTGCTCGCACCCGGCGTAGCGGCCGGAACCCTGGTGCTGGTCGTGGTTTTCGGCGATCAGACGCTGGCCTCGGTGATGGAGGCGACCCGGGTGCGCACGCTGATCGGGCCCAATGTGGCCTGGTTCGACGAGCGCACCCGCTGGGACTCGCTGCTCATGCTCTCCCCCGACGGGTCGCTGGCCCGCCGCTTCGGCATTCTCGCCATGCTGCTCGCGCTGGGCGTGTGTGTGATGGTGATGCTGCGCAAGAACGGCCGCATCCCGGGCACCTCGCGCGGGCCGTCGGCGCGCATCCTCGGCATCATCTTCATGTCGCTGTTCCTGATGATGTTCACACCCACCAAGTGGACGCATCACTTCGGCGTGTACGCCGGGCTCGCCGGATCGGTGGCGGCGCTGGCCGCGGTCGCGGTGGGGGTCAACGGGATTCGCTCCCCACGCAACCGCACGCTGTTCACCGCGGCAGTGTTCTTCCTGCTGGCCATCACCTTCACCGGGCCCAACGGCTGGTGGTACGTGTCCAGTTACGGCGTGCCGTGGTTCGACAAGGCTCCGCTCATCGCGGGCAAGGGCTTCTCGACGCTGTTCCTGGGCCTGGCGGTGCTGTGCCTGCTGGTCGCGGCCTACCAGCACTTCCGGGAGCCGTACACGACGCCGAAGCCGGTGCGCGGGTTCGACAAGTTCGCCAGCATGCCGCTCACCCTCGCGGCCGCCGCCCTGGTGCTGTTCGAGGTGCTGTCGCTGGCCAAGGCGGCCATCACCCAGTACCCGGCCTACTCCATTGCCGAGTCGAATCTGCGGGCGCTGACGGGTGATTCGTGCGCGCTGGCCAACGAGGTGCTGGTGGAGACCGATACGCCCGCCTCACTGCTGCACCCGTGGACCGGTTCGGACGCCGACGGATTGGCCGCCGAGAACACCGGATTCACGCCCAACGGCGTCGCCTCCGACCTCACCGCGGACACCGAGGAGACCGTCAGCGGCGGGGCCAACTCGGTGAACGACAAGTCCGGCAACAAGACCTCCAAGACCACCGGTGCGGGCACCGGCGGCGGCAAGAGCGACGAGACCGGGATCAACGGCAGCACGGTGGCCCTGCCCTTCGGCTTGGACCCGGCCAAGACGCCGGTGATGGGCAGTTATACCGAGGGCGAGCAGCAGGTTTCGAAGCTCACCACCCAGTGGTACAACGCCGAGCAGCTGAAGTCGGTACGCAATGATCCGGCCTACCAGGTGCTGGTGGTGACCGCGGCGGGTCGCATCAAGTCCTTCAACAAGGACGGGGTGGAGACCTACGGTCAGGACCTGATCGTCGAGTACGGCACCCGCGCCGCCGACGGCACGGTCACCGACACCGGGCAGATCCGGCCCATCGATATCGGCCCGAGCCCGTCCTGGCGCAATCTGCGCGTCCCGCTGGATCAGATTCCCGCCGGGGCCAATGCGATTCGCCTGGTGCTCAATGACGCCGACATCACCCCCCGCCAGTGGCTGGCGGTCACCCCGCCACGACTGCCGAAGCTGGCGACCCTGAATGACGTTATCCCCCATGACGCCCCGGTCCTAGAGGACTGGCACGTCGGCCTGGCCTTCCCGTGCCAGCGTCCCTTCGACCACCACGACGGCGTCGCCGAGGTACCGCAGTGGCGCATCCTGCCCGACCGCGTGGGCCAGGACGCCTCCAATGCGTGGCAGGACGACATCGGCGGCGGTCCACTGGGCTGGACAGGCCTGCTGCTGAAATCCGAGACCCGCCCGACGTATCTGAAGCACGACTGGAGCCGAGACTGGGGCGCACTCGAGCAATTCACCCCTTATGTCCCGGATGCGAAGAAAGCGCCGACGCTGGACGTGACGGTCCAAACACGCTCGGGCCTGGCCAAGGATTCCCCCATCAAGGCCAAGTAGAACCAGGAAGAGCCCGCTCGAAGCTTTGCTTCGGGCGGGCTTTTTCGATGATTTCGACCATGCATGTCGTGGCGCGGGAGTGAAGAGCGCCACTCTCAGTGACTGCCTATACGATCAGCAACCGTGCCCGACGCCTCCGCAGTCCTCACGAAGCCGAATCCCTCGGCGACCGCACCCGCAACACCGCGCGATTTCCGCATCGCGAAGCTCATCGCCATCGTCGCCGGCCTGCTCGGCGCCGTGTTCGCGCTGGCGACCCCGTTCCTGCCGGTGCAGCAGACGCAGGCGGAGGTGAGCTGGCCGCAGCACAATTCGCTCGATCCGGTGCAGGCGGCATTGGTGTCGCAGGTGCCGATCGACGTGAACCTGAGCATCCCGTGTTCGGCGGTGAGCCAACTGGATCCGCGCGGCGGCATCCTCATGGCAACCGCACCGCCGCAGGGCAAGGGCGCGGACCTGGAGGCCATGTTCGTCCGCGTGTCCGGCGATGCCGTCGACGTGCTGGACCGGAATGCCGTGGTGGCCACCGCGACCCGCGCGGAGATGAGCGAGTGCACCAAGCTCGTCATCACCTCCGACGACAAGCAGACCTACGCCAACTTCGAGGGCGTCACCCGCACCGTCGAGAAGCCGACCGCCGACGGCGGCCGGGAACTCGTCACCGTCCCGGTCGAGGGCCGCCTGCTCGGCGACCTGCGCCCGCAGGTGGTGGGCGTGTTCACCGATATGAAAGGCGCGGTCCCCGAGGGCCTTTCGTTCCACATGACGGTGGACTCCCGGTTCTCCTCCTCGCCGACCGTCATCAAGCTGGTCGCGATCATCGCCGCCGTGCTGCTCACCCTGCTGGCCATGGGCGCGCTGGCGGTGCTGGACACCAGTGACGGCCGCGGCCACCGCCGCTTCCTGCCCGCGCACTGGCTGAAGCCGACCTGGGCCGACGGCGGCATCATCGGCACCCTGCTGCTGTGGCATTTCGTGGGCGCCAACACTTCCGACGACGGCTACATCCTCACCATGGTCCGGGCCGCACCGCACGCGGGCTACCTGGCCAACTACTTCCGCTGGTTCGGCGTCCCGGAGGCCCCGTTCGGCTGGTACTACTACGTCATCCAGGTCTTCGCCGAGATCTCCACGGCCAGCCCGTGGGTGCGCATTCCCGCCCTGCTCTGCGGCATCCTGTGCTGGCTGGTGATCAGCCGCGAGGTGGTGCCGCGACTGGGCAACGCGGTGGCCAAGTCCAATGTCGCGCTGTGGACCGGCGGCCTGGTGTTCCTGGCCTTCTGGCTGCCCTACGACAACGGCCTGCGTTCGGAGCCGATCGTCGCGCTGGGCGCGCTGCTGACCTGGGTGTCCATCGAACGGGCCATCGCCACGTCACGATTGCTGCCCGCCGCGGTCGCGGTGCTGGTGGCGGCGTTCACGCTGGCGGCCGCGCCGACCGGTCTGATGTGTGTGGCGGCACTGCTCGCGGGCATCCGGCCGCTGGTGCGCATCGTGGTGCGCCGCCGCAAGCAGTTCGGTGATCTCGCGCTGCTGGCACCCATCGCGGCGGCCGGATTCCTGGTCCTGGTGGCGGTTTTCGCCGATCAGACCTTCGCCGGAATCATGGAGGCCAACCGGGTGCGGCAGGTGACCGGGCCCAACCTGGCCTGGTACGAGGACTACCTGCGCTACTACTACCTGTTCGTCGAGACCGTGGACGGCTCACTGGCGCGGCGCTTCGCGTTCCTGCTGATGATCCTGTGCCTGATCACCACCATGCTGGTGCTGCTGCGCCGCCGCCAGGTGCCGGGCATCGCGAGCGCGCCGACCTGGCGGCTCATGGGCGTGGTCTTCGGAACCATCTTCTTCATGATGTTCAACCCGACCAAGTGGACCCACCACTTCGGTTCGTACGCGGGCATCGCGGGCTCGCTGGCGGCGGTGACCGCGGTCGCGGTGTCCGCCACCGCACTTCGCTCCCGCAAGAACCGCTCGGTGTTCCTGGCGGGGCTGCTGTTCACCCTCGCCGTCGCCTTCTCCGGCATCAACGGCTACTGGTACGTCTCCAGCTACGGCGTGCCGTGGTTCGACAAGCGGGTGTCGCTGCACGGCTTCCAGTCCAACACCTTCATGCTCATGCTCTTCGGGCTGGCGCTGGCCGTGGTGGCCTGGCAGTCGCTGCGTGAGGGCTATGCCAAGCCGGAGGCGGACGGGAAGACCAAGCGCGGCAAGCGGATCCGCAAGTTCGCGGCCGTCCCACTCACCGTGGTGGCCGCGCTCATGGTCGGCTTCGAGGTGCTGTCGCTGGTCAAGGGTGCGGTGACGCAGTACCCGGCGTACTCGCTGGCCCGCTCCAACTTCGACGCGGTCGCCGGCAAGACCTGTGGGCTGGCCAATGACGTGCTGGTGGAACCCGACGCCAACAGCGGCGACCTGCAGCCGATCATCGACCCGGCGCATCCCCCGGCCAATGGCGATCCGCTCGCCGGTGAGAACCCGAAGGGTTTCTCCCCCAATGGCATCGCCGACAAGCTGGACGCCGACAGCGTCGAGGTGAAGCCGGGCACCGGCAACACCTCCACCCAGACCGTCGGCCCGGCCTTCGAGAAGGGCCAGAACGCGGGCACCGGCGGCGGCAAGGGCGCGGAGGGCGTCAACGGTTCCACCGTGGCCCTGCCCTTCGGCCTGAACCCGGCCACCACCCCGGTCATGGGCAGCTACCAGGACGGCGTGCAGCAGCCCGCCGAGCTCACCTCCAGCTGGTACTCGCTGCCGGCGCGGACCGATGACACCCCGCTGATCGTCATCTCGGCGGCGGGCCGTGTGATGTCCTTCGACGACACCGGCAATATGACCTACGGCCAGGACCTGTTCCTGAAGTACGGCCACCACAACGCCGACGGCAGCGTCACCGAACTGGGCCAGTACCGCCCGCTCGACGTCGGCCCGGCCCCGTCCTGGCGCAACCTGCGCATCCCGCGCTCGGCGCTGCCCGACGACGCCGACGCGGTCCGTATCTACGCCCGCGACCCGATCCTGATCGGCGACCAGTGGCTGGGCTTCACCCCGCCGCGGGTACCGAAGCTGGTGTCGCTCAACAACTATCTGGGCTCCACCCAGCCGATCCTGCTGGACTGGGCCGTCGGCCTGCAGTTCCCGTGCCAGCACCCGTTCGATCACCGCAACGGCGTGGTGGACGCGGCCCCGAAGTACCGCATCCTGCCGGACCGGCCGCTGGCCATCAGCTCCACCAATACCTGGCAGGCCGAGGAATTCGGTGGTCCGCTGGGCTGGGCGGAGATGCTCTCGTCGTCCAAGACGGTCCCGACCTATCTGAAGGACAACTACGCCCGCGACTGGGGTTCGCTCGAACAGTACGAGCCGTTCTACACCGATCCCGCGGACCCGAGCGGCTTCCCCAAGCCCGCCACGATCGACACCCACGAGGTGACTCGCTCCGGGTTCTGGTCACCGGGCAAGATGCGGGTCTTCTGACCCGCGACATGACGTAATCCCGGCCCCGAAATGGGCCGGGATTATCTGTTTTCGTCAGTCAACGTGACCGCTGATTTCGCTGCGACCGGGGTAACTCCCCGGGTACGCCCAAAATTGTTTCGGTGCTCAACCGCCGGCACGGGTGCACGGCGGTCAACGCTTGTCAGCCGTCCGCTGAAGTTCCGGGGAGGCGGGGGAGTTCAGCGTTTGGCGTCGATGTGGGCAACCCACTCGTAGACGGGCAGGCTGCCTTCCGGAGTGTCTTCCCACCTTGGCGTCTGCTTGAACCGTTCGTAACCGCCCCCGAACGCCACTCGCAGCTCGAAGCCCGGTGGGGTGATCGGAACGATCCGCTGTTCGAGGCCATCCGGCCCGCCTTCGAGTAGCGCCAAGGGTGAGGTACTCATAGCTGAAGGCTCTCACATCTGTGCGGGCCACCCGATAGATTCAGCGCAATCGGCGAGCCGCCTGAACAAGCGTCAGGACAGGCCGACGACGCCCAGGAGGCTGCTGAGCAGGCCTCCGATGATCGGGATCTTGGACGCGCTGCCGGTGTTCATGCCACCCACGGGGATCGAGGTGACGCTGACTCCGATGTTCATGGAATTCGCGCTGGAGACGTTGCCGTCGTCGCTGGCGATGATCTTGTAGGTGCCCGCGGTGGACGGCGTCCACGGCACGCTGGCGGTCCCCGAGGAGCTGACCGGGAAGGCACCCAGCAGGGTGGGGGTGCCGCCGGAGGGATCCCCGACCCAGAAGGTCACCTGGGTGCCCGCATTGGTGCCGCCGACATTCGCGGTCACCGTGTAGGTCTGATTGACGTGTGCCAGCGCGGTTCCGGCCGAGAGGCCGGTGATCTGCGCGGACGCGGTCGGCGCGCCGGCCATGACCGCCACGGCGGTGGCGGCGGTGGCCACACCACCGATGATCGATCGTCGAATTCGAGGGGTAGCCATCAGCGGTTCGCTCCAAAGCTCGCATTCCAAAACTGAAATGCGAGCTTTTCATAGCTAGAGCGGGATCAGATGATGTTTGCGCGGATTGCGCGGGATTTTCTTGTCCCGCAGCAGGTGCAGCGCGCGCCGGATCTCCAGCCGGGTGGTGGCCGGATCGATGACGGCATCGATATAACCGCGCTCGGCCGCTACCCACGGCGTCGCGATGGTGGCGTTGTAGAAGTCGATCATCTGCTGGCGCATGGCCGCCCGCTGCTCCTCCGGAGCCGCGTCCAGACTCTTGGCACCGATCAGTGACACCGCGCTCTCCGCACCCATGACCGCGATCCGCGCGGTCGGCCAGGCCAGATTCACGTCCGCGCCCAGCTGTTTGGAGCCCATGACCGCGTACCCGCCGCCGTAGGACTTGCGGATCACCACGGTCACCTTCGGGACCGTGGCCTCCACGAAGGAGAAGATGAACCGGCCGCCGCGCTTGATGACGCCGATCTTCTCCTGCTCCACCCCGGGTAGGAAGCCCGGCGTGTCCACCACGAAGACCAGCGGAATCTCGAACGCGTCGCAGATCCGCACGAAGTGCGCGGCCTTGTCCGAGGCGCGCGCGTCCAGCGCACCCGCGTAGACCATCGGCTGATTGGCCACCACGCCGACCGTACGACCGTCCACCCGGGAGAACCCGCAGATGACGTTCTTGCCCGCGGATTCACCGAATTCGTGGAAGGCACCGTCGTCGAAGATGCGGATCAGGATCTCGTGCATGTCGTAACCGGCATTGTCGGCGTCGGGCACGATGCCGTTGAGTTCCAGATCCGATTCGGTGAGCTCCGGTTCCAGCCCGGGATTCACGATCGGCGGCAGCTCCTGGCAGCTCGACGGCAGATAGCTCAGATACTCGCGCACCCACTCGAACGCGGCATCCTCGGTCTTGGCGACATGGTGGATATTGCCGTACTGCGCTTGGGAATTCGCGCCGCCGAGCTCCTCGAGGCTGACATCCTCACCGGTGACCTCACGAATCACCTTGGGGCCCGTCACGAACATGTAGGCGGCCTCGGTGGCCACCACCACGTCGGTATTGATGGGCGCGTAGACCGCGCCGCCCGCGCAGCTGCCCAGGATCATCGAGATCTGAGGCACCAAGCCGGACAACGGTTCCTGGCGGCGACCCAGCTCGGCGTACCACGCCAGCGAGGTGACCGCCTCCTGCACGCGGGCACCGCCGGAGTCGTTGATGCCGACCACCGGGCAGCCCACCTTGGCCGCGAATTCCATGATGCCGGCGACCTTGCGGCCGAACATCTCACCGACCGAACCGCCGTAGACGGTCTGATCGTGGGAGAAGACGGCCACCGGGCGGCCCTCCACGAGGCCGTGGCCGGTGACCACGCCATCCCCGTAGAGGGCGTTCTTGTCGCCCGGATTGCGCACCAGCGCACCGATTTCCACGAAGGTCCCGGGGTCCAGCAGCATCTTGATGCGGTCGCGGGCCGAAGGGATGCCCTTCCTGGCCCGCTTGGCTATGCCCGCATCTCCCGCCGGTTCCCTCGCGCTGTCGAGCTTGTGTCGAAGGTCGGCGAGTTTCTCGGCGGTGGTGCTCACTGGACTCCTTTCGGCAAAAACCTACTTTCGCAGAACCAATGACGCGGTGGTGCTATTTCGTTGTGGTGTCGATCTCGGCGAGTTTCTTGGTGAGATCGGCACCGATGGTGGCGATCCGGGGCTCATCGATGATCTGGATGTGGTCGCCCGGAATGTGGATGATGTCCAGATTCGGAATGTGCTCGGCCCAGCCGCCGTTCGGCTGCCGCTCGGCGAAACGCGGTTCCAGTTCGATCATTCCGTCGTGGTAGCGATCGGCCAGGTACAGGGTGACCGGGCCGTCGTACTTGGACTGCTCGATCTTCTGCAGTTCCTTGCTGTCGATCCACGAGGTGCGCTGGTGCTCGACCACGCCGCCCGGGATGTCGACCCCGGCGAACTTGATCAGCTCCATGATGATCTCGATCTGCTCGGCGTCCGAGGCCGCGGCCAACTCCGCGAGCTGCTCCTCGTCGAGTTCACCGTTGAAGCCGTAGGTCTTCTGCGCAAAGGACTGGTAGCGACGGAGGCGCTCCACCCGCTCGGCATCGGAATTGTCGTAGGGCGCAACCGGAATGGCCAGATCGATCAGGCCGACCTGACGGACATCCGCGCCCTCGGCACGCATGATCTCGCCGACCTTGAGCGCGAACACCGCACCCAGCGACCAGCCGTAGAAGACGTAGGGGCCCTCCGGCTGCCGCTTACGGATCTCCGGAATGTACTGGCGCGCACGCTCTTCGATGGTGCCCTCGACGCGCTCGAAGCCGTACATCGGCGTGCCCGCCGGGAGACGGTTCAGCAGCGGCTCGTAGACCAGCGTGTTGCCGCCCGAGGCGTGGAACACGAAGACCGGCACCGCATCCGAACCGGCTTCCTTCGCGCGCAGCGTGCGCACGAAGCCCTCGAGATCGGAGCTCTTGCCCTGGTAGCGCACGACCACTTCGGACAGCTGCTCGATGGTCTTGCAGGCCCGCACCTCGGCCGGATCGACCTCGGCCTTGACCCGCTCCGACAGTCGCGCCGCCACCTTGGCAATGGTGTCGTCGTCGACCTCGGGCAGCTGGTTGAAGATGCCGCCCGCGGTCTTGCCGGTCACCATCGCCCAGGTGGCGAAGGCGAGACGCTCCTCGCCGTTGCGCGGGGGCACGTTATCGGCGTCGGTCTCGGCGATCGGCGCGGCCGACTCGAGCACCGCCTCAACGGCTTCGGCCTCGGCGACGATCTCCTCGGCCTCGGCCACCGGGGAGGTGGTCTCGGTCTTGGGCAGCAGCGCCGCCGGATCCTTGCCCTCAGCCATGGCGGCGCGGGCGGCGGAGATGAAGTCGGCGTCGACGGCGACATCCTCACCGGCGGCCTGGCGGGCGGCGATGTCCTCGAGCTGATCACGGTGCTCGACGGCGTAGCGCAGCACCTTGCCGACCTCGAGCAGGCTGGCGTCGCGCACGGCCTGGATCTGCAGCTGCGGGATGTCGAATTCGTATTCGACGCGGTTCTTGATGCGCATGGCCATCAGCGAGTCCAGACCCAGCTCCATGAGCGGGATCTCCATCGGCAGGTCCTCGACCGCGTAGCCCATGGACTCGGCCACGATGATGGCCAGGCGGGCCTCGATGGTCTGGGTGCCCTTGGGGTCCCAGCGCTCACCGGGAGCCGCCTCGATCGCGACGGCCGGGGCCGCCTCGACGACGGCGGCCGCGACCGGCTGTGCCACAACCGATTCCGGCAGGGGGGCGCCGGAGGTGACGACGGCGTCGAACAGCGGGCGGAAGACGGTGCCTTCCTTGGCATGCACCGACACCGACGCGCCGCCCGGGTGCGGGGTGAGCGTGGTGGTCAGGGTGCCCGTAGCCGGAAGTTGGCCGTGCGCCAGCGAAGCGCCGACCGTGACCTCCGAGAGCACCTGTGCGGCAGCGGCATTCACCAGCGCGGCGAGATCGGTGACAGCGGAAGCCTGCACCTCCCACACGTGGCGGCCGTCCGGCAGCGCGACGTGCGCGCCGGGGACGCGGGCATTGCCCGAACCGCCACCGAAACCACCGGAAGTCTTGGGCCAGTACTGCTTACGCAGGAACGCGGTACGCGGGGCGTCACCGTAGTCACCGGCGGGCAGCAGCGAGGGCAGATCCACCTTGTGGCCGTGCACGTAGAGCTGCGCCATGGCGGTGATGATGCCCGCGGCCTCGTCTTCCTTACGCTTCAGCGTCGGGATGAGCGCCGCGTTGTGCACGCCCGCCGCGAAGGTGGTGCCCAGGACCTGCATGAGCGCAACGGAATTCGGCGCGAGCTCCAGGAACGTGGTGATACCGGTGTTCACGGCACCGCGGATGGCATTGGTGAAGTACACCGAGCCACGCATGTTCATGACCCAGTAGTCCACGTCGTGCACCGGCGGGTTGCCCGCCTTGTAGTGGGCGTTCGCGTGCACGGTCGAGTACAGGTCGCGCTTGAGCTTGGTGGGCTCGATGCCCGCCAGCTCGGCGGCGAGTTCGCCCAGCAGCATGTCCATCTGCGAGGTGTGGCCCGCACCGCGGGTCTGCAGCACGCGCGCGAACTTGCCGTCGGCCTCGGCGCGCGCCACGATCGCGTGCACCTGGTCCGGCATGCCGCCGATGACGGTGTTGTTGGGCGCGGCGTACACCGCGACCTCGATATCGGGGAACTCGGTCTCGATGAGCTTGGCGACCTCGTCGGCCGAGTACTCCAGCAGCGCCATATTGCGCACCTGGTCGTCGGTCAGCATGGCCTCGCCCTCGGCCATCAGCCGCGAGCGGGCGCAGATCACGCGGACCGCGTCCTCGAGCGGCAGACCGCCCGAAATGTACGCGGCCGCAACCTCACCCTGCGAGTGGCCGACCACGCCCTCCGGCTCCGCGCCGTGCGCGCGCAGGATCGAGGCCAGACCCACCTGGATGGTGAAGGTGCCGACCTGACCGGTGCCGATGTCCCAGTCCATGGAGTCGTCGAGGATCATCTCCTTGACCGAGTACCCGGCCTCATCGACGACCAGCTCGTCGACCTGGTCGACGGCCTTGCGGAAGATCGAGTTCTCGGTGTAGAGCTGCTTGCCCATCTTGCGGTGCTGCGCACCGAAACCGGCCATCACCCACAGCGCGCCCAGGGGCGCAGGGGAATCCGCGGTGTAGACGCCGTTGCCGGGCTTGCCCTCGGCGATGGCCCGCAGGCCCGCGACGGCTTCCTCGTGCGTCTTGGCGACCACCACACCGCGCGAGCGGCCATGGTTGCGCTTGGCCAGCGTGCGGGCCAGGTCCACCAGCGGAGTCGCCTGTCCCGCTTCGGATTCCAGCCAGTCGGCCAGATCCTTGGCGGCACGCTTACGACGCGAGGGCAGGTAGCCGGACACCGGGATGATGTACGGCATCGGCTCTTCGCGGTTGCCCCACTCCGGTTCCGGCGCAGCGGCTTCCGTGATGGCCTCGGCCTCGGCGACCACCGACGTGGTCTCGTCGTCGAGGTCGGTGGTCTCGGGCAGTTCCAGGGCGGCCGGGGTCGGCACGTACTCCTGCACGACCACGTGCGCGTTGGTGCCACCGAAACCGAAGCCGGAGATGCCGATGGTGGCCTTGCCGCTGTAGCGCGGGAACTCGGTCGCCTCGTCGATGACCTTCAGGTTCGCCTGGTCGAACGCGATGAACGGGCTCGGACCGGCATAGTTGAGGTGCGGCGGAATGACGTTGTGCTGCAACGCCATGATCACCTTCGCCAGGCTGGCGGCACCCGCGGCGGCCTCCATGTGGCCGAAGTTGGTCTTGGCCGAACCCAGCAGTGCGGGCTTGTCGGCGTCCCGGCCGCGGCCGATGACGCGGCCCAGCGCGTCCGCCTCGATCGGGTCGCCGATGGGGGTGCCGGTGCCGTGCGCCTCGATGTAATCGACCTGGGACGGCGGGATTCCGGCATCCCGGTACGCCTGGCGCAGCACCGCGACCTGCGCCTCCGGGTTCGGGGCGAGCAGGCCGTTGGAGCGGCCGTCGCTGTTGACCGCGGAGCCCTTGATGACCGCGTAGACGGTGTCGCCGTCGCGTTCGGCGTCGGCGAGGCGCTTGAGTACCACCAGCGCCGCGCCCTCGGAGCGAACCATGCCGTCGGCGTCGTTCGAGAACGCCTTGATGTGACCGTCTTTGGCCACGCCGCCGTTCGCGTCGAAGGCGATCGTCGCGGCGGGCGACAGCAGCACGTTGGTGCCACCGGCCAGCGCCAGATCGGCCTCGCCATTACGCAGCGCCCGCACCGCCTGGTGCACCGCCACCAGCGAGGACGAGCACGCCGTGTCGATGGCCACCGACGGGCCGCGGAAGTCGTAGAAGTAGGAGACGCGGTTGGGGATGATCGCCGAGACGCTGCCCATGACGCCGTAGCCGTCGGCCGACAGCGGGGTGTTCGGGTCGCCGTTGCCGACCGCCATGCCCGCGATGATCATGAACTCGGTGCTGGTCGAGCCGATGAAGACGCCGACCTGCTCACCCTTGAGGGTGTTGGCGGGAATCCGGGCGTGCTCCAAGGCTTCCCAGGTCAGCTCGAGCGCCCACCGCTGCTGCGGATCCATGCGCTCCACCTCGACCGGCGAGGTGGCGAAGAACTCGGCGTCGAAGCTCTTGAGCACGTCCTGGCCGAGATAGCCGCCCTTGGTCTGGGTCTTGGTGAGCTGCTCCACCAGACGCGGATCGTCGAGGAACTCCGACCAGCGGCCCTCGGGTAGTTCGCTGATCGCGTCACCGCGATTGATCAGGAATTCCCAGGTGGATTCGGGCGTATCGCCCGCACCCGGCAGACGGGTGGACAGGCCGACGATGGCGATATCGTGCGCCTCGCCCGGCTGCAGACCCTGGGTGTAGAACGAGTCGTCGGCCCCCTCGGCCGGAAGTTCGGGCTCCCCGTTGATGATTCGCTCCGCCAGCGAGGCGATGGTCGGGTGCTGGAACACGATGGTCGCGTTCAGCACGACCCCGGTCAGCTCCTCGATGTCGCCACCGAGCGCGAGGGCGTCCCGCGACGCGAGGCCGAATTCCTCCATCGGCCGGTCCACCGTGATGTTCTCGATCGGCTGCCCGGTCGCGCCGGATACCCAGCGGCGCAGCCACTCCTGCATGTCCGCGACCGACATCTCGGTGATCGCGGGCTTGGGAACGGCGGGCGCGCCGTCCGTCGCAGCGTTGTCGGTCGTCTGGGTGGGGTCGGTGCCCTCGTTCTCAGCCATCAGTTCCTCAAGCTACCTGTCTGCGTACGGTGCGCGGCGTGAATCGGGGTTGGTGATCCATGCATGAATGGCGCGAGCCGAACCCGGCTCGCGCCATCCATCGTGAGACGGTCGTCTCACTCCTCGTCTGGTGCATCGGGGAAAGCCTGCTGCGTGTAACCACCACGCAGTGTGCCTTCCAAATAAGCAGCCTTGCAGGCACGACGCGCGATCTTGCCGCTGGAGGTGCGCGGGATCGACCCGGCGGGAACGAGCAGGATGTCACGCGCGGTGACGCCGTGCCGGGTGGAGAGCGCCGCACGAACCGTGTCGGTGATCGGCCCCGGATCGGCCTTGCCCGCACCCGGACCACGCTCGGCCACGATAACCAACTGTTCGCTGGCATCGTCGGCGTCGAACTTCAGACCCGAATGGCTGTCCTGCGCGAAGACTTCGGCGGGCAGCTGGTTCGCCGGGACCGCGAAGGCCGCGATGAAGCCGGGCCGCAGCATGGTCGAGGACTCCTCGGCGGAGTACTCGAGATCCTGCGGGTAGTGGTTACGGCCGTCCACGATCACCAGGTCCTTGACGCGACCGGTGATGTAGAGCTCGCCGTCCACGTAGACGCCGTAGTCGCCGGTGCGCAGCCAGATGCCGTCGGCCGGAACGCCTTCCGCGTGGCTGCCGTCGGCCTGGCGACGGGTCAGCTGGTTGCGGAAGGTGTTCTGGGTCTCGTCGGCGCGACCCCAGTACCCGATCCCGATGTTGTTGCCGTGCAACCAGATCTCGCCGACCTCACCGTCGGCGAGCTCGCGCGCGCCCTCGGGAGAACCGATGGAATCGCCGTCCACGATGGTGGCCCACTGCGACAGCGCGACGTAACCACACGACACCTGCGCGATGGCGTTCTCGGTGCCCTGCTCGACCTTCACCACGCGACCGGCATTGAGCTCGCGGCGATCCACGTAGATGACCTTGGCCTCGTCCTCGTGCCGGGTCGCCGACACGAACAGGGTGGCCTCGGCCATGCCGTAGCACGGCTTGATGGCGGTCTTGGGCAGTCCGTACGGGGCGAAGGCCTCGTTGAACGCCTTCATCGACTTGGTGGTCACCGGCTCGGAGCCGTTGATCAGGCCGATGACGTTCGACAGATCCAGCGACTCGCCCGCCTTCGGCAGACCACGCACGGCGGCGTGCTCGAACGCGAAGTTCGGTGCGGCGGCGAAGGTTCCGGCGCCGTCGGCGACCGCGGCCAGCTCGTTGATCCAGCGCGCGGGGCGCCGCACGAACGAGGCCGGGGACATGATGGTGATGTACTTGCCGCCCACGGCGGGCAGGATCACCGTCAGCAGACCCATGTCGTGGTAGAGCGGCAGCCAGGTGACGCCACGCGAATTCTCGTTCAGATCCAGCGCGTTCACCATCTGCAACACATTGGTGCCGACACCGCGGTGGGTGATCTCGACGCCGGCGGGCACGCGGGTGGAGCCGGAGGTGTACTGCAGATACGCGATGTCGTCCACGCGGATGTCCGGGCGGATCCAGGATTCGCCGACACTGTCGGGAATCGCGTCGACCGCGATGATGCGCGGGCGCTGGGCCGCGGGCAGCGAGCGGAAGAACTGGCGGACACCGGCCGCGGAGGAGCTCGCGGTCAGGATGGCCGACGGCGTGCAGTCGCCGAGCACGGCGTGCAGGCGATCGGTGTGGCCCGGCTCGTCCGGATCGAACAGCGGCACGGAGATGGTGCCCGCGTAGATGGCGGCGAAGAAGGAGATGACGTAATCCAGCCCCTGCGGAGCGAGGATCGCGACCCGATCGCCCCGCTTGGTCACCTGCTGCAGTCGGGCGGCCACCGCGCGCAGCCGCGTGCCGAACTGACTCCAAGTGAGGTCCTGGTACTCACCGTCGCGCTCGCGTGAGTAATCGATGTAGCGGTAGGCCAAGTCATTGGCGTCATTACCGTGGGTGTGCTTCTCGACGTAGTCGACGAGGGTGCGTCCCTCGGGAATCGTGATGTTCCCCGTTTCGTCGAGGTAATCGTCGAAAGTCTCGTCCATTCCTTCTTCTCCTCCGAGGCACACGCGGCATGGAACGGCATGCATTGCCGCTGTTACCTGTGAGGCCCCGACTCTCTTCGCCCGCGGGAGCAGCTCCATGGGAGAGCCAACCTGCAGAATTGTGTTGCGGTCTGCGCGGTGACCGTCTATTGGCTAGATGTTCTCAAACCAGGGACATGTTACAGAGGGGCTGCCCGGCCATGCTTCGGAGCGGCCGAACATCTCCCAGCTCACACCTCTGGGCTAGTGCTTCACCGGCGCGAATGCCTCCAAATGGCTGGGGAGCGCCCCACATAGGACACAACAAGGACGTGAATGTGAGTTGCCGCACGGACCGGGTCTCGGCTGTGTCGCAACCCGGAGCACTTTACCGGGTGACCCCGAAACTGGGGGGTCGGTCGGGTGGGGTCACACACCCGGCGAAGGACCCATCATCCATGGTGCGCCCGATCGCTTGCGGATCGCTGCGCAAAACCTTACGAATGCGCTGGATGCGGGGCGTTTTCGATCAAGCCCGAGGCCCAGTTCACGGTCCACTCGGTGGCGGTGGTGCCGTTGTCGTCGACCTTGTACCCGTTGTAGAGGCTGTGCACCGGATTGCCCGCGGCCCGCACCAGGATGTTGAGGCTGCCCAGGACATTGCCCGGGTTCAGCGCCTGCCGGGGGGCGTCACAGATCAAATCGCCTGCGGCACAGATGGTGAAGGTGCGGCCCGCGAGCTTGCCGTACCCGCCGCGCGGTCCGGTCATGGTGATGCCGGGGACATTGAGGCCCCGCAGTGCCACCTCCGCGCCGACGCCCGGCGGGGTCGGGCCGATCTCGGCGGCCTCGCCCGGGTCACCGACATCGCGGCGGCCGTCGGCAATGGTGGTCACGCCCAGCACCAGGTCCTCGGGTATCGGGCCCTTGCCCGCGCCGATCTGCGCGGCCAGATCACCGACGATCACCCCGCCCTGGGAGAAGCCCGCCAACACATAGGTGGTGAGCGGACATTTGGCGTAGGTCGCGGCCAGGTGATCGGTGGCCCGCTTGGTGCCCTCGGAACGGCTGTTGTTGTAGGAGGATTGGCCGTCCGGCGGAATGGCGATGGGGTTGGAGAACTGCGCCACGTACGGGACGGTGTAGACCTCGAGCCGTTCGTTGGGGAACTTGGCCCGAATCGGGTTGGAGACGTTCAACATCAGCGACGCCGGGTTCGCGGTCGGGTTGTAGGGGTCGTCGTTGCTGTTCGACTCCCACGTACCCGGCACGGACAGCAGCAGCACGTCCGGACAGTCGGCCGGCTGCGAGGTCGGACGTTGCGGGCCCGGCGGTTTGGGGCCGGGCAGCCGCAACCGGCCCGCCAGCAGGTACCACAGCAGCAGCGCCACCACGACCACGATCACGATCGCGGCGATGACGAGCAGCAGGCAACCCGCCGGGCGCGGCCGGCGTCGTCCGATTCGGCGTCGCGTCGTCACTTGCTGCAGTAGCTCTTCGAGGCGACGTCGTAGTAGATCTTGCCGGCCTGCTCGACCGACATCTTGGACTGGTCGAAGGACGGATCGGAACCGGCGATGGCGGTCACGTAGGTGATGATCTGATCCTGCGGGGCGTTCTCCGCCTTGCCCTGGCAGACCAGATCGGCCGCGGTGATGGCGATATCGGAGGAACCGGGGGTGATGCCCGCCTTCTTCAGATCGTCGAGGAAGCCCTTCTGCTTGTCGGTCAGCGCCGGCGAACCGCTGGGGGTGGTGATGAACTGGCTCGGCACCGGCTGCGGGCGCTCGGGCGAGGAGGTCGCGGAATCCGGCGCGGGCTGCGGCGCTTGCTGATCCGTGGTCGAGGGCGTGCCCGCTGCCGGTGTCGTGGGCGCTGCGGCCGCTGCGCTCGTAGTGGTCAGCGTGGGCGTGCTCTTGGCGGTCGAGTCGTTGCTACCGCAGGCGGCGAGCAGTCCGGCAGCGGCGATGGCGGCCACCACGCCGACCAGCTTTCCACGGGTCCCGTGCATCTAATTCGCTTCCTATATCTGTCCAAGGGCAAAAGGTCGCCCCCAGGCTAACCGCAACCCGGGCACTAGTCCCGGGCCACAACGGAACCTCATCCAGTTCTTAGTTGGGACGAACCTCGGGGCCGAGCGCCGGAACCGGCGGCGGACCTGCGGGCTCGGGGTCCGGGACGGGCGCGGGAGCCGCCGCGGGCTGCGGGGCGGGAGCGGGTGCGGCGGACGCGGGCGCGACAGGCGCAGGCGCGACAGGCGCAGGCGCGGCCGGTGCGGGCGCGGCCGGAGCAGCGGGCAGGGGCAGTGCGGGCAGGCCCGGGAGCTGGATCGCGGGCGCCTGGGCGGCAGGCTGCGGCTGTCCCGGAGCCGGTTTGGGCTGCTCGCTGCCGGGGATGGTGATGGGGCGGCCGTCGAGGGTGGCGGCGGTGGCGTGGCCGTCGCGGATGGTGACGGTGCCGCCCTGGAAGGTCTGCTGCGCGCCGCCGGGGATCTCGCCCTCGTCCGAGAGCGGGTAGCCCAGCGGACCGTTCTCGAATCCGGTTGCGCGCCAGGCATCCATGATCGGGCCGTTGCGCACGCCCCACGCACCCGAGAGCGGACTCCAGTAGATATTGCCGCCCTCGAAGGCGCTGTAGCGGCCGAAGTCACGCAGCGGCGCCTCATTCGAGGTCGGGAATCCGTAAGGGCTGTTCTCGAATCCGAGCTGCCCGTACTTACCGAGGATCAGACCCTGCACCAGGTGCGCGCCGGTCTTCGAGCTGAAGTAGACGGGCCCGTTCTCGAAACCCTGCACCACGCCGTCCCGTTGCGGCGTGCGAGCCTCCTGGCCATTGGGGTATCCGGCCGGGCCGCGCTCGTAGCCGCCCTTGGCCCATTCGTCGAAGATCGCGCCGCGCACCGCCTGCGCGCCGGTCTGCGGGGTCCAGTAGACCGACCCGTGCTGGAAGGGCTGCAACCGACCGCGGCCGTCGGGCAGTCCGCCCTCGCCCGCGATCGGGAAGCCCAAACCGCTTGCCGCGCCGCCCAGTCCGGCGTAGCTGCCGCCGATCGCACCGGCGACCGGCTGCGCGCCGGTGGCCTGCGAGTACAGCACCTTGCCGCCCCGGAAGTCCTGGGAGACGCCGCCGGGTACCCCGTATTCACCGGAGAGGCAGTCGCCGAGCCAGTTGTTGCCCTGCACGATCGGCGCGATCGCGCCGGCCACCTTGCAATCCAGGGCGGTGGCATCCACGCCGATCGCGGCGGCGGTCTGCGGCCACGCCTGGCGCATCTCGAAATCCCAGTAGGGCCAGGTGTGGGTGCCCGAGGGGCGGTAGTTCACCGAGACCGGGATGTTCAGCTTGCTCAGCTTGGCCACGAAGTTCTGGGTGCTCAACCGCGACAGCACCTCGAGGCCGAGGCCCGCGTAATTCGTGGTGATGCCCGGAATGTCGGAGAGCGGATCGGTGGTACCCGCCACGCCGTTGCCGCTCGACACGTACAGGGCCACGCCCTTGAGCTTGTCGGCCAGCTCGTACGGGTCGTGTTCCTTCCAGGCCGGGCTGGACGGCGGGCCGAACATCTTGCTGGAGTCGTAGCCGCCCGCGTCGTGCATGGCGAAGTTGACCGCCTGCGGCATGCCCAGCGAGGTCAGCGTGAGGAAGCCGGAGTAGGAGGCCGCCGAGCGCACCCAGCCGGGATTGCGCGCGGCCAGCATCATGGCCGCGGTGCCGCCCATCGAAAGGCCCTCCACCGCACGCACATCGGTGGCCCGGAACTGGCTCTCCAGCAGCGGCGGGAGCTCGCGGACCAGGAAGGTCTCCCACTGGTAGTTGCGGCCGTTGTCGGGGGCCAGCCAGTCGGCGTAGAAGCTGGACTGACCGCCGATCGGCAGCACCACCAGCGCGTTCTTGTCGGCGAAGAAGCCGGCCGCGCCCGCGTCCTTGGTCCAGCCGTTCTCCTCGTCGGTGGCGCGCAGGCCATCGAGCATGTAGACGACGGGGAACCTGGCGTCCGGCTTCGCATTCCAGTCGCGGGGCAGCAGCAACTGGATTTCTACCGGCGCACCGGAGGCGGGCGAGTTCACCCACACGGTGACGCGGCGGTCGCTGACCCACGTCATTTTCTGGATGCTCGCCGGATTCGCGGCGGGGGCATCGGGTGCGGCCGTCGCCGCACCGGTTCCCACGAAAACGCTCGCGGCCAGCGGTAATACCGCTGCCGCGGCGCATGCCACCCAACGCGTACGCCCTCGCTTGATCCCACGGACAACACCAGCCACACAAGTGTTGTACCTCCGGGAGCACTCAACTCCCGGTAGGACACACGGAAACGAACAGGCCTACAGCAAACGACCAGTTTCTACTTGGCGCGCGGCGTGTCGCTCTACGACACCCCGAGAGCCGCCAGGATGTCGGGCCGGGCGCCGGCCAGCTGGTCCTGCCAGTAGCCCCACGAATGGGTGCCCTTCACCGGCAGGCTGTAGTGCGCGCCGATGCCGAGCTGGTTCATCCGGGCCATGAAGGAGATGGTGTTCACCATCGACAGCGCTTCCAGGGCAACGGCATTGACGGTGTTGAAGATGCCGACCGGGCCGTCCGGATTGTCGTGCGCACCCGGCACACCCCACGAGGCGGAGATGTAGAGCGGCAGATTGCGCAGCTGCGGAGCGAAGACGAAGGGGTCCATGCGCAGCCAGGCCGGACTCCACGGCCAGGCCATGGAATCCACATTGAACCGGCCCGCGTCGAGCATGGCGATCCGAATCGCCTCGCGCATACCGGGCGCCGAAATATTGAGGTAGCCGGAGAACGAGGACGCGTGCTTGAACTGGTCGCGGTGATACGCGGCCAATGCCAGCGCCGCCGACCCGCCCATGGACAACCCCGCCACCGCATTGTTGGTGCGGGAGACGCCGAAGCCCTCCAGGAAGGCGGGCAGCTCCTGGGTCAGGAAGGTCTCCCAGCGGTAGGTGAGCTTCTGCCCGTTGGTGCCCGAGGGTGCGCGCCAGTCGGTGTAGAAGCTGGACTGGCCGCCGACCGGCATCACCAGGGTGACGTTGTCCTCGGCGAACTGCTGCAGCGCGTTGGTCTCGAAGGTCCAGGCATTGAAGTCGTCGCGGGCGCGCAGGCCGTCGAGCAGATACAGCGCGGCGTCACCACCGTGGCGGGCCCACTGCACCTGCACCTTGACCGGGCCCATGCTCGAGGGCACCAGCAGTTCCTCGAACCCGCCCTCGGGGGTGCCGCGATGCAGCGGGTGCGTGGGCATGGCGAGCGCGGGTCCGGCCAGGGCGGGCAAGGCCAGCACCGCCGCGGCGGCCGCGAGGACGCGACGCCAGCCCGGCCTGCGCCGGGATTTGCCGTGCTTGATCTTCCGAGCCGAACCGTTCTGCGGGCATGACGAGGCGCCCTGTACTGCCATAGAGATCGATCTCCTGAACCGCAGGGGGAAAGCACACCGACGTGACGGGAGTCACGGACAACGGTGCACTCTACAGTCGGCTCGGAGCTAACCGGCGGGTATCCCGTTCAGCTGGCGTGTATCTCGGCCTTGCCGTCCCGGAAGACGATGGTGCCGTGCTGGAAGACCTGTTGCGCCCCGCCCTGTATGGGCGTTTCGTCGGAGGTGGGAAAGCCGAGTGCCCCAGCGGGTCCCGACGCGCCCTCGTACGTGCCACCGATCATGCCGCCCACCGGATGCGCGCCACCGGCCGCCGACCACAGCACCCGGCCGCCCCGGAAGTCCTGTGCCGCACCGCCCGCCAGCGGATACTCCGCGGTCAGGCAGTCGCCCAGCCACGACTTCGCCAGTGCCACAGGCAGAATCGCACCCGCCGAGGCGCAGTCCGGCTTGGCCGCCTCCACCCCCAGCGCGGACGCCGCCTGCGGCCAGGACTGCCGCATCTCGAAATCCCAGTACGGCCAGGAGTGCGTGCCCGAGGCCCGATAGTTGACCTGCACCGGGATGCTCAGTTTGTTCAGCTTGGCCACGAACTGCTGAGAAGAGAAGCGGGACAACACCTCCAGCGCCATGCCCGACCAGTTGGTACTGACACCCGGGATGCCCGCGGGAAGGTCGTAGACGCCCGCCAGCCCACTGCCGCTGGACACATACAGGCTGAGGCCCTTCAGTTTTTCCGCCAGCGCGTAGGGATCGTGCGCCTCCCACTCCCCGTCTGTGGGTGGCCCGTACATGGCATCGGCGTGGTAGCCGCCCGCGTCCCGCATGGCGTACGCAACCGCCTGCGGCATACCGAGAGTCGTGAGGGTGAGCATGCCGGAGAAGGACGCCGCATAGCGCGCGAAGCCAGGGTTGCGGCCCGCCAGCGTCATGGCCGCGGTCCCGCCCATGGACAGTCCGGCCACGCCGCGCACATTGGTGGTCCGCCAATCACGGTCCAGCAGCGGCGGTAATTCCCTGGTGAGGAAGGTTTCCCACTTGTAGATCTTGCCGTTGTCGGGCTGCTTCCAGTCGGAGTAGAAGCTCGCCGCGCCACCCACCGGTAGCACCACGGTGACGTTCTTGTCGGCGTAGAAGGCCTCGGCCCCAGCGTCTTTGGTCCAACCGCTCTGATCGTCGGTGGCGCGCAGGCCGTCGAGCATGAACAGGGCCGGGAATTTGGCGTCCGGCTTGGTGTTCCAGTCCCGGGCCAGCAGCAGCTGGACCTGGATCTGCGTGCCCATGGCGGGTGAGTCCACCCACAGGGCCACCCGTCTGTTGCTCAGCCACACCACATTTCGGATCTCCGGCTTGGTGGGCTTGGCCGGATCCCCCGTCGGCGGCGCCGCTCCCGGTTCCGCATAGGCCGTCCCCACCGTCAGCACGGCTGTCGTGGCTACCGCGAGCGCGACCAGCACTCTGCGGCCGCCTCTCCCCCATCTACCAATTGCCACAGCTGTCACATACGTTTTCTACCCCGTCGCGGCGAATCATGGGGAGGCATAAAAGAACCGGCCACCCTGTCGGGTGACCGGTTCATTCGTTCACGCTATGAGATCAGGCGAGACCGAGGGCGCTCAGCATCTGCGGACGGGCCTTGATCAGCTCGTCGTGCCAGTAACCCCACTTGTGGGTGCCGGTGACCTCGAAGTCGAACTGCGCCGGAACGCCGATCTGACCCAGCCGCGCCTGGAAGGCACGGGTGTTCACCATCGAGAGCGCTTCCAGCGCAATGGCATTACCGGTGTTGAACGCGTCGCCGAAGGAGCCGACGCCGTCGTACCGGCCGGGGATGCCGCTACCCGCCGAGATGAACATCGGCAGGTTCTTGAGCTGCGGCGAGAACACGAAGGGGTCCATGCGCAGCCAGGCCGGGCTCCACGGCGCGGCCATGGAATCCACGTTGTAGCGACCCGCGTCCAGCATGGCGATGCGGATGGCCTCACGCATGCCCGGCGCGGACAGGTTCAGGTAACCCGACATCGAGGTGGCCTGCTTGAACATGTCGCGGTGGTAGGCGGCCATCATCAGGGCGGCGGAGCCACCCATGGACAGGCCCGCGATCGCGACGTTGTTGCGCGCAACCCCGTATCCGGAAAGGAAATCGGGGAGTTCCTTGGTCAGGAAGGTCTCCCACTTGTAGGTGAACTTCTGACCGTTGGTGTTGGACGGGGAGACCCAGTCGGCGTAGAAGCTGGACTGGCCACCGACCGGCATGATGACGTTCACGTCGTCATTGGCGAAGATGCCGGGGGCGTCGCCCTCGTTGGCATTGGCCCACGCGCTGTGATCGTCCTGGGCGCGCATGCCGTCGAGCATGTAGACCGCGGAGCTGCCGCCGTTCTTGGCCCACTGCACCTGAACCTTGATCGGGCCCATGCTCGAGGGAACCATCAGCTCTTCGAAGCTGCCCGGGGCACCGCGATGAGCGATGCCGAACGCCGGAGCGGCCGAGGCGATGGACGGGGCGGCCAGTGAAGCGGTCGGGACTGCGAGAGCCGCCGCGGTGACGGTGGCGGCGACGAGCCGTGTGCGCCAACCACTCTGCGCACGGCCTACTCCCGGCATGGCGGACCTGCCGAAACGCATGGATACTGCTCCTTCTCTACCGCAGTACTGCGCTACTGCGGTGTTTTAAGTTGTCAATCGCGCACGCGGGCATGACGAAGCCATGCGTGGACATACGCGATCAGCACTCGCAGCGAATCCCGACTCTTCTCTGCGAGCGAAGCGCTACCACGGGTTGGTCACACTTGCGCTCGCTGGAGGGTATTCGACGCTCCGAGCGATTGGCAAGGTCATGCTCAATGGTTAGGGGATTCACACCATCGCATATGACCGTAATGGTGCGGTGACCATATCGCGAATCCTTCGTGATGTCGCGGCAACGTGGAAAACCCTTACGCCGCATCCCTCTTGGCGGAATCGCTCAACCGAGGTTCGCACTCAGGTCCGGCAGCATCTTGTAGACCTGGTCGGCCCAGTACGGCCAGTTGTGCACGCCGTTGTCGGTGAAGTCGAAGACCGCGTTGTTCGCGCCCAGCGAGTCCAGCCGGGCCTGGAACGCGCGGGTATTCGCCAGTGCTATCGCTTCCAGACCCATCGCATTCCCGACGTTGTATGCGTCCAGGGGGCTTCGCACCACATCCCGCTGACCGGGCAGCCCGTTTCCGCTCGAGATCCACAGCCGGGTGCCGTTGTCGCGCAGCCGCGGCGCGAATACGAAAGGATCGTTGCGCAGCCACAATTCGCTCCACGGCGGTCCCCACATGGCGTCGATGTTGTATCCGCCCGCATCCAGCAGCGCGGCGCGCAGGCCCTCCCGCATGCCGGGCGCGGAAATATTCAAATACCCGGAATACGATCCGGCATAACGGAACTGGTCCGGATGATAGGCCGCCAGCACCAGCGCGGCGCTGCCACCCATGGACAGCCCGAACACGCCGTTCCCGCGCGGATTGAAGCCCAGCCGGGCCGCCAGCGCAGTGCGCAGATCCCGGGTGAGGAAGGTCTCCCAGGCATACGGGACGGCCTGGCCATTGGTGTTGCTCGGGGCCACCCAGTCCGAATAGAAGCTGGACTGGCCGCCGACCGGCATCACCACATTGATATTCCACGCGGTGAGCGCGCGCTCGACGTCGGTGTCGTTCTCCCAGCCGGAAAGGTCGTTGCGGGCCCGCAATCCGTCCAGCGCGTACACCACCCGCTGGGTATTGCCGTCCTGGGCGCGGAAGATCCGCGACTTGATCGGGCCCATGCTGGAATCGACCCAGAAGTCGTAGCCGCCCGGATCGAATGCGGCGTGCGCAGTACCCGCCGCGATTGTCCCGGACAGTGAAACGGCAACAGCCACAGCGAGTCCCAGAACGGACCGCCGCAGTACACCGCGAAGCACTCGAACAGACCGCATCGACTCGCCTTTCACGAGTGTGGTCATCATCGACCACCACCGAAATGCAGAAGCTGTTGCCGCTGAATCTTCATAAGCTCCGGTTCGGAGCCGATGGCTATCAAAACACCTCACGCGACCAAAACGTGATGCGAAACGTCGATGGCCGCCACCCCCGCGGGATGACGGCCATCGATTCGTTCGGTCTATCCGATATTTCCGGACATGTCCGGAATCATGCGGTACGCGTCATTGGCCCAGTTGGTCCAGGCGTGCAGGCCGTTGGGCGGGAAGTCGTAGACGACATTCTGCGCGCCCAGGGTGAGCATGCGAACCTGGAAGGCGCGAGAGTTGGCCAGCGCCAAGGCTTCCAGCGGCGCACCGCGGATCAGGCGGTCGGCCGCGGCGCCGAGCGGAATGTCCAGGTCCTCGGGCATGGGCGCACCGCTACCCGCCGAGACCCACACCCGGGTGTTGTTCCCGATGAGGGTCGGCGCGAAGACGAACGGGTCCATCCGCAGCCAGCTCGGCCCCCAGGGCGGAGCCATGCTGTCCACGTTGTAACCACCCGCGTCGAGCATGGCGACCCGGATGGCCTCGCGCATGCCGGGAGCGGAGATGTTCAGGTATCCGGAGTACGAACCGGCGTAGCTGAAGAAGTCGGGGTGGTAGGCGGCCAGCGTCAGTGCCGCACTGCCGCCCATGGACAGGCCGAAGATGCCGTTGCGATTGGGGTTGAAGCCCAGGCGATTCTGCAGTTCCCAGCGCAGATGGTTGGTGATGAAGTCCTCCCAGGCGTAGCGGTAGCTCTTGCCCGGACCACCGCCCATCGCCTCGGTCGCGCCCGAACCGGTGCCGTAGGCCGCCGAACCGGAGCCCGCCGGGACGCCGAAGAACGAGCTCGGCGCGTCCCAGTCCGCGTAGAAGCTGGACTGGCCGCCGACCGGCATCACCACATTGATGTTCCAGTCGGCCAACACCTGCGGCACATTGGTATTGATCTCCCAGCCGTTCAGGTCCTCCTGCGCACGCTGGCCGTCGAGCACATACGCGACCCGCTGGGTATTGCCGTCGCGGGCACGCAGGATGCGGGTCTTGATCGGCCCCATGACCGGGGAGTCGACCCAGAAGTCGAAGATGGCGGGATCGAATGCCGCGGCCGCCGGTGGCGATTCGATCACCGCCACCCCGAATGGCATCAGCAGGGCGGCAGCGGCGACGCCCATGACCTTTCGTGTGAAGCCTCGAACCCGCATCGACCCAGCCCTTCTCGGTTTGAGCAGAACACTGATCACGCAGAACTCATCTTCGCTACCAGACGAGTATCGGATGACCAGGCGGGCGTGTCCCCGGTGGTCACTGCGGCGAGTCGCGAAAGATCATGAAAGAAGCCCCCGTCCGGCAACGGACGGGGGCTTCGTTTCGAGACAGCTCTGGACTACCCGATGTTGTTCGAGAGGTCCGGGATCATCCGGTAGACCTCGGCGTTCCAGTTGTTCCAGTTGTGGACACCGGTGGCCGGGAAGTCGTAGTTCACGTTGTTGGCGCCGATGGAGAGCATCCGGGCCTGGAAGGCACGGGTGTTCACCAGGGCGAGAGCCTCCAGGGGCACACCCTGGATGACCGGCATGATGCCCGTGACGTCACCCGCACCCGGGATGGCGCTCGCGGCGGAGATCCACAGGCGGGTGTTGGCGTCCTTGAGGCGCGGGGCGAACACGAACGGGTCCATGTGCAGCCACTGCGGTCCCCACGGCGGGGCCATCGAGTCCACGTTGTAGCCGCCGGCGTCGATCATCGCGATGCGGATGGCCTCGCGCATGCCGGGGGCGGAGATGTTCAGGTAGCCGGAGTACGAACCGGCGAAGCTGAACTGGTCCGGGTGGTAGGCGGCCAGCGTCAGCGCGCCGGATCCACCCATCGACAGACCGAAGATGCCGTTGCGGGTCTTGCTGAAGCCCAGTCGCGCATTGAGCGCGTTCGGCAGGTCCTGGGACAGGAAGGTCTCCCAGGTGTACCGGTAGCTCTTGCCGGGGCCGCCACCGAGCAGCTGGAAGGCGCCGGAGCCCGAGGACGAACCCGAGGCCGAGCCGGAGGAGGACAGCGAGGAGGAGCCCGCCGAGCCGCTGCCGCCACCCTCGCCGAGGATGCTGCTGGGCGCGTTCCAGTCGGCGTAGAAGCTGGACTGACCACCGATGGGCATGACCACGTTGATGTTCGCGGCGGTCAGCGCGTGGGTGATGTCGGTGTTGATCTCCCAGCCGCTGAGGTCCTGCCCGGCGCGCATGCCGTCGAGGGCATAGACGACGCGGGAGGTGTTCCCGTCGGCCGCGCGGAAGACGCGCGACTTGACCGGGCCCATGGAGGCCGAGTCGACGTAGAAGTCGAAGCCGCTGGGGTCGAGTGCCGCGCTCGCGGTCCCGGCGCCCACCGCCGACACCCCGAACGGCAGTGCAATCGCCAGAGCCAATCCGACCACGGAGTTCTTGAGCCAACCGCGGGATCTCTGACGTCTATCGCCTCGCATTGATTTGTCCGGCCTTTCCTGTGGTTCGGTCTCGCCGAATGCTCGTGACTCCGGCAGAGGTCTCGGCGACCCTATCGCGGATGAGCAAACGGGGTGTTATCCGATCGTGACGAAAGTGACGAGCGCCACGCTCGGCGCGGAATGTGGCGCAGATCAGTGCCTGGATGCGACTCCCGAGTCGAATTCGACCCCCGCAGACTCATACTCAACAGCTATCACTCCAGACTGCACGAACCTCACTGCGCGCCTTCAGCATCCCCTATCACTCGCGGCGAATGACCAAGGCGCGCGCCAACTCTCAGCAAAGTCTAGGCATGGGCTCCGGTATCAACCGATGTTGTTCGACAGGTCCGGAATCATCCGGCCCATCTCGCCTTCCCAGTTCTTCCAGTTGTGCACGCCGATGGCCGGATAGTCGGCGACGATATTGCCGCCGCCGAGCGCGGCCCAGCGCGCCTGGAAGGCCTTGGTGCCCACCAGCGAAACCGCCTCGATCCCCATGGCCTGGATGACGGTGGCATTGATGTCGCCGACCGAACCCGGCAGCCCGCTACCCGCGGAGATGAACAGGTGGGTGCCGTTGGCCTTCAGCTTGGGCGCGAACTGGAAGGGATCGAGGTGCTGCCACTTGAGGTCCTTGGGACCCGCCAGCGCGTCGACGTTGTAGCCGCCGGCGTCGACCATGGCCACCCGGATGGCGTCGCGCATGCCGGGCAGCGACAGGTCCAGCGCGCCGGACATCGAACCGGCGTAGGAGAATTGGTTCGGGTGGAACGCCGCCAGCATGAAGGCGGAGCCGCCGCTCATGGACAGCCCGAAGATGCCGTTGCGGCTCGAGCTGAAGCTGAGGCGATCGCGCAGCGCGTTGGGCAGTTCTTGGCTCAGGTACGTTTCCCACTTGTAGGTGTAGGACTTGCCCGGGCCACCCGAAAGTGCCTGCGTGATACCGGATCCGGACTGCTGCGAGGCGGTGCCCGCGGGCAGCCCGAGGAAGGTGCTCGGCGAGTTCCAGTCGGCGTACCAGCTGGACTGGCCGCCGATCGGCATGACGACATTGATATTGGCGGCCGTCAGGGCATGGGCGACATCGGTATTGACCTCCCAGCCGTTGAGGTCGTCCCGCGCGCGTTCCCCGTCCAGCGCATAGACCACCCGGTTGGTATTGCCGTCGGCCGCGCGGAAGACGCGGTTCTTGATCGGCCCCATCACGGAGTCGACGTAGAAGTCCATGCCGTCCGGACTGTAGGCGGCCTGCGCCGGCGCCGTGCCGAGGACCGAAACCCCCAGCGGCACCATGGTTGCCAGGGCGACGCCCAGCACCGTCTTGCGCAACCAGCTCCGCGCCCCGCCCTTAACCGTCACGCCCCGCATATTCGGCCTTCCATCTGTGCGCCCCGGGCCTCCCTGCTACCCGCCCGGAATCGTATTGCGACAACCGTTGCCGCACAGCGGATTTCTGGGTCGGCAACGGGAGTACTCGCGGAGCTTATCGCGAAACCCACGCCGGGGTGTTACCAAATCGAGACAGCATCCCATATCTCGCGTCCCGACCGTGACGTTTCGGTCAAACCCCCTCACGCGCAAGAGAAAACCCCGCATCCGGTGTGGATGCGGGGCTTCGTATCTCGCTACTCCGGTCGCGCTACTTCGGGGGCGCGGGCGGCGGCAACGTGGGATCCACCAGGTTGCAGCGCTGGATCTCGTACTTCGGCACCCGATCGATGCGGTACTTGGCGAAGGTGAACGCCTGCATCAGATTGTGCCGCCAGCGATCGAACGTCAGCGGGGCCCGCGAGGAGGCCAGCATCGCCTGGGTGTCCGGGCAGGACAGGGCGGTGCGCGCCTCGTCCGACCACTTCTCGTCCAGGAACCACGGCATCCACGGGTGCCGGTCCACCATGCCGGTGTCCACGACCACCCAGTCGGGGTAGAGGTTCTTGTCGTGGCCGATGCGGCCGTCGGTCAACCGATCGGTATGCGACGCAAGCGGATACGCCAGGCCCATCTGATCGATGACCCGCACGTCCAGTGGCACGTTCATGCTGGTCATGCCGAGATTCAGGAAGAAGACGACGTGCTCTTTGTTGCCGTCCGGCACCGGCGCGGGCACCAGGTACCAGTTCATGAACGACGGCGAGTTGAGCAGCAGCGCCCCGTCCGGCGAGTTCGCGATATCGCGGACCATGGCGCGGATGCGCGGGTAGTCCAGGTAGTCCTCGGCCGTGATCGGGTGGTCGTGACCGGTATTGAGCACGTAGTAGATGCGCTCGTCCACAATGCCGTTGGCGCGGATCTTGGTGCCCGCGGTGATGGCGGTGGTGTTGGCCGCGAACAGCGCCCAGACCGCCGTGCCCGCGAAGGCCGCCAGCACGACGACGAAAACCCAATCCAGCCCGCGCATTCCGGACGGCCGCTCGGCCGAGCGCCGCGGCAACCGGATCGGCAGCACCGCCACCGGCAGGGTCAGGCAGAACAGCTGCGGCAGCAGCATGCGGCCGTGCATGAAGTCGCCGCCGACGCGGATCTCGTAGACGGTCAGCACCAGACCGCTGACCAGCATGAGGGTGACCACCGCGGCCGGGGTACGCAGCCAGACGCTGAAACGGTGAATCCGTCCGCGCAGACCCGACTTCGAGGTCTCCTCGGTGACCGCGTGGCGACCGTCGGCCCCGTCCGCGCGGCGCTGACGCGCGAGCGCCAGCCCGGCGATCAGCAGAATCAGCAGCGGCAGCCAGAGCCAGTACGGACCGACCAGATCCCACAGATAGATGAAGCCCTGGTGCCACTTGGCGCCACCGGCGTCCTTGGCCACCGCGGTATTCGGGTAGGGCAGACCGTAGTAGCCCATCCGCCAGATCTGGTACGCGATCGGCACCAGCCCGGCCACTCCCACCACCAGCACTCGAAATAACCAGGCCCTAAGGCGGGTATCCGGCACCGGCGCGCAGAACAGCATGGCCAGCGCGAGCGCGCCGACCAGCGTCATCTCCGGCCGGATCAGCGGAGCCAGTCCGGCGAAGAAGACCAGGGCGAAAAAGGCGGCGGGCCGGACCTTCTCGGCCTGGCTCCAGCGCACCATGCCCCACCAGAGCACCGCCAGCCAGAAGATGACCAGGCAGGACTCGAGGCCCGAGGTGGCGTAGTCGCGGGCCGGCGGCAGCGCGATGTAGACCAGCACGCCCGCGGGCACCAGCAGCGCGGAACGCGTTCCGCCCCACAGCCGCGCGGTGCCGAGCATGGCGAACACGATGGCCAGCACCGACAGCGTGAGCGCGATGCCGAGCACCACATACTCGAGCCGGGCCTGCGTCAGCCAGCTGAAGAAGTAGACGATGAAGGTCCACGCCGTCGAGGTGTTGGCCTCGACGCGTTCGCCCGCATTGAAGACCGGTCCGTTGCCCGCCAGCAGGTTTCGGACCGTGCGCAGCACGATCAGGCCGTCGTCGGCGATCCAGCGGCGCTGCCACGCACCGGCCGCGAACAGCGTCGCGGTCAGCACGATCCCACCGATGAACGTGGCGCGGGATAGTCGCGAGAAGCCGCGCGGCCCATCGTCCGCACGCCGACGGGCGCGACCGAGCGGCAACTGTGCCGTCGGCGCGCCCACCTCTCGCTCTTCTCCCTCTACCACGTCAGGTGAGATAGACAGCGACACCTACCGCTCCGATCAAGGCGATTGCGAGGAACTGGAGGACCCGGTCCCCCAGGGCGATCTCTTCGGGCTCACCCGCTTCGCCGCGATCGACATCCACCGCGTATCGCATGATGGCGATGGTGAACGGGATCATCGAGATGGCGAACCAGATGGTGTCCTTGGTCTTGTCCTGCTCGAATGCCCACAGACCGTAGAACACGACCACCGCGGTGGCGGACAGGGTCCACACGAAACGCAGGTAGGTCGGCGTGTAGTACTCCAGCGACTTGCGGATCTTCGCACCGGTGTCGAGCGCGATCTTCAACTCGGCGTAGCGCTTTCCGGTCGCCATGAACAGCGAGCCGAAGGCCATGATCAGCAGGAACCACTGGGACAGACGGATATCCGAGGACACGCCACCCGCGACCGCGCGCAGCAGGAAGCCCGAGGACACGATGCAGATGTCGAGCACGGCCTGGTGCTTGAGGCCGAAGCAGTAGGCCAGCTGGATACCGATGTAGACCGCCATCACCACGGCCAGATGCCAGTTCGCGACGAAGGACAGCAGGATCGAGCCGGCCAGCAGCACCACCGACAGCACGTAGGCCAGGTTCACCGGCACCACACCGGCGGCGATGGGCCGGAACCGCTTGGTCGGGTGCGCCCGGTCGGCCTCGACATCGAGGGCGTCGTTGACCAGGTAGATGCCCGAGGCGGCCAGGCAGAACACCACGAAGGCGATGCCGACGTGCCACAGCACGGTGAGGTCGGTGATCACCAGATCGCCGGTCGCGGTCTTGCCGGCGGCCAGCGGCGCGGCCAGCACCAGCACATTCTTGACCCACTGACGCGGGCGCATGGCCTTGATCAGGCCGCCGCTCAACGTCTTCGGCGGTCCCTTGATGACCGCCTCGGCTAGGTCGGTGCTGGTGGGCTCTTCGCTCATGTCAACGATGGCTCTTTCCTGGGCGGTCACTTCGAGAGTCTCTTTTCGGCGGCGAGCACGGCGGCCGCCGATGCGGCGCCGAGCGCCGAACCCGCGAGCACGTCGGTGGGGTAGTGCACGCCGAGGACGACCCGGGAGAGCAGCATCGGCGGGACGAGCACCGCAGGCAAGGGTAGCCCGGTCAGTCGGCCGAGCAACACAGCCGCCGCCGTAGTGGATGTCGCGTGCGAGGACGGGAAGCTCAGCTTCGACGGCGTCGACACGTTGACCTGCACGGACGGGTCGTGCGGACGCTTGCGGCGGACGATCCGCTTGATCACGACACTCGCCGCGTGCGCGCCGAACGCGCCGACGGCGACCCCGGCCCACTCCCGGCGGCGCGGCTTGTCAACCAGCGCGCCGACCGCGGCGATGCCGATCCAGCCGAGCGAATGCTCACCGAAGTGCGACATTCCCCGCGCCGCCTTGATGACCTGCGGGTTCTGACCGATGGTGCCCTGCACCAGGTTGATGATCTTGACCTCGGCCGGGGACGCGACCGGGGCCGCCGGTGCGTCCGGGACCACGTGCAGTCCGCGGTCCGGGCTCGAAGTTGGCTGTGCAGCCGTCATTTGGGCTCGTTCCTTGATTCAGTATCGATACCGAAGACGTTCTCCCACGCGGCCTTGCTGGTGAGGTGAGCGTGCGCGCGACGATACTGCTCACGCACCTCCGGGAAGCGCTCGGCCAGCTCCTTGCGCAGGCGCATCGCTTCCTTGAACAGCTCCATGGCCTTTCGCGGATCCCGCTTACGGTAGACGACGCCGCGGCCGTCGGCGGTGGTAACGGTGACGCCGTCCACCTGCGACAGCAGGAACCAGCGCGCGTCCAGCGTGGGGACGTTCAGCTGCGGGGTCTCGTGATGCTTCGGGTTGGCCTTGCGGAAGTTGTGCAGCACGCCCTTGCCGAGGCGAGTCACCTTGGCCAGTGGATTGCCCGGCTCACCGACCGCGCCGACCTCGGCATGCGAGGCCATCGGCAGTTCGGTGGAGGACGGCACGATCACCGCGTCCGGGAATTCCTTGCGCATGGCGTGCACCTTGCCCAGCGCGGACGGCAGCAGCTCGAAGAGCTTGTCCGGGCCCGCCAGGTAGTCGCGGATCGCCTCGTTCTGGATGGCGACCGTCGAATACTCCAGGCACAGCAGGTGTTTCAGGGTCGCCTTGATGGTGTTGACCACCATCGGGCGACCGTCGTTCGGCAGGTGCAGCGAGGCGACTACGAGGCGGTTGCGCAGGTGGAAGTATGCCTGCCAGTCGATGGCGTCGTCCTTGTCGGACCAAGCCATGTGCCACACGGCCGCACCCGGCAAGGTGACGGTCGGGTAGCCGTGTTCGCGTGCGCGCAAACCGTATTCGACGTCGTCCCACTTCAGGAACAACGGCAGCGGCTGCCCGATCTCCTCGGCCACCTGCCGCGGGATCACGCAGGTCCACCAGCCGTTGAAGTCGACGTCGATGCGCCGGTGCAGCAGCTTGGAGTTGTCGCGGTCGCGCAGCGGGTACTTGGAGAAATCGTGGTCGTACTCGACGGTCGCGGGCGCGGTCCACATGAAGATGGAACGGTCCACGATCTCGCCCATGGTGTGCAGGTGCGAACGCTCCTGCAGGTTGAGCATCTGGCCACCGGTCAGGATGGGCGACTTGGCAAAACGCGAGAAGGCCAGCGCGCGCAGGATGCAGTCCGGCTCGATCTCGATGTCGTCGTCCATGTAGACGATGAACTCGGCATCGGTGGTCTTGAGCGCCTCGTACATGACCCGGCTGTACCCGCCGGAGCCGCCGAGATTCGGCTGATCGTGAATCGCCAGGCGACCGCCCAGGCGGGCCGCGGCCTCGGTGAAGCCGGGCTCGTCCACAACCTTGCGGTTGCCCTGGTCGGGAATGATGACGGCCTTGATCTTCTCCAGCACCAAGGGATCCGAGCCGAGCGCGGTCAGCGTCTTCACCGCGTCGGTCGGGCGGTTGAAGGTCGGCATGCCGACGGCGATGCTGCCCTCACCCGGCGCCTCGACCGGCGCGTACCAACCGCCGCTGCGCATTTCGACGTGGCTGTCGGTGGTGATGTCGAACCAGATCCAGCCGCCGTCCTCGAACGGGCCCAGATCCACCTCGAACTCGACGAAGTCCGCGGCCGCCGCGCCGTCGCCGGGCGTGCTGAACTCGCTGCCCTGCACGTGGATTCGGGAGCCGTCGGCCTTGGAGCGGTAGACGTCCACGCGGCCGTGGCCGGACAGCTCCAGCTTCAGCACCACCGTCTTCAGCACGCTCCAGCGTCGCCAGTAGCTGGCCGGGACCGCGTTGAAGTAGGTGCAGAAGGAGACCTCGGACTCCGCGCCGATGGCCAGCGCGGTGCGCGTGATGGCATGCGCGCGCCGGGCATTGGTCTCGGATTCCTCGAGGTACAGCTTGCGGACGTCGAGCGGCTCACCCGGCCGGGGCAGGATGACGCGCTGGAGCAGGGATACGGCGCGGGTCTCGGTGCTCATGTCTTCCCGAGTCAGTTGGGCGGTCATTCGGCGGAGTCCACCAGCGGCGCACCGGTTTCCAGGTGCGGGCGCAGCACGTTGTCGAACATGCTGAGCGCGGCGCCGATGGCCATGTGCATGTCCAGGTACTGGTAGGTACCCAGGCGGCCACCGAAAAGCACCTTGTTCGAGGCGGTTTCGGCCTTGGCGCGCTCGCGGTAGGCGAGCACCTTGGCGCGGTCGTCCGGGGTGTTGATCGGGTAGTACGGTTCGTCGCCGGTCTGGGCGAAGCGCGAGAACTCGCGCATGATGACCGTCTTGTCGTTCGGGTAGCCGGTGCGCTCGGGGTGGAAGTGGCGCGGCTCGATGATGCGGGTGAAGGGGACATCCGCGTCGTTGTAGTTCATCACCGGGATGCCCTGGAAGTCACCGGTCTCGAGCACCTCGGTCTCGAAATCGATGGTGCGCCAGCCGAGTTCGCCCTCGCTGTAGTCGAAGTACTGGTCCAGCGGACCGGTGTAGACGATCGGGGCGTCCGGGTTGGCGGCGCGGATCTCGTCGCGCACGTCGAACCAGTCGGTGTCCAGGCGGACCTCGATGAGGTCGTTGTCGGCCATCTTCGACAGCCACGCGGTGTAGCCGTCCTTGGGCAGACCCTCGTAGGTGTCGTTGAAGTAGCGGCTGTCGAAGGTGTAGCGGACCGGCAGCCGGGTGATGATGCTCGACGGCAGTTCCTTGGGATCGGTCTGCCACTGCTTGGCGGTGTAGTCGCGGATGAACGCCTCGTAGAGCGGGCGGCCGATCAGCGAGATGCCCTTCTCCTCGAGATTGGTCACCTCGGCGCTGTCGATCTCCGCCGACTGCTCGGCGATGAGCGCGCGGGCCTCGTCCGGGGAGTAGTAGCGGCCGAAGAACTGCGAGATCATGCCCAGGCCCATGGGCAGCGGGTACGCCTGGCCCTTGTGCAGGCCGAAGACGCGGTGCTGGTAGTTGGTGAACTCGGTGAACTCGTTGACGTAGTCCCACACCCGCTTGTTGGAGGTGTGGAAGAGGTGAGCCCCGTATTTGTGGATCTCGATGCCCGTTTCCGGGTCGGCTTCGGAGTAGGCGTTACCGCCCAAGTGATAGCGGCGGTCAACCACCAGAACTCGCTTGCCGAGCAGCTTGGCGGTGCGTTCCGCGATGGTCAGCCCGAAGAAACCGGAGCCGACAACAATGAGATCGAACGGGGATGCGACGGTCACGGCTGCCCAGACTACCGGCACGACCTGAAAGCGCGCGTGGGCTCCATCGGGGTGGGTTGGCAGCCTTTGCGAAGGGCCGATGCCAGGGCTTTGCCGGGACCGGGGGCCAACCTCGCGAGAGTAGGCCGCGACGTGATCGGCGTCATCCCGGTGAGCGGGATTGGTCGAGATCTTTTTGCGCAGAGTTCACGAAAGCGCTGCCGGTTGCGTCATCAGAGCCGTATTACATAACGACCCGAACTGATCGGACGACCAGTTTTTGCCGTGTGTTTGCGCGGACGTGACGCCAGCTAGACCCGGAAGACCTGATGACCATGCGCCTCGCTCGCCTCGCCCCACTCGTGGGCGCGCTCTCCATTACGGCCGTGCTCGGCACGGTCGCCCTGGTGCCGGGCGCAGCCCCGGCCCGCGCCGAGGACGGCGACACCCTCGCCGCCGCCGAGATCGCCGATGGGGGCGATCTGTGCGGCAAGCCCGGCGCGGCCACCTTCGACGACATCATCAGCGCGGCCGCCACCGCCATTCGCACGGTCGTGCCGGGTGAGCAGCAGGCGGCCTATGACCAGTCCGTCAACGACTTCCGGCAGAACATCGCGTCGGTGCACGTGCACCGGCAGGGCTTCCTGCCGCTGAGCCCGGACGAGGTGAACGACCGCACCCAGTTCCTCGACGACCCGATCGTCACCTACCTCGTCAACAGCCTCGACGCCGTGCGCACCGGGCAGGTGCACCGGACCATCGCCGTCTCGCAGCTGAAGGTGCGCGATGTGGTCGAGGTGTTCATCCTCGCCACCCGGATCGTGAAGATCCCGTCCCAGTTCGCCGCCAGCCTGGTGCCGACCGTCGGCTTCGTGCTCAAGCCGATCGTGGGCGCGCTGTTCAACGGCGTGAAATCGCTTGCCCGCGCGGTGCAGTCGCAGCTGTCGGTGGGTTGCGACGCGCACACCGTCTATCGGAAGCTGCAGCTGGATCTGCCCGATGAGCATGTCGATCTGCCGCAGCCGCTCGTCGATCTGGCCAATCAGGTGATGAAGGCCGACGGCACCTGCACCCCGATCGCCGAGTTGAAGACCAGCGACCTGGTCGAGCGCACCCGCAACTTCCTCACCACGGCGTCGCTGCCGATCGATCCGGCCGCGGTCAATGCCAATGCCGCTGCGCTGCAAGGCTTCCTGCAGAGCAACCGGGTCGCCGACGTGATGATGCTGCGCCGCACCGAGCAGCTCGGGCCGATCGTGGACGCGCTGGACTACGGCCCGCTCACCTTCCTGGCCAACCTGGGCTTCGACATCTACGAGGGCCGCGCGCTCAACACCGTCGCCCTGGGAGATGTGAAGGTGGAGAACGTCTTCGCGCTCATCACCTTCGCGCTCGACACCACCAGCCTGCTGCTGACCGTCGGCAACACCATCGCGGGCTTCACCGGCGTGGCCTCGACCATCACGACGCCGCTGGGCATCGCCGAGACCATCGCCTTCGCGCCCGCCACCTACGGCGCGCCGATCCTGCGCGGGGTCATGCAGTCGATGTGCGCCGCCTGATCAGTACAACGGCCTGATCAGTAGTAGGGGTAGTACGGCTGCGCCGGGGCAGCCGTCTGCTTGCCCTCCGCGATCCAGCGGCCGGTGAGCGGCACCGCGGCCAGCACCAGAATGGCGAGGGAGAAGATCAGACCGATCGCGCCCGAACCCGGGCGCATCACGAAGCCGATGAGTCCGAGCACCGACGCGATCGCCGACATGACGATCAGGATCCAGCGCCCGGCGGCCTTGCGCAGGAACAGCATGGTGGCCCCGACGCACCACAGCACGCCGATCACCAGCACGAGCACGCCGAGACCGATCAGCACGGCCATCAGCCCCGACTCGTCATCGGCGTAGTAGCGGCCGTTGTCGGTGTAGGACTTGTGGTCGTTCACGACGATTCCGGCGATGCACACGATGATCCCGGCCAGGATGGACAGCACGCCCCCGATCATTGCCAGTACCCCGGCGGTGATCGCGGTGCCGCCGCTCGCCTTGGTCTGCTGGATGGCATACGGCGAATACACCGGCGGCGTGGGATAGGCCGGGTACGCGGCATTGGGCTGCTGGGGATAACCCGCAGGCGGATAGCCGGGCTGCTGGGGATAGCCGGACTGCGGCGGAATCTCGATGGGCGGCAGGCCCGACTGCGGCGGGTATTCCAGCGGCGCGAAGCCCGGTTGCGGCTGATCCTGCGGACCGTTCTGGCCTGACGAACCGTACGGATAACTCATCGGGTCTCCTCCCCTGAAACACTCCCGGCGAACTGTACTCCGGGGCGCTGACATGCACGAACGGGTTATCGGGCGGGTAACCGCAGACGCCCGCAGCCCCTCTCGGCGGGTGCCGAAAGGGGCTGCGGTGCGAGGTTTTCCGGCTACAGCCGCGTGGCGGTGTAGACGCGGATCGCGTCGCGGACGTACTCGACCGTGCCCGCGCCGTGCTTGTCGTAGTTGGCGGCGAAGCGCGGGTCACCGACGTACATGTCGGCGAGGTTGTTGAAGTACTGGCCGGTGATCTCACCGGCCGAGGGTGCCGAGCTGACCCAGTCGTAGTGGCGCTGCACGATGGCCTGCACCTCGTCGCTGTCGACCGGGAGGCCCGCCGCGTGGGCGCGCCCGTAGTCGGCGGCGATGTCGAGATGGGTCTGTTGAAACGACTTCTTCTCGGCGTCGGTCTTGGACGACCACCAGTCGTTGCTGTTGCGCCAGGCGTCCTCGCCCCAGCGCTCGATGACCTCGTCCTTGTACTGGGCGTGGTCGAATCCGTCGAATACCTGTTCTGCCACGAGCTGTTCACCTGCTTCCGTCTTGCGCAATGTGGTTTGCACCGAGGCGATTTGCCGCGCGATCCGGTTCTGCTCCTGTTTCAGCAATTCCAGATGTGCAGCCAAGGCGGTCGCGGTGTCCTTTTGCCCCGCGAGGACTTCGGCGATGGCCGGTAGGCCCAGACCGAGTTCGCGGAGCAAAAGGATGCGCTGCAATCGCACGAGGGATTCCTGGTCGTAATAGCGATAGCCATTGGATCCGATCCGGCTCGGCGGCAGTAACCCGAGGTCACCGTAATGCCGCAGCGTGCGGCTTGTGGTGTGGGCCACTTTCGCTAATTCCTGGATCGACCATTCGGCACTCACGTTCCGGCCTTTCGTATCCCCTCGTTCTCCTCGACGAATTCAGGATGCAAGTTGACGTAGCGTCAAGGTCAAGCGCTAATTTACGCGCCGTCGGTGCACTGGGTGTAGCGGATGTGCACGGACTGCTTGGCGGGCGCGGAGCTACCGAACATGGCGGGCGGGTTCGGCATGAAGTTGGTCAGCCGGTTCATGGCGTCGTTCTCGGCGTCGGCGCGATTGCTGCCCGAACCGCCGTAGTAGTAGGTGTGATCGGCGCTTTCGGCGATGGCGCCGCAGCCGTCGCGGAACTGCGACAGCACCTTGCAGCCGCCGTGCGCGCACTGGTTGATGGCGTCCGCGTCGGAGGAACGCCAGTTCGGGTAGTTCCAGGCCGCGCCGTAGAAGGTCCCCCCGTCGGTGCTCAGCGCGAGCGAGCCGTACAGCGAGCCGTCCGGGCCGCGCTCGGCGTTGGCGGTGCCCGCCCCCAGCGACGTAACCAGCACGGCCGCAGCCGAAACGAACATGGTCAAGGCAAGTTTGCCCGAGAAAGCCATTGAAAATTCTCCCCATTTGGCAGCGGCCGCGCATGAATGGCCGCTCCGGTTGCACTCCGTGGTGCGATCACCACTGTCCGGAGTTCTATCACGGGGCACCGACACGGCCAAGTCCGTTTTCGTCACGTCGGAACCGGTTGGCGGATAATGCCTTCCGAATAGGTCGCCGGATCGGTCGACCGCCGGAGACTTGCTTCTCGGTTACCGGCATGACATGCTCCGCGTGCGCGCTGCCGGACTCCCGATTACCGCGCGCGCACGATTCGATTTTCGGGGGGATGAGGAAAATCCAAATGCTCTCTGCGGGCCGCGCCCGAGTCCTGAACTGGGCGGCCGTCGCCGTCACCGCCGCGAGCGCCGTGCTGGTGTTCGCCGGACCCGCCGACGCGGCCGCGCCGGTGGTGCTGGGCGGTGGTTCCGGGGTGTACGTCGAGGACCTCACGACCACGGACCAGGTCAGCGATTGCACCCTCACCGCCGTGGGCTACGACAACAAGAATCAGCTCGTCGGCCTGACCGCCGGCCACTGCGGTGAGGTCGGCGCGCGCGTCGCGGCCGAGTACACCCGCAGCGGCGGCATCGGTGTCATCGCCGAGAAGAGCGAGCAGATGGACTGGGGCATCATCGTGTTCAACCCGGATCGGGTGAACCCGACCCGGTCGGTCGCGCAGTCGACCATCAATACCATCGGGGCGCCGCCGCAGATCGGTGAGACCGTCTGCAAGAACGGCCGCACCACCGGCTTCACCTGCGGACCGGTCTGGGAATCCAAGGCCCTGTCCTTCCGCAGCCAGGTGTGCGCCAACCACGGTGACTCCGGTGCGCCGGTGCTGCGCGGCGACCAGCTGGTCGGAATGGTGGTGGCGGGCACCGACTTCGACGCCGGGCCGATCAGCATCGAGCTGCCGCTGTGCACCGGTGGCGGCAATCTGATCCACGAGCCGGAACTGGCCACCAACATCACCGCCGTGCTGGCCGATATCGATCGCCACGGCGGGGCGGGCGCGGGCTTCCACATCGCCTGACACTGGAACTACAAGAACGGGGCGTGACCGGATTCGGTCACGCCCCGTTCTCTGTATGTACGGCAGATGTTTTCAGTAACCGACGGTGATCCGGGTGCGATGGTGGCGGGGCTGCTCGATCTCGTCGAGCAGGGCAATCGCCATGTCCTCCATGGAGATCGCGGAATTGCCCTGCTCATCCGAGAGCAGGTCGTCGGCGCCGAGCCGGAAAACACCGGTGCGCTCGCCCGGTTCGAACAGGGCGGCCGGGCTGAGGTAGGTCCAGTTCACCGCGTGCTCGGTGGTTCGGAACACCTCGAGCTGGCGGTTGCCGCCCTCGGCGATGGCGAGCAGTTCCGCCGGGAAGCCGGGCTGTTCGGTGAGGGTCAGGCCGGTGCCGGGGACGATCAAGCTGCCCGCGCCACCGATGACCAGCAACCGGATTCCGCTGTCCGCCAAGCCCTCCAGCAGCGCTGCGGCGACCTCGGCGAGTTCGTGCTCGCGCCCGACGGCCGGGCGGGTCGCGCCGATCACGACATCGCTTCCGGCACTGGCCTTCTCGACGGCGGCGGGATCGGTGGCGTCGGCGGTCCACACCTCGACCTCCGACGGTAGTTCGCGCAACCGGTCGGCGGTGCGGGCGACGGCCCGCACCTGGTGACCGCGGCGCAGGGCCTCGGCGACAACCCGGCTCCCGGCGTCTCCACTGGCTCCGAACACGGTGATCTGCATGGTCTTTCGCTCCTTCGAGAGTGCGGCGGGTCAGGCCGCGAGACTGGTCTTGGGGGTGTCGGTGACCGGCTTGGCCGCGGGCTTCGCCGGGCCGCCGCCGATCTGGCCGAGTAGTAGGCCGCCGAGCACGACGGCGATGCCCAGCAGTTGCAGCGGGGTCAACGACTGGCCCAGCGCGGCCCAGCCGATGATGGTGGCCGACACCGGGCTCAACAGGCCCAGGAAGGTCACCGAGGTGACGCTGGTCCTGGCGATGCCGCGGAACCAGAGGGCGTAGGCGATGGCCGTGCCGATCAGGCCCAGGTAGAGGTAGCCGCCGATATTGCGGGCGTCCAGCGCGGGCGGCATGCCCTCCGCGATGGCCGCCACCGGCAGCAAAAGGATTCCGCCCGTGGTCAATTGCCAGCCCGTCATGGCCAGCGGACTGACCCCGTCCGGACGACTCCAGCGCTTGGTCAGCACGGTGCCGCTGCCCATAGCGACAGCCGCGCCCAATCCGGCGAGGATGCCCCAGGTATCGAGGGCCGCCGTCGCCTTGAGGACGACCAGCGCCACGCCGGCCAATCCGATCACCGCCGCAACGATTTTGCGGAGGGTGAGTTGTTCGAGTCCGGCGAGCGCGGCGAATCCGACCGCGAACAGCGGCGCGGACGCGGCCAGCACCGCCGCCACCCCACCCGGCAGCCGGTAGGCCGCAACGAACAAAAAGGCCGTGAAGACACCGATATTCAGCGCGCCGAGCGCGAAGGCCCGCCAAATCCATTGCCCGTGCGGCAGTTTCCGCGTCATGGCCAGCAGCAGCAGGCCCGCGGGCAGCACCCGCATCACCGCGGTGAACATCGGCCGCTCCGGCGGCAGGAAAGTAGTGGTAACTGCGTAGGTCGACCCCCACACCAGCGGCGCGAGCCCGGTGAGGGCGAGCGTCCCGGCGAGTCCGGCGACTGCAGCGCGTGAGGTGGTCATCGATAGCTCCTCATTGATAATCTCAACGTTGAGATAACACCATCTGAATACCTCAGCGTCAAGTATCTCAATGTTGAGATTTATTCCGCCGCAGCTAGGAGCCCGTCTTGCCCGACGCCGTCGACCAGATCACCGCCGCCTGGCGCGACCAACGCCCCGACGTCGACACCTCCCCCATGGAGATCTTCGGCCGCCTCTCCCGCCTGGGCCGCCTCGTCGACCGCGAACTGACCGACTTCTTCCGAGCCGAGGGCCTGGAACGCTGGGAGTTCGACGTCCTCGCCACCCTCCGCCGCTCCGGCACCGAATCCGGCCTCAGCGCAGGCGCCCTCAACAAGGCCGCCATGATCACCTCCGGCGCCATCACCAACCGCATCGACCGCCTCACCGCCAAAGGCTGGGTAGACCGCGTCCCCGACGCCAACGATCGCCGCGCCATCCGAGTCCACCTCACCGACACCGGCCGCGACCTGATCGACCGAATCCTGCCGTTGCACATGGCAAACGAACAACGCCTCCTCGCCGACCTCACCCCTGCGGACCGCGAAACCCTCATCCCCCTCCTCCGCAAGTTCGCCGAATCCCTCGGCGACCTCACCTTGGACTGAAACAGACCTCACACCCCTTGCCGGGCAAGCAATCAGCGCCCGGAAGCAACTCCTGGACCTCGAGGCCGAGTGCCGCAGCGAGGAGAATGAGCTCACTCGCCCGAAACGAGCCCGGCCGCGCCATCCGACCGGCCAGCGCGCCATCCCGCATCCCCAGTCGTTTCCCGAGGTCCACGGCACTCACCTCCGCCCGCTCCATGGCCCGCCCAACCCGCGCCCCGACACATCTGCCCATCCAGTCCACAAGACCGCCTTCCACCCCTGGCTCGCCTGCCATCGGCCCCGTCATCGCGGCCGTCGGCAGCATTTGAGCTATCGTTCGAACATATGTTCTATTATCCGGAGTGGCGAGCGAGGACTTCAACGAACCCCGCCCGCACAATCCGTGGGAGACATGCAATACAGACCACAATACAAATAGTGGCGGGAGAGGTGACAGCGGTTGACCGGCAACCTGTTCGGTGACTACATACGGCAACGCCGCGAGGACGCCTGGCTGACCCGCACCGACCTCGCCAAACGCGCGAACCTGTCCGTCTCCCTGATCGAAAAGATCGAATTGGGTGCCCGCCCACCGACTCTGCACGCATTGCAGATCCTGTTCGACGAGCTGGATGTGGCCCCGATGTACCGCCGCCACATCCTCGAGCACAGCCTGCCGGAGCTCTACGGCACACCCACGACTCCCCGGCCGCGCCTACCGGACACCCATGACCTGGCCGACCTCGAAACCCTGATCGGCCCGGCCTGCCTCTACACGCTCCCCACCTTCACGATCCTCGCCGCAAACGCCGCCCACCGCCATTCCTTCCCAGGCCTGCACCCCGGCATGAGCTTCATCGAATGGATGTTCCTGACCCCCGCGGCCCGAGACATCATGGTCGACTGGCACAACGAAGCATCTCGCCTCATCCACAGCCTCCGCATGCTCACCCCCAACCTCACCACCAACCCAACCACCGCCGCCATCATCGAAAACTGCAGCCGCACAACAGAATGGAACGACCTCTGGCCCGGCCGCCCCCACCACACCCCCGGCGACGCCCGTCTCGCACTCCGCGACCTTCACCGACGACGAACCAGAACCGTCCAGATCCGCCTGTACTCCCCCGAATACCCCAACCGCCACTGGTGGCTCTGCCGCCTGATCCCAGAGTCATTGCCCACCAGGATTCCGGATTCTCAATCCAGCTCGATGTAGCTCGACCATCTTCTCGCCGACGAGCTCCCCACACATCTATCTGCCGATCAGACGCACCAACCATCGAGTCAGGCCAACCCATCCGAAACCACCCGGTCGATCGTCTCGACAATCTCAGCCGTCACCCTTCGATCATCTTTCATTAGATCGACGGTTTCAGTCCACCGCGAGTGGACGGTCTAATGGCCATGGCAACACTGGAGGATGTCCATGGGAAACCGTAAAAGCACGGACACTTGACTTGAACGGTTCGTCACCATTCAAATCGATCATGCACTGCCAGTATTGCGAGATTACCGCGAGCACATCTTTTCGCGAAAGTCGTCGAGCGCCAATAATGTCATTGACGTACATATTAAGAAGAGAAATATTACTGAAATCCATGACTACAAGCCATGCATTGCCAGCAAACTCACGCTTGCACGCGTCCAGCCCGGCCGGGTCAGAGGCTATCGCGTCTACGATTTCCACAAGGAAATCGCAATCAAATTGCACGTCATCGACAAGCCAGGATGCGACTTGAGAATCGTCGGCGAGATCGCTGATACTTTGCTCGATATAGCCGTTTGCTGATTCGAATAAGTTGTCGCGGACCACTAGGGCGTACCCTTTCCTTGCCATATCGGATATCCGGTGATTATACGCCCGGTCTTAATGTCATAGTACCCTTGAATTTTCAGACTACCGTATACTCCTGACCACTTGCCATTGGGCATGTACGTGGCGTTACGACTTGCACCTTCTATCGCACGCTTCACTTGGATGGTCGTCCAGCCATCGGGGAAGAAACTACTCCTCGCCGATTTTGTTCTCCACTCTCCGCCGGTCCAAATGTCCATGTTGACGGTACCCATATATACGCCGTTGGAGTCTTCTTCTGTCAGCTCGGTAGCCCTGACCCCGAATCGATCTCTTCCATTTGGGCGGTAATGATAGCCTGTCGGCTTACCATATTCATTGATCTCCCCTTTCAGCACATGCAACCACGTCTTCTCGTCTGGCACATGCAACGCAGGTAGCTCTCTTATCTGCGGATGTTCTATGCGCGGATATTCGACACCCATCGCCCTCGCCCTGCTCCCGCGAGTCCAGGAGTAATTTCCGTCGAAATTCTTAGGCCTCCGAACACTAGGGGGAAGGTTGATGTGAAAGGTTCCGTTGCCTACCGGCAGCGAGCTATCGGCGCCAGCAGCAAAGACCTTCTTGGGACCGCTAAATGTGGCAGAGACGTCATGAACAAGATCGATCAATGGCCCTGCAGCAGCGGCCCCGGCCCGCACGACATCGGCGAGCGTGTTTCCGGCGCTGGCCGCCAGAGGACGTGCTGCGGTCTTGATTCCTGCGACCACCGGGCGAGCGACCAGACCGCCGGCCTTGTTGATCGCTGAGGTGGCTGCCAGAGTGCCGAGCAGAGTGCCCAATCCCGCGGCGAAGTTGCCCTGACGGAAGTCCGTGTAGCCGAAGCTGTCAGCGAGATCGGAGACAATCCGATTGGCCTCACCCTTGTTCAGCCCCGGGACCTCTCCACTGTTGGCAACCCGATATCCGGCCGGCCCGAATTGGAGGGTGAGGCCTGCTATTGCTGCGGTCTTCGCCAGATTCTTGGCGAGCGCGCCCCATGCTTCGCCGACTCCAGGGCTGCCTGGGCCGCCGATCCCTGCGAGGGGGAGCATGCCCTGGTAAGTGCCGAGGAACGCGTCGCCGAACTTGCCGGAGAAGGAGGTGTAGTCCTGGCCGTTGGCGCCCTTTTCTGATCCCGCCCAGGGGATTCCAGGAAACTCGCCGTACTGCGTGTTTAGTTCGCGATGACCCTTTTGCTGCCAGTCCTCGCCGAAGATGCTGAAGATCGTGGTCGACTTCTTCTGATCGGCCGACAGAATGATCTCTTGGGTGAGCACGTTATTGGTACGTTCACCGTATGCCTTGGTCGGCTTGAAGACCTTGGTGCCGTCCGCGCTGGTAGTGATCGTTCCTAGGGTGACTCCGTCTTCCTTGACGAATACGCCGCCCGACGGATTCGGTTCCAGGACATACTTGTCGGGCACGACCCGGTTCTCGTCGAACGTATGAACCGCATCGCTGGACTTGTATCCGGGAACCCGCTGCCAGAGCAGTTCGCCGATGGTGCCGTCAGCGTTCTGCCGATAGTGCCCTTCGCCTTCGTGTTCGAGGTCGCTGATGATCACCTCGGTCCACGGGTGGTCCGTGTTCGCGTCCTTGAGGACCTCCGTGACAATCTGTTTGTTGATCGGGTCGATGGTTTGGGTGAACTTCTGATTCCACTGGTCGGTGCCGAAAGTCGATGTGGTGGAATCCAGGCCGCCGCTGATGCTTCCGGAACCGTCTGGGCCCCATCGCTTCGTGGAACCGTCGGTACGGGTGAGGTATCCGGAGTGGTCCGGGCGCGATTCACCGACCAGCCATGGAGTGCTGAATTCAGGGTTGCCGGGGCGGAAGGCTTTCGTGGTGGTACCGCCGCCCGGCAGCGCGTCGGTGACGTAGTACGTTCCGTCCGGCTGCTTTTCGATCGTCTGGTATGCGGGATCGCCGTTGGGTTGAAGCGTTTCTTTGGCCCAGTTGCCTTTTCCATCGCCGATCGTGACGGAGGTGGCTCCGTTGACGGGATCTCCTCCGGCGGGGACGGTGTAGGTCGTCTGTAGGCCGCCACCCACCGGAATGAAGGTGACCGAGTGGGAGCCGTCGGCAAAGGCCGTCCACACGTAAGTGCCTTCGGCTTCAGCGCGAGCGCGGACCTCTGTCGTGGTGTTGTCGGTGTTGTGGATGGTGCTGTCGATGGTTTGACCGTTGGAGCCGGGGACTACGACGCTGGAGGTGTTCGGCGCGGATTGCCATTGGGTGCCGTCGGCGGGGACCGCGAGCGGGGCTGGTGCCGGGACCACCGGTTGCGCGAGTTGTCCCGGCGAGGCCGGGATCGGACCGGTCGGTTGCGTGTCCTGGATTGGCTGCGCTGACTGGGGGTTCTGTGCCGGTGGGGGATTCGATTGAGCGGGTTGGGGGTTCGGTGTCGCCGGGGCTGGGTCGGGGGCGGGTGCCTGCTTGTTCATGCCACCGGTGGGGATCCCGTCGGCATAGATGGACGGGATTGCGGAGATCGGTTTGACAACCGATAGCGGCGGTTGTGGGCTGACAGGCGAGGGGCCGAGGTTGTTCGACGAGGTGAGTTCGTCGGCGCGCATGAGGCGGTCGAAGGTGCGGATGGCGTCGGCCGCGGAGGACACGGTGATGTTGTGGACACGGCTGCCGGAGGGAGGCCCAACGGCGGGGACAATCGGCATGGCGGGCCGTGCCTTTCATGGTGCGGACATGCGAAAGGCCCAATCCCGGTGTGGGATTGGGCCTTTCGCGGATGGTGAACCTGTGGCGAGGGCGGTTATGCCTTCGTCACGGTGCCGGCGGATCTTCGGATGTCACGCCCCAGATTCAGGCGTTTGATCCGACTCGCGGTCTGCTCGTCCAGGTTGTTGAAGTTGTAGATGTTCTGGCGGCGGCCGCTCGACGCGGATCCAACCGGGCTCGCGGTGCCGGGGGTCCAGGGGGTGAGCGGGCGAGTGGAGGCCGAGAAAGCGGATGGCGAAGGCGAATTCGGCATCGGTGACTCCTAGGGTTCGAGTCGTTGCAGTCGGGTGTAGATGTCGGCGAGGGCGTCGACGACGGTGTGGTTGTCGAGTTGGGGCCAACCGGCGTATTGGCCGGTGTCGCGCTGGGCTCGGCCACACAGCTGTTCGCGGATGTCTTTGACGTCGTTGCCGATCGGGCCGCAGAACGCGGTGATGAATGCTTTGAGTTCGGCGACTTCTGATGCGCTCATCGGCGCGTCCTCTCCGTCGATGAAAGCCTGGACATCGCGACGGAACGCGTCCATGTCGATGCCTGCGGGGTCGATTTTTCCTTCGCTGCTGTACTCGCGGTGAGCGACGCAGTCGATGGCGGTGCGGCCGATGCGGTGCAAGATGGCGGCGCAGCCACGCTTGTAGGCGTCGAGTTGGACTGGGGTCCAATCGGTTCCGTCACCGCGGGAGACTGCTTCGATGCCGATCACGTGGTAATTGGCGTTGTTGGTCGGCCAGCCTGGCCACGAGCCGCGCCCGGCGTGCCAGCAGACGCCCGCCGCGATCACTCGGAAGGTGCCGTCACGTTCCAGCACCAGCTGGGCCAGCGGGCCCGGCAGATCTGGCCGCCCGTATTGGACTGTGCGCCAGTCGCTCTGGCCACCGCCGCCGGTGTGGTGGCACAGCACGCCGCGCAGGTCGGCGAAGTCGCCGTGCCCGCGGTCGCGCCAGCCGTCGTGTTCGATGACGCGCAGCCCGGCGGTGCGGAGCACGTCCGCGAGCCAGATCGGGTCTCCGGTCCAAGGCATGCGTGTTCCTCCGTTAGGTGGCGTCGAAGGTGACGTAGGTTCCCGAGCCGCCCTTCAATGTCGCGGTCACACCCCAGATGCTGGTGGTCGTGTTGGTGACGGCGAGCCACAGTCGATCGCCGGGTTGCACATTGATCGCCGTATCGGAGAGCGTGGCGACGGACGCCTGATTCGCGAAATCCGCCCCTTTGATCTCGGTGTTGTTCTGCATGAGCGACACATGGAAACCGCCGCCACCAGCGCTCGGTGACCAGCCCGAGGTCAGGGTTACCTTGCAGCGCGCAATACCCGCGCCAGAGCTGCCGATGAGAATCTCGTTGGCGGCGGAGATGACGGTGTCCGGGTACCCGCTGCGGGCGGTCCATCCGGTCACCTTCAGATTGGCGGTGTCCTTGCCGACCGCAAGATCGGTGGTCTTGTCCATGCCCATCGGTGTCAGCACCGAACCCGCCGCGACCACGACGAGCCCCATCAGAGCGTCACCCCTTTGAGACTCACCTGTAGACCCTTGCCCGCCGAGCTGTCGGCGGTGGTGATATTGACGGTGAGGCGATCACCCGGCGCGAACGTCCACGGGGCGCTCGGCGTGATTACCGTGTCGGTGTTGTGTGCGGCGGCCGCGATGGTCGCGGAACTGCCTGCGACAGCGTTGTTTCCGCTGCCGTTCGTCTTGCGCAACTCCACGATCAGATTGCCGGTGCCCGGCGTCTCACCGCGATAGGTGATCGAGCTGACGCTGATCGCACGCTCGATCCGAAGCCCTTCAGGCATCACGTTTCCGACCCCCTGCACCCGAGTTCCCGTGTGCGACTTGAAGGCGATGTCGTAGACCTGTCCGGCCGCGGTGGGCTGACGCTGATCGCTGAGCCGGTTGTCGGTGGCCGCCACCGCCCCGAGCACGGTACGCGCGGCCGCCGCGTCGGTGGCGGTGAGCAACGCGCGTCCCACCGCGCTCGCATCGGAGAGATGCGCGGTGATGTGCGTGTGCGCGGTCGGCGTTCGGGCGTCGGTGAGCCGCGAATCGTCGCCGGCCACAGCGGTTGTCGAGGTCGATCCGATGGCCGGAGGGAAGGTTGCCGGTTTGCCGGTGACGCCCGCCCAGTCGGTCGCACCGGCCGGGCCGCGGATCACGACTCCCTGTCCGTTGGGCGTCCAGCCGCCAGCCGCAGCACGGTAGACGTACAGCAACCCATCGGCCTTGACGACATACTGCGCGCCATCCTTCGGCGTGGCGGGCAGCGTGGCGTACGTGGCGGCCTGGCCGTCGATCTGGATGCCCGCGCCGCGCTCACCGCGCACCACGGCATTGCCGAGGCTGGCGGGCACCGGTGAGGCCAGGGTCAGGTCGATCAGCCCGGTAGATCCCGCATCCGGATTGGTCTGATCCGGACCTGCGATGTACTCGGGCACCGCGAAACTGAACGGCTCGAGTGGAACCGGCTCGCTCTCGTAGCTGAGGGCAAAGGAGACTCGCCATGTCCAGTCCCGCGGGTTGGTGTCGGCGTTCGGGGCGACCAGCCGAATGCCGCGCTTGCCGCGCCACGTCAGATAGCCGAATTCGTCAAGCTCACAGACGTAATGGTGAGGCAGCTGCACGTAGGTGGTCGGCGCAGGCTGCGCGGCGGCGACCAGGACCTTCGGTGCGTCCGCGGTGAACGTAACGGTGCCTGCAAGGGGCGGAAACTCGGGAAGATCGCCGATGTCGGGGCCGTCGGCGATATTCGCGAGGAAGCGTCCGACGACCTTGCCGTACTTCAATGGGGCCAGATCAGCCATGGGTCAATGCCTTTCGAACAGGGAGCGGCCGTGTGCGGGCCTGCCCCTACAGCAGTTAGGGAGGAGGCGCCGAGCCATCCGCGGGCGCAGCCGGAGGCTGCTTGTACACCCACAGCAACCGATCGCTCGTCACGTAGGGAACCGCGCCCGGGAGGCCGGAGACACCCCGGACCGTGTTGCCCGGATCGGCTCCCGGAGACAGTGGAAGTGAGTCCGTTCGAACTCTGCGGAGCTCGTCGGCCACCGTGGACGGCTCGCCCGGATGGCTCCAGAAGGTGATGAATCGTCCGAATTCGAGCCTGGTCCAGATCAATTCGGCGTCCTTCGGCACCAGCACATCGGTCCACTGCTCGCCGATGTCGACCTGGAGACGGAAGATGCTGGTCACAGCACGCGCTCCGCATAGACGATGAGCTGAGCGCCGGTGTTGTCGACCGAGAACGGCGTGCCGCCCAGCGTGTTCTTCGCGGTGACGTACAGCGTGACGGTCTGATTGGGCTGCACCACACCGAAACTCGCGCTCGGTGAGAGCGGGTACTCGAACTTCGGCCCGATCAGCACCCAGTCCCAGTTGCCCATGTTGTAGCCATAGCCGTAGCCGACGAGCTCCCCCTTCGACGGGTCGCCGATACGGACCTCGACATCGCTGCGTCCGCCCCAGCTGTTGGGATTCGCGGACGCCACTCGCAAGGAACCGCGCACCTGCGGTCGCCACGCCGTCGGCTGACCCGGAATGGTGATTGCCGCAACGGTTTTCGCCACATTGAGGTTCGACCCGCTGCTGAATTGCCCCTTGCCGATCGCCCACGGACCGCCGAGCTTGGGACTCGCGGCCGGTACGAATTTGCCGAGAGTCGTGTTCCACGCCAGCACGTAATCCTGGGCGATCGGATGATCCTGGTCGATGAGTACATCGGCCGCGTCCTGGATCTTCCCTGCACCGCCCGGGTCACCGGCATCTCCCGGAATACCACGCGGGAACGTGATTTCGAGTGTCTGCCCCGGAGACGTGCCGATAATCCGCGCAGCCGCGCTCGATCCGGGTTCGCCGGCGACCGCGGCGCCGGACAGCGCGTTCGCAGGGCCGGGTTTGCCGGGCCGGAGGAAGGCCTTGTCGAAGGCGATCAAATCGAGTCCCGTCCAGTAGTAGACGGCGTTCTCCGAGATCACCCGCCACGCGCTGCGGGCATCGGCGGTGCCCAGGTTCAAGGCTTTCAGAGCCGCAACATCGGCGATGTCGCCGCGCCATTGCCAGGGCCAGGCCGGGTCGCCGTCGGGACCCCTTCCACCGCTGGGTCCTTCGCGCAGCTCGATGAGCGCCTCACGGTCCACCAGTTCCAGGGGGTTCACGGTGTAGGGGAGTCCGACCGAGTCGGAGACTCCACGCATGGTGATCTTGATGTTCTCGTCGTAGACGACGGTGTTCTGCTGGTCGGTCATCTCTTCTTCCCGCTCACGACGCAGTCACCGGCCGGGCCCAGCACAGAATCTGGGAGTCGCCCTGTCGGTACGTATAGTTCGAGTCACCGCGATTTCGTCGCAGCACGACGTACAGCGTCACCGCGCGGCCTGCCGGGATGACGCCGACCGCACCGTCCGGTGTCATGGCCCGGGTGGCATAGTGCGGCTGGAAATAGCAGAATCCATCGGCACCGAAGGGGAATCCGGCGCCCAGAGCGACGATCTGCCCCGAAGCGGAGTCGATCCGCACCTCGGCATCGATGCGGGTGTTGAAATTACCGATCGTCTCGCTGGTGAATACCAGCGCGCCGCCGGCGATGACCGGTCGCCAGTCGACGTCCTGCGCCGGAATGCGCAACTGCGCGATGGTATTCGGCGTTGTGCCCACATTCTGCTGGGTAGGGGCGAAACCGGGTCCGCCGTCCCATGCTTGCGCACCCGCGATCGACCACGGGCCGCGCAGGCCCGGGAACGGGCGTGGCGTCCACTTCTGGCCCGTCGCGTTCCAGGAGGGCACCACACGATCACTGTGCGGGCCGTCCGCGTAGTCCGGGGCCTGCCGGATTGGACCGGGGCTGCCGGGAGCACCCTTCACACCCTTGATGCCCTGCGGCACAGTCAGATTGAGCACCAGGTTGGGTTTGGTGCCGGTGATCGTCGCTTGCAGGTCGGATCCCGCCGGTCCGGTGGCGACGGTGCCGATCGCGATACTGCAGGGTGCGCCGTCCGGCCCGGACGCTCCGAAGGCATCGGTGAAGGAGTCGAAACTCGTTCCGTTCCAGTACATCAGAGTATCGGTCGCGAGCACTCGCCAGGCTTTTCCAGCATGCGCGAGGCCGAGTCGAGGTGCGAGCGCGGCCAGCGCGGCCTGATCGGCGATATCGCCTTCCCAGCGGAAGACTGCACCCGGTTCGCCCTGCGGCCCGGTATCGCCCGGGGTGCCGGTCATCAGCTCCAGGGAGCCATCACGGGGTGTGCCGTGCAGTGCCTGCACGACCCCCGGGGTGCCCACGCCTTCGTCGATGCCGCGAATGAGCGTGGACTCGAAATATTCTCCAACGGTGGACATGTCACCTCTTTCAGATGGGCTGGGCGTGGATGACCAGCGAGGCTTGATTGCGGGAGAAGGCGATCCGGCCGCTGCCGTTCCCCGCACGGTTGAGTACGACCGTGAAGTTCGCCGCCTGTCCCTGCGGCACCACCGCGAAGGTCGAACTGGGCGACAGCGTCGAGACCGAGTCCTCATCGCGATAGGTGGTCAGCAACGGCAGATACAGGTATCCACCGACGGATGGGCGGGTGGCGGCCAGAATCGGGCCGTCCGTGCTGTTCAATCGCACCGTCGCGTCGACCGGCGACGTCGCGCTGAACACGTGGACGTGTCCCTGCGCGATCGGACGCCACGCGAACTGCTGTGCGGGAACGGTGAAGACACCCGCGATGATCTGCGCGACGTCGGCGTCCTGGTCGGCGTTGAAGTCCTCCTGGTACCACGACCAGGGCCCGGTGCCCAGCGGCGGCTGGAGCGGGCGGAACTTCTGCGTGGCACGGTGATACGCGAAGACGGAACCCGGTCCGGGATTGGTGGTGTTGTCGTAGTCGGGTGAATCGGCGATCTTGCCGGAGACACCGGCGGGGCCCCGGGCGCCCGCCAGTCCGGCCGGTACCGTCGCCTTCAGTTGCTGATTCGCGCCCTTACCGACGAATTCCACCGCGGGAACGGTCAGATTGGGATCGGGGGTCGAGGTGACCACGGAGACGGTGTTGGCATCGGCGACCGGACCCTTCGGGCCGACCGCGTGCGGCGAGTGCACCCACTGTGCACCGTCCCACACGTCCATTCCGTCGTCATCCAGCCGATGCCACCACTTCCCGCGGTCGTCCGCACCCAACCCGCTGGGCCGCGCGGCGATGGTGGGGATTTCGCCCATCTTCCGAAAAGTGGTGCGCGGACGCCCCTTCGCACCCTGAGCGCCGACCGGACCGCGCGGCAACGCGAGGTCCGCCATCTCCGTAGGGACTGCCAGCTGTGCATTCAGGACCGGCAGCCCGTCGGTGTCCGGTTGCCGAGTGACCGTGATTCGGGCGGGAAAACTGATGTCCGCCATAGTGTTTCCTCCCAGCGGGATTAGAAGATGAGCAGGTCCAGATCGGCGCCGACATCGGTGGACAGATCCTTGATCGCCGCGGCGACGCGGCCGAGCCGCTGCCAGGCCTTGACGACCGAGTCCTCTTCGTCGGATCCGTCGCCGACGGTGATCTGCCAGACGGACGGGGTCTGCCGGTCGTCGGTGAAGGTCAGTTCGGTCACGTAGTCGGTGAACACGTGCTCGCCGACGGCGAAGCCGATCTGATCGCCGAGCCCGAAATCCCTGCCCAGCAGGTACGGAGCGTTGTCCTCGATGGTCACCTTGTGGCTGGTGTAGCCGCGAGTCAGATGCAGGCCCTGGCGGGCGGCGACCAAGCCGTCGAGGTTGAAGGCCTTGTCACTGCCGGTGATGTACAGCTCACGGAAGGCATAGGGACCGGCACGACGGGCTCGTTCCATATCCCGGTAGACCATCCAGGCCAGGAACACGTCATTGAGCTGACCGCGATACAGCCAGCCCAAGCCGATCAGCGACAAGAGGCCCTTGATGACCACTTCGATGCCGGCGTTGACCCAGCCGGGTGAACGGCCGCCGATGATGACATCGGTCGCCGTCGGCTTGTGCAGCGCGATCTCGGATGCGCCGATACCCGAGTACTCCCCTTCGAAGTACCACACCCACGGGAAGTTCCTGGTGGTGCCGAACTTGCCGGGCTGGCCGTAGACCGCCTCGTACTCGGTCGTGGAATCGAAATTCGGGTAGCGGATCGGCGTGGTGCCGTCATCGGCGAATTCCTCTATCCAGGACTGGATTCCATCCAGGAGGGTGCCGGTGCTGCCGGTCACGCCGGACTTGTCGACGGTGTCGAGCACGACGGTCGGCTTCTCGAGATAGAAGTAGTCCGGGGCGGGCTGCTCGTCCTCGCCAGGCAGGAAGAACCGAGCTGTCAACATGACGCCGGAGTCCTCCAGCATCGGCTGAAACAGCTTGTCCGCCATGTCGAATCGCGCGGAGGCGGCACTCCACCGACTGGTGTCGTGCAGGGGGTCGACCGGAACCACGGCGATCGGGAAGAGGGTGTTGCCCGCATTCCATTTCGGCGTGTTCGCACCGTCGGCGGGCGCCCAACCCGGCGCCTGCAACCGCATCAGGTTCATCGACAAGTACGTGGTCACCAGCGTCCGGACCGGGCCGAACAGGATGTGGTGGCGGGGGAACTGCGCCAGCACCGGCGCGAAAGGCGATGCCCAGCAGCAGATGGTGGCGATGTGATTCCAGGCGTGAATGGCCTCGATGTCGACTGTTTCGACACCGTTGTCATCGCGGACGATCGACGCCTTGGTGATGTACCCGTCCCATCGGAAACCCTTGGTGTTCACGGTGATCGGGATGGTGGCGTCCGCACCGTCCTCGTTGTTGAACAAGTGGTCGAAGTGCACCATGTCGCGTGGGCAGATCATCTTGAGACCACCGGCGGAATTGCGCGGGTAGGTGAACTGCAGGGACAGGTAGCTGTGCTCCTCCCCCACCTCTTCCATGAATTTGTTCCAATAGCGAACCAGCACATCCGGATTGCGCGCCTGTTCCTGATCGGCTTGGAACCGCTCGTCCATCCGCCGCGCTTCGTCGTACGGATCCCAGGTGCCCGCGGTCATCAGAACGGCCTCGAGGATCGGGGCGTGACCGAGGCGATGATGCTGGAGGCGGTGGTGCCGCCGTCCACCGTCACGGTGATCGCGGTGGAGGACCACGGGTCCATCGACTGCATCCACCGGCGACCCGCGAGCTGTGCCCACACGTTGACCGTTTTCGTACTGGCGCTGTCGTAGACCACAGCCGTCCGATGGCGGGGGTGCGTGTCGATCCGCAAGGTTTGCGTTGCGGTCAGCGTCGGGGTCTGCACCATCCGGGGCAGGACACTCGGAAACGGGTCCAGGATCGACCATCTGCCGGGGCCGTTCATCGTGTAGCGCGGCCACACCGGCTGATCGGCTGCATTGCGCAAGCGCACGATGCCCTGGCCGATGCCGGACGTATTGGTCCACACCGAGTTCTCGTCGAAGTGCCGCTCCAGCGGATCCATCGCGGTGGCTGACATCTTGTAGACCGCCAAGGCATTTCGCGCGGGATCCACATCACCGACCGGCTCGGGCGCGGCATCCAACTGCGCCTGCTGGAATCGCCAGCCCTGGTGGCGCGTGTAGTACCCGACCGTCACCGGCTTGTCGGTGGACCAGCCACGAAACCAAGCGTCATGCACGGCGTGAAAGTCCCGGATCGGGTCCGCTCCGCTGTCTTTGGTGGAGGTCGAGATGACTACCAGGAAGTCCCACTCCTTCTTGGAGCGAACCGACCGCATGAAGGTGGCGCCGTCCTGACGCGCGCCCTCGGACACCAGCAACTGCACCGGCGCGAACATGAATCCGTTCTGCTGCGAAAGGCGCACGCCCTCACGGCCGGAGTTCACACCGGACAGATGCCACACTCGTCCGTTGACATCCCACACGACCACCTTCGTGCCGTGGGCTTCCAAAAGTTGGTGGCTCATCGCCCGAAACCTCCTCCACGTTGCTGCGCCACAGCCCGGCGCCGACGGACCCGCTCTGTCGCGATCCCGGCGCTCTTCGGATCCATGCCGTTGAAGTTGTAGATATCGCCGCGGACGGTGTGCCCGCCCGGGCCCGCGGCCAGATCGGTGAGCCCGAATCCGGTGCCCACCAGCTCTTTCACCGCATTGCCCGCCCACTCGATGGGGCGAGTGAATTCCTCGGCGATCGAACCGCCGATCATCGAGCCCACGAACTGACCGATGATCGGACCCAGCGGCGCGGCAGGTCCGAGGAAGGGCGCGGCCAGGGTGCCGAGGAAGTTGCCCGCGAGGCTGCCCAGCGTCGAGCCTGCACCCGAGATCGCTCCCGTCAGGCCGCCGAGTAGGCCGTGTTGCTGCAGGCCTTGGATGCCGGATTTGAAAGCGTCGACGCCGACCTGTTGTTCATTCGTCATCTGCGTCGCAGACGACGATCCCGGGGAGCCCTGGGGGCTCCACTCGATGCCGGTCGCCTGGCTCAACCAACGACCGATCGTGTCGGTCCAGTTGTGGTTGGGGTCGGCGCTGCTGTACGCCTGCCCGATCGGGGCCATGAGGTCCTGGGCCAGCTTGCCCAAGGTGTCCGGAGCTTGATCTCCCAGCACTGGGGACAACAGTGTGCCCAGGTCTTGACCAACTTTGTTGGCGGCCAACGACACCAGATCGGTGAAATTGCCTTCGCTGGGGTTGTACTGATGGATCTCGTCCTGAAGGGTTTGCGCGTCACCGTTTCCGGCCTTGCCGGTCAGGACATCGAGCCAGGTGAGGCCCTTCGGGGTCCGCACGTACCGCTTCCGGGCGTCGGGGGTGTCCTGCACGAAGGTCTGAACATCCATGCCCGGCGTCTTGGCAATACGTACCTCCGGCGTGAGATACGCCCAGCCCGAGGCCAGGGTGCCGTCCTCACTGCCAGGCAGGTACTCCCAATGCGCCTGGGTGCTCGTATCTCCTCCGGCGGGGCTGCCACCGCTCGGCGTGCCTGCCGGACCGGAGTTCTCTACGACGCTGCCGCCGCCGTTGTCATTGGCGGACGGTTCCGGCGCGGAGCCGCCTCCGCTGTAATCCGCTCCCGCCGCACCGGGTGCGGTTCCCGTCGCACCGCCAGAACCGGTCACCGAACTCGCTTGTCCACCACCGAGTCCGGCCTGCACGGTGAGGGACGTGCTCAGCTGAGTACCGAACTGTGAGCCGATGAGGAGGCCCAGCTGTTCGCCGATCACCGGCGCGAGTTCACCGGAGGGGCCGAGGGCGGGCTGAATGGCCGCGCCGAGCATTTCACCCAGCCGGCTGCCCGCAGCGGTCGCCGCACCGCTGATTCCGGAGCCGAGTGCCGCTGCCAGCGAGCCCAGCTCACCGGACGCGCCGGTCGGCGAATTCGGTTGTGCGGTACCGAGAAAACCGAGGGTGGCGGACGGGGTCGCTTGAATCGAGGCCGTCATCGGGACGGCCGATCCGGAATCGGTCAGATCTGCGCCGTTGCGAACCGACGCTGACGCCGCCGATCCGGGACGAGCCGCGAGCAGGCCGCCCGGCCCGAACATGGGGGCCAGGGCGGAGCCCAACGCAGCGCCTGCCCAGGAAGCCGCGTCGATCGCGGCATTCCCCAAGCCGCCCAACGTATCTGCGATGACACCCTGGCCGAGCATGTCTCGCCACTGGTTCGGATTGCTGGGCGCAGTGGTGCGGCTCGCGTCCGCTCCGGTGAGGCTCGGCAGCATGCCCGCCAGGAAGTCGGCCGAGGGCACCCAGCCGGAGTTGATCGCATCGAGCAGTGAGAGCGCTCGCGCGGCCGAATCGGCGTTGACTACGTACTCACCGCGAGAGGCTGCCAGGTGCACCAGGTCAGCGGACGATCCACCGGGGCCCGACACCAGGCCACCGTCCGCGACGGTATCGCCCGGCTTGTAGACCAGGCCGCCGCGGGCACGTCGTACAGGGTTCTGTTCGAAGACCGAATCACCTTGGCCCTCAGTGTCTTCCGGTCCACGCTGTCCGCCTCGCTTGGCAGGGTTGAGCAGCGTGGTCTTGGCGCTGAACTTGACGATCCGGGTTTCCGTCTCGTCGCTCTTCGAGGTGTCCCGCAGCAGGCTCAGGGCCTGCGATGCGACTCGGTCGGCGAAGAAGTTCGGCACATGGCCGAGTACCTCCTCGAAGGCGTGGGCCAGTGCGGTGAAGGGACCGGAGCGGCCGACCAGGGAGTTGGGTGCACCGGATCCGTTGTCGGAGACCAGAATCGGATCCTGGTCGGGGAGCGTGACAAGGGAGGTCCCCGGGGTGGAACCTCCTTCCCAGAGGGCGCCGCTGGGGAGCGTGATCCGCTTCCCTGGAGCCGGCTGCCCGCTGGTCGTCATCGCGAGAATGTCCGGCAGTGTCATCGCCGGTGGGCGTTGCTTGTCCACAATTCACATCCACTTTCTGGGCCGATTGCGCCCGAGCTCGACCACCGGCGAGGAATCACTCACTCCAGCCGAGGAATTCGTTGATCCGCTCGACGCCCATCGCCGTTCCCACGCGTTCCCGGCCGGACTCGACGCCGGGGCGGGTGATCGGCTCGGGCCGGTTGCGCCCGTTGCGGGCGTCGTCGCTCTTGGACCACACCAGCCAGCGCAGGCAGTCGGCCATCTCCGCGAGCAGGTACTGGTCGAGCCGCCAGCGGTGGGCTTCGGGGTGCATGGTGCGCATCAATGCCGAATCAGGCGGCAGGAATTTGACTATGGCCTTCAGATCGCTCCAGCTCAGCGTTTCACCGCCGAGCTGACGCAACCGCAGGCCGAGGGCGATCAGGTCGTATTCGATTGCCTCGGAATGCTCTTCGAGAAGGGCATCGAGGCTCAGGATTCCCCCAGGCTGATCCCCGAGTGCGCGCGCCAGGCCTCCAACATTTCGTGGTAGGCATCCGGATCCATATCGTCCAGGGCCGCAAGCGCTTCGGGGGAAACCGCCAGCTCCAACAGGGTGTACATGGCGTCCACATCGCCCAGGCGGCGAATCCGGCGAACCAGACCCGGCTTGAGATAGGTCAGCGACGGTAGCTCGATGTCGATGCCGTCGACCCGGTAGTGGAAGTCGTCCTTCACCTTGACGGGAGTGGTGATCGCGATGGGGGCTTTCGGGGAAGTCATTGGTACGCAGACCCTTTCGTTGAGAGGTAGTGGTTAGGAGTGACTCGGGCATGACTGAAGGCCCAACGGCGGCGGCGGGCCTGCGCATAGGTTTGGAATGACCGCCGCCGTTGGGGGCTTTGCAGGACGGCCGGGGCCGTCATCGGACAGGGTTCAACCCCGTGAGAAACCCGGGGTTGTCACCCCGTCGTGGTGTTCGACGGTGAATACCGTCGGAATCAGGCGGTCTTGTTGCCGTCGTCCAGGTAGCGGTACGCCTTCACACCGGCGTCGTCCTTGAAGGCTTCGACGGTGATGGTGAAGCCCGCCAGGGCATTCGACACGAACTTCTTCTCGGTAACCGAGGTGATCTTGGCGTTCGGCAGCACGATACGCAGCTTCTTGTCCTCGGTGACCATGTCGAAGACCCACGCGCGCCGCGGCAGCGGGGAACCGGTCTCCTTGACCGTGTACAGCGCACCGGAGGTAGAGGTGGCGGCGGTCGGAACGACATTGCCCGAACCGAACACCTCGCTCAGCACGTCCTTGTCCCAGGCCGCGTACAGGGTCAGACCGAAACGCACCGAGTGCTCGGTCTGCAGCTGCGCGATGATATCGGCGTTCCAGTCCTTCACGGACTCGATCTTGCGCTCACCCATCGATTCGATGCCGTCCTCGGACACATAACCCAGTGCCTTGAACCCGGGATCGATGGTGCCCGCGGCACCGGTCGGCAGCGCGGTAGCCAGCGGCGCGACCAGAACACCGCCGGTAACGGCGATGTTCGGAGTGCCGGCGCCAATGTACTTGCTGGAAGGCAGAGCCATTTTCGTTATCTCCCTTGGGATTTGCGCAGGCCCTAGGGATTGGATCATTCAGTTTCGACTGCGTTGAACCCGCAGTCAGGCGAGAACTTTGCCCCGCACAATCAAGTCGGTGACAATCGTGTACCGCGGAGCGGCAGTCACCGGATCAGTATCGTTCTCCAGGCCGACGTCTTCGACGCGGTCGCACCAGACGGTGCCGATGTAGCCAGGGGCAGCAGCGTTCATGATGCTCCGGATCTTCGAAGCAAGTTCCGCCGCACCACCGGCATCGTCAGCACATTCGAGAACCAGTCGGGGCCGATCGAGCACCAGCTGAGCACCTCGGCGCCCCTCCCGATCCTCCACATCCAACCGCTTCTTGCGATCGTTGCGAGCGACCCGCACCATCCGCGTGGGCCGAGGATCAGGGGCCTTGATCACGACACTCGCTGAGTCCGATACAGCAGCAAGTTTCGCGGACAAGAAATCGACCAGCACTTTCTCGATATCCGAAAATATAACTCTTTCAGGCATTGAATCACCTCCTTTGGTGTAGATCAACTATTCAAGTGACTCTCCAATGGAGAGCCTCCTCACCAGCCACCGGCAGCCAGCCACTCGGTTTGAAACTCCTCCGCACAGATCTCATCAGCTATGAGTCCCGGAGTATTCGCAACCTCTCGCGGTAGCGGCATTGCACCGACGTGAAGTCGAGTGCGTTCGGTCCGGCCTGACACTGCAGCAAGACCGGAGGAACCATCCCGGAACAACTCGACCCGACGCCACTCCTGCCCGGTATCAAGAATTTCGCTGAATACGGCTACCGGACCACCATTGCCCGACTCACCACTGACCTTCATGTAGCGAACTCCCGGGATGTCAGAAACAAACCCTCGCGCCTGAATCGCAGCGCTATCACGATCGATATCATCGGAATCATCGTGGTCACCGGCAACGGCATGACTGTTTTCAGGAGCGATCGCCGGCGCCTCGAGGTCACCGATACCAACCGGGTTGCCGGTGAATTCTTCTTTCATCCAGTCCGCCAGACTTTCCAACGGATAGAATCGCAAGTCATCCAGAAGCGCCGAGCCGAGATCCCCTTCTATATTCGGCTTCCCGTAATCAAAGGAGGTGCTCACGCCCCCTCCTGAATTAATCGCGATATGCATCGAGAACCAAGTTCCACGACCGCTCACATACATAAGATCCCGCAACTCGGCGACAGCATCAGGAATACGGAGTTGAGTGGGATTAGCCCTTACGGGCCCCGGACCGTCGACAACGACCTCAACCCCGACCCTTCGGCCAATCAAACTGAATAGAACATCGATATCGGTCCAACCATCCGCAACCCAATCAACGATCTCTCGAACAATCTCACCAACCAGAAACTGCTGTCGAATAAACCCTGGAGCACCTGAACCAGAATCTCCAAACTCACTTGTTGTCAATTTCCGGCCTCTCCGTCCAGTCACGATCACCCCGCGGTTTATATCCAGCATGGTAGCGGAAAGGCATCCGCGCACCATCCTCGGGCGCCAATCCCGGTTTCGCAGGCATCTCGCTGTACTCCATCGACATCGACCACTCTAACCGCCCAGGCGAGTTGGGCCTAGTTAGGCTTTTGGCCAGCTGTACCGCTCTCCGTTCAAAATTGTAGATAGCGCCGCCACCCTGGTTGACACTCGATACTTGCGGAGTATAGAAAACTAGTTCTGCAGGAGATCCGAGCTGAACGGGAAAAATATGTCCCGCATCGGTCCCAGGCACTGTTCCACGCCGTTGATTGAAGTCACCCTGCTTACTCGTGCTTCGAGTTCTCTTGGGCGCCGATACAACACCAATATCCGGATGGTAGCCTTCGACTATTCGACCCCCCTTGTCGCTACGAAGCCAAAAATCTTTATTCACGCGATAGACGACGTTGGGGATCGGCGTATCCAATATTGGGTTGTAGGCAGTGTACTTCCGGCCGGGAATCCTCAAACTGGCCCAGGTTTCAATGTATTTCGGAGAGCCATCCGCCTTTGTAACTATTGTTGTCTTGAGGTTCCCATGATCATAGAAGACATAGGTAGAATTCGGCTCCAGATCGAATTTTATAAACTTCCCACTCGGATCTATGGGCTGCACAAACTTCATCCGGTCGAGATTGTCAAGTACCTTCGGTACAGGATTGACTCCATTCGGCCGGGTGTAATTCGGCAACTGCAGGCGGGCAGCACCGTTGCTGGTCTGCGGAATAGTTTTCGGCGGTGTTGTACCTCCGCCCCCACCTCCACCACCCAGAGAATGAGTGTTCCAGCGGCCCATAGCCGCCGGCGATGAGCCAGCAGCATTCGCCGCGACTGTTGCCTGATGGCGGCGGTCGGCCTGCAATACGACGTCAGCCGTCGAATCCAGGATTCGTGCGGCGTCGTCGGCAAGATTCCGACCAAATGCTCGAACCCCTCTCGATAGACGGCCGCCGAGCATCGAGCCGATATCTACGGCGCTCGACACACTCCATCGATCCACTGATCCGTATGGAGTTTCTAACCGAGGAGAATTCCGAACCCAGCTCGGAGGTTTGTACGTATACGATTCCGGCTGCAGTAACATTACCCGCTCGCTGGGTAGCGAACTACCAGGAAGATGAGAAGGTGTCTGCAATTCCGCTAGCACACCCCGGCCAGGAATCGCCCGAATCCCTTTTGTTGGTATCGCCCAACTGGCAATTCCGATGGTGGCGGAGGCGAGCACAGCGCCAGGGCTGTCGCGGAATCCGCTCCAGTCGGTGCCGATGAGGAGTTTTGATTCTTCATTCAAGGCGCTGAAGTAGCTAGGGACACTTCTCGTGATTGCATCACCCAGACTCTGACCACCCGCTTTGTATACAGCGAGCTCTTTGATCGCAGTCAGATTGTGGAATATCACTGCGCGTTTGAAGCTATCGACGCCCTGCGAAGTTCCGTCGAGGAACTCCTGTTTGGTGGTGAGGTGGGGGTTGTAGCCGATTACCGTGCCGGCCATGTTGATAACATCGTTGATGCCGGTTATGCCGCCGAAACCCTCGAGTATTCCGCCTGCGGTATGGAGCGCGGTGAGAGCGAACTCTTGGCTTATCCATTCGTTGAATGAGCGGTCGCCTTGGCGGTTGTAGCGTTTGACCTCGGCGCCGAACTTGTTGTACTCGACCGTTTCATAGCCGTCGCCGTAGTAGAGCCGCATACCTCCGCCGGGCAGATAGGAAAGTGTGCCTCTCCGGCTTCGGCCATTGCTCTCGTCTTTGAATGTGTAGTCGAGTTTTCCGTCTTTTCCAGACCGTCCCTCGATGAGGAGACCACCCGCACGCTCCAGCGATCCGATTACATCGCCAGCGGGACCGGTTGTCAGCGAATTCAATAGTCGACCGGAGGCGTCGAACGTCTCGTTTTTCTTGTTCGCACCGTCTTGATAGATGAAACTCCACCCTCGGGTCTGAGGATCGAGGTATCTCTGCGCAGGATTCCCGTTGTCATCCTTGTAGAGTTCCCAGCGGCGGTTCTTTTCGTCCAGCCACCAGCCGCGGCCTTCGATATCAACCTGTCCTGCTTGGATACTTTCGATGCCGCCACCGGGATTTACGATCGTCCGGTTGAACCAAGTATTTCCGTATTGGTCCTGCAACTGATTGTCGTAGAGTCCCTTATCGTTTCGGACTCCGAGACTGATTCCGAGATAGTTTCCATTCTCGTCATATTCAGGCTGATATGTTTTGCTGAAATCGGCATTGGTACCGGATTCACGACTCGGCGCGCCAGAAGTCGACTGCCCGGGGGAGAACGACTGAATATAGGAATCCGCATCCGCCGTGCGCTTGTCGATGTAGGACCCGGCGCCGGTGGAATCGTTGTTCCAACGCTGGTAGCCGCCCAGGCCATTGGCGACTACGCGTGAGCGCGTGATGGTTCCGTCGGCGTTGTAGATGACCTGGTCGACGGTTTGGGTTCCGTTGCCGAAAGGGATCGTGTTTACTCGGCGAATCCCGTTGGGATTGCCGGGCGTTGGAGGTAGGACCTCTTCCCAGGTGTCGCCTTCCTTATGGCCTGTGACGTCGGGCAACCCGAAGACATGTTCATCTGCACCTGCCGGTACGACACTGACGGTCTCCGGCTGTTGTTGCGAGGCGTCAGGTTGCGCCGTCTGGGGCTGGCCTGATTGCACCGCCGGTTGCTGCGAATTCGGTTGCGGCTGCTGAGCCGATTGCGGATTCGCGGGAGGTTGTTTGGCCGGTTCGGGTTGTGGGCGAGGGATGTCCGCAGGGTTGAGTCCGGGGACCATCTGGCCGGTCTCAGGGTCCTTGTGCATCGGGAAGATGGGAATCGGTCCCAAATCGCCACCGGGCGCGTATGGGTCCTGTATCCGAACGCTGATCGGCTGGAGGCCTGGAATAGACTGGCTAGCAGCAGAAGCGAGTAGATCTTGCCCGGCAACTATTCGCGCGAACTGTTGTACGGCGTCAGCGCTCGATCTGACCGAGAGATCGTGAACCTCACCGGTGGCAGCCTTGGGCGAAGTCATCGTCATGATCACTCATCTCGGGCGTGCCGCGCTTGGTCGATGCGCTGGCGGAGTTGGTTGACCAGGGCGGCGTAGGCGTCGGTTTTGGTGGGGGCCTCGGCGGCGAGGCCGCGGGGGTGGGTGGCGGACCAGAAGCCCTCGTCGGTCTTTGTGACCTGGATGTCTTCGAGGTTGTAGAAGTCTTCGGGGTCAGGAGCGGGCCAGTTGCCAGCGGCGTCCTTGGTGATGTGGATGCCGGTGTCGAAGACGCCGGGCTGGCCGCCGGGGGTGGGGGTCCAGCGGATTTCCTCGAGGTCGGGATCGACTCGGACGCCGCGCTTTACGAGGTAGTCAGCAACGCGCACAGCCTGTTTGATGCTGGTCACGGTGGGCTCGGCAAGCTTTCGGCCGACTCCGCTCTGCCATTCCGGGAGGTGGATGACGGAGAGTTCCTCGGCGAGTGCGCGGACTTCCGGGGAGAGTTCCTCGATGTCGCGGTGTTCGGAGAGCTTGCCGGAGAGGGACTGCTGGATCAGGGCGAGGAATTCGGGGGTGACCAGCTGGCCGGTATCGGTTTTCACGTACTCGGTAGCGGGCTGGTGGTTGCCGAAGCGGATGGATTCGAGAACTTCCTTGTCGGGCATCGGATTCGGAGACCTTCCGGTACGAGGGCGTGGCGAAATCCCGGGCCCAATGCGGGCTCGGGTTCGAGAGATGGGGTGGGTCCCGTCCCCGGAGAGGGGAGGTCGGGGACGGGACCCGTTGCGCCCCTTCGGCGTGACGACCGATGTCTGCTACCGCGGACCACCTGCGGGAGACGGGTGCGCCGGAAGGGGCGGGTGTGAGGGGCCGGTATCAGGCCCGGGTATTGACGATTTCGTCGGTGCAGGGGACGTACTGAAAGTTGGTCGGACGGGAAGTTGGGTGCCCCTGCGCTGCGACCGGGCCTGCGACCGTGGGACCACCGACGGGAGGCGCGGGAGCGCAGGGGCGGGCATGCGGCGAGCTCGACCCGCTGTCAGGAACCGATGGAAGGTTTCCGGGGGCTGGCCGCATGGGCTTCGAAACAATCGCTCGATCGAAAATCACTGGTAGAGCCATTGATTCAAGCGATGTTCACAAGGCAGGCTGTTTGCTGGGAGACCCGGCCGGACTTCACAATGTTCCATATGGAACTGCGTGAACTCCACGACGACATCAACCGCGCGGTGGGTGACGAGTTGCGGGCTGCTCGCGCGCGCCGCGATCTGACCCGGCCGCAGCTGGCCGAGGCGTCGGGGGTCGCGATCAGTACGATTCAGCGCTTCGAGAACGGCGAGCGCTCACCGGACATGCATCAGCTGTTCGCGCTGTGCAATGCGCTCGACATCTCGCCGCTCGAGATCATGGATCGGGCGGTACGGATCGTCAAAGGTTCCCTGTCACCGGGCTCGCTCGGTGACGTCAGGTGATGGCCCCGTTGAACTCGACCTCGTCCATCAACTCCCTGGACATATGCAGTTCCGGGATCCGGCCGTGCTGAGCGGCCTCTATCACACCCCGCAATACCGCCAGGGCCTCACGGAAAAGCCCTGTGACTCTGGTCAATTCGCGTATCGAGGCTTCCTGGGCCGCCTCCACGGCGTCGAGGCGGCCGGTGACGTCGCGCAACTCCTGGGAGACTCGCGCGAGCGTCTCCAGCGCGATGTCGTTCACGTTCTTGGCCGCCGCGACCTCGTACCGCAAGCTGGTCATCGGCTGCATGCGACGGGCGCGCAGCCAGCTGAAGAAGGCCGAGGTGCCGGTGCCGCCGAGGAAAGTGGCCACGGCCAGTAGCAGCGTGTCGAACAAGCGATCACCCTGCCTCGGGCGCGACGATCTCGTCGATGGCGGCCACGAGCGCCGGCTCGTTCCTGACGATCCAGACATTGGCGCTGCGCAGGGCCTCCATCATCACCAGCAAAGCGGCTCCCACACCGGCGTATTCGACCGGTGCGAACTGGAACAGCGCGACGGAGACCGCCAGCACATTGACGATTCCGCCGATGACCGAGACCACCGCCTTCGCATTGCGCGCCACGAACGCGCCGGGCACGCTCACGACGCCACCTTGCCCGGATCTGCCTGACCGGCCACGGGGACTTCGAGCAGGTGGGCGACCGCGTCGACCAGGGTCAGGCTCTCTCCCTGCGCATTTCGGCCGAGTTGTGGCCAGCCCTGTCCATCCGGCCCGCGCAATTGCGCCCAAATCTCCAGCACCCTCGAGTAAAGGTCCGTCTGCTGTTCGTCGGTGAGTGCCATGAGAACTCCCTGGGTAGTAGGTGCTGTTCCGAGCAGTGCCCGGAGTTGGTCGAGGGTGCCTGTGAAGGCATTGGCATCCACGCGATGTCCGGCCACGACGGCAGCATCGGTGAACTGGAGAAGGTCGATGGTCTTGCCGCCGAAGCCATCCCAGAATCGAGAGTCGTCGCCCGGATACAGGGCGGACGCGGGGCCGGAGCCGTAGACGTAGCTCGACTGGATCAGGCCGGGCACCCGCGAGAGATCGGGGGAGCCGATCCGCTGCCAGTACCAGCGCGGGATATACGACAGGCTGACGGCCCGACCACGAGCGCGTACCGCGTTCACGAAGGCCCAGAAGGTCTCGATCCCACCGGAATCGGCCTCGAAGTCGACCATGATCGCGGCATCGCCGAGGTGCGCGAGATACAGCTCCGCCTGAGCGTCGACATCACAGTCGTCACGCAGATAGTGGTATCCGGCCACCAGTAATCCGTTGGCGTGCGCGGCATCCCGATACGCGGGCCAGGTGTAGTCGATGAATCCGTCGCCCTCGGTCACCTTCGCGAAGACGAACTGGAATCCCTCGCGGGCGACCTCCGCCAAGTCGACGTCAGGGCCGTTGTTGTTGGATATGTCGATCCCGAAGATTGTCATGGTGTCTCCTCGTGTCCTGCGCCGATGACGAGGGCATGGATATTCAGAGCTCGGTCACAGACCGAACAGCGGCAGGATCAGCGGAAGCAGATCGCCGATGAGCTTGATGAGGTCCTGGGCAATGGTGAGCACGTTGTTCACCTCCTCTCCGGTAGGTCGAAGTCGTTGAGGATGGCCGCCAGGCGATCGCAGTAGCCGCCCTCGAGGTAGGCGATGTTGTGCGCTCCACCCTCGAGGTAGCCGCTCATGAGCGCGGCAGCGCGCGTCCACAGCTCCCACGTCCGCACCGGACGCAGCCACCACCCGAAAGAAGCGGGCTGCCAGCGATTGCGACGCAGACGATCAGCGAGATCGGCGCTCCAGCCGCCGAGTTCGGCGAGACCGAAGGCGGACACCGTGTCGGCGAGCGCACGCAGCGGCGAATCCGCCGGACACGAAGTGATGGCGTCGAGCGGATTCGCGACCTCCCAGATCGGGAACTCGTCGGGCCACGCCGCGCGCTGTCCGTTGATTCCGAATCCAATCGGTCGTTCGTCGATCGAATCACCCTCACGCCGAAGCGGATTCGCGATGTTCGCGGCCCAGGCGATCTCACAGTCGGGGTATTCACCGCGCGCCTTGGCCTCGAGAAACCTGGTCACGACTTGCGCGCCGAGGCTGTAGCCGAGGATTCCGACCTGGTTGGGAGTCGCATGGATTGCCGCCACGAGTGCCGCGACGCCGCGATCGATCGACTGCAGTTCCGAGCATCCATAGAGACCGCGACCCGGGTTGGCGGGCCCGATGGATGCCGGGTAGTCGACATCCGGCCCGATCTCGTACTTGCCCGGATCCAGTCGGCCAGTGACCCTGGTCAGCAGGTTGCGCGGCGACGCGAGCGGTTCCCCGGTGCCGCGGCAGGTCAGGACTGTGATCACACGAAATCACCTTTCGGGCACGCCTTTTCGGGCGGTGGCCGAGGCCGTACCGCCGGGCGGGAGATCGGGAAAGGGACGGCCCCACCCGCGGAAGAAGATGCGGGTAGGGCCGTCGAATGCTTTCGTGGAAATGAAAGCGGCTGAAGCAGTGGGGATCCCGGTGAGTTTCGGGAGAAGGCGCAACTGTGGCGCTGCAATCAGCTTCACGTAAGCGGGTCAGAATGTCAACACCCAAGATCAATCTTCTTGAAACCTGCTGGTAGACAACGATTTATGAACAGACAACGGCCGCCGGATCATGCCGGGAGGCGATGATGCGGCGGCCGTGTCTCGAACAGGGGCCGGTGGGATCGGGTCAGTCGGTCGCCCCGTCCACCACCCGCAACAGGGGCTGATGGACCTCGTTGCGTGAGACGGTGGATTTGCGCCGGCGCACCGGAAACGCGAGGTGCGCATCGAGCACCTCGCCGACGACGAACTGCTCCGGCCAGTCCTTCGCCCACGGACCGGGCACCGGACCGACCCGGCCGGCATCACGCAGCGTCTGAATGCGGCGCACCGTCACGGCACGGAACGGCTCGCCGAGTTCTTTTGCCAGGGTGGCGATTCCCGAAGCATTGAGGCGGGCGCGGCGTGCGGATTCCAGCGCGTCGACGGATACGACGAGCGGCGTCGGGGGTGGGCAGACGATGCGTTCGACCGCGACGACGGCCGCCCGAATCTCGGCCGGAGCGGTTTCTGCGCCTTCGGTCATGGCCAAAGCGATCACCTTGGCGGCCAACCAGCGGGCCAGATCGGGAGTCGCGGTACCTCCCGCGTAATCGATCGCTCGCTGTTCACAGACCAGGCGAACCCAGGAGACCAGCACCCCGTGCAGATGATCGCGCGCGGCGGCCGCGCCCACACTGAAAGGCAGTGGCTGGTCACCGGATCGCGCACTCAGTCGCGTATTGGCGGCACCCAGACGCACCCGTCCGGCGACGGCGTCCTCCAGATCCTCGGCGAGATCCGGTATCCCGCCCAGCAGCGCGACCAGCTCGCGCAATGCCGGCACGTCGATGTAGAGCTGATCCGGGTTGATCTCAGGCATCGGCCGACCCCGATCGCGTCAGCAGCTGCGTGGAATCGCAGTCCAACACCACAGTGACCAACACCAATTCGGCCACGGTGAACGGCGAGGCGGCCGCCAGGCGGGCGGTCAGCACCGCGGCGTCGAGGCCGGTTCGCGCGGCCAACTGCTCGACATCGAGGCCCGCTTGACCCATGGCATGCGCGATGCGGTCGGCCGTCTGTTGATCTAGCAAGTCCATACGGGCCACGCTAAGGTCCAAACGGACCTGTATCAAGTCCGAACGGACCTGTTGCTCAATCGTGACCTTGACGCGACTCCCAGCACATTCACAGCCTGGAGTGTTTGCCCAAATTCCATTTGGACCTCATTATGGTCCGTATGGAACTGCGGGACCTCCACGACGGCATCAACCGCGCGGTGGGCGAGGAGCTGCGCGCTGCCCGGGGGCGGCGCGGCCTGACGAGACCCCAATTGGCCACGGCCTCGGGTGTCGCCGTCAGTACTATCCAGCGCTTCGAGAACGGCGAACGCTCACCGGATATGCATCAGCTCTTCGCGCTATGCGATGCACTCGATGTCTCGCCCATCGAGGTGATGGATCGGGCGGTACAGCTCGTCAAGCGAAGCGGGCAGTAATTCGCCCAGATCCCAGCCGACCGCTTCCGACGCCAGGAAGAGGTCGGCAACGGTGGCCGTGCCGCACACGATGCGCTCGGCCAGTTCGAAATCCAGTCGCGCTGCGACCAGGTCCAACGTTTCAGGATCAAAAATTTGCATGAACCACGCGGCCAATGCATTTGCGGACACGGTGCACTTACCCCTTCCATGAATCCGCCGACAGCGGACCACCAACCATCGACCCGACCGGGTCCTGAAAGACCGCCGACGAGTCGATGGTGGCAAAAGGGCACTACGCCGAGCCTGCTCGACCCCCACGACAGCAACATCCTCCGCGCGGCCCCCATGCCGCGACGGTGCGCACCGACCTACCGCATACATCCACCTGCCCGTGATGCCCTGGGGCACAACACCTTCAATTCAAGGTCAACGACCGGAGTATACACATTGCGACAGGTGGTACTCAGTTTGTCTCTCGCGCAATAAATCCGACTAATACAAGTCGGTGTTATTACCCGCGAGTTCTCGAATGGAATAGCCGGTGGCTCGAATCCGTCATCGGATCCGTCATCCTCTTGCTTTTCGCATTTCCTTGCAGCACAGAGAGACTCGGGGCGCTATTTCTGATTACCAGCGGGCGCGATCTGAACCGTGACGGAGTTCGGGTTAGGGGAGGTGGGCGGGGTCGGGGTGGAGGCGGTACGGGGAGCCGGGGTCGCCGTTGGGATGACCGGCTTGACGGGGAGCTCCGGAGACGCCGGGTCCGGTGCCCAATGCGAGTCGGACAGTAGCGAATTCGGGTCGGCGCTGCCCGGGTTGGGGAAGGCCGGGAGTGGGACATTGACCCGGCTGCGGTTGTTGGGGGTGGGGCGGACCGGGGTTGCCGGGGTGGAATTGCCTGGGACTGCCGGGATTTCGGTGCCGGGGGTCGCGTTGGTGGGGTCGGTATAGGTCGGGTCCGGGGTGACCGCGTCCGGCGCTGCGGGCGTGTTCGGATCCGATTCCGTTGGGGCGGGATTGGTTTGGGGTGGAGTCAGGAAGGGGAGGCCGGGGAGGGCTGGGGTTTGGGCGGCGGGGAAGTCGGTGAGGGCGGGGCCTATTTCCATGGCCGAGGCGGGGGTGGGGAGGCCGCCGTCGGGGGCGGCGGAGTATTCGGCGCGCAGGAGGTGGTTGTCGCGGGTGAGGACCTTGCCGGAGGTGGCCTCGACGGCGGCGGTGGTGCGGGGGTCTTCCTTGTCGGTGCCGAGGTACATCTGACAGTCGGTGGTGTCGCAGGTTTGGGCGTAGGAGTAGCGCTGTTCGGCCAGCGCGTAGGAGCGGGCGGCGATGGCTTGGGCGCGTAGGGCTTCCGCGCCGCCCTGGTCGGCCCAGCCGGGGACCATTTCGGCGGGGACCACGCCCTTGAGGTAGTCGTCGAGGTCGAGGTCGTTGACGGTGCGGGGGGAGCCGTTGTCGAGGGCTACGCCGAGGACGCCGCGGTAGGCATTGCCGCCGCAGATCTCGAGTTGTTCGGCGGCAGGACGGTCGGTGCCGTCGGTGACGGGGTAGGCCCAGGGGTCGTCGGTGGAGCCCTCCCAGAGTTTGGCGCCGTCGCAGCCCTGGGTGATGGTGACGTCCGCGCCCGCGGCGGTGGGCGTCAAATGCGCTGCCTGGCCGGGGATTACGCGCCGGTCGGCGACGTAGAAGACGGAGTCGGAGGCGAGGTCGAGGGTCTTGTCGTCCTGCTCCATGAGGCGGACGCGGACGGTGGTCTGGCCGATATCGGCGAGATCCGCTCCGGCGTAGTAGTTGGCCAGGATGCGATCGGCGGTCCAGCCCGCGACGGCCTTGTCGAAGGCGCCGTTCTGGCTCAGGCCGCGGCCGTGGCCGGCGCCGGCGGTGAAGTGGAAAGCGTTGTCGGGCCAGGCCCAGAGCAGTAGGGCGGTGCCGCCGGTGGTGGCTGCGACAGCGAGGGACAGGGTGAGCAGACCGCGCCTTCTACGGCGCTGCGCTAGGTACCCGTTCGGCATGTCATACCCGTTCTGTCGAGAGCCGAAGCTACATTCGAGTTACCCAAAGCTAAGCCTCAACCATACGTTCAGAGAATGTGACAGTAGGGACTAGTGTGATCGCTGATGCGCCGAGTGGCAAGCTCGCACTCCGGGCGCGGTTAGACGGATTTACCTCGAATGGGAGATGCTCGTGCCGTATCGCAGACCGAAACACGCCATAACGCTCCCGGTTGTCACCGTCCTCGCCCTGGCTGCGCCCGTAGGCATTCTGGCGCTGAGCGATTCCCGAGATGTCCGGGTCACGGACGAAAGCAATCTGGCAGCTATACCTGCACAAATGGCCGAAGTCGCACTTTCTTCGGCACCCGATATCGTCCTGCCGCTGCGCGAACTGACCGGCCTCAACCTCCCCGACCTCCACCTCTCGGATCTGCGGATGCTGCCCCTGCCCAGGGCCATCCAGATCCCGCCGAATCTCATTCCGGGCGTCCAACTACCCAGTGAGATCCCGCTCCCCAGGCTGAATTCCGCGCCCCCGCCGGGAACCGCACCCGCGCTGCCCAGCACGACTCGCCCGGCCGCTCCCGCACTCGCGCCGCAGGCCGCGACGCCCACCACCGCTCCGGCGGCGCCCGCTCTCACGCCGCACGCCGCGACGCCCACCACCACCTATCCGGCCGCGCCCGCCGTCACTCCGCAGGCCGCATTACCCACGCCGGGCAGCACCCCCGCCACCGCCAAGCCGACGGCCCCCGCGGCACCGGCCCTCCCGGGCACGGCGAAGGCGACCGTCCCCGCTGCCGGAGCACCCGGTTTCATTGCCGAGCCCGGCCCCGATGCCGCTCCCGGCGACGAATCACCGGTCGTCCCAGCCGATTCCGAGGCACCGGCCCCGGTCCCCGCCGCCGACGATCCGGCCGCCCCGGGCCCGCACCCGGTGCCCGGTCTGACCGGCGATCTGCGCTCCCCCGCGCTGGCGGCGGGTGCGGTCCCCAACGATCTGGTCGACAAGGTCGGCGCGCAGGTCAAGGAGCTGACCCGCGACACCCCGTTCAGCATGGTGGCCCTCACCGCGCTGGACCTGGCGGGCACCACCACCAAGCTGCGCGCCCAGCGCCCCGACGGCACCTGGGGTCCCTGGTACGACGCCGAAACCGAGAACGGCCGCGACCATCCGGTGCCCGGCCAGCGCCTGGGCACCGAGCCGATCTATGTCGGCAATACCAAGACCGTGCAGATGCTGGTGACCCGCAAGCCGATCGCCGCGCCCGCGGAACCCAAACCGCTGGACGACGGTTCGGCCGATCCGGCGCAGATCAATCTGGAGAAGCTGGCCGCGGTGCTCATCGATCCGGGCCGCGGCAGCATCGACGAGAACCTCTCCACGGTGGCCGCCCCGCTGCCGGGCGGCGGACCGAAGGTGATCACCCGGGCCCAGTGGGGCGCGGACGAATCGCTGCGCTGTGAGGAACCCACCTACGACGACGGCGTCTCCGCGATCACGGTGCACCACACCGCGGGTCGCAACGACTACACCAAGGCCGAGTCCGCGGGCATCGTGCGCGCCATCTACGCGTATCACGCGAAGACGTTGGGCTGGTGCGATATCGGCTACAACGCCCTGGTCGACAAGTACGGGCAGATCTTCGAGGGCCGCTACGGCGGGCTGGATCGCCCGGTCGAGGGCGCGCACGCGGGCGGCTTCAATATCAATACCGCGGGTGTCGCAATCATGGGCGACTACGAGGACGAGGCGCCGACCGACGTCTCCATCCAGGCGGTGGGCAAGTACATCGGCTGGCGGGCGAAGGTGGCCGGCATCGATCCCGAAGGCTCCACCACCATGTACTCCGAGGGCAGCGACTACACGAAATACGCGCTCGGACAGGCGGTCAAGCTGCCGAACGTGTTCGCGCACCGCGATGTCGGCAACACCACCTGCCCCGGTGACGCCGCCTACGCGCTGATGGACAAGATCCGGCAGATCGCCGAGGACGCGGCGGGTGGCGCGAGTGCCGTCGCGCCGACGACGACGCGCACCCGGCCGGGCCAGAACGCGGGCAATACCCAGCCCTCCCCCGCACCCGACGCGAACAGCGGCGGCAACCAGGCGGATCTGGCGGCGCTGGCCGATCTCACCCAGAAGATCATCAACATGCTCGACCGCAGCCCGGTGGCCCGCTACTGGGATGCTCAGGGCCGCGCGAACGGCCCACTGGGACAACCGAAGGCGGCGCCGGTGGCCCTCGCCGACGGCGGCCAGTACGGCGAGTTCTCCAACGGCTACGTGTATTCGAATCCGACCGGCCAGATCTTCTCGGTGGTCGGCCGCATCCTGGAGCGCTTCCTGCAATTGGGCGGCGGCACCGGCATTCTCGGTCTGCCCACCAGCAACGAATATCCCGTCCAGAACGGCATCCGCACCGATTTCAGCAATGGCGCACTGATTTTCAACACCCTGACCGGGATCGTCACCACCGTGTTGAACAACTACGGCGCGGTGCAGGACCCGATCATGCCGAGCGCGTCACCCAAATAGCTTCAGCTCCACCAGCGTTCGAGGGTGCAGGCCACGCCGTCGTCGATATTCGAGGGAGCGACCTCGTCGGCGGCGGCGATGGCTTCCGGGTGGGCGTTGGCCATGGCGACGCCGTGCCCGGCCATGAGCAGCATGGGGACGTCATTGGGCATGTCGCCGAACGCGATCAGCGAGGAGTGCTGCACGCCGAGGCGCTGGGCAATGGTCGCCAGGCCGGTCGCCTTGCTGACGCCGGGGGCCGAAAGCTCGATGAGGCCGTTGTCGGTGGAATAGGTGAGATCGGCGCGCCCGGCCAGCTGCGGTTCCAGCGTCGCGCGCATGACCGCGCTGGAGGTGCCGGGTAGCCGGATCAGCATCTTGATGGCGGGCGCGGAGATCACCTCGGCCCGCGACACCTGGGTGTCGTCCGGATTCAGCCAGGCGTGCTCGTATTCGGGGGAACTCACGAACTGCGGCGTCGCGGCATCGTGCGCGCTGACCCCGACCCGTTCGGCGGCCAGCCCGCAGCCCGGCAGCAGGTGCTCGGCCAGTTCGGCCAGCCAGGTGAGAGTTTCGGTATCCAGCGTGCTCGCGTCCAGCACCCGATCCGCGTCGCTGTCATAGATCACCGCACCGTTGCCGCACACGCACAGGGGCGCGAAACCGAGCTGGTCGACCACCGGACTGATCCAGCGCGGCGGCCGTCCGGTGGCGAGCACGAACGGCACCCCATCGGCTCGGAGGGCATCGATCGCGGCCTTCGTACGGGCGCTCAGCTGCTCACGGTGATCGATGAGCGTGCCGTCCACATCGGAGGCGACCATCTTGGGTTTGGGCAGGTGAAAGAGCGTCACCTACTCCATCCTGCCTCGAGCGCTCACGCCCGCGCCCGTGGATTACGGGCGATGCCGTACAAACGAGACCTTCCGGACACCCACCCCGGTCACCGCGCCCACACCCTGTTGCACTTCGAGAGCCACACGCAATAACACACCGATTGCCGGAGCGTCTCTCATCCGTACCCCGCGTTTACGGTTTCCTGTCCCTATGATCTGGGGTCAGTACTCGACCCCGGAAGGGCATGATGGCCGGTTATCTGCTGCGACGAGCGCTGAACTATGTCGTGCTGCTGGTGCTGGCATCGTTCCTGGCGTTCACGGTGTGCGCGTTCACGTTCACACCGTTGGATCAACTGGAGCAACGCAATCCGCGACCACCCCAATCGGTGATCGACTCCAAGCGCTCCGAACTGCACCTGGACCAGCCGATCCCGGAGCGCTACCTGTCCTGGGCCGGCGGCGTCGTGTTGCACGGCGACTTCGGCAAGACCATGGCCGGGCAGCCCGTGAAGGAGGAGCTGGGTCGGCGGATCGGAGTCAGCTTGCGGCTGCTGGTGATCGGCTCCATCGTCGGCACCGTGCTCGGTGTGCTGATCGGTGCCGCGAACGCCATCCGGCAGTACAAGTTCAGCGACTACTTCAGCACCATCGTGTCGATGCTGCTGCTGTCCACGCCGGTGTTCCTGCTCGCCACCCTGCTGAAATACGGTGCGCTGGAGATCAATCTGGCCACCGGGAAGCAGATCTTCCTCTATACCGGCGAGACATCGGCGACGGCGGTGCACGGCCTGTGGAATCAGTTCGTCGACCGCGCCCAGCACATGCTGCTGCCGACCCTCGGCCTGGCGCTCGGCGCGATGGCGGGATACAGCCGGTACCAACGCAACGCGATGCTCGACGTCCTCGGCAGCGACTTCATTCGCACCGCCCGCGCCAAGGGTCTGACCCGAACCCGCGCGCTGTACAAGCACGGTCTGCGCACCGCCCTGATCCCCATGGCGACGTTGTTCGCCTACAGCTTCGGCGGTCTGGTCACCGGCGCGACCTTCACCGAGAAGATCTTCGGCTGGCACGGCATGGGTGAGTGGCTGGTGGATTCCATCCACTCGCAGGACATCAATGTGGTCCTGTGCGTGACGCTCTTCGCGGGCGTGGTGATCCTGCTGTCGGGCCTGCTGTCCGACATCGTGTACGCGATTCTCGACCCCAGGGTGCGTGTCTGATGACCGAGGTGGAGACCATCATCCAGGGCGCGCCGCAGGTCGCGGCGGCCGGACGCCGCAAACTGGTGTGGCGGCGGTTCCTGCGCAACAAGCTCGCGGTGAGTGCGGGGATCATGCTGATCCTGCTGTTCGTGATCGCGTTCACGGTGCCGCACTTCCTGCCGTACGCCTACACCGATATCGACACCACGGCGAAACTCCAGCCGCCCAATGGAAAACATCTGTTCGGCACCACCTCGCTGGGTGAGGATGTGCTCGCGCAGACGCTGCACGGCCTGCAGAAGTCGCTGATCATCGGTTTCGGCGCGGCCTTCATCTCGGCGATCATCGCGACCATCGCGGGATCGGTGGCCGGGCTGCTCGGGCGCTGGGTCGATCGCGTGATCATGTGGATCGTCGATCTGTTGCTGGTGGTGCCCAGTTTCATCTTCATCGCGTTGTTCGCGCCGAAGACCAAGGGCAACAGCTCGGTGATCCTGCTGGTGGTGCTGATCTCGGTGTTCGGCTGGATGATCTCGGCTCGGATGGTGCGCGGCTTGTCGCTGACCCTGCGGGATCGTGAATTCGTGCGCGCCGCACGGTATATGGGCGCGTCCACCTGGACGATCATCACCACCCACGTGGTCCCGAACATCGCCTCGATCCTGATCATCGACACCACGCTCGCCATCGGCGGCGCGGTCATGTCCGAAACCGGTTTGAGCTTCCTGGGTTTCGGCGTGCAGCCGCCCGACGTCTCGCTGGGCTCACTGATCGGCGACTACTCCAAGAACGCGCTCACCTACCCGTGGACGTTCATGTTCTCCGGCATGTTCCTGGTCCTCATCGTGGTGTCGGCGAACCTCATGGGTGACGGACTGCGCGACGCCTTCGACCCCAGCGCGAAGAAGGCGCGGGCGAAGCAGGCACGAAAGGCCGCGAAATGAGCCAGGATTCGGCCGAAACCCAGGGCCACGAACGGTCCAAGACCACCGCGCCACTGCTGGAAGTCTCGGACCTGCGTGTCTCCTTCCCCGGCGAGGAAGGCCGCGTCGACGCGGTGCGCGGGGTGAACTTCACCGTCAACGACGGCGAAGTGCTCGCCATCGTCGGTGAGTCGGGCTCCGGCAAGTCGGTGTCCTCGATGGCCGTGATCGGCCTGCTGCCCGAACAGGCCCGAGTGCAGGGCTCGATCCGGCTGCGCGGCCGGGAATTGCTGGGGCTGGGCGACCGGGAGATGTCCAAGCTGCGCGGCAGCAAGGTGTCCATGGTGTTCCAGGACCCACTCTCGGCGCTGACCCCGGTGTACCGGATCGGCGACCAGATCGCGGAAGCCCTGCTGGCGCACAAGAAGATGAGCAAGCAGGAGGCGGGCGCCAAGGCGATCGAACTGCTGGATCTGGTCGGGATTCCGGATGCGGCCCAGCGGGCCAGGTCCTTCCCGCACGAGTTCTCCGGCGGCATGCGCCAGCGCGTGGTCATCGCCATGGCCATCGCCAACGATCCCGAACTGATCATCTGCGACGAGCCCACCACCGCGCTCGATGTCACCGTGCAGAAGCAGATTCTCAATCTGCTGCGCAAGGCGCGCGACATCACCGGCGCGGGCGTCATCTTCATCACCCACGACATGGGCATCGCGGCCACGCTGGCCGACCGGGTGGCCGTCATGTACGCGGGCCGGATCGTCGAAACCGCCCCGGCGCAGGAGCTTTTCACCGCACCGCGGATGCCGTACACGGTCGGCCTGCTGGGTTCCATCCCGCGCATGGACGGTCCGGCGCGCACGGCACTGATCCCGATCGTCGGCACCCCGCCCGCCATGCACGCCCTGCCGCCGGGCTGCTCGTTCGCGCCGCGCTGCCCGATCGCGATCGATGACTGCAAGGCGGCCGAACCTCCGTTGCAGGACACCGCTCCGGGGCATCGGGCCGCGTGCATCCGTACCTCGGAGGTGAGCAGCGCGGACCTGTTCACGGCCTACCGCAAGGAGATCGAGCCGCCCGAGGAGGTCGCGTCCGTCGATACCTCGCGGGTGGTCATGCAGGTCACCGACCTGCGCAAGACCTTCCCGGTCACCAAGGGCGTGGTGTTCCAGCGCCGGATCGGTGAGGTGAAGGCGGTCGACGGCATCAGCTTCCGGATTCAGGCGGGCCGCACGCTCGCGCTGGTCGGCGAGTCCGGATCCGGCAAGTCGACGACGCTCACCCAGATCATGGATCTGGTGCGGCCCGAGGGCGGCAGCATCGAAATCCTCGGATACGACATCGCGCGGCTGACCCATCAGCAGCGGCGCGAGATCCGGCGCAAGATGCAGATCGTCTTCCAGGATCCGTCGGCCTCGCTGGACCCGCGGCTGCCCATCTCCGATGCGCTGGCCGAGCCGCTGCGCATCGACGGGCGTTCCCGCGACGAAATCGACCGCCGGGTACCGCAATTGCTCGAGCAGGTGGGCCTGCGCCCGGAGCACTCCGACCGCTACCCGGCCGACTTCTCCGGCGGCCAGAAGCAACGCATCAATATCGCGCGCGCCCTGGCCCTGGATCCGGAGTTGCTGGTACTCGACGAGCCGGTGTCGTCGCTGGATGTGTCCATTCAGGCCGGTGTGCTGAACCTGTTGCGCGACTTGCAAACCGAGCGCGGCCTCTCGTATCTGTTCGTCTCACACGATTTGTCCGTTGTGCGTAATCTTGCCCACGACATAGCGGTCATGTACCGCGGACAGATCGTCGAATACGGACCCGCAGAACGTATCTTCGCCAGTCCCGAGCACGAATACACCCGCGCACTGATCGATGCGGTGCCGGTACCGGTGACAACACGATAGGACGGGTCTCGCATGCGGATTGGACGAGCCTGCACGGCAATGGTGCTGGTGAGCGGTCTGGGGTTGGCGGCCTGCAGTAGCAGTACGCCGGCCCCGACGGGGACCGGCACGCTGGGCATGACCGCGGACGTCAATCCGCATCCGCGCGACGACATCAAGGACGGCGGCAACCTCCGCCTGCCGACGCCGGAGATTCCGGTCAACTGGAACGCGCAGCAGATCGACGGCAATGACGGCGATTACGCGGACATCGAGCGTTTCATGCTGCCGCGCGCCTTCAATACCGACGCTGCGGGCAATCTCAGCGTCAACCACGACTACTTCACCGATGTGCAGTTGACGTCCACGAGTCCGCAGGTGGTGACCTACACCATCAACCCCAAGGCGGTGTGGTCCGATGGCAGCCCGATCACCTGGGAAGACCTTGCCTCCGAGGGCAATTCGCTGAGCGGCAAGAACAAGGACTTCCAGATCGCGATCAGCAACGGTTTCGACCGGGTGGCGAAGATCGAGCGCGGGGTCGACGACCGGCAGGCCGTCATCACCTTCGACAAGGGCTACGCCGACTGGCGGGGACAGTTCTCGGGCAACTCCATGCTGTACCCGAAAGCCGTGACGGCGACCCCGGATTCGTTCAACAAGTCGCTGGTGAACGGGCTCCCGGTGTCCGCGGGGCCGTTCCTGCTGCAGAACATCGACCGCACCAACGGCCTGATCACCCTGACCCGCAACCCGAAGTGGTGGGGCAATACCCCGAAGCTGGACACCGTCACCTTCCGGGCGCTGGACAGCAATGCGTGGACCCAGGACCTGCAGAACAACGAACTCGACGCCGCGCTGCTGCGCACCCTGCCCGATCTGCAGGCGGTTCGCCAGGTGCAGAGCCTGCAGGTTCGGCACGCCGCGTGGAACCGGTGGCGGTACTTCGCCTTCAACGGCGCTCCGGGCTCCATCCTCGCCGATCAGCAAGTGCGCGTGGCCATCTCGAAGGCCATCGACCGGCAACGGATCGCCGACACCCTGCAGAACGGCATCGTCGACAAGCCGCAGCCGCTCAACAGCCAGGTCTTCCTGCGCGGTCAGCACGGGTACCAGGACGACGCCCCCACCTTCGATCCCGCGGCCGCCGCCACGGCACTCGATGCGGCAGGCTGGGTGAAGCAGGGCGACGGCCGCTTCAAGGACGGTAAGAAGCTGACCATCCGCGACGTCTTCGTCCAGGACGACGCGCATCTGCAGGTAGCCAAGCTGATTCAGCAGGATCTGGGCAAGATCGGCGTCGAGATGACCATCGAGCCGCACCCCGCGCAGCGCTTCTTCACCGACATCCTGCAGACGGGCAACTTCGATGTGGCCCAGTTCCTGCTCTCCGGGGACGCCTTCGTCTACAGCAGCCTCCCGCAGGTCTTCGGGTTGTACGCCAACGACATTCAGCTCAACTACGGGCGCGTCGGATCGCAGGACCTGAACGATCTCATCGACCGCACGCTGTCGGAAGTGGATCCCGACAAGGCCATCGCGCTGGCCAACCAGGTCGATCAGCAGGTCTTCGCCGAGGGGCACTCGCTGCCGCTGATACAGGACGAAGGCAACTTCGGGGTACGGTCCGATCTGGCCAACTTCGGGTCGCCCGGACTGGCTTCCTACGACTACACCAGTATCGGGTACCTCAAATAAGACGACAGCCGTCTCGGCGGAAGGAGCGGTCCATGCGGATACGTTCGACCATGATTCGACTCGCGATCCCCATGGTCGCTCTCGGGATGGTGGTGACCGGGTGTAGTTCCAGCGCCAACGAGGGCGGGACCGCGGCACTCGGGATCATCAACAACATCAATCCGCACCCGGTCTCGGACCTGAAGGACGGCGGCAACCTGCGGCTGGCGCTGACCTCGTTCCCCGCGTCGTTCAACGCGCTGCACGTGGACGGCAATGTCGATGACACCGTCAGTGTCATCTCGCCGGCGCTGCCCACGACATTCAACAGCACCGCGGCGGGTGAGCTGAGCGTCAATCACGACTACTTCACCGATATCCAGCTGACCTCGACCAATCCCGAAGTGGTCACCTACACCATCAATCCGAAGGCGGTGTGGACCGACGGCTCGCCCATCACCTGGGAGGACCTGAAGTCGCAGTGGCAGGCCAACAATGGCAGCAACCCCGATTACCAGTCGGCGTCCGTCTCCGGATACGACCACGTCGGCAAGGTCGAGCGCGGCGTCGACGACCGGCAGGCCGTGGTCACCTTCAGCCAGCCCTACGGTGAATGGCAGAGCGTCTTCGGGGTGATCTACCCGAAGGCGGATACCGAATCTCCGGCGGCCTTCAACGATTGGGCACGCAACTCGCTCCCGGTCAGCTCGGGCCCGTTCATGATCACGAACATCGACCGGACCCAGAACCGGATCACGTTGGGCCGCAACCCCAAGTGGTGGGGTGACACGCCGAAGCTGGACAGCATCACCTTCAGCGTCCTCGATTACACCGCGATCGTGCCCGCCATCCAGAACAACGAACTGGACGAGGCCTACGTCTCCGGGCTCGAGGCCGTCACCGGCGCCAAGCAGGCACCCAATGTCGAGATCCGGCGCGCCCCGGAACCGACCTACGGCTTCATCGCCTTCAACGGCGCGCCGGGATCGGTGTTCGAGGACCAGAAGCTGCGAGTGGCCATCGCCAAGGCCATCGATCGGCAGACCATCGTCAACACCAGCCAGCACGGCATCGTCGACGACCCCAAGACCGTGAACAACCACGTCTACATCGACGGTCAGAAGGGCTACCAGGACAATTCGCAGGACGTGGCGTTCAACCTGGACCAGGCGGGCAAGGAACTCGACGCTCTCGGCTGGGTCATGAAGGGTGACGTCCGCGAGAAGGACGGCAAGCAGCTCTCCATCCGCGATGTGATGTACCAGCAGGACTCCTGGGTCGACACCGCCAAGATCATCCAGGCTGATCTGAAGAAGATCGGCGTCAAGATGGACATCCAAACCGTCCCCGGCACCGGCCTTTTTACCAATGTCATCGACCCGGGCAACTACGATCTCGCGCAATGGAGCCGTAGCACCAGCGTGCAGCCGATCGGCGCGTTGAAGCAGTTCTACTACTACGACCCGAAGAACTGGCAGGGCAACAAGTCCCGCATCGGGTCGCCGGAACTCAACGCGGTGATCGATCAGGCTATGGCCGAATTGGATCCGGCCAAGGCCATCGAGCTCGCCAACAAGGCCGACAAGATGATCTGGGACGAAGGGCATTCCATGCTGTTCAACCAGGCGTCCGGCACCCACGCCGTTCGTACCAACCTGGCCAACTGGGGTGCGTTCGGCCTGGCCACCGCCGATTACACCAAGATCGGATTCCTCAAGTAGGCCAGCCCGTCATGACCGCAGCCGGCCGCGGCGAAGGGAGCGTTTCATGTGGATAGGTCCGACCCTGTTCCGACTCGCGATCCCGATCGTCGCGGCCGGACTCGTCGTATCCGGATGTAGTTCGGATACCGGAGGCACCACCGGGAGTGGGGAACTCGGCACCACCAACGACATCAACCCACATCCGGTGTCGGACCTGAAGGACGGCGGCACGCTCCGGCTGCCGCTGACCTCCTTCCCGGCGTCGTTCAACTACCTGCAGGTGGACGGCACCCTCAGCGACACCGCGGCCGTGATCGCCCCGCTGCTGGGTTCGCCTTTCGTGAGCAACGCGGCCAATGAGCTCAGTGTGGACAAGAACTACTTCACCGATGTCCAGCTGACCGGCACCAGTCCACAGGCGGTCACCTACACCATCAATCCCAAGGCGGTGTGGAGCGACGGTTCGCCCATCACCTGGGAGGATCTGCGGTCGGAATTCCAGGCCCAGAACGGTTCCGACAACGCGTACCAGGTGTCCTCGACCGACGGTTACGACCGCATCGACCGGGTCGAGCGCGGGGTCGACGACCGGCAGGCCATCGTCACCTACAAACAGCCCTACAGCGAGTGGAAGGGCATGTTCTCGCCGCTCTATCCGAAGGCGGCGACCGAATCACCGCAGGCGCTCGACAATTGGGCGCGCGATTCGCTGCCGCTGAGCGCCGGGCCGTTCGTGATCACGAACATCGACCGCACCCAGAATCGAATCACCCTGGGCCGCAACCCGAAATGGTGGGGCGACACCCCGAAGCTGGACACCATCGCCTTCAGCGTCCTCGACTACAACGCCATGCTGCCCGCCGTGCAGAACAACGAGCTGGACGTGGCGGCGGCGTCGGGACTCGAAGCGGTCACCACCGCGAAGAACTCACCCGGCGTGGAAGTCCGGCGTGCGCCCGCGCCCGGGTACTCCTTCATCGCGTTCAACGGTGCGCCCGGGTCCATCGTCGAGGATGTGCGGCTGCGCCGGGCACTCGCCAAGGCCGTCGATCGGCAGAAGATCGTCGAGAACTTTCTGCAGGGGGTGGTCGACAACCCGAAGGCGGTCGGCAACCATGTCTACGGCATCGGACAGCATGGCTACCAGGACAATTCGGCACCACTGGCCTTCAACCTCGATCAGGCCGCCAAGGAGCTCGACGAGCTCGGCTGGGTCCGCAACGGCGACGTCCGGGAGAAGGACGGCCGGAAGCTGGTCATTCGGGATGTCATGTACCAGCAGAACTCCTGGGTGGACGATGCCAAGATCATTCAGGCCGACTTCCAGAAGATCGGCGTCAAGCTCGATATCCAAACCGTGCCGGGGCAGGGCCTTTTCACCAATGTGATCGACCCGGGCAACTACGATCTCGCGCAGTGGAGCATCGGCGGTACTTCGTACCCGCTCGGGATCCTGAAGCAGCTCTTCTACTACAACCCGAGCAACTGGCTCGGCAACAAGTCCAAGATCGGATCGCTGGAACTCAACGCGGTCATCGATCAGGCGGTCGCCGAACTCGATCCCACGAAGTCCGTCGAACTCGCCAACCAGGCCGACGCCATGATCTGGGACGAGGTGTGGTCGCTGCCGTTCAACCAGCCCGCGGGCACCGTCGCCGTCCGCAAGACGCTCGCCAACTACGGCGCCTTCGGATTCGCCGACAAGGACTACACCAAGATCGGCTTCCTGAAGTGATCCTGCGAACCGGACATCCGTTGGCCTATCCGGCGTTCGTGACGTTCGGGACCCTGGCGATCATCCTCGTTGGGATCCCGCTCGCCGACGCGGAGCAGGTAGCGGCGCTGGGGACGGTAGGCCTGATCATCCTGGGCTACACCGGTTTTCGGTTCGCCGTCGCGGCGGGGTACCTGCCGACCGGGTTGCCGGGTGGAGAGCCGCGCGAGGCCGCGGTGCGGCGGGTGCGACAGCAGCATCGGCTGCTGAGCCGGTCCTGGCTGGAGTGCACGGTGACGGGCAAACCGGTGTGGCTGCCGGTGTATTTCGATCCGATACTGGTGACATTCACCCAGGAGACGGCCGAAATCTCCGGGCGCACAGTGTCCGTCGACGGAGTTCGGTTGTATCCGGCCGGACGGGTGCGGGATTCGGAGCCGGTGGGGAATCTGGTCGACAATCCGGCGCGGCCCGACCCGGAGGCACTGGGCCGCACCGGAATCGGGCGACGCCTGCTGCTGGACGCGCAGTCGGCGATCGCGGCGCCCTTCATCGGATTGCTGTGGGTATACACGGCGGGCGGAGGCGTGCCGGGGTTCGTGGGTGCGACGGTCGTGGCGGCCGCCGCGTCGATCTGGCTTTCCGCGGTCCGCGGGTCCGACCCGAGCTGACCGCCCGCTTACGGCTCGACCACCCACGCCGCCATCACATCGGCCAGCGCAGACGCACCGGCATGACAGTCCGCCGCCTCGGCGAACTCGGCCGGAGAGTGTGAGACACCGGTCGGGTTGCGCACGAACAACATCGCGGTGGGAACGCGGTCGGAGAGAATGCCGGCATCATGCCCGGCCTGCGTCGGAATCACCGGGATATCGCCGAGATGTGACAGCGCGGCGGCAAGGCGTGCCCGCGGTTCGGCCGGGAAATCGACTATCGGCGTGACAGATTCGGCGCGCACCGCAAGCTCGACACCCTCCTCGCCCGCATGAGTCCGGGCCAACTCGGCGATACGCGCAACCAAGGCATCCAGGGTGGGCTGATCAGCGGCACGAGCGTCCAGCCAGGCCCGCACCCGCGACGGAATCGCATTGGTGCCGTTGGGAGCAACCAGCACCTTGCCGAACGTGGCCACGGCTTCCCGCGCCGCCGCCTCGACCCGCGCGGCCCGCACCGTGGCCGCGAACGGCAACATCGGATCATGCCGATCCACCAGCCGGGTAGCCCCGGCATGATTGGCCTCCCCGTCGAACTCGAACTCCCACCGCCCGTGCGGCCAGATCGCCGAAGCCAACGCCAACGGCCGATCCACCAGATCCAGCGCCCGTCCCTGCTCGACGTGCAGCTCTACAAAGACCCCCACCCGCTCGGTGAGCGTGGCGTCCGCACCCAACGTCCCCGGATCCCGCCCCACCCGAGTCAGCGCCTCCGCCAACGTGATCCCCTCCCCATCCCGCAACCCCAACGCCCGCTCCGGCGCCAACACCCCGGTACTGAGCTGAGATCCGATGCAGGCCACCCCGAACCGCGCCCCCTCCTCATCGGTGAACGCCACCACGGCGACCGGAATGGCGAGCTCGACCCCACGGGCGCGCAGCAGGTCGACGGCGACGAACGCCGACACGATCCCCAACGGCCCGTCGAAGGCTCCCCCGTCCGGCACCGAATCCAGGTGCGAGCCGGTGACGAACGCCCCCTTGGGATCCCCCACCCAGTTGCGGGGCAGCCACCACGCCCACAGATTCCCGTTGCGGTCCTCCTCGACCTCCATCGATCGGTCCGCCGCGCACCCCCGGAACCACTCTCGCAGCGTCAGATCCGCGTCCGACCACGCGTACCTGCGATACCCACCGCTGTTCCCGTCTCGCCCAACGGCCTCGATCTCGCCCCACATCGGATCGAAAACTCGTCCCACGCCCGCCGATTCACCCATGGCCCCGAGTCTGCCCCGCCACGTCCCATCCGACCATGCACCCCGGCCGCCAACGGTCGGTATTCGGGTCAGCGCACGGTGAAGTTCCAGATGCCAGCGCAGGCGCCTTCACGAAACTTGGTATCGAACACCCAACTGCCGTCCGGGGCGTTGAGATTCCAGTTGCCGTCGGGTGACAGCAGGTAGTTCCCGGCGTCGTCCGCGAGGGGCGTAACAGTGCGTGCGGAGATGTCGTAGCCCAAACCGGGCGCGTTTCCGATCGGCGTGCTGTTCACCACGATGTGAATGTCGTTATAGCTGTCGTTCGCAATGGTGAGGCAGGCACCTCGACCAGAAGGGTCGGCGGCGGCTTCCGGAGCGGTTACGGCCAGCGCTGCGGACAAAACCGCGGACACGAGTCCGACACGGGTGACGACGGTCTTCATCATGATATTCCTCTCGAAAGCTCCCCCCGGAGGAGCGCTGAAGTCATTGAGCCCTAAGGTCTTTCGACTTCTGCAACGCTATCCGCGCAACTTTCGAGATCCTCAACGGAAGCTTGGGGTCCCCCAAGCCTCCTGTCGTCGGCCTCGCGTGTCCGCGCTATTCGGGCTGTTGGGCGCGGCGGGCGGCCTTTTCGGCGGCTTCGGCGGCGTCCATGGCGTTGGCCTCGTCGAGGGTGGGGGCGGTGCCGCCGAGGCGGGCGGGGACCCAGTAGGCGCCGGGTTCGTGGGTGTAGTCCTGTTGGAGGTCGAGGAGCATTTCCTGCATGGTCGAGTGCAGTTGCTCGGTGAGGGCGGAGGCGGGTTCGAAAGGCTGGATGGGTTTGCCTACCGCGATGGAGACCGGAGTGTTGGTGCGGCCCAGGCGTTTCGGGTAGCCCTTGGTCCAGACGCGTTGGGCACCCCAGATGGTCATGGGGATGATGGGGACGTTCGCTTCGATGGCCATGCGGGCCGCGCCGGACTTGAAATCCTTGATCTCGAAGCTGCGGCTGATGGTGGCCTCGGGGTAGACGCCGACCAGTTCGCCGGAGCGGAGGCGGCGCACAGCCTCGTGGTACGACTCGGTGCCGGCGCCCCGATCCACCGGAATGTGCTTGAGGGCGCGCATGATCGGGCCGGAGATGGAGTTGTCGAAGACTTCCTTCTTGGCCATGAAGCGGATGTAGCGCTTCGTGGCACGGGCGGGCAGGCCCGCGTACGTGAAGTCCATGTAGCCGGTGTGGTTGATCGCGATGACCGCACCACCGGTCGCCGGAATGTTGTCTTCACCCTTGACGGTGAACTTCAGGCCCTGCAGCGCGAAAATGGTGCGGGCCAGCCCGATGACGGGGTAGTAGACGGGTTCCACAAGTCCGCTAGCGTAGTCGCTGCCCGCGCGGCATCCAGTGATCCAGGTAACAGCAATTCAGTTGATGTGACTTCTCGACACTGAAAGAGGTTCGCAGTAGTGGGAAACGGCCGGACGGCATTGCGTGAACATCTCCGCAAGGGGCTGGTCGGAACGCTGATCATCGGGTTGGCGTGGCTGGCGAACGGCTGTGATTCCAGAGTCGGGATCGAGGGCACGGACTGGGAGGCCGAACCCGACGAGACCGCCGCGACCACCACCCCCGCACCGAGCACGACCGCCACCTCGGTCGACGGAGTGGGAGCGGTGCCGGGTCATCCGGAGGCCGCCGCCGCGGTGGCGCGTTGGGTCGCCGACCTGCGCGGCAAGGGAATCGACGAGGTGGCCGAGCGCTGCTGGACCATGGCACCGCGCAATGTGCGCACGATGTATGCCGACCCGCAGGCCATCCGCGAGGCGCTGACCGGACCCGGCGTGGCCGACGGCACGACCGTGACCTGGCAGAACGCCGCGTTCACCGTCACCGCCCAGGACCGCGACATCGCCACCGGATACGCCTGCCCGCACGTGTATCCGACCGGCGCCGAGCCCGGATCCTCTGCGCCGAATGCCCAGTTCAACGATGCCGATGCACGACACACGGTGCGGCGCTACCTATCCCGCGCGGTCGGCAAGCCGATCGATCCGAGCGACAAGGAGGACGCGTACCCGCTGATCTGCGCGGCGGGCCGCACCTGGGATCCGGACGGGACGGGTAAAGCGATCATGGTGCCGCTGGCGATGAACCCGTCCAAGCCTGGCACGGTAAAGACCTTCGTCGACGATTCCCTCAAGTCGGAGTGGCCGCGCGGCGGCTACATCACGGTCTCCGTCCCGGTCACCACCGGCACGGGAAATCAGACAAAGCAGATATACACCTTGAAGTCCGGCTCCGAGGGTTACTGCATCGGCGACGTCTCGGGCTAGCCAGTACTCTGGGTGGCTGGTAACGGTCAGGGAGGAATGAAGCTCGTGCAGATCACCAGCGTCGGACACGCCGGGTTCCACATCCGAACCGCGGCCGGGACGATCCTCTGCGACCCGTGGGTCAACCCCGCTTACTTCGCATCGTGGTTCCCGTTCCCCGACAACACCCAGCTGGACTGGGACGAGCTCGGCAACTGCGATTTCCTCTATGTCTCGCATCTGCACCGTGATCACTGGGACGCCAAGCACCTGGCCGACAAGGTGAACAAGGACGCCACCGTCCTGCTGCCCGACTACCCGGTGCCGGATCTGAAGCGGGAGCTGGAGCAGCTCGGCTTCACCAAGTTCGTGGAGACCGAGGACTCGGTCAAGACCACCATCACCGGTCCGGGCGGCGACCTGGACATCATGATCATCGCGTTGCGCGCCCCCGCCGACGGTCCGATCGGCGACTCCGCCCTGGTCGTCGCCGACGGGGAAACCGTGTGCTTCAACATGAATGACGCGCGCCCGGTCGACATGGATGTGCTGCACGACGCCTTCGGGCACGTGGACATCCACCTGCTCCAGTACTCCGGGGCCATCTGGTACCCGATGGTGTACGACATCCCGACCAAGACCAAGGCCAACTTCGGCAAGCAGAAGCGGCAGCGCGGCATGGACCGCTGTCGCTCCTACATCGAGCAGGTCGGCGCCACCTGGGTCGTGCCGTCCGCCGGGCCGCCGGTCTTCCTCGACGACGAACTGCGTTACCTCAACGACGATCGCGGCGACGAGGGCAATATCTTCCCCGACCAGATCGTGTTCCTGGATCAGATGAAGATCCACGGCAACGACGGCGGGCTGCTCATGATCCCCGGCTCGACCGCGGATCTGCGTGGCAAGGAACTGACCGCGCTCACCCACCCGGTCGACCCGGACACCATCTACGGCGACAAGGCCGCCTACATCGAGGACATGGCCCAGCGCATGGCCCCCGTGCTGGCCGCCGAGAAGGCGAGTTGGGCTCCGGCCGAAGGCGATCCGCTGCTGCCCGCGCTGAAGGCCAAGTTCGAGCCGATCATGGCGCAGTCCGATCTGATCTGCGACGGCATCGGCTACCCGGTCAGCCTGGTCATGGGCGACGAGACCGTGGTGCTGGACTTCCCCAAGCGGGTCGTGCGCGAACCCGTCGAGGGAGAAGGCAAGCACCGCTACGGATTCCGCATCGCGCCGGAGTTGGTACGCACCGTGCTGCGCGACGACGAACCCGACTGGGTCAACACCATCTTCCTGTCCACGCGCTTCACCACCTGGCGCATCGGCGGCTACAACGAATTCCTCTACACCTTCTTCAAATGCCTCACCGATGAGCGCATCGCCTACGCCGACGGCTGGTTCTCCGAAGTGCACGACGATTCCGCCTCCACCGAACTCGACGGCTGGGAAGTGCAGCGCCGCTGCCCGCACCTGAAGGCGGATCTCTCGAAATTCGGTGTGGTCGAGGGCAATACACTGACCTGCAACCTGCACGGCTGGCAGTGGGACCTGGAATCCGGCCGCTGCAAGACGTCCAAGGGTCACGAGCTGCGCTCGAAGAAGCTGGTCTGACCGGGTGATTCCGGTCGGCACCGCGCGGTGCCGACCGGAAATCCGAGCTCAGCGGGTCAGCCCTGAACCTCGGAGTCCTTCAGCTCACGGGTGAGTCGTGAGGACCACGGACACCACACGCACCCGGGCAGGAATGCGCCGCACGCCTCGTCGAGATTGTCTTCGAGGTATTCGATGCTGGAATCACACACTTCGATCGCCACGGTGAAGAACGAGATGGTGTTCGGGTCGAGCGAGAAATCCCAGCCCGGGTTGTTTCCCTTCGACAGAGCGATCGGGTTAGGCAGGACCTGCTAGTCGATGGTAAGGCTCACAAACCGGATTATTCGTCTAATTCGATTGCGTACCAATGGGTTTAGAGAACCGCCCCGTTTGTTTGCGGACTCGACGGTCGCCCGGTCCGCTTCGCCTGAACTATCAAGTCCCGCACCGCCATCGCACCGCGCGCAACCGGGGCCGCCACCCGGCCCTGCTCATTGATCAGCACCCCCGAGGGCGTGCCCCGCACCCGGTATCGCAGTGCCGCCTCGTTACCCTGCTGCACCAGCATCGGAATCTCACCCAGGCCCTGCTCACGACCCCACGCCGCATGCTCGTCGACATCACCGTTGCCCAGCACCGCGATGGTCAGCGCCGACTCCGACCGCGCCTGCCAGCGCGGCAGCTCCCGCGCGAGGGCGGCACACATCTCACAGTGCGGGTGCACGAACACCAGCAGCAGTGACTTTCCGGGCGAGAGCAATTCATCCAATCCCGCGCGCCCACCGGCGGTATTCAGCACCTCGAATTCCGGTGCGACCGCTCCCGGCGGCAGCCCCTCCCCGCCCAGCGTCGAGAGGACCTGTTCGTCCAATCGCCGCCGCAGCGAACGCAACTCACCCCACAGCGAGACCAGCACCGCCCCGAATCCGGCCGCCACCGCCATCGCGACCGTGTGATCGAGCGGCAGTACCCCGGGTACTTCCGAATCCACCAGCGTCGCCACCACCGTCCACCCGGCCAGGGCGATCAGCACGATATTGCGGATCACGGTGCCGCGCCCGATCGGTGCCGCACTGGCCGCACCGAAACAGGAACAGGACGGCCGTCGGCCCTGCCGCAGCAGCCGCACCACCGCGCCGGTGAACATGCCCAGCAGCAGGATCGCCAGCAGGATCGCGGGCGCGGCCGTCCACGGCGGCAGCATCGCCACCGCCACCAGCGCCTCCACCGCGGGCAGCCCCCAGGCCACCGTCGGTACCCAGGTCAGGGGTATGCCGAACTCCCCCACCGCTTTCCGGGTGCCCGGTCCATCGGCGAACTTTCCCCACGCCGACAGTCCGAATACGACGGCCAGCACCAGACGCGCGGCCCACACCGCGTAGTCGACAGCCATGACCGCACCATCGCACACTCATATGGACGGCGAATTACGAATCCCCCGAACAGCTTTCATACAGAAAGCTGGGAGGTGCCGCCGGACGGGCGATCCGGCACCCGGATTCAGCCTCGTGATCGGGCGGCGGCTGCGACGGCGACGAAGGTCAGCAGGCAGCCGACGACCGCCCAGACGGACAGTCCAGTGCCGGTCGGCGCGACCACATCCAGCACCAATGCCGCCAGCAGTTGGCCTGCCACCGAGGTCAGGCCGAGCAGCAATACTCCGATCCAGCGCACCGTCAGGACCGCGAGTGCCACGAACACGATCCCGATCAGGCCGCCGAGATACAGCCATGGGGCGGTGGGCAATTGCCCGAGTCCGCCGCGATGAACCAGCACCGCGGCCTCGATGACCACCAGCGCGGCGGTGCCGGTCGCGAAGTTCGCGAGCGTCGCTGAGAACGGTCCACCAACCACCCCGACCCGGCCGTTGACCGCCTGTTGCCACGCCACCAGCAGCCCCGCGACCAGCGGCAACACCACCAATAGCACCGACGTCCCGCCATGCCCGAACGAGCCGGATCCATTGCGCCCCACCGCCGCGAGCAGCACCGCCACCAGTCCGAGCGCCGCCGCCGCGATCCGCCACGCCGTCACCGGCGTCCGGCCACCCGGCCCCCACCCCAGCCGATCCACCACCAGACTGCTCACCACCTGCCCCGCCACCGCCGCCACGGTGAAGGTGGTCACCCCGATCGTCGCGACCGTAAGCCCTTGACCCGCAACGAAGAACGCGCCAGAAATGCCGCCCAGCAACTGCCACCACCGCAGCTCGCCCGACCGCAGCGCGACCCGCACTCGTCCCACGCCCGCACGCAGGTGCCCGCTGCAGGCGAACACCACCGCCAGAATCAGCAACCCGCTCCCGAAACTGATCGTCGCGGCGGCGATCCCATCCCCGAGCCGATGCCCCAGCTCACCATTGATCCGCGCCTGCGTCGCCACGGCTACGCCGATGGAACCCCCGAACCCCAACCCCAGCCACCGCCGCAACGCCACCGCCCGATTCTCCCCGGCCCTACTCGCCGCTCCCAACCGACTGCCCGGATTCATCGAAATCCCCGACCGAACCGTGCCGGCCGGGTGCGGGCAGCCAGGTCGGGACCATCGCGGCGGCCAGCAGCAGCGGGATGCCCAGCAGAGCGACCATCACCGGGATCGGGAGCCAGGTGGAGGCCAGGGCCGCGAAGCCGAAGACCAGCAGGGCGATCACCTCCGTGGTGAAGCCCGATACCGAAGTGACCGTGGCGCGAGCCGGACCGGTGATGGCGTCCTGCAACTTGGCCGCAGCGATCACCTCGACGTTGTAGTCGATGCCGTAGGCGACGCCGACCGCCGAGAAGCCCACGGCCATCAGCACATACATCGCGGCCGGATGGTGGGCCGCCGCGCCTGCCAGCAGCGAGCCGCCGATGAACAGGACGCCCGCGACCGCCAGCGCCACCGCCATGGTGCGGTTGCGCATGCCTTCGGTGCGGCCCGCCAGCAGCGAACCGGCCAGGGATCCCGCCACCGTGACACCGACCAGCACAGCGGCCAGCGCGGGTCCGGCGCCGGAGTGCTGGGCCAGCAGCGCGAAATACTCGTCGAAGGCGGTCATGCCGTTCAACAGGGCGACCAGCACGACGCCCCGGCGAATCATCCGTACCCGCACGGCTTCTCGCAGACCGGTGCGCAGCATGGCGAGATAGCCCATCGCCTCGGCCGGTTCCTCCGGCGCATCTCCGTCGCCGTCCGCGGCCTCCTCCAGGTCCTCCACATCGGCCGCGGACACCGACTTCGGCGCGCTGGGCAACGTGACGGCGCAGAGTGTGTGCAGCACCGCCATGCCGACACTCGACCAGGCGACGAGGGCGTAACCGCCCAGGGCGTACAGCGGGGCCGCCGCGAGAATGCCCGCGAGAGCCGCGGATTCGGCGGCGGCACGGGTGTAACCCATCAGCCTCGGATAGGCGTGGGTTGCGGATCGGGCGGTGAGATCGTCGTAGATCAGCGCCTCGAACGTGCCCGAGCGCAGCGAGCCCGATGCTCCCCATAGCACGAAACCGGCGGCGAAGCCCAGGTAGGTCGGGTACAGGGTCCAGGTGAGGAAACCGGCCGCAAGCAGTGCGCCCGACCCGATCAGCAGACCACGACGGGACACCGTGTCGGCCCAGGCGCCGGACGGAATCTCGAGCAGGAACGAGGTCGCCGACCAGATGGCCAGCAGCGAGGAGATCTTGGCGGCGCTCAGCCCGTGCGCGGCGAAAAGCAGTGCGTAGAGCGCGTAGAGCGGGATCAGGTCCGCGGTGAAGGCGAACAGGACCGCGCGCAGGGTGAGGGCGCGCGTCGAGCCCGCACGATCGGGGCGGGCTCGGGAGACTCCCCTACGAAGTAGGGATCAACAGACGTAAACGAGCAAACGCATGTGATCAACCCTGCGCGCCGGGTGCTCCCCCGTCAAGCGGATTGTCCATCGGGATCCAGCCATTGGTGTTCGGCTCGCCGTCCGAGATCGCCGCGCCGACCAGGCCGTGGCGGTCGTTGAGATCGTTGATGAGCTCGGAGACCGGGTGCGAATCGCTGTAGTGGTAGCCCTGGGCCAGCGCGAAACCGAGCTCGGTCAGCACTGCGGCCTGGTACTCGGTTTCCACGCCCTCGGCGATGACCTGCAGATCCAGTGACTTGCTCAGTGCCGCGATCACACCCAGCAGCGGCGGGGCGGGGGAATCGGAGCGGATGGCCGCCACGAACGACTGATCCACCTTGAGGATGTCCGACGGCAGCGTGGCCAGGCGGCTCAGCGAGGAGTAGCCCGTCCCGAAATCGTCGATGGCGATCCGCACGCCGCGCTCGCGCAGCTTGTGCAGGTTCGCGATGGCCGTCTCGGATTCGGCGGCCAGCTCGGATTCGGTCACCTCGAGCACGAGTTGCTCGGCGGGCCAGCCAGTTTCGGTGAGGATGCCGGAAACCCGGTCGGCGTACTCGGTTTCGGCCAGTTCCAGGCCGCTCACATTGACGTTCAAAGTCAGATCCAGCTGGGCGAAGGTCTCCTGCAGCCGGGCCGCGTCCGCGCAGGCGCGGCGCAAAACCAGCTCGTCCAGATCGGAGATGAGGTCGTATTCCTCGGCCACCCGGATCAGGCCCTCGGTGGTCACGTCCGGCTGCGCGTGCGAGGACCAGCGCAGCAGCGCCTCCACCCCGACCGCGCGGGTCGCACCGTCCGACAGCGAGACGATCGGCTGATACTGCACGTCCAGGGTGCCGCGGTCGATGGCCTCGCGCAGCTCCACCGCCAGCGGCAGCTGCCGCGACGACTCCAGCACCGTGCGATTGCGGCCCGCCTGCTTGGCCCGATACAGACCCACATCCGCGCGCGACACCAACAGCGAACCGGATTCGCCCGGCTGCCAGGAGGTCACACCCGCGGAGCAGCCGGTGGTGACCGCCGCGCGCAGCTCCTCGGTCAACAGGATCGCGGCCTGCTCGGTGGTGCCGGGCAGCAACAGCGCGAACGCGTCACCGCCGTAGCGGGCCAGCCGCTGATCCGGTCCGAGCAGCTTCGACCAGGTGTCGGCCACGCGTTGCAGCACCGCGTCGCCCGCTCGGTGCCCGAGGTGATCGTTGATCTTCTGGAAGCGGTCCAGATCCACCAGCACCAAGGCCAGTCCCTGACCGGTGCGAGTGGCGTGCGCGATGGCATTGCTCAGCGCCCGATCGAAGCCGCGCCGATTCAGCAGCCCGGTCAGCACATCGATATCGGCGTCGGAGGCCATGCGGGTCAAAATGCCGACCACGATGCCGATCCCGAAGGTGATGCCCGCCGGAATCAGGCCCGACCACCAGGGCAGCCCGCGCGACGGAACCACCCACAGACAGCAGGCGATGGCGAACGCCAGGTGCGCGCCCAGCCAGCGCCAGGAGAAGAAGATGGCGGCATCACAGGCGACGAACACATAGAACGCCGCCAGGCTGATCGCGCCGACCGTATTCGGAAACCAGTGCACCGCAACGGTCACCAGGACCGTCGCCGTCGCCACATAGGCGTGATGCACCGAATGCGGCAGCCGCGGACCCCAGATGAGCAGGCTGATACCCAACAGCAGCGCGACAAAAGCCGCCACACCCACCAGCGGCCGATTGCCCTCATCACCCGGAGCGACGGCCGTCAGGATCAGGCCCAGCAGCCCGCCCATGACATAGAACGCTCCGGTGGTCCGAGCCATGACCATTGCCGTCGCCAGCGCCGATGCCGCCCGCACCCGGGTTCGGGTATCGCCGCGAGACCCGATTCCTCGCACGCTGCCTAGCCTAGACATAAGCGCAGCCAGCAGTAGACACAACCGCCGGAATAAGCCACGCCGAGTAGCGAATACTCAGCGAGGCTTCAACACGTCGGTACCGACGAAAGGCACCAGCGCAGCGGGCACCCGCACCGAACCGTCGGCTTGCTGATGGTTTTCCAGCAACGCGACAATCCAGCGGGTTGTCGCCAAAGTGCCATTCAGGGTCGCGGCGGTCTGCGGCTTGCCGTTCTCGTCGCGGTACCGGACATTGAGCCGACGCGCCTGGAACGTCGTGCAATTCGAGGTCGAGGTGAGCTCGCGGTAGGTCTGCTGGGTGGGAACCCAAGCCTCGCAATCGAATTTGCGGGCCGCCGAGCTGCCCAGATCACCGGCCGCCACATCGATGACGCGGTAGGGCACATCGATGGCCGCGAGCATGTCCTGCTCCCAGGCCAGCAGCCGCTTGTGCTCGGCGTCCGCCTGATCCGGCGTGGTGTAGACGAACATCTCCACCTTGTCGAACTGGTGCACGCGAATGATGCCGCGGGTGTCCTTGCCGTAGCTGCCCGCCTCGCGACGGAAGCACGACGACCAACCGGCATAGCGCTTCGGGCCCTCGCTCAGATCCAGGATCTCGCCCGAGTGATAGCCCGCCAGCGGCACTTCCGAGGTGCCGACCAGGTACAGGTCGTCCTCCTCGAGGTGGTACACCTCGGCCGAGTGCTGCCCCAGGAAGCCGGTGCCCTGCATGATCTCCGGGCGCACCAGCACCGGCGGGATCATCATGGTGAAGCCGTTGGCGGTCGCCTTCTGCGCGGCCAACTGCAACAGACCCAGCTGCAGCAGTGCGCCGTAACCGGTCATGAAGTAGAAGCGCGAACCCGAGACCTTCGCGCCGCGCTCCATATCGAACAGGCCCAGCGACTCACCCAGATCCAGGTGATCCTTGGGCTCGAAATCGAATTCGCGCGGGGTGCCGATGTGGTCGAGCACGATGTAATCGTCCTCGCCACCGGCGGGCGCGCCCTCCTGCACCACATTCGACAGTGCGCGCTGGGCGGCGACCATGTCGGCGTCGGCGGCGTTCTCGGCGGCCTCGGCCTCCTTGACCTTCGCCGAGAGCTCCTGGCCGTGCTTCAACAGCTCGGTCCGCTCCTCGGGGGAAGCCTTGCCGACCTTCTTGCCCAGCGTCTTCTGCTCGGCACGCAGGTTGTCGGCCGTCGCAACCGCGGCGCGACGGGCGGCATCCGCCTCGAGCAGGGTGTCCACCAGGGACGGATCCTCACCGCGAGCACGCTGCGACGCACGAACCGCTTCCGGGTTTTCCCGCAGGAATCGAAGGTCGATCATGGGTATTGAGCCTAGTCGGGGCCCGCTACCCGATTTCGTGTAGGTCCGGCCAACCACCCCACGACCGGCCGATTTCCGCCCTAGGGTTAGCCGTATGGGACGGCAGGCAGCCCGGCAGTGGCTGCGCCGTGGTCTTTCGGAGGAGTCACGATGACCCAATACACCCCGCATACCGCCGATTTCGTCGTCGTCGGAGCCGGATCCGCGGGGGCGGCACTGGCCGCACGATTGAGCGAACGGCCCGGCACCAGCGTCGTGGTCCTCGAGGCGGGCGGGGAGGACAAGGACAAATTCGCCCACATCCCCGCCGCGTTCAACCAGCTCTTCCAGACCGAATACGACTGGAACTACCGCACCGAGCCGCAGCCCGAACTCAGCGACCGCAAGGTGTACTGGCCGCGCGGCAAGATGCTCGGCGGTTCCTCCTCCATGAACGCCATGATGTGGGTGCGCGGCTTCGCCGCCGATTACGACGAGTGGGGTCGCTACGCCGGACCGGAATGGTCCTTCGAGAACGTGCTGCCCTACTTTCAGAAACTGGAGACCGTCGAGGAGGCCAGCGAGCCCGGCGAGGGTCGCAAGGGTCCGCTGCACATCTCCGGGCAGCGCAGCCCGCGCGCCCTCACCCACACCTACCTGCAGGCCGCGGCCGAGGCCGGATACCCGGTCGAGCGCGCCAACGGCGATCGGCCGCAAGGGTTCTCGCAGACCATGGTGACGCAGAAGCGCGGCGCGCGCTGGAGCACCGCCGACGCCTACCTGCGGCCCGCGCGCCAGCAGGGCCGCAATGTCACCGCCATCACCGACGCGCACGTCACGCGGGTGCTGTTCGAGGGCAAGCGCGCCATCGGGGTGGAATTCAAGATCGGCGGGGAGACCAAGCAGATCAGCGCCAAGCGCGAGGTCATCCTCTCCGGCGGGGCCATCAACAGCCCGCAGCTGCTCATGCTGTCGGGCATCGGCGACGCCGACCGGCTGCAGGAGCTCGGCATCCCGGTCCTGCACCACCTGCCCGAGGTCGGCCGCGGCCTGCGCGACCACCTGGCCGCGCCCATCGTCTACCGCACCCGCGCGGGCAGCCTCTTCGGCGCGGACAAGAACCTGCTCGAACTCGCCAACTACCTGGTGCTGCGGCGCGGGCAGCTGACCTCGAATGTCGGTGAGGCGTACGGGTTCACCCGCAGCCGCGAGGATCTCGACCTGCCCGACCTGGAACTCATCTTCGCGCCCGCGCCGTATATCGCCGAGGGCCTCGGCGATCCCGACGGGCACGCGCTCACCTTCGCCGCGGTGCTGCTCAAGCCCGAATCCATCGGCAGCATCACCCTCGCCTCGCCCGATCCGTTCACCGCGCCGCGCATCAGCCCGCGCTACTGCGCCGAACCGGCCGACCGTGCCGCGCTGCTCGCGGGTCTGCGGCAATGCGTCGAAATCGCCCATCAGCCTTCGCTGAAGGAGCACATCGGCGAACTCATGCAGCCCGCCGTCCCGTCGGACACCCCGATGGAGGAGGTGCTGCGGCGCTGCCTCGAGGACCATTCGCACACGCTGTACCACCCGGTCGGTACCTGTGCCATGGGCAAGGACGAGACCAGCGTGGTGGATCCGCAACTGCGGGTGCGCGGTATCGAGGGCCTGCGCGTCGCCGACGCCTCGGTCATGCCGGTGATCACGCGCGGCCACACCCACGCACCCGCGGTCATGATCGGCGAGAAGGCGGCGGATCTGATCCTGTCGTAAGAGCTTCCGGGGGTGCGAAGATCAGCGGCAATGCCGGTGGTTCGTGGCGTGGGTGGGAGGGCACTGCAATGATGGGCACCGATGCCTGAGCAAAAGATGCCTCCGCAGTGGCCCGCGCCTCCGAACTCGCAGCGCCCCGGGCCGCCCAACCGTCGCAAGCCGACGGCGCTGGATCGATTGCTGACTCCGTTGCGCGCCATGGAGTCCAAGCTCGACAAGAACGGGCCGCTGTCCGCGTCGACGGTGCGGTGGGGGCTGCTGGCGATGGCGGTCGGTGTCACGCTGGCCGTGCTCATCACCATGTTCGTGTCCAACGGCTTCGACTCCAATCGGGTCAAGGCGCACGCGCCCGGTGCGGCTCAGCCCACCGGCGCGGTCGCGGGCGCGGCCTTCGGCACCGCCAAGGAAGGCGACTGCCTGACCTGGACCAAGTCCAATGCGGGCGACCTCACCAAGGTGGACTGCGCGGGCAAGCACCTGTTCGAGGTCACCGCGGACGTCGACCTGAGCAAGTACCCGGGCAAGGAGTTCGGGCCGGGCTCCCGCTTCCCGGACTCGCTGCGGTTCTCCGAACTGCGCGACGAGCACTGCGTCAGCGCCGCCCAGGAATACCTCGGCGGCAAGCTGGACCCGCGCGGCAAATTCGTTGTCGGCCTGATCAATCCGGGTGAGGCGGGCTGGAAGGCGGGCGAGCGCACGCTGCGCTGCGGTCTGCAGGTCTCCGGCAGCCAGGGCGTGGCCACCAAGCCCATTACCGGCAGCGTGCGCGACATCAACCAGTCCAAGGTCTACGACATCGGCACCTGCATCGGCATCAAGTCCAACCTGCCGACGGACCCGGTCGATTGCACCCAGCCGCACGCCTTCGAGATCGTCTCCACCGTGGACCTGGCCACCCACTTCAACGGCGGCCCGCCCTCGAAGGACGATCAGGACAAGTTCATGGAAGACCAGTGCGCCAAGGACGCCGCCGACTACCTCGGCTCGCCGGACGCACTGCGCAACAAGACGCTGACCCTGTTCTGGGATGCCCTCGACGCCCGCAGCTGGCTGGCCGGATCCCGCAGCCTCAACTGCATGGTCGGCAAGGGCGCGGACCAGGAGGGCTTCGCCACCATCACCGGCGGGGCCAAGGGCGACATCCAGATCGACGGCCAGGCCCCGGTGCCGCCGCCCAACAACGGCCGCTACACCCCGCCGCCGCTGCCCGGCGCGGCCCCGCCGGTTATCCCCCAGCCACGTTGAGCCACCGGTGAGTACGGGCATGCTGTAGGCATGCCCGTCACCATGGCCGACGCACGCTTCGAGGAACTGGTCGCAGATGCCCTCGACCGGATCCCGAGTGAATTCTCACAGGCGATCCGAAATGTGGTCGTGCTCATCGAGCCCAGCGATCCCGAAGACCCCGATGTGCTCGGTGTCTACCACGGCGTTCCGCCCAGCGACCCCGACTACTTCGGCGATGCGGGCCGCCTGCCCGACACCATCACCATCTATCGCGACACCATCCTCGAGATCTGTGACAGCGAAGAAGAAGTGGTCGAAGAGGTGACCATCACCGTGGTTCATGAGATAGCCCACTATTTCGGGATTGACGACGAGCGCCTCCATCAGCTGGGATGGGGCTGAACAGCGGCGCTGGGAACCGATCAGCAAACCTCTGCGTCCAAGTCTTCATAACCGGGGTGGAACGTAGAAGGGAACCCGATCCATGGTTGGCCATGTCCTCGTGCAGCCCGAGGTGATCCTCGCGGCGTCCCTCGAACTCGACCTGCTCGCCGAACGCCTGGCCGCCGCCGCGAGCGCGACCGCACCGGCGACCCATGTGCTCCCCTCCGGCACCGAAGAGGTGTCCTTCCTCGCCGCAGCGCATTTCAACACCGCCGCGTTCACCCATGACCATGCGGTCGCCCAGGGCATTCTCGAGCTGCATCACGCGGCCGCCACCCTGCGCAGCCAGCTCGCCCAATATCTGGCCCAGGACGCCATGCGCGCCGCCGGGCTGGCCGCGATCCAGGTGTAAGGGGAGAGACACGCATGACGCTGGGAATCACCGGGGTGTTCTGGCTGCCCCGCATGGCCGAACTGAATTCCGTCACTCTCAATGCCGGTGCGCACGCCATTCCGATCATGGCCGCCAACACCGCCTGGAGCGCGCTCACCGCCTCCTGGGTGGACGCCACCACCACGGTCGCACGCGTGATGGCCGAGATCGGGGTCGGGCTCGAGGGCGTGAACGGACTCAATGTGCTGGCCCGCCTGGGTGTTTTCACCGGCTGGGCCGAACAGCAGGCGGTCCTGTCCGGCATCATGGCGGCCAAGGCCGCCGCCAATGCCACCGCCTACACGGTCGCCTCCATCGCCATGCCGAGCCTGCCCGAGATCGCGGTCGTGGAGACCGCGCGGGTGGCCGCCTACTCCAGCGGCGGCGCGCTCAACGGCACCGCCGAAGCCGCCGAGGCCGCCAAGCTCGCCCTCGACATCCGGGCCGCGCTGGTGATGGAAACCTATGAGGCGGCAACCAGTTTGATGGTGGCCACGCCCGCCCAATTCCTCATGCCGCCGCCCATCGCCATGGGCGCGGGCTCGGCCAATGCGGGCGGCGACGCCTTCGGCAACAGCGGCGATCCCATCCAGGCGGCGCTCGGCGCGGCCGCGGCCCTGGTCCAGAATCCGGCCGTCACCAGCGCCCTGTCCCAGGTCGCGCAGGTGGCGGGGACGGTGGTCACCAGTGGTGCCTCCACCGCGGGAAACGTTGCGACCACGGCGATCACGAGCATCGCCAATGCGGTGACCCAGACCGCCGGACTGCCCGGCGCGGGCGTGCCCGCGATGGCGGGCGCGGGTGTCGTGACCGCCGGTGCGGGCGGCGCGGCGCTGGCCACGCAGGCCGTGTCCTACGGCGGCGGCGCCTCGGTGAACATCGGCAACGGCGGCGGCGCCCTGCGCCTGCCGGACGGCTGGGGTTCGGGCCTCGGCAACGGTCTCGGAAACGTGGGTGGCGCAACGCCTTCCGTCGCGTCCGTGGCCGAACCGGTGGCCGTGGCGACCGCCCCGGCCTCGACCACCCCGGTCCGCTCGTCGGGCACCAGCCCGTTGCTGGGCAGCCAGGGCAGTGACGAGGAAGAGTCGCACCGCGGCCAGGACTACGGGCGTTCGGCGGAGGTGTTCGCCGACGGCCGGGTCATCGCGCCCGCCGTCATCGGCGGCGATCCGCTGGCCGACCGGTGACCGTCCTCGGCGCGGGCGGCGGTCCGTCGCTGCTGCGCTCGGTGACGCTGTCGCTGGACGAAATGCAGTATCTGCTGGAGGCATTGGAGATCGACGAGCTGCCCGTGGTGCTGAATGCCGTGGGCCGCTACGACAATGCCGCCGAGCACGACGCCGCCATGACGGCCGCGGCCACCACCCTGGCCGAACGCGACCTGCTCGACGACGACCAGGTGCATCCCGAACTGGCGCAACGGTTGCGGGTGCTCTACCGGCCGCACTGGGTACTGGCCGTGCGCTGGTACGTGGCGGGCCAGGTCAACCGGTGCTGCGTGGCCAAGGGCGACGACCTCGAGGTGGTGGCGCTGCGCGGACCGGATTCCTATGTCCTCGACGAGGCGAGCCACGATCTGGCCGGGACCGTACTCGCCGCGCTCGGCCCGGCCGAACCGCTGGAACTGAACGGAATGAACGCTCCCACCGCGGATCTGGTGCCCATCTTCGACGACGCGGGCGATGCCGCCGCGACGGCCGCGCGGCTGACCAAGGTGTGCCATCCCGCCCGCGACGCGCAGGCCATCGCATCGGCACTGGTGCAGGTGGATTCGCACGCGGAGATCGTCGGCGTGGTCTACGGGGATGGGTCCCGGGACGTGGCCGACAACCATGTCGCGGTGTACAACACCCGGCACGGGCGGTTCCTCGCCATCACCACCAGCGCCGCCGACGGCGCCAAATGGACCTCGTTCGCCAGCGGCACTCCCGGCCGCTTCCGCTCGGCAATGCAGGGCCTGCTCGAATCCCTGCCGCTGCGAACGGAATTCCCCAACCCCTAGGGGTCGTCAGCCCATCGGGTCGTCGCCGGTGGGGTCGATGGCATCGCCGAACGGTGCGGTGTAGCGGCCCCAGCGGGTGCACTCCCACAGCCCGTCCGCGGACGGCAGCAGTTCGATCGTCTCGGTATTGTCCAGGTGATTGTTGGCGGCGAAAAGCCGTGGCACACCGGTGAGTTCGCGCGACACCAGACGCATGGCCGCGCCATGGCTGACCAGGACGACGTCCCCGGACGCCGGATCGGCGAGATATTCGTCGCGAATGCGTTGCAGCGCGGGGATATAGCGGGCGAGGACTTCCTCACCGGATTCGCCGCCCGGAACCCGGAGCTCCAGATCGCCGAAATGCCAAGCGTGATAGACCTTCTGGAACTCCTCGTGCGCTGCCCTGGTGTTCAGGCCCTCCAGGTCACCGAGCTGCACTTCCTGCAGGTCTTCCAGTACCTCCAGCCCGACACCGGTGGCGGCTTCGATATAGCCGCCGGTCTGTCTCGCGCGCAGCGCGGCGGAGCAGAACACCCGCTGCGGCGGGCTCGCCAGATTCGCGCCGAAGGTCTTCGCCTGCGCCACACCGCGTTCGGTGAGCGGTAGGCCCGGTAGCCGGGTATCGAGGATCTTGGCGACATTGCCCTCGGTCTCACCGTGCCGGACCAGGATGAGTTTGCCGGTCACAGGTCGGCCACCCCCTTCTTCAGATCGGCCAGCCAGGCCGCGGCGGGTGCGTCCGGTGGCGGCGGTGTACCGGTGGCCGAGGTGGCCGGCCAGGAACCGAGGAAACGGATCCGGGCGGCGGTGCGGTGCAATGCCTTCAGGGCCTCGGCCACCGCGGTGTCGTCGATATGTCCGACGCAGTCCAGATAGAAACGGTAGGTACCCATGCCGGTCCGGGTCGGTCGGGACTCGATACGGGTGAGATCGATACCGCGGGTGGCGAATTCGGCGAACGCGCGCATCAGCGAGCCGGGCTCGTTGGCCAGCTCCAACACGATCGAGGTGCGATCGGTGCCGGTGCGGGCGGGCGCGGGACGCGGGGCGGCGACCAGCACGAAACGGGTCACGGCCTGATCCACGTCGGCCACACCGTCGGCCAGGGTGGCCAGCCCCAGGCGCTGCCCCGCCAACGACGTGGACACCGCGGCATCGGCGTGCCCGGCAGCGACATCTTCTGCCGCGGCGGCATTCGAGGCCGACACGTACATCTCGGCCAGCGGCATATTCACCGCCAGCCACATGCGCACCTGCGCGGCGGCGACCGGATAGGCCGCGATGCGCCGCACCTCGTCGATCGCGAGGCCGGGGCGACCGACGATGGTGAAGGCCACATCCAGATCGGTCTCGGCGAAAATCTGCAGCCGGGGGCCGAGCGCCAGCGCATCCAGCGTCGGCGCGATGGAACCCTCGACCGAGCTCTCGATCGGCACCACCGCGCCCTCGGCCTTTCCGGCGCGCACCAACTCGATCGCCGCGCCCTGGCTCGGGGCCGGGACGCGCTCGACCGGCCCCTCGAAGACTTCGAGGGACTCCAGCTTGGCGAGGGCCATCTCCGTAAAGGTTCCCGACGGCCCGAAGTAGGCGATACGCGGCACGGTTACGACATTACTTGCGTGCGCGGGGTCACCCCCGACTTTGGCCAACTCCTGGGTAACTTCGCACCCCCACCGGGGGTTCGGCTACCCGAGTACGGCCGGCGTCTACCCGAGTACGGCCAGGGCCGCGGTGACGCCCGGGACGTCCGCGGTCTCGACCGCCAGCAACACCTCGCGCAGCGCCTCGACCGCCGCCGGTTGCAGGCCCGCGAGGAATGCGATGTCCGGGGTGCGCAGCGCCGCGCCGATGTCGTCGCCGATGAGCGCGGCGACGGTGGCGGCAATGCCCGCCAGCGCCCGCTCGCCGGAATCGGCATGAGCCACGAACCCGCTGTCGCCGTGCACGATTCGCACCAGGAATTCCGCGACCGCCACATCCTCCAGCGACAGGTCCAGCACCTCGACGCCCGCGTCCGGCGAGATCGGGCGGACCAGGTCCTCGGTCAGACCGCGCGCCGGGCGCGGCGGGACGGACAGGCTCAGCGCGACCGGCTCGGGCGCGTGGGACGAATCATGAGGCACGACTTCACCGTAGCGATCCCCCGATCCGGTTCTCCGGTACGTACCACTTGCGCGCGCGATCCACGTCACTTAGCTTAGGTTTACCTAATTCCAATTCCGGAGGTGTGTATGCCACACGCGGCCCAGGTCGTCGCACCCACTACCGCCGAACGCGTGCACAGCGCCTGCGCACACGCCGACAGCGCGATGCTGGCCCTGCCCGGCCTCGACCCGGTACCCACCTCGGTGCATCTGCTGCGGCACTGCGGCGACATCGTGGTCGCGGTACCCATGAACTCCACCGCCGCCGGACTCGTATTCGGCTGCGGCACCGCCGGATCCCCCGCGGTCCTGGAACTCACCGACGAGGCGCCGCTGGCCCTGCGCGAGCGCATCCGCGCCCTGGTGTGGCTGCGCGGCTGGGTGCATACCGTGCCCTCGCACGCCCAGCGCGCCCTGGCGGGAGCTGTCGCCGCGGACCACCCGCACCCGGCGCTGCTCGACGTCGGCCACACCGCCACCCTGTTGCGGCTCGTCATCGATTCCGCCGTGGTCGCCGACAAATCCGGCGCGGACTCGGTCGACCACGACCAACTGCGGGACGCCCGACCCGATCCCTTCTGCGCGCTGGAAGCGGGCTGGCTGCAACACTTGCAGGCCGATCACGCCGATGTCATCGACCGGATGGCCCGCCGCCTGCCGCACGCCCTGCGCCGCGGCGCGCTCATCCACCCGCTGGCCATCGACCGCTACGGCGTCACCCTGCGCGTCGAAGCCGTCGACGCCGACCACGACGTCCGCATCCCCTTCGAGCACCCCGCCGACGACATCGACTCGCTCAGCCGCGCCGTCCACGCCCTGGCGGGCAACCCCTTTCGCGGAGGCGTGCACCGCATCTGAGACCGCCTAGATTGGCGGCATGGTTTCGGCTGATCCTGCGCCCGCGTGGCCCGCGCCCGAATCGTCCGAAAAAGGGCGGCGGGCGATCAAACTCGAGATCGCGGTGGTGCTGGTCGTCACCTTCGGGCTGAGCGGGGCCAATGCGGCGCTGTCACTGCTGGAGAGCGCGCTCTCACCCGAGGGGGTGGGCGGGCAGACGGTGGCGCTGAACGCCTCCCGAGCCACGCAGTCCACCATCGACCTGCTGTTCCAGCTGCTGGGCGTGGCCCGGCTGCTGGGCTGGGCGGCACTGGGGCTGTACCTGTTGTGGCGCAGCGGAATCGCGCCGCGGGCGGTCGGGCTGGTGCGGCGGCTGCGCTGGCGCGCCGACGTGCTGCCGGGGCTGGTGCTCGCCGCGGTGATCGGAATCCCCGGGCTGGGACTGTATTTGACGGCACACGCGCTGGGCGTGAGCGTCACCATCGTGCCCAGTTCGCTCGAACACTGGTGGCGGCTGCCGGTGCTGGTGCTGTCCGCGTGGGCGAACTCGGCGGCCGAGGAGGTCCTCGTCGTCGCCTGGTTGATCACCCGGCTGCGGGCGCTGGGCTGGAACGAGAACCGGTCGCTGCTCGCCTCGGCCCTGCTGCGCGGCAGCTACCACCTGTACCAGGGGCTGGGCGGCGGGCTCGGAAACGTGGTGATGGGGTTGATCTTCGGACGCTACTGGCAGCGCACCAACCGGCTGTGGCCGTTGCTGCTGGCGCACGCGCTCATCGACACGATCGCCTACGTCGGGTACACCTTCCTGCGCGGACACGTTTCCTGGCTGCCGTAATGCAATCGGAATGAGCCACGCGGGCGCCTCGGTCGGTACTGTCGCTAGTGATGAACGGCGACGACCCCCAGCACTTTGCACGGATGCGCCGGGAGCCGCCGCCGGGACGCCCGGGCGAGCCCCCGGCGTACCCGCAGCGCTCCGTGGCGAATTCCGGGCAATCGCCCGATTCCGGACCCGGTGTGGAACCGACACAGGTGATCCGGCGCAACGAACCCGGCGCACCCCTGGCGTATTCACAGGTGCCACCACCACCCCGACCCCCGGGCAATCGGATGCCACCGACCGGCAATCGGATGCCACCACCGGGTAATCGCGTTCCGCCGCAAGGCAACCGGCCGCCCGGCGACAATCGTTTTCCGCCGCAGGACAATCGGGGCCCGGGCCGCGAATCGGCGCCGACCGGATACGCGCCCACCCAGCGGCCGGAACCGTTCCCGGATGCCGCGCACCGGACCGACGCCCCGCCGCGTCCGGACGGTCCGCCCCGCACTCCCCCGCCGCCACCGCCCCCGGGCACACGCCGTCGCGGTGGCGACCGTCCGCCGCGCGGATCACGTCCGCGCAAGAAGAGGCACTGGTTCCGCTGGATCCTGTCGCTGCTGCTGGTGCTGCTCCTGCTGCCGGTCGCCGCGGCCATCTATGTCGACACCCATCTGACCCGGATCGACGCGCTCGCGAACTACTCGGGACGGGTCGGCGACACGCCCGGGACGAATTGGCTTCTGGTCGGTTCCGACAGCCGCGCGGGACTGTCCAAGGAACAGGAACAGCAACTGTCCACCGGCGACGCCTCCGATGTCGAGGGCGAGCGCACCGACACCATCATCCTGGTGCACATCCCCAAGTCGGGGCGGCCGACGCTGGTCAGCATGCCGCGCGACTCCTACGTCAGCATTCCGGGCGTCGGCAAGGACAAGCTCAATGCCGCCTTCGCGGTCGGCGGCGCGAATCTGCTGGTCAAGACCGTGGAGGGCGCGACCGGCCTGCACATCGACCACTACGCGCAGATTGGTTTCGGCGGGTTCGCGAATATCGTCGACGCGGTCGGCGGCATTCAGATGTGCCTGGACTCGCCCATGAACGATCCCTTGGCCGGTATCAACCTGCCCGCGGGCTGCCAGACGCTGTCCGGCCCGGAGGCATTGGGTTTCGTGCGCTCGCGCGCGACCCCGCGCGCCGACCTGGATCGCATGCTCAATCAGCGAAAGTTCCTCAGCGCCTTGCTGAAAAAGGCCGCCAGTCCGTCCACCCTGGTCAATCCGTTCCGGTCCTGGCCGCTGGTGCGGGATCTGACCGCGGCGTTGAAGGTCGACAACGGGGCGCACATCTGGAATCTGGCGACGCTGGGCCGGGCATTGAACGACAATCCGATCGCCACCACGGTGCCGGTCGGCGGCTTCGAGGATGTCTCGGGCAGTGGCAATGTGCTGCTCTGGGACAAGACGAAAGCGAGTGCGTTCTTCGATGCGCTGGCCAAGGATCAACAACTGCCGCAGGATTTGATCACGACCGTCGGGAGTTAACCGAATCACGCAAGAAATTAGGCAATACTTGCCTCAATTAGGTTGTGCTCAATAAGGCTGGGCTTGGATGACACGCGGTATGACCCGGATTAATCTCGTCCGCATGTCCACCCGAACCCAGACGAAGCGCAGCAAGTTCCAGGCCCTGCTCCAGGACCAGATCCGCAACGAATTCAATGCCGAACACCAGTACATCGCGGTCGCGATGTGGTTCGACAATGCCGATCTGCCGGTCCTGGCCAAGTACTTCTACAAGCAGGCCGTCGAAGAGCGCAATCACGCGATGATGATCGCGCAGTATCTGATCGATCAGGACATTGCCGTCGAGATGCCCGGAATCGATTCGGCCACTTCACAGTTCGCGAATGCCAAGGAGCCTTTGGCGCTGGCGCTCGCGCAGGAGCAGTCGGTCACCGATCAGATCGTGCAGCTCGCCAAGACCGCCCGGGAAGAGGGCGACTACCAGGGCGAGCAGTTCATGCAGTGGTTCCTCAAGGAGCAGGTCGAAGAGGTCGCCACCATGAAGACGCTGCTCACCGTCGCCGAGCGGGCGAGCGCCAACCTGTTCGATCTCGAGAATTTCGTGCAGCGGGAAATGAGTGGCCCCAAGGACGCCGGTGGCGCTCCGCACGCAGCGGGTGGCTCGCTGTAATTGCGCACCACAGGCCCGGTCCGTTGCGCTGGACCGGGCCTGTTGCATGTGCATGGTAAGTGCCGACCGAATATCGATTAAAACATATATATTTCAGAATAATTCTGACAAAAACCGGGCCGTTCACCACGTGGATTCAACCACGCGGGAACGGCCCGGGATAAAGAAATCAGCGCAGCGCGAGAATCAGCGCAGCGTGACCTGACGCGAACGCAGCCCGTCGCGGGAACGGCGCTCCTCGGAAGTCAACGGCGCATCCGACTGCAGCGCGGCGGCCAGCTTCGCACCGAATTCGCGTGCGGGAGTCTCCCATTCGCTGGCGTGCCGCTCACGGTCCAGATCGAAGACCGGCACCAGCAGACCGTGGGTGCGGAACGAGCCCGCGAAGCGCGAACCCTCACCCAGATGCAGATCACCGGCCGCGTGCAGGCGGGCCAGCGCCAGCATCAGCTGATCCTCGTCCTCCGGCCGCACCCAGCGCACGTGCGCCTTCTCGCCCGCGTCCACCCACCAGGCCGCGCCGACCGCGTCCGCGCCCAGCTCCAGGCGGGCGGACGGCATGATCGCCTGGTTGGCCTGCTCGATGGTGGCGGCCACCTGCGGGTCCGGGGTGACGCCCTCGGGCACCCACCACTTGAAGTCCTGGTGCACGGTCAGGTCCAGGGCCGCGCCCGGATCCAGCACCTCCGAAAGCCGCGGCGCGCCTGCGACATCCGCGTCGGTCAGCGACTCGCCCGGCGCGGCGGCCTGGGTCCACAGGATCGCGGCGGCCAGATCGGCGGCCGGATCCCCGGACTGGAACTGCACCTGCGTGCCGACGAAACCGACCGGCTCGTCACCGGCCCGCACCAGCGCGGCGACCGCGCCCGGCAGCACCGTGGCCAGGGTGACCGGCCGCTCGGCGGCCACATTCGGCGACAGCTTCAAGATCGCGGTCGCCGACGGCACGAACTCCCGCAGCGCGACCAGATCGCATTCCGCGGCCAAGCCCTCGAACGGTCGCGTCACGCTCTGCGACGCCGCCTCCTGCTCGGCACGGCGGGCGGCCAGCTTCTGCGCCCGATTACTGTCCGGCTTGGGACTGTTGCGCTTGCTCTTACCCATGAGGAGCAAACCTACAGGGTGCCCGGACAGCGTCTCGCGACTGGCGCGGGGGATTTACGCCGTCGTGAGAACGGCTTTGGTGCGGGCCGGGTGGTTGGTGGCGACCCAGTCCACGCCGAGGTCGGCGCAGAGTTGGATGTCCTCGGGATCGTCGCAGGTCCAGACGTAGGTGGCGCGGCCCGCGGCGGCGGCCTTGTCGACCAGGTCGGGGTGCTCGCGCAGGGTGCGGACCGAGGGGCCGATGGCGGTGGCGCCGACCGTGCCCGCCGCGCCGCCGGTCAGGTAGAGCGAGGATTCGCCCAGCAGCACCGTCGGCAGCAGGGGCGCAGCGCGGCGAATGCGCCACACCGCGGTCGCCGCGAACGAGATGACCACGGCGCGCGCATGATCCGCGGAGGCGGGCGCGCCGATGCCGTAGCGGTTGAGCTCTTCCAGCAGCGTGGTCTCCACCAGCGCGCCGTACCGGACCGGATGCTTGGTCTCGATGAAGAGCTTGGTGGGACGACTCTTCCAATCCAGCACCAGCTCGATGAGCTCGGAAAGAGTGAGCACGCCCTCGGGTTCGGCGGCGGTACCGAAGTTCAGCGCCTTCAGCTCGTCGAGGGTCATTTCGCTGACCGCGCCCGACCCGTTCGAGGTGCGGTCCACGGTCCGATCGTGCACGCACACCAGGTGCCCGTCGCGGGTCAGGCGGATATCGCATTCGACACCGTCCGCGCCCTCCTGCAGGGCGAGATCGTAGGCGGCGAGAGTGTGTTCGGGTCGCGCCGCCGACGCCCCCCGGTGCGCAACCACGAACGGCGCACGACTGGCCCGGCTCACTTCGCCACTACCTCCTGTTGTTCTGCGGTGACCTCATCATTCCCGACGGCCGCGCTCGGCGCGCGCCCGGCGGACCCGGTCACCCCCGGCGACACCGGTTCGATCACCTGCCGGGCGGGCCCGGTGGCGATCACCCAGCGACGCAGCGCCTTCGGACGGCCCCGCACATCCAATCCGGCGAAGCCGCGCACCAGGGCCAGCGAGGCGACGGCCACCGCGGCGGCCACCAGATCGGTCCACAGGCTCGCCAGCACGCCGTCGGCCTGCACCTGCAGCGAACTCGCGAATCGGTAGCACACCGTCACCAGCACCAGCACCGCATTGAGCAGCCATGCGCCCCACCAGATCCGGACCTCGCGCAGCAAACGCGGATCCGCGCCCTCGGCGATCCGCAGCCGGGCCGCCTCGGTCAGGAACACGCCGGGCCAGACCAGGTTCGCCACCGGGACAACGCAACCCAGCACCAGCGTGCGCAGCGAGCGCGGATCCGCCTGTCCCACCGCCGCGTACGCGGCCCGGCGGGTCTGCGCCAGCCAGCCGACCAGCGCCACCGCCGCCACCAGCGCGGCCGCCGGGGCCAGCACCGAGGAAACGATCACGGACGCATCGGAAATCCACAGCAGCCACGGCTGGATCAACCGGGTGCGGTTGCGCAGCAGAATCCCGTAGCGGCCCAGTTCGGTCAGGGCTGCCAGCACAAAGAGGCCCGCGGTCGCCATCAGTGCGACGGCGACCCGATCGGTGAGCGCGGCCAGTGGGCGGCGGGGCGCAATCGCCTCGGCAGGCGGGCGATCGTGCAGACCCCACTGCGGAATCTGGTGATAGTGCGGGGTCTCCAGCGCGACAGGACGCCGGGCGGCTTGCGCGGCATGCGTTTTCCGGCCGGGCGGGCGGGCCACCCAGCGGTAGTTGCGGCGGTCGGCGGGCGCGTCGACGGGGGCCGGTGACAGCAGCACGCCGTGGCAGCGTGGACACCAGTGCAGGGGCTTGCCCTGCACCGCCCAGCGCGCGCCGCAGCGGGCACACGGCTGTACGACGGTGGATCGCGATCGCACCTGTCCCCCGTTCATCGCTGCACCTCTCCGCGCCTAATAGATCTTCGCCTCGGGACCGTCACCGGTGAGCGGCCGACCGGTCTGCTGCCAGGCCACCATGCCACCCGCGACATTCACGGCCTCGTAACCGATCTCGTTCAGATACTCCACCACCGCGATGGACCGGCCGCCCTGCCGGCAGACAACGTAGATCTCGGCGTCGATGTCCAGCTCGTCGAGCCGGGCCGGCACATCGGTCATCGGAATGTGGATCGCGCCGGGCGCGCGGCCCAGCTGCCACTCGTCGTCCTCGCGGACGTCCAGGAGCTGGGCGGTACCGCCCGCGACGCCGGCGGTATCGAATTCCGCAGGCACGGCATCGATCGGCACCGAGGGCACAGGGGAGTTCGTCACGGTTTCGATCCTGCCACGCGCGCGGGAGAGCCGTGGAGTTCCGTACCTGCACACGGTTGGTTTCGGGAGTTATCCACATAATCCACAACCTGATCCACAGGTTGATAGACGACCGATTCGTCCGGTCGGCCGATCCGGAAGTCCCCTCCTCGTTCCGGAGCGGCCGACCTGGGCGCCTCTGTCCCAGAAGGCCCCATCCAGTCTGACGCCGCAGGTGGGCGCGCGGTTCCATTCGGCCCCGAAAAAAACGACAACACTACCGAAAAACGGAAATCCTGGGCCGGGCCAGGCAAGATCGGTAGCCTGGCGCTATGACTGTGAGCAGGGGGCTACTCGACGGCCTGGACATCAAGGGACTCAACCTCGCTTTGTCGGAGGCGACCTGCCTCGGCATCGACGTCGACACGGCGGCCGGCACGCTACGGCTGGAACTCGACGTGCTGACCCTGCCCGAGGACGGTCCACCGCCGGAGTACTGCGACATCTACCTGACCCTCACCGGGGTCAGCCGGGTCGCCGCCTCGCTGCGCCGCCAGCGCTGGGACGATCTCGAACCGGTTGTGCTCCCGCTCACCCTCGACGGCCTGCACGACGCCGTCAACAGCTTCGGCGGCGGCGCGCTGCACGGCTGGGACTTCCTCGACCTGTCCGACAGCTCTTGGAGCCAGTGGCGCAAGCTGCTCAGCTTCGACACGGAACTGCGCGACGCCGAGGGCGCGCACATGATGGAGTTCTCCCAGGAAGAGGGCATCGACCCGCGCGAACTCGACGTCCGGGTGTGGTTCGACGGGGCCGTGGTCACCGACAAACAGGGCAATCCGATCCCGTTGCAGGACTTCATCGATGGTGGCGTCCGCTGGTGGCAGGCCCACGACGCGGGCGACCCGCGCGCCATGCGGCCGGACGTGGTGCCGCCGCTCTGACGAGGCGAACGGGCTACTCGCCCAGGCCGATCGGGCAACCGACGCCCGTGCCGTGGTCTGGGCAGTAGCCGCCGGGATTCTTGGCCAGGTACTGCTGGTGGTAGCCCTCGGCGTAGTAGAAGCCGGAAAGGTCGGGCAGCGGCGCGATTTCGGTGGTGATCTCGCCGAATCCGGCCGCCGTCAACAGTTCCTGATAACCGTTGCGGGACTCCTCGGCGACTTTCGACTGCTCGTCGTCGAAGGTGAAGACGGCCGAACGGTATTGGGTGCCACGGTCGTTTCCCTGGCGCATGCCCTGGGTTGGATCGTGGTTCTCCCAGAATTGCCGCAGAATTCCGGCGTAACCGATCACCTCGGGATCGAAGACCACCAGGACCGATTCGGTGTGGCCGGTTCGGCCGGAACAGGTTTCCTCGTAGGTCGGGTTCGGGGTGTATCCGCCCGCATAGCCGACCGCGGTGCTGTAGACGCCCTCGAGTTGCCAGAAGCCCTGTTCAGCGCCCCAGAAGCAGCCCATCGCCACGACCGCGGTCTGCATCCCAGCCGGGAACGGGGGACAGATCTGATGGCCGATCACGTAGTGCCGGTTCGGGACCACCAATGGTTCGGAGCGGCCCGGCAGGGCTTGCTCGGCGGTGACCATGGTCGGTGTCGGTAGTCGTAAACGACCGACGAATTCGTCGTACCACGACATGACTCGATGCTACGGGACCAGCAACGACCGGCGATGATGTTGCGATCACCGCTATTCCAAAGGTTGGGAAAGATATACATCCGCCGGAATGTGGGGGCACGCAGCCCGGTTGCAGACGAGCGGGTGTACGAATGATGGTTGAGTGTCCCCCGGAACTTCCCGGGGGCGCACGGCCCCGACACGGAAAGGGACATCGTGGCTGTTTACACGCTGCCTGAACTCGATTACGACTACTCGGCTCTGGAGCCCTTCATCTCCGGGCAGATCAACGAGATCCACCACACCAAGCACCACGCGGCCTACGTCGCCGGTGTCAACGCCGCCCTCGAGAAGCTGGAAGAGGCGCGCGCCAAGGACGACCACGCCGCCATCTTCCTGAACGAGAAGAACCTCGCGTTCCACCTCGGCGGCCACGTGAACCACTCCATCTGGTGGAAGAGCCTGTCGAAGGACGGCGGCGACAAGCCGGTCGGCGACCTGGCCGCGGCCATCGACGAGGAGTTCACCTCGTTCGACAAGTTCGTCGCGCAGTTCTCCGCGGCCGCCAACGGCCTGCAGGGCTCGGGCTGGGCGTGGCTGGGCTACGACACCCTGGGCAACAAGCTGCTCACCTTCCAGCTGACCGACCAGCAGGGCAACGTGCCGCTCGGCATCATCCCGCTGCTCGGCCTGGACATGTGGGAGCACGCCTTCTACCTGCAGTACAAGAACGTCAAGGCGGACTACGTCAAGGCGTTCTGGAACGTGGTGAACTGGGCCGAAATCCAGGAGCGCTACACCAAGGCCGTCGCGCAGGGCAAGGGTCTGATCTTCGGCTGATGCCATTGGGGGCTACGCCCCCAAACCCCCGGACGGAGTTGAGGACGCAGCCCTCGATGCCCTGCCGGTCGGGTCAGTTCGTACGCCTGAGACCCGCGAACCGCATGGTTCGCGGGTCTTTCGCATTTCCGGGGGTCGGGTGCTAGCACTCTTTGGTACTTGTGTGCCAGTTCGGTTCGGGTACAACCTGGTGTTCACAACAGCAACACCGGGCACAGCCGCCCCCGTGGAGGATTTCGGGAGGCACATCATGGATCGTCAGATCGGCGTCATGCCGTTCCACGCGCGTGGTTCGCTACAGGGCTTCGTGATCTCCGGGCGCTGGCCCGACTCCACCAAGGAATGGGCGCAGGTATTGGTGCTCGCCGTGCGGGTGGCGGGCATGCCGGGGCTGTTGCCCACCTCGACGGTTTTCGGGGCGCGCGAGGAACTTCCGGACGACCCGGATCCCGCGATGGTGGGGCTGGTGATCGCGGAGGGCACGGTGCTCGGCACGGCGGAAGGCTTGCGGCCGGGCATGTTTGCCACACATGTGCCACCCGCGTTGATCATGTTGCATCCGCCGCGCGAGACGCGGCCCTCGCTGCCGGAGTGCACGGGCGCGGCGTCCGGTTGCCTGCTGCTGCCGGGAGTTCCGCATCTGGGACTCGAACATCGGGCGGCGTGGGTGGAAACCGATAGTGACGGCACGGTGACCTCGATGGTTTCGCGGGTGGGGGTGGATCCGATCAGCGATCCCGACACCGCGGTTCTGGCCATGCTGCTGGCTGCGTAAGGGTAACCGAAACCTTCCGGCAGTATCGCCAAACTTATTGCGCGCATTGCGATTTGGGTGACAGTCGTTTGCACGCGCCCGGTTTGCCGGAGTAGAGTGGCGGCGAGCGAAGGGGAGTAGCCCCCAATCACGCCGTCGACATACTGATCCTTCCCGGGTCCGGCGCGTGGACCGGAGATCTTTCCGGTGGGCGAGACCTTCGGCCGAACAAACCAAACCGATTGACCGGTGCGGTGTCGGCTGAAGCGCCCCCGCATTCAGCCGACAGGCCGGAAACCTGGGAGCTGACACTTCATGATCGCCACGATATTGCTGAGCTTCGGCGTGCTCTTCCTCGCCGAACTGGGCGATAAATCGCAACTCATGGCCCTGACCTTCGCACTGCGCTACCGCTGGTGGGTGGTGCTGACCGGCATCACCGTCGCGAGCATTCTGGTGAACCTCATCGCCGTCGGCGTCGGCCACTTCCTCGGTGCGGCCCTGCCGACCGGTGTCATCTCCCTCTTCGCGGCCGCCACCCTGATCGGCGTGGGTCTGTGGACCCTGCGCGAAACCCTGCACACGGGCGACGACGACGGTGATGTCGCGCCGGAACCCAAGTCCCGCAATGCCTTCCTGGTGGTCGTCTCCGCCTTCCTGCTCGCCGAACTCGGCGACCGGACCATGTTCGCCACCATGGCCCTGGCCACCAAGAACGGCTGGGTCGCGGTGTGGATCGGCTCGGTGGCGGGCATGGTGGCCGCGGGCGGGCTGGCCATCCTGATCGGCGTCACCATCGGCAAGCACATTCCGGAGCGGATCATCGCGGTCTGCTCGGGGCTGCTGTTCCTGTACTTCGGCGCGCTGACGCTGCTGGAAGCCTTCGCCGAGGGACTGGGCACGCCGGTCGCCGCGGTGGTGTCGCTGGCGCTTCCTGCCCTCGCGGGTGGGGTGCTGCTCCTGCTGCGCCGCCGGGGTGCCAAGCCGGGATCAGGCGTCGAGCACCGGATCGCCGAACAGTTCTCCGCTGCGCCGCACGAGGTCCAGTAGCGGCGCACGCAAGGCCCGCAGGCCGTCCAGGTCGCCGACCGCGATGCGCGCGGTGACCATGGCCGACAGCGCCGCCACCAGGGTCTGGCAGGCGAAGCGCTGGGATTCGGTGTCCGCGCCCAGCACGTCGGCGACCATGGCCACGAAGGTTTCCTGCATCTGGGTGCGCCGCGCGATGGCCTCGGTGCCGACCGCGTAGACCTCCACCAGGAACAGCCGGGCATAGGCGGGCTGGCCCGCGAGCGCGTCCAGGTAGGCGCCGAGCAGGCGGCCCATCCGCTCGGTGCGGGTCTCACCGTCGAATTCCGCACCCGTCGCGGCCAGCACGCCGGTCAGCATGAGTTCCACGGCCCGCTCGTAGGCGGCCTCGAAACAGTCCTCCTTGGAACGGAACTGCTCGTAGAAGGTCTCGCGGGAGACGCCCGCGCGCTTGATGACCGCGGCCACCGGCGTTCCGACATAACCGTTCTCGGTCATCGCCTCGGCCATGGCCAGCAGGATGCGGTCGCGCTGGGCGGCGACCACGGTCTCGCGCGGCAGGCCGTGGCGGCCGCGGGGCAGTTGGCGAGTTGCCGAATCGGGCATTGCGTGGACTCCATTGGCCTCGGTCGGTTCAGGCGAGCTTTCTCATTCTGCGGGTCCGGGCCGGTTGTTCGGTGGTGAAGCCCGTCGGTTCGGTGCGAGCGATCTCGAGACCCCCGGCCACCCCGCCGCGTAAGGAGTAGTCCACCAGACGTTGCGCCAGCGGGCGACACCACAGCACCATGCTCACCCAATAGGGCGAGACGATGCGGCGGGAACGCCTGGCCAGCGCGCGTTCGCAGGCGTCGATGGCCGGGCCGAGCGGGGCGATGCCGGAGACGGTGGAGCGGCCCAGAATGCTGCGGGCCGCCTCGGTGCCGAAGCCGCGGCTGGTCATCTCGGTGTCGAGTTCGGCGAAATAGGCCATGCCGACCCGGGCTCCGGTGTGGCGCAATTCGATTCGCAGGGTGTCGCCCAGCGCCTCGACGGCTGCCTTGGAGGCGCTGTAGGCCCCGGCCAGCGGCAAATGGATGGCCGCGGCCAGCGAGGAGATGAGCAGGACGTAACCGTCGCGGTGCGCGAGATGCGGTCCGGCGGCACGCAGCGTGTAGTAGACGCCGAGGACGTTGACCGCGAGGGTTTCCTCCAGGACGGCCGGGTCACCGCCGAGCAGCGAAAGTTGCCGGGCGATACCGGCATTGCACACCACCGCGTCCAGCCCGCCGAGTTCGGCGGTGAGCGAGTTGACCACGCGCTGGACCTGCGCCGGGTCGCCGACATCGCAGTAGCGCCAGGGGGCGTCGCCGCATTCGGCCGCGACCTGGGACAGCAGCGACTCCTCGATGCCCAGCAGGGCGACATGCGCGCCGTGGGCGTGCAGCTGACGGGCGAGGGCCGCCCCGATCCCCCTGGCCGCACCCGTGATCAGGATGCGTTGACCTGCCACCCGTGGCGAGTGACGGCGGAATCCGCGGCGCGGACGAGCCACATTCATGTATGCGAAACTACCACTTAGACGAACACCTGTGTTCGCAAACTTTGCGAGCGGTTGTTGCGCAGCGCGCGTCACCTTTGCGAAGTGCACAACAGCGGCGGCATCGGATGCGACAGCCTGCCGGGGTGCCCGAGGCCCCGACCGGACCCCGCGCGGGGCGCCCGCCGCCCCCCGCTATCGTGCCTATTGACGGAGGGCCAGTGAGAGGGCCGTCCACAGTCGAGAGGACCAACACCGTGGAGATTTCGGGCTCCGCCGCCATTGTCACCGGAGGTGCGTCCGGGCTGGGCGCGGCCACCGCCAAGCGGCTCGCCGACGCGGGTGCGACCGTGTTCGGCCTGGATCTGGCGCAGTCGATCGAGCGCGCGGGCGACAGCGTCCCCGCCGGTGTCACCCTCATCCCGACCGACGTCACCAGCGGTGACGAGGTGGCCGCCGCGGTCGCCAAGGTCGTGGAATCCGGTGTGCCGCTGCGCATTGTCGTCAACTGCGCGGGCGTGGGCTGGGCGGGACGCATCCTGTCCAAGAACGGCCCGCACGACCTGGAGCTGTTCCGCACGGTGATCACCGTGAACCTGCTGGGCTCCTTCAACGTCATGCGCCTGGCCGCCGACGCCATCGCCAAGACCGATCCGGTCGACGAGTACGGCTCGCGCGGCGTCATCATCAACACCGCGTCCGTCGCGGCGTTCGAGGGCCAGATCGGGCAGATCGCCTACTCCGCCTCCAAGGGCGGCGTCGCCGGCATGACCATCCCGGCCGCGCGTGACCTGGCGCAGTTCGGCATTCGCGTGAACACCATCGCGCCCGGCATCATCGACACCCCGATGCTGGCCGGCGTCACCGAGGAGTACCGCAAGGGCCTCGAGGCCGGTGTGCCGTTCCCGTCCCGCCTGGGTCGCCCGGACGAGTACGCGCAGCTCGCGCAGTACATCTGCGAGCACGACTACCTCAACGGCGAGACCATCCGCATGGACGGCGCTCTCCGCATGGCTCCGCGCTAGTCGCTGGACAGAATAAGGCCCGCACCGGATTCCGGTGCGGGCCTTACTGTTTCGTAAAGCACAAAGGCGCGGGGGTTGAGGCCCGCGCCTAGGAAGCTTTAGTGGGGGCGGACCGCAGCTGCCTGCGGGCCCTTCTTGCCCTCGGTGATCTCGAACGACACGGCCTGGCCCTCTTCGAGCTGGCGGTAGCCGTTGCCTTCGATCTCCGAGTAGTGGACGAAAACGTCGGGGCCGTCTTCGCGGGCGATGAAGCCGTAGCCCTTCTCCGCGTTGAACCACTTGACGGTGCCCTGAACCATTACCTTCTCCTGACGAGGTGTTTCTTGTGTTGCGTGGGTACCGCGGCCGCGGTACCCGGGGTCGATCAGAAGGCGGCCACCCTGCGCTGCAAGGTGAAGCACGCCCGCACAATGTTCCGCGCGAGCATGTAAAACACGTACACGAAAACTTACGACCAAGACGTACAACGTACGCGTCCCCGTGGAGTTCCCGAAATCGCCGACGGATGCGGATCGTCACATTTGGGACAAATAGCGCATGACCAATTCCCGCTTGCTATAGGTCGGGCTCCTGCGGAAACACCGCAGGAGCCCGATTCAGAGCACTTGTCAGAGCGTGCGGGTCAGTCGGTCCGCCAGGATGCGCGCGAAGTGCGCCGGATCCTTCAGCTCGCCGCCCTCGGCGAGAACCGCCGTGCCGTAGAGCAATTCGGCGGTCTCGGTCAGCGCGTCGGGCTTCTCGGCGTCGCCGGAGACCTTCGCGAACGCGTCGCGCAGGCCGGTGACCAGCGCGTGCGACGGGTTCAGTTCGAGGATGCGCTTGCTGTGCGGCAGCTCCTGGCCCGAGGCGCGGTACATGCGCTCGAGCATCGGGGTGAAGTCGAACACATCACCGACGATGCAGGCCGGTGAGGTGGTGAGCCGGTTGGTCAGGCGCACCTCCTTCACCTCCGCGTCCAGGGTCTGCTGCAGCCAGCTCAGCACCTCGGAGAAGTCCTTGTCCTGCTGCTCGCGCAGCTGCTCGGACGCCTTCTTCTCGTCCTCGGTCTCCAGGTCGACCTCGCCCTTGGCGATCGAGACGATCGGCTTGCCGTCGAACTCGGGGACCGAACCCACCCACATCTCGTCGACCGGTTCGGTCAGCACGAGCACCTCGAGGCCCTTGGCCTTGAACGCCTCGATGTGCGGCGAGTTCTCGATCTGCTGCCGGGATTCGCCGGTCATGTAGTAGATGGCCGACTGGGTTTCGGGCATCCGCTCGACGTACTCGGCCAGCGAGGTCTGCTCGGTCTCGGAATGCGTGGACGCGAAAGACGAGACGGCCAGGATGGTTTCGCGGTTGTCGGGATCCGACAGCAGGCCCTCCTTGAGGACCCGGCCGAATTCCGTCCAGAACTCCCAGTACTTGGTCTTGTCCTCGGCGTTGCGCAAATCCTTGACCGTGGACAGCACCTTGCGCACCAGCCGCTTGCGGATCATCTGGATCTGCCGGTCCTGCTGCAGGATCTCGCGGGAGACGTTGAGCGACAGGTCCTGCGCGTCCACGACACCCTTGACGAAGCGCAGATACTCCGGCATCAGCTCTTCGCAGTTGTCCATGATGAACACCCGGCGCACGTACAGCTGCACGCCGCGCTTGTGCTCGCGGGTGAACAGGTCGAACGGCGCGTGCGACGGAATGAACAGCAGCGCCTGGTATTCGAAGGTGCCCTCCGCCTTCATCGGAATGATTTCCAGCGGATCGTCCCAGGCGTGCGAGACGTGCTTGTAGAACTCCTGGTACTCCTCGTCGGAGACCTCGCTGCGCGGGCGCGTCCACAGCGCCTTCTGCGAGTTCAGGGTCTGCGTCTCGAGCAGCGTCTTCTCGGTCTTGTCCTCGCCCTCACCGTCCATGACGGTGCGCTCGACCTCCATCCGGATGGGCCAGGCGATGAAATCCGAGTACTTCTTGACGATTTCGCGGAGCTTCCACTCCTGCGTGTAGTCGAAGAGGTGATCCTCGTCGTCGGAAGGCTTGAGGTGCAACGACACCGAGGTGCCCTGCGGGGCGTCGGCCAGTTCCTCGATGGCGTAGGTGGAGGAGCCCGCCTCGGATTCCCAACGGGTGCCGGTGGTCTCGCCCGCCTTGCGAGTGGTCAGGGTGACCTTGTCGGCCACCATGAAGGTCGAGTAGAAGCCGATGCCGAACTGGCCGATCAGCTCCTCGGCCTGCTGATCGCCCGCCTTGGCCTCCAGCAGCTGTTTGCGCAGCTGGGCGGTGCCCGACTTGGCGAGGGTGCCGATCAGGTCGACCACCTCGGCCCGGGACATGCCGATGCCGTTGTCGCGGATGGTGAGTACCCGCTGCTCGCGGTCGACCTCGAGATCGATGTGCAGATCCGAGGTGTCGGCGGTCAGGTCCTTGTCGCGGAAGGTCTCCAAGCGCAGCTTGTCGAGCGCGTCGGACGCGTTCGACACCAGCTCCCGCAGGAAGGTGTCCTTGTTCGAATACACCGAGTGGATCATCAACTCCAGCAGTTGATGGGTCTCGGCCTGAAACTCCAGGTGTTCGATGTGTTCGGTCACGACGCGATATTACGACGGCCGAAGTCGGCGATGCCGGGAACCTCGGCGTCCGCGCGGTCGGTCATCCAGTCCCGCAGCACCTTCGTCGCCTGCACGTCGTCCTCGTTGTATTCGAGGATGCGCGTGCGCTGCGACATATCCGGCTCGCCGCCCTCGTAGGCGACGGCCAGGCGGTACCAGGCCATCGACGCCTCTCCCCCGGCCTCGGCGTCACGCCAGTGGAAACCGGCGACCGGCGCGATCTTCTTGAGGCCCTTGCCGTTCGGGCAGATGAACTGCTCCGACACCGCCTGGAACATGTCCACCCACTGCGGGCTGTCGACGAACTGCTGCACCTCGCGCTCGGTGGGAATGCCGGGGCGGCCCGCGAAACGGCGGGCCGACTCGTAGAGCCACTTGTCCTCTGCGGTGCGTGAATAGCAGTAGGCGGCAAAGGTTTTACCCTCGGCCATCGCCTCGGCGCGGATCTCCATGAGCCAGGTCCAGAACTCCGCGAAGGAGCGGCCCTCGTCCTCGGTGGGCAGCGGATCCCAGGTGACGAACGGGCGGTACACGCCGTCGAGCAAGGTGCCCCACAGATACGCGCCGTGCTCCTGGTAGCTCTCCAGGTCCACATCCACCTCGACGTCGGCGCGGGTGACCCGAACCTGCTCGACCCGGCGGACCAGGGGTGCGCCGGTGGCCCAGGCACGGGCGGTGACCACGGTCTCGGTGAACGGCTCGTACTGCCAGTCGTCGGGTTCGTCGCCGATCCAGGCGGCCAGATCGTCGATGGTCTCGACCCCGTGGCGGCGCAACGTCTCCGCGCGCGAACCCGGGGCCACCAGGCTCACATCGCGATGCTCCGAGAGCCACTGCTCGCAGCTGCGGCCGCCCTCCTCGGGCACCCGCGACCACCACGGGCACTGGCGGCACTCGGGGACTTTCGATGCGACGGTGGGGAGTTCGCCGCGCACCACCGCGATGCGGTCGGCGTAGCGGACGTCGTAGTCGGCCAGGATCGGGCCCAGGTCGTGCACCAGGACGCGGTCGAAGTGGTAGCCGACCGCGCCGCCGACCAGCGCCGGGCTGGCCAGGCCGTGCCGCTGCAGCATGCGGTAGAGGTGTGCCAGACGCTGCTGGTCACGCGGCTGCGGACGGGTGCGAACGTGCCTGTCCGGCTGCGGATTCCAGTCGTAGAGGTCGCTGGTCGTGGGATGGTAGTCGGCCGGGTCCGGCTGGCGGGGATCGGTCACCTTGTGGTTCACCACGATGACCGGGATGTACCCGCCGCGATCGGTGTCGCGCCAGAGGATTTCGCAGCCGCCGCGGCGGCCCGTGTCGGGTTCCTGCGGAAGTAGTCCGCCCCAGATGCGTTCGGCCCCGGCCGCCATCGCGGCCATGGTGGCCTCGGCGCGGCGGGTCGCGGACTGCTTCGGCTCGATGACGGTCCAGCGCTCCGGCGCGGCGGCAACCAGCGTGTCCCGCACGTGAAGTCGATGCGCCGCGGCGGCTTCCCGTCGCTGCTGCACCCCGGCGTCCTCGATGACCCCGGTCAACACTCCGGGATGTTCCGCGTCCAGATGCAATCGGTGTCTACAGCCGATCAGCGAACGCGCGTCCAGAAACGCAGCCCGCTCGCCATGGTCACCGATGCCCGAATACACGCCGTTCAGTATGGCCTCACCCCCCGACATTCCTACGAACTGGCACCGAAACCGCCAGGCGCTCGCTGCGTGGCGCGCCCACCCGTTAGGGTGATTCGCAAACTGTGTTTCATGGGCGGACAGGCATTTCCCCCCGGCCCTGTGCTGCCATGGCGAACCAGCATGACGGAGGCCATTTATGGGGTTGTTCGGCAAGCGCAAGAAGCGGGTCAGCCGCCGAGCCGAGGCGAAAGCCCTCAAGCACAAGGCCGGTATGGAGGCCAAGCTCGGCGCGCGCAACGAGCGCAAGCGCCATCGTGTCGAGGCGCGTACACAGAAGCAGGTCGCCAAGGCCGAGATCTCGAAGCTGCAGGCCGAGGAGAAGGCCGCCAACAAGCTGGCCGCCCGCGCGGAACGGGATCCGTTCAGCGCCGCCTCGGTGCGCAAGTACCTGGGTGTGGCGCGGGTGCTGCTGCCGGTGCTGGCGCCGTTGGCCTACCGCGGCGCGACCTTCGTGCGCGGGCAGCTCGACACCCGCCGCGCGGCGCAGCTGGGTGTCGGACTCGATCAGCTCGGCGACTTCGCCGGTCCCGGTGCGAAGTTGCAGGCGCGCATTGCGGCGGTCGAGACCACGCTGTCGCAGATCGAGGCCAAGGGCAGCGATACCGAGACCAAGCAGTTCGTGGCCGCCGGTCGCGATCGGCTCGACAGCCTGTCCGCGGCCGTCCGCACCGCGGCGCAGATGCCGGTGCAGCGTCGCCGCGCCGTGCACGCCTCCATCTCCAACGAGCTCTCCGGCCTGGAAGCCGATGTGCTCGCCCGTCTCGGCGTGAACTGAACCAACCCATGAGCTCGGTGCGCGGAGGATTGGCAGGGGTCGCTACGGCGGCGCTCGCGGTCGCCGCGCACGGGTTCGCGGGCGGCGGCTATCCCGGCTCCTCGGGGCTGATGCTGCTGGTGCTGGTCACCGCCGCGCTCGGGGCGCTGGCCGCGACCGTCCGGCCGCGGGCCGCGCTGCCGGTCCTCATGGTGGCCGGGCAGCCCGCCTGCCACATCGCCCTGAGCGGGCTGGTGGCGCACGGGCATGCCGCGCACGCAATGGAATTCACCGATCACGGCCCGATGCTGGCCGCGCACGCGGTCGCCGGGGTGGGCTGTGCGCTGCTGATCCTCGCGGCCGAACGGCTTTACACCCTCATCTCACGCGCGGTCGCGGTGGTGCTCACCCGGCCGCGCGGACTCCCGGTCACGGCGGCGCGGATGCGGCGGCCGTGGTCGGTTCCGATCCCGAAAACCCTTCTCGTAGTTGGCGCGTCCGGGCCGCGCGCGCCACCGGTTACGGCGTAACCCCTCGCCCTAACTCCCCGTAACCCTTGTCAGAGAAGGCAAACCCTTTCATGCACACCTCTGTTTCGCGTGCCCTCGCCACGACCGTGGCCGCCTCCGGCCTGCTGCTCTTCGGCGCGGGCGTCGCCTCCGCGCACGTCGTGGTCGACGCCCCCGGCGCCAGCCAGGGCGGCTACACCGTCGCCACCTTCCGGGTGCCCGACGAGTCCGACACCGCCTCCACCACCAAGGTCTCTGTCGCGCTGCCGAATCTGGCCAGCGCCCGGACCGAGCCCATCGCCGGCTGGACCTCCACCGTCGACAAGAACGCCAAGGGCGAGATCACCGCGGTTACCTGGGCCGCCAACCCGGGCAACCCGGGCGTGGCTCCCGGCCAGTTCCAGCGCTTCTCGGTCTCGGTCGGCCCGCTGCCCAAGCAGGAGAAGGTGAGCTTCAACGCCACCCAGACCTACAGCGACGGCAAGGTCGTCGAGTGGAACCAGCCGATGAACGCCGACGGCAGCGAGCCCGACCACCCGGCCCCCAGCCTCACCCTGGCCAAGGGCAACGGCGGCGATGACGACGCCCCGGCCACCGCGGCCGACGCCGACAAGAGCGACAAGAGCAGCAGTGACACCACCGCCCGCTGGCTCGGCGGCGTCGGCCTGGCCCTGGGCGCGCTCGGCGCGGCCCTCGGACTCGGCAGCGTCATCCGGGGACGGCGATCGTGACCCGCAGGCTGCTCGCGGGACTGGTGACCGGCCTGCTGGTCACCGGCTTCGCACTGCTGGGCGGGGGTGTCGCCAACGCGCACTCCACGCCCGTCGGCTCCAGCCCGGACAACGGCGCGCAGATCGACACCTCACCCGCGACGGTGAGCATCACCTTCAACGAGAACCTGCAGCCCGCCTACCCGTCCATGACGGTCACCGGGCCGGACGGCAACCTGTGGTCCAAGGGTCAGCCGAAGGTGGAGGGGCCGGTCATCAGCATCGAGGTCGGTGAACTGGGCCCGGTCGGTCAGTACACCATCGCCTACCGGGTGACCTCCGCCGACGGGCATCCCGTCAGCGGCAAGCGCACCTTCACCCTCACCAAGGCGGGCAACGGAACTCCGGGGCCGAAGGCCGACGCCAACGCCAAGTCCGGCGGCGGTTCCAGCGGCGGCGTGCCGCTGTGGGTGTTCATCGTGGCCGCGGTGGTGCTGTTCGGTGGCGGACTCGCGTTCGCCCTGTTCGGCGGACGGGGCAAGCAGCGCAAGTGAATCGGCCCGACCGCACCGATCCCCGTCCCGGCGGCGGGATGACCGGCAGCAAATCACCGAAATGGCTGCTGCTGCTGTTGATTCCCGTCGCCTGGGACGGCGCGGCCGTGGCCTGGGTGCTGGCCGCGGGCGACCCGGTGCAGGCCGAGGCCCCCGTGCGGGTGATGGCCGACTGCGCCGGGGCGGCCGTGCTCGGACTGGCCGCGCTGCCGCGGCTGTCGGAGCGGTTGTCCCCGCGCTGGCGGCTGCTGACCATCCTCGCCGCGGTGTGGGCCGCCCTGGAATTCAGCATGCTGGTGCTGGAAGCCGGTGAGGTGCAGGGCATTCCGGCGGGGCAGCTGGGCGCGGCCCAGTTCGGTGACTTCCTCACGCATGTGAGCGGCGGGCAGATCGGCATCGCGCTGCTGCTCGGCACCGGCACGATCGCGATCTACAGCGCCTTCGGATTCCGCAATCCGGACCGGGTCACCACCGATCTGGTGCTGGTGTTCGCGGCCGTCACGCTGGCGCTGCGGCCGATCACCGGGCACATGTCGCAGCAGACGCTGGGGTCGGTGCTGGCGGCGCTGCACGCGCTGGCCGCCTGCGCCTGGTTCGGCACGCTGCTGGCCCTGGCGCTGACGGTGCGCACCCGGGGCGAATGGGCGGTGCTGCTGCCGCGGTTCTCGAATTGGGCGCTGCCGCTGGTGATCACGGTCACGGTGACGGGGGTGATCAACGGGCTGGTCCGGCTCGGCGGGGTGACACCGCTGGTGACCACCGGGTACGGGCGCATCCTGCTGGCGAAGACGGTGCTGGTCGTCGCGCTGCTGGCGCTGGGCTGGTGGTGGCGGCGCACCTGGGTGCCCAGGGCCGCCGATCACCGCATCCCCGCGGACGGGTCGCTGCGGCGTGCGATTGTGGAAGTGCTGGTGATGGCGCTAGTGTTCGGGTTGGCCGGAACGCTGGCCGTCACCGCGTGATTCGATGGACCGGTTCCGAATTCACGTGCGCTGCCTCATAGATGGCATGCATCACAAGATCTGCAGGTCAAACTAGAACACGTTACAGTTGCGCGCATGACCGAAGTCAAGATCGTCGCAGATTGCGCCGCCTCGGCCGAATCGGCCTTCGCCTATGTCAACGATTATCGGCACCTGCCGAAATTCATCAATGAGATCAGCGCGTTCACCCCGCTGACCGAGCAGATCGAAGGCGTCGACGCCACCTTCGACGGCACCATTCAGCTCGGCCCGATCGCGCTGCACTCCACCATCAAGATCGTGCGGCACGAACCCGGCTATGCCATTGCCGTGAAGTCCATCAAGGGCTTCGAAATCGAATCCACCTTCCTGTTCCACGACAAGGGCGAGGAAAGCTGCACCATCGACGCCATCGTCGATTACCGGGTGCCGGGCGGCATCGCGGGCAAGATCCTCGGCAAGACCATCGAGCCGTTCGTGAAGCTCGCGGTGAAGAGCTCCACCAACAACCTGGTCACCCAGGTCTCGGCGTTCCACGCCACCCGCACCAGCGCCTGACGATCCGGGGTCGTCAACGCAGCCGACCCCCTGTGTCTCGCGTCTCCATTCGAACTCCCTTGCAAGCCAGAGGAATAGTCTCGAACGAAGAGATATTCGGCTTCGGGTTCGATGGAGAACCAGATGGAACCTCACTGGGCGGCAGGGTATTACCTCACGAGCGACGCCGATCGCGAACGCGCGATCGAAGCCCTGAAACAAAACTTTCAGGCCGGGCGGCTCACCGTCGAAGAACTGTCGGATCGAATAGGCCGTGCCCTGGGCGCACGGACTTTCGCGGAACTCGACGTCGTCATGACCGGATTGCCGTGGCAGCGAGCGACTCTGCCCGTGTATCCGAATCTGCCACCGTATTCGCCCACCTTCTACACACCCGCCGTCCCGCAGTCCAAGGGCATGGGAATCACCGCGTTCGTGCTCGGGATCCTCGGATTCCTCTGCGGTCTCACCGCGGTTCCGGCGGTCATCCTCGGACTGGTGGCACTCACCGACGGTGAACGCCGCGAGGATCGGGGCTTCGCGATCGCCGGGCTGGGGGCCGGGCTGATGTGGATGGCGGTCTACGCCTGGGTGTTCCTCCGTTGAGGCGCTGAGGTTTACGACACCGCGCGTTCGAAGGCCCGCAGGTCCGCCTCGGTCTGACGGAACAGCCAGTAGTCGCCGAGGAAACCGAGCACACCGGCCACGCAGAGGCCGTAGATGGGGATCAGCACCAGCGAAACCTCCTGCGCGTCCAGGAAAACCAGGCTGGAGATCACCCCGATCAACGGAATTGCCACCGCCACCGCGAGATACCGCGTGCAGCGGCGGCTCAGGGCCCGCAGCGCGTCCCTATCCTTGGCCGTCTCGCCGTGCGTGAGCAGCCGCGGATAGAAACAGCGCACCACGAAGAAGGTGACCACGAAGAACGGGTAGGCGACCGAGATCGCACCCGAAACCAGCAGCGTCGCTATCAGATTCACGATATGACCGGGCGGGAGACCGGTGTAGACGACCAGCGCGATGGCCGCCAGCGCGGCCGCCAGCACCCACCAGGCGAAGGCCAGCAGCGCCACCCGGTCGCCGTCGATCAGGGTGTCCCGCCGCGCCCGGGACAGGGTCGCCGGATCGTAGACGCGACCCCGGCGCAGCCCACGCCACACGATGAAGGCCCGGCGGCACAGATAGTTGGTGACCGCGATGGCCGCCGGAGTCACGGTCAGCACCAGCGCATTACCGACCACCTGCAGCCGGGCGCGTTCCTCGGGTGCGAACCACAGCGCCCACAGGCCGTGGTTGTGCAGGTTCACGTAGGCCATGCCGAGCAGGTCGCCGAGCACGCTCGCCACCGTGATCAGGGCCAGCAGCGACCACGGGCCGACCCGCGCCCGCCAGCTGTGCGCGGGCGGATCGACCAGATCCCGGGCGCGCTGATCCAGGCACAACTCCAGCTGCTGGGCCAGCGCCGCACCGGTGGACCAGCGGTTCTCCCGGTCGGGGGCAAGGCATTTCAGCAGTACCCGGCGCAGGGTGGGCGGGCAATCCGGCGGCAGTTCGTCGAGGTGACGGGCGTCGATCTCGTGGCGGCGCAGCCGCAGCATGCGCTCCAGCGAGGACTCCGAATCACCTGCCAGGCTCTCGTCGTCGAAGGGGCGGCGGCCGGTGAGCAGTTCCCACAGCACCACGCCGAGTGCGTAGATGTCGCTGCGGCCGTCGAGATCCTCGGCGGTTTCCGGCAATTGGGGATGGCAGGCCGCCAGCTGCTCGGGCGACATGTAGGCCAGCGAGCCGCCGAAGTAGGCGAGCGGGCTGGTGCCCGCCACGTGCAGGCTGAAGCTGATATTGAAGTCCGCGAGTTTCGGGCTGCCGTCGGCGGTGAGCAGCACATTGGCGGGCTTCAGATCCCGGTGCAGCACACCGTTTTCCGACGCGTAGTCCAGGGCGCGGGCCAGCCGGGCGCCCAGCCACGCCACGGTTTCCGGCCAGCTGCGCTCCGGCATGGCGGCGCGCGCCGGGGACTCCCCCGGCACCAGGCCGCCCTTGTCGCGCATGGCCGAATCCACCGCTTCGAGCAGTAATCCGCCGTCGCGCTCCCCCGGTTCGCGGGACCGCACCAGCGCCAGCACCTTCGACAGTGTGCCGCCCGGAAGATATTGCATGTACAGCAGTTTCAGTTCCCGGTCGGCCAGCAGCCGCTGATCGAAGACGCGCACGATGTGCTCGTGGTCGAGTTGGGCCAGGGTCTCGGATTCGGTGCCGTGATTCTGCGAGATCTTCACCGCCACCAGCCGCTGCATGGACCGCTGCCGGGCCAGGAACACCCGGGCGAAGGCACCCGCGCCCAGTTCCACCAGCAGATCGAAATCGTCGATCCGGTCGCCGACCTCGATGCCCTCCAGCGCGTGCTGGGCCTGCGGCCGTGCGATGAGGGTGCTGCGGTAGTCGCGGTCGGCCCATTCGGTGCCCGCGGCCTCGGTCGGATAGCAGCTCACATCCAGGGCGAAGCCGGAGCGGCGCAGCGCGTGGAACTCCTCGTAGGCCAGGTCGGGCGGCAGTGGGCCGGAACGCAGTTCGTCGAATTCGGTGCGATAGTCGACCAGTCGTTTCGGGAAGTCGTAGCGGATCCAGCGGTATTCCAGGTCCACCTTGATCAGCTCGATGAGGGCCAGGCGGCGCAGTTGCGGTGCGCGGGGCAGGAATTCGGCCAGCGGCGGCGGGGCGCCATTCGCCTCCCACGCGGCGGTGAAGCGCGCGAGCGCAGAGGCCAGCAGCGCGCGGGTCTCGTCCACGGCACCCGAGTCGATCGCCGGTTCCACCTTCATGTTCCCCTCCCGATCCGAACTCATCGGGTGTGGCCAGTATGCGCCCGCGAATCCGACTGCTCGGTTGTTTGGTTCATGTGGATAGATCGCTGAGCAAGCGCGGAGCGCATCGTGCGGCCCGCCGCGGGCGCATCGCGGGGCCCGCTCGCGGCCACTACAGTCGCGGTATGAGTGAGCAGTTTCCGGAACGGATCTGGGGTTCCCGCACCACCTTGCTGTCCCGCTTGGCGAGCCGATTTGCCGCCACCAAACCCGGCTCGCTGGTCGTCCGGAAACTGACCCCGCTCGACCGCAAGATCCTCGAGCGCAGCGACGGCAAATACACCGTGCTCGGCCCGATCGGCGCGCCCGTCATCCTGCTCACCACCGTCGGCCGCAAATCCGGGCAGCCGCGCACCACCCCGCTGCTCTACGTCCACGACGGGGACACGCTCTACGTCGTCGGCTCCAATTTCGGCCAGGCCCACCACCCCGCCTGGACCGGGAACCTGCTCGCCACCCCGGCCGCCGAGGTTGCCATTGCGGGACAACACATTCCGGTCACCGCGACGGCGATCACCGACGAGAACCGCAAGCAGGCGATCTACGAACGCTTCGAGGAGACCACCGAGGCGTACACCGCCTATCGCAACCGCACCGCCCGCGACTTGCGCATTTTCGCCCTGACAAGATAGTTCCCGTGACCGAATCAGCCAAAGCCATCGCGACTGCCGACCTAGCCGACGAGATCGGCCCCGGGATCCGCAGTTGCGACACCCAGTTCATTCAGTTCGGCGGGCACGAGGTCTTCGCGGGCCGCATCGTGACCATCAAGACCTTCCAGGACAATCTCCTGGTCAAGCAGACCCTCGGCGAGCCCGGTGACGGCCGCGTGCTGGTCGTCGACGGCGGCGCGAGCGTGCACACCGCGCTGGTCGGCGACATCATCGCCGGTCGGGGCGTGGACAACGGCTGGGCCGGGGTCATCGTCAACGGCGCGGTCCGCGACTCGGCCATCCTGCGCACCCTCCCCATCGGGCTCAAGGCGCTGGGCACCAACCCGCGCAAGAGCACCCAGAAGGAAGGCAACGCCGAAAAGGACGTGCCGGTCGAGTTCGGCGGCGTCACCTTCGTGCCGGGCGAGATGGTGTACAGCGACCACGACGGCGTCGTGGTCCGCAGCGAGAACTGAGCGAACTCTCGGGAAGCTCTCAGCGGCTGAGGGTGATCACACCCCAGAATGAGAACTCGTGTGCCTTCAGCCGCTGGTGACCCGGACCTTGTGCCCGGCCAATGCCACCACATCCCCGGCGTGTAGCTGCCGCCCCCGGCGCAGCTCGACCTCGTCGTTGACACGTACCAGGCCCTCGGCGATAACCGTCTTGGCTTCCGAACCGGAATCAATGAGGTTCGCCAGCTTGAGGAACTGGCCGAGTCGAATGACATCGTCCTCGATCGGGACATCGACTGGATCCGACATGGGGTACATCCTCACCCGCGGCCGCCCCGAGACCAAACGCCGCCCCCACCACCGGCCGCCACAGGCGTCCTCCGAGACACGAACCGGGTTCTGAGTGCACATGGGCAAGGGCAACATTCACACTGGTGCGGTGACTTCCACGCAGGACCGGCCAACCCACGACTCCGACAAGAGATCGGAGCCGCGGTCTCCGGAGGTGCCGCACCGCGGACACGGCCGGCTGCGCGAACTGCCGCACCTGGCCGGCACCGCGCTCGGCGTCTTCTCCGTCCTGTGCTTCACCTGGAGCATCTCGCCGGGCCTACGGTTCCTGACCCAGCACCTACGGCACTTCATCGACAACTACTACTTCGACGCCCCGGACACCTCGCTGGTGTGGGCGCTGGTGGTGGGCCTGCTCGCGGGGGCGACCGCCAGCCGTAAACGCATCGCCTGGTGGCTGCTGGTCGGGTACATGGCCGCGTACGCACTCGCCAACGCGCTCGAATTCGCCGACGCGCGCGATATCAATGCCTTGGTGGCGTTGATCGTCCACGTCCTGGTCATCGGCGTGCTCATCGCGTCGTGGTCGGAGTTCTACACCCATGTGCAGAGCGGCGCGGTCTGGCGCGCGCTCGGTGTGCTGGCCGGTGGGCTCGCGCTCAGCAGCCTGGTCGGCTGGGGACTGGTCGAACTGTTCCCGGGCACGCTGCCCGATCACGAGGAGCGGGCGCTGTGGGCCGTGTCCCGGGTGACCGGCGCGATCCTGGTCTCCAACGAGGACTTCGACGGACACCCGCCGCACCCGGTCAACCTGCTACTCGGCCTGTTCGGCGCGATCGCGCTGCTGGCCGCGGTGATCACGCTGTTCCGGTCGCAGCGCTCCTCCAACGCGCTCACCGGGCTCGACGAATCCGCCATCCGCGGGCTGCTGGAACGCTCCGATGTCGAGGACTCGCTCGGCTACTTCGCCACCCGCCGCGACAAGGCCGTCGTGTTCGCCCCCAACGGCAAGGCGGCGCTGACCTACCGCGTGGAACTCGGCGTGTGCCTGGCCTCGGGCGACCCCATCGGGCAGAAGGAATCGTGGTCGCACGCCATCGACGCCTGGCTGCGGCTGGCCGACCAATACGGTTGGGCCCCGGCCGTGATGGGCGCCAGCGAGCTCGGCGCGAACGCCTACCGCCGCGCCGGACTCTCGGCGCTGCGTCTCGGTGACGAGGCCATCCTCGAAACCCGCAACTTCTCCCTCGCGGGCGCGGACATGAAGCAGGTCCGCCAGGCCGCCAACCGACTCAGCAAGCAGGGCATCACCGTTCGCGTGCGCCGGCACAAGGAGGTCTCCCCCGAGGAGATGCAGGACGTCATGCGCCGCGCCGATGCCTGGCGCGACAGCGAGACCGAACGCGGCTTCTCCATGGCGCTCGACCGGCTCGGCGACCCGCTCGACGGCGAATGCCTGCTGGTCGAGGCCGTCGCCCCGAACGGTCAGGTGCTGGGCATGCTGTCGCTGGTGCCGTGGGGTCGCACCGGCGTCTCGCTGGACCTCATGCGGCGTGATCGCACCGGCCCCAACGGGCTCATGGAACTCATGATCTCGAAGCTGGCGCTCAACTCCGAGCAGTACGGCATCACCCGAATCTCGTTGAACTTCGCGGTCTTCCGCGCGGTCTTCGAGGAGGGCAGCCGGATCGGCGCGGGCCCCGTGCTGCGGCTGTGGCGCGGCGTGCTCATGTTCTTCTCGCGCTGGTACCAGCTCGAGGCGCTCTACCGCTCCAACGTGAAGTACCAGCCCGAATGGGTGCCGCGGTTCTCACTGTTCGAGGAACGCCGCCACCTGGTGCGGGTCGCCACCGCCAGCGCGCTCGCCGAAGGCTTCCTGCCCCGCATCGGCCGCGACCGCGACGCCTCCGCGCACACCGGTCTGCGACCGTCGGTGCCGCCCACCATGACCGGGCTGCACGCCGACGGCAGCACCCCCGACCTGCCGCCCGAGGAACTCGAGGAAACCGGCCCGCGCCGCCCCGAACAGGTGCGGGTGCGCATGGACAAGCTGGAGAAACTGCAGGAATCCGGCGTCGAGGCCTACCCGGTCGCCTACCCGCCGACCCACACCGTCGCCGCCGCCCGCGCCTGCCCGCAGGGCACCACGGTGCGAGTCTGCGGACGGCTCTTGCGGATTCGCGACTACGGCGGCGTCATCTTCGCCGTGCTGCGCGACTGGTCCGGAGACATCCAGTTGCTCATCGACCGCGGCCGCGTCGGCGGCGACCGCAGCGAGGACTTCACCGCCTACTTCGACCTCGGCGACCTCATCGAGGTGAGCGGCCAGGTCGGCCGCAGCCGCCGCGGCGAACTGTCGCTGCTCGCGCAGGACTGGCGGATGATCGGCAAATGCCTGCACCCGCTGCCGGACAAGTGGAAGGGCCTCTCCGATCCGGAAGCCCGGGTGCGGCAACGCTACGTCGACATGGCCATCAACACCGACATCCGCGAGGTGATGACCAAGCGCAGCGCCGTGGTGCGGTCGCTGCGGGACACGTTGCACGGCTGGGGCTTCCTCGAAGTCGAGACCCCCGTGCTGCAGCAGGTGCACGGCGGCGCCAACGCCACCCCGTTCACCACCCACATCAACGCCTACGACCTCGACCTGTACCTGCGCATCGCCCCCGAGCTGTACCTCAAGAAACTGTGCGTGGGCGGCATGGAGAAGGTGTTCGAACTGGGCCGCGTCTTCCGCAACGAGGGCGTCGACTACAGCCACAACCCCGAGTTCACCATCCTGGAAGCCTATGAGGCGCACAGCGATTACGAACGCATGATGCACGCCTGCCGCCAGCTCATCCAGGAGGCGGCACTCGCCGCCAACGGCAAGATGGTGGCGCTGCGGCCCGGACCCGACGGCGGCCTCGTCGAGCACGACATCTCCGGCGACTGGCCGGTGAAGACCGTGCACGGGGCGGTATCGGACGCCATCGGCGAGACCATCACCCCCGAGACCGACGCGGAACGGCTGCGGCTGCTGTGCGAGAAGGCGGGTGTGCCGTTCCAATTGGGTTGGGACGAAGGCCAGCTCGTGCTCGAGATGTACGAGCACCTGGTGGAATCCGCCACCGAGGAACCCACCTTCTACATCGACTTCCCCACCTCCGTCTCCCCGCTCACCCGGGCGCACCGGCACATCGCCGGGGTCACCGAACGCTGGGACCTGGTGGCCTGGGGCGTCGAGTTGGGCACCGCCTACAGCGAATTGACCGATCCGGTGGAGCAGCGCCGCCGCCTCACCGAACAGTCCATGCTGGCGGCGGGCGGCGACCCGGAGGCCATGGAACTCGACGAGGACTTCCTCCAGGCCCTCGAGCACGCCATGCCGCCCACCGGCGGCCTCGGCGTCGGCGTGGACCGGGTGGTCATGCTGCTGATCGGCCGCAGCATCCGCGAAACCCTGCCCTTCCCACTCGTGAAACCCCGCAACCACGATTCCCGCTAGGCACCGCAGGACCAGGGACAACCCTGATTCCCCCGGCCGGATTCCGGATTAATCTGGGATTCGGCCCGGGGCGGGCCGACGGCCACATCGATCGAGGTTCCCATGCACTACCTAGATCTCATGACCCAGGCGACGCTGCTGGACCACCACGTGTGGACCCACCCGGACACCTGGAACGCCGCCCTCGAGAACACCGCGGCCCGCTACAGCAGCAGGCGACGCGGCATGGGCTTCTGGGGCTTCGCCGCGGTCTGCTGCCTGCTCGTCGTGGCGCTCGTGCTCGGCATCGTCTACCTGATGACCAAACGTCGGCGGTGACCGTCGCGACCCCGCCGACGAACTGAGGGCGGGGTACGGCACAGTGGGGAGGTGCAGTTGATCCTCGTCCGCCACGCCCAGCCGCAACGTGTCCTGGCTCAGGCCGGTCCGGCCGACCCGGATCTCACCCCGACCGGTCTCGAACAGGCGAGCCGGGTTCCGGCCGCGCTGGCACAGCATCGGATCGCCCGGGTGGTCAGCAGCCCGCAACTGCGCGCTCGCGAAACCGCCAGGCCCACCGCCGAAAAGCTCGGGCTCGACATCGACATCCTCGACGGCCTCGCCGAATACGACCGCGAACTGCCGATGTACATCCCGATCGAGGACGCGCAGCAGGAATTCCGCGAGACCTACGAGCGCATCAAGGCGGGCCACCTGCCCGAGCAGATCGACGCCGACGCCTTCATCGGCCGCGTCCGCGACGCCGTCGACGGCATCGTCGCGGCCGCCGACCCCGGCGACACCGTGGTGGTCTTCGCGCACGGCGGCGTGATCAACGTGCTGCTGCAGGACGTGCTGGGCCTGGCCCGCCCGCTCACCTTCCCGATCGACTACTGCTCGATCACCCGAATCCTGTACTCGCGCACCGGTAACCGCACCGCGGCCACCATCAACGAGAACGGGCACGTCTGGGATCTGTTGCCGCGCATGCAACGTCCGCGGGCATAGACGCTCAGCCGACTCAGGGACATGAAAAGGCCGCCCCCACACCGTGGGAGCGGCCTTTTCGATGCGGGTTACCCCAAATCGCTACACGTTGGTGGCGATCCAGTTGTGCATCCAGGTGATGGCGGTCTGGCCGCCGCCGACCGAGTAGCTGCCGTAGCTGGTGTGGGTGCCGCTGCGGTAGAACTGCTCGAGCTGGTGCGCGTACTCGCTGTCCGGACCGTCGGCCAGCTGCGCCTGCAGCGTCGGCAGACCGCCCTGGGCGATCAGGTCGTTGAGGATCGACCCGAGCTGCAGCTGTGTCTGCCACGGGTTGAAGTTGTTCGGGTTGCTCGCCTGCGCGAGGAATCCGGCGAAACGGGTCAGGAAGTCGGTCTGCTCGGTGGAGCAGTACAGATCACCGATGGCGCACACGGTCCGCACCTTGTCGCTGATCCAGCCGAACCCGCCGACGCGCGGACCGCCCGCGCCCGCACCGGGCGCGATCGGGCCGACCTGGGCGTCGCTGGGCGACCGGCTCGGATCGGAGATCAGCGCGACGGCCGCGATGCGATCCGGCGGCACCACACCGTGGCCCGAGCCGATCTCGGCGGCGAGATCGCCGGCCGCGTCGGCACCCTGGCTGTAGCCGGTGATGGCGATCTTGGTACCCGGGCAGCGGGCGCCCATGTCCTGGACCAGCCCACGGGCATTGTCGACGGCTTCCTTCTTGGAGGCGGCGTAGACGTCACCCTCCCAGGGGAAGGCGGTGGCCGCGTAGGTGACGTAGTCGACCTCACCCGGCAAACCATTGGTTACGCCGGCCAGCATGCCGGGCTTGGGGTCCTTGTCGTGACCGGTTTCCCAGGTGCCCGGAACGGCCACCGTGTAGAAGCTCGGGCACGCCGCCCCGGGGTCGGCTGTAACAGGTCCGCTGCCCAGCACGATTCCCGACATGAGCACGCTCGCCGCTGCTCCTGCAGCGGCGACAACATTCTTCAACCGCATACTGCTCCAGTTCACGCTTGTGCCGGGACCACTGATACGTCCCGATTCCCGATCATGGTGCGGTCGCCGGATGACAGTCTGGTGCACTCCGGGTTAACCCAGGTAACCACCCCGTAGGACCCGGCCGAAACAGACCGCGTGACGAGATCAACGACACACCGCCGCCTAGCATAAAGGGGGCTATTCAGTGATGCCAGGCGAGTCGGGGAACACGTCCGTTTTCCGGCACAGATATACGTCACACTCCCTGCAATGCCGCCTCGAGCATCGGCCACGAGCGATGCAGCGCGTCCTCCCAATACCGCCACGAGTGCGTGCCGCCCGAGCGGAATTCGATCTGGGCCGGGATACCCAGCTCCCCCAGCCGATCGGCGAGCCGATGGGTGCAGCCGTTGGTGGCGGCCTCGATGATGCCGCCGAGCAGTAGTTGATTGGCCAGCGTCACCGGACGCCCGGCGATCGAGGGCGAATCGAGAGTGTCCAGGTCACCCGGCAGACCCGTCGAACTCGAGATGAACAGCGCCTTGCCGCGCAGACCCTCGGCGTTGAGCACCGCGTCGTGCTGCTGCCAGGCCGGGTCGTCGGGCTCGCCCCACATATTGCGCATATCGGCATTCCCGCGATCCAGCACCAGCTTGATGTATTGGCGGCTGGTCTGATCGGCGGCGGTGGCACAGCCGCTGTAGGACGCGACGGCGCGATACAGATCGGGGGCTTGAATGGCCAAATCCAGGGCGGAACTCGCGGACATCGAAACACCCGCGATGGCATTCACTCCCGAGGTGTGCAATGCGGAATCGATGATCGGGGGCAGTTCCCGGGTGAGAAAGGTCTGCCATTTCACGCGACCGAGTGCGGGGTCGTCACGCTCCCAGTCGGTGTAATAGGAGAATTTACCGCCGACCGGCGATACCACATTCACATTCTTATCGGCGAAGAATTGCACGATATCGGTCTGGTGATACCAGGTGGCCGCGTCCTCGCCGCCGCCCGCGCCATTGAGCAGATAGAGGGTGGGCCGCGGCACGCTGTTGTCGATGGGGGTGATCACCTGCAGGGTGATCACCCGGTCCATCGCGGCCGAATAGACCGCGATCTCCTCCTGCCGCTGCCCGGGCCGATCGATGGAGACGAGATGCGCGCCGGTGGCGTCGTCGGCGGTGGCCGCGCCGATGCCGCCGGGTAGGAACGACAACGCCAGCGCGCAGGCGACACCGCAGACCGAGGCGAGCAGCGGCATTTTCCTGGTGGTCATCGGCGGATCCTCATCGATATCGTCGGCCCGGGTCGGGGCGTGTCAGCGGCCGTGCGATCAGCTGCCGAGGGCCTTGCCGATCGCGTTGGCGATGATGTCGCTGATCGAGCCGGTCGAGCTGAGCTGCCCGTCGGCGGAGCCGAGTCCGTTGTTGCCGAGGCTGCCCAGCAGGTCCTCGCCGACGGTGTTGGCGCGCGCGGTGAAGCATGCGGTCAGGTTCGGCAGCTCATTGCTGACACCGACCGTGCCCGCGACACCGATGCCACCGCTGGTGACCTGCTGACCGGCGGAGAGGTTGGCCGGGACGGCGTACTTGACGGTGTAGGTCACCGGGTTGCCGGAGTTCACGAACCAGCCGGTGTTGGTGACCTTCCAGCCGCCCGCGTTCGGCTCGGGGGTCACGCTGGCGGTCTGCTCGCCGAGGCCGAGGTGGTAGGCGGTGATGGACGCGCTGATCGGCGCGCCGAAGCCGGCCGGCGGGTAGTCGGTGATGGTGTTGACGTACGGGTTACCGATGCCGGTGGTGCCGATGACGATCGTGTAGGTGGCGGTGGTGCCCGTGCCGATCGAGCCGGAGTTGACGGTCTTGTCGTACGTCATGGTGATGCCGACCGTGCTGATGTCGTTCTTCGTGGCGTGCGAGGTGACCGAACAGGTCGAATCCGCTGACGCGACTCCGGTTTCCACGGTGGTGACGCTCAGACCCGCGGATACCAGTGCGGCGGCACTCACGATCGCGGCCGCGCGGCGATTACGCAACATAATTCTCCTCCAAGTGTCCCGGCAGGTTTGCGGGACCTTTACTGAACTACCGAGCGCTGCGGACGACTCGGAGGTTGGGGCTCCACACGGGGACTAAGTAAACAGGTGTAACTGGTCCCCTGTCCAGGGTTTCGGTAAATTAGCCACAGCAACTGACTAGCACACATTTCACACGTGCGGAGAGTTTTCCGGAAATACGAAAAGGGCGCTCCCGGACCGAAGTCCGGGAGCGCCCCTTGCGTTTATTCAGCTCAGCGCTGGGCGACCATGCCCGGGGTGATCGGCGACGGCAGCGCCGTCTCACCCTCCAGGTAGCGGTCCACCGCGGCGGCCGCGGCGCGACCCTCGGCGATGGCCCACACGATCAGCGACTGACCGCGGCCCATATCGCCGGCCACGAAGACGCCGGGCACCGTGGTGGCCCAGTCCTTGTCGCGCATGACATTGCCGCGCTGGTCGTAGCCCACGCCCAGCCCCTCGAGCAGACCGTTCTTCTGCGGTCCCACGAAGCCCATGGCCAGCAGCACCAGATCGGCCTCGAGGGTGAAGTCGGTGCCCTCGACCTTCTCGAAGCGGCCGTTGACCATCGTCACCTCGTGCGCCTGCAGGCCGGTGACCTTGCCGTCCGCACCGACGAAACGCTCGGTGTTGACGGAGAACACGCGCTCGCCGCCCTCCTCGTGGGCCGAGGAGACGCGGTACATCAGCGGGTAGGTCGGCCACGGGGTCGAACCCGCGCGCTCCTCCGGCGGCCGCGGCATGATCTCGAACTGGTGGATCGACTCCGCACCCTGGCGGTGCGAGGTGCCCAGGCAGTCCGCGCCGGTGTCACCGCCACCGATGATGACGACCTTCTTGCCGCGCGCGTTGATGCGCGGCAGGCCGTCCTCGTCGGTGATCTGGTCGCCCAGCTGCACGCGGTTGGCCAGCGGCAGGAACTCCATGGCCTGGTGGATGCCGTCCAGGTCGCGACCCGGGATCGGCAGGTCACGCGCGATGGTCGCGCCACCGGCGAGGACGACCGCGTCGAACTGCTCGCGCAGCTGCTCGGCAGTGATGTCGACGCCCACGTTGACGCCGGCCTTGAAGATGGTGCCTTCGCCTTCCATCTGCGCCAGGCGGCGGTCGATGAAACGCTTCTCCATCTTGAATTCCGGGATGCCGTAGCGCATCAGGCCGCCGATGCGGTCGTCGCGCTCGAACACGGTCACGGTGTGACCGGCGCGGGTCAGCTGCTGGGCAGCCGCCAGACCTGCCGGGCCGGAGCCGACGACCGCGATGCGCTTGCCGGTGAGGCGGGTCGGGTAGATCGGGGTGACCCAGCCCTCGTCGAAGCCGTTCTCGATGATCTCGACCTCGACCTGCTTGATGGTCACCGCGTCCTGGTTGATGCCCAGGACACAGGACGCCTCACACGGGGCCGGGCACAGGCGGCCGGTGAACTCCGGGAAGTTGTTGGTCGCGTGCAGGCGGTCGAAGCCTTCCTTCCACGCGCCCCGGTACACCAGATCGTTCCACTCGGGAATCAGGTTCCCGAGCGGGCAGCCGTTGTGGCAGAACGGGATACCGCAGTCCATGCAGCGGCTGGCCTGCTTCTGCAGGGTCTCGTGGGAGAACTTCTCCTCGTAGACCTCTTTCCAGTCCAGCAGCCGCAGCGGAACCGGACGGCGCTTGGGCAGTTCCCGGCTGGTGTGCTTCAGGAAGCCTTGTGCGTCACCCATTTACGAACTCCTGACTACAGCGCTGCGCGCACGAAAAAACAGAGGTGCAGCGTCGCACCGGGTAGGTGAGGTCAGCCACGAGCCGCCTCCATGATCGCCTCGTCCACGTTCCGTCCGGCCTTCTCGGCCTCGGAGATGGCGAGCAGGACCTTCTTGTAGTCGCGCGGCATGACCTTCACGAACTTGGTGACCTGCTGGGCCCAGTCGCTCAGGATCCGTTCCGCGACAGCCGAACCGGTCTCGGTGCGGTGCTGTTCGACGATGTCCTTCAGGGTCTGGACGTCCTCGGCCGAGAGCTGCTCGAGATCGACCAGTTCGGTGTTGAGGTTGGCCTCGAAGGTGTTGTTCGGGTTGTAGATGTACGCGACACCACCCGACATACCCGCGCCGAAGTTGCGGCCGGTCTCGCCGAGGATGACCACGCGGCCACCGGTCATGTACTCGCAAGCGTGGTCGCCCACACCCTCGACCACCGCGGTGGCACCCGAGTTACGGACGCTGAAGCGCTCGCCCGCGACACCGCGGATGAACGCCTGGCCGCTGGTGGCGCCGAACAGGATCACGTTGCCCGCGATGATGTTCTGCTCCGCCACGTACTCGGCGGGCGCGTCGGCCGACGGGCGCACGATGATGCGTCCACCCGAAAGACCCTTGCCCACATAGTCGTTGGCGTCGCCCGCGACCCGCAGGGTGATACCGGCCGGGACGAACGCACCGAACGAGTTACCGGCGGAACCGGTGAACTGGATGTCGATGGTGTTGTCCGGCAGGCCGACTCCGCCGTAGAGCTTGGTGACCTCGTGGCCGAGCATGGTGCCGACCGTGCGGTTCACGTTGGTGATCTTGGTTTCGATCTTGACCGGCTTGCCACGCTCCAGCGCGTCCGCGGCCTCCGCGATGAGCTTGTTGTCCAGGGCCTTGTCCAGCCCGTGGTCCTGGCTCTTGGTCTGGCGGCGGTCCTGCATCATGAACGCCGTCTCGACGTCGTCCAGGATCGGCGACAGGTCGAGCTTGGCGGCCTTCCAATGCGACTTGGCGGCGGTGGTGTCGAGCAGGTCGACGCGGCCGATGGCCTCGTCGAGCGTGCGCAGACCCAGCGAAGCCAGCAGCTCGCGGACCTCTTCGGCGATGTAGAGCATGAAGTTCTCGACGAACTCCGGCTTACCCGTGAAGCGTTCGCGCAGAACGGGGTTCTGGGTCGCGACGCCGACCGGGCAGGTGTCGAGGTGGCAGACGCGCATCATGATGCAGCCCGAGACCACCAGCGGAGCGGTCGCGAAACCGTACTCCTCGGCGCCCAGCAGTGCGGCGATCATGACGTCGCGGCCGGTCTTCATCTGACCGTCCACCTGCACCACGATGCGGTCGCGCAGGCCGTTGAGCAGCAGGGTCTGCTGGGTCTCGGCGAGGCCGAGCTCCCAGGGGCCGCCCGCGTGCTTGAGCGAGGTCAGCGGCGAGGCGCCGGTGCCACCGTCGTGACCCGAGATCAGGACCACGTCCGCGTGCGCCTTGGAGACACCCGCGGCGACGGTGCCGACGCCGGGCTCCGCGACAAGTTTCACGTGAATCCGCGCCTGCGGGTTCGCGTTCTTCAGGTCGTGGATCAGCTGCGCCAGATCCTCGATCGAGTAGATGTCGTGGTGCGGCGGCGGCGAGATCAGGCCGACGCCGGGCGTCGAGTGCCGGACCTCGGCGACCCACGGGTACACCTTGTGAGCCGGAAGCTGGCCGCCCTCACCGGGCTTCGCGCCCTGCGCCATCTTGATCTGGATGTCGGTGCAGTTGGTCAGGTAGTGCGCGGTCACACCGAAGCGACCCGACGCCACCTGCTTGATGGCACTACGACGCCAGTCGCCGTTCTCCTCCGGCTCGAAGCGCGCCGGGTGCTCGCCGCCCTCACCGGAGTTGGAGCGGCCGCCGAGCCGGTTCATGGCGATGGCCAGGGTCTCGTGGGCCTCGGCCGAGATGGAGCCGTAGCTCATCGCACCGGTCGAGAAGCGCTTCACGATCTCCGCGGCCGACTCGACCTCGTCGATCGAAATCGGGTGGCGGCCTTCGCTCTTGAACTTGAACAGGCCACGCAGCGAGGCCAAGCGCTCCGACTGATCGTCGACGAGCTTGGTGTACTCCTTGAAGACCTTGTACTGGCCCGAGCGGGTGGCGTGCTGCAGCTTGAACACCGTGTCCGGGTTGAACAGGTGGTACTCGCCCTCACGCCGCCACTGGTACTCGCCGCCGATCTCGAGCTCGCGGTGCGCGCGCTCGTTGCGGTTCTCCAGGTACGCGATCCGGTGGCGTGCCGCGACCTCGTCGGCGATGTCGTCGAGGCCGATGCCGTCCAGCGGCGAGCGCAGACCGGTGAAGTACTCGTCGACGAGCTCCTGCGCCAGGCCGACGACCTGGAACAGCTGCGCGCCACGGTAGGAGGCGATGGTGGAGATGCCCATCTTGGACATCACCTTCAGCACACCCTTGCCGGCGGCCTTGTTGTAGTTGTAGACGGCCTTCTTGAAGTCGGCCGCGTGATCGCCGGTGCTGCCCGGCATCTTCAGCGAGCCGCGCTCCAGCATGTCCTCGATGGACTCGAAGGCCATGTAGGGGTTGATGGCCGCCGCGCCGAAGCCGACCAGCATCGCCATGTGGTGCACCTCGCGGGCGTCACCGGCCTCGACGACCAGGCCGACCTTGGTGCGAGTGCGCTCGCGGACCAGGTGGTGGTGCACCGCGGCGGTGAGCAGCAGCGACGGGATCGGGGCGAGCTTCTCGTTCGACTCGCGGTCGGACAGCACGATGATGCGCGCGCCGCCGTCGATCGCGGCCGAAACCTGGCGCTGCACGGCCTCGATGGCCTTGCGCAGCCCCTTGCCGCCCTTCTTCACCGGGTAAAGACCGTGCACGACAACCGAACGCAGCTCGGGACGCGAGCCGTCGTCGTTGATGTGGACCAGCTTGGAGAGCTCGTCGTTGTCCAGGATCGGCTGGGTCAGGGTGATCTGACGACAGGAGTCCAGGCTCGGGTTCAGCAGGTCGGCCTCCGGGCCCACCATGCTGCGCAGCGAGGTGACGACCTCTTCGCGGATGGCGTCCAGCGGCGGGTTGGTGACCTGCGCGAACAGCTGCGAGAAGTAGTCGAACAGCAGGCGCGGCCGCGACGACAGCACCGCGATCGGGGTGTCGGTGCCCATCGAGCCGAGCGCCTCGCCACCGGTCTGCGCCATCGGCGAGATCAGGATATTGAGCTCTTCGATGGAGTATCCGAAGATCTGCTGGCGGGCCAGCACGCGGTCGTGCGACATGTGCACGTGCGGGCGGTCCTGCAGATCGCTCAGCTTGACCGGGCCCTCGTCCAGCCACTGCTGGTACGGGAACTCGGCGGCCAGCGAGGACTTGACCTCGTCATCGGAGATGATGCGGCCCTGCTTGGTGTCGACCAGGAACATGTGGCCGGGCTGCAGGCGCTTCTTGTAGACGATCTTGGCCGGGTCGATGTCGAGCACGCCGACCTCGGAGGCCAGCACGACGAGACCGTCGTCGGTGACCCAGATTCGCCCGGGGCGCAGGCCGTTTCGGTCCAGCACCGCGCCGACGACCGTGCCGTCGGTGAAGCACACCGAGGCCGGGCCGTCCCACGGCTCCATCAGGAAGGAGTGGTAGCGGTAGAACGCGCGCTGCTCCGGGGTCATGGACTCGTGGCGCTCCCACGCCTCCGGAATCATCATGAGCACGGCGTGCGGCAGGCTGCGGCCACCCAGGTGCAGCAGCTCGAGCACCTCGTCGAAGCGAGCGGTGTCGGACGCGCCGGGGGTGCAGACCGGGAAGATCTTCTCCAGGCGGTTGTTGCCCTCGTGGTCGGTGCCGAACACGTTGGAGTTCAGCAGCGCCTCACGCGCGCGCATCCAGTTCTCGTTGCCCGAGACGGTGTTGATCTCACCGTTGTGGGCGACGCGCCGGAAGGGGTGCGCCAGCGGCCACGACGGGAAGGTGTTGGTGGAGAAGCGCGAGTGCACGATGCCGAGCGCGGACTCGACCCGGTCGTCCTGCAGGTCGATGTAGAACGCCCGCAGCTGCGGGGTCGTGAACATGCCCTTGTAGACGAAGGTCTCGCCGGACAGCGACGGGAAGTACACCGACTCCTTGCCGGTCGCACCCTCACCGGCGCCCGCCTTGCCGAGCTCGTGCTCGATGCGCTTGCGGATGACGTAGGCGCGACGCTCCAGGTCCATGCCGGAGAGCTGCTCGGCACTGTTCTTGGGCGAGGCGATGAAGATCTGCCGGAAGGTTGGCATGGCGTCGCGCGAGAGCGCGCCCAGCGACGACTCGTCGATCGGGACCTCGCGCCAGCCGAGGACCTCGAGGCCCTCCTCGCGCACGATCTTCTCGACGCCGTAGCCGGCGCGGGCAGCCTCGCGGCGGGCCTGCGGGAGGAACGCGATACCCGTGGCGTACGAACCTTCGGCGGGGAGCTCGAAGTCGACGACCGCACGGAAGAACTTGTCCGGGAGCTGAATCAGGATGCCCGCACCGTCGCCGGAGTTGGGCTCGGCACCGGCAGCGCCACGGTGCTCCAGGTTCAGCAATGCCGTAATAGCCTTGTCGACGATGTCGCGGCTGCGGCGGCCGTGCATGTCGACGACGAACGCGACCCCACAGGAGTCGTGTTCGTTCGCCGGGTCATAGAGCCCGATGGGGCCGCGTCCGTAGCCGGCACCGCCGGTGGGGGACCCGTGGCCAGGAAGTTGCGTCATGCCTCTGCCTTCACAAAAAACAGGCCTTCGAAGAAATAAGGGCCTTCGTCGAACGCCTCCGGTAGGGACTGCGCCCGGACGTTTCGGAGACCAGCGGCGCTGATGGTCACTCCGTGCAGTCAACTTTGCAGTTGTCGACCCGCTTCGATTACCTAGTCGGGTGCTCGGTGGTAACGGAACTCTTACGCTTTCGCCACACACCGCGCCGTTCTCGCCCGCTAGGCTGACACCGATCGGGTGCCTTGGCCATATGGGGAGATCTGCCGAATTGTGTAGTTCGGCGTAAGAGCAAACGATAAGTCAGGACTGGAGCCCAACCAACTTAGGTTGCGCTAATTCCAGCTTCTAGCTGGGCTTCTTCATCGGTCCTCCAACACACGCGCGTTCTCCAGTGTAAAGCAGGGGTGCACGTGCGTTTCAGTTGAGTTCACCACTGCATCGCCCGTGCGCGCGGGGATCGGCCGGAACGTCCAGCGCAGCTCCAGACGGCCTCCCACCTGCAATGAATCAGATTTCCCCACAATGAGATCCGGCAAACCGGGCGTTAGGCGGCTAACTTTCCGGACAACTTCCGTCGCCGCCGGGGCCGCCGAGCGGACATGGCCAGGCAACCTGCCGACCGTACGGAATTTTTCCTGAATGTGGGATTCAGCACACGTTCAGCAAACCGAAAATCCGTCTTTTGCCCACCGTTTCGGGCCTGTTCGAGCCGGTCCGGGCGTGATCAACACCACGTCACACGCCGGAAACGTGCCGGTGTGAGGCTGGCCACATCCCAGCCGCCACGGTCGATGGAACAGCTGTACGCCTGTCACGCTGAGACAACGAATCAGCGACGGTTGCGATAAGCCGAATCACTGGGGACTTAGAGGGATGTGAGCTCCCATGACTGAGAGAACCGCCGGACTCGGAGCGCTGCTGGTGTGGCTGGGCGGGGCGCAGCCGCGGCTCACCGATCCGGACGAACACGGGGGTTATACGGTCACCGGAACGGTGGTTGCGCTGGTCGCGACCACCGCGGGGGCCGTGACGGCGGTCGCGACCGCGACCGCGCGCTGGCCGATCCTCGCCGTGATCGCGGTGGCGCTCATCGCCACCCTGTTGGCGGGAGCCATCTCTCGCGCGCTGGCCACCGCCGCCACCCCGGACCGGCGCGAGAATCGCCGGGCGATAGCCGAATTCGGCGGTCGCATTGCCGTGGCGGCCCTCTCGGGCCTGGTGATCGCCGAATTGGCCTGCACCGTACTGTTCTCCGGCACCGTGCACCGGCTGCTCGACGAAACCGCCCAGCGCGCCGTGGAATCCGCGCCCGCCGTGGTCACCGCGCGCACCGAGGCCGATCAGGCCAAGGCCGACCGCGCCACCCTGGACCAGCAGATCACCAAGGCGCAGGGCGATGTCACCACCGCGCTGAAAATCGCACGCTGCGAATACAACCCGGACCAGGACTGCGCCGGGATCCCCAAGACCGGCGTGCCCGGACGCGGACCCGAGGAACGCACCGCCAACCAGATGCTCGACGACGCCCGCGCGCAACTCGCCGTGGCGCAGGGCAAGGTGGACGGGCTCGACACCAAGGTCACCCAGAAGGACCAGGCCCTCGCCACCGCCCGCAAGGACGCCTACACCGAGGGCGACCGCGGGCTGGGCGCGCGCTGGGTGGCCATGAACGACTACACCACAGGGCATTTCGGACCGCTGGCACTGCGCCTCGCGGTCGCCCTGCTGCTCATCGTGCTGGCCCTGCTGCCGCTGCTGCTGCGCTGGTGGCGCGGCGAGACCGCCTTCGACCGCAATGTCGCGGTCCGCACCAGCACCGATCGCATCGACCAGGCCGCCACCACCGCCATCGCCGTCAAACAGGCGGAGGTGCGGGTGGAGACCGAAAAGCTGCGCGCCGAACAACAACTCACCGCCGCGCGGCTGGCCGCGCACGCCGACACCGCCATCGACCGGGAACGGCAGCGCACCCGCATCATCGCCGCCATCGGCAATTTCGAGATCGGCATCACCGAGCCCGCGCAACAGCGGGCGGTCGCCGAATTCGACTCCGCCGCCAGACTCGAGCTTCCGGAGGGGACCTTGACCCAGTCGCCCAACCTGCCCGCCCCGCTGACCTCGGGGCCGCTCGCCCCCCTGCCGCCCGCCGGTGCGCTCGCACCGCACGTACCGGCCGCTGCCCCGATCGCCGCCCCGGCCCCCGCCCCCACGAACAAGGGTGGCGGCCTGGAACTTCCGATCATCGGCACGGTGCCGTTCACCGATACCGCGGCCCGCTGGATCCGGCCGCTGGTCCCGTCCTTTGTGGCCAATGCCATCGATACCGCGACGCATCCGCTGCGCACCGTGCGGCAGGCGTTCGAGGAGGCGGAGGAGATCACCTTCACGCTGCGTCGTACCCGCAAGGTGACGGTGGATTCCGAGGATTCCGCGCAGCCGCAGCAGCAGGTGTACGGCCAACCGCAGGCATACGGCCAGCCACAGTACGGCTATCAGCTGCCGCCGGGCGCGCCGCAGCATGTGCACGCGCAGCGGGTCGCGTCGGTGGTGGATCAGCCCTACGCCCAGTACCCGTCCTACACCGCGCTCCCCCAGGGCCAGGTGGTCGATCCGAGCTACCCGCTCCCGGCCGCCCCGCATCAGGATGCGCTGGCCGCCCGCCGCAATGCCGAACTCGACTACCGGGCTCCCCGCGAACTGCCGCCGGGGAGCGGTCAGTAACAATCGCCCGAAACGAGCTGTGGCCCGGGTTGTTTCACGTTGAACACGGAAACTCCCGGGCCACAGCTGTATCCGCTACGCGGCGGCTCGCTTGCCGCGCGCCGCGCGGTAGGCGACGACCGCGGTCAGCAGCAGGATCGCCGCTGTGGAGGTGGCCGCCAGGTGGATGCCGCTGACGAAGGCGGTGTGCGCCGAGTTCAGCAGTTCACCGGCCGCGGGTTGCGGTAGGGCACGGGCGGTTTCGACCGCACCGCCCAAGGATTCACGGGCCGCGTCGGCGTGCGCCGACGGGACGTGGGACAGGTCCAGGCCCCGGCGGAAGGCCGCCATCACGGCACTGCCCAGCACCGCGACACCCAGGGCGATACCCATCTCCATGGCCGTCTCCGAGATCGCGGCGGCATTGCCCGCGCGGGCTTCCGGCGCGGTGCTCACGATCATGTCGGCCGAAACCGTCAGCGCCACACCCTCACCCAGGCCGATCAGCAGGAAGCCCACGATGAACGGCGTGACCGAGCCCTGCGGATCGGTGGGCAGCAGCCAGTACAGGCCCGCACCGAGGGCGACGGTCACCAGCGAACCGGCCAATACCGTTGCCGGACGCCACCAGCGGACCAGCCAGGCCGCGGCGAGCGCGCCCAGCATGGAGCCGACGGTGCCCGGAATCAGCAGCAGACCGGCCTCCAACGGGGACTTGCCCAGCACCAGCTGCAGGTACTGCGAACCGAAGAACAGCACACCGGCGAGCGCGAACACCGACAGCAGGTTGGTGAACACGGCGGCCCGGAAAGCGGGCAGCCGGAACAGGTCCAGGTCGATCAGCGGAGCCGCGAGGCCGCGCTGCCGACGCACGAACACCACGCCGGAGACGATGCCGATCGCCGCGATGAACACCAGGTTCAGGCTCGCGCCGTGGGCGGCGAATTCCTTGACCGCGTAGACGATCGGAATCAGGGCCGCCATCGAGAGCCCGGCGCTGATCAGGTCGAAGCGACCCGGGTTCGGATCCTTCGACTCCGGCACCAGGACCGGGGCCAGCAGCACCAGCAGCGCCATGACCGGCAGGTTCACCAAGAACACCGAGCCCCACCAGAAGTGCTCGAGCATCCAGCCGCCGAGCAGTGGGCCGAAGGCGGCACCGGAGGCGGCCATCGCGCCCCAGACCGAGATGGCGAGGGTGCGCTGGCGGGCGTCGGCGAACATGGTGCGGATCAGGCCCAGGGTGGCGGGCATCAGGGTGGCACCGGCGAGACCCTGCAAAACGCGCGCGGCAATGAGCATTTCGGGATTGATCGCCCAGGCCGCGAGGGCCGAGGCGGCGGCGAAGCCGACCGCGCCGATGAGCAGCAGGCGGCGACGGCCGATGCGGTCGCCGAGAGTGCCCATGGTGACCAGCAGACCGGCCAGCACGAACGAGTAGACGTCGATGATCCACAGCAGCTGCGGGGTGGTGGGTGCGAGATCGGCGGTGATGGAGGGGACCGCGAGGTCGAGCACGGTCGCGTCGACCGCGATCAGCAGCAGCGCCAGCGCGAGGACGGCAAGCCCGGCCCAATCCCTGGGCCGAGCCTTCGGTATCGCGGTGATGGTGTGCCGGTCGGTGGTCACGGGAGTTCCGGATCGAGCGGTCGGTTTGGTGGTCATCGGCTTTCTCTCTCGAAGTCTTGAACCGTCCAGACGGTACAGTAGTAGTCTGAACCGTCCAGACGGTACAGTCAAGCCTCGTGACCACCCGTGACCCCGCCGGGACCCGCGATCGGATCCTCGACGCCCTCGAAACCCTGCTGCTCGACAAGGGCATGTCCCAGGTGACCCTGGAGAACGTGGCCGCCACCGCCGGCGTCTCCAAGGGCGGCCTGCTCTACCACTTCAAGAGCAAGGACGCGCTGCTGGCCGGACTGCTGCGCCGCGTCGGCGAACGCTCGGAGCACCAGGTGCAGACCGCCGTGGACCAGGGCCGCTCGGTGGCCGAGTGGTACCTGCAGGCCCCGCACCCCGCCGACGAGACCGACGCCGTCGAGCTCGCCCTGTATCGCTCGATGCTGGCCGCCATGCGGACCATCGAGGCGCCCGCCGACGGCGGCCCGGCCGAGACCGACCGCGCCCTCACCGAAGTGTGGAGATCCTGGAAGACGGCCCTGGACAACGAGATCGACGATCCGGTCCGCGCCGAGATCGTCGGCCTGGTCGGCGACGGCGTCTACCTGCGCGCTCTGCTCGGCCTGCCGCCCATCGAACCCGACCTGTACCGCCGGGTCGTGGCACGACTCTTATCGGGCGACCGATAGCACCTGTCCGGATAGACTCGGGCGCGTGTTGCCGACCGCCGCCGACTCTGTCGGTTCGCCGACCGGCTCGGTGGGGGGACCGACTTCTACCGAACCGGTGGTTGTTCCGATTCGTCCCCTGCAGTTCCGCGAACTGCTGGACTCGCCGTTCGCGCTGATCCAGGCCCGGATCAAGACCCTGGCGGCGCTGCTCGGCGGGGCGGTATTCGTGGCCGCGGTAGTGGCCGTCGCGGGCACCGCGCTGGCCGCGCTGCTCACCGAGGACTCCGACACCGGCACCTTCTGGAGTGCCCTGCTGGTGAGCCTGCTGTGCGCGTGGTTGCTGCGGCTGTTCGTGCGCGGCGTGACCGTGCCGATCGGGCTCGCGGTCGTCTACCGCAAGCCGCTGAGCGGACGCGCCGCCCTCGGGCAGGCGGCGTCACATGCCGGTCCGCTGCTGGGCTACCAGGTGATGTACACCCTGATCGGCGTCGGCGTGCTGCTGCTGGGCGCTCCCCTGATGTTCACGCTCCCGTTCGCGGCGATCTGGCTGGCGTGGTTGCGCGGGCGGCGATTCACGCTGGTGCCCACCATCGTCGACCGGTCGCTCGGCTACGGCGATGCGGCCCGGCGCGCGAAACTGCTTGCCACCGGGACGGAATGGCAGCTGGTCGGGCTGTGGCTGTATCTGCGCACGCTGCTGGTGGTGCTGATCGTGCCGCTGATCGCGCTGCCGCAGTTCATCGCGGAATTCTCCGGCACCCACCGCTGGACGGTGACGGTGCTGGTCATCTCGGTCGCCATGCTGCTGGTGGCGTTCGGTGAACTGGTGGAATCCGCCACCCAGGTGGTCGTCTACGTGGACCGGCGCTGCCGCCGCGAGGCCTGGGACATCCCGGTACCGGCGGGAGGCGGTCGATGACCGAGACCGATCGGAATCCGGTCCCGCCGCCACCGGCGCTGGGCCCGGCCGCCGCGCACCTGGCCGCGGCCGAGGATGCCGCGCGCCGTGGGGATTTCGGTTCGGCGCTGCGGGAGCGCTATCGCGCGGTCACCCGCGGGCTCGAACAGCGCGGCCTACTCGCGGAGGAGCGGGCGCGCACCGCACGGGAGACCGCCGACGCCGCCACCACCGCCGTCCCGGACGCGGGCGAACTACCCTCGGCCGCACACAGTTTCGACGAGGTCGTCTACGGCGGGCGCTACGGCACCGAGGCCGAGTACCGACTGCTCGAGCAGGCCGACCGGTATTCGACCGCGCCGCCGCCCAAGGCCGGACCGGTGGAGCTCACCGAGCAGCGCCGCAAGCGCAAGACCAAGGCCGTCAAGCAGAAGAAGGTTCGGGAACGACCGGATTTGCCGGCACTGCTGCGGGATTGGCGATTCTGGGCGGCCGTCGGCGCCGTGCTGGCCATCGGACTGCTGATCTTCGTGCTGACCCAGCTCGGGCCCGCGCCGTCGGTGACGCCGCCGGATCTGCCGTCCCCGCCCTCGAACCCCAGCCCGCCGCCGAAGCCGCCGAAGGTGGACGCGCCGAACTTCGGTGCGGGCAGCGACTCGATCTTCCAGACCATGCCGAACTGGCTGGCCTTCGGCGGACTGCAGTTCCTCATCGCCTGGGTCACCGTGCTGTGGTGGCGGGGTCGCCGCCGCGGCACGATCGTGCGCGAGCCGCTGCCGGTGGAGGCCCCGGCCCTCGAGCTGCTGGCCGGACAGGCCGGGCTGTACCGGAAATCCCGCGATCACGAGCACGTGGCGGACAAACTGCGAGCGGCGGCGCTGCGGCGGCTGCGGCCCGCGCTCGGCGTCACCGCCGAGACCCCGGCGGAGCTGGTGACCGCGGCGGTGAGCGCCCGCACCGGCACCGACCCGGCCGTGGTCCGCGCCGCCCTGTACGACCCGGTCGCGGATCGGGGCACCTTGGAACTCGTGGCCGCACAACTCGAATGGATCGAAGCGGAGGTCTTGTGACCGATCTGACCCAGAACACCGATCTCACCAAGAAAATCGAGGACGGCAACCACACGCCCTCGGTGGTGGACGGACCGACCGCGCAGGACGCGCAGCAGGCGTTGCTGGCCCTGCGCGCCGAGATCGGCAAGGCGGTCGTCGGCAACGACCACGCCGTCATGTTCCTGGTGCTGGCACTGCTGTGCCGCGGCCACGTGCTGCTGGAAGGCGTTCCGGGCGTGGCGAAGACGCTGCTGGTGCGGGCGCTGGCCACCGCGCTGGACCTGGAGCACTCCCGCATCCAGTTCACCCCGGACCTGATGCCGGGCGATGTGACCGGCTCGCAGATCTACGATCCGCATTCGGCCGAGTTCACCTTCCGCCGCGGCCCGGTCTTCACCAACCTGCTGCTCGCCGACGAGATCAACCGCACGCCCCCGAAGACGCAGTCGGCGCTGCTGGAATCGATGGAGGAGCGCCAGGTTTCGGTGGACGGCGTGCCGCAGCCGCTGCCGGATCCGTTCGTGGTGGTGGCCACCCAGAACCCGATCGAACAGGAGGGCACCTATCCGCTGCCGGAGGCGCAGCTGGACCGGTTCCTGTTCAAGGTCGACGTCCAATTGCCCGGGCGCGACGACGAATTCCGCATCCTGCAGCGGCATGCCGCGGGCTTCGACCCGCGCGATCTGAACGCGGCCGGACTGCGCCCGGTGGCCAACGCCGCCCACATCGCGGCCGCGCGGGCCGCGGTCGCCCAGGTGGCCATCAGCCCGGAGGTACTCGCGTACACGGTCGATATCTGCCGGGCCACCCGCACCTCCCCCGCCGTCGCGCACGGCGCGTCCACCCGTGGCGCGACCGCGCTGATGGCGGCCGCGCGGGCCTTCGCCTGGCTCAACGGGCGCGCCTACGTCACGCCCGACGATGTGAAAGCCGTTGCGACGGCGGTACTCCGGCACCGGCTGCACCTGCGGCCCGAACACGAGGTGGAGGGCGTCACCGCCGAGGGCGTCATGGCCTCGCTGCTGATGTCCGTCCCCGTCCCGGTCTAGCCCGTGATCGTCACCGGCCGGCTGGCCGCCGCGGCGGTGCTCGCGGCCCTGTTCGTCGCCATCGTGCTGCCGTCGTGGTTGGGCGTACTGATCGCCACCGCGCTGCTGGTGGTGCTCGTCGCGGTCGATCTGCTCGCGCTGGGATCGCCGGGCGGGCTGGAGTTCTCCCGGGAGCCCATCACCACGGTGCGCAGCGGCCGTAGCATCGACGTCGAACTGGCCGTGCTCAATGCCGGGACCCGGCCGGTGCACGGCACGCTGTGGGACGACTGGCCGCCGAGCGCACACGCCCGGCACCGCACCCACGCCCTGAAACTGCCGCCCAACACCAGGATTCGCCTGCACACCGAGCTGACCCCGGACTATCACGGCGACCGGGTCGCCGGTCCGGTGACGGTGCGGCTGCTGGGCCCGCTGGGCGTGGCCGGACGACAGGTGCGCCGCGAGGTCCCCGCTCGGCTGCGCGCACTGCCGCCGTTCCGCAGCGAACGACTGATGGCCTCGAAGGTGAAGCAGTTGCAGCATCTGGAGGGCCGCAACACCACCACGATTCGCGGGCAGGGCACCGAATTCGATTCGTTCCGTGAGTATGTGGCGGGCGACGACGTGCGCACCATCGACTGGCGCGCCACCGCCCGCGCCAATGACGTGCTGGTGCGCACCTGGCGGCCGGAACGCAATCGGCACGTGGTCATGCTGCTCGACTCGGGCCGGGTCAGCGCCGGACGCGTCGGCGGTGCCGACAATTCACACAGCGGTGCCGGTACCCGACTGGACGCCACCATCGAGGCGGCGCTGCTCCTGGGCGGGCTGGCCGCCGCGGGCGGCGACTCGGTCGATCTGATGGCCTACGACCGCCGCGTGCGCACCGAGGTGCGCGGGGTCGGCGGAAAACGCTTGCAGGTCAAGCTCATGCACGCGCTGGCCGGTCTCACCCCCGAGCTGGTCGACACCGACTATCAGGGCCTGCTGCGCGCCACCCTGCAACGCGCCCGCCGCCGCAGCCTGGTGGTCTGGTTCACCCATCTCGACGCCGCCACCGTGCAGGAAGGCCTGCTGCCGGTGCTGCCCGTGCTGGCCGACCGCCACCGGGTGCTGGTCGTCTCGGTGACCGATCCGGAGGTCGCGGCCGCCGCGAGCCGCCGCAGCGGCCTGGACGACCTCTACGCCGCGGCCGCCGCCGAGAACGTCATCGCCGAGCACGCGGTGGCCCGGGAAACCCTGCGCCGCATGGGTGTGCGCGTCATCGCGGCCGCACCCGACCGGCTGCCGGAGGCACTGGCCGACGAATACCTGGAACTCAAGCGGACCGGAGCGCTGTAGCGGGCTGTGCCGCCGGGTGCCGGGAGAACAGCGCCGCGGGCGGCGGCGGAATGGCCCGCCGCTGTCGCTCGGCCAGTACCGCGCCCAGAATGTGCAGTGGCGGATAGCCGTTCGGCGGTGGTGTGCGCAGCTTCTCGCACACCGCGATCACCAGCGCCCGCCCCAGCTGATCCCCGACCTCCGGGGTGAGGGTGCGGAAGCGCAGCAGGTACTTGCGCAGGGACAGCACCAGATCATCCGGCAGTCCGGACAGGTCGAGTTGCCGTGCCCACCCGGTCAGCCACGGCGGCGGCGCGGCCAGTTGCGCGAACGGCAATCTACTGCGGTCGTGCACCACCACGGTGCCCGCCAGCGCGTCCCCGACCCGGCGGCCCTGCGGCGAGCACAGCGACACCACCACGGCGATCAGCCCGGTGCCCAGGACCCAGAAGTCCACGATGCCCGCCAGCCCGCGCGTCACCGCGTGCCGGAAGTCGATGGGCCCGCCGTCGGCGCGCACCACCCGCAGCCCGAGCGCCATCTTGCCCAGCGAGCGGCCCCGCGAAAACGTCTCGAACAACACCGGATACCCGATCAACGCCCCCACCAGGCCGACCAGCGCCGCGGCGTCACGCCACGCGGAATCCGCGTCGGCCCAGGCGAGAATCGCCTCGAACAGCAGGACCAGCAGCAGGGCGACGACGATCTGCACAATGAGATCGAGCAGGAAGGCCGCGGCCCGGGTCGGTACCCGGGCGATCGGAAGCTCTACGGCAACGGCCTCGCCGGTGGTGAAAAGTGCCATGAGGGTCGTCTTCCTCCGCCGGGTGTGATCGCGATGGATAGCATTCTGTCAGCGTTAGCGCAGGAGGGGTACTCATGGATCTGGACGCCTACACCTTCGTGCACAGGCCGTCCTGGGATCGGCTGGATCAGTTGGCCTCCCGGAGCAAGCGGCTCGATGGCACGGAAGCCGACGAGTTGGTCCGGCTCTACCGCGTCGCGTCCCAGCAGCTGGCTCGATTGCAGACGCGGGAGGCGGATCCGGAGCTCATCGCCGGGCTGTCCGCGGTCCTGACCCGGGCGCGCGGACGCATACTGAGCGCCCGCATCGACACCCTGCGTGAGATCGGCTACTTCTTCACCCACCGCTTCCCGGCCGCCGTGTACCGGGCCTGGCCCTGGTGGGTGTCGGTGGCGACGGTCTTCCTGCTCGGCTCCGCGGTGCTGGCGGCCTGGGTGGCGAATTCCCAAGCCGCCCGGCGGCATCTCGGGTTGGACACGGATACAGATGCCTTGACACGCCCCGGTGGCGAATTCGAGACCTACTACTACGAGCATCCGCACGATGCCTTCGCCGCCAAGGTGTGGACCAACAATGCGTGGGTGGCGGCCATGGCGCTGTTCCTCGGGGTGCTCATCCTGCCCGCGGTCTACCTGTTGTTCATGAACGCGCTGAACCTGGGGATCAGTGCGGGTCTGATGGCCGGGGCGGGGCGGCTCGGCCCGTTCTTCGGTTGGATCCTGCCGCACGGAATGCTGGAGCTCACCGCCATTTTCGTGGCGGGCGGGGCCGGGCTGAAGCTGGGCTGGACCCTGATCGATCCGGGCCGGGAGAGCCGCCCGCAGGCAATGGCACGGCAGGGCCGGGCGACGGCCGTGATCGCGCTCGGACTGGTGGGCGTGCTGCTGGTTTCCGGCTTCCTGGAGGGCTTCGTGACGCCCAGCGGACTGCCCACCGCACTGCGGGTCGGGATCGGGGCGCTGGCCGAACTCGGCTTCCTGGCCTACGTCTTCGGACGCGGGAGGGTGGCGGTGCGGGAGCAGGAGGCGGGGATCGGCCCGGAGCACATCGCGGGCTATTCGATCGAGAAGACTCCGGAACCGGTTGTGGGAGTGGCGACTTCGTAGTCGCAAACCAGTCGGAATTGATTTCCACTGGCCGCAGCGAGTCCGGCTCAGCTGCGGCCAGCGTTGCCGATGACTCTACACAATCGTTATGGCTACGCAACCTCCGACTTGCCCGCCGGGCGTATAACGCGACCAGGCGAAATACCCCTTCTCCGTAGGGAACCCGACAAGATCGCTAATTCCGGGCATCCGCTTTGCGGACGGTCTGCGGAGGGCCCTGAAACTATCCCCGCGGTCGCGTTTCCGAACCCGTTTCGACCCCTTGTGTGCGATGTGTTTCGAACCCCGCCGGAGAGTTTGCGAAAAGTTCGTAATTTTTCCGCTAACCACCGGTTCAACCCACGTTAAGCTGGCGTTTCGCCCCAGCTCAGCCCGATTGCTCGGCGGTCGCCAGAAGTCAAACAAACCCAGAGTTTGTTTACCCGCGACTTAGCTAAATGATCATCAGGCAATGGCCGCCAGTAATCGGGCGCATACCCCAGACGCCATCCCCCGGCAAACGATTTTCACCCCGCAGAACCGCCCGAAACGGCCGCTGGCAACGCCCCCGCCGGGTCACCCCGACCAGGGCATGCGATCTTCGTCACATCCGCTTTGACCTGGGAATTTCCGAGTCCCGCCGAGCGGGTGGCCCAGAGCGAGGACTCGACCCGAACGCGGACGGAGACTGCGCCCGAACCCGGACAAAGAAGAAGGCCCCCGATCCGATGTGGATCGAGGGCCTTCCTCTTCAAGTGGGCGAGGGGGGACTTGAACCCCCACGTCCTTACGGACACTGGCACCTGAAGCCAGCGCGTCTGCCATTCCGCCACTCGCCCGAGCGACGAGAAGAAAACTATCACGAGGTTTGCGCCAAAACGAAATCGCCTGGTTACCGGGGGTTCGGGCACGGAAACGTGATCCACGGCGGACACGGGAACCCGGGGTTGCCGCCAAGAGTTACAGGTGTGGACGATCGTGGATATCATGCAATCAACGTGTCCCTGCGGCGACACGCCATGTCCGCGTGTTGCTTTGTAGGACGCACCGCGCGCCACGGTCGGTCGGCACACACGACACGACGCACGCGCTCCCTCGCGGGAGTGACAGAACCCGAGAAGGGAGGGGGCTATATGGGGATCGTTTCCCGTTTCGAACGCCGCCTCCAGGGTGCTGTCGGCGATGTCTTCGCTCGCGCCTTCGGCGGGAGCGTCGTCCCCCAGGAGGTCGAGGCCGCTTTGCAGCGCGAGGCCGCCGACCACGTCCAAGATCTCGGTGGGGGCCACCTCCTGGCTCCCAACAGCTATGTCATCACCGTCAACGAGTCCGATCTACGGCATCTCGTCCAAGGTGAGGGACAGCCGGATCGCGATCTCGCCACGCAGGATTACGAGCTCACGAAGCGCGCTTTCGCCAAACATCTGCAAGACCACATCCGCGAGCAAGGGTGGCAGACCTACGGCGAAGTGCACGTGGAGTTCGAGGCATCCCCTACGCTGCACACCGGACAGTTCAGGACGCGCGGCCGGGTAGACCCCGACGCGGGTGGGCGGGCAGGCCCGTCACCGGGACCTGAACGCCCACAACGACCCAACCCGCAACCAGGAGCTGGCCCCATGACGCAGAACTCAGGCTACGACCCAAGCCGTGAGCCCGCGGAGTCCGATCCGCGGAGTCGCGGGTACGCGCCCCCGCCTGCGGGCCGTCAAGGTCAGCAGGGTTACGGCGAGTACGGCCGCGGTGGCCAGCAGGGCTACGAACAGGGCGGCTACGCCCAGTCCGAGCAGGGCTACGGCGAATACCAGAACGGCTACGACTACCAGCAGCAGCCGGGTGCTGCCGGGTACGGCCAGCAGGGCGGCTACGAGCAGCAGGCCTACGGCCAGCAGCAACCGGGCTACGGCGCATCCGAGCAGGCGTACGGCCAGCAGGGCTACGCCGAGCAGGGCTACGGCCAGCAGCAGCACGGCTACGAGCAGCAGGGCTATGCCGACCAGGCCTACGGTCAGCAGCCGGGCTACGCCGATCAGGCGTACGGCCAGCAGCAGCCGGGCTACGGCCAGCAGGGCTATGCCGAGCAGGGCTACGGACAGCAGCCGGGGTACGCCGAGCAGGGGTACGGCCAGCAGCAGCCGGGCTACGGCCAGCAGGGCTACGACCAGTACGCCGAGCAGGGCGGCTACGCCGACGATCAGGGGTACGGACAGCAGCAGGCCTACGGCCAGCAGGGCGGCGGCTACGGCGCGGCAGCACCGGCCGCCCGCGCCGGGTCGAGCTACTCGGCCACGCTGCAGCTGGACGACGGCTCCGGTCGCACCTACCAGTTGCGCGAGGGCAGCAACATCATCGGTCGTGGGCAGGACGCGCACTTCCGACTGCCCGATACCGGAGTTTCGCGGCGGCACATCGAAGTTCGTTGGGATGGTCAGACCGCGATGCTCTCGGACCTCGGTTCGACCAATGGCACGCTGGTCAACGGGTCGCCCGTCCAGGACTGGCAGCTGGCCGACGGGGATGTGATCCGCGCCGGACATTCCGAGATCCTGATCCGGATCGTCTGATCCCGTAAGCTCGCGATGCAGGTCACGATATGGCTAGGAATTCCTCGGTCGTATCGTGATCGCAACCGGTCTACGGCCCTATGATGCTGCCAATACTCGCGGCGGACTCTGGCCGCGCTGACCAGCAACACACCGGTTGGGGGTCACGGAGTTCCACCTCCGTAACTGCCCTGTACCTACGACACGGTCGAACAGGAGGTGGAGCGCCGTGCAGGGACTGATCCTGCAATTGACCCGTGCGGGGTTCCTGCTGCTGCTGTGGCTGTTCGTGTGGGCGGTGCTCCGGACGTTGCGCAGCGATATCTACGCGGCTTCCGGCCTTCGGGTCGCGCCTCGGGCCGCAGGCGGTTCCGCGGTGCTCCCCTCTTTTCGCCGGGGCCAGAAGGGCGCCAAATATCTCGTGGTGACTCAGGGTTCTCTCGCCGGCACCCGCATCTCGCTCGGCACACAGCCGGTGCTGATCGGGCGGGCCGACGACTCCACACTGGTTCTCACCGACGACTACGCCTCCACCCGCCACGCGCGCCTGTCGCCGCGCGGTGAGGATTGGTACGTCGAGGATCTCGGTTCCACCAACGGGACCTACCTCGACCGGTCGAAGGTCACCACTCCGGTCCGAGTTCCACTCGGGTCCCCAGTCCGTGTCGGCAAGACAGTGATCGAGCTGCGATCGTGACACTTGTTCTCCGCTACGCAGCGCGTAGCGACCGTGGTCTTGTCCGAGCCAATAACGAGGACTCCGTTTACGCAGGTGCGCGATTGCTCGCGCTCGCGGACGGCATGGGCGGTCATGCCGCCGGTGAGGTCGCCTCCCAACTGATGATCGCCGCGCTGGCGCATCTCGACGATGACGAGCCCGGCGACGATCTGCTCGGCAAGCTGAATCGTGCGGTGCACGAAGGCAATGCGTCGATCGCCGATCAGGTCGAGGAGGAGCCGGAACTCGACGGCATGGGCACCACGCTCACCGCCATCCTGTTCGCCGGGCGCAAACTCGGCCTCGCGCACATCGGCGACTCCCGCGCCTACATGCTGCGAGGCGGTGAGCTGGCCCAGATCACCCGTGACGACACCTTCGTGCAGTCGCTGGTGGACGAGGGGCGGATCACGCCGGAGCAGGCGCACACGCATCCGCAGCGTTCGCTGATCATGCGGGCGCTCACCGGCAACGAGATCGACCCCACCCTGGTGGTGCGGGAGGCTCGCGCCGGGGATCGCTATCTGCTGTGCTCCGACGGGCTTTCGGATGTGGTCTCCGACGAGACCATCGCCAACACCCTGCGCGAGGGCACCACCGACGAGTCGGCCGACCGGCTCATCGAATTGGCCTTGCGCAGTGGCGGTCCCGACAACGTGACCGTGGTGGTCGCCGACGTCATCGATCTGGATTACGGCCAGAGCCACCCCATCGTGGCGGGCGCGGCCTCCGGTGAGGACGAGGACACTCCCCCGCCGAACACCGCCGCGGGCCGGGCCGCCGCCATGAGACCGCCGCGCGCCACCCCGCGCCGCGCGGTCGCGCAGCCGGAACCCGAGCCGCCGAAGAAGAGCCACAAGCTGCGCTGGCTGGCGCTGTCGCTGGCCCTGCTGGTGGCCGTCGGCGCGGGTCTGACCGTGGGCTACAACATGATTCGCAGCAACTACTACGTCGGCGTGGACGGCGAGAAGGTGGTCGTGCTGCGTGGTCTGCCCGGTTCGGTGCTGGGCTACTCGATCCGCGACGTGGATCAGGTCGGATGTGTCACGCGCACCGGCGAATTGACGCTGTCCGGCCCCGACGACAAGTTTCCGTCCGGCTGTGTCCAGCTGACCCGCAGTGATCTGCGGGCCAGTGGCCGCGACTCGGTCGACAAGGGGCTGCCGCCGGGTTCGCGCGACGACGCCGTCAAGCAGATCCGCAATCTGGTGCAGTCCGAACTGCTGCCGCCGTGCGAGAAGGCACAGCCGCAGCAGCCGGTCACCACCCCGGTGCCGACGCCCCCCGCCGACCCGAACCAGCCGGGCACCCCGGTCACCACGACTCCGGCCGCGCCGACCACTCCGGTCGCGCCCGGCGGGCTGACCGGCGGTGAGCGCACCGGCGAGAACCACACGCTGGAGCCCCACAAGAGCGACCAGCCGACCACCCCTGTCACCACCACCACGGCACCGCAGACTCCGGGGCAGAACTGCAGGATGGCGGACTGATGTCCGCACCGGCACCGCCGTCCACTGGGGCCTTCCCCAGTCCACCCGGCGGATTCGCTCCTGCGCCGCCGCCCGCCACCCGGCGCAATGTCGAGTTGCTGTTGCTGGGGTTGGCGGCGTTGATCACCACGGTGTCGTTGGTGCTGGTGGAGGCGAGTCAGGAGCAGGCGATCACCTGGGAGATCGCCAAGCTCGGTGCCGCGTATATGGCGTTGTTCGGTGTCGCGCATCTGGCGGTGCGGCGGTTCGCGGCCTTCGCGGACCCCCTCCTACTACCGATCGCGGCACTGCTGAACGGGTTGGGCCTGGTGATCATTCACCGCATCGACCTAGCGCAGGCCCAGGATGCCGCCTTCGCCTCCCTGCCCATCCCCTCCCCCGACGCCAACCAGCAGGTGCTGTGGACGGGGTTGGGGATGGTGGTTTTCATGGGGTTGTTGATCGTGCTGCGTGACTACCGCAGCCTGGCCCGCTACGCCTACACCCTCGGCCTGATCGGGTTGATCGCGCTGGCCCTGCCCGCGCTGCTGCCGGACCGGTACTCACAGGTGAACGGCGCGAAGATCTGGATTCGCCTGCCCGGCTTCAGTGTTCAGCCCGGCGAGTTCGCCAAGATCGCGCTGATCGTGTTCTTCGCCGGCGTGCTGGTGAGCAAGCGCGACCTGTTCACCGGCGCGGGCAAGCACGTGTTCGGCATGGAACTGCCGCGCATGCGGGACATGGGTCCGGTGCTGCTGGTGTGGGCGGTGTCGGTGGGCGTGCTGGTGGTGGAGAAGGATCTCGGCACCTCGCTGCTGATCTTCTGCACCGTGCTGTGCATGCTCTACATCGCGACCGAGCGCGTGGGCTGGGTGGCGGTCGGCACGGTGCTGCTGATCATCGGATTCGTGTTCGCCTACAACGTCTTCGGGCATGTGCGGGTGCGGGTCGAGACCTGGCTGCACCCGTTCGCGGACTACTCCAACACCGGCTATCAGATCTCGCAGTCGCTGTTCGGGCTCGCTACCGGCGGACTGGCCGGGACCGGGCTGGGTTCCGGGCGGCCCTCGCAGGTGCCGTTCGCCAAGACCGACTTCATCATCTCCGCCATCGGGGAGGAGCTCGGCCTGATCGGGCTGACCGCCGTGCTGATGTTGTTCTGCGTGTTCACCATTCGCGGCATCCGCACCGCGCTGGCCATTCGCGACAGCTTCGGCAAGCTGCTGGCCGCGGGCCTGGCCTTCACGATCGCCATCCAGGTGTTCGTGGTGGTCGGCGGTGTCACCAAACTGATTCCGCTGACCGGTCTCACCACGCCGTACATGTCCTACGGCGGTTCCTCGCTGCTGGCCAACTACATTCTGCTGGGGCTGCTGATCAAGATTTCCGACGCCGCCCGCCGACCGGCCCCCGCCCGCAAGCGGGTCGAGCCGATCGTGGAAGCGTCGACGCAACTGCTGCGCAAGGTGGAGACGGATACAGCCCGGGTGAACATGAAGGTGGAGGGGGGTGCCGTGTGAACACGCCTCTGCGCCGCGTCGCGCTGGCGGTCATGGTGATGATCGTCGCGCTGCTGGCCAACGCCACCTATGTGCAGGTGTTCAAGGCCGACAGCCTGCGCAACGATCCGCGCAATGTGCGAGTCCTGTTGGACGAGTACGCGCGTCAGCGCGGCCAGATCTCCGCGTCCGGCACCGTGCTGGCCAGTTCGGTCGCCACCGACGACCGCTACAAGTACCTGCGCACCTACCCGACCGATCCGCTGGCCTACGCGCCCGCCACCGGCTACTACTCGATGCAGTACGGCAGCAACGGGCTCGAGCACGCCGAGGACTCGGTGCTCAACGGTTCCGACAACGCCCTGTTCGGGCGGCGGCTCATCGACATGATCTCCGGCCGCGATCCGCGCGGCGGCAATGTGGTGACCACCCTCAACCCGGTCATGCAGAAGGTCGCCTACGACCAGCTGACCGCCAAGAACCTCACCGGATCGGTGGTGGCCATCGAGCCCAGCACCGGCCGCATCCTGACCATGGTGTCCACGCCGTCCTACGACCCGAACCTGCTGGCCGGGCACGACGGCGCGGCCACCCAGAAGACGTGGGAGCAGTTGCAACAGGATCCCCGCCAGCCCATGCTGAATCGCGCTGTCTCGCAGACGTATCCGCCGGGCTCCACCTTCAAGGTGATCGTGACCGCGGCCGCGCTGTCCAACGGCATCGCCAAACCGGACGACCAGTTCACCGCCGCGCCGCGCATCACGCTGCCCGACACCACCACCACGCTGGAGAACTACAACGGCAGCCACTGCGGCCCGGGCGACGCCCAAACCGCTTCTCTCACCGACGCTTTCAAATACTCGTGTAACACCGCGTTCGCGGAGCTCGGTATGAAGGTGGGGGCCGCGAAGCTCAAGGACGAGGCCAACGCCTTCGGCATCGGGACGCAGCATCCGAACATTCCGATCCCGTGGGCGGACAGCACCGTCGGCACCATTCCCGACAGTGCGGCCATGGCCCAGTCCAGCATCGGGCAGCGCGACGTGGCGCTCACCCCGCTCGACAATGCGGTCGTCGCGGCCACCATCGCCAATGGCGGCGTGCGGATGAAACCGTATCTGGTGGACCAACTGCAGGCGCCCGACCTGAGCACCCTGGAGACCACCAAGCCGACCTCGGTCGGCCAGGCGGTCACCCCGCAGGTGGCCACCCAGATCACCAACCTGATGCTGGAGTCGGAGAAGAACACCCAGGGCGGGACACAGCCGCGCTCGTACCAGATCGCGTCCAAGACCGGTACGGCCGAGCACGGCGACGATCCGCGCAACACCCCGCCGCACGCCTGGTACATCGCCTTCGCGCCGGCGCAGAACCCGAAGATCGCGATCGCGGTCATCGTCGAGAACGGTGGTGACCGGGCGCTGGCCGCGACCGGCGGATCCGTGGCCGCGCCCATCGCGCGCGCCGTGCTGGACGCCGGGCTCGGGGGCTGAACGACATGAAAGTGCAAGGTAGACAGGGTCTCGAATGCTGAACAACGGTGCGATGATCGCGGACCGGTACCGGCTGCAGCGGCTGATCGCCACCGGCGGCATGGGCCAGGTCTGGGAAGCGTTGGACACCCGGCTGGATCGCCGGGTGGCGGTGAAGGTGCTCAAGGCGGAATTCTCCACCGATCCGACCTTCCGGCAACGCTTCCGTACCGAGGCGCGGACCACCGCGCAGCTCAACCATCCCGGCATCGCGAGCATCTACGACTATGGCGAGACCCAGGATCCGTCCGGCGGCGAGATCGCCTATCTGGTCATGGAATACGTGCAGGGTGAACCGCTCAACGCGGTGCTCTCGCGGCTCAACCGGCTCTCGGTGGCGCAGGGCCTGGACATGCTCGAGCAGACCGGCCGCGCGCTACAGGTCGCGCATCTCGCGGGCGTCGTGCACCGGGATGTGAAGCCGGGCAACATTCTCGTGACGCCGACCGGTCAGGTGAAGATCACCGACTTCGGCATCGCCAAGGCCGTGGATGCCTCCCCGGTGACCAAGACCGGCATGGTGATGGGCACCGCCCAGTACATCGCGCCAGAGCAGGCCACCGGCGAGGACGCCACCGCCGCCTCGGACGTCTACTCGCTGGGAGTGGTCGGCTACGAGGCGCTGTCGGGCGCCCGGCCGTTCACCGGCGACGGCGCGCTGACCGTCGCCATGAAGCATGTGCGGGAGGCCCCGCCGCCGCTGCCCGCCGATCTGCCGCCGAACGTGCGGGAGCTCATCGAGATCACCATGGCCAAGGATCCGACCCAGCGCTACACCGACGGTGGCGAATTCGCCGACGCGGTGGCCGCGGTGCGATCCGGCCGCAGACCCACGCCGCCCGGCGGCATCCCCGTCTCGCAGTCCATGACCGGCGCCACCCGGGTGCTGCCGCCCGGGCCGACCATGATCATTCCGGGGGCCCGGGCCGATCAGGCCACCACGCGGTATCAGACCCCGTCGCAGCAGATGCGGCAGGCGCCGGAGCCTCCGGCGGCCTCGACCACCGTGCTGTCGGGACCTCGCACCCCGGTCGGGCCGATGACCTTCACCGGTCCCGCCGCCAACCCGGAGGACGAACGCTTCACCCCTCGGCAGAAGGCGATGGCCGGGCTGGCCCTGGGCGTGCTGATCCTCATCGCGGGTGTCGGATTCATGGTGGCGAGCAGCAACTCCAAGGACACGACGCCGCCCGCCCGTACCAGCGCGGTGGTCGCGCCCACCGCGCCGCCGACGACCACCACCACGGTGCCGCCGACCACCACCACGCGGGAACGGCCGGTGCCACCGCCGCCGACCACCTACGACCCGCCCCCGACCACCACCCCCGAGCCGACGACGACACCGCCGCCGACCACGACCACCCCGCCGCCGACCACCACGTCGACGCGACCGACCACCACACCGGGTCGACCGACCACTACGAGCCGCTGGCCCTGGCAGCAGCCGGGCGACTTACCATCAGTTCCAGTTGTTCCCGGTGTGAGTCCCGGCGGTGTGAGCCCGGGTAGTGATCGCAGTCCGTTGTACGGCCAGGACCCCTATTCATCCACAGTCCCGCAGCAAGGATTGCCATGACGACCCCGAAGAACCTCTCCTCCCGCTATGAGCTGGGTGAGATCATCGGGTTCGGTGGCATGTCCGAGGTGCACAAGGCCCGGGATCTGCGGCTGGGCCGGGATGTGGCGATCAAGGTGCTGCGCGCCGACCTCGCCCGCGATCCCACGTTCTACCTGCGGTTCAAGCGGGAGGCGCAGAACGCGGCCGCGCTCAACCATCCGGCCATCGTGGCGGTGTACGACACCGGTGAGGCCGAGATCGACGGCGGCCCGCTGCCCTACATCGTCATGGAGTACGTGGACGGCGACACCCTGCGCGACCTGGTGCGCGGCAAAGGTCCGTTTCCGCCGCGCCGTGCCATGGAAGTCATCGCGGATGTGTGTGCGGCGCTGGATTTCTCGCATCGCAACGGCATCGTGCACCGCGATATGAAGCCGGCCAACATCATGATCAACCGCGCGGGCGCGGTGAAGGTGATGGACTTCGGCATCGCCCGCGCCATCGCCGACAGCTCCAACCCGATGACGCAGACGGCCGCCGTCATCGGCACCGCCCAGTACCTCTCCCCCGAGCAGGCCCGCGGCGAGCAGGTGGACGCGCGCTCGGATGTGTACTCGGTGGGCTGTGTGCTCTACGAGATCCTCACCGGCGAACCGCCTTTCACCGGCGACTCCCCGGTCGCGGTGGCCTACCAGCATGTTCGGGAGGATCCGCGGCTGCCGTCGCAGGTCTATCAGGGCGTGCCGCGCGAACTCGACTCGGTCATCCTCAAGGCGATGAGCAAGAACCCGGCCAACCGGTATCAGACCGCGGCCGAGATGCGCGCCGACCTGATCCGGGTGCTGGGCGGGCAGAAGCCCACCGCGCCGCTGATCATGACCGACGAGGACCGCCTCGACGACGAACTGCCGCCGCCGCGCAGCTACCGCACCGTCGAACGCCGCGACGACACCACCGAGCAGGAGATCGTCGAGGCCGATCCGCGCCGGCGCACCGCCCTGATCGCCGTGCTCGCGGTGGTCGCGATCGCCGCGGTGGCCGGGCTGCTGTGGATGGTGATCGGGCCGGGTGCGCGACCGGACCAGGTCGCGGTGCCCGACGTCGCCAATCAGACCTATCAGGTCGCGCAACAGAATCTGCAGAAGGCCGGTTTCACCGTCTCCATCCAGCAGAAGAACGACCCCAAGGTCGCGCAGGGCAATGTCATCTCCACGCAGCCGCTGGGCGGTTCGCGCGTCGACAAGGGCAGCAATGTCACCGTGCAGGTCTCCGCGGGCCCGCAGCAGGTGCCGGTGCCGAAGCTGGCCGGACTCAGCCAGCAGCAGGCCGAGCAGCAGCTGAATTCGGTAGGGCTGCGGCTGAATCCGGACGTGAAGAAGCAGACCTCGAGCGTCGACGACAAGGACAAGGTCGTCGCGCAGAGTCCCGACGCGGGTCAGAAGACCGACTCCGACGGGCAGGTCACCATCACCCTCGGGTCCGGCCCGGACAAGGTCCGGGTGCCCGATGTGGTCGGGCAGTCCATCGATGTCGCGCAGTCGACGCTGTCGGATACCGCCGGATTCCAGGTGACCGTCCAGGAGGTGCCGAACAACCAGCCCAAGGGCACGGTCATCGCCACCAATCCGGCCGCGGGCACCAATGCCGACAAGGGCTCGACCATCACCGTCCAGGTGTCCAGCGGCGAACAGCTGACCATGCCCGACCTGCGCGGCATGACCCCGGCCCAGGCCGTGGACATGTTGCGGCAGAAGGGCTGGAACGGTCAGGTCAGCCAGAACACCATGAGCACCCTGAACGCCGGTGAGGTCGGGCGGATCCTGGCGCAGCAGCCGACCGCGGGGTCCGCGCTGAGCAAGACGCAGACGGTCACCATCACGACCGGCATCCTGTCCCTCGGCCCGAATTGATCGGGACCGGACATCGATAACAGGGGTTCGCGGCCTTGCCGCGGACCCCTGTTTCATGTGAAACCTTGACGGTCGGGTGAAACCTAAAGGCGCAGATGCCGGTTCATCGACATCGCCTCGTCGGCCAGATCGGCCAGTTCGACGACCTCGACGCCGTGCTCACGCAGCTTTTCCACGCCCACACAGTTCTCGACGAAGGTGCCCGGCTCCCGCCAGGCGATGACCACGCGCCGAATCCCGGCCGCCAGAATGCGATCCGTGCACGGCGCGCGGTCCTTGCTCCCGCGCTGTGAGCAGGGCTCCAGCGTGCTGTAGAGGGTGGCGCGCCGCAGCCGCGGATCATCACCCAGCTTGTTCAGTGCCGACTCCTCGGCGTGCACCTTGTCGTCGGTCTCCCGCGACCACCCGTGCTCGATCTCCACGCCGTCCGCGCCCACGATGACCGCACCCACCGCGAAGGCGGTGTCGCTGGGCGGGCACAGCCGCGCCAGCCCGATGGCATGCCGCATCCAGCCGCGATCTCCGCGCGACTCATCCGACATCGGAATCCTCCTTCGGCAGATAGCGAAGCAGCGCGATATCGCCGATCCGCCCCACATCGGCCAGTTGCATGCGGTGCTGCGGGCCGCCGGGGAAGGCGGCGGGCCCGAGAAAACGCGGTGCGGCCGGATCGCCGACCACCACCGGCGCGACGGCCATCCAGATCTCGTCGACCAGTCCGGCGGACAGGAACGCGGTGTGAATCGACCCGCCGCCTTCGACCATCAGCCGTTCGACACCTCGTTTGCCGAGGTCGTCGAGTAGCGTCTCGAAATCGATTGCCGCGCCCAGCGATACGACCGCGGCGTACTCGTCCAGCCGATCACCGAGGCGGTCCGCCCCGGAATCGGTGGTGTAGACCAGTCTTTCGCCGCCGGTGTGCCAGAACCGCAGCGCCGGATCGAGATCGCCGCCCGCGGTGACGATCACGCGCAGCGGGTACTCCGGCCTGCCCGCGGCGATCCGGTGCAGGCGCCGATCCGGGTTGTTCACGAGCAGCCGCGGATTGTCGCTGCGCAGGGTGCCCGCGCCGATGAGAATCGCATCCGATTCCGCGCGCAAGGTGTCGACGCGATCGAAATCGGCCGCGTTCGACAACAGCAGCCGATCCCGGCTCGTGTCGTCGATGTACCCGTCGATGCTGACGGCCACCGACAGCATGACGTGCGGCCTCATGCGGCGCTCATGACGCGAGGGCCGCGACCTCCGCCTCCAAGGTCTGCACCAGTCCCTCCGCCGGCCGCTCGCCGCAGACTTCCAGCCAGTTGGCGAGCATGCGGTGCCCACCCTGGGTGAGCACGGATTCGGGATGGAACTGCACACCGTGGATGGGCAGATCGCGATGCCGCAAAGCCATGACGATGCCGGATTCGGTGCGGCCCAGCACCTCCAGCTCCGGCGGCATGGTCTCCTCGAGAACGGTCAGCGAGTGGTAGCGGGTGGCGATGAACGGATCGGGCAGCCCGGCCAGCACGCCCGCACCGATGTGGAAGACCTCGCTGGTCTTGCCGTGCAGCAGTTCGGGGGCCCGGGTCACGGTCGCGCCGAACGCCTCACCGATGGCCTGGTGCCCGAGGCAGACGCCGAGCAGCGGGGTGGCATGCTTGGCGGCGGCGTGCACCAGCGGAATGCTCGCGCCCGCGCGGTCCGGGCTACCCGGTCCGGGGCTGATCAACACGCCGTCGTAGTCCTGAACCACCGCATCGACATCCGCGAGCCGCTCATCGTCATTGCGCCAGACCTCGGCATCCACACCCAGCTGTCCGAGATACTGAACCAGGTTGAACACGAAGCTGTCGTAGTTGTCGACGACCAGTACACGCATGATTCGAGAGTAGTGGGCGGGCCCGGCCTCGTCGCATGCAATACCGCCGAACCGTGTCGCCACAATCGCGCCAACCCTCCCCGACGACACTTTCCCCAGGGTTCCCGGGATAATGTCTACGCAGACAGCACGCCGAAAACGAGGACGTCATGCCGAAGTCGAAGGTCCGGAAGAAGACCGATTACACGATCAACCCGGCCAGCCGCACGCCCGTGCGGGTGAAGTCGGCTGGTCCGTCGCCGATCTGGTACGTCGGCATCATGCTGGGCTTCATGCTCGCGGGGCTGGCCTGGCTGCTCGTCTACTACCTGGCCAATGAGCACATCGGGTGGATGAGCGACCTGGGCGCGTGGAACTTCCTGATCGGATTCGGCCTCATGGTCGTCGGGCTGATCATGACCATGCGCTGGCGCTAGCCGCATGCCGGCGTGTGCCTTACATCATTGTTATTCATACACACCTGTGGATGAGCCTGTGGACAACTCGAGGAGGGAGTGGGGAGAGTGACCTCGTCCGATCCCTCCTCCCGCCTGGCGTGGTCCACACCCCTGGGCGCCCTCGTGGTGTGCGGCATCGGCGGCGTGGTGCTGGCCGGGGCCGCCTTTCTCGCCACCGACGGTCCCGGCCGCCTGCTCATCGGGCTGGCCGCCGCGGGACTGCTGTTCCTGACCGTCATGGGCCTGCGACAGCGGCCGCGGATCGCGGTCGAACCCGGTGATCCCGTGCAGGTGGTGGTCCGAGGACTGGCCGGGCCGCAGCGCTACACACCTCAGCAAGTCCTGCGCGTCCGCGTGGTGAACTACCGGCGACTGGGTCGCCGGATGCCCATGCTGGAAATGGATGTGGATCACCACGGGGACGAGAAGCTGCTGATCTTCGGCCGCTGGGATCTCGGCGCGCACCCCGAAGACGTCCTCGAGGTGCTGCGGATTCACCTGGCGCGCTAGCCCGTCAGGGCCGGGGCGGCCAGCGCCGTCACGAGCACCGCGACCACGGCCACCGCCGCGACCGACGCCCAGCCGACATTGAGGGCGGTGCGGTTTTCGCGTATCCCCAGCCAGCGCGGCAGATACAGAATTCCCACGGCGGCCACCGTGCCCGCCAGCAGTCCGCCCAGGTGCGCCCAGATCGAGATGCCGGGCACTGAGAACGTGATGACCAGGTTGATTCCCAACAGCACCGCGATCTGGGTGAGGTTCTGCCGGGTCCGCAGCATGATCACGCCGACCGCGCCGAAAATGCCGAAGATCGCGCCCGACGCACCCGCCGAGGCGGTGAGCGGATCCGACAGCGCGGTCACCGCGGCCGAACCGCCGAGCAACGCGGCCAGGTAGACGGCCACGAAACGGCCGCGGCCCAGGGCCACTTCGCAATACGGGCCGAGCACGTAGAGGGCGAACATGTTGGCCAGCAGGTGAATCGGGCCGTAGTGCAGGAAGCCGGAGCCGATGACTCGCAGCCAGCCGCCGCTCTCCCCGACCAGGCCGGGCACCAGCACCCAGTCGTAGAACAGCCGGGAACGGTTGTTGTCCATCAGGCTGTGCGCCTGCAACGCCGTGATCGCGAAGACGATCACATTGATCGCGATCAGCGAGTAGGTGACGTACGGCTTGGGAATCTGTGACACCGGTGTCCCGGCGGCGTTGCGGACCGGTCGAACATCATTGCGGCCCTGCTGGACACATTCCACGCAGTGCTGCCCAACCGCGGCCGCGGTGAGGCACTCCGGACAGGAGGGACGCCCGCACCTGGTGCAGGCCAGACCGGTGGGCCGGTCGGGGTGGCGGTAGCAGGTCGGTGCGGGCGACTGGGGCTGCATGTGAATTCTCTTCGGCTCGGGCCGGATTCAGGAGATGGTGATGCTGTTGATCACGATCTCGTCCTTGGGCCGGTCGTTGCGGTCGGTGGCGGTGTGGGCGATGGCGTCGACCACCTTGCGCGAGTCCGGATCGAGGACCTCGCCGAAGATGGTGTGCTTGCGGTTGAGGTGCGTGGTCGGACCCACGGTGATGAAGAACTGGGAGCCGTTGGTGCCCGGCCCGGCATTCGCCATGGCCAGCAGGTAGCCGCGGTCGAAGCGCAGCTCCGGGTGGAACTCGTCCTTGAATTCGTAGCCGGGGCCGCCCCGGCCGGTGCCGGTCGGGTCGCCGCCCTGCAGCATGAATCCCTCGATCACCCGGTGGAAGATCGCACCGTCGTAGAACGGGCCGGAGTCGGTGCCCGACGCGTTCTTGGTGGTGTAGGGCGCGGACCCGTCGGCCAGGCCGAGGAAGTTGCGGACCGTGGCAGGGGCGTGGTTACCGAAGAGCGAGATCTTGATGTCGCCCTGATTGGTGTGCAGGGTGGCGACGGCGGTCTGGTTCGGTGAGGTCACGCCCGCCAGCCTAAGCTCCCCCGCCTCCCCGAGCCTTTAGCGGGCGGCTGAGAGCCGTTGGCGTCATGCATCCGTGCCTGCGTTGGGAGCCGAAACAACTCTGGACGTACCCGGTGAGTTACCCTCACCTCGCGAAATCAGTAGTTCCTTTCACAATCTGCCCGAATTCGGGCACAGAAGTGGCGGAAATGGTCGCGGCATGGCAAGTTCGGTCGAGTGAATGACGGGGTTCCGGCCGATCTGGTCCGCCATGTGGCGGCCTCCACCGGCCTGCCGCCCGCCGTCGCGGCCCGCGTGGTCGCCGACGTCGTCGGATACTTCGACGAGACCGCCGAACAGTTCGTGCGCCGCAGACATGCCGAACTGCAGGGCCGCCAGCTCCGCAATGCCGAGATCTGGCAGCGCCTGGCCGACGAGCTCGCGCAGCGCCCGGTGGCCGCCCCCGAATTCACCGAACGACAACTGCGTCGCCTCGTCTACGGGTAGGAGTCCGTCCCGCAATGTGTGGAATCGTCGGTTACATCGGGCATCGAGAGTCGGTACCGGTCCTGTTGGAGGGCCTGCACCGGCTCGAATACCGGGGCTACGACTCCGCCGGCCTGGCCGTGCCGCACCGCGGCCGGTTGCGGGTCACCAAGACCCAGGGCCGGGTCCAGGACCTGCGCGACAAGGTGGACGGCGAGGGCACCCGACTCAAGGGCAATGTCGGCATCGCCCACACCCGTTGGGCCACCCACGGCGAACCCTCCGACGCGAACGCGCACCCGCACCTGGACGGTTCCGGGCGGATCGCCGTGGTGCACAACGGGATCGTGGAGAACGCGGAAGAACTACGCGCGGCCCTGACCGCCGAGGGCGTGGAATTCCTCTCCGACACCGACACCGAGGCGATCGCGCACCTGGTGGCCGCCGCCCTGGACGGAACCGACACCCTGGAAGACGCCGTGCGCACCGCGCTGCGCCGGGTGCAGGGCACCTTCGGCCTGCTGGTGCTGGACGCCCGCCGCCCCGACGAGCTGGTGGTGGCCCGCAACGGCTCCCCCATCGTGCTCGGCGTCGGCGACGGCGAGATGTTCGTGGCCTCCGACGTGGCCGCCCTGGTGCACCACACCCAGCGCGTGGTGTTCCTCGACGACGGCGAGCTGGCCACCGTGCGCGCCGGTGAATTCCGCACCAGCACACTGGGTCTCGAGGCGCGCCGCACCGACAAGATCCCGACCACCATCGATATGGCGGCGGAGGATTACGCGCTGGGCGGGTACCCCGACTTCATGCGCAAAGAAATGGCCGAACAGCCCGACGCGGTGCGCCGGGCCCTCCGCGGTCGCCTCGACGAACGCTTCGCCACCGCCGTGCTGGGCGGACTCAATATGGACGCGCGCGAACTGCGCGGCATCAGCAAGGTGGTGTTCCTGGGCTGCGGCTCGGCCTACTACGCGGGCCAGCTGGGCGCGCAGCTGGTCGAGGAGCTGGCCCGGATTCCCGCCACCGCCGAACCCGCCTCGGAGTTCCGCTACCGCAACCCGGTGGTCGACCCGGACGCCCTCTACATCGCCATCAGCCAGTCCGGCGAAACCCTGGATACCCTTGCGGCCGTTCAGGAATTGCAGCGTAAGGGCGGCCGCGTCATCGGCGCGGTGAACGTGGTCGGCAGCGCCATCGCCCGCGAATGTGGTGCGGGCGTGTTTCTGCACGCGGGCCCCGAGGTCTCGGTGGCCTCCACCAAGGCGCTCACCAATATGACCGTCTCCTTCGCCATGCTGGCGCTGCTGCTGGGCCGGGTGCGGGATCTGTCCGCGGCCGGTGGCGAACGCATCGTGAGCGGACTGCGCGCACTGCCCGACGCCATCGACGCCGTGCTCGCCGCCGAGGCCGATATCGCCGATATCGCCACCCGATATGCCAAGGCGCGCAGCATGTTCTTCATCGGCCGCGTCCGCGCCTGGCCGGTGGCGCGCGAGGGCGCGCAGAAGCTCAAGGAGATCTCCTACATCCACGCCGAGGCGTACCAGGGCTCCGAGCTCAAGCACGGCCCGCTGGCGCTCATCGATCCGGATATGCCGAGCATCGTGCTGGTTCCCGACGACGAGCTGCTCGCCAAGAACATCACCACCATCGAGCAGATCAAGGCGCGCGGCGGCCCGGTCATCGCGGTCACCAATGCCGAGCTGCCGGACAGCTTGGCGGACGCGGTTATTCGCGTTCCGGCGGTGTGCGCGGAATTGGACCCGATCGTCCTCACGATCCCACTGCAATTGCTGGCCTATCACACCGCAATGGCTCTCGGGCGGGACATCGACAAGCCCCGCAACCTTGCGAAGAGCGTCACTGTGGAGTGAAGGGGTGTGGGGGCTGGGCCCCCACACCCCCTTACCCCGTCCGTGCACGAATCCCATTGCTGTGCCAGCATGGTCGGATGGAGCTGGGGAGCATTCGTAACAAGGTCATCGTGGCCGCCCTTTTCGCGATTGCGGGCGGCGTCATAGCGTTCTTCGTGAGCAAGCGCCCGCAGCCGCCGGCACCGGCCGCGGAGCCACCGCGCCTGGGCTATTCGCGCAACGGCTCCGCGCCGACACCGGATCTGGTTACCCACTGACCGTCAGCGGCTGACGGACCGCTTGTACTGCTTCAACGCCAGCGGCACGAAGATCGCGAGGATCACGACGATCCACAGGAAGGTCGTCGCGACCGGATGCTGCATCGGGAAGACGTCCTGCGCCGGTCCCATCGGGCTGGTGTTGCCGAACAGGTCACGGGTCGCCTGCGTCACCGCCGACACCGGATTCCATTCCGCCACAACGCGGAGCACCGTGGGCAGGTTCTGCGACGGCACGAAGGTGTTGGCGATGAACGTCAGCGGGAAGATCACCATGAAGTTCGCGTTGTTGTACACCTCCGGCGCCCGCACCAGCAGCCCGATCACGGCCAGAATCCACGACACCGCGTACGCGAACAGCAGCAGCAGGACGTAGGCGAGCACGGCGTCGAAGAACGAGCCGCGGATGCGCCAGCCCACCACCAGGCCGGTCAGCGACATCACCACCAGGCTCACCACATTCATCACCATGTCGGCCACGGTGCGCCCGATCAGCACCGCGGACGGTGCCATGGGTAGCGAGCGGAAGCGGTCGATGATGCCCTTCTGCATATCCTCGGCCAGGCTCAGACCCGTGTAGGTGGCACCGAACACCACCGTCTGCGCGAAGATGCCCGCGATCAGGAATTCGCGATAGGACGTGCCCTGCAAGGTGATTGCCGAGCCGAAGACGTAGGCGAACAGCAGCACGAACATGATCGGCGACAGGGTGGAGAACACCAGCACGTCCGGCACGCGCCGAATCTTGATCACGTTGCGCTTGGTGATGGTGATGCTGTCGGTGACGACCATGGCGAGTCGCTGTGCGGCCGAGGGCCTTTCGGCGACCGCGAGACCGGCGCTCATCGGGCCCCACCCCCGACCTTCTCGTCGGAATCCCGGTTGCCGTTGATCAGATCCTCGGCCTCGTGCCCGGTCAGTGTCAGGAAGACGTCGTCGAGCGAGGGCTTGCGCAGACCCACGTCATGAATCTTCACCTCGTGCTTGCCGAGCAATCCGATGGCGTCGACCAACGCCTGCGAGCCGTCCACCACCGGCACGATGATGCGGCGCATGCCCGGTTCGAGCCGAATCTCCCCGTGCGCCAACCCTTCCAGCGCCTGCCGGGCGAGGGCCAGATTGTCGGCGTGATCCACGACCAGTTCGATGCGGTCGCCCCCCACCATGGCCTTGAGCTCGTCGGAGGTGCCCTCGGCGATGACGCGGCCGTGGTCGATGACGGCGATGGAATCGGCCAGCCGATCGGCCTCCTCCAGGTACTGGGTGGTCAGCAGTAGCGTGGTGCCGCCCGCCACCAGTTCCTCGATCACATCCCAGAGATCCAGGCGTGCACGGGGATCCAGGCCCGTGGTGGGTTCGTCCAGGAACAGCACCGGTGGATTGGCGACCAGCGCGCCCGCCAGGTCGAGGCGGCGGCGCATACCGCCGGAGTAGCCCTTGACCGGCCGGTCGGCGGCATCGGCGAGACGGAAGCGGTCCAGCAGTTCCCGGGCGCGCTCCTTACTGCGTTGCACGCCCATGTGATACAGCCGCCCGACCATTTCGAGATTCTCGAAACCGGTGAGGTATTCGTCGACCGCCGCGTACTGGCCGGAGGTGCCGATGCGGGAGCGCAGCAGCTGCGGATCCTTCAATACGTCCACCCCGGCCACGGTGGCCCGCCCGGCATCCGGGACCAGCAGGGTGGTGAGCACCCGTACGGCGGTGGTCTTACCCGCGCCGTTCGGGCCGAGCAGGGCGGTCACGGTGCCTTCGGGGACGGAAAGGTCCAGGCCGTCGAGTGCGACCAGTTGGCCGTACTTCTTGACCAGACCCTCGGCGACTATGGCGTCGGGCATGATTCTCCTGACTACACGCTGGCTTTGAACTGCACAGATGAGGTCGAACAGGACCAAACGCTCTCGGCCAGTATGGCGCGGCGCAAAAGTGGCCGCATCCCATCAGTGCGCCGGCGGTGCTCGGGGTTGCCGGTATGGGATGCGGCCGATTCGATGATCCGCCCGGTCACCGGCGTCGATCGCGAGTAGTGCGCTACTCGAATCGAATTCGACGAAGGACGCAATTCGGTCACGATGGCATCGTGCCACTCGGGTACGACATTTTTTCCTCAAAAAATCTTCGAACGCGATGCCCCGATAGCTACACAATCCCCATTCGTCGCGTAGGATCGTTCCCGTCGGCCCCTCCCCCCCGGGCCGACCTAACGCGGGCCTCGGCTAACTCCCCCCCTTCGCCGAGGCCCGCTCCTATGTCCGGGGTAGGTTGCACCGCGGCCCGGACCGCGCGTGCATCCGCACTTACACCAGCGGGCGAATCACATTGCGGCGCAGCACATGCCCGTGCAGTCGGTTGATGCCCTTCACCCGTACGGTGGCCAGGTGCCGCAGCGTGAATTGCGGGTCGTCGTAGAGCGCCTCGGCCACCCCGTCATCGACCAGGACGGTGCCCGGACGGGCCACACCGGTGAGGCGCGCGGCGGTGTTCACCACCGAGCCGTAGAGGTCGCCGAAACGTTGCAGGACCTCCCCGTAGGCCAGACCCACCCGCAGTTCCTGGGTGACACCGTGCGAGGCGATGGCCGCCTCCTGCACCGCGAGCGCGATCCGCGCGCCGTCGGCGGCGGACGCGGCGGCGAACATGACCTCGTCGCCGACATTCTTGATCACCCAGCCGCCGTGGGCCACGATCGCATTGCTGGTGGCCGTCTCGAACGCCTCCAGCAGCGCCGACAGCTCGTCGGGTTCCAGGTGCCGGGTCAGGCGGGTGTAGCCGACCATGTCCGCGAAACCGACGGTCAGCAGCCGCAGCGTGTCCCCCGCCTCCGCGCCGCCGTCCAGCGAGCGGGCCAGGGCGGCGTCCAAGTGGCGGCGGAAGGCGTAGCGCTGCAACGTCTCGAACTCGGTGACCACATCCTCGGTGGCGGCGCGGGCCGCCTCCTTGGGATCGGCGTCCGGATTCTCCCGGGTGATGGTGGCGATCCGGTCCAGGATCTCCTCGGTCACCAGATCGACCTGCCATTCGGCGAGACGGGCCATGGACCGGCCCAGCGTGCGCGCCGCGGTGGTCTGCCGGTGCACATCGGCCGAGGCCAGCACGTGCAGTTTGGCGAAGGTCTGGGCGGCCTCGATATCCGATTCGCTGTACTCGACCGCGTTGTCGTCCGGATCGGCCGGGAAGCCCAGGGCCACCCACAGTCGACGGGTCATCGAGTTGGGCAGTCCGGTGAGTTCCGAGACCTGCCGCCGGTCGTATTTCCGCGGCCCGCCGAGCAGGTACGGCTCCACCACGGACTGCACCAGTGCGGAGATCTCAGGGGACGCCATCCCTCGACCTTACGACGTGAATCGGGCCGCAAACCGCCGCTTGTTCCGTGTCACAGTCGAGAACTTTCCGGTCGGTTTCACCGGTGTCACGGCGTGAAACCACGGTGATACCGCGGTGAATCCGCGCCCGCGCACTCTTCTCTCAGCGGCGGCCACCACGGCCGCGAACAGAGGGAGACACCATGACCACCCACCCCCGCCCACCGGCGATCACGGTGACCGGGCTGCGCAAGTCCTACGGCGACCACCACGTCCTCGACGGCATCGACCTGACCGTCGAGACCGGAACCGTCTTCTCGCTGCTGGGCCCCAACGGCGCGGGCAAGACCACCACCGTGCAGATCCTGTCCACCCTGATCGGCGCGGACGGCGGCGAACTGCGGGTGGCGGGCCACGATGTCCGCACCGAACCCGACGCGGTGCGGGCCGCCATCGGACTCACCGGACAGTTCGCGGCGGTCGACAATCTGCTCACCGGCGAGGAGAACCTCGCCATGATGGCCACCCTGCACCACCTCGGCCGCGCCGAGCGCAAACGCCGGACCGCCACGCTCATCGAACAATTCGACCTCGTCGACGCGGCCCGCAAGCCCGCCTCCACCTACTCCGGCGGCATGCGGCGGCGACTCGACATCGCCATGGGACTGATGGGCCGGCCGCAGGTGCTGTTCCTCGACGAACCCACCACCGGACTGGACCCGCGCAGCCGCCGCGCGGTCTGGCGGCTGGTGCGCGAACTGGTCGCGGGCGGCACCACCGTCTTCCTCACCACCCAGTACCTGGAGGAGGCCGATCAGCTGGCCGACCGCATCGCGCTGCTGGACGGCGGCAAGGTGGTCGCCTCCGGCACACCCGAACAGCTCAAGCGACTGGTGCCCGGCGGGCACGTGAACCTGCGCTTCACCGACCCGCGCGCCCTCGACGACGCGGCGCGGCTGCTCGGCGCGAGCACCCGCGACGATGACGAACTGACCTTGCAGGTCGCCAGCGACGGCGGCGTCGATTCCCTGCACACCCTGCTCGACCGGCTCTCCGCCGCCGCGCTGCACGCGGCCGAATTGTCCATCCACACACCCGATCTCGACGATGTCTTCCTCGCCCTCACCGGCCAGCCCAAGGAGTCCGTGCGATGAGCACCACCACCCTGCAGAACGCCGTCACCGATTCCACCATGATGGTGCGGCGCAGCCTCAAACACATCCTGCGCTACCCGTCCATGACGGTGCCGTTGGTCATCGGGCCCATCGTGTTCCTGCTGCTGTTCGTCTACGTCTTCGGCGGCACCCTGGGTGCGGGGCTCGGAAAGTCCGGCGGGCGCGGCGATTACGTCAACTATGTGACCCCGGGCGTGCTGTTGCTGGCGGTGACCAGCGCGGCCACCGCGACCGCGGTCGCGGTGTGCACCGACATGACCCAGGGCATCGTGGCGCGCTTCCGGACCATGTCCATCTTCCGGCCCGCACTGCTGGCCGGACACGTGGTCGGCAGCATGGTGCAGACCTTCATCAGCGTCGCGGCGGTGCTCGGTGTCGCCTTCGCGGTCGGCTTCCGGCCCGACGCGACCCCGCTCGAATGGCTGGGCGCGGCAGGCATTCTCGCGCTGCTGACCCTGTCGATCACCTGGATCGCCGTGATCATGGGTCTGGTCAGCGAGAACGTCGAGATGGCCTCCAATCTGCCCATGCTGCTGATGATCCTGCCCTTCTTCGGCAGTGGTTTCGTGCCCACCGATTCCATGCCGTCCTGGCTGGCCTGGATCGCCCGCAACCAGCCCTTCACCCCGGTGATGGAGACGCTGCGCGGCCTGATGCTCGGCCACCCGGTCGGTCACCAGGCATGGCTCGCCGTCGCCTGGTGCCTGGGCATCGCGGCCGCCGCTTTCTGGGGCGCGACCGCACTGCTCAAGCGGGAACCGGGCCGGTAACCCGCACCCGATCGCGCAGCACCTCCAGCGCGATGGACCGCAACCCCGTCACCTCCAGGGCGGCATAGCTCGAGCGAGCCTCGAGATATGCCGCCCCATCGGCGTTTTCGGCGGCCGTGCGGGCGGCGGCCGCGGACATGGTCGGATGGATCTGGTGCGGCGGATCGAACCGTTCCGCCAAGGCGGTCAGCCGAGCACCCGAAACCGATTGTCCACCTGCCAGATCCAGGGCCGCGAGGGCCGAAAGCACCGCGCCGCAGGCCGTCAGCTCGGCCAGATGACCCGACGGTTGATCCGACGGCCGCTCCAGCAACGCGATCGCCTCGCCGGTCAACTCGGCGGCGAGCGCGGCGACCAGATCCGGCCGGGCCTGCCGGGCATGCGCCACCACCGCCGCGGATCGGCCCTCCAGCGACCACACCCGCACGCCGCGCGGATCCGGCCGCTGGAACGGATTGTCCGGATTGGACACCGATTTCACGATCTCCCGCCAGCGCCACAGGCCGTCCTCGACCTCACCGCGCGCCAGCCGCAACTCGGCGTGCGCCACCGGCGCGTAGGGGTGCGCGAACGGGTCGGCCCGATCCGGCACCTGGGCCAGCCAGTTTTGCGCACCGTCCAGGTCGCCCAGTTGCAGGGCGGTCAAGGCGGCGGCGACCAGCAGATCACCGAGATCCGGACGCGGACCCAGCCCGTCGACCTGACGCAGCGCGACCTCCAGTTCCGCGCGCGCCTGCTCCGGACGTTCGGACAGCAGCGCCAGATGGCCGATGCGGCAGCGGGCTTGGAAGTTCAGCCAGCCGCGCGGCATCGGATCCAGCGTGGTGCGCATGCGTTCGGCGGCGGCGAGGGCCGCGGCCCGATCCCCGAACTGTTCGGCACGCACGCTCACCACCAGGTGTCCGAGCGCGGCGAGCAGCGGACGATCGCTCTCGCACAGGCGATTCAGCGCTTCCGGATCTGGCCCGAGCAGCCGGGGCGCAGCCAGAAAGACCGCGGCCAGCGCCCGGGCCGGAGTGTCGGGCAAGGCATCCGACAATCGGCGGAGCAACAACAGCGACCGTGCGTCGAGGCGACCCTGCACCGCGGCGTGCACCGCGCCGACGACGGCGGCCGTGCGGGCCGCCTCCACGAATTCCGGTTCCGGCCGGAAACGCGAGAGCAGCCAGGCGCATTCGGTCGCGGCGTCCGCAACGCGCGCGTAGTGGGCGCCGACGAACCAGTAGGAGCCCAGCACCGACCACACGGCGGCCACCGCCGGGGCGTCGGCGCGCTCCAACCCGAGGGCCAGGGCCCGCACGAGGTTGTCCTGTTCGGCCCGGATGACCGTTGTCTCGGTCAACTCGCCGAAGGCGCGCGAAGTACGAGCAAGACCGAAATCCTGTGCCCAGGCCAGGAATTCCCGCAGCGCGCGCTCGTCCTCGCCCGACTCGGCGCGCTGTGCGGTCGCGAATTCTCGCACGGTCTCCAGCATTCGGAAACGGGTGCCGGATTCGGACTCGGTCACCTGGATCAGGGACTGGTCGGCCAGGTAGGTGAGCACATCGAGCGTATCGACGAGATCCCCGGCCAGCAGCCGGTTTCCGGACTCGGCGGTGAACCCGCCGGGGAAGATCGACAGCAGCCGCATGGCCGCGCGGCCGGGTTCGTCGAGCAGATTCCAGCTCCACTCCACCACCGCCCACAATGTCCGGTGCCGTGCCGGTGCGTCGCGAGAACCGCCGCGCAACAAGGTGAATCGATCGGCCAGTCGGCGGGACATCTCCTCCACCGACATCACCCGCACCCGTGCGGCCGCCAACTCCAGCGCCAGGGGCAGGCCGTCGAGGGCGGTGCACAGGGCCGCGATCGGCTCGCGCGGCAGCTCGAGGTCCGGCCGCACCGCGCGGGCCCGCTGGGCGAACAGTTCGGCCGCCCTGTCCGATCCCAGGGTCGGAAGCTGATGCACCGCTTCGGCGCTCACCCCGAGCGGGGCCCGGCTGGTGACCAGCACCCGCAGCTCGCGGGTCAACGACACCAGCGCACTGACCAGGTCCGCCGCACCGTCCAGCACCTGTTCACAGTTGTCCAGGATCAGCAGCGAATCCGCGCCGAGCTTGCGGGCGATCCCGGCCACCGCCGTGCCGCCGCCGGGTCCGGCCTCGCCCGCGCCGACCGCGGCCGCCACCGCCGCGACCACTGCGGCGTCGTCGGTGAGGGCGGCGAGTTCCACCAGAAACACCGACCGCTGCTCGGCGGCTGCGCCCACGGCGTGCACCAGTCGCGTCTTACCCAGTCCGCCCGGACCGACGATGGACACCACCCGGTGCCCGTGCAGCAGCGCGGTCACCGCGGCGAGGTCGCGCTCGCGGCCCACCAGCGGATTCGGATCGTGTCGGATGCCCTGCCGCACCGCGGGTTCGCCCGCACGCAGCAGTTGCCGGTGGATCGACTTCAGCGTCTCGCCGGGGTCGGTGCCGAGTTCGTCGCGCAGCAGGCGGCGGTAGCGGTCGTAGCGGGCCAGCGCCGCGGCGGGTCCGGCGGTGTCGGCCTCGGCGCGCAGGAGTTCGGCCAGCAGCTCCTCGTCGCGGGGTGCGCGTTCGGCGATCGCGAGCAGTGGCCCGAGCGCTTCGGCATACCGGCCGGACCGGGCCAGGCTGAGCGCCCGGACGGTGGCCAGCGTGCGATGCGCGGGCAGCCGGGCGGCCCGCAATTCGGCGATCGGGTCGGCGGTGTCACGGAGTTCGTCGACGTCGCCGTCCCACAGCGCCAGCCCGGCCTCGGCCTGGGCCAGCGCGGCCGCCAGATCACCCGCGCGGGCATGTCTTTCGGCTGCCGCCGCATGGATCTCCAGGGCCGCCGCGTCCACCTGATCCGGTTCCAGAGCGAGCCGGTAACCGTGGGGAGTGCTGGCGATGAGCTCCGCGCCCAGCTGCGCTCGCGTGCGCGAGACCAGCACCTGCAATGCCTTCGCGGGATTGTCCGGCAGCGCGTCGGACCACACTCCGTCCACCAGCCGGGCGGCGCTGCTGCCGGCCCGCAGATCGGTGGCCAGCACCGCCAGCAGCGCTCGTACCCGCGGACCGCTGATCTCCTGCCCGCGCAACGAAACAGACGGGAGCAGGGCCAGCTGAATGGTCACCGATTCACCGTAATCAGTACCCCGTCAGGGGCTTTCAGCGCGTGGTGACCTCGTGCCAGAGATCGGCGTCATTGCGCTGACGCAGCTTGGTGAGCCCGAACACGACGGCGGCCACGACAACGATCGTGAGAACGAATTTCATGCCACCCACCCTACGTGGCGGAGTCTTGACGAACAAACATAGGACTCCTATGGTTCTCGACATGACGATCCCCGCCCCCGCCGGATACACCTACGACAGCGCGGAACTCGCGCCCTCGCCGCTCACGCTCGACCAACTCGCCGAACTCCAGAGCTCCCTGCTGTGGAGCCCCGACGATGCCGCCGCCCTGCGCCGCGCCGGGGAAATCCTTGTGCCACAAACCGATCGGATCCTCGACGTCTGGTACGGCTTCGTCGGCTCACATCCCCACCTGGTCGCCACCTTCGCCGGGGCCGACGGGCAACCCGATCCCGCCTACCTGGCCGCCGTGCGCGCCCGCTTCGGGCAGTGGATCGCCGACGTGTGCACCCGCGAATACGACGCGAATTGGCTTGCCTACCAGGAGGAGATCGCGCGACGACACCACACCACCGGCAAGAACCGCACCGACGGGGTGGCCTCCCCCGCCACCCACATCCCGCTACGGCACCTGATCGCATTCATCGTCCCGATCACCGTCACCATCCGCGAGTTCCTCGCCGCCACCGGCGCACCCGCCGCCGAGGTCGACGTCATGTATCACGCCTGGTTCAAGGCGATCACCCTGTCGGCGACGCTGTGGGCCAGGCCGTACAGTCCTGACCTGTGGTGAATGTGGGAGACGGCGAAGTATCGGAGAAGGTGGTCGCGGCGCTGGACCGGATCGCCCGCGGCGTCCGCGCCCACCGCCAGGCCATCGCCTCCCGCACCGGCCTGACGCCCCTGCAGGCCGAACTGCTGCGCGTCCTGGCCGACGGCCCGCCCCCGGAACCCCTCACCGGGCTGCTGGCCACCGAACTCGGGGTCAGCCAGCCCACGGTGTCGGATTCGCTGCTGGCGCTGGAACGCAAGGGCCACGTGGCCCGGCAGCCAGCGCCCGGCGATCGGCGCCGCAGCACCATCGTCCTCACCCCCGCCGGGACGAAACTCTCGGCCGAGCTCGCCGCCGGGGACGCGGTACTGCGCGACTGCGTCGGCGCACTGCCCGCCACGCAACAGGATCAGACCCTCCGCACCCTGCTCGACCTGATAGCCGGTCTGCTCGACGCCGGGGTGGTGCAGGTGGCCCGCACCTGCACCACCTGCCGCTATTTCCGTCCCGCCCACACCGGCGTCCCGCACTGCGAACTACTCGGGCAACCGCTGCCGCCCGCGGACCTCCGCGTCAACTGCCCCGAGCACCAACCGGCCGACTGAGCACGGGGTTTGACCTGGGCCAAGTCCGACATGTAACTTCGTGCAGGTCCGGGGCCTTAGCTCAATTGGCAGAGCACTGCCTTTGCAAGGCAGGGGTTAGGGGTTCGATTCCCCTAGGCTCCACAACGAAAGCCGCGGGCTGCGAATGCAGCCCGCGGCTTTTTTGTTTGCCCATCAACAGTCCCCGGATGGAGATATGAAAAAAGCCTCCCGGGAATCCGGAAGGCATTTGATCTTTGGAGTGGGCCTAGGAGGACTTGAACCTCCGACCTCTTCGTTATCAGCGAAGCGCTCTAACCGCCTGAGCTATAGGCCCTTAGTGGGTGTTCGAAAGTGTGTCACTCGAACGAGGCAGAAGATTACCGTACCTCAGCGCCGATAACCAAAACGGCCGGTCAGGGGCTCGGAGTGAGCCGACCGGACCGGCCGTCTAGGCGGATCGAAACAGCGGGTTTCTAGTCGGGGTCGGCCAGGGTCACCTGGATGCCGCCGACCAGATCGGTGCACTGGTTGTAGACGAAGACGCCGACGGTCGACAGCGCGGTCAGCAGGACCACATTGATCAGGCCGATGACGCCCGCGTAGCCGAAGACCGCGCCCGCGTCGATGAGCGACGAGGAGCTGCTGTCCGAGCTGTCGGTGAAGGTGGAGACGGTGGAGTTCAATCGCTCCCACACGCCCATGCCCTCGAGCACCAGGTACAGCAGGCCGACCGCCAGCATCCACACGAAGAACATGGCGACGCTGATCACCAGCGAGACCTTCAGCGTGGACCACGGATCGATGTGGCGCAGCTGCACGGTGGCGCGCAGCGGCTCACCGGTGGCCGCCGCCTGCGCGACCGCCGCGGGAGCGGACGGCGAGACCGGACCGGCCGGCGCGATCGGCTCCGGCGGCGGCAGCGGGTGCCGCAGCTCGGACAGATCGGGCAGATCCTTGACCAGTTCCGGGCGGGCGATGCTGCGGGTCGGTCCGTCGATGCCGACGGACTTCACCATGGCCGCCTCCTTGCGGGCCGCCTTGGCCGCCAGGTCGGCGGTGGTGCGGGCATTGGAGACGCCCGCGTTCAGGCCGCCGCCCGACAGCCCGCCGCTGCCCTTGAGGCTGCCGGTGCTGCCCGGGGTCGGGGACTGACCCGGCCGGTACAGGTTGGACTGCGGCTCCCGCTGCGGCAGCTGCGACCAACCGTCCTGGAACGGCGAACCGCCCTGGGCGTCCGCGGATTCCGCTGCGGGCTCTGCCGAATTGTTACCTTCCGGCCCGAAATCACCGGACTGGTCCGACAATTCGGGAGATTGCGGCGCACCGCCCTCGTGCCCGCCGGGGCGCGGAATCGGCCGCGGCGGAATAGGGGACGGGGCGATTCTCTCGGTCACGCCGTTGGCATGACCGCGCTGGTCATTCGGCTGATTCGTGGTCAATGGTGAATCCTTCGATCCGTTTGTGCCGCCGCTGCTGTGGTGAAACTACTGCTTCGCCGAACCGCTGGTGTCATCTTCGGCAACCTGGTCGGGCTCATCCGCGTTCCGAGCGATCGCGAGCAAAATATCGCCCTCGCCCAGGTTCATCAACCGCACACCCTTGGTTTGACGCCCGGCCTTGCGAACCTGGTGCGCCAGCGTGCGAATGACACCGCCGCCGGAGGTGATCGCATACAGCTCATCCTCGTCGTTGACGATGAGCGCACCGACAAGACTGCCACGCTTCTGGTCGTACTGAATCGTCAGCACACCCTTGCCGCCACGACCCTGCGCGGTGTACTCGTCGATGGCCGTGCGCTTGGAGTACCCACCCGCGGTCGCGACAAGCAGGTAAATACCCTCCTCGTCCCGAACCACGTTGAGCGACAACAGCTCATCGTCGGTATTGAAGCGCATGCCCTGCACGCCGGAGGTGGCGCGACCCATCGGGCGCAGCACCTCGTCATTGGCGTTGAAGCGGATGGACTGGCCGTGCGCCGAAACGAGCAGCAGATCGTCGTCGGCCGAACACAGTGCCGCGCCGACCAATTCGTCCTCATCGCGCAGATTGACCGCCACGATGCCGCCTGTGCGGTTGGAGTCGAAGTCGGTCAGCTTGGACTTCTTCACCAGGCCCTTGCGGGTGGCGAGCACCAGGTAGGGCGCGTCCTCGTAGGACTTGATCTGGATGACCTGGGCGATCTTCTCGTCCGGCTGGAACGCCAGCAGGTTCGCCACGTGCTGACCGCGCGCGGTGCGCATGGCCTCGGGCAGCTCGTACGCCTTGGCCCGGTACACCCGGCCCTTGTTGGTGAAGAACAGCAGCCAGTCGTGGGTCGAGGTGATGAAGAAGTGCTTGACGATGTCGTCCTGCTTGAGACCCGCGCCCTGCACGCCCTTGCCGCCACGCTTCTGCGAACGGTAGAGGTCGGTCTTGGTGCGCTTGGCGTAGCCGGTCTCGGTGATCGTCACGACCACGTCCTCGCGGGCGATCAGATCCTCGTCCTGCACATCACCGTCGGCGGCGATGATCTTGGTGCGGCGCTCGTCGCCGTACTTGTCGACGATCTCCGCCAATTCGTCACGGACGATGGCGCGCTGCCGCTCCGGCTTGGCCAGAATGTCCTGCAGGTCGGCGATCTCGGCCTCGATCTTGGCCAACTCGTCGAGGATCTTCTGCCGCTCGAGGGCGGACAGGCGACGCAGCTGCATGTCGAGGATGGCGGTCGCCTGGATCTCGTCGATCTCCAGCAACTGCATCAGGCCGGTGCGCGCGGTCTCGGTGTCGGCCGAGCGACGGATCAACGCGATCACGGCGTCCAGCTGATCGAGCGCCTTCACCAGACCGCGCAGGATGTGGGCCCGCTCCTCGGCCTTGCGCAGCAGGTAGCGGGTGCGCCGGACGATGACTTCCAACTGGTGATTCACATACAGCCGGATCATCTGATCCAGGCGCAGCGTCCGCGGCACCTTGTCGACGATCGAGAGCATGTTGCAGCCGAAGGAAGTCTGCAGCTGGGTGTGCTTGTAGAGATTGTTCAGCACCACCTTGGCGATGGCGTCACGCTTGACCGTGACCACGATGCGCAGACCCACGCGGTCGGAGGACTCGTCGTGGATGTCGGAGACACCCGCGATCTTGCCGTCCTTCACCTGCTCGGCGATCGCATTGACGAAGTTGTCCGTATTGACCTGGTACGGCAGCTCGGTGATGACAATCGTGGTGCGACCCCGGTTGTCCTCCTCGATCTCCACTACACCGCGCATGCGGACCGAACCGCGACCGGTGGTGTAGGCGTCGATGATGCCCTGGGTGCCCACGATCAGACCCGAGGTCGGGAAGTCCGGGCCCTTCACGCGCTCGATGCACGCGGCGAGCGTGGTCTCCTCGTCGGCGTCGTGGTTCTCCAGCGCCCAATAGATGGCCTCGGCCAGCTCGTTCAGGTTGTGCGGCGGGATGTTCGTCGCCATACCGACGGCAATACCGTTGGAGCCGTTCATCAGCAGGGCCGGCACCCGGGCGGGCAGCACGGTCGGCTCCTGCGTCTTCCCGTCGTAGTTCGGGATGAAATCGACCGTCTCGTGGTCGATCTCGCGCAGCATCTCCATCGCCAGCGGCGTCAGACGGCACTCCGTGTAACGCATGGCGGCCGCGCCGTCATTACCGCGCGAACCGAAGTTGCCCTGACCATCCACCAGCGGGTACCGCAGTGCCCACGGCTGGGCCATACGCACCAAGGTGTCGTAGATCGCGGTGTCACCGTGCGGGTGGTAGTTACCCATGGTGTCGGCGACCGGGCGCGCGGACTTCACATACCCGCGGTCGGGCCGATACCCGTTGTCGTACATCGCGTACAGAATTCGCCGGTGCACCGGCTTCAGACCGTCGCGCACCTCGGGCAGCGCGCGGCCCACGATCACGCTCATCGCGTAATCGATGTAGGAGTTCTGCATCTCCTGCTGAATATCGACCGGCTCGATGCGGTCGCCACCCGAGGGCGGAAGCGAAGTCTCAGTCATGAATTGGTCTCCAGGGGAAGTCTTTGGTGTGTGCGGGCAGCGCAGCGGGGGTTCGGGGGCTGGCCCCCGAATGGGGGTTTGGGGGCTTAGCCCCCTCCTCCCCTACCCCGGTCCGGGGGTGACCCGATCACACATCGAGGAAGCGAACGTCCTTGGCGTTGCGGGTGATGAAGCTGCGCCGAGCTTCCACGTCCTCACCCATGAGGATGGAGAACAGCTCATCCGCGGCAGCCGCGTCATCGAGGGTGACGAGGCGCAGCACGCGGACCGACGGGTCCATCGTGGTCTCCCACAGCTCCTTCGGGTTCATCTCACCGAGACCCTTGTAGCGCTGGATGCCGTCGTCCTTGTTGATCTTCTTGCCGGAGGCGAGACCGCGCTCCAGCAACCCGTCGCGCTCCTTGTCGGAGTACGCGAACTCCGGCTCCGACCGCTGCCACTTCAGCTTGTACAGCGGCGGCATGGCCAGATACACGTGGCCGTGCTCGACCAGCGGCCGCATGAAGCGGAACAGCAGGGTCAGCAGCAGGGTCGAGATGTGCTGGCCGTCCACGTCGGCGTCGGCCATCAGCACGATCTTGTGATACCGCAGCTTGGCGATATCGAACTCGTCGTGGATGCCGGTGCCGAAAGCCGTGATGATGGACTGGACTTCGGTGTTCTTCAGCACGCGGTCGATGCGCGCCTTCTCCACATTGATGATCTTGCCGCGCAGCGGCAGGATCGCCTGGTACATGGAGTCACGCCCGGACTTGGCCGAGCCACCGGCGGAGTCGCCCTCCACGATGTAGATCTCGGACTTGCTCGGATCCTTGGAGCGGCAGTCGGCCAGCTTGCCCGGCAGGCCACCCAGATCGGTGGCGGACTTGCGCCGCACCAGCTCTCGCGCCTTACGCGCGGCGACACGGGCCTGCGCCGACGAAACCGCCTTCTGCACAATGGTCTTCGCATCGGCCGGATTGGCCTCGAACCAGTGCGAGATGTGCTCGTTGCAGGTGCGCTGGACGAACGACTTCACCTCGGTATTGCCGAGCTTGGTCTTGGTCTGGCCCTCGAACTGTGGGTCGGCGATCTTCACGCTCACGATGGCGGCGAGACCCTCACGGATGTCGTCACCGGTGAGGTTCTGATCCTTCTCCTTGAGGAGCTTCTTGTCCTTCGCGTACTTGTTCACCACCGTGGTGAGCGCCGCACGGAAGCCCTCTTCATGGGTGCCACCCTCGTGGGTGTTGATGGTGTTGGCGAAGGTGTGGACCGACTCGGAGTAACCCGAGTTCCACTGCATCGCGACCTCGACCTCGTGGCCGGTGCCCTTACCGGTGAACCCGACGATCGAGTTGTGGATCGGCGTCTTGGTCCGGTTGATGTGCTTGACGTAGTCCTCGAGCCCACCCGGGTAGTGGTAGGTGCGGGTCTTGATCTTCGGCGCCGCGACGGGCGCGTTCTCGTCGAGATGCTTGGGCGCCTCGGCGGTTTCGCTCACCACCTCGTCGATGACATCGCCCTCGGCCACCCGCTGATCGGTCAGCGTGATGGTGAGGCCCTTGTTCAGGAACGCCATCTCCTGCAACCGCCGCGCCACCGTCTCGAAGCTGAAGGTGGTGGTCTCGAAGATCTCCGGGTCCGGCCAGAACCGGATGGTGGTACCGGTGCGCTTGGTCGGACCGCCCTGCACGAGCTTGCCGGGCTTGGAGTCCTTGTACTCCTGCGTCCAGTGGTAGCCGTCGGTGTCCACATCGGCCTGCAGGCGGGTGGACAGCGCGTTCACCACCGAGATGCCGACGCCGTGCAGACCACCCGACACCGCATACGATTCGCCGTCGAACTTGCCACCGGCGTGCAGCTGGGTCATGACCACCTCGATGGTGGGCACACCCTGCGCGTGCATCGCGACCGGGATGCCACGGCCGTCGTCGACGACCTCGACGGCACCGTCGGCCATCAGCGTGACGTCGACGCGCGAGGCGTACCCGGCCATCGCCTCGTCGACCGAGTTGTCGACGACCTCCCAGATCAGGTGGTGCAGACCGCGCTCACCGGTGGAACCGATGTACATACCGGGCCGTTTGCGGACGGCTTCGAGGCCCTCGAGCACGGTGATGGATTCAGCACCGTAGTTCGACGGCTTGCCGTTCTTCGGCGGGGTCGAGCCTTCTGCGTTGGAGTCCATGGCAGCCACTGGTGGGTAGCTCTCCTTACTTGCTGATCCTCCCGGCACAGTGCGGTGGCACGCGTGAGGCCGTCAGACACTGTCTGCTCGAGCTCCAGACTGTGTCTGCTCGAGAATTACGGGGGCTCACGCGCGGGCGCTGCGGAACGCGCCGGGAGATATCGCCGCTAGTTACTCCCCCATCCTACTGGTACGACCGACAGAGAACCCACCTATGACACCCCTGAGTGGGCCGTACGGTCGTGAAATCGACCAGCGATATGACCGGTTATAGGCCCAGGGGGTCCGGAGAGCTTCAGCGGGCGATGCGCGAGTGGCTCGGAGAGCGTTTGCGCGAGGGTTCGCGACGATCTCTCGAGCGTTCCACGTGAAACAAGATCTACCCGTAGGTGTCGCGCGGACCTCGGCCTTTGACGTGGCGGTCGCCATGCCGCCAACTCGGCGCGGTCGGACCATTGATCTTGAGCTGTTTCACCACGCCGTTGCCCACCGCCGCGGCGATCTTGGCCAGGATCTGCGACTGGAACATGCGCAGCTGCGTCGCCCAGGCGGTCGACTCGGCCTGAATGCTCAGGATGCCGTTCTCCAGCGAGATCGGCGTGGCATGCGAGGCGATGTCCTCGCCGACCACGGCCGACCATCGGCCGAAGACCGTCCCCTCGGCGACCTTGCCGGACCAGCCGCGACCCTTGGCCAACGACATGGCCAACGACGAGAGCGTCTGCGGATCACGCTCGTCGGGGTGTGCACCCGACCAGCCGCTGCGGCGACGCAACGCGCGGATGCCGCCCTTACGCGGCGAGGCCCGGCCCTGACCCACCGACTTCCCGGCCGCACGAGCTGCCGCCCGCGCTTCCTCGAGAGCGCGTCGGGCCAGGTCGACCCCGCGCAACTCCGGTTCCTGGTCGGTGGGTGCAGGGTTCACCTCGGGAGTATTGCGGTCGTCGGCTTCCGGCGGCTGCGCCATCCACAACTCCTTCCACACCTGGGAATCCCGATGCTGCCAATCCCGAATGATCGCCTTCGGTTCGTCACGTGATTCTGCCGCATCCCACCGACGGACTCACCGATCACCACGGTGAAGTCACAAGGACGCCGACTCGGCTATCCGGGACGCGCGATGGTCGGCCTCGCCGGTGGTCTCCACCCGCAGCGGCACCGCCTCGAGTTCGGCCGGGACATCCTCCGGCACCGCGGCCGTGATGAACACCTGCTCGGCCCCGGCGGCCACGGCGGCCAGCGCGGTGCGGCGACGGCGATCCAGTTCGGCGAACACGTCATCGAGGATCAGCACCGGATCGGATCCGGCCGTGCGCAGTAGTTCGAACGCACCCAGCCGCAGCGCCAAGGCGAAGGACCAGGACTCACCGTGGCTCGCAAAGCCCTTGGCCGGAGCCGAACCCAGCATCAGCTCCAGATCGTCACGATGCGGACCGACCAGACAGACCCCGCGTTCCAGCTCTTTCTGGCGGGCGGCGGCCAACTCCCGCAACAGGATTCCTTCCAGAGCCGCTTCGTCCTCAGGCTGTGGAGAACGGGCCGGATCCAGGTATTCCGGCGGCAAACTCGCAGATCGGTAACCGATTGTGGCGGGCCGGGATTCGGGAGCGATACCTGAATAAGCCTGTGCAAGATGTGGATAAAGCTCGTGCACCAACCGCAGCCGCTGCGCCAGCAACACCGCACCGTGCGCGGCCAGATGCCCGTCCCACACATCCAGGGTGCCCATCTCCGCGCCCCGATTGCCCGAACGGGCATTGCGCCCAGCGGTTTTCAACAGCGCCGAGCGCTGCCGCAGCACCTTGTCGTAATCCGCGCGTACCCCGGCCAAACGCGGCAATCGGGCCGTGGCCAGCTCGTCCAGGAAGCGGCGGCGCTCGCCGGGATCGCCGCGCACCAACGAGAGATCCTCCGGAGCGAACAGGACGGTCTGCAGAATCCCCAGGATCTCCCGAGGCCGCCGCACCGGAGAACGATTGATCTGCGCGCGATTCGCGGTGCCCTGATTGAGCTCCATATCCACCCGCAGCTCGCGCCCGGTGTTGACCACCGTCGCCCCGATCCGCGCCTTCTGCGCGCCGATCCGGATGAGCGGGGCGTCGGCCGCCACCCGGTGTGAACCGAGTGTGGACAAGTAGCCGACGGCCTCGATCAGGTTGGTTTTGCCGTTCCCATTGGAACCCAGGAAAACCGTTCGACCAGGCGAAAGGTCGAGCTCGGCGGCCTCCCACGAACGGAAATCGCGCAGCGACAGCGCACGCACGTGCATCGCGTCAGTTCACCACGCGTGTCGCGTTTTTCACAGGTTTGTCAACACTGTGCACAGGTGTGGACTCCGGTGTGCGATCAGCCCGGCAACCGCACCGGCATCAGCAGGTAGATGTAGCTGCCCGACAGCGCCGAGAAGGCACCCGACTCCAGCTGGGTGGGCTCTTCCTCGGGAGCGGGCAGGAAGACCGCGGGACGACTCGGCGTGGTGAACCCGAAGGTCACCTTCTCCGAATGCGCGGCCGAGAGGCCATCGAGCAGGTAGCCGGGGTTGAAGGCGATGGTCAGCGGCTCACCGCGGAAATCGGCCTCCAGCCACTCTTCTGCGCGACCGGCATCGTCACCACCGGCGGAGAGCAGCAGGCCCTCCTCGGAGAACTCCAGCCGCACCTGGGCGCCGCGCTCGGCCACCAGGGCCACACGCTTGATGGCCTCGGTCAGCGAGCTCACCGTGATGGTCGCCAGCGAGGTGTGCTCCTTGGGGAGCAGCTGACGGAACTTGGGGAATTCGGCATCGAGCAGACGCGTGGTGGTGCGGCGGCCGCCGTTCACGATGCCGAGCAGCCCGTCGGTGCCCGTACCGAAGGCCAGCTGTACCGGCTGATCGGACGCACCAAGGGTTTTCGCGGCCTCGGACAGGGTGCGGGCCGGAACCAGCACCGCGGTCTCCACATCGGCGCGTCCGGGCTGCCATTCCAGCTCGCGCACGGCGAGGCGGAAGCGGTCGGTCGCGGCCAGGACCACCTTGGGGCCCTCGATCTCGACGCGGATACCAGTGAGCATGGGGAGCGTGTCATCGCGACCGGCGGCGACGGCCACCTGGGAAACGGCCGCGGAGAACAGATCCACGCCGAGTTCACCGGTCTGCGGAGGCAGCTCGGGAAGCTGGGGATAGTCCTCGACCGGCATGGTCGGCAGCGAGAACTTGGCACTGCCACAGGCGATCAGCACGCGGGTGCCGTCCACCGACACATCGACGGGCTTGTTGGACAGCGCCTTGGTGATATCGGCCAGCAGGCGGCCCGACACCAGCACCTGGCCCGGACCGGCGACCTCGGCGGCCACCCGCATCTGCGCGGAGACCTCGTAGTCGAAGCCGGAGACCGTCAGTCCATCCTCATCGGCCACGAGGAGCACGCCACCGAGCACGGGAACCGGAGGCCGCGACGGCAGGCTGCGGGCCACCCAGGCAACGGATTCGGCGAAGTCCTCGCGAGCGACTCGAAACTTCATGCTTGCAAGCTCCATCGCCCGGTCTGTCCTTCCCAGTGACTTCGGTGAACTCTGCGGATTGCTGAATCAGCCGCCCACCCAGTCTGGCACGGGGGACTGACAGTGAACCGTACCCGCGCACGGCCCGACAACCAACGCCGACCCTCCGGGGCATCCGATGCGCCGGAATCCTGCCGCCCCTCTTCTCCTTGCTGATCGATCGGGTGTGGAGGGGCTGCCCTCCGACCGTGCTCCCCCAACCCGAGTTTCCACACACCCTGTTTTAGAAGAGCCTTCTCTAGATGAATAACTGAAGTAGTAGTAGGTCCTGTTAGTTCTGTGGACTTCGCCCGTTTACGCAGGTGGGGCCGGGCGGCGGCGTGTGGATGTCGTCTGGGTGGCTCGAGGATGAACAGCGGGTGGCTGTGGAGTCGATCCACTACTCCACATTGCTCCTCGAGTCATCCTCGAGTTGCTCCCCCATTCCAGGCCCCGCTGCTCACATCTGAGCGAATCCGGGGACAACTCGAGGATTCCTCGAGGAGCTGACATGGATTCCTCGAGGAATCCACAAGGGCAGAAGCGCATCCGGGCAGGTCAGCCCTCGAGGATGAATCCACCTGTGGGAACTGTGCACTACCACCTGTGCATCGCCGTGCACAGCGACCTGGGGGCAAACCGGTGCACAACAGTGGGATTCCTCGAGGAATCCCCAACCCATCCTCGAGGAGTCCTCGAGGAATCCACACCCCCGAAAACGAAAGACCCCCACGTCAGGAGACGTGGGGGCCTGTGGACTGTGGATCAGCGCGAACGCTGTTTAATTCGGGCTGTGAGTTCCTGAACCTGGTCGTACACGCGACGCCGCTCGGTCATCTCCTTGCGTACCTTCTTGTCCGCGTACATGACCGTCGTATGGTCGCGACCGAAGGCCTGACCGATCTTGGGTAGGGATAGGTCTGTCAGTTCACGGCACAGATACATGGCGATCTGCCGGGCCTGCGCCAGCGGCCGGGCCTTACCCGGACCGGTCAGCTCCTCCAGCGTGGTGTTGAAGTACTCCGCGGTCACGGCCATGATCGTGGACGCCGTGATCTCCATGGTGGTCGAGTCCGGCATCAGATCCCGCAGCACCACCTCGGCCAGCGAGAGATCCAGCGGCTGCCCGTTGAGCGAGGCGAACGCCGTCACCCGGATCAGCGCGCCCTCCAGCTCGCGGATATTGCGCTCCACCCGGCTGGCGATGAGCTCCAGCACGTCGTGCGGCACATCCAGGCGATCCATCCGCGCCTTCTTGCGCAGGATCGCGATGCGGGTCTCCAGCTCCGGCGGCTGCACATCGGTGATGAGGCCCCACTCGAAGCGGGTCCGCAGCCGCTCCTCCAGCGTCGCCAGCTGCTTGGGCGGCCGATCCGAGGACACCACGATCTGCTTGTTGGCGTTGTGCAGGGTGTTGAAGGTGTGGAAGAACTCCTCCTGGATGCCTTCCTTGCCCTCGATGAACTGGATGTCGTCGACCAGCAGGATGTCGGTTTCGCGGTAGCGGCGCTTGAACGCCACCTTCCGGTCGTCACGCAGCGAGTTGATGAAGTCGTTGGTGAATTCCTCGGTCGAGACGTACTTCACCCGCATGCCCGGGAACAGCCGCTGCGCGTAGTGGCCGGCCGCGTGCAGCAGGTGCGTCTTGCCCAAACCCGAAGCGCCCCAGACGAACAACGGGTTGTAGGCGCGCGCCGGTGCCTCCGCGATGGCGACCGCGGCCGCGTGCGCGAAGCGGTTGGAGGCGCCGATGACGAAGGTATCGAAGGTGTACTTCGCGTTCAGGCTCGCCGAACCCGACTGCGCGGGCGCGGGCTCGCGCTCGGGTGGCCGGTTGAAATAGGTCGGCCACGAATTGCGGACATTGACCACCGGCTCGTCGTCGTGGTTCTCGTCCACCGGTCGGCGTGCGGCGGATTCGTCGGAGTACCGCTGCGGTTCGTCGTACCGCTGGGGCTCGTCCGAATAGCGCTGCGGCTCATCCGAGTACCGCTGGGGTTCATCGGCGTAGCGCTGCGGTGCGGGCCGGGCCGGTTCGTCGTCGGGTTCCGGGGAGAACAGCGACTCCTGTCCGGGCGGCATGGGCGCGCCGCGGTGATTCTCGCGTCGGCGCTGCGGTGCCTGCGGCTCTCCCGCCGGCATCGGGCGCTCCGGGGCGGCCGCCGGCAACTCCTCGGCCATCTGCGGCTGCGCGAATTCCACAGGTGGATAAGCATCCCGGTCGTCGTACTCGGCCGGGTAGTCCTGGGGAGGAAGATAGCGCGGCGGCGCGTACTCCTGGGGCGCCTGGTACATCTGCTGGGGACGCTCGGCGGGCGGCGGTTCGGGCGCGTAGACCGGGGGTGCGGGCTCGGCTTCGCGGGGCCGTTCCGGCCGCGAGGTCATGCGCGCGTGCCGGGGAGCATTGCCCGAGCGACCGGCCGGCGGATTCTGCTGGGCGCGGATGCGCACCCCCAGGCCCTCGACCTGGAGACCGCGGCGGGCCAGCGAGCGCAGAATGAGTTCCCGCAGGTCACGTTCGACCGTGACCTGCGCCATCGTGCCCGGCACCGAGAGCAGCGCGAATCCCTGCGCGAAAGTGATGGGTTCGATAGTGTTCAGCCACGCCTTGTGGGCCTTGCTGACCGGCTGGATCTCCCCGTCCGCGGAACCGCTCGCCAACTCGGCGATCACCTCCGGCCAGACAGCCGTCAGCACATTCTGCTCGTCGTCCACGAAACGTAGTCCTCCCCGGAAATAGGTCGACAGAAGCAGACGGTCTGCGCTGCTCGGCTCCCCCAGTAACCGGGCGTCGGCGAGGTACCGTCGGCCCTACGAATATGCCACTCCAGGGGTCTTTCCACACAATTATCCACAGATGTGGAAAACCTGGGGATACACGCGACCGCGTGTCTGATTCCCCGAATCCGGCGCGTACCTGCGGGTTCACAGCTATCAGCTGGCAAAGTCAACCGCGGTCGCAACGGGAGTCCCGTCGATGGCCTGGAAAGGACCGTACACGACCCCCGCCCCGCGACACGAACGCCCAGGAAAGCGCCGCGCGGAACGATCGATCCAGTCCTGGAAACAGCCTCCTACCCCCGAGTTTGACCCTCGTCCAGGGGGTAAGTACCCTTCTACAGTCACCCTATGGTGCGGTGGCGGCTGTCTGCTGCCCGCGCCGACAAGGGTATTGCGCCGAAGGACTCCCGTTCTTCGAGAGCACCGTTTCACCGAACAAACTTCGGGCGTCACCAGGCGTCCACCACTTAGAGGAGTGTTGACCGTGGCCAAGGGCAAGCGGACGTTCCAGCCGAACAACCGTCGTCGGGCGCGCGTCCACGGCTTCCGTCTCCGGATGCGGACCCGTGCGGGTCGCGCCATCGTGTCGGCGCGCCGTGGCAAGGGCCGCGCCAAGCTGACTGCCTGATTCGGTAATCCCCGGATGCGGCGTCGTATGAGCGCTTCGCCGTCCGGTCTCCGGTCCCCCTTCCGCCCGCACTCCGCTGGATGCTCAGGTGCTGCCTGAGCCCTACCGGCTGCACCGGCGCACCGACTTTTCCCGGACGGTGCGCCAGGGCCGGCGGATCGGGAGACGGGACCTCGTTGTGCACGTTCTGCTACACGACGATGAACAAGCCAGCGGACCGATACCACCCATTCGGGTGGGCGGTCCGCATTTCGGCTTGATCGTCAGCAAGGCGGTGGGTCCGGCGGTGGTACGCCACCGGGTGGCCCGCCGCCTGCGTCATATCTGCGCCGACCTGAGGGATGAATTGCCCGGCGGCGCAGACATTGTCATTCGCGCCCTACCGGGTGCCGCCGACGCGCCCTCCGAAGAACTGCTGCGGCAGTTGCGGAGCGGGCTGCGCAAGTTGGGCATCGACGCCAAGCCGATAGTTGGCACCGACTCATGAACGCATTGCGCGCGGCTGCCCGATTCCCGGCCAAAGCTCTGATATTCCTCATCGAGCTGTATCGGACCTATATCTCCCCCACCCGCATGCCGACGTGCCGCTTCACGCCTACCTGTAGTGAGTACGCCGTGACGGCCCTGCGCACCCGCGGACTGTTCGTCGGTTCTGGACTGGCAGCCGTCCGTTTGGCGAAATGTGCGCCCTGGCACCCTGGTGGGTGGGACCCCGTTCCGGAGCGTAAGCAACGGCACGCGGCATCAGCTTGTGAAGGGTCATCGTCCGCGGTGACCGGCGATACGAACGACGGGAGTGCATAGAGCCGTGCTCGACTTCATCTATTACCCGGTGTCGGCCATTCTGTGGTTCTGGCACCAGGCATTCGGGTATGTGCTGGGCAAGAACAGCGGATTCGCCTGGGCACTGGCCGTGGTGTTCCTGGTGTTCACGCTCCGGCTCGTGCTCTACAAGCCGTTCGTGAAGCAGGTCCGGACCACCCGGCAGATGCAGGAACTGCAGCCTCAGATCAAGGAGCTGCAGAAGAAGTACAAGAACGATCGTCAGCAGATGACGGTCGAGATGCAGAAGCTGCAGAAGGAACACGGCTTCAATCCGCTCATGGGCTGCCTGCCCGTGCTGCTGCAGGTGCCGGTGTTCATCGGCCTGTTCCACGTGCTGCGGTCGTTCAACCGCGTCGGTGGTGGCGGCGGCTTCGCCGGTTTCGGTGGCAGCCACGGCATGACCGCGGAGCAGAACGCCAACACCGCGAACTACATCTTCAGCCCCGGCGATGTTCAGTCCTTCCTTTCCGCACGGCTTTTCGGCGCTCCCTTGTCGTCGTTCATCACCCAGCCCATGGCGCAGTTGGAGTCCTTCGCGCACTGGGGCGGCATGCCGAGCAAGGTGGCCATCGCGGCGGTCTCGATTCCGCTGATGATCATCGCCGGTGTCGCGACCCACATGAACGCGCGCGCGTCGGTCCAGCGTCAGTCGGCGGAGGCCGCGGCCAACCCGCAGGCCGCCATGATGAACAAGCTGGCGCTGTACGTCTTCCCACTCGGCGTCATGGTCGGTGGCCCGTTCCTGCCCGTCGCCATCCTGATCTACTGGGTGTCCAACAACATCTGGACCTACGGACAGCAGCACCTCGTCTTCGGCAAGATCGAAAAAGAAGAAGAGGAGAAGAAGCAGGCTGCCCTCGAGCGTCGCGCGCAGAACGCCCCGAAGCCGGGCGCCAAGCCGGTCGACGTTCGTAAGAAGCCGGCCGGCAAGACCGATGGTGTCCAGGACGCGGTCGAGGATGCGCCGTCGGATGCTCCGCAGGCGTCACAGAACGGTGCGAAGCCCGCGCCCGGCGCCCGGCCGAACACCGCCAAGAAGCGGTCCGGTAATCGTGGTCGCGCCAACCAGAAGCGGCGTCGCTGAGAGACTTACAACTCCAGATGAAGGAAACAACCATGACTGTTGAAACCGACGGAGGGGATCCCACTGTGACGGCTGCGACGGCAGCGGACACTGCGAGTGACGCCGCACCCGATACCGAGGAAGCTCTCATCGAAGAGGGCGAGATCGCCGGCGACTACCTCGAGCAGTTGCTCGATGTGCTCGACTTCGACGGCGATATCGATCTCGATGTCGAGGGCGACCGCGCGGTCGTGAGCATCGATGGCGGTAAGGATCTGGCGAAGCTGGTCGGCCGTCGCGGCGAGGTGCTGGACGCGCTGCAGGAGCTGACCCGCTTGGCCGTGCAGCAGGCGACCGGCGTGCGCAGCCGGCTCATGCTGGATGTCGCGGGCTGGCGCGCGGGCCGTCGTTCGGAGCTGAGCGCGCTCGGCACCGAGGCCGCCAAGCGCGTGCTGGAAACCGGTGTGCGGGAGGAGCTCTCTCCCATGACCCCGTTCGAGCGCAAGATCGTTCACGATGCCGTGGCCGCGCTCGACGGTGTGGTGAGTGAGAGCGAGGGCGTCGAGCCCAACCGCCGCGTGGTGGTCCTCCCCGCCTGACGCGGTGACGACATGACCGTAGGGCCCCCGAGTCGGATGGACTCGGGGGCCCTACGCTTATCCGGATCCCCCTTGCCGCACTTCGCCGTTCATTCGGAAGGATGTTTCACGTGGAACCAGAGACCGAGATGACTGCGCCGGGTCCGGTCGAACCCCCGGCCGCTGCCGCGGTCGTGTTCGGCGATCGGCTCGACAAGGCCCGGCTCTACTACACGGCTCTGGCGACGGCGGGGGTGGAGCGCGGCTTGATCGGCCCGCGCGAGGTGCCGCGGCTGTGGGATCGCCACATTCTCAATTGCGCGGTGATCGGCGACCTCATCCCGCACGGCGTGCGCGTGGTCGACATCGGCAGCGGCGCCGGACTGCCGGGCATCCCGCTTGCCATCGCCCGGCCGGATCTCCGAATCACCTTGGTGGAGCCGCTGCTTCGCCGGACCGTCTTCCTGGCCGAGTTCGCGGCCGCGGCGGGACTCGACAATGTTCTCATCGTGCGCGGCCGGGCCGAGCAGGCCGGGGTGAAGAAGGAGGCGGGCGGCGCGGACATCGTCACCTCCCGGGCCGTCGCTCCCCTGGCGAAGCTGGCGGGTTGGTCCATGCCGCTGGTGCACGAGCACGGACGGATGTTGGCGCTCAAGGGAATCAGTGCCGCCGAGGAGCTCGAGCGCGACCGCGACGATCTGACCAAGGCGGGCGCGGGGCACGCCGAGGTTCTGGAATGCGGTGTGGGAGTGCTCGAGACGCCCACCTTCGTGATCAGTGCCGAGCGTCTCGCGCGCGCCGAGCGCCGCGCGGAGCGTAAGAGCGAACGACGCGGGACCCCGGGTCCGAAGCGTCACTGACGAAGCTCCGTCGACCCGATTCCGGCGATGTTTCATGTGAAACATCGCGCGGAAGTGTTGTGAAGACGCCGATTCCGCGTGTCGTGGTGCGAAGCTTCCGTTTCAACTTCCGTATTGTGTTCCGTACTGGCAAGCTAGTGAACGTCGAGCGTGAGCACAGACTTGCGATGGCGTCCCTCTCGCATCTCGCATCTCCTCGGTGACAACGCAGCGTTGCGGCGCTGCTGCCAGGTGTGCGAATTCTGCTCGGCCACGTGTCTTTGAGTTCTCGGGGTTAGGAGCCTCTATGTCCAACGGTCCGCGGAATGTTTCACGGGAAACAACGTCCCGGGTTCCCGGCATGCTCGATAGCGGTCCCTTCGACACCGACGAGTTCAGCCGCACTCCGTTCGGGAACATCTCCCCCACCGAGACGCCGATCGCCGCCGAGGCGCAGCGCGCCAGTCAGGTGCTATCGGGCACCAACGTCCACATCCCGCGCCCGCACGAACAGCGCATCATCACCATCGCCAATCAGAAGGGCGGCGTGGGCAAGACCACCACCGCCGTGAATCTGGCTGCCGCGCTCGCCATTCAGGGCATGCGGGTGCTCGTCATCGATCTCGATCCGCAGGGCAATGCCAGCACCGCCCTCGGCATCGAGCATCACTCGGGCATCCCCTCCAGCTACGAACTGCTTATCGGCGAGTGCTCGGTGAGCGACGCCATCCAGCAGAGCCCGCACAATGAACGGCTGCTCTGCATCCCGGCCACCATCGATCTGGCCGGCGCCGAAATCGAACTCGTCTCCATGGTCGCCCGCGAGGGTCGGCTCAAGGCCGCCATCCAGGAGGCCAACCTCGCCGGGTACGACATCGACTACGTGATGATCGACTGCCCGCCGTCGCTGGGTCTGCTCACCGTCAATGCGATGGTCGCCGCCAAGGAGGTGCTGATCCCGATCCAGTGCGAGTACTACGCGCTGGAGGGTGTGGGTCAGCTGCTCCGCAATATCGGTCTGGTGCAGGCGCACCTGAATCCCGAATTGCATGTCTCCACCGTCGTTCTCACCATGTACGACGGCCGCACCAAGCTCGCCGATCAGGTCGCGGAGGAGGTGCGCTCGCACTTCGGTGACGCGGTGCTGCGCTCGGTGATCCCCCGCAGCGTGAAGGTTTCGGAGGCGCCCGGCTACGGGATGACCGTGCTCGATTACGATCCGGGCTCGCGGGGTGCGATGAGCTACCTCGATGCCGGACGAGAGATGGCGGCGCGTACGGCGCGCCATGCCGCGGCGGAGCAGGCATCCGACGCACAATCCGGTGTGTAGTTCCGATCGATGAGTATCGGTGGCGGTGGTGAACCTTGGAAGGGGTCGGTAAGCCGATGAGTCAGGCGAAGAAGGGTGGACTGGGGCGCGGTCTCGCGGCACTGATCCCGACCGGCCCGGCGACCACGCCGGGCGGGCTCGGCAGTGCCGCCGCCAATGTCGTCATTGGCCTCGACCCGGCCGGGCCGCAGCCCGCGTCGGCCCATCTGCATCGCGTCCCCGATCCGGTCGACGGCGTAGACGCCACCGATGCGGGCGCGGTGTACCGGGAGATCCCGCCGCAGCAGATCGTCCCCAACCCGAAGCAGCCGCGCAGCGTCTTCGAGGAGGAGGCGCTCGCCGAACTGGTGCACTCCATCAAGGAATTCGGTCTGATGCAGCCCATCGTGGTGCGTCAGGTCGAGTCGCTGCCGGAGCCGCGCTATCAGCTCATCATGGGCGAGCGGCGGTGGCGTGCGAGTCAGGAGGCGGGCCTCGCGGCCATCCCCGCCATCGTGCGCGAGACCGCCGACGACTCCATGCTGCGGGATGCGTTGCTGGAGAACATCCATCGGGTGCAGCTGAATCCGCTCGAAGAGGCGGCCGCGTATCAGCAGCTGCTCGAGGAGTTCGGCGTCACCCACGAGGAACTGGCTTCGCGGATCGGGCGCTCGCGTCCGGTCGTCACGAATATGATTCGCCTGCTGAAGCTTCCGATTCCGGTGCAGCGCCGGGTCGCGGCCGGTGTGCTCTCGGCCGGGCATGCCCGCGCCGTGCTGGCGCTGGAGGCGGGAGCCGATGCGCAGGAGGCCCTCGCGGCGCGCATTGTCGCGGAAGGCATGTCGGTGCGTGCCACCGAGGAAGCGGTCACGCTGGCCAATCGGAATCCGGATGCGATCGCTCCCCCGGCGCCCAAGCGCAAGCCGATTCAGATGCCCGGTTTGCAGGATGTCGCGGAGCGGTTGTCGGAGTCCTTCGATACCCGCGTGACTGTTCAACTCGGTAAGCGCAAGGGCAAGATCACTGTCGAATTCGGCTCCATCGATGATCTGGAGCGAATCGTCAGTCTCATGGAGCAGTCGAAGCCCTAGGGAGGGTCCACCCCGAGGGTCGCAGTGGAAACGTCACTGTGACGTTCGGGTTTATGGCCCTGGAGAGGCGTACAGCGTTGATCGCTTATTCTTTGTGGCGAGCACTGTCTTTTTGGCAAGCACCGTGTGATGCGGCGTGAGTGTGGATGAATCGGAAAGCTGGAGGCTGAGCAGAGCGGTGTCGACCAGCGTGACCGCACTTACCCTCGGCGGACTCGACAAACTTCCGGTACACGCGCGAAGGTGCGTGTTCTGGGAGATCGATCCGGCGGTGGCGGCGGATTCCCATGACTTCAGCGATCCGGGCTTCGAAAAGGAGGCCTGGCTCTCGACCGTGATGCTGCAGTGGGGTTCCTGCGGCCAGGTCGCCATGGTGGAGGACAAGTCGGCCGGGTGTGCGCTGTACGCGCCGCCCAGCGCGGTGCCGCGGGCCGGACTGTTCCCCACCTCCCCCGTAAGCCCGGACGCGGTGCTGCTGACCACGCTGAGCTCCGAAATCCCCTTCCAGGGGAACGACATCGGCAACCAGCTCATCCAGGCTGTAGTGGCCGATCTGGTGCGTCGTGGCGTGCGGGCGATCGAGGCGTTCGGGATTCGCAAGGATCCGCCGACCAGTCCGATGCCGGCGGTCGGTTCCATGACGCTGCGAGAGCGCATCGGCACGCCCTTACGGTCCCCCGCCCCGGCCCCGTCGGGGTGCTCGCCCGAGCAGTGCATGATCGAGGCCGACTTCCTGGAGGACGTCGGTTTCAAGGTGGTCGCGTCGCATCACCGCTTCCCGCGGCTGCGACTGGAACTGGATCACGAGCACCTGTGGAAGGAAGACGTCGAGCGCGCGCTCGATCAGCTTCTGGCCGCGGCAGCCCTGACCATGCCCACCCGGATGGCCACGCGCTGAGGGCCCAGCCCCTATGTTTCACATGAAACAAACCCCTCCAACCCAGAAGGGTTGGAGGGGTTCTTGTTTGGGGGGTTTGGGGGCGTAGCCCCCATCATGCCTCGCCTCAGAGGCGGTCGGCGGCAGCCAACTCTTCTGCGAGCAACTCGGCGAATGTGTAAGTCCCCGTGGGCTGATCGTCCTGGCCGAGCAGGTACAGCCGCTTGACCGAGATCAGGATCGCCTCGGCGATCACATCGCGCATGCGCGGGTTGGTCAGCACGCCGGAGTCGTAATCATTGGAGAGGTAACCGATGTCGACCTGGACGGTCGGCATCTTGGTGAGGCGCAACAGGTCCCAGGTGCGGGCGTGAGTGCGGCAGTCCTGCAGGGAGGTCCGCGCCACGATCTCGCGCTGGATGAAGCCGGCCAGCACCTGTCCGATCATGGAGGTGGAGCCGTGCGAATTGCCGAAGTGGAAGCTGGCCACCCCGCTCGCGGTGGTGCTGTCGTTATTGGCGCAGCGCAGCGAGATCATCAGGTCGGCGTCGAAGGTGTTGGAGGTCTCCGCGCGCTCGGCATCCGAGGGGTTCGCGCCCCACGGCCGGGACAGGAAGGTCTCCATTCCGGTTGCGGCCATGCGCCCTTCGAGTCGGCTGGCCAGATCCCAGAGGATCTCCGATTCGTAGACGTCGCCGAATTCGGTCGGTACGCCCGAACCCTTGTCCGGCCCACCCAGACCCGGATCGATGACGATCCGCTTGCCGGTGAGCTGCGGTCCGGCCCGGTGCACCACTTCTTCCTCGGCGATGCGGTGCGGGTTGCCGCCGGTGACGCGGGCGCCCAGCAGATCCAGTGAGCGCAGCGTGTCCGGACCGCAGATGCCGTCCGAGGACAGCCCGATCTCGCGCTGGAACGAGGTGAGTCCCTCGTGTGTGTGCGGCCCGAAATAGCCGTCCACCCGGTGCACATAGAAGCCCAGATCCTGCAGTCGCCGCTGGAGGGTGGCGACATCGTCGCCGTACAGCGGCGCGGAGAGCTGATAGATCAGCGTCCGTGCGCCGAGTCGGTAGGAGGCTTCCTTCAGCGCTCGGTAGGTGGCCGGACCGACCACGCCATCGACCAGGAGTCCGCGGTGCTGCTGAAAAGCACGCACCGCGGAGTCGAGATCATGGTCGAAGGTCGCTTCCGAGTCCTTCCAGTACTCCCCGCCGAGAAACTCCCCACCGGAACCCGAAGGGTCGGTATTGGGATGGGAATGCAGGAACCCGAGGCTTGCCAGGGTGCTCCGAACCTCTGCTACGGCTGGTCCTGTATCGCCGTGACGAAGTCGGTGCATGCGTGAGAGCCCTTTCCTTCCGCCAACCCGGGTACCCACTCATGCGGCGGTTCACACCTTCGCACGACCGGAGCGTTGAATGATTGTTTCAGACCCGGACCGAATTTCGGCAACTGTCGAGTGCAGGCATCCTACGGCGAGTCGTTAAAGAACATCTTGTAGTTCACGCAAGAGGGCGGCTTTGCCCTTTGCTCCGACGATCCGCTTGGTTTCCTTGCCCCCTTGGAACAGGACCATGGTAGGCAACGAGAGGATCCCGTAGTGCTTCGAGGTCTCCGGGTTGTTGTCGGCGTCGAGCTTGGCGATGGTGATCTTGTCGCCGTTGGCGGCCGCGATCTCCTCCAGCACGGGGGCGACCATCTTGCACGGACCGCACCAGGCGGCCCAGAAGTCCACGAGAACGGGCTTCTCGCTGAGCAGTACCTCATCGGCGAAGGTGGCGTCGGTCACCGTCTTGGTGGCGCTGGTCTTGGCATCGGACATTGCCATGCTCCTTAGTTACTGACTTCCACCGGCTGACCGGCGTGATCGAGGGTGTTGGTGGTGATGTCACCCTGGTCGGCGAGCCAACGCTCGGCGTCGATGGCCGCGCGGCAGCCGGTGCCCGCGGCGGTGATGGCCTGACGGTAGGTGTGGTCCACCAGGTCGCCGGCGGCGAAGACGCCGGGCAGCGAGGTGTAGGTGCTCTGGCCCTTGACCTCCACGTAGCCCTCGCCGTCCAGATCGACCTGGCCGCGCACCAGTTCGCTGCGCGGGTCGTGGCCGATGGCGACGAAGAGGCCGGTGGCGGCCAGCTCGGAGGTCTCGCCGGTGCGGGTGTCGCGCACGGTGAGGTGGGTGACGGAGGTATCGCCGTGCACGCCAATGACTTCCGAGTTCAGCAGGAAGCGGATCTTGTCGTTGTTCTTGGCGCGCTCGAGCATGATGCGGGAGGCGCGGAACTCCTCGCGGCGGTGGATGATCGTCACCGAGCTAGCGAACTTGGTGAGGAAGGTCGCCTCCTCCATGGCCGAGTCGCCGCCGCCGACCACCACGATGTCCTGGCCCTTGAAGAAGAAGCCGTCGCAGGTGGCGCAGGCGCTGACGCCGCGGCCGAGCAGTTCCTGCTCACCGGCGACATTGAGGTAGCGGGCCGCGGAACCCATGGCGAGGATCACGGCGTGCGCCTCGTAGACCTCGCCGCCGACGGTCACCTTCTTGATGGGACCGGTCAGGTCGAGGGCGTCCACGTCCTCGGTGCGGATGTCGGTGCCGAAGCGCTTGGCCTGCTCCCGCATCTCCTCCATGAGGTCGGGGCCCATGATGCCCTCGCGGAAGCCGGGGAAGTTCTCCACCTCGGTGGTGGTCATCAACGCACCACCGAACTGGGTGCCCTCGAAGAGCAGCGGTTCGAGTTCCGCACGGGCGGCGTACACCGCGGCGGTGTACCCGGCCGGACCGGAACCGACGATGATCAGGTCGCGAACAGGCGTGCTCAAGGGGCCCTCCGAAGCTGTTTGCAGATTGGCTCGAATTTTTCGAGCGTGAGCGTGTCGGTCAACAACAGCCTAAACGCTGTTGTTCCCGACCCTGTTCGCCCTCGGGCCTCAGCCGATATCGGCGCGTCCGAGGATTTGCGGATTGCCTGCGCCGCAGCCGGTTCCGAGAACCGCCGCGGTGATCTGCGGCGGGGTGGGCCCGGCGAGCAGCACCAGCACGCCCGGAGTGCCCGAGAACACAACATTGCGGGAGCCGAGCACCTGATGGTCCAGCCCGGCCGCCTGTAGGCAGGTGCTGAGGGCGTTGCCGGCGGCCAGCGGACCGGTGATGTCGTGGTGCCCCATGGCGGCGAGCAGGTTCGCGGGCGGCATGGTGGGGTCCAGATTGGCGTCGGCGGCCGATTGGGCGGCCGGGGCCACCGTATGGGTGCCGAGCGCGTCCACGGCCACCACAGCGCCCGCGACGACGGCTGCCGCTGCCGCTGCGACGGTGAGCCAGCGCAGGCGGCGAGACGGGCTCTCGGGCGGGACGGGCTCGCCCGGTTCCTCCTCCGGCTCCGAATCCGTGGTCGGATCCTTGAGTTCGTGGGGGTCGAGTCGCCCGGTGTCGAAGATCGATCCGTTGAGGATCGGGATGGGTGCGGTGGCGGCGGGGGCCGGATGGGTGGAGCGGACCACGGGTGGGGGCGCGACGGGCAGCCGGGTGACGGTGGCCATCCGGTCGGTGCCGGTGGCGAGGTCGGCGATCATGGCCTCGAGCCGGTCGGCCACCTCGGCGGGCATGGGGTGCGCGATGTGCTCGTCCTGGCCGAGATCGCGCAGGCGGGCGTCGACGCGGTCGAGGGAGCTCAGGTACCGCATGGCGTCGGGATCGCGGCGAACCGCGGGCCAGAGCCGCTCGGATTCGTCGGGTGGAACGCTGCCGGCGTGCAGGTCGGCCAGCAGTTCGGTGGAGAAGGGCGGCGTGGGCACCGTGGTACCGGCCATTGCTCCTCCTGTTTCATCCATTGCCCCTCCAGGGCGTCGAGATGGGAATCGCAGACCTGTCTTTGTATCTGACGCACCGGAACCGTACAAGGTTCCGCTGATATCCAGTTATTGCCAATTTCCGGTCGTGCTAGCGCAATTCAGGTGTCGAGCGAGCGGAAGTGCGTTTCGAGTCGCCGCCGCCCGCGGGCACAGCGGCTCTTGACCGTGCCTTCCGGAATACCCAGCAGCGCAGCGGCATCCGCGATGGAGTAGCCCTCCATCTCGACCGCTACCAGGGCGGTGCGCTGGTCTGCGGGCAGCGTGAACAGCGCGGCGTCGACCAGTAGGCCGGTCTCCAGGGCGGCGTAATCGTCTCGGGGGCACCGGGGTTCGTTCGCGGTGTCCTCGGGCAAGGGTTCGGTGCGGCGCAGCTTGTTGCGGCGGATGCGGTCCAGGCAGGCATTGAGCACGATGCGGTGCAGCCAGCTGCGCACCTCGGCATCGCCGCGAAAGCGGGCCGCGCCCCGGTGGGCGGAGAGTAGCGCGTCCTGGAGCGAATCGGCGGCGTCCTCGGGGCCGTAGGAGGCGCGTAGCGCGGTCTGCCAGAGATGGTCGTAGTGGCGGCGGAGGAGTTCGGCGAAGGCGTACGGTGCGCCGCCTACGTGGGCCGACAACAGGTCGCGATCGCTGACCTGCCGCTCCTGCACGAGTTCGTTCGCTGACGACAATGCATCCCCTCAGACCGGCGGGCACGGCCGCAACCACGGCCGAACGTCACCGAGTTTTTTTGGCTGTCCTCCGGAACCGTGAGACCTGGCTTCCGAGAGCTCCCCTTGCCGAGAGTACGCAAGATCATATCGAAGATAACGATTCGATAGCAACGGATCGCGCGAAAAAAGCCCTGGTAGGCGGGCTGTTCGGGCGAATCGGACGGAAGATGACCGCCCAGAATGTGATCAACCGGAAGTCGTCACGGCTGTCTTGAAACCCCCAGAATCCCCGGTACTACTGCGCCGCTTCGAAGCGGATTTCCGCGATCGAGGACTGGAACTGTCCCCCGTTGTTGGCCAGCTGCGTGATCCAGATGAGCACGTACCGGGCGGGCTGGTCGGCCCGCACCGGGATCTCGGTGGTGCCGTCGCCGAGCACCGCCGACCCGATCAGCTGAGTCTGATCGAGGGTCGGCGAGGCGGTCGGCGAACTGCGGATCTCGACCTGCGTTCCGGGCGAGGGCGATTCGATGATCACCTTGGTCAGCTTGCTGGGGCTGCCCAGGGTGGTCAGCACGCCCACGCCCTTCTTCAGGGCCGGGAACTGCTGGAAATAGGCATCGGTGCGCCAGGTGGTGGCCGGATTGTTGTCCAGCACCGCCCCGACGCTGCCGATGTTGTCGGGCGTGCCCTCGGGCGAGAACACGGTGGCCCCGGTGACCGGCACCGGCACGCCGCCGGTGGCGGGCGCACCTGCCGGGGTCTGCGGAGCCCCCGGGCTCGGCGGCGGGGTCGCCGAGGTGGTGAGGCCGATATTGTGCTGCTCGTTGAGCGGAGCGTTGGAGGAGCCGGGCGCGAACACGCTCAGCAGCCACCAGATGATGACGCCGACCGCGAGCGCGCCGAGCACGCCGAGTCCGACCAGGATCCACATCATCCGCTGCGAGCGTTCCTTCTCGGCGGCGAGCAGGTCCGGATCGGCGAGGGTCTCGTCGGGTGCGCTGGACGGCTTCTGTCCCAGTCTCAGCACCGGGATGAAGTCGGTCTTCTGGTCCACCACCGACGCCTGTTCCAGCACGTGCTGGACGGTGGCGGCGGTGCGCACGCCCTTGTTGGACTCCATCGACCGCACCGCGACCGCGGAGATCTCGAAGGGCACCTCGGGCCGAATGGTCCTGGGCTCCACGGGGGTTCCGTCCGGCCCGAAGTCGGCCAGCGGCAGCCCGCCGACGGTGGCCGCGGTCCCGGAGACGCCGGGGATGCGGATGGGCCAGTGCGCCGTGATGAGGGCGTAGAGCATGGCGCCGAGACCGCGCACATCGGACTGGGCGTCCGAGTCCGACAGTGTGCCCGGGAAGGCCAGCACGGCGTCACCGGTGGAGCTGATCCGGATTCGGTCGGGATCGTCGATGGACAGCGAACCGCCACCGCGGTGCGCCATTTCGGCGGCCGCGGCCAGCGCGCGGATGGCCCGCGCCGCGCCGATGGGCGAGGGCACCGTCTCCGCCATCTCCCGCAACGAGCGGCCGGGTGTCCATTCGGCCACCACGATGCCGCCCGAGGAGCCGCGCACCACGTCCAGCACGCGGGCCAGGCCGGGCGAGTTGATCCGCCCCAGGCGCAGCGTGCGGGACAGAATGGCCTGCGGCCCATCGTGTCCGGAGTTGTCGGTGGCCTGCTGGTCGGCGTCGACGAAGGTGAGCGCGACCTCGCGGTCCAGCTTCACGTCCAGCGCCTGCCAGAACTTGAGTCCGCGCGCGCCGCCGTGGCTGGCCAGCAGCCGGTAGCGGCCGCCCGCCACGGACGCGCCGGGCGTCAGTTTGGGGCCGCGCTGGATGCGCTTGCTCGGTGATTCCACCCGCATGGGCGGCATCATCGGCGAGACAGCCTCGTACACACCGGTTTCGGGACCGGGGTGGTCCTCCTCCGGTAGGTCCTCCGGTTCGCCGCGATCGCCGGACCCGCCGGAGCGGGCCTTGGATTCGGCTGGGCCACCGGATTTTCCGCCGACCTTGCCGGCTGGAGGGATGTCCGTGGAGAGCCCGCCGCCCGCGGCCGTTGCGGATTCGGCGGCCGGGACACCGCCCGCCGCGTCGTCGCTCACCCTCGTTCCTCCTTCGCCCTGATGTGTCGAAGACCGATGTGTCGGAGCCGGAACCGCTGCGCCGGTCTCCGGAGTATTGCGGAAGCCGCCGTCCGATGTGCCGCGGGAACTGTCCGTGGGCATGCCGGGTCGAGCAGTTGCGTTTGCCTGCGGAACAGGGTACGGGAACTCACCCGTCCCGGTGATGTCAACCGCGTCGGGCCGGATGACGGGCAGCACCATGGTCTGCGCGTCGAGGTACGGGTCGAAGCGGTAGTAGTAGGGCGCCGCGCGCAGATCCGGCTTGGGCAGCAGGGTGGTCGAGTGGACGTCCTCGAGCGGCGTGCCGTCGAGGTCGAGATCGGGTGCGGGCGGCGTGAAGCCGAGCCGCCGCGAGATGGCCACGGTGATGGCGACGATCTCGGGGATGCCGAGCAGCCGCATCAGGCCGAAGGCCACGCCGAACATGACGATGGCGGTGAGCCCGACCCGCACCAGCGAGCCGATACCGCCGAAGGATTCCGAAAGCCGGTGCAGCTGCAGCACCTTGTCGACGATCAGCATCACCACGCCGCCGGCCAGCGAGGCCAGCACGACGCGCGTGATGGTGCGTCCGACATTGGCCATGCGCAGGTCGCCGAGGCTGCGGTGCAGCAGCCAGCCGCCGATGATGGCGCCCGCCAGGAAGCCGAGGCCGTTGGCGACACCGAGCGCGATGACCACGTGCCGGTCGTCGACGACGTAGGGCGCGATGGCCGACAGCACGATCTTGACGCTGGTGATGCCGAGGATGATCCAGGTCGGGGTCCACGCCTGTTCGCGGGCGTAGAAGACGCGCAGGTGAATCAGCACCAGCGCGTAGGGAATCAGCGTGAAGGCGGACCAGGACACAGCCTCGCCGAGGCGTCCGGCGTGGTGGCCGAAGCGGCCGTATCCGTAGAGCGCCATGCCGATCTGGGGTCCGGCGAAGGTCAGGAAGGTGACGATCGGCATCAGCGCGATCATGGTGAGCCGGGTGGCGGAGCCGAGATCGTCGACCACGGCGGGCGTGTCGTCCGCGGCGGCATTGCGGCTCAGGCGCGGCATGATCGCGGTGAGCAGGGTCACACCGATCACGCCGTACGGCAATTGCAGCAGCGCCCAGGCGTTTTGGTAGATCGCGGGTCCGGCCTCGTCGGCGTGCGAGGAGACGCGGGTGGCGAAGGTCCAACCGGCCTGGCTGATGAAGACGTACAGCATGATGGCCGCGCCCATGCCCGCGAACTGCTTGAGCCGCTGGTCGACTCCCCACAGTGGGCGCAGGTCGATGCCCGCCCGGCGGATGGCGGGGATGAGGCTGCCCATCTGCACGATGACGCCGACGGTGACGCCGACGCCGAGCAGCAGCAGTTTCGGCTCGCTCATCTTGACCGGGTTCAACGTGATCTCGCCCGGGGTGATCATGTAGAGGCACAGCACGACCAGCACCACCACGTTGTTCAGAACCGGCGCCCAGGCACCGGGTTTGAACATCTGATGGGTGTTGAGGATCGCCATCAGCAGCGCGGACATGCCGTAGAAGAGGATGGCGGGCAACAACAGATAGGTCAGCGCGGTGGTGAGCCCGGTGTTGACCTTGCCGTCGTTGGACAGGAACAGGTGCGTGGTGAGCACGGGTGCCAGCGCGGTGGTGATGATGGTGCCGGTGGCCAGGATGGTGAAGGCCGCGGTGACGAGTCGCCGGACGAAGGCCGCACCGTTGTCGGCGTCCTCCTTCTCCGCGCGCACCAGGGTGGGCACCACGATGGCGGTGAGCACCGCGCCGAGCAGCAGCTCGGAGATCATGGTCGGGATGGTGCTGGCGACGGTGAAGGCCGAGGCGATGGCCGGGCCCAGCACGGTCAGCAGCAGGAGCTGTTTGGCGAAGCCGGTGATGCGGCTGACCAGGGTGGCGACGGCGATGGATCCGGAGTCGCGCACGAGGCGGGTGTTCGAGTTGTCCGGGCGCTCTTCGACTTGCACGGGAGCGGCAGGCCGGCGCGGCACCTGACGCTGTTGACCGCTGGGCGGTCCGGAGCGCGGGTTCGACAGTGGCGGCGTGGGATACCTCTGGCCCGGCGGCAGCGAGCGGGGTCCCGCGCCGACGGCGGCGTTGCCCTCGGTGCCCGGGTGTCCCCAGTGGTAGCGCTCTTCGTTCGGCGGCGGGCGGTGTCCCGCGGCGGGATCGGGTCGGCCTTGCGGCTGCCGGGGGCGATGCATGATGGGGCCGGATTCGGGTCCGGGCGGTACCTGTCGCTGCGGACCGGACGGTTGACCCGGATACGGGCGACCCGGAACCCCTTGCGGATTCGGCGGAATCGGCCGCTGGGCGCCGGAGGGCGGGCCCTGCGGGCCGGGTACGCGCGGCTGCTGACCGGATCCGGGACCCTGCGGTCCGGGTACCCGGGGCTGTTGACCGCTGCGCGGCCCGGGGCGTGGCGGCACGCCACGTTCCCAGGGTGCCGAGGGCGCGCGCCGCGGCGGCGGCCCGTCGGGTCCCTCTGGTCGGCCGGATGAGCGCGGCCCGCCGTACTCGCTCACCGTGCCTCCTGTCGTTTCGACTCCCGTTTACGCGCGCGCCGACTCTGCCGCGTCCCCGGGTCGAACCCTTCGTCGGCCGGATCGGACTGTCCGCGGAAGCGGTGCCACAGTCGGCGACCGACCAGCAGGAGCAGCAGTGCGCAGGCGCACGCCGTAATTATTGCCAACACCTGACCGTAGGCGTTGGACCGCACGGATACCGATACCGCATTGCCGAGTGGCACGCCGTCGGGTGTGGTAAGCGCGATGGGAATGACCAGGTTTCGGCTGTCCGAAACCTCGGTCGGGATCTGGAAGGACCGATTTCCCTTGGCGGGCAACTGCTGTTCGCCGATATCAGTGATGTTCGTCTCGGCCGGGGCGTCGATCTTGAACCGCACCCGGATGGCCACCGGCAAATCGTTGCGGGCCACCAGCAGCAACGGGCTCTGCTCGGAGGCGAGGGTGTAGACGCCGCCGGGCGGCAGCACGGTCACCGAACCGAACAGGTTGTCCAGGGTTTTGGTGGTCTGGTCCAGGCGGCGCTGGGCATTGGTGTCCGCGGTGGCGGCCGAGGCGCGGCGATCCGACAGCGTCAGTGTCCGGATCAGGTCGTCGCGCAGCGGGGTGAGGAAGGCGCGCGGGCTGAGTTCCTGCTGCGGCACATCCACCAGCGCGCTCATCAGTTCGGTGATGCGCTGGGCTTGCTGGTGCACGGGTTCGGCGAAGTGCGCGGGCACCGCGTCGTCGGCGGCGGCCGCGAGGTAGTCGAGGTCGTAGGGCTGCGGATCGGGCTGCTGCGCAAGCAGATCGGTGAGCGGCCGGGCGGTGGCGAGGCTGTTGCGCAGCATCAGATCCAGCTGCCCGAGCACCGCGGCGGCCTCGTCGCGATTGGCCCCCCACTGCTGCGGCGGCATCAGCAGCGCCGAGCGGGGCCGTCCGGGCTCGGGGTTGAGCGCGGTCCACGACAGCGCGCCGAGCGCGTCCTGCAGCCGGGCGGCGCGGGAGTCGACGGTGACGTCGTAGCGGACCTTGTCCGGGGTGAACGGCGGTGTGGGCGGGTTGGATCCGATGGCGGCCAGTGCGGTCGCGGCCCAGATGTCGAAGGTGGCGGCGTGCAAGGCCACCGGTGCGGGCGGCGGGTTCACGCCCGGGGGCGGCGGCATCGTGATGTCGGCCAGGTTCACCAGGTCCGGGGTTCCGGGCTCGGTGGCGGCGGGCGCGCCGGGTGCGGTCGGGGTCTTGCCCGCGGTCAGGTTGGCGCGGGCGTCGCCGGTGGTGACGGCGCTGTCGGCGAGCACGGTGGTGGTGAACCCGTGGTGCGCGAGCAGAGTGGCGGCGTCGGTGTCGAGGGTGCCCGCGTCCGGAACGGCCACGCCGCGCACCGATTTCACCGACAGCAGCGAGTCCACCAGGTCGGCGGGCGCGTTGAGCGCCCGGTCGGCCAGGGTGACGTCCCCGGTGGCAGCCAGCGCGGTGGGGTCGACCTGCGCGAACGGCAGTGCCACCACGCACATTCCGGTGGCGACCGCGCGCAGTCGTTCCAGCCACGCCTTGGCGGCGTGGGTGCCGGTGCCGTCGCGGGTGGACCCGTCCGGATCCGACGGGCTGGCCAGCACCCGATAGTCCTTGGTCATGTCGGACACCGTGATGAGCAGGTCCGGGTCGACGGCCAGGCACAGCGCGTTGATCAGGTTCTTGTCGCGCCCGCTGTCGGGTTTGAGCACGCTCTCGAGCGCCGACAGCAATTGGTCGAGCCGCCCGCCCTGGGCCAGCGAACCGGCCAGATCGTCATCGGTGAGCAGCGCCGCACCGTCCGGCGAGCCCGGCTGCCCGGCCACCAGTCGGGGCCGGTCGGCCAGCGGCCACAGCATGGTGGTGGCCACCGGTCCCCCGTCCGGGGCGGCCGGAGTCGGCTGTGCGCCCTGGTGTTTCGGGTCGGTGCCGCCGGGCACCCCGAGCACGGGCAGCAGGAAGCGGGCGTCGTCGAGACGGGCCTGGCCGCCGTAGTCGGGCTGGCCGTTCACGTTCAGCAGCAGCGGGTAGACGCCGGGCGCGGTGATGTCGATCGGCGAGACCCCGCTGGGCAGTTCGGTTCCCGAGTGCAGGGCGATGGTGAGGCTGAACTGTTTGCGCTGCCCGGCGGTCAATTTGTCCGTGACATCCTGGAATTCACCGTTGACGTCGTAGTTGATCTGATCCAGCCGCAGTGCCGAGCGCAGCCCGCTGGGATTGGTGACCGCGGCCCCGCGCTGGATGCGGATGCTGATGTCGTTGACCGGCCGGTCGCCGATATTGGTGACGGTTCCGGCCACCACGAAGTAGGGGTCGCTGCTCGCGGTGATGGCGGTGGGCGTCACCGAATCCAGGGACAGTTTCAGGAATTTGGGTCCGGTGGGCTGTCCGCTGCCGGTGCCGGTGGGTTCGGCCGCGGCAATGGGCGTGCCGAGTCCGGGTCCGATGATTCCCAGTGACGTGAGCACCGCCAGCATTACCGCGACGAGTGAAAGCAGCGTGCGCTGCGATCCCGCACGCGTCATTGTCTGCCGTTCTCCATCCGGTCGATCAGCCGGTTGGCGACCTCGGCCAGCCTGCGCTCGTCAGCGTAGGCGAGCCGGGAGTCTAGTTCGCTCAAGGGAACCCAGGCCACCTTGGTGACTTCCACGTCGGCGTCGGAGAGCTCACCGCCGAGTGAACGCATCAAATAGTGGTGCACGGTTTTGTGTACCCGCCGGCCCTCGGTGACGAACCAGTAGTCGATGCTGCCGAGTTCGGCGACCACGGTGCCGTGGATGCCGGTCTCCTCCTGGACCTCGCGAATGGCGGTCTGTTCGGCCGTCTCGCCCTCTTCGATGTGCCCCTTGGGCAGCGACCAGAGCAGCCGGCCGCGGCGGTCGGTGCGTCCGATGAGTGCGGCACAGCGCTTTTCCCGCGGACCGTCGAGTCCGTCGACGACCAGTCCGCCCGCGGAGGTCTCGCGGACGGTGCGCATGCGGGGTTTCGGCGCACCCGTGCCCGCGCCCGTGGTTTTCGCCGCAGTACCGGCCGAACCGCGCCGCCGGGGCTGGCGGCGTCGACTGTTCGCACGATCGGCCGGGGACACTGCGCCAGTCTATAGGTGAGTGTGGCTCTGCCCGCCCCACCGCGGTAGCTCCTCTATATAGAGAGCCCTCATAGCTGGTAGATGCCGTTCACGGCGCGGCACGCCGGGTCCGCGGCGGGGGTGACCGGAGGCTTTTCGGGAATCGGGTACCCCACCGACTAAGCTGCGTCTTTGTGGTTTCGCCGAAGTCCGAGGAAGCAGCCGTGGAGGATCGCCGTACCCGATTGCTGGCCGCCGCGGCGATAACCCTGGGACGGTACTCGGAGGTGCTCACCCCACTGGGTGAACTGTTCGCTCAGCACGGGCATCAGCTGTATCTGGTCGGCGGCAGTGTCCGCGATGCGGTGCTCGGTCGGCTGGGGACCGATCTGGATTTCACCACCGACGCCCGCCCCGAACTCGTGCAGGAAATGATGCGCGGCTGGGCCGATCACCTGTGGGACACCGGCGGTCTGGCGTTCGGCACGGTGAGCGCGTCCAAGGACGGGCAGCAGCTCGAGATCACCACCTACCGCGCGGATTCCTACGATCGGGTCTCGCGCAATCCGGAGGTCACCTTCGGCGACACCCTCGAGGGCGATCTGGTCCGCCGCGATTTCACCGTCAATGCCATGGCCGTGCGCATCGGTGAACTGGGCGAGCTGGAGTTCGTCGATCCCCTCGACGGCATGTCCGCCCTGCTGGAGGGCGTGCTGGATACGCCTGCGCTGCCGCAGGATTCGTTTGCCGACGACCCGCTGCGCATGCTGCGCGGCGCCCGTTTCGTCTCGCAGCTGGGCTTCGAGCTGGCCCCGCGGGTGCGGGCCGCCATCGTGGAGATGGCCCCGGAGATCGATCGCATCACCGCCGAGCGGGTGCGCGCCGAACTCGACAAGCTGATCGGCGGCGAATACCCGACCGACGGCATCGACATCATGGTGGACACCGGGCTGGCCGAGCGGGTGCTGCCCGAGGTCCCGGCCATGCAGCTGGAGATCGACGAGCACCACCAGCACAAGGACGTCTATCAGCATTCGCTGACGGTGTTGCGCCAGGCCATCGATCAGGAGCAGGGCGATCCGGATCTGGTGCTGCGCTGGGCCGCGCTGCTGCACGACATCGGCAAGCCGCCGACCAAGCGCAACGAGCCCGGCGGCGGCGTCAGCTTCCACCACCACGAGGTGGTGGGCGCGAAGATGGTGCGAAAGCGCATGCGCGCCTTGAAGTATCCGAAGCAGTTCACCGAGGACGTGGCGCGGCTGGTGTATCTGCACCTGCGCTTCCACGGCTACGGCAAGGGCCAGTGGACCGATTCGGCGGTGCGCCGCTACGTGACCGACGGCGCGGAACTGTTGCCGCGCCTGCACAAATTGGTTCGCGCCGACTGCACGACCCGCAACAAGCGCCGCGCGGCGCTGCTGCGCTCCACCTACGACGATCTGGAAGTTCGGATCGAGCGGCTGGCCGAAGCGGAGGATCTGGAGCGGGTGCGCCCGGATCTGGACGGCAACGCCATCATGGAACTGCTCGACCTGCAGCCGGGTCCGGATGTCGGCAAGGCGTGGCGCTTCCTCAAGGAGCTGCGCCTGGATCGTGGTCCGATGGACCGCGACGAGGCCGAGGCCGCGCTGCTCGAGTGGTGGCCGACGCAGTCCTGACGCAGGGTTCGACGCTCAGAAGATGATGAGCGTCGTTCCGGCGACGATCGCCGAACGCATCTGGGCCAGGTCGAACGACCCGGTGATTCCCGGCAGGTCCGCGCTGAAATGCACGTGCTCGCCGACCCTTTCGGCCCGGCCGATGCGCGCATCGCTCGGCAGCCCGGTCAGCGGGATCGGGTTGAGCGTGGTGAATCGCTTGGGCGCACGCAGTTTTCGCCAATGCGCGCGATGCACGGTGATGGACAGGACATTGTCGGTGATCTCGGCCGTGGCCAGCGCCTTGATCTTGCGGTGCCGATGCCGGGCGAGGATCAACCCGTCCTCGGCCGGTTCCAGCTCCCAGTCGGGCTGCCAGCCGTTGATCCAGTCCAGCAGTGCGGCAAGGGATATCACGCCGCTGAGGTCGAGCTGGGCAGCGCGCACCTTGGTGGGCACGCCGGGGATGAGCCGCACACCGTGCGCGATGACGGTCAGTTCCTCGATGGGATGCCGGTTCCAGTGCAGTCCGGTGAGCACGGTCTTGGTCTGGAAGTGCGCCCCGCGCCGCCGCACCTTGAGCGTCTGCAGGGTGGCCCGCAGGTCGTGGCCCAGCAGGGTCGCGCTGACCTCCTGCCCACCGAACTGGCTGAGGATTCCCTCCGACAGCAGCGTCATGAGCACATCGGGCATCAGCGCGGTGACTGTTCCTGCTCCGAAGTCGGCGGCTGGTTCGAGCCAGGCGGCGGTGAAGCTGGTCCACGCGCGCAGAGGTGACCAGGCCTTCGGATCGAAATACGTGGCCATGATTTTTCCGAGCGTACTGGCCACCGGTGACGGCGCGTAGATCTGAAAAGTGAACAGAAACACGGTCCCGACCCCTGTGATCCGCATCTACGGTTATATACGATTCGTCCTCCCGCAGTTGCGGGTCTATTCTCCCTTTCATGCCCGATATCCGGATTCGTGACGCCGCGCAGCTGCTCGGCGTCAGCGACGACACCGTGCGGCGCTGGATCGACAGCGACGTGCTCTCGGGGCGCAAGGACGAATCCGGTCGCCTGGTGGTGGATGGCAAGGAGCTGGCGGAATTGGCCGTCGAGCAGGCCCGCACTCCGCAGACCCGGATGGCTAGTGCCAGCTCGGCACGCAATCGATTCCCCGGACTGGTCACCAAGGTGGTGGCCGATACCGTGATGGCACAGGTGGAGATGCAATGCGGACCGTTCACAGTGGTGTCCTTGATGAGCAGCGAGTCGGTGCGCGAGCTGGGCTTGCAGCCGGGGAGCGTGGCGTGGGCCAGCGTGAAGGCCACCACGGTGGTCGTGGAAACGGCGGCCGAGGCCGGTGGCACCGCCTAGGCACGAAATCCGGTGCGGTGCTGGCCGCTTCGGCGGTGCTGGGCGTCGGCCTGCTGTCCGGTTGTAGCTCGTCCTCGACCAGCAGTGACACCAAGACCATCACGGTCTTCGCCGCCGCCTCGCTCAAGCAGTCGTTCACCCAGATCGGCACCGAGTACGAGAAGCAGCACCCCGGTGTGAAGGTGTCGTTCTCCTTCGCCGGTTCGTCGGATCTGGTGGCGCAGTTGAACAATGGCGCGCCCGCCGACGTCTTCGCCTCCGCCGATCAGGCGAACATGGACAAGGCGGTGAAGGGCGGCCGGATCACCGACAAGCCCGCCGTTTTCGCCACCAACACGCTGACCATCGTGACTCCGCCGGACAACCCGGCGCACATCACCTCGCTGGCGGATCTGGCGAAACCGGATCTGCGCCTGGTGGTCTGCGCGCCGCAGGTGCCGTGCGGCGCGGCCACCAAGAAGGTGGCGGGCGACGCGAACGTGGCGATCAAGCCGGTGAGCGAGGAGTCCTCGGTCACCGATGTGCTGGCCAAGGTGACCTCGGGTCAGGCCGATGCCGGTCTGGTCTACGTGACCGACGCCGCCGGTGCCGGCAACAAGGTGCAGACGGTGAACTTCCCGGAGGCCGCCAAGGCCGTGAACAGCTATCCGATTGCCGCCGTGGCCGATTCGAAGAACTCGGGCGCGGCCAAGGACTTCGTCGCGCTGGTCACCGGCCCGGACGGCCGCAAGATCCTGCAGCAGAACGGTTTCGTCCTGCCGTGATGCGACCCCCGGTCTGGCTGCTGGCGCCGGCGGCCATCGGCTTCGTGCTGGTGGCCGGTCCGCTGGTAGCCCTGACCGGGGCGGTGGATTGGTCGCATTTCCTGGACCTGATCACCTCGGAGTCCTCCCGGGTGGCGCTGCTGCTGAGCCTGCGCACCTCGCTGGCGGCGGCCCTCGCGTGCGTCGTGCTCGGGGTGCCGATGGCGGCGGTGCTGGCGCGTTCGCGCTGGCGGCTGCTGCCGGTTTTGCGCGCACTCGTGTTGCTGCCCTTGGTATTACCGCCGGTGGTCGGCGGTCTGGCGCTGCTGTATCTGTTCGGCCGCCACGGACTGCTGGGCCGGGAGTTGGAGTCGATGGGGATTCGCATCGCCTTCAGCACGACGGCCGTGGTGCTGGCGCAAACCTTCGTGGCGCTGCCGTTCCTGGTGATCACCCTGGAGGGCGCGATGCGTACGGCGGGTGACCGTTTCGAGCGGATCGCCGCGACGCTGGGTGCGCGCCCCTCGATCGTGTGGTGGCGGGTGACGCTGCCGCTGCTGCGCCCGGCCCTGGTGTCGGGCACGATCCTGGCGTTCGCGCGGGCGCTGGGCGAGTTCGGTGCGACGCTCACCTTCGCGGGCAGTCTGCAGGGCACCACCCGCACCCTGCCGCTGGAGATCTATCTGCAACGCGAGTCCGATCCCGATGCGGCGGTGGCGCTTTCCCTGTTGTTGGTGCTGGTGGCGGCGGTGATCGTGCTGGTGGCGTATCGGCGGCCCGGCGTCGCGGCCGACCGGGTGCCGGGCGGTGCGAGCTAGCGTGGCAGGCATGTCATCGGTTTTCGTTCCCCGCGCCGAGCGCATCGTCGATGCGCTGCTGACCGCCGATCCGCACCTGGCCACCTCGGTCGGTGATCACCGGGTCGACGATCGGCTACCGGATTGGTCGCGGGCGGCGGTGCGCGGCCGGGTCGCCATGCTGCGCGAGGCCTCGCACGCGCTGGCGGAGGTCGACGACGAGGACCTCACACCCGCCGACCGGGTCGATCTCGCGCTGTTGCAGCAGCGGGTCGACGGCATGCTGTTCGAGCTCACCGATGTGTGCGAGCACGAGTGGAATCCGCTGGTGCACAACCCCGGACCGCTGCTGCACCACCTGCTGTCGCGCCCCTTCGCACCGGCCGAGGTGCGCCTGGAGGCGCTGCACGCCCGGCTGACGGCGCTGCCCGACGCCCTCGCCACCGCCCGCGCGGTTCTGCGTGATTCGCCGCGCGTGCACGTCGAGACGGCGATCGGCCAGTTCACCGGGGTGGCGGCGCTGGTGCGTGATCAGGCCCCGGCGCTGGCGGCCGAAGTCCCGGGCTTCGAGCTGGAACCCGTTGCCGCCGCGGCAATGTCGGCGCTCACCGAGTTCACCACCTGGCTGACCGATCGGCTGGATGCCTCCGATCGCGATCCGCGCCTGGGCCGCCGACTGTGGGAGGCGAAACTCTGGCACACCCTCGACACCGACCTGAGTTCCCGCGAGATCCTGGAGCGCGCGTCTGCGCACCTGGAACACCTGACCGGCGAGATCCGTTCCGCCGCGGGGGAACTGCTCGGCATCGCGAATCCGGACGACGACACCGTGCGCAAGGCGCTGGCGCAGCTCTCGTCGGACCGGCCCGGCAATGACACGGTGGTCGCGGTCGCGACGGACGCGCTGGCGGAGGCCACCGCCTTCGTCCGGGAGCACGACCTGGCCTCGCTGCTCGAGGATCCGCTGGTGATCCAGGAGATGCCGGAGTTCGCGCGGGGTGTCGCGGTGGCCTACTGCGATCCGGTCGGCCCGCTCGAAACCGCGGAGCTGCCAACCTACTTCGCGATCGCGCCCACCCCGGCCAACTGGTCGACTGACCGGGTTACCTCGTTCTACCGCGAATACAACAACCACATGATGCGCAATTTGACCGTGCACGAGGCGATGCCCGGCCACTATCTGCAACTGGCCCGCGCCCGCCGCTTCCGCGGCTCGACCCCGGTCCGCGCACTGTGCTGGAGCGGCACCTTCATCGAGGGCTGGGCCGTCTACACCGAGAAGCTCATGGCCGACACCGGTTTCGGTGGCCTGCCGGTGCGCCTGCAGCAGTTGAAGTCCCACCTGCGCATGACCATCAACGCCATCCTGGACCAGTCGGTGCACTGCGACGGCATGACCCGCGCCGAGGCCATGCACCTCATGCTCGACCGCGGCTTCCAGGAGGAGGGTGAGGCCGCCGGCAAGTGGCGCCGCACCCTGCTCAGCTCCACCCAGCTGTCCACCTACTTCGTCGGCTACACCGAGGTCGCCGCCCTGGCCGCGGCCCGCCCCATGGTCACCCCGCTGCGCGACTGGCACGACGCCATGCTCGCCCACGGCTCCCCCGCCCCGCGGCACCTGCGCACCCTGCTCGGCGCGGAGGTGAGCTGATCCGGTGAGCGGCCTGAAGGTGGCGGCGCGCCTGGCGGATCGGGACTTCCGGGTCGAACTGGAGGTGCCGCCGGGCGAAGTGCTGGCGGTGCTCGGGCCCAACGGCGCGGGCAAGTCCACCTTGCTGGATGTGGTGTCGGGGCTGGTGATTCCGGACGAGGGCGAGGTCCGGCTCGATGACCGGGTGCTCACCGACACCGCGAAAGGCATTGCGGTGCTGCCGCATCGGCGCGAGGTGTCGCTGCTGGCGCAGGACGCCCTGCTGTTCCCGCACCTGTCGGTCGAGTCGAATGTGGCGTTCGGTCCGCGCAGCCGGGGCATGCGCGGCCGCGCGGCCACGGCCCTGGCGCGGGAATGGTTGCGGGCGGTCGACGCCGAGGAATTCGCGAAGCGATCGCCCGGGTCACTGTCGGGTGGGCAGGCCCAGCGGGTGGCGCTCGCCCGGGCGCTGGCGGTGCACCCGCGGGTGCTGCTGCTCGATGAGCCGATGGCCGCCCTGGACGTGACCGCCGCCCCGGCCATGCGCGCCCTGCTGCGCCGGGTGCTGCGCGAGCCCGCGGCCTGGAGCCCGACCGGCACCATCCTGGTGACCCACGACATCATCGACGCGGTGACCCTGGCCGATCGGGTCGCGGTCATCGAGGCCGGGCGGGTCATCGAATCCGGTCCGGTGGCAACCGTATTGGCGCGTCCGCGCAGCGTCTTCGCCGCGCGCATCGCGGGCGTGAATTTGATTCTCGGGACCGCTGCGAGTGGTGGCAGTGCCGGGCTGGGTGCCGTCACCGACGGCACCGCCGAGGTTTTCGGCAGGTCCGAGGACGGCTGGTCGAGCGGTGGCCGGGCGGCGGCGGTGTTCTCACCGGTCGCCGTGGCGGTGCACCTGCACCATCCGGAAGGCAGTCCCCGCAATGTGTTCCGAGTGCAGGTGGCCGAAATGGAGGATCGCGGCGGCATCGTGCGGGTGCGCGCGATGGACGGTCCGGGGGCAACCGCGGGCCTGGCGGCGGATCTGACTCCCGCCGCCGTGGCCCAGCTGGGTGTGGCCCCCGGCATGGAGGTGTATTTCGCGGTGAAGGCGACCGAGGTCGACGTCTATCCCTATTGATGGGAATGGGATTCGATCAGGCGGTGGCCAGCGCGCGCAGTCCGTCGGCGCAGCCCGGGTATTGCGGCTTCCAGCCGAGGCCGGTCTTGGCTTCGGCATTCGCGACCAGCATGTTCGCCCGGACCATCTCGTACAGGTACGGCATGGGCCGCAGCAGTCCACCCGGCACCGTGAAAGGCTTGGGCGTGCCGAAGGTTTCGGCCACCAGCCGCACGTGCGCACCGAACCCGAGCGGATTGTCGTCGACGATGTTGTAGGCCGTGCCGGGCACGCCGCCCTCGACGGCGGCCGCGACCGCCGCGCCCGCGTCGGCAAGGTTCACCCAGGGCAGCACCCGTCCATGGTCGTTGACCGCGGGCAACTGCCGCTTGCGCAGCATGTCCACGATCGCCTCGGTGCCGCCCGCGCCGTAGAAGAAGCCGAAGCGCAGCGCGATTCCCTCGATGCCCGGGGTGCCGAGCATCAGCTCCTCCTTGACCCGCATGCCCTCGAGGTGACGGACGACGGCTCCCTTTCCGCCCCGGCCGAATTCGTCGTGCTCGGTGAGCACGTGGTCACCGAAGTCTCGGTAGCCGTAGCCGAAGACCATCGACTCGGCGATCATGCGCCGCGCACCGACCAGTTTCGCCGCCTCCACCAGATTGGCGGTGCCGGTGACCCGCAGGTCATCGGTGGCGAACATGTCCCGGTGTCGCATGGGAGCCTTGCGCAGCGCGGTGGCCGCGTGCACGACGGTGTCGACCCGCAGGCCGTCGACCGCGCGCAGCAACTGGTCGCGGTTCATCAGGTCGGCCACGACGTCGTTGCCGGTACCCCGGCCGAGGGCCAGGACGGTGTAGCCGTGTTGCCGCAGTGCGTGGGTGATGTGTCCGCCGAGGACTCCGGTAGCGCCGGCCAGGAGGACGTTCTTGGTGTCGTTCATGCCCATGGGACAAGGGATGCCCGCGGAAAGTGACACCACACCCGTGTGAGCCATGACACAGTTTTCAGCGTGACATTCTTGTCGCCGGATGCGGGCACGCCCACAATCGGATCACGACGACAGCTGGAGGACGCATATGACGCTGGATCTGAACAGCGACCTCGGCGAGGGGTTCGGCGACTATGTGATGGCCGATGACGCCGCCATGCTGGACGTGGTCACCAGCGCGAACATCGCCTGCGGTTTCCATGCCGGGGATCCGGCCATCATGCGCCGCACCTGCACGCTGGCCGTCGAGCGGGGCGTCCGCATCGGCGCGCACGTCGGGCACCGGGACCTGCCGGGTTTCGGCCGCCGCGCCATCGCCATCACCCCGGCCGATCTGCGGGACGAGACGCTCTATCAGATCGGCAGCCTGGACGGCTTCGCCCGCGCGGCCGGAGACCGGGTGCGCTACGTGAAACCCCATGGCGCGCTGTATCACCAGGCCGCCGCGGACCGTGCGCTGGCCGACGCGATCGTCGCGGCACTGCACGACTTCGGCACCGAGTTGATGCTGCTCGGCCCCGCCGACACCGAACTCGAGCGGGCCGCGCTGGCGGCCGGAACCCCGTTCGTGGGTGAGGGTTTCGCCGATCGCGCCTACACACCGGCGGGCCTGCTCGCGCCGCGCGGCCTGCCCGGGTCCGTGCTGGACGCGGATGCGGCCGTGGCGCAGGCGCTTTCGATCGCCCGCGAGGGCAAGGTCACCGGTGTGGACGGCGGCACGGTGGCGGTGTCGGCCGCGAGCATCTGCGTGCACGGGGATTCCCCGGCGGCGGTGGAGATGGCCCGGCGGATCCGGGCCGCCTTGGACGAATCCGGCACGCCCGTCCGGGCTTTCGCCTGATCGCGGGTGAACGGCCATGACCGATCGTGAAGAGTTCGACATCGCCGGTGAGGTGCGGGCGGCGGGTGACCGTGCGCTGCTGGTGATTCCCCCACTGCGGGAGATGATCGCCGACCTGGTGTCCGCCCTGCGCCCGCGCCCGGCGGGGGTGGTGGACGTGCTGCCAGCCGCCGAAACCGTACTGGTCACGCTGACATCCCCGCTGGTGGCGGAGCGGGTGCGAGCGCACCTGCTGGTGCTGCTGGCCCGCCTCGACGCCCGGGCCCGCGTCTCCGTCGGCGACCGTGCCCTGCCCGACCGACCCGCGGACCCGGGGCCCGGCCAGGGGCCCGCCGCCGATCTCGTCACCGTCCCGGTCCGCTACGACGGCGCGGACCTGGCCGCGGTCGCCGGGCTGCTGGGCCTGACCCCGGCCGAGGTGATCGCCCAGCACACCGGCACCGTATGGCGTTGCGCCTTCGTAGGTTTCGCGCCCGGTTTCGGCTATCTGGAATCCCCGGACGGCCGGTTGGCGGTGCCGCGCCGGACGCAGTCCCGGACCGCCATCCCGCCCGGCGCCGTGGCGCTCGCGGGCGGCTATTCGGCCGTCTACCCGCGCAGCAGTCCGGGCGGCTGGCAGTTGATCGGCACCACGGAACTATCGATGTGGCAAGTGGATCGGGAGCCGCCCGCCCTGGTGCGGGCCGGTACCCGGGTTCGCTTCATAGATGCGGGGGTGCGCTCGTGAACGGTTTGCGTGTGGAGCGGGTGGGCCCGCTGGCCACCATTCAGGATCTGGGCCGTCCCGGCTGGTTCGACTCCGGGGTGGGCACCGCGGGCGCGGCGGACCGCGCCTCGCTGCGGCTGGCCAACCGGCTGGTCGGGAATCCGGAGGGCGCGGCCGGAATCGAGGTGCTGCTGGGCGGTTTGGAGCTGGTGGCACAGCGGCACGCCACGGTGGCGGTGACCGGTGCGTCGGCCCCGATCACCGTGGACGACCGGCCCATGGGGACGGCCAGCGTGCTGGAAATGGAAGAGGGACAGCGGCTTCGGCTCGGCTTCGCGACCACCGGGCTGCGCGCCTACGTCGGGGTGCGCGGCGGGATCGAGGTCGCGCCGGTGCTGGGTTCGCGCAGCCGCGACACGCTCTCCGGCATCGGTCCCGAACCGCTGCGCTCCGGTGACCTGCTGCCCGTGGGCCGTCCGCCGCGCAACTGGCCGATCGTGGATGTCGCGCCGGTACCGCCGCTGGGCAACGATCTGCTCACGCTGCGGGCCGTGCCCGGGCCGCGGGCCGACTGGTTCGCCGATGCCGCAGCGCTGTTCGCGGGCGAGTGGACGGTGTCCGCGGACACCGACCGGATCGGCGCGCGCCTGGACCGCCGCAGCGGACCCGACCTGCGCCGCAGCGTGTCGAACGAATTGCCCACGGAGGGCATGGCATTGGGCTCGGTACAGGTGCCGCCCAGCGGGCAGCCGGTGGTGTTCCTGGCCGACCATCCGATCACCGGCGGCTACCCGGTGATCGCGGTGGTGGTGGACGCCGACGTGGATACCGTCGCGCAGGCCCGGCCGGGTCAGGCGCTGCGGTTCCGACGACTCGAATAGTCTTCCGTCACTTCAGCGCGGCGTGCATGAGGTACACGTTGTAGCTGCCCCAGGCCGACATGGTGAAGTACAGATCCTTCCCGGTCGACCACGGGTGGATGTACCCGCCGTAGGTCGTCGGATAGTCGTCGGTGTCGACCAGCGGCACCGGATCGGTCCACGCTCCTTGCGGTTCGGCGGCCGTACGCAGCACGATGGCGTGCCGGTCGAGATCCAGGTAGAGCATCTGCCACTGCCCGCTCGACTCGTCGTAGCGCACCGACAGCTCACCGGCGGTCCCGGAAACGATGGGCGTGGCCAGTAATTCGTCCGGCCCGATCGCGGGCACCCAGGTCCCGTTGATCCAGTACTGGTAGGCCGACTTGTTGAGTACCTGGTCCGCGCTCACCCGCGCCAGCCCGATGGTGCCGAAGCGGCCGTTGGGGGTGCCGAACATGTAGACGTACCCGTCGTGCGGGGCCATGCCCACCACCTGGAAGCGGCCGAATCCGAAAATGTTGTCCCAGCGCGCCCATTCGGACTTGGTCCAGGTGCTGCCGTTGTCGTCGGACCAGGCCAGCCCGCCCAGATTGGTCCACCACATGCCGGGCTTGTGCCGACTCCACCGGGCCACCGACATATAGGTCAGGTACTGCCGCCCGCCCAGCGCGAAACCGGAGGTGGGGATGGTGGTGATCTCGAAGTTGTCGATCTTGCGGCTGCCCAGGATCTCGGCCGCGTGGCAGCGGCTGTCCTGGGCGAAGGTGTCGAGCTTCAGGCCCTGCGACAGATCGCGATTGCTGCTGAAGGCGATCGAGTTGCTGCGCCAATCCTGATCCCCGGCGCCCGCGCCGGGCGGCTCCCAGCCCTTGCCGAAGGTGTCCCCGAACGCCACCGCGACCTGCCCGGGCTTCGACTCCCACAGGATGCCGAGGTCGGTGCCGTCCACCGACCAGCGCATATCCGTCCGGTTGGTGGAGCCGTGCCCGGTCACCTGATTCACCAGGTCCAGCGAGTCGAGCTCGCTCGGTGCCACGGGCGCGGCGACCGGCGCGGGCGCCGGGAGCTGCAGGGCCGGAGCGGGTTGCGGCTGGGGCGGGGGCGGATCGCCGCCGGGCACCGGGATCGGGATGGTCTCGGGAATTTGATCGAACTGCACCTTCGGCAGCCCGGGCAGTTGGAAACCGTCCGCACTGCTACCGGACTGCGGTGCGGACGGTGCCGGAGGCGGTGGCGCCGGTGTAGGTGTCGGCTCCGTCGTTGCGGTCGAGTCGGAGACGGGCGGATCGACCGGATTCGCCTCCGGCGCAGCGATTTCCGGCTTGGGGCTCTGATCGTTGCGGATGTCCGGGCATGGATTCCCGCACGGGTCCGTGGGCAGCGGTGCGGGATCGATCCGGGTGTTGTCCAATTGCGGCCCCGGCACGGGTACCTGGGTGAATTGCGGGACCGGGATCTGCACGTGGATGGTGTTGTCCGGCGCGGGCGGCGGCGGGGGCGGCGGCAGGCTCGGATCGGGTTGCCGGGCCAGCGGATCGAATTTTGTTTCGCCGCAGTCGTTCATGGTGGGCGGTTGCCAGGGGGCCAGCGGACCGGCGGTGGCCGGGGCGGCGGGCAACAGCATGGTCGCCAGTACCGCCGCTCCCGAGAATGCCAGGGCGGCAGTCGGTCTGGAGCGTGCCGTACGCATCCCTGCCACCGTAGCCCGCGTGACGGCATCCGGGTAGCGATCTTGGCGTGTCGCGGAAGGGGTGTGATCGAGCCGATACCTCGGCCGCCCGCTATGCCGGGGTCGCGCGCCGCGAATTGGCCGCGATCGCAGCGATACCGCAGGCGTAAATCGCCGCCGCGCCCATCACCACCGCGGGCGAGCGCCCGTCGGCGGGCACGATCAGCGCCGTGCTCGCCAGCGCCAGCACGAAGGTGATGTTGAAAACCGTGTCCTGCAGCGCGAATACCTGGCCGCGATGGGCGTCGTCGATATCGATCTGCATGGCCGCGTCCCCGGCCAGCTTGATCACCTGACCGGCCAGGCCGAGCAGGAAGGCCGCCGCCAGTAGCAGCGTCTCGGCCCAGCGCTCGGCGTCCCCGGTGGCAATCGTGATGGGCGTGACCAGCAGCAACTGCACCCCGATCGCGGCCACCAGGCAGGTCACCACCGTGCGCGGCCGCCCGAGCCGGGGAATCAGGAAGGGGGCCACCGCGGCGGCCGTCAGCATGCCCGCCCCGGTCGCGGTGATGGCGACGCTGAACTTGGCCAGGTGCGTCCCGACCGCGCTGTCGTCGCCGCGCCGCAGCACCAGCACCATGAGCAGGGTGTCCGCGCCGAAGACGATGCGGTGCGCGCCGATGCCGAGGAAGGTCGTGGTCACCTCCCGCGACCGCCAGGCCGCGGTCGCCCCTTCGCGCAGCCCCGCCGCGATCGCCCGCGCGGTGCCGCGTTGGGCGGCCCCGGTTTCGGGTCCCAGTGCGCGGGGCCGGAATCCGGCCACCACCAGCGCGCCCACCACCGAGCCGACGGCACCGACCGCCGCCGCCACTGCCGCGGCGAGATCGCCCGCGCCGATCAGCCCGATGATCGAAAAGGCCAGGCCCGCGCCCAGAATCGCGCAGCCGGAGGCGACCGTGGCCAGTACCGAGTTCATCGGCACCAGCCAGCGTTGCGACAACACCCGGGGCAGGGAAGCCGCGACGCCCGCGCCGACGAACCGGCTCACGCCGACCACCGCGAGCGCGCCGAGCAACAGCGGGGTGGCATGGATACCGGCAAGCAGACCGCCCGCCGTGAGCAGAATGAACACCGCGCGCAGCAGGTTCGCGACCAGCAGCACCAGGCGGCGATCCCAGCGGTCCAGCAGTGCGCCGGCATACGGTCCGATGATCGAATACGGCAGCAGCAGTGCCGCGAAGCCGCCCGCGATGGCCAGCGGGTCGGTCTCGCGTTCGGGGTTGAACAGGATCGCTCCCGAGAGCGCGGCCTGGAACATGCCGTCGCCGAACTGTCCGGCCAGGCGGACCGTGGTCAGTCGCAGGGTGCCGGGATTCTCGCGCAGTCCGGTGCGGACCGCCGCGAACCGCTCGCGCAGGGTGCTGGGGGGCGCGGCCGCGGTCACGGTGACATCCCGCTGATCACCTGGCGGGGTGCGTGGTGACGAGCGCGAAGACGGCGGCGCGCATATCGTCGGCCATGGGTAGGTTGTCGACGGTGTCGGCGTCGATCCACTGGTAGCGGTCGTGTTCGTCGGGATCGAGCCGGATCTCGCCGTCCTGCGCCTCGACCACGAAGCTGTACTTGCGCACTCGTGATTTGGTGCGGGTGGCGTAGTCGAATCCGCCCAGCACATCGGTGATTCGCAGCACCCGCAGCCCGGTCTCCTCGAACAATTCGCGGACCACGCACTCGGCGAAGGATTCCCCGGATTCCACTCCCCCGCCGGGCAGTTCCCACATCCCCGCATTCGAGCCATCCGCGACACGCCGCACGACCAGCAGTTTGCCAGCGCGGAAGACGGCCACGCCCACCACGAAGTGGACGATGCCCTCACTCCCGGCCTGCTGTCGGAGCTCGCGTTCGATGCCCGCGAGTACCTCGGGTCGCATCCCCCTGCTCTCCCTCCCGTTTCGCTTGCGGCACATCATGATACGGTCGCCGACCGCGGCCCGCCGGGGCGTGAACGGGTCGCCGGGTATTTGCCTGAACCTACTGCCTGGGCCGAAGTGCCTGGTCGGCAGCGGGCGGAGCCACGGTGCTCCCACGCTAGACTATTTACCTGGAGTTCAGCGCGAGGCATAGATTGTGCCCCTACCCTGGAACCCGATCGGTGCTCGCCGGTGAGAGGAGTACGGCGGTGTCCACCCTCACGACACCACACATCGATATCCATCGTGGCGGCGACCGCATGAAAACCCGTGTGGCGTGGCTGGATTCGAAGCATTCGTTCTCGTTCGGGGAACACTACGACCCCGACAACACCCATCACGGCCTGCTGCTGGTGAACAACGAGGACATCGTTCTCCCCGGTGAGGGCTTCGAAACCCATCCGCATCGGGATATGGAAATCGTCACCTGGGTCTTGAGTGGCAGCCTGGTGCACCAGGATTCGCTCGGGCACAACGGCGTCATCTATCCGGGCCTGGCCCAGCGCATGAGCGCGGGCACCGGCATTCTGCATTCGGAGAAGAACGATTCCTGGCGGATCAGTGCCGCGCCCGAACATCAGGAGCCGGTGCATTTCGTGCAGATGTGGGTGGTGCCGGACGATTCCGGACTGACGCCCGGCTATCAGCAGCTCGAGGTCGACGACGAGCTCGCGGGCGGCGGCCTGGTCACCGTGGCCTCGGGGCTGCCCCGCTATCGCGACCGCACCGCCATCGCCATCGCCAGCAGTCACTCCGCCCTGCACGTGGCGCGGCTGCCGGGCGAGGCCGCCGAGGTCCGCCTGCCGGAGGCCCCCTACCTGCATGTCTTCATCGCGCGCGGCGAGGTGGAGATGGAGGGAGTTGGCACCCTGTACGAGGGTGACGCGGTGCGGCTGGCCCGCAGCGGCGGTCAGCGCGTGGTCGCGAACCTGCCCTCGGAGATTCTGGTGTGGGAGATGCATGCCCGACTCGGTGGGCAATAGCATCGCCTCATGAACCAGTACCCGCCGCCGGAGCAGTACGGTCAGCCGGGACCGGGCCAGTACGGTCAGCCCGGCCCCTACGGTCAGTACCCGTCGGCCCCGCCCGGAAGCTATCCGCCGCCCGGCGGACCGCAGTACTGGCAGGAGTCGCCGCAGGGCAAGAGCATGGCGATCACCGCCCTGGTCTTCGGCATTCTGGGCCTGCTCACCTTCTGGACCATCCTGCTGACGATCCTCGGCGTGCTGTTCGGGCTGATCGCGATCGTGCTGGGCGTGATCGCGGTGGTCCGGGCGCGGCGCGGCCGCTCCGGCGGGTTCGGGATGGCGTTGACGGGCGCGATCATGGGCGCCATCAGCCTGATCGGCGGCGTGATCATCGGCCTGTTCGTCTGGGTGGTCTTCAAGGACACCGGCGGCACCGACCTGATCGACTGCATCAACAAGGCGGGCGGCGATCAGTCCAAGGTCCAGCAGTGCCAGGACGAATTCAACAAGCGCGTCGAGGACAAGTTCAGCGTCACTTTGACGCCGGCGCCTACCCGCTGACGGGGCGACACTCGCGGGTTGCTGCGAGTACCTCGGCGAGCTCCGGCCGAAAGTCGCCCTCCGGCGGGTGAATCCACACGCGGTAGCCGCTGTGCTCGTCCGACGGTGAGGGCAGCACGATGCTGCTGCCGGGCAGCGCTACGGACGCGCAATCGCGAAACAGGTCCGAGAACAGGTCGGTGTCGAGGTACGAGCCGTCCATCGGACCGGTCAGGAAGGTCCATCGCCCCGAGCGCGGGTGGGCGATGACGGGTCCGCACCGGTGCCCGGCCACGAGCCGGTCACGGACCTGCCGTCCCAGGTCGGTGGGCATGGTGACGGCGCCGACGGCCCCGACCTCCAACATGATTCGGCCCAGGGCCGAGTCCACTACGCCGTAGAGGCCGTGCTCCTTGCGGTAGCGGCGGCACCGGGCCAGTGCTTCCTGCGTATCCGTGTATGAGGACGGGTCCAGCGCGCTCATGGCGAACCTCCTGCTACCGACCCTATGCCGGGGCAATCGGTATGACAATAGTCACACGCCAGCGAGTTGAGGGCGTAGCATCACTGACCATGGCACCCGTCTCGCCCACGGTCGCCCGGTGGGAGCTGGTCCTGCGGCTGCGTGAACTACGCGAGCAGCGCGGCTTCGATTCGGCGACCTTCGCCAAGCGCGTCGGCTTCACTCCGGCCAACTGGTCGCATGTGGAGAAGGGCCGGCGCGTGCTCACCGCCACCAGCATCGGCCCGGTGCTGGAGCTGCTCGAGGTGGAGGGCGAGGAGCACGCGGAGCTGCTGGAGTTGCTGGCGTTGAGCAAGGAGCGCGGCTGGTGGGCCAAGTCCTCGGCCCTGATCGGCACGGAGCTGCAACGGTATTACGGCATGGAACTGGGTGCGGAGAGCATCCGCAGTTACGACAGCCTGGTGGTGCCCGGGCTGTTGCAGACCGAGGAATACGCCCGCGCGCTCATCAGCGCCGACGTCATGATTCGGCCGGTGCAGGTGGAACAGCTTGTCGCCGTGCGGTTGCGGCGGCAGGAGCGGTTGCGCGGCGACGATCGGGTGGAGTTGACCGCCGTGATCGGTGAGGCGACACTGCTGCAACAAATCGGCGGCCCGAAAGTATTGCGCGGGCAACTGGAACATCTGGCGGATCTGCTGGACGAACTGGATTCGGTTACGGTGCGGGTGATTCCGTTCACCGCGACCCGCGGCGCACTGCTGGGCGGTTCGAGTTTTCATCTGCTGGATTTCGCTTCCGAAAATCTTCCGACCTTCACCTGGGTGGAGAGCGCGGTTTTCGGTGGGGCCGTGGAGGATCCGGAGCAGATTCGCGATCTGCGGTTCGCATTTGTGCGTGCACTGGACCAATCTCTAGGTCGCGCAGAATCTTTGGAGCTGATCAAACATTATTCGCAAGGGTAGGAGACGCATGCGTAACTGTAAAATGCTGCCCATGCAAACCACCGCGAAGTACCAGCCGGAATCCACCGGCTGGTTCACGTCGTCTCGTACCAATAACGGAAATCAGTGCGTGGAGGTTCGATTCGACGGTGATGCGGTGCTCATCCGCGACAGCAAGTACCGGCGCAATCCGGAACATCGCCTTGACGACGAGCCCATCATCACCGTCGCAGCGGCCGAATGGATGTCATTCCTCGCCACTGTGCTGGGCCGCCATATCCACCGCACCGCGCTCATCGCGGAGACCGGTGCGGACGGCCACACGACTCTCCGGCGCGGAGAGATCATCCTCGTTTACACCCCTGGCGAATGGGATGCCTTTGTCGCCGGGGTCCGGGACGGGGAGTTCGACCGGACACCCATTACGGCCTGACACCGCATTGCGTTCACTGATCGTGAACGCAAGGGGTGCGAAGTTCACACACACCGGCCGTGTGCCACCGGAGTGGGCATACTGGGAATCGTGACTTCGCAGCTGACGCCTCCCTCCGGTATCGACCTGTCCTTCCGTGACGCGGACGTGCGGGTGCAGGATGACCTGTTCGCGCACGTCAACGGCAAATGGCTGGACAGTTATCAGATACCGGCGGATCGGGCGGTCGACGGTGCCTTCCGCACGCTCTACGACCAGGCCGAACTCGACGTGCAGGCAATCATTCAGGATGCGGCCGCGTCGGGTGGCGCCCCCGGTTCCGAAGAGCGCAAGATCGGCGACCTGTACAACAGCTTCATGGCCGCCGAGGCCATCGAGGCCGCGGGCCTGACCCCGATCGCCGAGGAGCTGGCCGCCATCGCCGCCGTGTCCGACCGGTCGGATTTCGCCGCGCTCATCGGCCGCCTGCAGCGCACCGGCGTGGGCGGCGCGCTCGCCTTCTACGTCGACACCGACGACAAGAACTCCACCCGGTACCTGGTGCACGCCACCCAGTCCGGCATCGGCCTGCCCGACGAGTCGTACTACCACAAGGACGAATACGCGGAGATCCGCGAGAAGTACGTCGCCCACGTCCGCCACATGTTCGAGCTGGCAGGTCTGGAATACGACGCGCAGCGCGTGTTCGACCTGGAGGCCAAGCTGGCCGCCGGGCACTGGGACGTGGTGCGCCGTCGTGACGCCGAATTGAGCTACAACCTCACCACTTTCGAGGCGCTGGCCGCGGAGAACCCGGAATTCGACTGGGCCGCCTGGACTTCCGCGCTGGCCACGGGCGCCGAGCGCTCGGGTGCCGACCTGTTCGCCGAAGTGGTGGTCCGCCAGCCGGATTACGTGCGCACCTTCGCGCAGGTGTGGGCCGCGGAATCGCTGGACGACTGGAAGGCCTGGGCGGCCTGGCGGGTCGTGAAGGCCCGCGCCCCCTACCTGACCGCGGAGCTGGTGGAGGCGAACTTCGACTTCTACGGCCGTACTCTCACCGGCGCGCAGGAGAATCGCGAGCGCTGGAAGCGCGGCGTCTCGCTGGTGCAGGATCTGCTGGGCGAGGCCGTCGGCAAACTCTATGTGGCCCGGCACTTCCCGCCGGAGGCCAAGGCCCGCATGGTCGAACTGGTGGAGAACCTCCAGGAGGCCTACCGCCGCAATATCTCCCGGCTGGAGTGGATGGGCGCGGACACCCGGCAGGCCGCACTGGCCAAGCTGGAGAAGTTCACCCCCAAGATCGGCTACCCGGACGAGTGGCGCGACTACGGCAATATCATCGTGGATCCGGCCGACGTGGTGGGCAACTACCGCAACGGCTATGCCGCCGAGCATGATCGGGACCTGAACAAGCTGGGTGGCCCGGTGGATCGCGGCGAGTGGTTCATGACCCCGCAGACGGTCAACGCCTACTACAACCCGGGCATGAACGAGATCGTCTTCCCGGCCGCCATCCTGCAGCCGCCGTTCTTCGACATGAACGCCGACGATGCCGCCAACTACGGCGGGATCGGTGCGGTCATCGGCCACGAGATCGGCCACGGCTTCGACGATCAGGGTTCGAAGTACGACGGCGACGGCAATATGGTCGACTGGTGGACCGAGTCGGATCGCACCGAATTCGGTAAGCGCACCAAGGCTTTGATCGCCCAGTACAACCAGTTCTCCCCCAAGGACCTCACCGACGACCACACGGTCAACGGCGAGTTCACCATCGGTGAGAACATCGGCGACCTGGGTGGTCTGTCGATCGCGCTGGAGGCGTACCGGATCGCCACCGAGGGGCAGGACTCCCCCGTCCTCGACGAGCTCACCGGCCTGCAGCGGGTGTTCTTCGGCTGGGCGCAGGTGTGGCGCACCAAGGCGCGCACCGAGGAGGCCATCCGCCGGCTCGCCGTCGACCCGCACTCGCCGCCGGAGTTCCGCTGCAACGGGGTGGTCCGTAACCTGGACAGCTTCCACGAGGCGTTCGCGGTGACCAAGGGCGACGCGCTCTACCTGGAACCTGCCGAGCGCGTGAAGATCTGGTAGCTCAGTTCGGGTTACCCGCGTGGGTCAGGGTTTCCCAGAGGCTGAACATCAGCACGCCTTCCGGGCGTAGTTGATCGGTCAGCTTCTGGGTTTCCGGTAGGTCCTGGCCCATTCGGTTGTGCAGGGCGTTCAGCGCGACCTCGGTGGTCGGGCCCAGTTTCTTGTCGAACTTGCCGCCGCAGATATCGGCCGGGAGCGGTTCGCCCAGTTCGTATCTGGCGTGGAACTCGAAGGCGGCCCGCAGCCGTTCGCCGACCTGCGGGTACAGATCCTCGTGCTGGATGCGGCTGGTTTCGGCGATGTGCGCGATGGCGGAGAGTCCGTAGCCGGTGTGCTCGAAGTCGCGGCAGGTCTCCTGGGCGAGGCCGTCGACGAAGACGGACTGGTTCTGCCAGTACCGGACGATCGCCTCCGGAGTGCGTAAGTTGCTGCGCGCCGAGATCTTCGGCAGCGGGCCGTCGGAGGACAGATAGATGTAGGCCGGGACGCGGTCGAGGTACATGCCCACGGCCTTGTCGTAGGTCGGCCGATCCTCGGTGTACACCGCGATGCCGAGGGTGGCCTCGAGCATGGTGAGTTCCCAATTGCCGTTGGACTGCGAGCCGTTGATCACCTTGGGCAGGTACACGTTTCGCAGCATGTCGCCGAAACGCCCGGCCCCGGGCCAGTTGTAGGTGTACCGGACGACCTCGGCGGCGCGCGTCCAGATGGACGCCGCCCAACCGCTCTGCAGCGGTGCATTGGCATTGGTGTGGTCGGTGACCGTGCCCGACCATGCGTCCATGATCTCGATCGCCTTGTCCGCGTAGCGGCCGTCGCCGGTGAGATACCAGGCCAGCGCGTCGGTGTAGGCCGAGACGGCGTCCTTGCGCTCATCGGTACACCCGTTGTCCGGCTTGGAATACGATCCGCAGTCCACCACAGCCCGGGGTACGGGCACGTGGTCGAGTGCTGCGTACGAGCTCGCGATCAGCTGATCGAACGCGCCCTTCCAGGGCTGCGCCCCGGCCGCGACCTGCTGCTTGGCGAAGTCGAGTTGTTCCCGGGAGACCAGCACACCGGGATGCGCGAACAGCAGCGGCGCGGCATGACCCGCCGCCGGGGCGCACCCCGGCAGCAGGCTCAGCGCGGCGGCGGACGCGAGCGCCGCCAGGCCGCCTCTAGCGAAGGCGCTCTTCGGTTTCCGCATCGAAGAAAAAGAGTTCATCCTGCTTGGGAGTCAAGTACAGCCGGTCGCCGAGCGCCACCTGGAAGCGGCGATCGACGCGGGCCACGACCCGTCCCGAGCGGCTGGACCACTCGTCGGCGATGCCGTGGGAGTAGAGGAACGATTCCGAGCCGAGTTCCTCGAGCAGTTCCACCTCGACCGCGAGCGCATTGCTCGAGTCGGTGGTGACCTCCCAGGATTCGGGGCGGATGCCCACGACCACGTTCTTGCCCTCGACCGTGCGCGGCAAGGGAATCCGCAGTTCGTCGATGACGGCCGCGCCCTCGCGCACCGGTGCGGTGAGCAGGTTCATGCCGGGCGAGCCGATGAATCCGGCCACGAAGGTATTGACCGGATTGTCGTACAGCTCCCGGGGCGCCGCGACCTGCTGCAGCTTGCCGTCCTTCATGACCGCCACCCGATGCCCCATGGTCATGGCCTCGACCTGGTCGTGGGTGACGTAGACGGTGGTGGTGCCCAGCCGCTTCTGCAGCGCCGCGATCTGCGAACGCGTCGAAACCCGCAGCTTGGCATCGAGATTCGAGAGTGGCTCGTCCATGCAGAACACCTGTGGTCGCCGCACGATGGCCCGCCCCATGGCGACGCGCTGACGTTGTCCGCCGGACAGGCGCGCGGGTTTGCGGTCGAGCAGCTCCTCCAGCTCGAGCATGGCCGCAGCCTCCTGCACCCGAACCAGGGTGTCGGCCTTGCTCATTCCCGCATTGCGCAGCGCGAAGCCCATGTTCTCGGCCACGGTCATGTTCGGGTAGAGCGCGTAGCTCTGGAACACCATGGCCACGTCACGTGACCGCGGCGGCAGGCCGGTCACATCCAGGCCGCCGATGCGGATGTGCCCGCCGGTCACCGCCTCGAGACCCGCCAGCATGCGCAGACTGGTGGACTTGCCGCAGCCCGAAGGCCCGACCAGCACCAGGAATTCGCCGTCGGCGATGTCCAGGTTGAGGTCTTCGACCGCGGGGCCGGGCGCGCCCGGATAGGTGAGGGAAACTCCCTCGAACTGCACAGTCGCCATGCCGGCGGATCTCCTCGCTCAGTAACTTACTTGGGCAGCTTCGGCGTGATCTGCCGGTCGATGATGGTCTGCAGCTGGTTGGTGATATCGGCGAAAGTGGCTGCCGTATCCCGGTTCTGCAGGCCCATCTGCTCGAGCCCGGTGCCGATGATCTGATCGCCGCCGGGCACGAACACGCGCGCGTAGTTCTGCGGCTTGGTCAGCGGCAGCTGATCGATGGCCGTCTTGAAGTTGGGGTTCTTGGCCAGGAAGTCGGCCATGCTCGGATCCTGCTGCGCCGACTTGCGCACCGGCACATAGCCGGTGGCCTGCGAGAAGTAGGAGGTGTTCTCCGCATTGGTGATGAAGTCGATGAACTTCAGCGCGTTCGCCTTGCGGGCGTCGCTGATCCGCGACGGAATCGCCAGGCCCGCACCGCCGGTGGTGGCGCCGGCCAGCCCGTTCGGGTGCGGCAGGAAGCCGGTGCCGTACTGCACCTTGCCCGCGGCATTGGTGTTGATGCTCTTGAGGTCACCGGTGGAGCCGATGGCGGAGGCGATGATGCCGTTGCCGAAGTCGACCGCGTAGGTGGGCCGGATGCTCGCGTACTTCTTGGTGTTCATCGAATCGCGCAGGTAGTTACCGGCCTTGATGGAGGCCGCGTCGTTGAACTTCAGCTTCCAGTCGTCGGAGTACGCGCCGCCGAAGGTCCACAGCGGGCCCTGGAAGGTCCAGGCCAGGTAGTTCTTGGCGTCACCCCAGCCGTGCGCCCACTTCTCGCCGCCGCCCATGACGCTCTGGATCTTCGGGCCCCACTCGTCGAACTCGTCCCAGCTGTTCGGGGTGCGGTCGGGCAGTCCGGCCTTGGACCACAGGTCCTTGTTGTAGTAGAAGACCTGCGTCGAGCGCGAGTACGGCAGTGCCCAGGTCTTGCCGTTGAACTTGTAGTCGCCGATGAAGGTGTCGACGTAGTCGGACACGTTCACATTGGCGGAGGCGAAGTGGCTGTCGAGCGGTTCGATGGTGCCGTTGAGCGCGTAGTTGAACCACCACACGTCCGACAGGATCACCACGTCGGGCAGGTCGCCGCCGGAGAGGGCCGCGTTGAACTTGGTCGCGACCTCTTCGTAGTTCTTGCCCGCGTCGACGAGGTTGACCTTGAGGTCCGGGTACTTGGCCTGGAACCGGTTGATGAGCTCGGTTTCCTGGTCCTTGGAGGTGCCGGGGTGGTTGGACCAGAAGGTGATGGTCTTGGAGTCACCACCCTGGGTGCCGCTGCCACCGGAACCGGCGCACGCGGTCAGCGCCGCCGCGCCCGCGGCCGCACCGGCCAGGCCGAGAAACCCGCGCCGTGACAGACCGGGAAATCGTGATTCGGACACGTGAATCTCCTTCTGGGACTTCATAGGTAAGGCACTCAGCCCTTGACCGCACCGGAGGTGAGGCCCTTGATCATCTGGCGCTGGAGTGCCAGGAAGACGATGAGGATGGGGAGCATGGTCAGGATGACGCCGGCCATGACCGGTCCCCAGTTGGTGACGCTGGGGTTCTCGGTGTTCTGCAGCAGGGTGAGGCCGACCGGCAGTGTCGCCACGCGCGCGTCGTCGGCCATCAGGAACGGCCAGAGGTATTCGTTCCACTCGTTCACCAGCGTGACCACCGCGAACGCCACCATGGTCGGCCCCGACATGGGCAGCACCACCCGGGTCAGCAGCCGCCACCAGCCCGCGCCGTCCATCCGCGCGGCCTCGATGACCTCGCTGGGCAGCGACAGGAAGTGATTGCGCATGAGGAAGGTGCCGAAGGCGACGCCGCAGAGCGGAAGAATGATGCCCGCGAACGTGTTTCGCAGACCAGCCTGCGACATCAGCGCGTAGTTGGAGATGATGGTGATCTGGTTGGGCACCATGAGCGCCGCGATGATCACCAGGAACACGATGTTCTTGCCGGGGAATCGCAGGAACACCAGCCCGTAGGCGCTCAGCACGCCGAGCACGAACTTCACCCCGGACACGATGACGGTCACGATGATCGAGTTCCGCAGGAACTGCCAGAACGGCAGTGTCGTGGTGGCTTCCTTGTAGTTCGACACCAGCCAGTGCTTCGGCCAGTACGTCACCGGTTGGGTGTAGACCTCCGCGTGCGCCATGAACGAGCGGGTCAGGATGTAGTACAGCGGGACGCCGACGATGATCAGCACGCACAGCATGGCGGCGTAGCCGAACACCTTCGCCCAGAGCTCTCGATTGTTGCTGAGCGCGTTCACTTCTCGTCCCCCCGGTCCATCATCCGCACCTGTACCAGCGTCACGATCAGCAGCACCAGGAACATGATGGTGGCGACCGCCGCCCCGTATCCGGCGCGCTGGTTGACCCAGGATTCGCGATAGACCTGATAGATCATGGTGGTGGTGCCGGTGCCGATGGGCCCGCCGCGCGTCATCACGTTGATGAGGTCGAAGACCTGCAGCGAATTGAGCAGCACCGTGATGGACAGGAAGTAGGTGGTGGGCCGCAACTGCGGCAGCAGCACCCGGCTGAAGGTGGTCCACCGGCTCGCGCCGTCGATCTCGGCGGCCTCCATGAGATCGGCCCGAACCCCTTGCAGCGCCGCCAGATAGATGACGAAGCTGTAGCCGAGGTTCTTCCAGATGTAGGTGACCGTGATCATGAACAGCGCCCAGTGCGGGTTCTGCGCGAAGTCGGGTGAGTGAATCCCCAGCTTGTCCAGTAGATCCGGGATCAGGCCGAAGCCCGGGTCGAAGATGAACTGGAAGCCCACGCCGATGGCGGCGCCGGAGATGACGTAGGGCGCGAAGATCGCGGAGCGAACCACATTGCGCCCGAACAGCTTGCGATCCAGCAGCATGGCCAGCGCCAGCCCCAGCAGCATGCTGCCGAGCACGGCGGCGACGGTGAAGATCACCGTGTTCTGCACGATCTGCCAGGAGTCCTTGCGGCCGAACCACTCGGTGTAGTTGCCGAAGCCGACCCAGTTCATCCCGGTCGCGGAGATGTTCCAGTCGGTGAAGGAGAGCCGGATATTGTCCGCGAGCGGCCGATAGACGAAGACGCCCAACAGGATCAGGTTGGGCACCACGAGCACGACGAACAGCGCATAGTCCTGCCAGGGTCTGCTTCGCCACCCGCGCCCGGGGGGCGTCGGGAGTACTCGTTCGGGCCATGTTCGCACCCGCGCAGCCTTGCGGTCTTTGGCTAATGGCTGGTTAATTCCAGATGGGAGCTCGTTTAACTGTCGGTCGACACGCGCCACCGACTGTTCACCGGACACACCTGAAGGGGGCGCGGACATGGGACGAATGGTACGAAAGCCCAATTGATTTGGTGACCAAAACCACGTGAACGATCGACCAACAGCAAGACGAATCGAACAACGGCAAGAAGAAGGGCCCCGCTCGATGGAGCGGGGCCCTTCGTGATCGAACCGGAGGCTTAGTTCCAGTCGCCCCAGCCGTCGCTGGTGCTGAAGGTGCCGATGGAGTTCTTCACGATCACCGGGTCACCCTTCTTCACGTTCTCCTGGAACCACTTGGCGTCCTCGGTGGAGACGTTGAGGCAGCCGTGTGAGGTGTCCGAATAGCCCTGCTGCGCAACGCTCCACGGGGCGGCGTGCACGAAGATGCCGCTGTTGGACATGCGGGTGGCGTACTCGACCTCGAGCTTGTAGCCCTGCGGATCGGTCACCGGCACACCGTAGGTCGAGGAATCCATGATCATCTTGCGGTTCTTCTCGCTGACGATGTAGGTCCCGTTCGGGGTCTCGTGCCCCTTCTTGCCCATGGAGGTCGGCATGGTCTTCACGACCTCGCCGTTGCGGGTGACGGTGATCTGGTGGGTGGCGTCGTCGGCGGTGGCGATGAACTCGTCACCGATCTCGTAGGCCACCTTGGTGTCGCCCGCCTGTACGGTCACCTGGGAGCCCGACGGCCAGAAGTCCTCGGGCCGCCAGCGCACCTGCTTATCGCCCATCCAGTAGAAGTGGCCGTTCACCTTGTTGGTGGAGGTGATGCGAATGGCCTTCTCGGCGCCCGCGTGGTCGCTGACCGGATCCTTGAAGTTGATGATCACGGGCATGGCCACGCCGACCACGTCCCCGTCGCCGGGGCTGATGTTCGGGGCCGCGAAGTTGGCCGGCGGGACCGGCGCCTTGGCATTCGGGTCGGTGGGCAGCGAGCCGTTCTCGGGCTGCGGCATGACGGCCGACGGCACGCCCGGCAGTTCGGGGCCGCCCGGCCATAGCGGGGTCGCTGATGCCGGTGCCACCACCACTGCTCCGGTCGCCGCGACAGCGGCGAGGGCGATCAGTCCCGTTCTCCGATAGCGGGTAAGCAGCACAGCAAGGTCCTCTCAGATCTTCGTACACACGCAAGAACTGCGGGCGCACTTCACCCGCGTAGGTCCCAACCCCGGCTCCATTACTACAGCGATCCGTCCCGCAAGCCAATTGGCTTGTGCCAGTTATGCATACCGACTCATTGGTGTGTGCCACGTCACATCACTGCGGGGTGGTTGCTCGCCTGGCGTGAATGCGCCGTTGGCGTCGGCGATTCCCCGAAAGTGACACCGCTGCGGCCGGTTTCGGAGTGAACGCTTCCTGAAACCTCACTGTGATCGAAATCACGGACGGCGCTTCAGGGTTGAACGTCGAACCTGATCGCCGAACGCGGGCCGACCGTGATCGTGTGGGGCACCGACCAGGGTGCGCCGAATCGAGCGAAACGCGGCGTCAGCCGCAGCCGCACGCCAGTCAATACAGTAGCCAACACAATTCGAAGTTCATAGTCCGCCAGCGTCGCGCCCACACAGCGCCGGTGACCGCCGCCGAAGGGTGCGAACTCGAAGGGGCTGTAGCGCCGTTCCAGAAACCGGTCCGGCCGGAACAGTCGCGGCTGCGGCCACACCGCCGGATCGGTGTGCAGCAACTGCACCGATATCCCCATGGTGTCCCCCGCCGCCAACGGCATCCCACGCAGGGTGAAATCACCGGTGAGCCTGCGCAATACGATCGGCACGGGTGGATGCAGTCGCAGCGTCTCCTGGCACACGGCGTCCAGGTACGGCAGCTGCATCAGCACGTCCGGCTCCGGATCGCTTCCAGCCGAGGATAATTCGTCCAGGAGCCGCTCGAGCGCGGCGGGCTCGCGATGCAGCCGGTACAGCGCCCACACCAGCGTGGTCGCGGTGGTCTCGTGCCCGGCGACCAGCAGCGTCCGCAACTGCTCACGCAGATCCACAGCGGTGATGACGCTGCCGTCCTCGTATCGGGTGTCCAGCAGCAGTGCGAGCAGGTCGTCCCCGCCGCCGTTCGCCCGCCGCCGCGCCACCTCGGCATCGATGAGTTCGTCGAGCCGATCCCGTGCGGCACCGAACCGCTCCCAGCCGGACATTCCGAACATATTGCGCCGCAAGGCCGGAACCAGAAAAAGAGCCGGACCGAAGGACTCCAGGAACTGCGTGGTGACCGCCGTGTATTCGGCCCGCCGCCCAGGATCGTCGATGCCGAACACCGCCGCCAGGATCACCCGCAGTGTCAGGGCCCGGGCCGCCGCCCGCGCATCGATCCGGGTGCCGGGCCGCCACGGGTGCCCGGTCCGCTCACCGCTCAGCTCCGCGCGGGCCGCCTCGCGAATGGTGTTGCCGTAGGCGCTGATTCGACTGCGATGGAAGGCGGGCGCGAGCAGTGCCCGCTCCCGCCGGTGCCGTACGTCCCGGGCCAGGATGAGCGAGGCCGCGCCCACCATCGGCTCGATCGGATTGGGCCGCGGCGGCTCGAGCAGTTCGACGGGGGCTCGGAACACCTCGCGCGCACCCTCGGCGGTGGCGGTGAAGGCGACCGCGCCCAGGCCGGGGATGCGCACCCGGAAGGGATCCCCGTTCCGGGCCCGTTGCCAGGACGCATAGCTCTCGAGGATGTCAGGCATGGCGCTCCCGGTTTCGCCGTTACGGATCGCTATACGAAATGATTCGCCGCCTCGGTTCGATCTTTGTCGGGTTCCGCGTGATATGCATGATCGAACTCAAATCTGCTTGTTTCGAAATATAGGACTCTTCCGTGTTGCGTCAGCAGCTTTCCGCCCGGATCGCCCTCCCCGCGATCTCCGTCGCCACCCTGCTGCTCGCCGGCTGCGGGAGCACCGTCACCGGCCATCCGCAGGCCGCGCCGGGCGACACTCTGATTCCCGCCGGGGCGCCGGCCACCACCGGGGCCAAGCCGACGGGCAAGCCCGGCCCGGGCGCGCCGAGCACCACCCCGCGCGCGGACCGCGGCGGTCACACCGACTTCCAGGCCTCGATCGGCGACTGCGTGAAGCTGGGCGGCACCACCACCGACGCCACCATCGATGCGGCCGTGTGCGGCAGCCCGGATTCCAACTACCAGGTGACCGGCAAGGCGCCGGTGAACACCCAGTGCGGCAAGGGCGCCGACCAGGTCTACTACGAGACCTACAACGGAGTCGAGACCGGCGCGCTGTGCCTGACCGTCGACTGGGTGGTCGGCGATTGCATGGAGATGGGTACCGATGTCGCACACCGCATTCCGTGTACGACCCACGACGCGTCCGATGGCGTGAAGGTCGTCTCGATCCTGCAGAACACCACCAGCGTCGACTCCTGCCCCGGGGACAACCAGGGCTATGTCTACGAGGAGCGCAAAGTGGTCGTCTGCGTGAATACCCTCTGACGGAATCCCTTCCGACGAGAAAGGGGCGGCGATTCGAAAATCGCCGCCCCTCACTACTTCTCGTGGCTAGACGGGGTAGTACCCCGAGCCGATCCCGCCGCGACCGTTGAGGTCCGCCATGATCGAGCTCATATTGGTGCCGACCTCGGGCCCGAAGCAGGCCACCGCCAGGTAGGCGTTGACCATGCCGACCAGGGTGGTGCCGACGACGACCGGTGCACCGGAATCGCCTTCCACCACACACATCTGGCTCCAGGTCTCGACACTCGTGTCGAAGACGTCACCCCAGGACAGCCCGCAGGTGTTGCCGGTGGTGCGGCCCTCCTTGCAGACGATCATGGGGAATCCCGGCGGACCGCCGAGCCCGGTGATGGTGACATTGCCGATCCGATTGACCGGGACGACCCGGTCCGGGTTGAACTGGATGACGGCGTAGTCGAGATCGTGGTTGGAGTAGACGAACTGCCCGATCTGCCCTGCGGCCCTGTCCTTCTCGGCCCAGACCTTGGCTCCGGCGTCGCCGCAGTGTCCGGCGGTGATCCCGACCAGCCGGCCCGCGCCGTCGTGACCGATGGTGGTCACGGTGCACTCGAACTGGTCGTCAATGATGATTCCCGAGCCACCACCGATGACGGCGGGCGCGGGATCGGCGGTGGCGGCTCCGGCGCCGAAGAGCGCGGTGCTCAGTGCGACGGCGAAAACCCCGGTCGCCCCGGCCAATTTCTTGATCATGTCCCTCCAGACGTCGGAAGCCGCACGAATCTCAACCTGCGGTTACTCATCCTGTCAGTATTCGTGCCCGGTTGCCTCTTGTACTGCCACATGTTGCGCAGCCGTGTCCTGCTGGGGTTCGGGGCGGATACCTAGTTGGATGGAGATATCGGAACAATGCACAAGCGCTATCGAATTCCGATAAATTTGATCCTATAAATTGTTACCCGGTAGGTGTTCACATCTGCGACCGCCGGTGAAAATTAGAACATGTTCTAGATAACTGCCTGGTTCTTTGGGCTCGAAACCAACCCTGATGTGGCTGTTCACAGCCATAAGACGAATGTGATCCGGGTCTATGACCGGAACCACAATCGGTGATGTGCTTTTCCTAACTCCGTAGTAAGGTGCGTCAAGCAACAGTCGCCGGAGACGGGTAACTCCGGCGTCGAGAGGGGTAGTCAGTGCACGTGACCACGAGCCCGGCGGACCAGGGGAGTCCACCAACGGCATCACGGATGAATGCGGCCGTGGATTGGGCCAAGGCGTACTGGCAGGACCATCCGAAACGTTCGCTGGAAACCGGCGGCCGGATGATGTCCATGGGTGTCTCCGCGGTAGCCGAACTTTTCATTGCCATTTTCCGCCGCCGCTTCCCCGTCGCCGAGTTCGTCCGGCAGTGCGCCTTCATGGCGAATGTCGCGGCCGCCCCCACGCTGCTGGTCGCCATTCCCATCGGCGTCATCGTCTCCATCCAGGTCGGCTCGGTCGCCGGACAGGTCGGTGCGACCTCCTTCATCGGTGCGGCCAACGGGCTGGGCATCATTCAGCAGGGCGCGCCACTGGTCACGGCGCTCATGATCGCCGGCGCGGTCGGCTCCGCCATCTGCGCCGACCTCGGCTCCCGCACCATCCGCGAAGAGATCGACGCCATGAAGGTGATGGGCGTCGACCCCATGCGCCGCCTGGTCGCCCCGCGCCTCGGCGCGGCCATGTTGGTCTCCGTACTGCTGTGCGGCTTCGTCGTTTTCGTCGGCTTCCTGACCGGCTACATCTTCAATATCTTCGTCCAGAACGGCACGCCGGGTTCCTACATCGGGACCTTCGCCTCCTTCGCGATCACCACCGACCTGGTTGTGGCGCTGCTGAAGTCGCTCATCTACGGGCTGCTCGCCGCCATCATCGCCTGCGATTCGGGACTCAATGCCAAGGGCGGCCCGGGCGGTGTCGCGAATGCGGTCAACACCGCGGTCGTGATGTCGGCCGTCATGCTCTTCGGCGTCAATCTGATCATCACTCAGCTGTACAACTCCTTCTTCCCGCCGCAGGTGGTCTGAGCCGTGTCAGCTACTTACACACCGCCGCTGCTGCGGCCGCTGAACAAGCTCAAGGGTGCGGCCGGTGCGCCGCGGGACTGGCTGGCGCGCATCGGCCACCAGGTCTTCTTCTTCCTGCGTTCGATCGGCTCCATGCCGCTGGCGTTCAAGCAGTACCCCAAGGAAGTCTGGCGGCTGCTGTCCGATGTCACCTGGGGCAACGGCAATCTCGTGGTCGGTGGCGGCACCATCGGCGTGGTGCTGATCCTGTCGGCATTCGGCGGCATGACCGTCGCCATCCAGGGCTACACCTCGCTGAACCTGCTGGGCCTGAGCCCCTTGACCGGCGCCATCTCGGCCTTCGCCACCACCCGCGAGCTCGGCCCACTGCTCGCGACCGTCGCCTTCGCCGCGCAGGCGGGCTGCCGCTTCACCGCGCAGCTGGGCGCCATGCGCATCTCCGAGGAGATCGACGCGCTGGAATCGGTTGCCATTCGGCCGCTTCCGTATCTGGTCAGCACCCGCATGATCGCGGCCATGATCGCCATCGTGCCGCTGTACTGCATCGCGCTGCCGCTGGCCTACATCTCCTGCTCGCTGACCGTGGCCCTGGTGGGCGGCACCGCGACAGGCACCTTCCAGCACTACTTCTATCAGTTCCTGATCCCGCACGATGTGCTGTACTCACTGCTGAAAGCAGTGCTGTTCGTCGCGCTCACCACGTTCGTCCAGTGCTACTACGGGTATTTCGCCTCCGGCGGTCCCGAGGGCGTGGGCGTGGCGGCCGGTCGCGCGATCAAGCTGTGCATCATCGCGGTCGTCTTCGCAGACCTGTTCATGACCTTGGCGATCTGGGGCGTCAACCCCGGCATCCGGATCTCGGGATAGGGGGCCGCACACCATGCTCATCGATCCGAGTGGACGCGGACCGACGATGCGGCAGCTGCTCATCGCCGGGGTCTGCGGCCTCACCGTCGTCGCCGTCGTGCTGGGCTTCCTGTTCGCCCGCTATCGCGGTTACGGCGTCGAAAAGGTCAATGTCACCGCCAATCTCACCACCACCGGCGACGGCCTGCCCGCCAACGCGGACGTGAAGTTCCGCGGCGTGCTGGTCGGCGCGGTTCACGATGTGACCGTCGCGGCCAAGGGCGAGAAGCAGGAGGTGCACATCGAGATGAAACCCGAGTACGCCCCCGGCATCCCGGCCAATGTCACCGCGCGCGTGGTGCCCTCCAACCTGTTCGCCGTCACCTCGGTCGAACTCGTCTACAACGGCACGGATCCCGCGCATCTGAAGGAGGGCTCGCAGATCGCGCAGGACGAGTCCAAGGGCACCATCGCCCTGCAGGACACCCTGACCAAGGTCCGCGACATCCTGGGCCAGATCGATCCGGTGCAGTTCGGCCGGGTGCTGGGCACCCTGTCCTACGCCCTGGACGGCAGCGGGCGCATGCCCGGCTCCACCGTCGAGCGGCTGGACCGCTGGCTCGAGCAGGTGCGCGGCTCGGTCCCGGACGTCGGCGGCTTCCTCGACGATCTCTCCGGCTCCATGCACGCGCTCAACCAGTCCGCGCCCGAACTCATGGGCGTGCTGAAGGATTCGGTCGAGACCGCCAAGACCATCTCCGACCGCCGCGCCGAGCTGACCTCGCTGCTGGCCGGCACCTCCACCACCATCGACAAGGTGAACGGGCTCTTCGCCCGCAACCCCAATGTCGGTAAGGACGTCACCACCGGCACCAGCGCCCTGTTCGGCGCGCTGTCGGACAATCCGGACGCCATCCCGCAGGCCATCTCGAATCTCAACGATTCGGTCCGCAAGCTGAGCTCGACCTTCAATTGGGGCCCGCAGCAACAGATGCGGTGGAACCTGGGCATCACCTTCACCCCGTACAAGCCCTACACCCGCGACGACTGCCCGCGCTACGGCGACCTGGCCGCCCCCAGCTGTGCCACCGCGCCGCTGGTGTCGGATCCGGGCACGCTGCCGGAGGCCATGCGGCCCAAGGCCATCGATGCGGCACAAGGTCTCCCGATCACGCCGCCGCCCGCGGGCTTCCCGCTGATCCCGGGCCTGACCACCACCGGTACCCCCACCGACGTGCCCGACGCCGCCCAGAAGCCGGGCAACGACCCGCTCGCGGGCACCCCGCTGCAGGGCCTGTTCCCGAACCTGGCCCCGGCTCCGGCCGCGGCCGCTCCGGCCGCCGCGCCGGGTTCGGTGCCCACCGCCGGAAATATCGCCCTCACCGGTGACGACGCCATCACCGCCCTGCTGGGCCGGCGTCCGACCGCGGCCGAATACCTGCTGTTGAGCCCGATCCTGAAGGGTGCCACGTTGCAAGTGACCGAAAACGGTGCCGGCCGATGAGCATTCGCAAACCGCTGATCGGATTCACCATCTTCGCGATCGTGTCCGTCCTGGTGACCGCGGTCATCTGGAACACGCTCGCACGCACTGTGTCGGGCAGCACCAACTCCTACAGCGCGACCTTCACCGACGTGCTCGGCCTGCGTCCGGGCGACGACGTCCGGATGGCCGGCGTGCGCGTCGGCAAGGTCGAGTCGATCGACCTGGACAAGAAGAACCAGGCGGTGGTGAAGTTCATCGTGCAGCGTGATCAGACGCTGTTCGGTGACACCAAGGCGCTGGTCCGCTACCAGAACCTGATCGGTCAGCGCTATGTCGCGCTGGCGCCGCCGGATCCGAAGAAGCCGCACACCGGTGATCATGTGGCGCTGAAGAACAACGCGTCGATTCCGCTGGAGCGCACCGAGCCGTCCTTCGATGTCTCCGCGCTGCTCAACGGTTTCCAGCCGCTGTTCCAGGTGCTGCAGCCGGAGCAGGTGAACAACCTGTCCAACACCTTCATCCAGGCGCTGCAGGGTGACAATGTGTCGCTGGCGGCGTTCATCACCCAGGCCGCCTCGGTGGCCTCGGACTTCGAACGCCGCGACGGCATTCTCTCCGACGTCATCACCAACCTCTCGGGCGTGATGTCCGGGCTGGCCAAGCGCGGCGACGAACTGGAGACGCTGGTCACCCAGACCCGCGCCCTGATCGGCGGGCTCTACGCGCAGGGTCAGTCGCTGCAGTCCTCGACGGTCCAGATCGCCGATGCCACAACCGCTCTGGTCGGCATGTTCGGCTCCATCCAGCCCAAGCTGGTGCTGGCGCAGAACTCCAGCCACGACGCGCTGGCGCTGCTGCTGAACAATGGCGCCAAGCTGGACCAGGCGGCGGTGGATCTGCCCGCGATTCTGGCCAACGTCGGCAAGTTCACCCAGAACGGCACCTACGCCAACGCCTACCTGTGCAGCCTGGACGTCTCGCTGTACGGCATCCTCTTCCCGCGCGGTCTGTTCTCGCAGATCGGCGGCAACTCCCACTCGGCGGTGTGCCGGCCATGATGACGAAACTCAAGTCTCGCTTCAACGCCAACAAGAACTTCTGGCTCGGCGTGGGCGGCGTCGCCCTGATCGCCGCGCTGCTGTTGGGCTCCACCGCCTACAAGCAGATCGGCATCGGCCAGCAGACCATCAAGGCCGAATTCGTGCAGACCGCCGGCGTCAAAGTCGGTGACAAGGTGGATGTCTCGGGTGTTCCGGTCGGCACCATCTCGGGCGCGGAGCTCGAGGGTGACCACGTGCTGATCACCCTGAACGTCGACAAGAAGGTCAAGCTCGGCCCGGACGCCAAGGCGTCGATCAAGATGGCGACCCTGCTGGGCGCGCGCTACATCGACCTCACCCCCGGCGACGGCTCCGGCATCAAGGGCAACCGGATTCCCAAGGCCAACACCGTCGTTCCCTACAACCTGGCCGACGTGGTGCAGGAGGGCACGCCCAAGTTCGAGGAGCTCGACACCAAGAAGCTGGCGGATTCGCTGAATCTGATCAACCAGCAGATGGGTGACACCCCGAACATGACGGTGCAGGCGCTCGACGCCATCGGCGCGCTGGCCAAGACCATGAACAACCGCAAGGACCAGGTCGACCAGCTGCTCAAGGACCTGGACCGGGTCACCAAGATTCTCGGTGACAACCGCAACAGCCTGCTGCTGGTGATCACCCAGGGCGACGCCATCGCCAGCCGGGTGATGGAACGCCAGGGCCTGCTCAAGAGCCTGCTGGACAATATCGCCACGCTCAGCGGGCAGCTGCAGCAGATCGGCGCGCAGAACCAGAATCAGTTCGGCCCGACCCTGATTCAGCTCAACACCATGGCCGACGGCCTGCAGAAGAACAAGGACAACCTGGACCGGATGCTCTCGATCCTGCCGCCGTCCGTCCGGCAGTTCAACAATGCCTTCGGCAACGGCAACTACGGCGAGGTCGCACTGCCGTGGCTGTTCCCGGACAACTGGCTGTGCTTCGCGCAGGTGAACGAGGGGTGCCACCAATGACACCGAACAAGCAGCTGACACCGAAGAAGCAGTGGCTCGGCCGAATTGCCAAGGCCACCATGATCGGTGCGGTCGGCCTGGCGGTCGGCTCGTGCTCCATCGTGCCGCTCGGGGTGAAGGACGCCACGGGTCAGACCAAGCACTTCACCGCGGACTTCCTCAATATCGCGGGCATGTTCGAGGGCAACCCGATCACGGTGCTCGGCCTGGAGGTGGGCCGGGTCGACAAGATCGTGCCCAAGGGCATGTACGCCGAGGTCCACATGACGGTGGACAAGGGCGTGGACATCCCCAAGAACGTTCAGGCCGCGCTGGTTTCGCCGTCCATCGTGACCGACCGCCACATCGAGCTGACCCCGCGCTACACCGGCGGTGACAAGCTGGCCGACGGCGCGCACCTGACCACCCAGCAGACCAAGACCCCGGTCGAGCTGGACACCATGATCAAGACCATCGACAGCTTCGCCGCCGCGCTGAAACCGCAAGAGGGACAGGACGGTGTCGGTCCGCTCTCGGGTCGCGTGCTGTACCCGATGATGAACGGCAACGGCGAGAAGATGCGCGATGTGCTCAATGCGCTCTCGGGCGCGTTGAAGACCGGCGTCGACAACAAGGACGCCATCTCCACCATCATCATCAAGCTCAACGAGCTGACCAGCATGCTGGCCGACAATGACGATTCGGTGCGCGGCTTCAGCAACAAGATCACCCAGATGACCGGGCTGCTGGCCGACCAGGCCCCGGGCCTGCAGGCCACGCTGGATCAGCTGAATGCCTTCCTGGCCAATACCTCCGGGGCGTTCTCGCAGTACTCCGATCAGCTCAACGGCACGCTGACCGGGCTGACCAAGGTCACCCAGCAGCTGCGCGACAACGCGGCCGGGGTCACCGAGATCGTCGACGTGGCACCGCTGCTCATGCAGAACCTCGACAAGTCGGTCAACCGGCAGGGCAACTTCATTCGCCTGCACGGCATCCTGGGCACCGCCCTCTCCGGCGAGATGATCAGCGTGTTCTGTGAGCGCATCCAGATGAAGTCGGACGGTTGCCGCACCGGCAAGATGGAAGACTTCGGACCCGATTTCGGACTCATGGCGGCGATGCTGGGGATGACCAAATGAGTAATCGCCTTCTGCGGGAACTGCGTTCGGGCCGCGCGGCCCGGCGCGCCATCGTCGCCATCGCGGTCTCGGCGACCGCGGTGGTCGCCTCCGGCTGCGGCCTCACGGTGGAGAGCCTGCCGCTGCCCAAACCCGGTGCGGGCGGCGAGACGTACACCATCCACGCCACCTTCGACAATGCGCTGAACCTGCCCGACCAGGCCAAGGTCAAGGTCGGCGGTTCCGATGTCGGGGTGGTCACCAAGATCACCACCAAGGACTTCCACGCCTACGTGGACATGGATATCCGCAAGGACATCGAACTGCCGCAGGGCACCACCGCCGAACTGCGCCAGGCCACTCCGCTCGGCGACGTGTTCGTCTCGGTGATCACCAAGCCCAAGACCGCGACGAACACGGTGATGCTGAAGAACGGTGACACCATCACCGACACCTCGGCGGGCGCGACGGTCGAAGAGCTGCTGATGTCGGTGTCGTTGCTGTTCAACGGCGGTGGCATTGCCAGCTTGTCCAAGCTGACCTCCGAAATGGACTCCATCGTCGGCGGCCGCGGTGAGCAGCTCGGTCACGTGCTCACCCAGATGACCAGTGTGATGGCCAGTCTCAACAAGAACAGCCAGCGCATCGACGGCACCCTCGCCGGCTTCAGCGCGCTGGCCGACACCATCGAGGCCAACCACCAGCAGCTCGGCCAGGTGGCCGACACCCTGCCCGGCATGATCGGCGCCATCGCCGAGAACAACCAGGCGCTCGGCGATCTGCTCACCAAGATCTCGACAACCAGTGCGGCGCTGGGTGATTACGCGAACACCACCTCGGATTCGCTGTCCAGCCTGCTCGACAATGTCACCCAGTTGATGACGGCGTTGTCGAAGACCGATCAGACCCTGGGCCCCGCGCTCGACGCCCTGCACGACATCCGGCCCAAGGCCGACGCCTCGTTCAAGGGCGACACGCTGGCGGTGGCCGCGACCCTGTCCATGCTGGACATCGGCCTGCTGACCGACCCGGCCAACAGCAAGTTCCCGGATCTCAAGGACCTCAACGACTTCGGGGGCAGCCTGATCCAGGTCCTGCAGATCATCTACGGCCGGATCAACGGGGGACACCGATGAACTGGGTGAAAAGCCACAAGAACCTGGTGTCCAACGCCGCGCTCGTACTGATCCTGCTGGTCGGCGCGTCCTACCTGGCGATCAGCGTGATGCGGGTGAACCCGCTGCGTGAAACCTACCGGGTGACAGTCAATCTGGACCGTTCCGGCGGTCTGCAGGCGGGCAATGACGTCACGCTGCGCGGCTATCGCATCGGCAAGGTCACCGACATCAAGCTCGTCGACGACGGTGCGGCCATCGCGGCCACCGCCGAGATCGACAAGAAATACTCCATCCCCACCGACACCGTGGTGGCGGTCGGCGCGCTCTCGGGCGCGGGCGAGCAGTACATCGACTTCCGCCCGAATGTCGAGTCGGCTCCGTTCCTGCACAACGGATCCGTCATCGCCTACGACGCGAACAAGGTCAAGACGCCCACCCCGGTGTGGTCGGTGCTCGACAATGCCAGCGCCATGATCTCCGAGATCGACCCGAACAAGTTCGGCGTCATCCTCACCGAACTGGACACCGCGCTCTCGGGCGGGCCGGATCAGCTGCGCTCCATGATCGATGCGATCAGCCTGGCCACCACCGGCCTGGACAATCTGCTGCCGCAGACCACCAATCTGCTCAAGAACCTGCAGACCATCACGGGCACCACCTCGCTGGCGCAGCCGGATCTGGGTACGCTGACCCGTAATTCGAGTGTGTTGTTCAATCAGTTCAACGACGCGAATGCCGAACTCCAGAAGATCCTGGAGCAGGCTCCCGGTCAGATGCAGGCCCTCGGCGCGGTCTTGGACAAGACCGCCGACCCGATGACCAGCCTGGCCACCAACTTCGCGGCCATCACCAAGGCCGCGCAGCTGCGCACGCCGGCGCTGCGGGCACTGTTCCCGTCGCTGGCGCTCGGCACCTCCGCCATGGGTGTGCCCGCGCACGACGGTGAGTTCTACACCATTCTCGACATCTGGCCGCGCACCTGGTGCGACTACGTCACCAAGAAGGTGGCGGCGGATGTGGCCACGGAGAGCACCTTCCCGAAATGGGCGAGCTACTGCCAGAACCCGCCCATGGATCAGCAGATCCGCGGATCGGGCAATGCTCCGCGACCGGACGTGCCCAACAACGGCGCGCTCCCGCCCGCCGGCTCGGATCCGAACGAACGGACCCTGCCGCCGATCAAGTGAGTGCCCTGTCGCTGCTCTTATGCGCGACAGGCATACTCGCTGACGAAACCTAGACGGTGCGTCCGCAGCGCACCGGGAAAGTGATCGATACATGTCGGATGACGCTGCCCAGGACAAGAAAACCGAAGACGATTCCATCGCCGAGGCCGATGCCCAGGACAGCGCCGCCAGCGCCGAACAGGCCACCGACAGCGTCGACAAGGCCACCGAGAAGCCGGAGCTGACCAAGGCGGAGCCGAAGGCTGAAGAGCCGAAGGTCGAGGAGCCGAAGGTCGAAGAGCCGGAGGCCGCGACCGAGGTGATCACGACTGCGGCCGCCGCCGAAAAGGCCGAACCGGCAGCCGAATCGGCCACTGCCGCCGCGGACCCCGAGGCGGACAAGCCGCGCGCCGCGCTGCCGAAGTCCGCGCTCGGCGGCAAGATCGCCGTGCCCATGGTGGCACTGATCGCGCTCGGCGTGCTGTTGGTCGCCTCGCTCGCCGGACTCGGCGCGTTCTGGTGGCAGTCGCACACCAAGAGCAACGAACTCGCCGACCGTGATTCGGCCAGCACGGCCGCCTGCGATTTCGCCAAGGCGGTCTCGGTCTACGACCAGAGCACCTGGAACGACTTCGGTCCCCGGGTGCAGGCGCTGATCACCGGCGAGTTCAAGACCATGTTCGATCCGATGGCCGGCGACGTGAAGGACATCCTGTCCAGCGCGCACGCCAAGTCCTCGCTGAACGTGCTGCGCTGCGGCTGGGAGTCCGGCGACTCGAACAAGGCGACGGTGCTGGTCAGCCTGACCCAGACCTCCACCAACGACTTCCACAACAAGCCCATCGTGCTCACCATCCCGACCTACGTCGAACTGGAGAAGCACGACGGCAAGTGGCTGGTCTCGAAGTTCCAGCCGGTCTACGCCGGTGACGAGAACCCGCTCTTCCCGGGCGGCGGTGGCGGCAACGACCAGCAGGGCGTCCAGCCCTCCGGCACCCCGAGCACTCCGGCGGCTCCGGCTCCCTCGAGCCAGGCCGCTCAGCCCGCGCCCACCAGCGCGGCCCCCAAGCCGGGCAACTAAGACATACGCGAGAGGGCCTGTCTCCGGAATCATCCGGCGACAGGCCCTCTCGTCATCCCGGCATGTTTTTGGCCGGGATCCACACGACGAGGCGTTGGATTCCGGCCAAAAGCGCGCCGGAATGACGGGGATCAGAACAGCGTGAGTGCCTCGGGCGCAGGCGTTTTGGTGGCCGCCGCGCGGACGCGTGGGGTCTGCGGCGCGGAATGCGTGGTGGCCGCGACCTTTTCCGCCCCCACCTTCTCCGCCTCGGCGGGCCGGGTGATGGGCAGTTCTTCGGTCTTCGGCTCCGTGATCGGCAGCGGCTCGGTCACCGGATCTAAGGGCGTCGGCTCTTCCGGCTCGGTGGCGCCGGAGGCGGCGGCCCGCCGGGCGGCCTGCCCGGCCAGCCCGTCGGCCTGCTCGTTGAAGTAGTTGCCCACGTGACCGCGCACCCAGCGGAAGCGGACCGGGCCGGGCCGGGTGGCGATGGCCCGATCGATCTGCTGGATCAGCTCGACATTCTTGACCGCCGCACCCGTGGAGGTCTTCCACCCGTTGTTGCGCCACCCGTTGATCCATTCGGAGGCGCACTTGATGGCGTAGAGCGAATCGCTCTCGATGAGCAGGGGCTCAGCGCCGGGATGCGCCCGGATGGCCTCGAGGAGGGCACGCAGCTCCGCGATCTGGTTGGTGCCCGAGGGCCCACCGCCGCTTGCCGACCCGCCCGCGTGATTGACCCAGGCCCAGCCGATCGCGCCGCCCGGATTACGCAGGCATGATCCGTCGGTGCTCACGATGATCATGCGGCCTACCCTACGCGATCCGGCCGACAAGATCGGTGCCGTGGAATTCCTCTATCTCCCTACGCAATTGCGACTCCGTTCGTCGGACCGTGGCCTGCACCAATGCCGCCGCCATCTTGCCGAGCAATTTGCCGGTGAGACCGCGCGGCACCCAATACTCGGTCTCCGAGGTCAGCACCGCACGGCCGTAGCCGAGCGGATCGAAGCGCAGGGTGATGACACAGAAGTTGGCGCACGCCGACGTCGGCTTCCCCGTCCGGCGTCGGCGCAGTGTGTACTCGATGACCGCGTTGCGGCGGTAGTCGGAGATCTCACACTCGATGGTGGGATGCCACAGGCCGACCCGCAGGGTCGCGGCGAAGACGGCTCCGGAACCGTGATCGGAATCCCCGATCGGCTCGAAGGCGACGACGCCGAAGGCCCAGTCGGGCACGAACTGATGGTTGTCCGTGTACGTGAACGCGACCTCCACCGGCGCACCGACGTCACTCGCGTACTTGAAATGGCCCATAGGCTGCTCCCTGTCCCACGGCTGCCACCAAAAGTACTACAGCAATCCTATTTATTGCAGGGAGTCGCTCAAAAGCGGTCGCTCAATCGGTGGACTCAGCGTCGGTCAAGCGGTCGACGATGTACTCGGCGATGGGCAGCGCGGAGGTCGCCGCGGGGGAAGGCGCGTTGAGCACGTGCACCGAGCGCGGGGTGCGTTCCAGCAGGAAATCGTGGGCGAGGGTGCCGTCGCGCAGCACGGCCTGCGCCCGGATCCCGGCCTCGCGGGGTTGCAGATCGGCCGCGGTCAGCTCCGGGCAGTAGCGGCGGCACTCGGCCAGATAGCCGCGCTTGAACAGCGAATTGCGCATTTCCCGCAACCCGGTCCGGACGTTGGCGGCGGCTACCCGGTGAAAACCCGGATAGCCCAGGATCTCCCGGGCATCGCGCAGATTCACGCTGCCCTTGCGGTAGCCCTCGCGCGCCAGCCCCAGCACCGCGTTCGGTCCGACGGTCAGCTCGCCGTCGATGGTGGGGCTCAAATGCACGCCCAGGAACGGCAATTCGGGATCCGGAATCGGATAGATGAGTGTGTTCACCAGACCTTTGCGGGCCGGCGGCAATTGGTAGTACTCGCCCCGGAACGGCACGATGCGCAGCGTGATGTCCAGGCCCGCCAGCCGCGCCATTCGATCGGCCTGCAGCCCGGCGCACACCACCAGCCGCCGGGCCTGCCAACTCCCGGCCGGTCCGGAAATGGTTACCGCTGAGTCTGTTTCGGTGATGGCCGTGATCTCGGTGCCGAGCGCGATCTCGCCCCCGCCCGCGCGGACCTGCTCCGCCAGTGCCCGGGTGACCCGGCCGTAGTCGATGATGCCGGTGCTCGCCACGAACAGCGCCCCGACACCGGTGATCCGCGGCTCGCGCCGGCGCAGCTCGGCGGCGTCGAGCAAGTCCACCGCGACGCCATTGGTGACCGACCGCTCGTAGAGCGCGAGCATGCGCGCGTGCTCGGCGGCGTCGGTGGCCACCAGCAGCTTTCCGCACTCCTCGAACGGAATCCCGTGCGCGGTAGCGAATTCCTTGGTGAGCCGCGCGCCCCGCACGCACAGCCGTGCCTTCAAACTGCCGGGCTCGTAGTAGATGCCCGAATGGATGACCCCGCTGTTGTGCCCGGTCTGGTGCAGGCCGAGTTGCCCGGCCTTCTCCACCAGCAACAGGCTCGCCCCCGGATGGCGTTCGAGAATGCGGTGCGCGGTGGCCACCCCGACGATGCCGCCGCCGATCACGCAGAAGTCGTACACACCCCGAAGTCTCACACAGCGGTGAGGCGCGAGTCTTCCCCGTGCGTCGGCGTGACCGAATCCGGCACCGGCGTGGCGGATTCGGCAGGGGTAGCGGATTCGGCAGGCGTGGCGGTCGCCGGGACGGGGTGCCGGGCGATCTGCACCCCGAAGCGCCCCAGCGACGGATCCGACAGCGTCAGCGTCACATCACCGTGGCTGTCCACATCGGTCCGCAGCTGGGTATTGGCCGTCGGATCGCCGGTGATGCCCAGCTGTTCGCCCAGCGGGCTGCGCAACAGCGCGTCGGCGAAGGTGGCGAAGAGATTGGTATCGACGGTGAGCGTGATCGAATTGTGCTGCGCCGCAGCCACTTGCGCGCCCAGATAGGTGGTTCCGAGCCGGACCTGACCGATGAGCGGGTGGGGTGCGTCGGCCGCGGTGGCGGCCCCGGTGCCGGGGATCCGGACCGGAATCGACCGGGTCGGGACCGATTCCATCGGGCTGGTGGTGAACAGCGAGGTGAGTCCGACCTTGTCCGACAGCGGCCCGGCGGACTGCGCGTTCGGCTGATCGGATCCGCCGCCGAGTTCGATGAGGGCCGGGTGTTCGGACGGCGGTGCGGCGAGCCGTCCGGGCTCGTGCGCCATCTCGTTGGCGATATAGGACCCGGCGGCGACGGTCAGCCCGATGCTGGCCATGCTCGCGGTGACGATGGCGCTGTAGCGGAACACCTGGGCGGCGCGACGGGTCGACCCGGCCACCTGCGCGGCGATTTCATGCGACATGACTGGTGCGTCCTTTCCCTCTCCCCTGGTCCCCCTGCGTCTGAACGACGCAGCGACCCGCACCATTGAAAGTCGTACGCGCGTCCAGGTTACGGTGACCTCAGGTAACACCGGCCACCGATATGACCAGTATCACAAGATGGAAAGGTTGGACATCATCAGGTTTTCCCCGTCGAAAGCCTGGGTAAAAACCTGATAGCGGCGAGCGCCAACTCGACTGCCATCGAAGAGACCTCCGGCCAACGGCGTCCGGTCGGCACCAGGCACGGCGCACCCAGGCTGGCGCTCGTCGCGCCCGAAAAGCCCTGTGGGAATTGGGGATTCTGGTCGGAGGCCGGGATAAAGCGGCGGGTCAGGCGAACTGACCCGCCGTTCGGCCGCTTCCGGGCGGACCGGCGAACGCCTGGGCCAGGCCCAGCCATTCGCGAGCGTCGTCCCCGGTCACCACGAGCGCCAGATCGTCGAAGTGCCGTCGCTGGGTCACCAGCTGGCAGAAGTCCAGGGCCGGACCGGTGACGCGCTGCGCGGCATCCTCGGGTCCCCAGGTCCACACGCTTCCGTCCGGTGCGGTCAGTTCCACCCGGAATTCCTCGCCCGGCGCGGTCTTGCCGTGCGTCATATACGCGAAGTTGCGGGTCCGCACGCCGATGTGCGCGATGTGCCGCAGGCGGGCGGTGGGTTCGCGGGTGACGCCCAGGCAGTCGGCCACGTCCTGCCCGTGCGCCCAGGTCTCCATCATGCGGGCGGTCACCATCGAGGCCGGGCTCATGGGCGGCCCGAACCACGGCAGTTTGGTGCCCGCCGGGACCGTGCGCAGCGCCTCGACCAGGGCGGCGCGGTCACGTCGCCAGTCGGCGAGCAGTTGCGGCGCAGGCGTTTTCGCGCCCGCCTCGGCAGCCTCGTCCACGAAGGTGAGGACCTTGGGCAGAGCTTCCTGGACCAATGCGTCGAACCGGACCGCGTCGGTGGCGGCGATGACGGAGACCTGATCGGTCCAGTTCAGATGGGCGATCTGATGGGCGATGGTCCACCCGGCGGCGGGGGTGTCCCGCTGCCAGTCGGCGGGGTCGAGGTCCGCGATCAGCCGATCGAGATCGGCGCATTCGGCGGTGAAGTCGGCGAGCAATGCCTCGAGATCGGCCACCCGGCCAGCATCGCAGCCGGTCCGGAAAAATGCAAGCACGCGTGCTTGGTTTTCCGGCGGTCCCGGTTGCTCGCCGAAAAGTGGCTGCTACCAGCCGAAAAGAATCAGATGCACGGCCCCGACCACCAGGCCCAGCGCCGCACCGTGCAGATACAGCAGCCACGCGTCCTGCTCGATCGAGGCGTAGAACATCTCCATGAATTCGCCGGGCGTGAGCTGCTGCAGCTTGCGGGCCGCGAACTCGTCGATCTTCTTGGCCTGGGCCGCCGCGAATTCCGGATCGTCGGCCAGGCTCGGGGCCAGGCTCACCGCGGCCGTGGTCGCGCCGATCTTGAGATTGTCGAACTGGCGCTTGCCGAAGACGCTGCGCACCACCGAATGGGTGGGCCCGAGCTGACGGTGGATCTCCTGGGAGATGAGCCGCTCCAGCAACTGCCGGGTCTTGTCGCCATTGGGCCCGTCGAGCAGTTCGCGGGCCAGGTTCGGCAGCGTGAGCACCTGGTAGGCCAGGATGTGCGAGAGATCGGCCGCGGCCTCGGGCTGCCGCTTGGCCAGCAGCGCCTGCTTCCACAGGTACTTGTAGCGCGGCTGCGGATCGCCCGGCTCGAACACCACCTTGACCGCGATCACGTTCACGATGACGCCGATCAACGCGGTGGCCGACAGGATGACGAACCAGCCCGGCAGCCAGCCCAGCACCGGAATGTGGTGGTGCACCTGCATATACAGGGCCAACAGCAAGCCGAAGGGCGCGCCCAGCAGGCCGACCTTCACCATGAACCGCAGTTCGGGAGCGGCGATGGTGGTGGTCAGGTCCTTGAGGATCTCCGGGTTCTCCCGCAGATACCGGATGACGAAGTCCTTGATGTCGATGAGCTGGTCGACATTGTCACCGAGCTGATCGAAGGCACGCCGGGCCAGCGTCGGCAACTCGCGCTCGATGCGCTGGTAGAGCACATTGCGCACGGCATTGGGCACCGCGCCCCACAGGTCCGGATTCTCCTGGTTCATGATCTCGTCGACCATGGACGGCACCTGCTTGCGGCCCACCTCGGCGATGTAGTCGGCAATGCCCTCGAGGTCGAGTTCGTGGATGAAGTCGCGGGGACTGCCGATCCGCATCAGCGCCTTGTCGACGCAGATGCTGGCCATCTTCTCCGAGCGCGCGGGAATGAAGCCCTGGAAGCCGAGTCGTTTGCCGTCGCCGGAAAAGGTGGGCAGCACCTGCACGCGACGCGGGAAATAGGGGTAGAGGTACTCCAGGCCGGGGATGCGGTAGCCCTTGAAATAGACCGGCCAGAACAACATCAGCACGCCGGTCCAGTTGGTGAGCCAGCCGGCGATGGCGCTGAAGATGGGAAAGCTGATCAGATCCACGACGAGTTCGGTCTGGCCGGTCAGTCGTTCCCAATCCAGGAACAGGCCCGAGGCCAGTGTCGTCATAGCAGCGTCCCCCTACGGCCGAGCTGATGGTGAGAAATTCGGACTCCCAAGAACGTACCGTGTCGTGGTCCGGACGGGCCGGTGACCGGGACGTAGTCTGCGGCGGGTTCCATGGTCGGGAATACTGGTCGATCGACCAATAATGCGAAGGTGGGAGTTCGGCATGTCATTGGATCGTCGAGGGTTCTTCACCGGCACCGCCGCGGCCGGGGTGGCCGCGCTCGCTGCCACGGGAGCGACCGCCCGGGCCGACAATGCCCCGGCCGACAAGTTCGCGCTCCCCGATTCCGACCGGCTGCGCATTCTGCTCACCGGTGACGCGGGCACCGGTGCGCGCCCGCAGTGGCAGGTCGCCGACGCCATGCGCGCCGAGCATGCGCGGCAACCTTTCTCCTTCGCGCTCGGCCTCGGCGACAACGTCTACGAGCAGGGCCCGTGGTCGGATGACGACGCCCAGTTCGCGGCCAAGTTCGAGGACCCCAACCACGACCTCGACTTCCCGTGGCTCATGGTGCAGGGCAATCACGACAATTCCTCGATCCTGCCCGGCGACGGCGGCTGGCTGCTGCGCGGCGACCACGAGGTGGCCTATCACGCCCGTTCGCGGCGCTGGTTCATGCCGTCGCGCTATTACTCGGTGCGGATTCCGCAGGAGCAGCCGGTCGTCGAATTCTTCGTGCTGGACCTCAATCCCATCGCCGCCTACCTGCCGCCGCTGTTCCAGCCGTACTGGGCCGCGGACGGCCAGTTCATGACCGAGCAGGCGGCGTGGCTGGACCGCGCCATCGACGAGTCGCCCGCGAAGTGGAAGATCGCCTGCACCCATCACCCGTACCTGAACAACGGGCCGCACGGGAATGCCGGGGAATACGAGGGATTGAGCATCGAGCCGATCGACGGGCGCTATGTGAAGGACTTCTTCGAGGCGCACGTGTTGGGCCGCTGCCAGTTCCTGCTCTCGGGGCACGACCATTCGCTGCAGGTGCTGGAGCCCGACACCGCCTCCAAGGGCACCCGGCAGATCATCTCCGGCGCGGCAGCGAAATCGGTGCACGACGAACCGCACGCTTCCGGGCGGCACACCCCGAATACCGCGCTCTACGAGAACTATTCGGATCTGGGCTTCATGGTGTTGGACCTGACCCCCACGTCCGCGGACCTGGGGGTCTACACCGTCGATCTCTCGAACGGTCAGTCCACCAACGCGTTCCAGCGTCGACTGGCCTAGGGCTTCAGAATAATCCGGATCGGGTTGCCTTCCTTGGCCTCCAGGGCGTGCACGGCCTTGGCGGCATCGGCCAGCGGCACCACCGCGCTGACCGAGCGGGAGAAGTCGACCCGTTGCAGCCCTTGCAGTTTCACCAGCTTGCTGACGTCCTCGGGGGCCGAGCCGTAGTGCCCACGCACCTGCTGCTGGAAGAAGCTGAACGTGGTCCCGCCGGTAATGGTGATCGGCTTGTCGGTGAGCCCGACCAGCACCAGACGGCCCTGCGGCGCGAGGCAGACGACGGCCTGCTCGCGCACCGGGGCCACGCCCGCGAAGTCGAAGGCGGCATTGAGTCCGGTCCCGGTCGCCGCGAACACCTTGCGCCGCAGGTCCGGATCGGCCGGATCCAGCGCCAGGTCCGCGCCGAACTCCAGCGCCCGTTCCCGCGCGGCGGGCAGTGGATCCACCGCGATGATCGGGGCGGCACCGACCAGGCGCAGCAACTGCACGCCGTGCGCACCGAGGCCGCCGACGCCCCAGACGCCCACGGCCTCACCGGCTTTCACCTCGGCGGTGGCGGTGATGGCGGCCCAGGGCGTGGACACCGCGTCCGGAATGAAGCAGGCCTGCTCGAACGGCAGCTCGTCCGGCAGCGGCACCAGCGTGTCCACCCGTGCCAGCGTGTACTCGGCCCAGCCACCGTCGTAGTCAACACCCCGGGTGAAGGTGGCCGCGCCGCGAAGTTCGCCCGCCTGCAACACCACCCGATCGCCCACCTTCGCGGTGGTCACGCCCGGCCCGAGCGCGTGCACGGTGCCCGCGACCTCGTGCCCGAGCGTCACCACGTCGCCCGGCAGGAACATCGGCGTCAGCGTCCCGTCGATGAGATGCACATCCGACAGGCACACACCCGCCGCTTCCACCTTGACCAGCACATGATCCGGTCCGGGTTCCGGAATCGGCACCTCGTCCAACTCCAGCCGCCGCGAGCGCGGCGACTCCGAGCGCGGTCCCAGGTGTAGTCGTGCGGCCAGCATGGTGCTCATACGTTCCTCGTTCCGGTTCAACGGCCCTCCCCGGCCGCCATCGTAGGCGCGTGTTCAGCGCGCGTGGTCGGTCTTGCCGACCCGGGCCGCGCTGAGGAATTCGGTGAGGATGGTGGTGACCTGCGCGGCCTGCTCGAGCATCGGGACGTGGCCGCCGTCGTCGATGTATTCGGCGCGATCCGGTTGCAGGCGGTCGTTGAGGGCACGGCCCGCGGTCGCCGACAGCACGCGGTTGCGACTCCCCCAGATCGTGCAGATCGGCGGAAGCCCGTCGCGATCGGGCCAATCATCCAGTGCGGCAAAGGAAGACAGGTCCTGGATGATGCGCAGCAGCGATTTGGCGGGATAGCCCGCCGACAGTGCGCCGGTGTACGGGGATTCGCGGAAGGCGCGGCGTCCGGTGAACCAGTAGCGCACGGTCGCCCGGGCCAGCCAGCGCGGCGTATGCCAGTGCTCGAGGGCGTGGATCACCGCCTCGGGCGCGGCGCGGTCGAGGCGGGCGGCCGGGCCGAGTCTGCCGTGCAGCACGGTGGATTCGGTCAGCGGATTCATGGCCACCGCCGCGCGGATCAGCTCCGGATGCTGCCGGGTGGTGTTCAGGGTGATCGCGCCGCCCAGGCAGTTCCCGATCAGGCTGACATCGGTGAGCTCGTGCTCGACCAGGAACCGGTGGATCAACTCGGTGTACCGCGCCAGCGTGAAACCACCCGCCGGGTCGTTCGTCAGGTTCTTCGCCGAGCTGCCGAATCCGGGCAGATCGAGCGCGTAGACCCGGTATTGCCCTGCCAGCGCGTTGATCTGGGGCATCCACACCACATGCGCCGCACCGGCGTGGTGCAGCATGACCACCGGTGGGCCGCTCTCGCCACGACGTAGGTAGGCGATCCGGACACCGTCGCACTCGTACTCTTCCATGGCACCCCAACACCCTCGTTGTCCGTGTTGGGTTCATGGTCCCGCAATTCGGTTCAGGCCGAGCCGATTTCGGTGAGGCCGCGATCCAGGAAGCGGATCATCCAGTCGAAGCTGTCCTCGGCGTCGTTGCTCCACTGGAAGCCGTCCGCGGCCTGCAGGGTGGCGAAGCCGTGGAACAGGCAGCGCAGCGTGCGCTGGGCGTGCACCATCTCGTCGGCGCCGATCCCGTAGCCGTGCAGCACCGCCGCCATCGAGTCCAGCACCCGCGAACCCGACTGCAGCAGTGGATCATCCGGCCCGGTGAACTTCGCGCCGACGGTCGCGGAGTAGCGCCCCGGATGCTCGACCACGTAGTCGCGGAAGGTGTTCGCGAAGGCGGCCAGCGCGGCGCTGCCGGATTTGCCGTGCATGGCGTCGCGGACCTGCTGGTCCACCTCGGCCATGGCCAGCGCCGCGATGCCATGCTGCAGGTCGGCGAGGCTCTCGATGTGCTTGTACAGCGAGGGGGTTCGCACCCCCAGCCGCTGTGCCAGCGTGCCCAGGGCCAGATTGCCGAAACCGACCTCGTCGGCGAGGGCGGCCCCCGCGGCGACGACGTCGGTTCGGCTCAGGCCCACCCTAGGCAAGGTTTTCCTTCAGGAAGGGCAGCACCAACTCTGCCACCTGGTCGGCCTTCTCGAACTGCGGGTAGTGGCCGGTGCCCGGGACCACGGCGAGGCTGCCGAGTCCGGCGGGCAGGGCCGCGACGATGCGCTGACCCTCGGCCTCGGGGCTCGGGAAGTCCGGGTCGGCGCCGCCCATGATGATGAGCGCGGGCTGGGTCACGTTGGGCACCTGGGCTTCCGCGTCCGCGGGGGTCGACTTGCCGGTCTTCATGAACTCGGCCATCCGGCCCGGCTCGGCCAGCTTGGCGGCCACCTCGGCCAGGTACTCGTCGCGGTCGGCCGGGTTGGAGGGCATGGCCACCTTCAGGTACTTCAGCCACTGGCCGACGCTCTTCAACATCATGGTGGCCATCAGCGGGATCATGCCGCTGCGGTGCCGCGAGTTGGTGAAAAGGGCTGCGACGTCGACCTTCTGGGTCAGGGTGAAGGGGTTGATCTCCACGACCGCCCGCACCAGGTCCGGCCGCAGCGCCGCGGCGATGGTGACCGAGCCGCCCGAGAGCGAGTGCCCGATCAGGACGGCGGGCTCGCCACCCAGCTGCTCGATGACGGCCAGCAGGTCGTTGGCGACGTCGGTGCGGCTGATGGCGGCCTTGCCGGTCTCCGAGGCCCAGTCCAGGCTCGACTCGCCGTGGCCGCGCATATCGGTGTTGATCACCCGGTAGCCGGCGGCCACCAGCAGTGGCATCAGGTGCTTGTTGACATTCCGGTCGATGCCCATGCCGTGCGACAGCACGACCAGCGGGCCCGTTCCGGCCTCGTTGTACGCGATCCGGCCACCTGCGATGTCCACGTACTCGGTCATGTCGTTCTCTCCCTAGCGAGTGAAGCTAACTGCGATAGCCATAAAGCTAATGCAGTTAGCCCAAGCCGTCAACCCCTACGCCGAGATTCGTCTACTGTGAGCCTATGACCAGCGAAAACGACAAGGAACCCCCCGCTCCCGAGGGCACCTGGGCCGGTATCCCGTACGACTGGCGACGCCCCACCCGCGAGCGGGTCCGCTCCCGCTGGTGGAATCCGGACGACCCCCGATTCCTCACCCCCAAGAGCTTCGGCTGGGGCTACAGCTTCAACCTGTATCGCCTGTTCCATCCGCGCGCGGGCCGCTCGAACCGGTAGTCGCGGGCCCGGGAACAACGGCATCCGGGACGTGTTGAACGCGGTATGAAGTCAGCGCTGGCGAATACCGTGTCGTCCCTGGTGATTCGGCTGGTGCTGGATGCCGCGCAGCCCGCCGGGCCGCAGGGACCGCAACTGGCCCACATCGGTGGACTGGATCGATCGCTGCTGCCCTACGACCGCACCCGGATTCCCACCGCCGACCTCTACCGGCTGTGGGAGGTGCTGGTCAGGACGGGTGGCCGCGAAGTGGGCGTGCGAGCGGCCGCCACCGCGGAATTCGGGCGACTGCACGTGTGGGACTACCTGATTCGCAGCGCGCCCACGCTGGCGGACGGTTTCCGGGACGCCGCGCGGTTCAGCGCCGCCATCTGTGATCCGTCCGTCGAGTTCCGCGTCGTCGAGGACGGTGATCAACTCCAGGTGACCTACGTCGACACCCCGTCCAAGGACGCTGTCGCCCAGGTGCATCGGGAGTTCGCCCTGGCCGTGGCCGTGCGGCGAGCCCAGGAAGGCTTCGGGCCGGCGGCGACGCCGGTACGGGTGGATTTCGCCCACTCCGCGCCGCCGCATCGCGAATACCTGGTGCGGGCCTTGGGAACCGACAATATTCACTTCGATCAGCGCTCGGACACGATCACCTTCCTGAACGCCGGTTCGGCGCGCGGCGCACACCCGCACGACCCGCAGCTGCGCGAGATCCTGCACTTCTACGCGCAGGCGCAGATCGACACTGCCCGGCCCGCATCCTCGTGGCTGGAGACCTTCCGGTCGGAGTTGCGTGAGTCGTTCTGCGTCACCGCCGATGGCACGGTCAGCCTGGAGGTGGTCGCGGACCGCCTGAACCTGAGCGGCCGCACCCTGCAACGCCGCCTGACCGAACAGGACACCACCTGGCGCGCCGAACTCGAGACCGCCCGCCACGAGCTGGCTGTCTCCCTCCTCCATGACCGGACCCTCTCGATCCAGGCCATCTCCCGCCGCCTCGGCTACCGCGACCACCAGACCATGGGCCGAGCCTTCCGCCGCTGGACCGGCCAGTCGCCCAGCGCCTTTCGCCGATCCCTCTGAACCTCGCGGCCCGGATCAGGCGGCCAGCAGCAGGCCCGCGCCGATCACCATCACCGCGGCGGTGGCGTGGTGCACGCCGAAGGCGGTGGCCTTGGGCCCGCCGCTGTGCAGCACATTGAAGCCGTCGATGACCGGAATCACCGCGCCCGCCAGCATGAACCAGCCCAGGGTATGGGCGGGGGCGGTGATCATCAGCGCCACGGTGATCGCGCCGAGGCCCAGATCCCGTCCGGCCTTGATCGTCATATAGGGCTCGAGTCCGGGGACCTCCGGAATGCCGTAGGAAGTGGCGGCGGCTTTGGGGACCAGCTGGGCACGGGCGCCGATCAACAGCAGGAGGGCGCCGGTGAGTCCGGTGATGCCGTAGCCGATGGAACTGAGCATGGTGTGGTCCTTCTTCAGAGCAGGGCGGAGCCCGGCGAGGGCGTCAAGCGGGTGGAGGTGACGCCGAGAATGGCGGATACGTCGAAACCCGCCATGTCGGCCCGCAATTCGGGACTGTTCAGATAGCGTTCGGCCACCTCGGCCGGATCCACTCCCTCGGCGAAGGACAGCAGCGCGTAGAGCCGGTGGCCCTCCTCGGTATTCGTCCAGATCCCGTGTGCGCCTATGCCGTAGGCGAGAAAGCTGATCAGGTGCCGGGGGTAGTGGATCCGCCGATACGTGTCGAGCGCCTCGGCGGTGGCGAGGGTGTAAACCCTGAGCTCATAACTGCGTGACATCACACCGACGCTAGGAGCGGCGTCCCTGCCCCGGTGCGCTGATTCGCGACGAAAACAGTGCATTCGCCGCCACTCTCGCCGCCACCTCGGGAGCAGGCATGTCGAGTCCGGGTTGCGGCGCGTTATGCCCCCCTGCGCGCACTTCCATCACGCATACGTTCAGCAGATGAGAAGCCGGATCGCCGATGGGATTGCACAGCCAGCCTTCGTTCTGATGTGGAGTAGTGCGTTCATCGCGGGGATCATCGGGGTGGGCGCGGCTCCGCCGATGGTGGTGTTGCTGGGGCGGTATGCCATCGCGGGGCCGCTGTTGTTGCTGTACGGCCTTGCGGTGCATGCGGTCTGGCCGCGTGGCCGTGAATTGCGGCACGTCATGGTCGCCGGTCTGCTCATGCAGATCGTGCAGTTCGCGGCCTTCTACTCGGCCATGGGTGAACACGTCTCGGCCGCGGTGATCTCCCTGGTGCAGGGGCTGAATCCGGTTGTCATCGCGCTGTTTTCGCGGGTCCTGGGTGAGCACATCAGCGTGCGGCAGTGGATCGGGTTCGGCATCGGCGGCATCGGCATCGCGCTCGCCGTCGGTGGGCAGTCCCATTTCTCGTGGCTCGGGCTGGTGTTGTGTGTCGTCGGTCTGCTCGGTCTCAGCCTGGGCACCGTCTATCAGAAGAAGTTCAGTCCCACCGTGGACAGCCGGGCCGCCACCGCCGTCCATCAGTTGGTCAGCGCGCCCTTCGCGGGCCTGCTGGTGTTGATCAGTGGCAACGTCCACATCAGCGACCCCGGCCGCTTCGCGATCTCCCTGGCCTGGATGATCGTCATCAACTCCATCGGCGTCTTCCTGCTGTTCAACGCCATGCTGCGACGCTGGGACGCCACCCGAGTCGGCAAACTCTTCTTCGCAACCCCCGCCACCACCGCGATCCTCGCCTGGCTGTTCATCGGACAACCGTTGCACGCCTTGACCATTGCAGGGCTCGGCGTCGGCGTCATCGGCATGGTGTTGGCTTCCTTGAAGCCGCACACCGCTGACCGCGCACCCGCCACAAACCCGGAGCTCGAAGGCTCTCAGGACCCGACCGCGCAAACCCCACTCGAAGAGATCAGGCTGTAAATCGGCAGGTCGGGCAGGCATCGGTGACCGTCGACGCCGTCGCTGCGCTGCCGCGGTGACCATACAATTCCTGAAATGACAGAAATTCCTGTCATTTCAGGAATTGTGGTGCTACGGTCTTGGTATGCCGCTTGCTGATGAGCTCAATTTCGTCGATGGGATCGGACGGCACTTCGCACGTCAGAACGGTCTGCCGCCGATGACCGGCCGCGTGATCGGATGGCTGCTGATCTGCGATCCGGCGCAGCAGAGCATCGCCGAGATGAGCGAGGCGCTGCGGGTCAGCCGCAGCGCGGTGGCCGCCGCGGTCACTCAGCTCGAAGAGTGGTCGTGGGTGCAACGGACGCGCACCGCCGGGGAACGAGTGGATCGGATCAACCTCGACCCCGGGATCTGGTTGCGGCTGCTGGACAAGAGCGAGGAATACCGCATGCTGGCCGCGATCGTTCAGCGCGGACTCGACCTGCTGCACGATTCGCCCGGCCCGCGCCGGGCCCGCCTGGCAGAGGCGGCGGCCTTCGCCGACTTCATCACCGAGCGCATGCCCGCGATCGCTGCCGAATGGCAGGTTCGCCGAGACGAACTACGCGCCGCGGGCACTCTGCCGACCACTTGATCCCACTTCCCTGATCACTGGTTCACGGACACCTGATGGGTGCCCGCGATGCCCCATGCCCATATTCGGGCGCAGACCGCCGCATACAGGCGGACACCTGATGGATAAGGAGAAGCCCGATGAGCTTCGATATCGCCGTATGGCAGGACCGCCTCGACGAACTGTGCGCGGACCACCACATTCCGGGCGCTTCGCTGGCGGTACTGACCGATGGCACGATCCATGAATTGGCCAGCGGTGTACTGAATTCCGCGACAGGTGTGGCCGTCACGACCGACTCGGTGTTCCTGTCCGGCTCGACCGCGAAGGTCTACACGGCCACTCTCGTCATGCAGCTCGCCGATGCCGGAAAGCTGGACCTGGACGCGCCGGTGGTGAGCGTTCTTCCGGAGTTCGCGACACCCGACGCTCGAGCCACGCAGCGGATCACCATCCGCCAATTACTCAGTCACACAGGCGGAGTCACCAATGACTTCAACTACGACTCCGGCCGCGGTGACGACTGCCTGGCCAAATACGTGGAAGCCGCACGCTCGGTGCCGTTGGATCTGCCGCCCGGCACCGCGTATTCCTACGGCAGTCTCGGTTATGTCGTACTCGGCCGCATCATCGAGGTGGTTACCGGCACGACCTGGGACCGCGCGCTCACCGACATGATCTTCACACCGCTGGGCCTGCGACGCTCGATGACGTTGCCGGAGCAGGCCCTTCGCTTCCGCGTGGCAATGGGGCACACGACCGGTCCGAATCCGGTACCCGCGTCGGAGTGGGACCTGATGCCGCGATCGGCCGGGCCGTACGGGAGGGTCATCATCTCCGCGGCCGATGTCGTGCGTTTGGCCCGGATGCACCTCGACGGCGGCATCGCCCCCGACGGCACCCGCCTGCTCTCGGCCGAGGCAGTGGCGACGATGCAGCGGCGCCAGGTCGACACCCCGGACAAGTGGACCATGTCCGCCGATGGCTGGGGTCTGGGCTGGGCGCTCTACGACTGGGACGGGATCACCGGTTTCGGCCACGACGGCAGTGCGGTCACCCAGCACTCCTACCTGCGGGTCGTCCCCGCCGCGGGAGTGGCGATCGCCCTGCTCGTCAACGGCGGCGAATTCACCCGGCTGTACTCGGATCTGGTCGGCGAATTGCTCGCAGAGCTTGCCGGGGTACGCATGCCCGCACCGTTCGCTCCGCCCGCCGATCCGCCCGAGGTCGATATGACTGCCCTCGTCGGTGCCTACAAACGCGAAGGCGTGCAGATCACCGTCGGCGACAACGCCGGCCGAGCGCGCATTCGATACGAGTTCATCGACGGCATGAAAGACCTGGCCCCGGCATTCGAGACGACTCTGACTCCCGTCTCGCAGACCGTATTCGCCGCCACCGGCGGTCCCGACGGCGAGGACTACACCCCCGTCGTCTTCGCCGTCACGGCCGACGGCACGCCTTGCGTGTACGTGAGCATGCGTGCCACGCCCAAAGTCGCCTGACATCCGTGTTGAGGAAACCTGATGAACATCAAGAAGTTTGCCCTGATCACCGCATTCGCGATCACCGTGACAAGTCTCGATGCGGGGGCCGCGGCCGCCACGCCGCCGCCCGGAACGGAAGGCGTCGCCTACGCCGCACGCACCACCGAATCGTCGGCGATCATCACCACCGATACCGGTTCCCTTACGATCGACAACAACGTATTCGAGATCAGAGCGGCCGACGGCACAGCCCTCGCCGGTACCGAATTATCCTTCCGCGTAAACGATTTCGTTTTCCCCATTGACGCGCAGATCGACGATCACACTGCTGTTCTGACGCCACGGCTCGATCTGCGGCACGCTGTCTACCGACCTGTCGCACTGCCTTTCGACGATTCAGCGGACTGGAAAAGTCCCTACGATCGCGAGGCGGCCGCCTGGAATCGGCTGGTCAGCACGATCAGTGTCGGCGCCGTCGCCGGCACCCTGCTCGGCACCCTCGGCGGCGCCGGAATCGGCTGCGCCCTGGGCGCTATCGCCGGCGCGACGGTCGCGGCAGCCACCGTCGTCGGACTCTTCGGGCCGTTCCTCCCCGCCGGATTGGCCGGCTGCCTCGGCGGCATCGCCGCATTCGGTGCGGTGGGCACGGTCGCCGGCCAGCTACTGGTGACCGCGCCGATCGCGATCGCCGCCGCCATCCAATACTTCACCACCATCAATCAAACGTTCGTGCCACCGAACAAATAGGGCTCACGGCGCCGCTCAGCGATCGTTCGCCCCCGGCGAACAACGGGCCGGAACAATCGGTATACCCCCGAGGTTGACAAGGTAACGCTCAACCTTGGAAGGGGTCGAAGACGTGACTACACCTCAGAACCTGCCGGTCCTGTTCCTGACCGATCCGATCGTGCTCCCGGGCATGGTCGTGCCGATCGAGCTGGACGAGTCGTCGCAGGCCGCCATCGATGCCGCCCGCGCGGGCAAGGTCAACCAGGTGTTGGTCGCGCCTCGCCTCGATGAGGGCTACGCCACCTACGGCGTGGTGGCGACCATCGAACAGGTCGGCCGCATGCGCGGCGGCGCGCCCGCCGCGGTCTTGAAGGCGGAGAGCCGGGCCAAGATCGGCCACGGCGTGACCGGACCGGGAGCGGCCCTGTGGGTCGAGGCCGAACCGGTCGAGATCCCGGCCGCCGACGGACGCACCAAAGAGCTTGCGGCCGAATACAAGAAGCTGGTCGTGTCGGTCCTGCAGCGCCGTGAGGCGTGGCAGGTCATCGACGCGGTCAATCAGATGAACGATCCGTCCACCCTGGCCGACGCCGCCGGCTGGGCCTCCTACCTCAGCAATGAGCAGAAGCGCGAAATCCTGGACACCCCGGATCCTTTCGCGCGACTGACCAAGCTGATCGAGTGGACCACCCAGCACATCGCCGAGACCGAGGTCAGCGAGAAGATCAGCGAGGACGTGCGCGAGGGCTTGGAGAAGACCCAGCGCGAGTTCCTGTTGCGCCAGCAGCTCAATGCGATTCGCAAGGAGCTGGGCGAGGACGAGCCGGACGGCGCAGAGGACTACCGCACCCGCGTCGAGAACGCCGACCTGCCTTCGGACATCAAGGAAGCCGCGCTGCGCGAGGTCGGTCGCCTGGAGCGTTCCAGCGATCAGAGCCCGGAGACGGGCTGGATCCGCACCTGGCTCGACACCGTCCTGGAACTGCCGTGGAATGTGAAAACCACTGACTCCACCGATGTTTCGGCCGCCCGCGCCCAGCTGGACGCGGATCACCACGGCCTGGACGAGGTCAAGGACCGCATGGTCGAGTACCTGGCCGTGCGTTCCCGCCGGGCCGCCCGCGGCCTGGAGGTCGTCGGCGGACGCGGTTCCGGCGCGGTGCTGGTGCTGGTCGGTCCGCCCGGTGTCGGCAAGACCTCGCTGGGTGAGTCGGTCGCACGGGCCCTGGGCCGCAAGTTCGTTCGCGTCGCCCTGGGCGGCGTGCGCGACGAGGCCGAGATCCGCGGTCACCGGCGCACCTACGTGGGCGCGCTGCCCGGCCGCATCGTGCGCGCCATGAAAGAAGCGGGATCGATGAATCCCGTTGTCCTGCTGGACGAGATCGACAAGGTCGGCAGCGACTTCCGCGGCGATCCCGCGGCGGCCCTGCTGGAGGTGCTGGACCCGGCGCAGAACCACACGTTCCGCGACCACTACCTGGACCTGGATCTGGACCTGTCCGACGTGCTGTTCATCGCGACCGCGAACGTCCTCGAGACGATCCCCGGCCCGCTGCTGGACCGCATGGAACTGATCAGCGTGGACGGCTACACCGAGGCCGACAAGGTCGCCATCGCCCGCGACTTCCTGATCCCGCGGCAGTTGGAGCGCAATGCTCTTACGGCCGAGGAGGTCTCGATCACGGACGAGGCGCTGCGCGAAGTCGCCGCGAACTACACCCGGGAAGCCGGCGTGCGGCAGATGGAGCGGCTGATCGCCAAGGCGCTGCGCAAGGCGGCGACGAAGCTGTCGGAGTCGGCGGACATCGCCGAGACCGAAAGCGTGATCAGCAACGGCGAATTCGTGCCGGAGGGTCTGGGCTACGACAAGAATCTGGGCTACGAGGCCGAAACCCCTGCGGCCACCGGCAAACTGGTGATCGGACTGGGTGACCTGAAGGACTACCTGGGTCGTCCGCGCTTCACCCCGGACGGGGTGGAACGCACCGCGGTCCCCGGTGTCGCGACAGGTCTGGCCGTGACCGGCGCGGGCGGTGATGTCCTCTACATCGAGGCCAACTCCGCCGACGGCGATCGTTCCCTGACCCTCACCGGTCAGCTGGGCGACGTCATGAAGGAGTCCGCGCAGATCGCCCTGACCTACGTCCGCTCCCACCTGGAAGAGATCGGCATCGAGCCGAGCGTGCTGGATCGCAATATCCACATCCACTTCCCGGCGGGCGCGGTGCCCAAGGACGGACCGTCCGCGGGCGTCACCATGGTCACCGCCCTGGTGTCGCTGGCCCTGGGTCGCCAGGTCCGCGCCGATGTCGGCATGACCGGTGAGGTCACGCTGAACGGACGCGTCCTGCCGATCGGCGGCGTGAAGCAGAAGCTGCTCGCCGCCCAGCGCAACGGCCTGAAGACCGTGTTCATCCCGGCCCGCAACGAGCCGGATCTGGACGAGGTCCCGGCCGAGGTGCTGGCCGCCCTGGATGTCCGCCCCGTCGCCGACGTGGCCGAGATCCTGGCCTACGCCATCGAGCCGGTGGCGGAACCGGCCTACGACGGGCGGGCGCTGAGCGCGACCGCGTAAACCGCGGGGAAAGGGGCCGTGCGTGTTCTCAGAACACGCACGGCCCCTTTCCTTTTTCGCCAAGCCCGGAACCAGACCGAGTCGTACCCTCGTTATGGATCTATCGGGGATCCGACGGAGGGCGAACGCAATGCAACCGAATCAGCCGAATCAGCCCGGCCAGCCGCAGCCGCTCGATCAGGTCGCGGGTGAGCGTCTCTCGCACGCGAACCGCATCTTCACCTCGGACCTGTCGGTCAACGAGTTCGCGCTGCTGCACGGTGCGGGCTTCGAGCCCATCGATCTGGTGATGGGCGTATCCGTCTATCACGTCGGCTTCCAGTTCACCGGCATCCGCCAGCAGCAGGAGCTCCCGGTGCTGACCGAGGCCACCTATCGGGCCCGTTGGAATGCCATGTCCCGCATGCAGGCCGAGGCCGACGCGCTCAAGGCCGACGGCGTGGTGGGTGTCCGCCTGGAGTGGCGACAGCACGGCGAATCCATGGAGCATCTGGAGTTCATCGCGGTCGGCACGGCCGTCCGCTTCACGAAGAGCCCCGGCAGCTACCGCCGTCCGAACGGCCAGGCGTTCACCAGTCACCTCTCCGGCCAGGACATGGTGACGCTGCTGCGCACCGGCTACGCCCCGGTCGCCTTCGTCATGGGCAACTGCGTGTTCCACGTGGCCGTGCAGAGCTTCCGGCAGATGCTCAGCCAGATGGGCCGCAATATGGAGATGCCGCAGTGGACCCAGGGCAACTACCAGGCCCGGGAACTGTCGATGTCCCGCATGCAGGCCGAGGCGGAACGCGACGGCGGGACCGGTGTCACCGGCGTCAGCTTCGATATCTCCAACTACGCCTGGGGTTATCACACGGTGGAGTTCTATGCCTCCGGCACGGCGATTCGCCGCATCGGTGACGGCGACCCGATCATCCCGCAGTTCACCCTTGGTTTGGACTCGTGACCGACTTCGATATCGAGACCGCCACCGGTGCCATCAATGCGGCACTCGGCGGTCCCGGTGGGCTGGGTCTGGTGTTCAACGTCTTCTCCGGCGTCCCCGGAGTTACCCGAACCCCGCCCCGCAAATCCATGTTCCGCTCGGATCCCGAACGGGTGCAGATCGGTTCGTGGCGCTACGAGGTGACCCGCGATCACCGCATCAAGGCCGGTCACATCGTCGGCGGGATCGTGCTGGCCGAGGAGTTGCTCCCGGCCGCGGGGATCGCACCGCACCTGGCCCGCGCGCTGGCCGAGATTGCCGCCTCCTACGGGCCACCCGCGCTGCCGCACCTGTCCGCCGCGCTGGAGGTGCTCGCCGGGGCGGGCTGAAAGAGCAACAGGCGAGCGAACTTTCGTTGTTTCACATGAAACCTAAGGGGGTGTGGGGGCTTAGCCCCCACACCCCCTTACTGTTTTCGAATGGAACGAAACCCGCACGGTCCGTGCGAATCTCATAGGGTGCTGTGGTGATCTCCGTAGCGACCTGGAATGTCCTGCACCGTGTCCACGCCGACAACTGGGTCAGCGATATCGCCGGGCTATGGCCGGAGGAGTCCAAGCGGATCGCCGCCGTGACCGCGACGGTCACGGCCCGCACCGAGACGGTCGTCGCGCTCATGGAGGTCAGCGGCGACCAGCTCGCGAGCCTCCGGAATGCCCTGCCCGGCAGGGAATTCCATGTGCTCGACTATCCGCGGGTGCCGCGTCCGCGCCGAGTGGCCAATGTGCTGGAAGACCGCAGTGAGCATCTGGTCATCCTGGTCGACGGTACCGCGCGACCGGTCGCGGCCGAATCCTTCGCCCTCGACCGTGGCAAGGGTGTCCTGACGATCGAACTCGACGGACTGCTCGTCGCCGCCACCCATGTGACCGGTGACGAACGCCGCGACGATCAGCTGAAGCGCCTGCGTGAACTCACCGTCGCGGGTCCGTCGGTGTTGCTCGGCGACTTCAATATCGATCGGACCGCCCTGGCCGCGGGCTTGGGAGCCGGCTACGCGGTCGGCGAGTTCCCGCCGGATTCCGTCCCGACCCGCCCCCGGGATTCGGGCTCTAAATCCCAGTTCATCGATCACGTGGTCGGACACGGAATCCCGGTGCGCGACGTGACCGTCGAGGATGTGGCCGGGGCCTCCGACCACAACCTCGTCCGGGCCGTAGTGGGCTAGAACTCCCCCGCGACCCCGAGCACCGTCCGGCCGGAGTGGGTGCCGTCCAGGATCGAATGCAGGACGGCCTCCGCCTCGGTGATCGGTGCGTAATTCTCCAGCAGCGAGAGATGCTGGGGCTTCAGATCCTTCGCGAGCCGGGCCCACAGATCGCGTCGCTGCGCGATCGGGAAGTGCGCGGAGTCGATGCCGAGCAGTGAAACCCCGCGCAGGATGAAGGGCATGACCGTGGTCGGCAGGTCGGAGCCGCCGGTGAGCCCCGAAACCGCGACCGCACCACCGTATTTGATGGAGCTGAGGATGTAGGCGAGCGAGGTGCCGCCGACGCTGTCGACCGCGGCGGCCCACTGCGCCTTGCCGAGCGCCCGGACCTTCTCCTCGCCGGGCAGCCGCCCGATCACGGTGTTCGCACCCAGTGCCGAAAGCAGTTCGCTCGCACCGATTTTCCCGGTGGAGGCGACGACCTCGAAGCCCAGCGCGGCCAGAATGTCGACGGCCACGCTGCCGACACCGCCGGTCGCACCGGTCACCAGGACCGGCCCGGCATCGGGGGTCAGACCCGAATCCAGCAGGGCCTGCACACTCATCGCCGCGGTGTACCCCGCGGTGCCGATGGCCGCGGCCTCGCGTGGGGTGAGCCCGTCGAGCTTCACCACCCAGCCGGCCGGTACGCGCGCGTATTCGGCGAAACCGCCGTGATGGGCCACCCCGATGTCGTAGCCGTGCGCGACCACCAGATCGCCGGGCGCGAATTCCGGATCGGTGGAGGCGAATACCTCGCCGGTGAGGTCGATGCCGGGGATGAGCGGGTACTGGCGCACCACACCGCCGCGCGGGGTGATGGCCAGTCCGTCCTTGTAGTTGGCGCTCGTGAAGTGCACCTTGATGGTCACCTCACCCGGCATCAGGAAGTCGTCGGTGACTTCCTCCCGGGTGAGGGTGATCCCACTGTCCGTTTCGTGTGCCACCATCGCCTGGAACTCCATGCCCCGAGCATAGGGCTCGAGGCGCTGGTCAGATCGGTGAAAGCGGCCGGGATCAGGCGAATTTCGGCCGCAGGCGAATTTCCGGCTCAGGTGAACTTGGGAGCGCGCTTGCCGGTGAATGCGGCGATGCCCTCCTGCCCGTCGACCGACTCGGCGCAGCGGGTGATGAAGGCGGCCTCGGTGTTCAACTGCTCCTCGAGGGTGTGCTGGGACGAGACCAGCAGCAGCTTCTTCACATTCGCGTTGGAGCCCTTGGGCCCGGTGGCGAATTCCTGTGCCAGCGCCTCCACCGTGTCGGTCAGCTCGGCATCCGGCACGACCCGGTGCAGCAGGTCCCACTCCAGCGCCTCGGCCGCGGACAGGGTGCGGTTGGTGAGCATCAGGTCCTGGGTCTTGCGCAGGCCGATGAGGCGGGGCAGGTAGTAGGAGGCGCCGCCGTCGGGGCTGAGCCCGATCTTGGTGTACGCCATGGTGAATTTGGCCGATTCGGCCGCCACCACCAGGTCGCCCGCGACCGCGAGGCTGAACCCGGCGCCCGCCGCGGTGCCGTTCACGGCCACGATGAGCAGTGCGTCCATCCGAGCCAGCGCGGAGACCGCGTGGTGCAGGGTGGCCGCCAGCTTCTCGATGAACCGACCGGCATCCTCGCTCTCGGCCATGGCGCGGACATCGCCGCCCGCCGAGAAGAAGCGCCCGGCCCCGGTCAGCACGACCACCTTCACGGCCGGATCGTCCGAGCAATACGACGCCGCGCGCACCAGTTCGTCCGCAAGCGCCTGGTCGATGCCATTGGCGGCACTGGGCCGGTTCAACGTGATGCGGGCGATCGGGCCGTCGTGCTCGAACAGGATGTTCTCGTAGTCGCGCCCACCCGTCGCCCCACCGCCGCCCCTATGGGAATCGCTGCGCGATGCTGAGTCCATTTGAATGCCTTCCGTCGGTGGAACCTGATCACAGCATGGCGTATTCGACCCGGACCCCGAGCAGCCGGATCGGCCGATCCAGCTCGAAGGAATGCAGGACCTGCAGTGCCGTCTGCACGATCTCATCCACATCGGCCGTCGGCGCGGGCAATTTCCGCTGTTTGCTGCGGGTGAAGAAGGTCTTGGTCCGCACCGTCACGCTGACCCGGCCGATGCCCCGCCCCTGCGCCACCGTCTCCTCGGCCACCTGGGTGGCCAGCCGGATCACCGCGGCATCGATCTCGGCGGGCTCGGTGAGGTCGTGCGGAAACGTCTCGGATCGGCTGTGGCCCACCGGCTCTCGTGGCTCGGCGATGTCGGTGTCGCCCGCGCCGTGGCCGAGCACCCACAGGTAGGGGCCGGTATTCGGCCCGAACTCCTGGGCCAGCACGTTCCGGTCTGCGGCCGCCAGATCCGCGACGGTCTCGATACCCAGGCCGCTCAACCGTTTCGCGATCCGCGCGCCGATTCCCCACAGCGCACCGGTGGGTCGGTGCGCCATCCGTTCCACCCAGTTGTCGGCGGTGAGCCGGAAGACACCGGTCCCGGCCTCCGGATCGGCCGGTTCGTCGGTCTTACCGGCCTTGCCTACGGCCTTGGCGAATCCGGTGGCCAATTTGGCGCGAGTCTTGTTGTCCCCGATGCCGACCGCGCAGGTCAGCGCCAATTCGGCGATGGCCGAGCGGATCTCACCGGCCAGTCGCTCGGGATCGTCGGTGTCCACCGCCAGGAACGCCTCGTCGAAGCCCAGCACCTCCACCCGCCCGGGAAAGGTGCGCAGCAACGCCATGATCTCGTCGGACGCCTCGGCGTAGAACGCGAGATCCTGCGGTAGGAACACGCCCTCCGGGCAGATCCGTGCGGCATTGCGCAGCGGCATTCCGGCGCGCACCCCGAAGGCGCGCGCCGGATAGGACGCGCAGGACACCACCTTGCGGGGTTCGGCGGGATCGCCGTTGCCGCCCACGATGACCGGCTGACCGCGTAACTCGGGGTGACGCCGGAATTCGACCGCGGCCTGGAATTGGTCGAGGTCGACGTGCAGCAGCCAGCGCGTCACCCCTCCGTCTTATCAGGCCGAGCGGCGTAACCACCGCAAGGGTGACCGGTACGCGTAGCGCGCCTTCACCACCCCGGTGTCGACCTGGCCGACGACCCGGATCAGCGGCGCGCCCGGAAAACGCGGCAGCCGGACCCGATTGGCGACCGTGCCGTTGCCGGGCGTGACCCCGTCCAGATCGACCCGCCAGCCGCGCGGCACGATCAGCACGATGGCCCCCGCACCCGCCTCGACCTGCACATCGATCTCGCGCCGCGAGCAGCGGGCCCGGGTGAAGTCGACCACCAGCTTGCCCGAAACACAGTCGGCCACCAGCTTTTTCGGAACCAACCAGTCGTCGTCTGTCCGCCGGGTCCCGCCGGTCACCCTGATCGTCAGGGGTGGCGCTTCGGTGGCGGGCTGCGGTCGCCGCGCACCGAACATGCGCTCGACATCGTCGACGTGGGTCGCGGGCGTCTGCCGCTGCACCTTGGTACGGGTCACCGAAACTCCTCCCCCGGCATGTGAAACGATCATCTGAGATATGCCATGGGAGCTCGAATTATGCCGCATAGCAGGGCATTTCGGGAGGTCGGAGCCGCGTCGGCGGGCACAACACGGTGTCGGTTCGGGCACGGCCAGATCACGACCGTGCCCGGCCATGCGGGCAGGCTATCGACGGACTATCGACGACCCAGGAATACCGTGGTCGCGCCCAGGATGTAAATGTCCTCGCGCGCACCGAGATACGTCTCGGCGGCCGGGGCCAGCAACGTGGCGAGGGTGGCCCGATCCGCCTCCGAGAGGCGATCCCCGACCCGCTCGCTCAATCCGCTCAGCCACGCGATGACGCTGTCGCGCACGGCCGGTGCGGGCGGCGCGGGATGATCGGTCAGCACGCTGAAGGAGGTGACCGCCGACAGCCCGGCCCGGCTGAGCGCCACATTCCAGCCGTAGGGCATGGGGGTGGAATCGGTGATGTCCGTGCGCATCTGGGCGAAGCCCGCCTCGCGCTGGGCCAGCAGCCGGTCCTGCAGGCCGGGCTCGCCGACACCGAGGTCCCAGGGCAGGCAGCGCATCGCCAGTCCGCCCTCGGCCAGTGCCAGCCAGCCGTCCGGTCGCAGCAGTTCGGCCAGGCGGGTGGTGCCCGCCTGTTGATCGGGCAGATGGTGGACCGAGCGCGAGGCCCACACCAGATCGGCGGCGGGCAGTCCCGCGCCGAACTCCGCGGCGGCGGCATCGGCACGCACCGTCTCCACCCGAACGCGATCATCGCCCGCGAGCGCGACCTTCACGGCCTGCTGCGCCACCTCGAGCAGTTCCGGCACCACATCGACGATGACCAGCCGGCCGCCGCCGCGGGCCAGCAGTTCGTGCGCGAACGCCACGCTCTGGCCGCCCGCACCGGCCCCGATGTCGATGACGGTCGGTTCGGTCCGAGCGGGAATCAAGCCGATCAGTCGCCGCGCGATCTCCGCATTGGCCTCCGCCGACATGGCATCGTCCCGCTGCAGATCCGGGATCATCGTCGCCCAGTCGATGTTGTCGTGGGTGTGGCCGTGACCGTGCCCATGGCTGTGGCCGTGCTGGTGGTCGTGCGTGCCCGTCTGTCCGTGCGAATGCGAATGAGATCCCATGCTCCCGACGCTAATCGTCCGTGCGCCGGGAGCCCCACTCCTTTTGCCGGTTCGGCAAGCCGAACCCCGCTACACCGCCGCGGGGCTCGCGTCGGCGAACTGGGTGCGGTACAGCTCGGTGTAGCGGCCGTCCGCGGCCAGCAGTTCGGCATGGGTGCCGCGCTCGACGATGCGGCCGTGCTCGAGCACCAGGATCTGATCGGCATTGCGGATGGTCGACAGCCGGTGCGCGATGACCAGCGCGGTACGGCCCGCGAGCGCCTCGCCCAGCGCCTCCTGCACCGCGGCCTCCGACGTCGAGTCCAGCGAGGCGGTGGCCTCGTCGAGGATCACCACGCGCGGCTGCTTGAGCAGCAGCCGGGCAATGGTCAGGCGCTGGCGCTCACCACCGGAGAGCCGGTAGCCGCGCTCGCCGACCACGGTGTCCAGCCCGTCGGGCAGCGATTCGAGGAGATCGCGCAACCGGGCCCGCTCCAGCGCATCCCAGAGTTCGGCCTCGGTGGCCTCCGGGCGGGCCAGCAGCAGATTCCCGCGAATGCTGTCGTGGAAGAGGTGCCCGTCCTGGGTGACCAGGCCGACGGTGTCCTGGATGGACTGCGCGGTCAGCTCCCGCACATCCTTGCCGCCCAGCAACACCGCACCGGAGTCCACGTCATAGAGGCGCGAAACCAACTGCGCGATGGTGGATTTCCCGGCTCCGGAGGAGCCGACCAACGCCACCAGCTGCCCGGGTTCGGCGCGCAGCGAGACCTGGTGCAGCACTTCCTCACCGCCGCGGGTGTCGAGCGTGGCGACATCCTCGAGCGAGGCCAGCGACACCTTGTCCGCCGACGGGTAGCCGAAGCTGACCTCGTCGAGCTCCACCGCGATCGGGCCGGCGGGCACCGGCACCGCCAGTGGCGAATCCTCGATCAGCGGCTTCAGATCCAGGATCTCGAAGACCCGCTCGAAGCTCACCAGCGCCGACATCACATCCACCCGGGCGCTGGCCAGCGCGGTGAGCGGCGAGTACAGCCGGGTGAGCAGCAGCGAAAGCGCCACCACCGCACCGGGTTCCAGCTGCCCCTTCAGCGCGAGGTAGCCGCCGAGCCCGTAGACCAGCGCCAGCGCGAGCGCGGACACCAGCGTCAGCGCGGTGACGAACACGGTCTGCAGCATGGCCGTGCGGACGCCGATATCGCGCACCCGCCCGGCGCGCAGGCCGAACTCCGAGGATTCCTGGCGCGGGCGGCCGAACAGCTTCACCAGGGTCGCGCCGGGCGCGGAGAACCGCTCGGTCATCTGGGTGCTCATGGACGCGTTGAGCCCGGCCGCCTCGCGCTGGATTCCGGCGATGCGCTCACCCATGCGCCGTGCGGGGATCACGAAGACCGGCAACAGCACCAGAGCGAGCAGGGTGATCTGCCAGGACAGCCGCAGCATCACCGCGAGGGTGAGCGCGAGGGTCACCACATTGGTGACCACGCCGGAGAGGGTGGTGCTGAACGCCCGTTGCGCCCCGATGACGTCGTTGTTCAACCGGCTCACCAATGCGCCGGTCCGGGTGCGCGTGAAGAAGGCGATGGGCATCTTCTGGACGTGGTCGAACACCGCGGTGCGCAGATCGAAGATGAGCCCCTCCCCGATGCGCGCCGACAGCCAGCGGATGACGATGCCCAGACCGGAGTCCAGCACCGCGACCGCCGCAATGATGGCGGCCAGCGTGATCACCGTGCGCGGTGCGCCGTGCCCGACGATGGCATCCACCACCCGCCCGGCCAGTACCGGCGTGGCCACCGCCAGCAGCGCCGAAGCGATACTGAACACCAGGAACGCCACCAGCCGCCGATGATGCGGGCGCGCGAAGTCCAGAATCCGGCGCGCCGTCACCAGCCGGAACGGCCGCTGCTCGGTGGGCGCGTTCATCTGCCGGTACAGCTGGCTCATCGCCACGGATTCGATACTCATCCCCGCTCCTCACATTCGGGTTCTATCGAACCCTGCACCACCGACACTAAGACCTCAACAAAGGTTCAGATCAAGCCCATCCGCCCGGCACAGTGGTTCGCGCTGAGCGAAATCCAGCGGCCGCCCGCCTAGGGTTGGGGCGTGAGCGAGGCGTGGGAGCGAACGTTGCGCGGGGCGATCACCGGCGAGGTCGACACCGATGCCCGGCGGCGTGCCGAGTACTCCTCGGATGCCTCCAATTATCGGGTGCTGCCGCGCGCGGTCGTTTTCCCGCGTGATGCCGCCGATGTGAGCGCCGCCCTGGATCTGGCTCGGGTGGAGGGGCTGGCGGTGACCGCGCGCGGCGCGGGAACCTCGGTGGCGGGCAATGCCGTCGGACCGGGGCTGGTGCTGGACTTTTCCCGTCACATGAACGCGATCCTCGAACTGAACCCCGAGCGGCGGATCGCCCGGGTGCAGCCCGGCGTGGTGCAGTCCTCGTTGCAGCGGCGCGCCGGGGCGCGCGGGCTACGGCTGGGACCGGATCCGTCCACGCAGAACCGGTGCACGCTGGGCGGGATGATCGGCAACAATGCGTGCGGGCCGCACGCCGTGGCCTGGGGGCGCACTTCGGATGCGGTGCGGGAGTTACGGATTCTCGACGGGCGGGGTGTCGAACGCGAGCTCGGTGGCGATCTCACCGTCATCCCGGGCCTGGCCGATTTCACCCGCGCACACCTGGCCCTGATCCGCACCGAACTGGGCCGGTTCGAGCGGCAGGCATCCGGCTATGCGCTCGAACATCTACTACCGGAACGTGGTTCGTCGGTGGCGCGCGCCTTCGTCGGCACCGAGGGCACCTGCGGGCTGCTGCTGGAAGCCACGGTGGAGCTGGTCCCGATTCCCGCCGCGACGGTGCTCGTGGTGCTCGGATACCCCGATATGCCCACGGCCGCCGACGATATCGCCGCGGTCATGGCGGTCCGTCCGCTCGCGGTGGAAGGCATGGACGCCCGGCTGGTCGAGGTGGTGCGCACCCATCGCGGCGCGGTGCCGGAACTGCCGCGCGGCGGTGGCTGGCTGCTCGTCGAAATCGACGGCGGCACACCGCAGGCGGCGCACGAGCGCGCCGAGCACCTGCGCACGACCGTGCACGCGCTGGATTCCCGATTGGTCCCGGACCCCGCGGAGGCGAAGGCGTTGTGGGGAATTCGCGCCGACGGTGCGGGCCTGGCCGGTCGCACCCCGGACGGCCATCCGGCCTGGCCCGGCTGGGAGGACGCCGCCGTGCCGCCGGAGCGGCTCGGCGACTACCTGCGCGACTTCGCCGACCTCACCCGCGAGCACGGCCTGGACGGCCTGCTCTACGGCCATTTCGGGGACGGCTGCATCCATGTCCGCCTGGATCTGCCGATAGCCGATGCCCCGCAACGCTTCCGGGCCTTCCTCGAGGACGCCGCCCGGCAGGTGGTGAAGTTCGGTGGCTCCCTCTCGGGCGAGCACGGCGACGGCCGGGCCCGCTCGGAACTGTTGCGGCACATGTACTCCGAGCAGGCGCTGGACGCCTTCGCCGAATTCAAGCGCCTCTTCGATCCCGGCGACGTCCTCAATCCCGGTGTGCTCGTGCACCCGCGACCCGTCGACGCCGACCTGCGGTTGGCGGGCCTGCGCCCGCTGCCGACCGTCGGCGGTTTCGCCTTCCCCGCCGACGGCGACCTGGCTACGGCCGTGCATCGCTGCGTCGGTGTCGGCAAGTGCCGCGCCGATACCAGCGCGTCCGGCGGCTTCATGTGTCCGTCGTATCTGGCCACCGCCGATGAGAAGGACAGCACCCGGGGTCGTGCCCGGGTGCTGCAGGAGGTCGTGCGCGGAGCCCTCGATCCGCGTTCGGCCGCCGTCGCCGAATCACTGGATCTGTGCCTGTCCTGCAAGGCATGTGGATCCGACTGCCCCGCCGGGGTCGATATGGCCACCTACAAGTCCGAGACGCTGTATCGCCACTACCGCCGTCGGATCCGGCCGATCGATCACTACTCCCTGGGCGCGCTGCCGCGCTGGCTCGGCGCGGCCACACGGCTGCCCCGGCTGGCGAATGCCCTGAGTTCCGTCGCCCCGCTGCGCACACTGGGGCTGCGGGCGGCAGGCATGGATCCCCGTCGCGAGGTGCCGCGCCTGGCACCCACGAGTTTCCGGCGTTCGGCGCGGGTGGCGACCGGTGGCGGGACCGGCGTCCTGCTGTGGCTCGACACCTTCACCGACGCCTTCGATCCCGAGATCGCCGGTGCCGCCGTGGAATTGATCGAATCGCTGGGCCATCGGGTGACCATCCCGGACCGTCAGGTGTGCTGCGGCTTGACCTGGATCAGCACCGGACAGCTGGATGCGGCGCGAAAGCGACTGCGCGCCACCGTCGATGCCCTGGACGCCCACGTCCGCGCGGGCGGCGTGGTGCTCGGCCTGGAACCGTCGTGCACGGCCGCCCTGCGCGAGGATCTCCCCCGCTTGATACCGGATGACCCACGCGCCGCCGCGGTGGCGGCCGCAATCGTGACCCTGGCCGAATTCCTGGAGACCCAGCCCGATTGGCGGCCGCCGGACCGCACCGGGCACACCGTCGTGGTCCAACCGCACTGCCATCAGCATGCGGTGCTCGGTTTCGAGGCCGACCGCCGAATTCTGCGGCGCACCGGCGCCACGGTGACCGAAATATCCGGATGCTGTGGACTTGCCGGAAATTTCGGAATGCAGCGCGGCCACTACGACGTCTCGGTCGCGGTGGCCGAGAACGGCCTGCTTCCGGTGCTGCGCGCGGCACCGGAAAACTCGATCCTGCTCGCCGACGGCTTCTCCTGCCGCACCCAGGCCGCGCAGCTCGCCGGACATTCCTCCCGGCACCTCGCTCAATTCCTGCTGGACGCCCCCGCTCCGTGAAAATGAAGGGCACCTGCCCCATCCGGTATGGATGTGGGGCAGGTGCCCTTCCCTCATCTTGCAATGCCGAACATTTGCCGATCGAGCAGATGATCGGCGTCCTCGCCCGTCGCGTTACCAAATAGAATGGCGCGGTGACTTCAGCGCCTCCCGCACCGACCAGTGCGGTGTCCGGCGCGCAAAACCGGACCGTATCCAGCGCCCGGCCGATCGATCTGGCCGCCACCATCTCTCCGCTGCGTCGCGGCCTCGGTGATCCCTGTCACCGCGAAACCCCGGACGGCGCGCACTGGCACGCCTCCCGCATGCCCTCGGGCGAGGTCACCTTCCGGCTGCGGCAGGCCGACCGGAACACCGTCGAGGCCCGCGCCTGGGGTCCGGGTGCGGAGGAGTTCCTGCAGCAGCTGCCCGCGATGCTGTGCCTCGACGAGGACGTCAGCGACTTCACCCCCGACCATCCCAAGGTGGCCGAGGCGCACCGCCGCAATCCGGGGCTGCGCATGCTGCGCACCGGCCTGGTGTGGGAGGCCCTGGTCCCGGCGGTGCTGGAACAAAAGGTGCACACCCGGACCGCGCACGCATCCTGGCGGAAACTGGTGTGGCGCTACGGAACTCCCGCGCCCGGCCCGGCCCCCGAGGGGCTGCGCGTGATGCCGGACGCCGAGACGTGGCGGCACATCCCGTCCTGGGTCTACCACCGCGCCAATGTGGAACCGCAGCGCTCGAAAACCATTGTGCTGGCGGCCCGTATCGCACCGAAGCTGGAACAGGCGGCGGCGCTGGATCATGCCGAGGCGGCACAGCGCCTGCGCACCGTGCCGGGGATCGGGGTATGGACCGCCGCCGAGATCGCGCAGCGCGCCTTCGGTGACGCGGATGCCCTGTCGGTCGGCGATTTTCATCTCGCGGCGACCGTCGGCTGGACCCTGCTGGGCAAGCCGATCGACGATGACGCGATGGTCGAGTACCTCGAACCCCTGCGCCCGCACCGGTATCGGGCGGTGCGACTGCTCGGCCTGGCCGGTTTCGTGCACAAGCCGAAGTTCGGCCCGCGGACGCCCTACACCGACCACAGCAGGATCTGAGCGCTCACTGCTGGGCGGCCGCTGTGTCTCCTGCCCGCTGTGCGCGGGTGAGCGCCTCGGCAACCGGGATCCGGCGCAGGTACATCTCGTCGAGAATGGGCGTCATCGCTTGCAGGGCGGCCGGGAATCCGGGCCCGCCACCGGCCCCGATCTCGTTGCCGCGCAACACATCGAAGAACGGCGACACGTCGACGCCGTGTCCGGCCCAGTAGTCGCGGTACTCCTGCTGCTCGCTGACCACCGCCGGAATCGTGGCTCCCGCCAGGCCGAGGTAGCGATTACCGGCCGCACTGCCCAGCCAGGCCAGCACCCGCCGCACTGCGGCCGGATGCGCGGTGGCGGCGTTGCCGGCGACCCCGATGGCATTGTCGGCGCTCACCCGCCCGGCGGGTCCCGCGGGAATCATGGCCAGCCCCCAATGGAATCGGGTCTGCTGCGCGACGGTGGCCAGGTTGAAGGTGCCGGACTGAAACAGCGCCATGCGGCCCTGCAGAAAAGCATTCTTGGTGAAGTCGCCGCTGGTATTGGTGTCGGCGGCCGAGGGCGAGAGCCCGTCGGCGACCAGCCCGACCGTGTATCCGAAGGCATCCCGCCCCTGCGGGGAGTCGAAGGCGAACCGCCCGTCGGCTTGCAACTGCCCGCCTGCCGACCCCAGATACGGCAGTGTGATGGATTGAAAGTCGTTGGCCGCGTTGTACGGCCAGGCGGATCCGGCCGCCAGCCGGCGCAGCAGCGGCCGGAAGGTGTCCGAGCCCGGATCCGGGCTCCACCGGGCCGCCGCGAGCTCGGCGGGATCGACTCCCGCCCGGGCCAGCAGGTCCAGGTTGACGTACATCGCCGTGCCGCCGTCCACGAATTGCGGTACCGCCCAGAGCTTTCCGCCTCGGGTGTACTGCCGGACTGCCTGGGGATCCCAGCCCTGCGCCGCCTGCGGTCCCAGCGCCGCCCCGATGTCCATCAGGTGCCCGCTGTCGGCATAGTCCTCGTAGAGATTGGTCCAGAACAGGTCGTCGGCGATCCCGCCCGCCACGTCCAGTCGCAGCTTCTGCTGGTAGGAAGCCCACGGCACCAGCGTGATCCGCACCTCCAGATCCGGATTGGCGCGTTCGAACTCGTCGAGCGAGGCCCGGTAGGCCGACACGAAACTCTGATCCCAGATCCGCAGCCGCACCACCGTGCGCCCACCGCCCTCGGTATCGCGCCCGAGCCACAGCACCGCCGCCACCAGCACAACGGCCACCGCGGCGATGCCGAGCACCGCGCGGGTCGAGTCCTTGATCGGCACCGCCCACCCCGTCTTCATTTCAGCCCCGTCACCGCGACGGACCGCAGCACCTGCCGCTGGAACACCACGAACAGCACCACCAGCGGTGCGATGGCCAGGGTGGTGGCGGCCATGATCAGCGTCCACTGCGCGTTGTACTGCGTCTGCAGATTCGCGGTGGCCACGGTCAGCACCTGCCATTTCGGTCCGGAGGCGGCGACCAGCGGCCACATGAAACTGTTCCACTGCGACACCACGGTGATGATGGTGAGCGTGGCCAGGATCGGGCGGCTCATCGGCACCACCACGCTCACCAGGATGTCGAGGGTGGCGGCTCCGTCCACCCGCGCGGCGTCGATGATCTCCCCCGGAATCGCCCGGAAGTACTGGCGCAGCAGGAAGATCGCGTACGGCGACCCGAACAGGAACGGCAGCACCAACGCCCAGAACGTATTGAGCCAGCCCAGTTTCGCGAACATCAGATACAGCGGCACCAGCGTGACCGCGCTCGGCACCATCATGGTGCCGAGATAGACCCAGAACAGCACATCGCGGCCGGGAAAGTCGGTGCGCGCGAACGCGTATGCGGCCATGATCGACACCAGCAGCTGTCCGGCGGTGATGCAGACGGTCATCAGCGCGGTCACCAGCACCGCGCGGCCGAGTCCCTGATCCAGCACCGTCCGGAAGTTGTCGAGGGTGGCGGGATGCGGTGTGGCCAGCGCGGATTCGCTCGCGAACTGCGCAGGCGTCTTCACCGCCGTCATGGCGCTCAACACCAGCGGCGCGACCGTCACCAGCGCACCCAGGATCAGCACCGCGTACGCAGCTGCGGTCCGTAGCCATCGCTCAGTACCCATAGCTGGTCCGATCCCGGAAGTACCGATGCTGCGCCACCGTGATCACGAACATGACCGCGAACACCACCACCGCCATGACCGCCGCACGCCCCGGATGCGCGGCCTCGAACGCCTCCGAATAGATCCGCATGCCAACCACATCCGTGCGGTGATCCGGCCCGCCCCGCGTCAGGGCGTATACCGCGTCGAAGGTCTGGAATACGCTCAGCACCCCGGTGACCAGCACGAAGAACATGGTCGGCCGCAGCAGCGGCAGCATCAGCCACCGAATCCGGCGCCAGCCGTCGGCCCCGTCCAGCGCGCCCGCGTCCAGGATCTCCGCGGGTATGGCCCGGATCCCCGCCACGAAGAACAAGGCCACATACCCGACATTCATCCAGATGATCACCGATGCGGCCGAGGGCAGCGCCAACGTCGGCGAGCTCAACCATTCGATCCGCCGTCCCAGCAGCGCGTTCAATGCCCCGCCGGTGGGCGCGAAGATCCACTGCCACACCACGCCGACCGCCACCGGCGCGCACATCCACGGCAGCGCGTAGATCACCCGCAGCACGGTCCCGCCGCGTCCGCGCCCGGCGACCAGCGCGGCCACCGCGAAGCCGAGCGTCGTCTGCACCGGCACCACGATCGCCGTCAGCGCCAGCGTGACCAGAATCGAATGCCCGAACTGGCGGTCGCTCAGCACCGACCGCCAGTTGCTCCACCCGGTGAAGGTCATGGGCCCCAGCAGATTCCAGCTGTGCACACTCAGCCACAGCACCACCGCGATCGGGAGCAGCAGAAAGCCGCCCACCCCGATCAGGCTGGGCAGCAGCAGGGCATAGCCGACCGCGGCCTGTCTGCGTCTCGCCGTGTTCACGATCGGGGACGCTACCGGCGCGGTCTCGATCGCCGTCCGACCCACGCCCGATCTGCCCGATATTGTGCTGTGCCCGACGCGATTTCGAGGCTGCCTTCCACCCGGTGCGCGCGCCTGGCGCATGATAGTTTCAGCCGCGCTCGTTCATAGCGTTACCGGCGGGGCTGGCCACGACAGGGCAGGGGCAGGCGTCGATGAGAATCAAGCCACGGGAACAGATCCTCAGTGTCTGGCGGTCGCTGCTGACCGCCTGTTACCAGGATGACGACTGGGTCTGGGGCGGGCGCAACGGCTCGAACTCGATCAGCGACGCCGAACAGCTGCTGTGCCTGCTGTATCCGGCCACCGAGATCGACGGGTTCGGGCTGGAACGTCCGGACGAGATCGCCGACGACATTCGCGCGGTGCTCTCCCCGCTGGGTGACAGCGGCCTGCGCATCGGCGAGCGGGTGGTGTGGCTGCTCGAGCAGTACATCGACCGGCACACCGAGGGGGAAGCCGGCGGCCCCGACGAACTGCCGATCTTCGCGGCGGGCAGCTACCTGGCCTCCTCCGACGGCGGCGAACCGACCGTCGAGCAGCGCGCGCTGGATGTGGTCGACTCCTATTCCATGTCGCTGACCCTGTGTCTGGCGGCGTTGAAGTTCCTGCGCGGCTTCCGCGGTCCGGTCGCCGAGCTGGCGGTGGGCCGCCGCACCCGCCTCGCGGTGGAGGTGCTGCCCCGCATCGAGGCGCTCGATGCCCGCGTCAATGTCCGGCTCACCGCCGCCATGGTCGGGCTGATCCGCAGCTTCGTGGTCAACACCGTCTCGCCGAAGTCCGAGGCCGGGATGGCGATGCTGTCCATGCTCAATCAGACCGGCGGTCCCACCGAGGCGGTGGTGCACGCGGTGCAGACCCGGCTGGACCGGGTCCGGATCCGACTACGCAACGACGCCACCCTCAGTCAGGTCGAGGGCGTCGATCTCGACAGCGAGGACATGCTGTTCGAATGCGGGTGGAGCTGGGCCATCGTGCGCAAGGCGGCGGCCATCGATTTCGTGGACATGGCCATCGCCGATCAGACCGGCTATGCCATCGCCCGGCCCTACCTGCACTTCACGGTGGTCGCCCTGGACGGCATCAACGACCTCACCTCGACCCGCACCCGCGAACTCGACCTGCTCAACGGCCAGCAGCGCCGCCTGGCCGAGGCATTGCAGCTGCGCTGGGATCTGGCGCAGCGCTACTGGGCGGCGGTGGCGCGCTTCGGAACCGGGCGCTGGCCACTCGAGGACATTCCGTGGCGTACCTCCGACGGCGAGGAGTCGGACTACTTCAGTCTGATCGTGTCCGCGGTGCTCATGCAGGATCTGCTCAACCGCGAGGCCAATGACGACGACCTGGACCGGGCCGCAACGATTTTCGACGAACTGGCCCGCCGCGGCCGGATCATCCGCCGCTTCACCGAGGACGACCCGGCCCGCATCATGCACACCCCGGGCGTGAGCCTGCGCCTGCTGGGCAGCGAGGAACTCGACGGCCCACTGCTGCTGTGGACCGTATCCGATTACGCCACCGTGCTTTTGAAGCGCACGCTGCAGGCGGCCCGGCTGTCGGGCACTGTCGAGACCCGTGATCAGTTGATGGCGCTGGCCCAGGCCACCATGGATCATCTGGATCTGCGCGCCTTCCGCGCCGGCCCGGCCACCGGTCTCTGGGACGACCCCAGCCGCATCTTCGGTACCGCCGAAAACCAGCTGCCCTCTTGGTATCTCACCGAGCGGGTGGTCGAGTGCATGGTGACCGCCGCCCGCATGTACCGGGAGCCGCCGCTGCGTTCGCCCACCTCGGTGACCCGCGCCATGGAACTGTTGATGGAGGCCGAGCACCTGCTCAATCGGGAGATGCTGGAGCTCAGCGAGGTCGACGTGTCCGCCGGGCGCACCGCCCTGGTGCTGGCCGAGCAGCGCTTGGAGCGGGCCCGGGAACTCATCGACGAACGTCCCGGTACTGCGGTGAGTCTCGCCTCGCAGGCCCTGCTGGAACTGGACGAGCTCGCCTACGCCCGCTTCGACGCCACCAGGAGTGTGTGACCGTGCTCGTGTTCTCCGCCTCCGACAAGGGCGGCACCGGCCGCTCGGTCACCAGCTGCAATATGGCGTACTGGCTGAGCATGAAGGGCTACAAGGTCGCCTACCTGGACTTCGATTTCGGATCGCCCACGGCCGGTGGCACTTTCGAGATCAGCCGGATCGACAACGGCGTGCGCGACGGCTCGGGCCTGCACGCGTTCCTGCTCGACGAGAACGGGACGCCCGCCCGCCTGAGCGTGCGCTCGGAGACCGATCGCCTGGAGCTCAGCCGCTCCCGGCACCCGTCCGGGCGACTGGTGCTGTTCCCCGGCGACCTCGGCGGTTCGGAGTTCACCACGCTCGACGACTGGATGATCGACCGCTGTGCGGCCCTGTTCGCCACCTGCGAGCAGGAATTCGACATCACGTTCGTGGACCTGAGCGCCGGACGCTCGATCGCGCTGGCGCTGGCGCTGAGTGCGACCAAGCGTCCGCAGCTGGCGCAGGCGGTGTGCCGGTGGCTGATCTTCCACCGCTGGACGCGTCAGCACATCGCCGCGGCCCGCGGTCTGGTGCACGACGAGAACGGCGTGCTGGCCACCGGTGAGGTGTGGGGGCACGACCGGACCGAGCTGATGACCTCGCTGCGTTTCGTCCGCACGGCCGTGCCGGAACTCAACGCGGCCCCCGGATTGCGCCCGGCGCAGGCCGCCTGGCTGCAGGAACAGCACAACACCCTGACCCGCGCGGCGAACCGGCACGGCATGGGCGAGAGCGGGATACTCGGGACGATCCCGGTGGAACCGATGCTGCAGTGCCGGGAACAGGTGATCCTTGATGTGGACGTGGCCGCGCATGTGGCCAATGCCGCGACGGTGGCGGCGTTCCGGGATTTGACCGAGAAGCTCGTGAACGACGCCGTCTGGGAACAGGTGGAGGTGCGCAGATGAGTTCCGCGACCGACTACAGCGAGGCCGGTGAGCGCAGCCGGGTGGAGGGGCAGCCGCTGTCGCATCTGTCCATCGAGGTCGGCCACTTCTACATGGACGAGCTCGTCAACGGTGTCGATCGCATCCACGCGCAGTTGCGCAAGGTGGCCCCGATCGTCGAGGCCCAGCGGGCCGCCGCCGTGGCCGAATTCGGCGAGGGCGCCCGGGTGAGCACGTGTTTCCTGGTCGACGACTACTTCTGGGCCAGGACCGGCAGCAACCGGGAGTCCCGCCCCGGGGCCGAACCCGAGGTGATCCTCACCAAGCTGCTCGATGCCGCGCGCGAATGTGACGTCCCCATCGACTATCTGGCGCGCGAGGCCGGATGCGCCGAGGTGCCGATGTTCCGGGACGGGGAGCCGATCGGCGAGCCGATCCGGCTGGCGGAAATGATGTCCGCCCGCATCGTCGCCGAGCCGGAGCGCGACGGCACCGGCCGCCGCCCACCGACGGTGGAGTCCGGCTGGCTGTGCAATGGCCGCCGGTCCTCGGAATACGATGCCGGACAGGCGATGCGGATCGCGCGTTACCGACCGCCGGAGGAGTTCGGCGCGCGCAATCACTCCATCTTCCTGGATGTGCAGCTGTGGAGCCGCCAGCTCGAGGAGGTGGCGGGTGCGCAGGTGGAACGGATCCTGTGGTCGTGCCCGTTCCTCGCCTCGATCTGGCAGTTGTTGCGGCTGGGCATGATTCGCAACGAGGGGGCGGTGGTGGCCGCGCCGGTGCCGTGGAACGACCCGTGGCCCAGCGAATGGTCGCGGCTGCCCGCGGTGGTGCAGTTGAATCCGGCCGCCAAACCCTTTGCGGCATACCGCGCGCTGTCCGTCCTGCCCTACAGCTACCTGGGCATCGAACATGCCGTGCGGGTGATCCTCGACCACCTGCAACTGGACGAGGATGTCCAGGCCAAACTCGTGGAACGCGGTGCGAACGAACGCAATCCGGTGACGGTGCCGTGGCCTGCCACCCGACGGCTCAATCACCTCTTCCTCGGGGATGTCTGAGGTGACACGTCCATGAGTGATCCGCTGGTGCTGCTGGGGGAGGTGCGCACCGCACTGTTGCCGAACTCGGGGGGACTGGCGGCGCGTGAGGCCGCGGCGGTGTTGTCGCTGCTGCCCGGCCGACAGGTTTCCATGCGAGAACGTCCACTGCCACTGGCAATTTCGCCGACCTCGGCGGTCGGTGTCGACTGCAAGCTGGCGACGGCGTCGCAGAAGGAAACCCGTGCGGTCGGGACCGTGGCCGCGCACGCCGTGCTGGTGGGCGGCCGGGTGGTGCAGAGTTCCGCCTGCTCGACCCTGGTGCGCACCACGGACAAGGATCGGCGGCCCTGGTCGCACTATCTGACCCGGGTCGGAACCCTCGAGGTCTGGCACCGCATGACCGACGATGCCTCGGCGGCCGTCGATCTCACCGCGGGCTTTCTGGAGAAGTCCGGTCGCAACACGCTGGATCTGGGTTCGATCAGCGACCGGCTGCTGACCCGGGTCCGCACCGATCGGCGACTCGATCAGCGACCGCCGGTGCGCTCGGGGGCGACGCGCCTGCGCTGGGCCGCCCGGGTGGCGCCGCCGCTGGGCGGGAGTGTGCGCGGGCGGGCCTTCATCTCGCTGCGCCTGGAGGACGAAACCACCAGGTCCGTCCTGATTCTCGTGCCGACCGTCCGGGATCTCGAAGCGGTGCAACGCTTCTGCGAGGATCTGGCCGTGCACGACTGGCTGCTGTCCATGCTCGGCGCCGCCCTCTCCGACGCCGATCGGCCCTCGGCCGACCGGGATACCGCCGAGCAGCTGGCCCCGCTGCTCGAACAACTCGTACACCTGTGGATGCCCGGCGCGCACACCTCGTCGCGGCTGGGCGATCTGTGGGAGCGGCTGGAGAAGGATCCGGGCTTCACCCGGCAGTGGACCGCGCAGGTCGGCCAGCTGCGCGACCGGCTGGCGGTCGCGACCCTGGAAGCCCTGCGCAGCTCCAAGATCAGCAGCATCCAGTGGTGAGTCCCCCGGTGCGTGCTCAGAGCCGGAACCAGCGCCGCACCAGCAGGGCGAAGAACACCGACATGGTGACCGCGCCCAGATAGCTCTCGATCACGAAGATCGCGCGCCCGCCGACCCGCAGGTTCAGCGTGTCGCCGACGCCCAGCGGGTTCAGGTAGTTCATCAGCACCTGGAAGACGGTCACCGCGGGCGGCTGATCCGCGCGCAGCAGCACCGCACCCACGAAGACGAGCAGCTGCACGGCGACGAACCACAGCATGCGGAAGGGCCGATACCCGTAGCCGCAGATCAGGTCCGGGATCAGACCGCCGATTCGCTTCCAGCCCACCGGTTGTGCGAGTCGCCGGGCGCGGGCCTGGGCCAGCCCGCACTGGTCCTCGGCATCGGTGTCCTCGTCGATTCGGTAGAGACTGCCCGCTCGCCGATAGGCCAAGGCCGCGTGCGCGGGCAGCCCGGCCTGCACCAGCGGCGGGCCCAGCCTTTCGTAAACCTCGGCCAGCAGCCGATTCTGGGTGCGGCTCAGGCGCAGTGGGCCGCGGAACTCCACCTCGGCCGCGATCAGGGCCGCCAGCAGGGCGTTCGCCGCCATCGGTTCCGGGGTGGCGGTGGCCGTGTGCGCGAGCAGCGGGGCGTAGATGCCGGTGAAGACGAGACCGTCACTGGCCCTGCGGATTCCGGGCGGATCGTAGGTCTCGACCACGGCCTCGGTATGCAGGGTGAACAGATCCAGCAGTGGCGTCTCGGTCGTGCGGCGGCGCTGGCGGTGCTCCAGCTCGAGGAATTCGCCGACACTGTCGGCGTAGGTGTCGGCGCGTCGTCGGATGCGGGTGCTCATGTCCTCCACGAACTTCGACGGAGGCGGGCTTTTCTCGAGCATGATCAATGATAGATCCTGTGCACCAGCACATCTCGCGGCTCATCGGGTCCGAAGTAGGCCGGTTCGTGGTGCTCCCAGACGAATCCGACTTCCTTGTAGAGCCGGTAGGCGGCGCGGTTGGCGGGATTCACGGTGAGGAAGATCTGTTCGACCGCGGTGTTGCGGCAGTGCGCGAGTGCGGCTTCCAGCAGTGCCCGGCCGTAGCCGCGGCTGCGGCATTCGGCCGCGACGGCAAACCCGAGGAACCACGCGGTGCCTTCAGTGCCGATGGCGGTGAGCACGTAGCCGCAGACCCTCCCGTCTTCTTCAGCAACCGTCCAGTTTGCTCCGTGGAGCTCGAAGAGCTGTCGCAGAACGAAATACGGATAGGAGGTATGGCCGAACACGGCCACCTCCAGGTGACGGATCGCATCCAGATCCGACACGGACGCCGTCCGGCAGGTCGGCGCGTCCGGCTGTTCGAAGGCCAACAACGGTGTTCCCCTCCACCCCGGGCACTGCGCGTTCGGGAGAAAGCGCGGTGAATTCCAGAGTAGGCGTCACACCGGATCTTGGGTGCGGTTCGGCCCGCCCGCCGTCTGTGGAGCGAGAGGGCCGAACCGCGCTGCTGCACGCGATGGGGACTGCGCCACCGCAACCCGGAGGTTAGGCGCGGGGCGTTCGAAAGCGCTGTGCTGCAGCGTTTATCGCGACCGGGGGCCTTCCCCTGACCGCCCCCGGTCGCGAAATCTGGTTGGTACGGGATAGTGCGGAACGGGTGTCGAGGGCCAGCCACAGCAGCCGGAACACCACCCGGTCGCAGCGGGTTGCGATCGCCGCCTGCCCGGTCATGGCAGCGCGCGCTCGTCGAGCACGCATCGGCCTTCTTCGACCAGAGTCGCCCGCGCGCGCCGGCGCACCTTGCAGGTTGCCACCGTGCAATCGAGGTGCAATTGCATTGCCGCGTGGGCCTGTTCGGCGCTCATCACCCCCGGATCCCGGCGGCAGCGCGACAGGACGGCGATGTGCATATTCAGGGACGTCAGTTGCATGTCCAGACCACTCCTACTTCCCGCGGTTCCTGAAGTGCCCGGAGATTCAGGAAAGGAAAGGGGCCTAGCTACACCACTCCGGGCACACATCTAGCACACCACGAGCAGACGCCAGGCGGGCGAATTTCGACAAGGAGAACGCAAAATTGCGCGAATTCCCAGCAGCGAATCCACCTGGGGGAGGACGATTCTCCATAGTGGACGAGGCGGCTGCCCGCACGCCGCCCCGATCCGCCCACCCAACCCCGATCCATGCCCGCGACCGCGAATGGAGCGTGTTGTGTCCGAAGGTCCCGCGTCCTCCACCCTGCCCCGCCGCCAGCTCGGCCGCTACCTGCGCGACTGGCGCATCCAGGCCGGACTCACCATTGCCGAGGCGGCCAAGCTGATGGAGTGGGGCGCGAGCACCTTACAGCGGCTCGAGAAGGGCAATGCCGATCGCATCCGCACCATCGACATCCAGGAGCTGTGCCGGATATACGGCATTCCTGCCGAAATCGCCGACGGGCTCAAGGGTTTGGCGCAGCAGGCGGCCGTCAAGAGCTGGTGGCACTCCTACGGCGACCTCATTCCGGAGAACTTCGACGTCTACGTGGGCCTGGAGGCATCCGCGCAGCAGTTGTCCTGCTACCAATCGGAATTGGTGCCGGGGCTGCTGCAGACCGCCGATTACGCAAGGGCCCTGAACCGGCTCGGCTATCCGGAAGAGACGGTGGCGGAGGTGGATCGGCGGGTTCAGCTGCGCATGCAGCGCCAAGCCATGATCACCCGCCGCACCCGGCCGGCACAGGTCGCCATGGTGTTGCACGAATCGGTATTGCGCCGCCTGGTGGGAGGTGCAAGGGTGATGGCGGCGCAGGTGCGGCACTTGGCGGAACTGAGCACCCGGCCCAATGTCGGCCTGCGTATCCTGCCCTTCGCCGCCGGTGTCCCACTGGGACTTTCGACCGGTCCGTTCGTGATTCTGGAGTTCGGAACCGATGGCAAGGGGCAGCCGGTGGAGCCCCCGGTGGTCTATGTGGAGGGGTTCACCGGCGATCTGTATCTCGAGAGACAGGGCGATGTGCAGCGCTATCGCCGGGCGCAAGACGGCCTGCAGAGCTGCGCGCTGGACATCCAGGACAGTAGAAACCTGCTCAGACAGGTGGCGAAGGAGTATTCGGCATGAGTGTGGAGCTTTCCGGGGCGCGCTGGTTCAAGAGCAGCCGCAGCGGGGCCGGTAAGGAATGCGTCGAAGTGGCGTTCCTGCCGACGGGCCGAGTGGGCGTGCGGGACAGCAAGAATCCCCACGGCCCGGCGCTGGTATTCGGTGCGGCGGAATGGCGCTCGTTCACCGCGGGCATTGAAAACGGGGTATTCGAAGGGTGATTCACTGATCGGAGGGTTCACGGGCCCCGCCCCGTGAACCCTCGCCTCAGAGGATTGCGACGACCCCGATGGCGACGGCGGCCACGAGCACGCCGATCGCCAGTGCGGGTATCAATGCGCCGGTCAGTACGTATACGCCCATCGCCGATACCGCGAAGAGCATCCCAACGATCAGCCGTTCGACCCAGTCATGGGGACCCATTTTCCGGTACCGGGGACGCGCATTCTTCAGTCCTCGGTCCACGAATAGTTGGATACCCATGCTTATCGTGCGCAAACATCCTTCTGTTGTCGAACGGCGGCCGTTTCGTGATCTTCCCAGCTAACGCCGGAAGAGCTTATTGCCCAGCCAGACGATCGGGTCGTACTTCCTGTCCACGACCCGTTCCTTGAGTGGGATCAGGGCATTGTCGGTGATCTTGATGTGTTCCGGGCAAACCTCGGTGCAGCACTTGGTGATATTGCAGAGGCCCAGGCCGGCGTCCTCCTGCGCCAGATCACGACGGTCACCCACATCGAGGGGATGCATTTCGAGTTCGGCAATACGCATCAGGTATCGCGGACCGGAGAAGGCCTGCTTGTTCTCCTCGTGATCGCGCACCACGTGACAGGTGTTCTGGCACAGGAAGCATTCGATGCACTTGCGGAATTCCTGCGACCGTTCCACATCGGTCTGCTGCATCCGGTACTCGCCCGGTTTCAGATCCATCGGCGGCGTGAAGGACGGCACCTCGCGGGCCTTCTTGTAATTGAAGGAAACGTCCGTGACCAGGTCGCGAATGATGGGGAAGGTACGCATGGGCGTCACCGTCACCACTTCTTCCGGGGTGAAGGTCGACATGCGCGTCATGCACAGCAGCCGCGGCCGGCCATTGACCTCCGCCGAGCACGAACCGCACTTGCCCGCCTTGCAGTTCCAGCGCACCGCCAGGTCCGGGGCCTGGGTGGCCTGCAGCCGGTGGATGATGTCGAGCACCACCTCGCCCTCGTTCACCAGCACGGTGAAGTCCTGCAGGCCGCCACCCTCGGTGTCGCCACGCCACACCTTGAACTTCGCGTCGTAACCCATGGTTATTCCGCCTTTCCTGCCTCGTTCGGTGACGCTGCGTTCGGCGACGCTGTGTCTCGCAGCGCCGCGAGATCCGCGTCGGCGTAGTACTTTTCGAGCTCGCCCAGGTCGAACAACCGCAGCAGGTCCTCCCGCATGGGCACCTGCGCCTCGGGCGTCACCGTCACCGACGGGACCGAGAAGCCGACCTGATCCGCGTCGATGGTGCAGACCAGCAACTTGTTGCGCCACAACGGATCCATGCCCGGATGGTCGTCGCGGGTGTGGCCGCCGCGGCTCTCGGTGCGCAGCAGCGCGCCCTGCGCCACGCACTCGCTGATCAGCAGCATGTTGCGCATGTCCAGGGCCAGATGCCAGCCCGGGTTGAACTGCCGGTGCCCCTCCACCACGACGTGGTCGTAGCGGTCGCGCAGTTCCGACAGCTTCTCGATGGCCTGCTTCAGCTCGTGCTCCTTGCGGATGATGCCGACCAGGTCGTTCATCGTCTGCTGCAGGTCCATGTGCAGGGTGTAGGGGTTCTCCCCCGGCCCGCCCTCGGTGGGCGGATCGAACGGTGTCACAGCCGCTTTCGCGGCCGCGGCCAGATCCTCGTCGGAGATCTTGGGCCGCCCGGCCAGCTGCTCGACGTAGCTGGCCGCACCCAGTCCGGCGCGACGGCCGAACACCAGCAGGTCCGACAGCGAGTTACCGCCCAGCCGGTTGGACCCGTGCAGTCCGCCCGCGCACTCACCGGCCGCGAACAGGCCGGGGACCGTGGCCGCCTGGGTGTCCGGATCGACCTCGATGCCGCCCATGACGTAATGGCAGGTCGGCCCGACCTCCATCGGCTCCTTCGTAATGTCCACGTCCGCCAGCTCTTTGAACTGGTGGTGCATGGACGGCAGCCGCTTGACGATCTGATCGGCGGGCAGCCGCGAGGCGATATCGAGGTAGACGCCGCCGTGCTCGGTGCCGCGCCCGGCCTTCACCTCTTCATTGATGGCGCGCGCGACCTCGTCGCGCGGCAGCAGATCCGGTGTGCGCCGGGCGGAGTCGTTGTCCTTCAACCACTGATCCGCCTCCTCGATGGATTCGGCGTACTGCCCCTTGAAGACCGGCGGGATGTAGTCGAACATGAACCGCTTGCCCTCGGAGTTCTTGAGCACTCCGCCGTCACCGCGCACGCCCTCGGTGACCAGGATGCCCTTCACCGACGGGGGCCAGACCATGCCGGTCGGATGGAACTGCAGGAACTCCATATTGATCAGCGACGCCCCGGCGCGCAGCGCCAGTGCGTGGCCGTCGCCGGTGTACTCCCAGGAGTTCGAGGTCACCTTGTAGGACTTGCCGACACCGCCGGTCGCGATGACCACCGCGGGTGTCTCGAACAGGATGAAGCGTCCGGATTCCCGCCAGTACCCGAAGGCCCCGGAGATGGCGTCGCCGTCCTTGAGCAGTTCGGTGATGGTGCATTCGGCGAAGATCTTGATCCGCGCCTCGTAGTCACCGGTGGCCGCGAAGTCCTCCTGTTGCAGCGAGACGATCTTCTGCTGCATGGTGCGGATGATCTCGAGCCCGGTGCGGTCACCGACGTGCGCCAGTCGCGGATAGGTGTGGCCACCGAAGTTGCGCTGGCTGATTCGGCCGTCGGCCGTCCGATCGAACAGCGCCCCATAGGTTTCCAGCTCCCACACCCGGTCGGGAGCCTCCTGCGCGTGCAGTTCGGCCATCCGCCAGTTGTTGAGGAACTTGCCGCCGCGCATGGTGTCCTTGAAATGGGTCTGCCAACTGTCCTTCTCGTTGGCATTGCCCATGGCGGCCGCGCAGCCGCCCTCGGCCATGACGGTGTGCGCCTTGCCGAACAGGGACTTGCAGACCACCGCCACGGACAGACCGTGTTCACGGGCCTCGATGACCGCACGCAGGCCGGCACCACCGGCACCGATCACGACGACGTCGTACTTGTGCCGCTCGACTTCTGGCATGGACCGAACACTCCTGGGAGAGAAGAGGAATAGAGGACGTCAGCCGATGAGGCGAGGATCGTGGATGGTTCCACTCGCGACCAACATGACGTAGAAATCGGTGAGCATCAGCGTGCAGAGGGTGGTCCACGCCAGCTGCATGTGCCGCGTGTTCAGCTTCGACACCACGGTCCAGAAGCGGTAGCGCACGGGATGCTGCGAGAAGTGCTTCAACCGTCCGCCCGCGATGTGGCGGCAGGAGTGGCACGAGAGCGTGTAGGCCCACAGCAGCACCGCGTTGGCGGTGATGATGAAGGTGCCCAGGCCGATGCCGAAGCCGCCCTTGCCGTGGAAGGAGATCACCGCGTCGTAGGTGTTGATCACCGAGATGATGACCGCGACATAGAAGAAGTAGCGGTGCGCGTTCTGGATGATCAGCGGAAGCTTGGTCTCCCCACTGTATTTCGCGTGCGGCTCGGCCACCGCGCAGGCCGGCGGGGACATCCACACCGAGCGGTAGTAGGCCTTGCGGTAGTAGTAGCAGGTCAACCGGAACAGCAGCAGGAACGGCAGCACCAGGAAGCCCAGCGGGATCCACATCGGCAGATGGCCGATCGGGGTGCCGAAATGCGTGGAGCCCTCGACACAGGAGGCGCTCAGGCAGGGCGAATAGAACGGTGTCAGATAGTGGAAGTCCGGTACCCAATACGCCGCGCGCACAAAGGATCTGATGGTCGCGTAGATGACGAAGGTCGCCAGTCCCGCCACCGTCGCGGCCGGCGGTACCCACCACCGGTCGGTGCGGAGCGTGCGCGCCGAAATGGCGGCCCGGCTCCTCGAGAAAACCCCGGTTGTGCTCGATTCAGAAGCCTTGACTGGTGCGGCGCTCACTGCTGGATGCCTCGCTGCTCTACCCCGTGGAACGTCATCGTTACCTCCGGCATCGAATGTGATGGTGAGCACCTTACGACAGGGGCGCTATCACTCGAGCTCGCAACAGCTATTTCGCGAGCCCGTGATTTGCGCCACATTTCCTGGGTGGACCAGCGTTTCGTTTGCTCGGTGAACAAACGGCAATCGCGCGAACTCGGCGGCCTTTCAGAAAGATTCAGATTTCGGACATTGTGCAGCTGGAGCCCGCCGCATTTCCCGGTTACACACCGTCACACGGCAGCAACAACCGTGTGGTGGCCTGTCCCCTGAGCTAGACCGCCCCCGCCGCGGGGCAGCCGGTGCTGAGGGTTCGAAGGGAGCCGGTGATGAGACGAGCCGCGATCGTGATGCCGATGCGCACCCCCGTGGGGCTACCGGGCGGAGCCCTGTCCGAGGTCCCGCCGCACCGCTTGATCGCCACGGTCCTCACCGCCGTCCTGGGCCGTTCCGGCCTGGACCCGCTGCGTGTCGAACAGATCGTCACGGCCGTCCCCGACCCCGAATCCGTGCCCGCCGCACTGCCACTCGCGGGCCTGTCCCCGGTGCTCGGCGACTTCGCCGTCGGCCCCGGCCCCGGCGGCGGGCTGCGCGCCCTCATCGCCGCGACCATGATGGTGAACACCGGCGCGGCCGACGTGGTGCTGGTCGTCGGCGCCGAATATGCCAGTGGCGCAAGGCGTCCCGCGCCGAGGCCGCCCGCCCCGGCAGCCCGCGACGCGGACGACGACACCCTCACCACCGACGAGCACCTGGCGCTCTGGGCGACGGCGGAACCCGGACGCGGCCACCGGGAGTGGCAGGCCGCCGACCGAATCGGCGACCACTACGGCCTCACCCGCGCCGATGTCGACAACTACGCCGCTGCCAGCCACCGCCGCGCGGCCCGCGCCCGGCGACAGGGCATCTTCGGCGCGGAGACCGCGCCCGTGGTGGTGTGCGCCGACCCCCATGACGTGAATTCCCCTGTGCGGCAACTGGTCGACCGCGACGAGGGCCTGCGCGACGATGTCTCACCCCGGGCCTTCGCGGCGCTGGCGCCCTTCCATGCGACCGGCGTGACCACGGTCGGCAACAGCAGTGTCCGCACGCTCGCGGCGTCGGCCTGCCTGGTGGTCGCCGAGGAACGGCTGGTCGATCTGGGGCTGGAACCCATGGCCTACCTGGTCGGCTGGGCCACCGCCGCCGCCGAACCCGGCGCGCCCGTCCCGTCCGCCACCCCGGCGGTGGCACAGGCGCTGTGGCGCAGCGGTTTCGACCTCGCCGACCTGGATCTGCTCGAGGTCGAGGAGACCACCGCCGCGGATGTCCTGGCCCTGGCCCACACTCTCGGCCTCGAGGAACGCGAGCTGCTCAATGTGCACGGCGGCGCGATCGCTCTCGGCGATCCGGGTGGCGCGTCGGCCCTGCGCATGGTGACCACCATGCTGCACGAATTGTCACGTCGCGATGGCGGTCTCGGACTCGCCGTGACACCGACCGGCCCCGGCCGCTCGCTGGCCGCCGTCTTCGAATCGCCGAATCTGGAGCCCGTCAGCCAGGCCCCGCTCGGCGCACGCTTCCGGGGCGCCGGGTCCAAACGGTCCGGTCGCCACCGCAATCGAAGCTAGAAAATCGGGAAGTTCGTTCGCCTACTCGGTGCGCGGGCGGGAGTGGAATCCCAGGCCCTCGTCCTGCGCGCCGAGCCAGTCCTGTTCCTGATGCTTGGCATCGGGGACGTAGATGGTCTCCTGCTTGGCGCCCGGCGCTTCCGGCGGCGGCGTCTGTTCGAACTCGTCGGTGTCGATGACGAGCCTTTCCAGATCGTTCTCCAACCGGCGGATCGTGCCGGCGTCGCCGTAGTGCGACCGCAGTGCGCCTACGCACTGCCGGAGCTGGCCGACCGCGTAGCGGAGTTCCGCAATCTCGCTGCGTGTCATCGAAACCTCCTCGAGCCGTGTGACAGACCACACATCGTGATCTACAACACAGTACGTGATGAATTTCAATCCGTCTCGTTTGCCGATAGTACTCGCAGCTCAGGGGCCTGTCGCCCGAGCGGAAATCCGGGAATTGACGTTTCAGATGGCGCGAAACAGGCCCTCGGAGATGATCTTCCAGCTACCCCGCGATGGCCAGTTCCGGCCCGCAGTCGGGGCCGCAATCCGGCTCCTGGCCGCGGGCCGCCGCGGTCGCCCGGGCCACCAGCGCCACCACCGCCGCGGCCACCTCCTCCGCGCGTTCCAGGATCACGCTGTGCCCGGCGCCATCCAGGCGCACCAACTCGGCGTCGTCCACCTGTGAGGCCAGCACCACCGAATGCGCGAACGGGATCATGATGTCGGCCGAACCGGCCAGCACCAGCACCGGAATCATGCCCAGCCGGTGCAGGGTCGCGGATTCGTCGAAACGCATGAGCGACTCCAGGAAGCTGGCCATCGTCAGCAGCGAGGTGTCGTTGAGCATGGCGGTCGCCACCGCCAGCATGCGCGGGCTCACCTTGCGGGTGCCGAGCGTGGCGTCCCGCATGATGGGCTCGAAGAAGCGGCGGCTCAGGTGTTTCGACGCCTGCATGGCGCGCGGGGCCTTGCGCACCGCCGCCCGCAGCGAGCTGACCGCCGGGGCGCTCAGCAGCCGCCCCAGCCCGACGCGGGTGACCCCGCTGGCGGCGCTGGAGAGCAGCCCGATGCCGACCACGCGGGTGCCGATGGTCTCCGGGTACAGCCGCGCGTAGGCCAGCACCGTCATGGCGCCCATCGAATGGCCCACCAGCACAACGGGTCCGGTCGGCACCACGGCCCGCAGCACCGCGTCGAGATCGCGCGCCAACTGTTCGATGGTGTACGTCGAGGGATCGGCCGACCCCGAATCCCCGTGTCCGCGATGGTCGTAGAAGACCATGTGCGTGTCGTCGCCCCAGGTCTGCAGCAGATGTCCGCGCATGAACGCCCACGATTCCGCGCGCAGGCAATGTCCGTGCGCGAACACGACGGTGACGGGGGCGTCGGTGGCGCCGAACTCGCGCACCGCGAGTGGCACGCCGTCGTCGGCCGAGACGGTGATGTGGCGGCCGTCGAAATCGGCGGCCCGGGGGCTGGCTGTGGACATGACGTCCTCCTGAAGAGTTCGCCTTCTTGCCCGGTTGTCGAAAGAGATAGCCCGCGCGTTAACCCCTCACACCTGGCGTTATGCACAAGTTGTCCAACTGTCGCCGCCGATCTATGCAGCGCTGCGGGAGGATCTGCCCGACTCTCGGCAACTTGCAATATCTATAGCTATCTAGCGAGGAAGCTAGATAGCTATAGATAGCGGACGAATCCGGAGACCCAAGACGGAGACATAGGAATTTGCCGCTATCTAGCCAGGTAGCTAGATAGCGGCAGATTGTCCTGACGGGGACATCGCCTACTGGGTGGCCGCCGTCCTCGTGGACGGCAGGAACGGCCGGAGCAGGTTCTTCTCGGTGGACTCACCGAACTGCCACTCGGCGATCCACGGACCGGTCCCCTCGCTCGGGTCCAGCGCGCCCGCCTCGAGGAAGCGGTAGCGGCCGTCGAGCACGCCACGGGTCAGCTCGGTGTCGGCGTCGTCGGTGTTGGACCAGAGGGCGTCGAAGAGCTTCTCGACCCGCAGCCGGGACTGGCGGCAGAACAGGTCGGCCAGTTCCTCGGCGGCCACGCCGTCGGGATCGCCTGCCACGCGCAGGGACTGGGCGCGCACGCAGGCGGCGGCCATGGCGAACAGTTCCGCGCCGATGTCGACGATGCGGCCCAGGAAGCCCTGCTTGTACTCGAGCTTGGCCTGCCAGCGGGCCATGCCGTACATGAGCGCGCGGGCCTGCTTGCGCGACATGCGTTCGACGTAGCGCATATGCCGTGCGAGCGGACCGAATTCGCCGTAGGTGACCGGGGTGCTGCCCGCGCCGACGGTCAGTTGCGGGAACCACTTGGCGTAGAAGCCGCTGGCGCCGACCGCCGCCTTGGCCTTGGCCTTGAGTTCGGCATTGCGGTCCACCAGCGCGCCCGCGGCCGCCATGTGGGCATCGGCCATCTCGCGGGCGATGAGCAGGCGCATGATCTCGCTGGAGCCCTCGAAGATGCGGTTGATCCGGAGATCGCGCACCATTTGCTCGGCGCCGACGGCTCTTTCGCCGCGGGCCGCCAGTGACGCGGCGGTCTCGTAGCCGCGGCCGCCGCGGATCTGCACCAGTTCGTCGGCGATCTCGCAGGCCATCTCCGAGGCCCACAGCTTGGCCAGGGCGGCCTCGATGCGGATGTCGTTGCGGTTCTCGTCGCACATGGTGGCCGACAGGTCGAGCACCGCCTCCAGTGCGAAAGTCGTTGCGGCGATGAAGGAGATCTTGGTGCCGACGGCCGCGTGCTCACCGACAGGGCGACCCCACTGCACGCGCGTCGCCGACCATTCCCGCGCGATCTTGAGCGACCACTTCGCCGCGGCGGTGCACATGGCCGGGATCGCGAGCCGTCCGGCGTTGAGGGTGGTGAGTGCGATCTTGAGCCCATCGCCCTCGCGCCCCACCAGGTTTCGCTTCGGAACCCGGACGTTGTGCATGCGGGTGACGCCGTTCTCGATGCCGCGCAGACCCATGAACGCATTGCGCCGCTCGACGGTGATGCCGGGGCTGTCGGCCTCCACGATGAAGGCGGAGATGCCGCCGCGATGGCCTTCGCTCTTGGGTACGCGCGCCATCACCACGAGCAGTTCGGCGACCACGCCGTTGGTAGTCCACAGCTTCACGCCGTTGAGGTCGTAGGCCTCGCCGTCGTCGGTCGGGGTGGCGGTGGAGGCCATGCGCGCGGGATCGGAACCCACATCGGGCTCGGTCAGCAGGAAGGCGCTGACCGCGCCTTTCGCGCAGCGCGGCAGGAACTCTCGCTTCTGCTCGGGGGTTCCGGCCAGCTTGAGCGGTTCGGGCACGCCGATGGACTGGTGTGCCGAGAGCAGCACGCCGAGGCTGCCGTGCGCGGAACCGACCAGCATGAGCGCGCGGTTGTAGCCGACCTGGGACAGGCCGACGCCGCCGTACTCCTCGGGAATCTTGAGCCCGAAGCAGCCGAGTTGCGCCAGCCCCTCGACGTATTCGTCCGGAATGCGGCCGTCGGCCTCGATGCGCCCGCCGTCGATGGTCTCGCAGAACGCGCGCAGCCGCGTCAGGTAGGCCTCGGTCTTGGCGGCGTCCTCGGCTCCGGGGCGTGGGAACGGATGGATGAGGTCGAGCCGGAACCGGCCGAGGAACATCTCCTTGGCGAAGGATGGCTTGTTCCAGGTGGTTTCGCGGGATTCCTCGACCAGTGCCCGGGCCTGTTCTTCGGTGGCGTCGACTTTGGCGGCAGTCGCCATGATGTCCTCCTCGACCGTGATGAGAATCACATTCGAGTGTAGGAGCGTTTGTTACCCACCGGTAGGGGGCGGCAATGATCGAAAAGCCTTGTCAGGGAAAGATCTTGATCAATTGGCTAATCTTCGGTTATTGAACGCTGCGGAGGTATCGGCCGAAATGCGGGACGGTGAAACCGATGCTGCCGCGCTCCGCCGAATAGATCAGACCCTTCTTGATCAGCCCGTCGCGGGCCGGGGACAACGAGGCGGGCTTGCGGCCGAGCTCGCTGGCGACCGCCGAGGTGGCGACCGGGCCGTCGTCACCGGACAAATCGGCCATGGCGCGCATATATTCTCGCTCCGCGGGGGTCGCCCGCTCGTAGCGGGAACCAAAGAAACCGACCGCCAGCTCTTCTTCGGCGGCGGGCGCGGCCACCGCCACATCCTCGGCCGTGATCGGACTCTGCGCCGCCGCGTCCCATGTCGCCTTGCCGTACGCCTGCACGAAGTACGGGTAGCCATCCGCCTTGCGGTACAGCGCTTCGAGGGCCTCCTCGCTGTACTTCACGCTCTCCAGATCGGCGGGCGCGGTCAGTGCTCGATCCGCCGCCTCCCGGTCCAGGCGGTCGATGCGGTGATAGGAGAACAGGCGCTCGGAGTAGCTCTTGGACGCCGACAGCACCGCGGGCAGATGCGGCAGCCCCGCCCCGACCACGATCAAAGGCGCGGCGTCCTGGCTCAATTCGTGGCAGGCCCCGCAGATGGCCGAGATATCGGCCGCGCCCAGATCCTGCATCTCGTCGATGAACACTGCGATCCCGATGCCGATGTCGCGCACCAGCGTCGCGGCTTCCATCAGCAGCTCCACCAGATCGATCTCGATATCGCCGGAGTCGGCCCGCCCGGTCACCGCGGGCACATCGATGCCCGGATTCCAGCGATCGCGCATGCCCTTGTCGGCGGTGGAGCGTAGCGCGAAGGCCTTGAGAATCCCCAGGAAGTCGTCCACCTGCTCCGGATTGCGGTGTGCGACAGCGATCGAACGCACCGCCATGTGCAGCGCCGAGGCCAGCGGGCGGCGCAGCTCCTGATCCGGTCGCGCCTCCAGCTTGCCGGTACCCCAGCCGCGGGTGCGGGCGGCCGAGCGAAGCTGATTGAGCAGCACCGTCTTTCCGACCCCGCGTAGACCGGTGAGCATCACGCTGCGTTCCGGGCGGCCGCGCGCGACCCGCTCGAGCACGATGTCGAAGGCGTCGAGCTGCCGGTCGCGGCCCGCGAGTTCGGGCGGTCGCTGCCCGGCGCCGGGCGCGTACGGATTCCTGACGGGGTCCATGCGGCCCAACCGTAGCGCGGGAATCGGGGATTATCCGGGTGTCTACCGGGGGTCCTAGACGTAGCTATCGATCGGCATACCGGGCTGGCCCGGCGGGTCCGCGGTGGAAGTTCGCGCAGTGTGTCCGCGTTGTCCGCCGGGGTCTCTACCCTTATGCCTGATTCGTTGGGATGCAGCGTTCATGGATGCAGCGCAGGAGGGTTCATGTCGGAAGAAGCCATGCCCGTACCCACCGTCGCGGAGGTGGTCGAATCCTGGAACGTGCCCGCCGAGGCGATCGTCGCCGCGCGCATCCGCAACAACATTCTGGTGGCCATCGAGCGCGGGTACGACGATCCGCAACTGGTCGCGGATCTCGCGGTGGGTCCGCTGGTGATGGCGCTGGGGCAACTCGAGGTGGAGCTCGCCGACGCGCGGCGGCGCATCGCGGAGCTGGAGCGACAGCTCGAAGCGAAGGGTTGATCACGGTGGCGCGGCGTTGATAACGGCCGAGTCGATCACCTATACCGTCTCGTGATCCACTGCCCTATACACCGAATTGGCCTTCCAGCGGGGCATTTTCGAAAAGGTGCGACACACCCCTCGCGTCGGGTGGACAACCGGCGGACCTAGTCGTAATCTTCTCGTGACTTAGCGGAGTCTGTTGCTTCATCGGAGAGGCAGCCCGCTTCGTTACAGCAGCAAGATCGGAGATGCGGCGCAGTGGGTAAGCACAGCTTGCAGCGGGAATCTAGACTTCCGAATTCCGTCAAGGGCGCCATCGTCATGGGTGCGATGGCCGCGACGACAACGGGTGCGTTCCCGGCGATCACCGCCAGCGCCGCGACCCTTGACATCCCGGGCATCGGAAACTTCGATGTGCCCGACCAATTCGCACCCCAGGTGCAGCAGTTCAACCAGGCGGCCAAGGACGCCGCGACGGCGCTGGCGCCGGCCCCCCAGGCCGCCGCGCCCGCCGCGCCGCAGTTCCAGCTGCCCTCCCTGTTCCAGCAGAAGTCCAGCAGCGTCGGCGACATCGCCCTGCACGCCGCCGAGACCAAGGTCGGCGCCCAGTACTCCTGGGGCGCGACCGGGCCGTACTCCTTCGACTGCTCCGGCCTCGTGCAGTGGGCCTACAAGCAGGCCGGAATCGAGCTGCCCCGCACCAGCTTCGAGCAGTCCAACGTCGGCGCTCCGGTTGCCTTCGAGGACCTGCAGCCCGGCGACATCGTCATCACCAACGGCGGCGGCCACGTCGGCATCTACGCCGGTGACGGCAAGCTGCTCAACGCCGTGCAGACCGGCACCCCGGTGTCGTACACCAACCTGCACCCCAGCCAGGTTGTCACCGCGCGCCGGATTGCCGCGTAGCGAGTTTCGATCTTCGGGTCGCGTCGCAGTATCGTCGAGACGTGACCCCTGCTCCACTGAGCACTACGGCCCAGGCCCGAGTTGATTCTTGGACCTGGGCCGTGCGCATTTTCAAAACCCGTTCGGCGGCCGCTGCGGCCTGCCGCGCCGGGCATGTGAAGGTCAACGGCGTGCCCGTGAAACCGGCGCACAACCTCAAGCCCGGTGACGAGATCCGCGTTCGTGTCAATGGTTCCGAACGCATCGTCATCGTCGAGCAACTCATCACCAAGCGTGTCGGGGCGGCCGTGGTCGTGCAGGTCATGATCGACAAGAGCCCGCCCCCGCCCGACCCGCAACTGGCCGCGCTGATGCCACACCGCGATCGCGGTGCGGGCCGTCCGACCAAGCGCGAGCGCCGCGAGACCGACAAGCTGCTGGGCCGCGACGGAGACTGATCAGGCCACCGGGTCGATCAGGACTTCGAATCGTGCTGTGGTGGGGCCGGATTCCCCGGCTGTGTGGTGGAGGCTTCCCGCGCACCCCAGGCGGCGGCCGCGATGGTGATCAGCGCGCCCAGCATGAGCGCGGCCGGTTCGCCCGGTTTCAGCACATGCAGTTGGGTGCCGACCGTGACCGCGGCGACCGGAACACCGATCTGCGCGGAAGCGATGGTGCCCAACGGGACCGGCTGACCCAGGAAGCGCATCAGCGCGTGCACGAGGACGGCGCCGCCACCGAGCGCCACGCCCAGCAGTATCAGGTACGGGTGGTCGCCGAACTCGCGCAGATTCAGGCGCGCGCCCAGCCAGACGAAGAACAGCGGCGCGAGGAAGCCGTCGCTGATGGCGAACAGCTGCCGGGCGACCCGGCGTGGTTCGTCGACGGCCGCCACCGCCAGGCCGAGTGCGAAGCCCGCCAACATGATCGAGACGTGGCTGCGGGTGGCCAGCGCGCCGAGCGCGAACAGCAGCGCCAGGCTGACCCGCAGTTCGAGGGCGAACTGTCGGTCCTCGGACACCTTGTGCAGCCGATGCCTAATGCCGGAATCCTCGATCCAGCGCAGGAAGAAGTAGACGGCCACCGCCGCCGCGGCCACCAGCGCCGCGCCGATCGCGGCCCGGCCTGCATTGCCCGGATCGATCACCAGCGGCAGCGCCACCACCGCCGCGGCGTCCGCGATCGCCACCTGAGCGGTCAACTCCAGCACCGATTTTCCGGTCAACCCCTGCGAATCGAGGATGGGCAGCACGATGGCCGCCGAGGAGGAGGCCAGCAACACCGCGTAGAGCAGGCCGTGCCCGGTATCGAACCAGACCGCGATGCCCTGCCCGGCGATCATGGCCAGCACGCCCACCGCCGCGGCGCGCAGCGCACCCCGCCCGAGCGCCGAGCGAATCGATGCGTCGCGCACCGGCACATGGGTGCCCGCCACGAACATGACCACCGCGAAACCGACATCGGCGAGGAAGGTGAAGGTCGGGTCCTCCGGATGCAGCAGGCGCAAGCCCGTGGTGCCGCAGACGATTCCGGCCAGCAGTTCGCCGAGGATGACGGGCAGATGCCAGGACCGCCGCCAGGCCAGCCAGGGTCCGGCCAGGCCGAGCAGGGTGATGAGGGTGAGGGTCTGGAAGTTCACGGTGTCGTCTCGTCAGTGCGTCAGGGCAGGGCGGCGATCTTCACGGGGATCGCGATGTTCTCGTCGGTGTAGTAGATGGCGCACACCCGGTGGTAGCCGTCCGCGATCACCATGGGCACGCCCTTGCGGAAGTCCCCGCGCACCACCAGGATCGGCGAGAGCGCCTTGCCGGTGACGATCTTCTGCAGGTCACGCCGCACGTACGGGTTGGACGTGGGCAGGGCGTCGAGCGCGGAGGCCCGCAGCAGATCCTTGGCCTTCTTGTAGACGATCGGCGCCGCCCGCAACTCCTGCACCACCTTGTCGATGGTGGTCTGGTCGGCGAGCATCTCCAGGTAGTCCGCCGCGGCCGGATAGTCGTGCTCGTCCGGCTCTTTCTTCCACTTGACCGTGATATCTGGGTCCGCCATGGAGTCATCCTGCCCTAGGCGGCGGGCCCGACCTCCCAATCCACGCATATGACGCGCCGATCCACCTGTGCCGCCGCCAATTCCCGCACCGCCTCCGGCTCGCCCGACCCCGGCACCGGGGTCAGCAGCACGGTGAAATCCGTCGGATCGGCCGCCGACAACTCCAGCAGGTTCGCCGCGGCCGTCAGCCGCGTCTCCCCCGATGCGTGCACCACACCCCGGATCGCCGCCCCGCACTCCCGGATGTCCTGCAGTGCCATGGCCAGATCGGTCCGATCCGCGCAGTCGCACCGCATCACCACGATCCGATCCTCCATCCCCGCCAACCCCACCGGCAGCGGCCGCGGCGACCGGGTCAGCACCACCACATCCCGCGCCCCCGCCGCCAGCAGCCACCGCACCGCCGCTTCCCCCTGCGCCCCCAGCCCACCGGCCACCACGTACGCGCCCTCGGCCCGGATCTCGACCGCCGGGAACGCCGGTGCGATCGGAGGCTCCACCCCGAACCCGGCGGTGTTCCACCGCGTGCTGTCACCGGAATCGCTTCTGCGCCATTGCCGTTGCGGCGGAGTGGCCAGATGCGGCCCGAGCGCTGTCCAGTCCACCGACCGACCCTGCAAATACCATTCCGCGATGGTCCGCAGCAGGCTCTCCGCCTCGTCGTCGCGGCTCAGCACGGCGCGCGCGCCGCCCCGGAAGGGCGCCCGCTCGCGCAGCCCGGGTGCCAGCACCGGATAGGGTCCGATCTCGAGCACCGTCGTAATGCCGTCGTCGGCAGCGCTTTCCAAGGCGGCGGCCAGCTCGACACTGCACGAGACATTGTCGGCCCAGTAGTCGGCATCGAGCCGCGCCTCGGTGTCGCCCGGTGCGCGCAGCACCGCGCCGCGCCGAGTGGTCGAGTACAGCGGCCGCGCGGGTGGGTGCGACACCACATCGGCGAGTTCATGGCGCAATTCGCCGATGCTGCGGCGGATCGCGGGCAGGTGGACGGGCCGGGACGCCGCGTCGCTCGGCAGGCGCTGGGCGAAGATGGCGCGGCGATGCGCCCGGCGCACCAGCGCATCGACATAGCGCGGCTCGCCCGACACGGTGATGGTGGTCGGACCGTCCACCGCCGCCAGCGCGACCTCGGCGCGCATCGGCTCGATCAGGCGGGTTACCTCTGCCCGGGTTCCTTCCAGGACGGCGGCGGCCCCACCCGACCCGGCTCGCGCGAGCAGCCGCGCTCGGGTCAGCGTCACCCGCGCCCCGTCCTCGAGCGACAGCGCACCGCTCGACACGGCGGCGGCGACTTCTCCGGCCCCGTGCCCGGTCACCGCATCCGCGCGAATCCCCCACGACTCGAGCAATTCCGCCAGTGCGAGCTGGAAGGCGAACAGCGATGCCTGCTCGAATACCACCTCGGCACAGTCTTTTTCGTCGGTCGCCGAGCTGCTTGTGGACTCGCCACCCGCCTGCGCGGTCTGCGCTTCCCCGGTCGGTGGCAGGTCCGCGTTCAGCTCTCGGCCGCCGTGGTCGAATTCCGGTCGTACCGAGGGTGATCGAGTGCAGACGAGGTGCATGGAGCATCCTGAGCCCGCGCACGCGGTGTGGGTGGTGCGATGGAAGCCGTGCCGGGGCGTCCAGACGCGCGGGCCGCCCGCGGCGGCGACGGCGTCCACCGCGGCGGTCAGGGCCTTCGCGAAGATCGGGTACCGGGCGGCGAGACGTCGGCCCATGCGCGGGTGGAAGCCGGTGCCGGAGAACAGGAACAGCGTGCCGCCGGTGCGCGGGGCGTGGACCGGGCCGAATATCCCGGTCGGCGCGGCCGGGAGGGCCGTGGTCAGCGTCGGGGCCGGCGGCGGGGCGTGGGCGATGCGTCGCGACAGGGTGCGCAGCTGGGCCGAGGCGTCGGCGATGTCCCGGGCCAGGATCACCGCCCGGGTGGATTCGGGGACGAGGCGTGCGGTTGAGGCGGCGAATTCGCGCAGCGATCGGTAGGAGCCGAGCGCCACCGACCAGCGCAGTGTGAGCGCGTGGATGGTGGCCGGATCTGGTCCGCTGATCGGGACGAGGACCGGCGGCTCGTCGCCGCGGTCGCGTTCGTGCGTCGTGCGGGTGGGGTCGTCCAGGGCGATATGCGCGTCGAGACGCTCGGCGTCGGGGAATCCGAGTGCGGGGCTACTGATTTCCGCGTAGCGCCGGGTTCCGGTCCGCAGCGCTTCGGTCGTGCGCTGCAGCACGAGCACCGTGCAGACGCCGGTACCGCCGGTGCGGGGCAACGGGATTCGCAGGTCCGAAATGTCCGGTAGCAGGGTGAGATCCACGCCGCCCGCGAGGACGAAGGGGACGGCTTCGTCGGCGAGCAGGCGCACGCCCATGTCGACCGCCACCAGGGGCGAGGCGCGATGACTTTCCACCGTCAGGCTGGGGCCGCGCAGGTCCAGGGCCCTGGACAGGTGATGAGCACCGTTGGTGCCGCCGATCGCGCCGAAGACGACCGCCGCGTTGGACGCCGGTGCCAGGCAACCCAATCCGGAATCGTCGAGGGCTTCCACGGCGACTTCCAGGGTGGTGCGCTGGCGCGGGGTCAGCCCGGCCGCCGCGAGGCGGTCCAGGCCGAACCACTCGTGGTCGAAGTCCGTCCCTGTCGCCCGGCAGCCGACACCGACGATCGACACCCGCGGAAACGGGGTGGGATCGGTCGATGCTCTGCTGCTGTGCCCCACAGGAATGTCCTCCCGTGTCCGCGCGCTGTCGGCCGCCGAGGTACCACCCGCGATTCTGCCAAGATTTCGGCGTGCCCAGAAGGGCTTTCACGCAGGTGCGTCCCATACCCGCCGGGGTTGGGAGATCAGGGCTTACGAGACCCTAGGCCGTGCGCGCCGGGAAGGGGTGGTCGAAATCCGCGGCGGTGGCGTGTGCGCTGAAGAATCTCAGCGCTAGGTTGACCGCATCCTGTTCGGTGTACACACCCGAGATGGCCATGGCTCGGCGCAGCGCGTCGTCGTCGAGATAGATTCGAGTGATTGCCATTTCAGGCACCTCCGCCATCCGTCGTGTACTGAAAGCATGACGGATGCGGCGGCCACCGATAGCACAAATGACAAGAGCCCTTGGCATGAATACCAAGGGCCCATTGCCGTAATTGTCTGGGACGTACCGACTTTCGCCGGACTTATCCGATCATGCCCGCGAGCCGCTGACCGATCAACGCCTCGGCCTCGGACACCATCCGCGACACCAGCTCACCGCAGGTCGGGATGTCGTCGATGAGACCCTGCACCTGACCGGCCGACCAGATGCCCGCGTCCAGATCGCCCTCTTCGAACACGCGGCGACCGCGCGCACCGGCGACCAGATCCCGCACGTCCTCGAACTTGCCACCGGCCTTTTCGATTTCGACGACCTTGCGGCTGATCTCGTTGTCCGCCACCCGCGCGGTGTTGTGCATGGTGCGGAAAATCAGCTGTGTGGCGCGCTCGGAATTCGCGACGATCTGCTCCTTGACCGTCTGGTGAATCGCCGACTCCTGGGTGCACATGAACCGGGTGCCCATGTTCACGCCGTCCGCGCCCAGCGCCAGCGCCGCGACCAGGCCGCGCGCGTCGGCGATACCGCCGGAGGCGATGACCGGGATGTCGAGGGCCTTGGTGGCGGCCGGAATCAGGATCAGGCCCGGGACATCGTCCTCGCCCGGGTGGCCCGCGCACTCGAAGCCGTCGATGGACACGCCGTCCACGCCGATCTTCTGCGCCTTGAGCGCGTGCCGCACGCTGGTGCACTTGTGCAGCACCTTGATCCCGGCCTCCTTGTAATAAGGCAGGAAGGGCTCCGGGTTGGACCCGGCGGTCTCCACGATCTTCACGCCGGACTCGATGATCGCCTTGACGTAGTCCTGGTACGGCGGCGGGTTGATCGACGGCAGGATGGTGACGTTCACGCCGATCGGCTTGTCGGTCAGCTCCCGCGCGCGCTCGATCTCGCGCAGCAGATCATCCGGGGTGGGCTGGGTGAGCGCGGTGATGATGCCGAGACCGCCGGCCTCGGAGACCGCGGCGGCGAGCTCGGCCCGGCCGACCCACATCATGCCGCCCTGGACGATCGGGTGCTCGACCCCGAAGGTCTCGGTGAACTTGGTCTTCAGTGCCATGGGGGCTGTCCTCTCCCTGCCTCTCGTGACTGCCCCGATACTCGCATAGTTGCATATGGGGCGACAACCCCGATGTGAGCCACAGTTTGCTGTCTTGGTGGCGTTTTTCGGTCGTATCTGTGGATAAGTGGCCGCCGGGTGATGTCTCGGCTACCCCACTATTTGCGTCCTGAACTGCCGATTGAAGTAGTGAGAACTTTTCGATGAAACCTTCTCTGTAACCCTTGTCACGTCAGAAAGTTAGCGGGTATTCTCGCTCGACCAGCGTGAAAGGACACTGCATGACCTTCCAGCCGCTAGACGAGCCGATTCGGTCGCGTCGCAACCACTGGGTGAACCAGATCGCGACCCACGCGGCCATGCGGCCGGACCACGTCGCCTTCCGCTGCAAGGGCGTCGACACCAGCTGGAAGCAGCTGCACGACCGGTCGGAGAAGTTCGCCGACGCGCTGTCCCGTCGAGGGGTCGGGTTCGGCGATCGGGTGCTCATCCTGGCGCTCAACTACACCGAGTACATCGAGGCGGTCATGGGCATCAATGCCCTGGGCGCGATCGCGGTGCCCGTGAACTTCCGGCTCACCCCGCCCGAGGTCGCCTACATCGTGGCCGACTCGGGCGCCAAGGCGATCGTCACCGATTCGGTGCTGCAGCCGCTGGCCGTGGGTGTGGCCGGGCAGGCCGTTGGTCTCGACACCGTCGTCGTGATCAACGGGCAGAGCGCGGACGGGGTGCTCGGCTACGACGACGCGCTCGCCGAAGCCGGCGAACCCCATGCGCCGCTGGATATTCCGGAGGACACCCCCGGCCTGATCATGTACACCTCCGGCACCACCGGCACCCCCAAGGGTGCGGTGCTGACCCACGCGAACATGAATTCGCAGGCGCTGACCTGTATTCGGGCGCTCGGGGTCACCGTCGACTCCGTCGGCTTCTGCACCTCGCCGCTGTTCCACATCGCCGGACTGGGCAGTCTCACCCCGGCGTTCCTGCTCGGCAGCAAGACCGTGCTGCATCCGCTGGGCGCGTTCGATGCCACCGAATTCCTCGACGCCGTCGAGACCGAGCAGGCCACCACCGCTTTCTGCGTGCCCGCGCAGTGGCAGCTGATCTGCGAGGAGCCGACTGTCAAGCAGCGCAAGCTCGCCCTGAAGGGACTGTCGTGGGGTGCGGCCCCGGCGTCGGACAGCGTGCTGCGTGCCATGGCCGACTGCTTCCCGGACGCCTCGAATGTCGCGGTGTTCGGCCAGACCGAGATGTCGCCCATCACCTGCGTGCTCGACGGCGAGGACGCGCTGCGCAAGCTCGGCTCGGTCGGCAAGCCCATCCCGACCATCCAGGCCCGCGTGGTCGACGACGAGATGAACGATGTCGCGCCCGGCGAGATCGGCGAGATCGTCTATCGCGGACCGACTCTCATGCAGGGCTACTGGAACAAGCCGGAGGCGACCGCCGAAGCCTTCCACGGCGGCTGGTTCCACTCCGGTGATCTGGTCCGCCGGGACGAGGAGGGCTTCGTCTACGTGGTGGACCGCAAGAAGGACATGATCATTTCCGGCGGCGAGAACATCTACTGCGCCGAGATCGAGAACGTGCTCTTCGCCCATCCCAAGATCCACGAGGCCGCGGTTGTCGGGCGCAAGCACGAGAAGTGGGGCGAGGTGCCGGTCGCGGTGGTGGCGCTGATGCCGGGCGTCGAGGATCTGAGTCTCGAAGAGCTGGAACCGTTCCTCAACGATTCACTGGCCCGCTACAAGCACCCCAAGCACCTGGTGATCGTCGACGAGCTGCCCCGAAATGCCAGCGGCAAGGTCGTGAAGGTTGAACTGCGCAAAGAATATTCGGCCTAGATCATGTCTTTGCGGGTGAGCCAGCGCATGATCGGCCAGCCGCAGAAGACGGGCAGCCAGCAGGTCAGCACGCGGTAGAGCAGGACGGCGGGGACGGCGATCCCCGCCTCCACTCCGAAGGCGGCCAGCCCACCGATGAGTGCCGCTTCGACAGCGCCCACACCACCGGGCGTCGGCGCGGCCGAGGCCAGGGTGCCGCCGACCATGGTGACGATGGTGACCGTCACGAAAGTCGTGGCGCCGCCGAAGGCTTCGATGCTCGCCCACAGCGCCAGCGCGGAGCCCAGGGTGGTGGTCGCGCAACCGGCGATGATCATGCCGAGGCGGCCGGGGCGGCGGCCCAGATCCTTCAACTGCGCCAGCACCTCCGCCAGCTGCGGCCGCACCTCGTTGAGCAGCCAGCGGCGGATCTTGGGAATGAACATGGTCGCGCCGAGCAGGCCCAGCAGCGCGCCCGCGACGAAATACAGCACGGTGGCACTGGGCACGAAGTGCGAGAGGTTGGTCGAAACACCCGCCGCCGCACCGAAGATCAGCAGCAGCACCAGGTGCGTGACCACCTGCACGGTCTGTTGCAGCGCCACGGCCGCGGTGGCACGCACCGCGCCCAGGCCGCCCTTCTGCAGGAATCGCACGCTCAACGCCAGACCGCCCACGCCCGCCGGAGTGGTGGTGGCGGCGAAGGTATTGGCGATCTGCATGAGCAGCAGATTGCGGAACTTCACGGCCTCGGAAGCGCACGCCCACAACGCCATTGCCGCACCGACATAGGTCAGCGCCGACACCGTCAGGCCCAGTGCTGCCCAGCCCCAGTGCAGGTTGTGCAGTTCGGTGAAGAAGGTCGGCACCTGGCTGATGTACGGGTAGGCCACGTAGACCAGGCCGATGAGCAGCACCAGCTGCACGATCTGATTGCGCGAGAACCGGGTGACCTGCGCCGCGGCGATCTTGTCCTGCCCGGTCTGCTCGGCCACCTCGGCGCGTAGATCCTTCATCAGCGCGCCCGACTCCGGCACCGCCTTGCGCAGATGCGCCGGCATGGCGGTCTTGGTGAGCCGGGTCGAGGCGTCCAGTACCGCCTGCTTGTCGAGCACCTCGAGGGCGGCGCGGACCGCCGGTTCGGGGCCGAACAGGGCGGACGAACTCAACAGCAGCTGCGCCACGTCGGAGTCGAAACGCACCTTGTAGGCGCCGAATTCGGACTGCACGAAGCCTTCGAAGAGCACGGTGTCGTCATCGAGTACGCGGATCTCGTCGGTGCGCAGATCACCGTGCGAGATCTGCGCCTGATGCATGCTGTGCAGCGCCCGCCACGCGCTGGTCAACGTCTTCTCTCCGTCGGTGGCGGCGAGCGGACGCCCCTGGGGGACGGTGTGCGCGTACATCATCCAGCTGCGGTCCAGGGCCGCGACGGTGAGTGGCTTGTTGCTGGCCAGCCCCAGATCCGCGATGGCGAAACCCATCAGCGCGCGATGCTCGACCGCGCGCCGCATGGACGCGAACGAGGCCGGGTACTCGCCGCTGCGAATGGTCAGCCAGCGCTTGAACTGCTGCAGCATGCCGCGGCTGCGCTGATTCGCGCCGTACAGCTCGATGATCAATTCATTGTCCGGGGACGGGGATTCGGTCTCCGCCGACGGTGTGGCCGGATCCGCCGTGGGTTTGGCCGCGGCGCTGAGCTCGGGTTGCGGCACCGTGCTCGCCGAGAGCACCAGCGGCCCGCGCGCGGCCGGGCGCAGCACCTTGAACGCCGTCACCCGGAAACCCCGCCGGGCCAGCACCCGCACCGCCGCATCGAGCGGCACCTCGAGCGCGGGCGTGCCGACCAGCAGCACGATCACCGCGCCCACCAGCCAGCCCACCACCAGACCGAGCGCGGCGCGGGCGGGCACCACCAGCGAGACGAACAGGTGAATGGGTACGAAGGCCAGCAGCAGTGTCCACCACCAGCGCCGCCAGCGGGTGGGCAGCCACGGGCTGGCCACCGTGAGCACCGCCGCCAGCATGGCGATCCAGCGCGGATCGTCGAGGAACTGCGACAGGAAGGTATTGACCTGCTGCGGTTCCGACAGATGCCAGCGCGGCGCGGTGAAACCGGTGCCGGTGATGGAGAACAGGCCCAGCGCGATCAGGCCCGCGGAGACGAAGCCCGCCAGCAGCTTCCACTGCCGACGCAGCACCAGCCGCACCAGGATGGCGAAGGGCAGCGCCAGAATCGCGATGCCGTAGACGATGTAGACCAGGTTGGACTGTTCCGGGGTCAGGAAGCCCACGATGCCGGAGACCGACCGCTCCAGCTGTTCCCACTGCGGCCGGGTGATCAGCGATCCGGCGATGACGATGGCCACCGCCAATGCGGACAGCACAACGCGCAGAATGTCACTGGTCCGGCGGATCCGCGGCTGCAGCAGGCTGCCGGAGACGGGAATCTCCCGCCCGTCGACTCGCATGTCTTATACGCGCTTTCGGATCGTGGGAACGGCTGCGGTCCCATGGTCGGCTCGGTGTGAGTATGCGGCAGGCAGCACTCTGCGAGACCACCCAACACGCCGGTAACCGTAACAGTGTTCGATCCGGTGTCCGTTGCGCGCAGTCCGGTACGAACGGTTCCGCCGAGCCCGCGAACTACCTGTTATTCCTGCTTAATACCAGAGTGTGATGGATTGTGAAGGGGCGTGCGAGGATCGGTGCGTGGTGCTCGATCTGCGTGTCTGCTTCATCGGTGAGTCCTTCGTGGCGGGGGTCGGTGATCAGAAGTGCCTGGGCTGGGCCGGGCGACTGGCCGCCCGAGCCATCGCGGCCGGGCAACCCCTGACCTACTACAACCTCGGGATCCGGCGCGAGAACAGCACCGAGCTACGGGAGCGCTGGGAGGCCGAGTGCGCGTTGCGGCTACCCGCGGGCTCGGACGCCCGAGTGGTGATCTCCACCGGCGTCAACGACACCCAGTTCGAGGACGGCCGCCCCCGGGTCGAGCTCGAGGACTCGGTGCGCAATCTGGCCGCCATCCTGCGCACGGCGCGGGAAAGGGGTTGGCAGACAATGGTGGTCGCGCCGCCGCCCAATGTCGACGACGCCCACAATGCCCGCATCCTGGCGCTGGACACCCGCTACGCCGACCTCTGCGAGGAGGTCAAGGTGCCGTATCTGCGGACGCATCATCCGCTCCGCGAGAACACCGTCTGGATGCGGGAGGTCACCGCGGGCGACGGGTATCACCCGGGTGCGCCCGGCTACGACGAGTTCGCGGCCCTGCTCGCCCCTCACTGGCTGCTCTGGCTCGCCGATCCCGGCTCGGAACTGCCTGTCGTGCGCTGACTTTCCGGGCCGGTGCTCAGCACTTCCGGGCCGGTGCGCAGCGTTGGGGCGGCGTGGCGGCCGGTGTCGGGGCCCAGCCAGTTCTCGACCATATTCTCCAGTTGTGGTTGCCGCGTCGAGGACACCAGTCCGGATCCGACCAGCACGCCCATGGCGATGGCGAGAATGGTGAGCACCGCATTCACGATCACGTGCAGGCCGTTGGGGTCGTTCTTGGTCACCAGCTCCGAAACCCCGGTCAATCCCATGCCGCCGGGCACCAGCATCCAGAACGCGGGCAGGAACACCACCTGGGTGGGCGGGGCGTCCTTGCTGCGCTGCACCAGGTAGGCGACCGGCACCGCGATCATGCCGCCAAGGAACGAACCGAGCAGTCCGCCGCCGTGCAACTGCTGGCCCAGCTGCTGCCCGCAGAACGCCGCGTACAGCACGATCAGCAGCCAGCCCAGCGACTTCTTCGGCGCGCTCGCCCGCCAGCTGTGACCCAGCCCGATCAGCAGCACCCCGAGTACCGGTGTCCACCAGCCCAATCCGCCACCCGAGTGCGCGGGTGTCGTCGTCGGCAGGGTGCCCAGCAGTTGCAGGCCGATCAGGATGCCGAAGGCCAGCAGCAGCAGTTTGTTGAAGCCGTAGATGGTGCGGCTGGCCCCGGCCACCATGCTGCCGGTGGCCAATTCGATGGAGCCGTTGGTCAGCGCCGCGCCCGGCAGCAGGCTCGACACCGACGGGATCAGCAGCTGCGAGGGATTGCCGCCGCCGAGCGCATTGGGAAAACCGAAGGACAGCAACGTGACCAGCGCCCCGGCCACCACCGGCAGCGCGGTCGAGAGCAGCCGGAACCGGTCGGCCGCCATGATCAGCAGCTGCACCACCAGACCCAGCACCAGATAGCCGAGCAGGGCGTTCGAGGTCGGATTGAGCATCAGGCCCAGGCCCACGGTGAGCACCACATTGCCCAGCAGCAGCCGCCACACGGGGGTGGGCTGCGGCGACAGCAATATGCGGGCCAGGGCCGCGGTCGCCTCGACCGGCGGCGGCACCTCCTGCTTGATCTCGTCGATGAGCCGATACAGCGCCGCGATCTGATCCAGGCGCAGCGTGTCGGAGTCGGCCTCCATCAGATCCACCGCCGAGCCGCGCGAATCCTGCACGCGCACGAACACTCCCGTGGGCAGCACGAAGAAGTGCACCTCGTCGACGTCGTAGCGGCGGGCCAGATCGTCGAGGATGTCCTGCACCCGGGTGGTGGTCTCGCCGGAGCGGATGAGTGCGACGCCGAGGTGGCGCAGCAGATCCAGCAGGTCCTGCGAGACGGGCGGCTCGACCGGTTCGGGCGCTTCCTCGGGCGGGGCGGCGGTGTCGGCGCTGACCCGGCGCAGCCAGCGATCCATGGAACCGGCGGCCTTGCGGGTGGCCCCGTAGAGGCTGCGCGTCATCGGACCCCGGCCCGGCTGGGCGCGGCGGTGCTGTGGCAGATGCCGCTCGCTCGTTTCGATCGCCTCCGTACTCGACTCGCGTCTTCCGGTCTACTGATCAGGCAATCTTCTAGCAAATGAATCTAGCGTGAGATGGCCGACAACACGCTCCGGAACCGCCGATAGCATCCGCCTCATATCCCGCCTTCCAAGGCTTGGGGTATGCCTACCGGTTGCCCTGTTCCTAACCTGGTGGCATGGATATCGACACGCGACTGCTGCGTTACTTCCTGGCAGTCGCGGATGCGGAGAACCTGCCGCGGGCGGCGCAGCGACTTCATGTCGCGCAGCCCGCGCTGGCGACCCAGATCAAACAGCTGGAACAGCAGCTGGGCGTGGAGCTGTTCATCCGGTCCCGGGCGGGCTGGACGCTGACCGCTGCCGGAAAGGTATTGGCCGAACAGATTCCGCCGCTGCTGTCGTCCTGGGATCGGATACTGCGCGACACCAAGAGCGATGCCAGCCGCGCCTCCCGGGTGCTGCGGCTGGGCAGCGTCAACTCCGCTGCCGACAGCCATATTCCGGAGATCATCCAGGTGTTCCATCGGCTGCACCCGGACTGGCAGGTCGATATCCACACCGGCGGCTGGACCGACCCCACCGCGGGCCTGGACGAGGGCGACGTGGATGTGGCGCTGCTGCGGCTGCCTTTTCCGGGGCAGGAGGAGTACCACGTGCGGGAGCTGTTCGCCGAGCCGCGCTGGATCGCGCTGCCGCACGATCATCCGCTGGCGACGCGCGACGACCTCGCCTTCCGGGAACTGTGGGACGAACCGTATGTCGCCTCGCCCGCGGAAACCGGGTGGTGGCGCGACTATTGGATGGGCCTGGACGCCCGGCCCGCCGACACCGCCATCATCGGGGCCATCGCCCGCAGCACCGAGGAATGGCTGCGCGCCATCGCCAACGGCTTCGGCGTCAGCTTCACCCCCGCCTCCACCGCCCGCACCGCGTACCCGGGCGTGGTGTTCCGGCCGGTGCACGGTATCGGGCCGACCCGGGTGGCGGTGGTGTGGCCGGACGCCTCCGAGGCGGATCCGGTGGTGCGGTACTTCATTCGCTGCTGCTCGGACATCATGGGCCAGCACGGGGCCGACGGCCGCCGCACCTCCTAGTGCTCACGGGCGGGTGAGCGCGGCGGCGATCTCGGCGCGCACCGGGCGCGGGGCGTCCGGCAGCAGGGCGGGCAGATCGCTGCTCGTGGCGTGCAGGAAACCGGCCTTGAGATTGGCGAACAGGGACACGCTGTGCCCGATCCGGTACGGCTCCAGGTCGCTGCCGGCCAGGCCCGTGCGCAGGTCGGTGAGCGAGACATCGCGGTATTCCACTGGGCGGCCGAGGGATTCGCTCAACAGCTCGGCGATCTCGATGCCGTCCACCGAGTCCACGCCCTCCAATTCGTAGGTGCGACCGGCGTGCGGGCTCGGCACCCCCGCCCGCAGGTCGGCCTCGATCTCGGCGGCCACCCGGATGGCGACCTGCGCCAGATCGTGCCGCGACACCCCGGAGATCCGGCCGGTGCCGAACGGGGCGGCGAAAACGCCGGTGGCGGAGGCGGATTCGATCGCGTCGGCGGCCAGTCCGACGGTGAGTTCGCTGTAGAAACCGTTGCGCAGCACTGTGACCGCGAAAGGCGCTGCGGCCAAACGCTGTTCGGTCCACAGGTGCGGGACGGCGATGGAGGTGTGCGTGGCCGACGCGGACAGGCTGGTGTAGATCACGTGCCGCACCCCGGCGGCCGTGGCGGCGGCCACCAGCGCGCCGTGCCGCGCGGTCACCACGTCGTCCTCGGCGTACCCGGCGGAGATGAACACCAGCACGTCCACGCCGCGCAGGCCCGCGGCGAGGGTGGCGGGATCGTCGAAGTCGAGGCGGCGGACGGTGTCGCCGTCCCCGGAGCTGCTGCCCGCGAGCACCTCCAGGTCCGGGCGGGCCCGCAGCCCGTCCAGCACCAGTCCGCCCAGGGCGCCCGAAACACCGGTTACCAGGATCATTTTCGCTTCTCCTCGCGTTGAGCAAGTCGTGGATTTCGACACGACCGAGCCTGCGGGAAACCCGCTGAGCTGGGAAGAAGGCACTTTGCTGTCAGTCACGAACACCGCTGATACCGACCAGGTCGCGGCGGTGGGCGCAGAGGGGCCGTGTGGCGATGATCGCTGCGGGATCCGGGACACCGTCGAGCGCCTCGGCGACAAGTGGACGATTCTTGTGCTGGTGGAGCTGAGTAAGGGGGTGCGCCGATTCGGTGAGCTGCAGCGCGCGGTACCCGGCATCTCGCAGCGCATGCTGACCCTCACCACCAAACGCCTGTGGCGGGACGGGTTTCTGGAGCGCACCGCCTATCCCACCATCCCGCCGCAGGTGGATTACCGGCTCACCGAGGCGGGTGAGAGCCTGGCGCAGGTCGCGTTCTACCTGGCCGACTGGTCGCGGGCACACATGGACGGGGTCGCCGCGGCTCGGATCCGCTGGGATGCCGAGCACGGCGGCCTGGACTGAAGCTCAGCCCTTGTCGGCCCGGCACTGTTCGAGCACGGCCATGGCGGCATTGTGGCCGCCGATCCCGCTGACCCCGCCGCCGCGCACCGCGCCCGCGCCGCACAGCAGGATATTGGCGTGCCCGGTCGCCACGCCCCAGCGCGCCGCCGGGCTGTCGTCGGCGTCGTCGCGGTAGGGAAAGGCCAAGTCCCCGTGGAAGATATGACCACCGGGCAGGGAGATCTCCCGCTCCAGCTCGAGCGGAGTCCTGGCCTCCACGCACGGATTGCCCTCGCCGTCCAGGGCCAGGCAGTCCTGGATGGGCTCGGCCAGTACCGAATCCAATTGCGCCAGTGTGGCATCCACCAGACGGTCCTTGGTGCGTCGTGGGTCGTCGGCGAAGAGTGATGCGGGCGTGTGTATCCCGAACAGGGTGAGGGTGTGGAATCCGCGTTCCAGCAGTTCCGGCGTGAGGATGGTCGGGTCGGTCAGGGTGTGGCAGTAGATCTCCGAGGGCGGGGCCGAGGGTAGTTCGCCCGCCGCGGCCTCCCGATAGGCGCGGTCGAGTTGCGTGGCCGACTCGGAGATGTGAAAGGTCCCGGCGAACGCCGAGCGTGGATCCACCTGCGGGTCACGCAGTTTCGGCAGCCGGCGCAGCAGCATGTTGATCTTCAGCTGTGCGCCCTCGGGCTTGTCGGCCGGTTCGCCCAGCAGTCCGGCCAGCACGTACGGTGCGGCGTTCACCAGTACGTGGCGAGCGGTCACGGTGTGTTCGCCGTTGCGACCCGAGAACCGGACTTCCGCTGCGCGGCCGTCGGTTTCGATGCCGGTGACCAGGCTGCCGGTGCGGATCTCGGCCCCGGCCGCGCGGGCCGCATTCGCCAGCGCGTCGGTGAGCGCGCCCATCCCGCCGACCGGCACATTCCAGTCCCCCGTGCCGCCGCCGATGACGTGGTACAGGAAGCAGCGGTTCTGCAGTAGCGACGGATCGTGGGCGTGGGTGAAGGTGCCGATCAGCGCGTCGGTGAGCACCACGCCGCGCACCAGATCGTCGGCGAAACGCGCCTCCACCGATTCCCCCAGGGGCCGTTCGAAAATCGCCTCCCAGGCCGCGGAATCGTCGACCGTGCGCTGCAATTCGGCGCGCGTCGGCAACGGCTGCATCATGGTGGGGAAGACGCGCCGGGCCAGCCGCCCGGTCATGCCGTAGAAGTCCTGCCAGGCCGCGTAATCGCGCTCCGAACCGGTGACCTGCGCGAAACTGGCGCGGGTGGCGGACTCGGAGCCGTTGTCCACCAGCAGCCCGGTATCCCCGACCGGCGTGTAGGAGGAGATGCGGCGCTTACGGGTCTCGAAACTCAGATCCAGGTCCCGCACAATGCGTTCGGGCAGCAGGCTCACCAGATACGAGTAGCGCGACAGCCGCGCGTCGAACCCCGGGAACGGCCGCTCGGACACGGCCGCACCGCCGGTGCGGTCCGCGCGTTCCAGCACCAACACCGAGCGCCCGGCCCGAGCCAGGTAGGCGGCGGCCACCAACCCGTTGTGTCCGCCGCCCACCACGATCACGTCGTACCCGGTCCGCCCGGGCATACCCGCAGTCATGCGCCTATCGCATCACACGACGGGTGGCCGACGCCGCTAGCGGGTGCTCATGTCGAGGGCGGCGAGGTGACTGAACAGCACCGACGCGCCGATCGGGTTGCCGCCGCCGGGGTAGACGGTGCCGCTCACCGCGGCCATGGTGTTGCCGGCCGCGTACAGGCCCGGGATCGGATTGCCCTCGGTGTCGAGCACGCGGGCGGCGGTGTCGGTGCGCAGGCCGCCCTTGGTGCCGAGATCCGAGATGCCGAAGGCGGCCGCGTGGAAGGGGCCCTTCACGATCGGGGTCAGCGGCGGTTCGCCATTGGAGAAGGCGCGGTCGTAGGCTTCGTCGCCGCGGCCGAAGTCCGGATCGACGCCCTCGGCGGCGAATCCGTTGAAGCGGGCCACGGTGGCGACCAAGGCGTCGGCGGGGACGCCGATCTCGGCGGCCAACTCCTCGAGGGTGTCGGCGGTCTTCCACAGGCCCGCCTCGACATAGCGTTCCGCCTCGACCATCGGCACATTGCTGGCCTTGATGGGTGGCACGATGCCCTCGGTGTCGTCGTAGATCATCCAGAACGGGAGGGTCGCCGACCCGTCGTTCAGCTGCTCGATGATGTCGCGGCCGAGCCGGTCGTAGGGCGCGGACTCGTTCACGAAGCGGGAACCGGACTGGTTCACGAAGATGCCACCGGTGAACCACAGTGCGAACGCTGCCCGCCCGTCCGGATGCACCAGGCCCGGCGACCACCAGGCCTGATCCATCAGATCGGTATCCGCGCCGACGGCGATGCCTGCCTCGTGCGCCAGGCCCTGATTTCCGTACGGCCCCATGGTGTCCCGGGCCGCGCCGGGCACGCCGTAGCGCTGCCGCAGCACGTCGTTGCCCTCGAAACCGCCGGCCGCCAGCAGCACGCCCTTGCGCGCCCGGATGGCGACGCGCTGCCCGTCGCGTTCCACGATCGCGCCGGTGACCGCACCGTCCTCGGTGACCAGTTCGACCAGCGGCGCATTCCGGTGCAGGGTGACATTCGGATACTTGGCCAGGCCCAGCAGGAACCGGCCGATGAGCGCGCGCCCGCCGATCAGATAGTCCGGCTGTGGTTCGCCGTGGCGGTCGGTGCCCAGCGGCCCGCGCACCGACCCGCTCAGCTCGCCCAGCTTCGCGGCCTTCAACGGCGCGGGGACGATGTGCCGCTTGCCGTCCGTGCGCGCCTTGGGAGCCTTTCCGAAGTAGTCCGGCCACGGGAACATCTGAAATTTGAAAGCCTCGTCGGCTTCGAGGTATTCGATGACCTTCGCGCCGTTGCGGACGTAGGTTTCCTGCAATGCGGCCGGGCTGCGGTCGCCGACCACGGACCGGAAGTAGGTCAGCGCGTCCTCGAGGGTGTCGTCCACGCCCGCGCGCGCCAGCACCGGATTGCACGGGAACCACACGCCGCCACCACCGGAGTACGAGGTGGTGCCGCCGAACTTGTCGGTGGCCTCGACCACCGCCACGGTCAACCCTTCGCGGGCCGCCGTGTACGCCCCGGCCAGGCCGCCGCCCGACCCTGCCACCAGGACATCGACTTCTTCGTTCCAGTCCGTCACCGTTACTCCCTTGTGAACGCGGTCTCCTCGCGACGGTATGCCCCGAGTCCGGTTCGCGCACCCACGGTCCCGATGGCCGGATGCTCAGTCGTCCCAGGCGGTGAGCACGATCTTGCCGCGCACCCGGCCGGATTCACTGAGCCGGTGGGCCTCGGCGGCTTCGGCCAATGACAGGACACGGTCGATTTCGCCTTTCAGGTTTCCCGCGCCGATCAGCTCCGAGACCGCACGCAGATCCGCGCCCGAGGGGACGAACCAGAGGCGGTGATAGCGGGGATCGGTGAGCGGCTCCTCGCCCTGGGCGTCGATCACGCGGCCGTTCGGGGTGAGTACGCGCAGGGACCGTTGCGTGTAGTCGCCGCCGACCAGATCGAAGACGATATCGACATTGTCGACGGCGGTGGTGAAATCGGTTGTCGTGTAGTCGATCAGCTCGTCCGCGCCGAGCTCGCGCAGGAACTCGTGATTGGCGGCGCGGGCGGTGCCGATCACATACGCGCCGCGCGCCTTGGCGATCTGCACCGCCAAATGGCCCACACCACCGGCTGCCGCGTGCACCAGAACCCGCTGCCCGGAACGCACTTCGCGCAACGCCTGCCAGGCGGTGAGCACCGCGGTCGGCAAGGCGGCGGCCTGGACGTGGTCGAGGACCTGCGGCTTGGGTGCGAGGAATTCGGTTGGGGCGACGACATATTCGGCGTACGCACCGGCGCGGCTCAGGACATTGCCGAAAACCTGGTCGCCGGGCCGGAATTCGGTCACGCCGTCGCCGATCTCGGTGACCACGCCCGAGAGGTCGAACCCCAGCGTGAACGGCGGCGGGCCCAGCTTGGTGACCGCACCCGAGCGCAGCTTCCAGTCGGCGGCATTGATCGAGGTGGCCGCCACCCGAACCAGCACCTCGCCGCTGCCCGGCCGCGGTGTCTCGACCTCCACCGTCTCGAGGACATCGGGTCCGCCGAGGGTGCGTTGCATGATCGCTTTCATGCTCTCGATCCTGCGGCCGATAGTATCTTTCGGGAAGAAGGCACTACTTTGAACCCGAGGTACCTCATGGATACCGTCTCCGACTGGGAGCCATCCGGAAATCTGGTCGAAAGCTACCTCCGGCGCTGCCCGGCCCGCGACGTCCTCGCGGTGCTCGCGGACAAGTGGGTGCTGCTGGTGCTGGGCACGCTGCGCAAGGAGGGCGGCCCGATCCGCTTCAACGAACTGCGCCGCCGCCTCGACGGCATCACCCAGAAGGTGCTGACCCGCACGCTGCGCGATCTCGAACGCGACGGGCTGGTGTCGCGCACGGTGTATCCGACGGTCCCGCCCCGGGTGGAGTACACGCTCACCGACCTGGGGGCGGACCTGGGCCACATCACCCACGCCATGGGGCAGTGGGCGCTGCGGCACGCGGACGAAATCGCGGTCTCCCGAACCGAATTCGACGAGCGAGCGGCCCGGGAACCGGAACCGGTCAAACTCTGACGGCCAGCGCTCAGACTCTGACGGCCAGCACGTTGCCGTGCGGGGTGCGCTCATTGGCGCGCGCCTCCCGGCTGAGCGTGGCGACGGCGCGGAAACCGTTGGCCGCCAGCGTCTCCGCGAAGGTGGCGGGCGCCCAACGGTAGGCGAGTGCGACCTTGTGGTCGTACTCGGTGATACCGGTGGGCTCATCGGTGGCCTGGAAGCCGAACAGGGCGTGCCCGCCGGGCCGCACCACCCGTGCGAGCTCGGTCAGCACCTCCGGAATCCGCTGCGGCGGAATGTGAATCACGGAATACCAGGCCACCAGCCCGGCCAGTGCGGCATCGGCGAACGGCAGTCGTTCCATCGGGCCGACCTCGAAGGAAAGCTCGGGGAACTCCGCCCGCGCCAGCCGAATCATCTCCGGCGACAGGTCGATTCCGGATACCTCGAATCCGGCGGCGGCCAGGTGCGCGGTCACTCGGCCGGGCCCGCACCCGATGTCGGCGACCGGGCCGGGACCGCTCTCGGCGACCAGTTGCGCGAAGGCGTCGATCATGCCCCGGTCGAAGGGATTCTCGAGCAGCTGCCGGTGGATGAAATCGGCGTACTGCTCGGCCACCTCGTCATAGGCGGCCCGGGTGACACCCATGTCTTCTGTCTCGATCACCCTTCGACCTTAGGCGCGGCGACGCCCCCGATCGACCCCGTGGACGGCGACCGCACCGGCTGATCCAAACCATCCAGCAATACCCGCAGCTGGCCCTGCGTCGGCAGCAGGGTGCGCAGCGGCAGCACCGCGAGCCGTGCCAGGCGGCGTAGCTCACGCGGCAGAGCTGGCAGGCCGATCTCGATGCGCCACAACGGATACCGATGATCGGGATGCTGCCAGCCGTCACGCAGCATGAACTTCAGCACGCGCGGCGACAGGGCGCGGGCGGTGGCGCTGGCCAATTCCAGGCGCAGCAGCTCACCGTGGCGGTCGATGCGCGCGCGATGCGGTTCCCCGGCGTCCACCGTGAGCTGCCCGGCCTCGCTGAGATCGGTGATGAGCGCGGCCAATTCGTCGAAGAACTGCGCCCATTCGCGTTCGCGCGCCCGGTGCGCGGCCCGCTGCTGCTCGATGATGAGGCGCCGGTCGCGGTCGGTCGCGGGCACCAGGTGCAGTTCCACCGTGTCCGCGTCGGTGACCACCCCCAGCGTGAGTTGCGCGTCCGGCCAGGCCGGTCCGTGCACCTGGCCCAGCACCCCGTAGCGGGGCAGGCCGAATTCGGCGCGGAACCCGTCCACCGCGCGGGCGTGCGCGGCGGTGCGCTGCTCGCGCACCTCGTCGGGCAGGCCCTCGTCGTAGAGGAAGGACTCGATGCTGTCGCTGAGGGTGAGGCAGACGGCCTCCAGCCGATCCCCGTCGAAGCAGAAGCGGGCGCGCGGATCGTCCACGGTCAGCTCGGTGTCGACCCAGACCGTGCGCTCCCCGGCGACGGTGTCGTGCACCGGTTTCCAGCCCACCGCCGCGGTGAAGGCGGTGAGATCGGCGCGCGTCCAGGTCCAGTCGAAGGTGCGGGCCGCGCGGGCGACCTCGATTCCGGCGGGCACGTCCACCCGCAGCGGACCGGCGTCGAAGTCGTAGGTGGCGTGGCGGCGCAGGAATTCGGCGCGCTGGGTGCGGGAGGTGGGATGCGGCGGAATGCCCAGGGGCGCCACGTCCAGGTCCGCGCCGCCCTCCACCCAGGCGTCGGCCACCAGTTCGGTGATCGCGGTGACGCCGACCGTGCGCAGGGTGTCCACGATGCGCAGGGCCAGGCCGCTCATGGCCGCGGGGCCCGCGCGCCGCGAGAGGGTGCGGGTCCAGTTCGCCTCGCGCGGCGGGGTCCAGCCCTGGTCGAGCAGTTGCTGTTCGAGTTGCGGGGTGTAGCGCCAGGTCGGGTCGATGAATTCGCTGCGGGCCAGCTCGCCGGTCAATTGTTCGGCGTCGGCGTCGAATTGGATGAATCGGCCGCCCGCCGCGGTGAGCACCAGCCGCGCCTCCACCGGCAGCGTTTCCAGGAAACCGGCCAGGCTTTCGGCGAAGCGGATCCAGCCGCCGGCGGCGGCGCGGCGGCGGGCGGCCTCGTGGCGGCGTTCCATCCAATACCGCTGGGCGGTCGGATTGACCAGCAGCAGGTCTACGGTGTCGACGCCGATGGTCAAGCCCGCGAACACATTCGCGAAGCGCCAGCCCGCGCCCTCGGACGGCCCGGCGTCGGCGCTCTCGGGCTCACCCCAATGCTCGGTGAACACGCCGGTGACGCGGGCGAGCGCGGCTTCGAGGAGTTCGCGGCTGCCGAAGTCGGCCGGGGCCGGGCAGTCGGAGATGGTGATGCGCACGTGGTCGAGGCCGCGTTCGCTGCCCCAGAACATGGCGGTGTCCCACCACACCGACAGGCCGGTGCGGGAGAAGACGGGGCCGTCGCGGAGGGTGCCGACCGGTTGCGGACTGCTCCAGCCGACCAGTCGGGAGAATTCGGCGACATTTCCGGAGCCCCAGCGCCAGCCGAACCCGGCTGCCGCTCTGACGATCTCGACCGCACCAGCGGTATCGACACGCACCTCGAAACCCACCCCGCGACACTAAACCGGGTCGGCGTGCCGGGACACCTTCCGGCCCCGATTAGTCTGTAGGCGGCCGGTGCTTCCCGAACAGGGGCGGACAATCCTCGGGAGGCCCCGGCCACGGTCATCCTGCGACGCGAAAGTGTCAATGCGCCATCGGGAATCGTGAACTTCCCGCGTCGCCCGCCGGAATGATGGGCAACACCACCGCCGACGGATGCTCCGGATCGTGATAGATCGTCTGCGTCGCCACCTGCGTAGTCGTACTCGCGCCGAAGGGGTCACCGGTATTCGGATTGGGCGCGAACTGCGGGAAATCGCTGCTCGAGACCTCGACGCGAATCTTCGACCCGGCCGGGACCAGATAGCTCGTCGGCCAGATGTCGATCGAATACTTGTAGGGCTGCCCGGGCACGATCGGTGTCGGATGCTCCAGTGAATCCCGGAACGCGGCGCGAATGATGCCGTTGTTCAGATTCACGGTGGAGCCGTCCGGGGCCACCGCGACCAGTTTCGCGGTGAAATCCGTGTCGGTCGCCGTCGAGGCCGCCCACAGCGTCAGCCGGATCGGGCCGGTGAGTTCGGTATCCGAGGGCAGCGCCGCCGTCGTGTAGGTCAGCACATCCGAACGCTGCTCCACCACGAACTGATCCACCGGCCCCTGCGGACCCGTCGACGCGCCGCAGCAGGAATGCCCGCCCGCGCTGGGCACCGGGTTCAACGGGTCGTAGTCGTAGCGATCCGGCTGCTGCGGGTCCTTCGGAGCATCGGCGGTGAGCTGACCGACGCGGCCCTGCGCGGCATTACCGCCATTGCCGGACAGGTAGTAGGTGGTCCACTGGGTATTCGGCAACGGCCACGCCGACGCCGACTTCCACTTGTTCGCGCCCATCAGGAAGTAGTCGACCACCGGCTTGCCGGAAACCTTGTTGTCCTTGCCCTTCAGGAAATGGTCGTACCAGGCCAGCATGAGGTCGTTGATCGGACTGTTCCCGGCCTCGCCCGAGGCGGCCAGCATCGGCGTCTCGACATTGCTGCCCGGCCGCCCCCACCCGACGTGATCCCACGGACCCAACACCAGCCGCTGCCCGGCCCGCGCCTCCGGGGTGCCGCCGTTCGCCACCATGCCCGCGAAATTCTCGGTGCCACCGGCCAGGAACGCGTCGTACCAGCCCTCGAAATCCAGTACGGGGACTTTTACATTCGCGTACCGATCGCGAATGCTCCACTGCTTCCAGTAGTCATCGCGAGTCGGATGCTTTATCCAGTCGTAGAACCACGGCGCGACCGCCGGATCCCCCGGGTGCAGCGGCGGAAACTGCTGGTACGGGCGGAAACCCAGCCAGCGCGTGAAATCCGCGCCATCCGCCGCCAACTGCTTGGCGGTCCCGGTGTCGCCCCGATTGAGCGCCGCGCTCGCCCCAATGGTCTCCATCGCCCACGGCTCCACGAACGCCAGCCGGAACGCGCCACCCTCGTAATTCCAGCCGTCGTAATAATCCGAAGCGGTATTGGCCGGAACGATCGTGGTCAGATGCGGCGGTGCGCCCACGGCCGCAAGCCATTGCGTCGCACCGACATACGACGACCCGTACATCCCGACCTTGCCATTGGATCCATCCAGCCCGGCCGCCCACTCCACCGAGTCATAGCCGTCGTTCATGTCATTGGTGAACTCGCTGAACGTGCCGCCGGACTGCCCCTGCCCCCGAATGTCCTGCACCACAACCAGATAACACTGTGATGCGAACCAATCCGGCGTCTGATACCGGAACGGCTGAATCTGCGCCGCCGCCTTCCCGTACTGCGTGCGCATGAGAATCACCGGCACCGCATCCGCCGTCTTCGGTTTGTACACATCGGCTTTCAATACCGTGCCATCGCGCATGGTGGCAGCCACATTCTCCTGCTTGTCCACCGCACACGACCCCCGCCCGCCCGACGGCGGCCAACTCCCCGCCTGCGGACTCTGCCCCTTCCCGCCGCTCCCGCAACCCGCTGCGATCAGGGCCGCCGAGGCCACCACCACCCCAACCCGAACCATCCGACCGTGTCCGCTCCCACTACGGCTCATTGATCGACGGTAACCCCGCCGCGGGGCGTAATGATCGCTAATCGGGCAAAGCGGGTCGATCCCACCGTGCCAGTTCGGCGGTCAACAACGATCGCGTGCGTGCCAACGACATCAGCTCCCGATCCAGGTCGGCGACCTCATCGGCCAAACGACGACGCGCATGCGGACAGCCACCCAACTGCCCGTCCGCGGCGAAACACGGCAGCAGGGAGGCGATCGCGGCCAGATCCAATCCCACCGCCAGCAATGCCCGAATCCGGCGCACGCGTTCGACACTCGACTCCGGGAAGTCCCGGTAGCCGTTGCCGCGGCGACCGGCCTCGAGCAAGCCGCTGCGGTCGTAGTGGCGCAGCGCGCGGGCACTCGCGCCGGTGCGTTGCGACAGCTCGCTGATCAGCATCGATGCCCTTCGTCTTGACCTTGACTCCAATGTCAACGTTTAGCGTCGGGCCGCCGCCGCTCATTCCCGGAACGAAGGAACGCCATGGTCACCGATGTACACGCGCACGTCACCGTCGACACCGCCGCGCAATTGGCGCGCGCCGCGGCAGCGGGGGTGGACAGGACGGTCTTGCTGTCCACTCGCGTCCACCCCGAACAGGCGCACACCCTCGCGGAGGTGCGAGCCGAATTCGCCAGGCTCACAGCGGTTGTCGGGGGCGCGGCCGCCGCCGAGGACGAGGTGCGGGCGGCCATGGGCGAGGTGGTGCGTGCGCTGGACGCGCATCCCGGGGCGGCGATCGGGTTCGCGAGCATGCCATCGGCGCTGCCGGTCGAACGCCTCGGCGCGTGGTTCGAGCCCTTCCTGGCGCGGCCCGATATCGTCGGGATCGGTGAGATCACTCCCCCGCCCGGGCAGGCGGCGCGCATCGAACCGGTGCTGGCGGTCAGCGCGGAGTACGGCGGGCTGCCGGTGCTGGTGCACGGGTTCGCGCCCAATACCCTCGAGGATCTGCGCACCTATGCCGAACTGGCCGCCCGCTATTCTTCGGTTCCCTTGATCGTGGGCGCGCTCGGCGGGTTTCATGCGCTGGATCTGGTGGAACTGGCTGCGGCGCGGCGCAACCTGTACCTGGATCTGTCCAGTGCGTTGCAGGTCTTCGCGGTCTCCGCGGCCGCACGGGAAGTTCCTGATCAATGCCTGTTCGGCTCGAACACGCCGTATGGGGATGTGGTGGCCGCGCGGCACACCGTCGAGGCCGCCATTGCGGATCCGGCGGTGCGAACCCTGGTTCTGGGAGACAACTTTCAACGAATTCTTGCGGGCTGACCTGGGGTGGAGCGCCAATCGTGAAGATCATCGCTAATTTTCGGCAACGAAATCGAGGAACCGGACGATAGGTACATCAGCGAGCGTGACGACGGGAACTGCCCCCGTCGTCGCGCCCGCTTTTCGCCCGGTTCGGGGACCGGTTCCGGATAGCCCTGCGGTCTCACGGCCACACGAGCGAAAGGATCGGAATCGATGGAATCGATTCGCGGAAAATCGAATTCGACAGGCCGCGGTGCAGGACTCTCACGCCGCACCGTGCTGGCGTCCGCCATGGCCCTGGCCGCACCGCTGCTGATCTCCGTAACCGGAGGCGGCGCAACGGCATCCGCCGCGTTCGACCCGGCCGCCTTCGACTTCTGGGTCGACTCGGCGACCATGGGCCCCATCAAGACCCGCGTGCTGCGCGCCGCGGACGGCAATACCAACCGTGTGGTCTACGCCCTGGACGGCATGCGCGCCCGGGAAGACCTCAGCGGCTGGGAGATCGAAACCAATGTCGCCGAGGCCATGGCCGCGGCCAACATCAACGTGGTGATGCCGGTCGGCGGCCAGTCCAGCTTCTACGCCGACTGGAATGCCCCCAGCTCCTTCTTCGGCATCCCACCCGGCACCGGCTCCGCCAACACCGGCTCCGGCGCCACCGACGCCCTCTCCGGCGGCCCCGGCAAGAGCTACCGCTACACCTGGGAAACCTTCCTCACCAACGACCTGCGCTGGGCGCTGCGCGACCGCCTGGGCTTCAACCCCAACCGCAACGGCGTCTTCGGCCTCTCCACGGGCGGGTCGGCGGCCCTCACCCTGGCCGCCTACCACCCCGACCAGTTCTCCTTCGCCGGAGCGTTCTCCGGCTACCTCAACAACTCGGCCCCGGGCATGCGAGAAGCCATCCGGCTGGCCATGATCGACGCCGGCGGCTACAACGTCGATTCCATGGCCCCGCCCTGGGGTCCGCAGTGGTTGCACATGGACCCCTTCGTCTTCGCACCCCAACTGGTCGCCAATCGCACCCGCCTCTACATCGCCGCGGCCAGCGGTCGTCCCACCGCCATGGACGGACCCAATATGGGCACCGTCAACGGCATGGCCTTGGAAGCGTTGGCGCTGGTCAACACTCGGGCCTTCCAGGTCCGCATGAGCACCCTGGGCGCCGACAACGTCGACTACTCCTTCCCGGTATACGGCATTCACGCCTGGAACACCTGGCAGGACGAGGCCTATCGCATGCTCCCCGCCCTCTCCGCCAACATCGGCTGACGCCTTCAGGAGTGCGACGAGACCTCTTGGCTGTGCTGCGCGAGTACGTCGTGGAACCGGGCTACCAGGGGGCTCGGATCGCCCGTGCGCCACGCGACATAGAGGGACGTGGAGGTGTCGGCGAGCGGTCTCGGCGCTACCCCGACGCGGCGTAGCGCACGGTGGGAGTCGGCCAGGACGGCGGCACCGAAGCCAGCGGCCACCAAGGCCAGAAGCGTTTGGGCACTACGGCCTTCGGCGCCGATGCGCGGAACCACATCGGCTCGATGGCAGAGCGCGATGATCTCGTCGTAGGAACGGGAGGAGACTTCGCGCGGCCAGATGACCAACGGGATCTGGCCCAGTGCGGACAGCGGCGCCGGTCCGGCCGCATGGGCGAGCGGATGGGCGGCGGGCAGGAACATGGTCATCGGTTCCGTCCACCACACCCGGGTCGCCAACCGGGAGTCACGCGCGGGCAGACGCTGCACGGCGATGTCGTAGCGGCCGTCGAGGACGCCCGCGGACATCTCCGCATCACTGAAACTCTCCTCGAGCCGCAGGTCCACCCCGGACAGTTCCCGGCGCAACCTGCCCAGCACCGCCCCGAGCGGCCCATTGATGCCGGATCCGGCGAAGGCAATGGTCAGCCGCCCGGTCATCCCCTGCGCGGCCAGCCGCACATCCTCCAGCGCGGCATCCGCTTCGGCCAGCACGGCGGCACCCCGGCGCGCCAGGGCAGCTCCCGCCGCGGTCGGCGTCAGCCCCCGCCCCTCCCGCTCGAAAAGCGCTACCCCGAGCCGTCTTTCGAGATCGCGCAGCTGTCTGCTCAAGGTCGGCTGGGTCACGTGCAGGCGTCGCGCCGCACCGCTGACCGAGCCCTCCTCGGCGATCGCGACCACATAGCCGAGCAGTCGAAGCTCCATCGATCCATACCTCCCAAGCATGGGAAGCATAGCTACCGATGCCTGTAGGGCTGATCAGCCCCGTCGGTACGCGACAGTTGAACAGTCACACCGACCGACCAGCTCCAAGGAGAAATCATGAACCGCGAACAGCGCTACACCCACGGCCTCGACGTCCTCAACCGCGTCGACGGCGAAGCCGGCCAACGCATCGTCGCCTCCCTCGCCGACACCTCCCCCGAACTCGGCCACCAGGTAGTCGCCTGGGCCTTCGGCGACATGTACGACCGCCCCGAACTCGCCCCCCGCGACCGCCAACTGGTCACCCTCGGCATCCTCTCCGCCCTGGGCGGCTGCGAAATCGAACTAGACGTCCACATCAACGCCGCCCTCAACGTCGGCCTAACCCCCACCGAAATCTCAGAAGCCTTGCTCCACACCGCCGTCTACGCCGGCATGCCCCGCTCCATCAACGCCACCCTCGTCGCCAAAAAGGTCTTCACCGAACGCAACCTCCTCCCCCTGACCAACGTCTCCTGACCCGAATGCGATCAGCCGCGGGCCATATCGACGAAGCGGCTCAAGTGCAGCTGGTGCGCGACGGTGATCGTTGCGGTCGGGCCGTTTCGGTGTTTGCCGAGAATGAGATCCGCTTCGCCGCCGCGCGGATCATCTCGTTCGAAAGCGTCGGGTCGGTGCAGCAGGATGACCATGTCCGCGTCCTGCTCGAGGCTGCCCGATTCGCGAAGATCGCTAACCATGGGGCGTTTGTCTGTTCGCTGTTCGGGACCACGGTTGAGCTGCGAAATCGCGATGACGGGAACCTCGAGTTCCTTGGCCATCAGCTTGAGACTTCGCGAGAATTCCGAGACTTCCTGCTGGCGGGATTCGACCTTCTTGCCCGAGCTCATCAGCTGGAGGTAGTCGACCACGATGAGGCGTAGGTCGTGGCGTTGCTTGAGGCGTCGGGCCTTTGCTCGGATTTCCATCATGGTGAGGTTCGGGGAATCGTCCACGAAGAGCGGGGCTTCCGAGATCTCGCTCATGCGGCGGGCGAGTTTGGTCCAGTCGTCGTCGCTCATGCGGCCTGAACGCATATCGCCCAGTTTGATTTTCGCCTCGGCGGAGAGGAGACGCATGACGATTTCGGTGCGGCTCATTTCCAAGGAGAAGATGACGCTGGCCATGCCGTGCTTGATGGAGCAGCTGCGCATGAAGTCCATACCCAATGTGGAGTTGTGGGTGGGGATCATGGCACGGCCGGCGAGATACAGGTGGTCGGAGTTGTCCACCTCTACGCAGCGGACCGGGACACTGGGGATAGGGCGGACGTCGACAATGAAGCGGGAACCGGAGCGTGATGTGTTGGTCGCGCCACGACGCTTCTTGTGCAGCAGTTCTTTACGGCTGAGGCCGAATACCTCGTCTTCGGTGGCGAAGGTGAGGGTATAGGCGGTCGATGTCTCCTCGGTCCGGCCAGGGACTCGTTTGGTCGAAAGCTGAACGCGGTAGCCGAGGCTCACGATCAGCTCTTCGGCATCGTGAGCCAACTGCCGGCTGGTGACCGCGAACTGGACGGAGCCGCCATTGGTGACGGTGCCGTCCGTGTCGAGCAGGCCCGCTAGCAGTGCACGTCGCTGTGTCTCCGAGCTACGCAGGTACTCGGCGGGAATCTGCTTGTCGCCGAGCACACCAAGGGTGCGCAGCCGAGCTTGAACGCTACCGATGGCGTGACGGCAGGTCTGGCACAGGCGCAGTCCGATGGAGGGGCCGCCGCACTGCGGGCAGGTCGGTGCGGGCACCGGATCGGAGATGAAACGAGCCTTGCCGCCGCAGGATCGACCGCAGGTACGAACTTCGCTGGTGAAGGGGATGAACTCCGCGCCGCAGACCACACAATCGCGGGGCTCGACCGGATCATCGTCCGGCAGCCGCAGGCTGTAGCGCAGCGGCGCGGAATCCGACTGCGTCGCAACGATTCCCTCGTTCTCGATGCGATGGATGATCTCCGGATCGGCGGAGGTGATCTGCGCGCACGCCGAGGTGCCGTCACCCAGCCACGCACCCAATGTGTAAGGGGGCACGAGCAATTCGCGCTCGGGCAATTGCAAGGCTGCGGTGTTCACCACAGAATGATTGAGCCGCCGGTCCGCAGTTTTGCAGCGTACGGTTGCCGCGATATCGGCGGTTGTACGGACTTCGGCGAAGGTCTTCTGATTTCGGTACCTGTTGTATCCGATGGCAGCTTGCTGCGCGGACCGGCGTGAGGCCCGCGTCTCGGTGAGCCACTGATGTTGCTCGTCCGCGACGATCACAGTGCCGTCGGAGAATTCGACCTCATAGCAAGGCCGCTCGGCCATGACATCGGTTGCTGCGACCACACGGGTCGGATGTCCCTGGGCGTCCAACAGTTCGTCGCCGACCTGGACTTCGCCCATGGTGGTCCAGCCGGTCGGGGTGGGCATCGGGGTGTCGAGAGCGAGCGCTTTACCCACACCAGGTCGAGCCGCGACGATGATCATCTGGCCGGGGTGGAGGCCGTTGGTGATTTCGTCTAGTTCGGTGAAACCTGTTGGGACGCCTAGGGAGATGCCGCCTCGGCTGGCGATGGAGTCGAGTTCGTCCATCGTGGGCTGGAGGATGTCGGTGAGGGGGGCGAAGTCTTCCGAGGAGCGGCGTTCGGTGACGTCGTAGAGCTCGGCTTGGGCTCGGTCGACGACCTCGGCTACGTCTTGGCCATCGGCGCCGGCGTAGCCGTATTGGACGATGCGGGTGCCGGCCTCGACCAAACGGCGCAGGATCGCCTTCTCCGCAACGATTTCGGCGTAGTAGCCGGCGTTGGCCGCGGTGGGGACCGTTTGGGTCAGGGTGACGAGATAGGGGGCGCCGCCGATGCGCTTGAGTTCGCCCCGGCGGTCCAGGGTGGCGGCCACCGTGACGGGGTCGGCGGGTTCGCCACGGCCGTAGAGGTCGAGGATGGCCTCGTAGACGGCGTCGTGCGCGGGGCGGTAGAAGTCGCCGGGGCGGATGACCTCCACGACGTCGGCGATGGCGTCCTTGGACAGCAGCATGCCGCCGAGGACGGATTGTTCGGCGGCCATGTCGTGGGGTGGCTGGCGGCCGAAATCCTCGCCGGGGGCGTCGGGATAGCCGGAGGAGCCATGATCATCGTGGCCGCGATCGTCGACGACTGCCATGGGGGCGACCGTCCTCTCTGTTCGCGCCCGGAACGACGTGCAAGACCCGTTGTACGCCTGCGCACCGACATGTTCGGGCCGCCACGCGGAGCCGACACGCGAGTCGTGCAGGCGCGGTGGCAAACCCGTGGTGGTGGGCGCTGGGTATACGGAGTCGTGGCGACCCGGGCTGTGGTCACGACATCGAATGCGAACCTAGGCGACCGGACGGCGACCCGCCAAACCGAGCTGTGCACACACCTGTGGATAACGTGGGTATTGTTCACCAACTGTTGTGCACCCCCTGTGGAGAACTTGGGGACAACAGTCGGCGGGAGCAATCAAGACGCTGGTAGTGGTCGAATTCTCACTGTGCGTAACTGTGGATCAATTCGGTGCGGCGTGTCGCTGGACGGTAACGTCCGGGCGTGTTGGGTGAACGGACGGTCACGGACTTGTGACCCACCACACAACGAGAATGGTTGGTTTGCTTAGCAATCCACAACCCGGGCGAACACTGCGGGTCACGCAGGTCGACACCTCGCGGCGACACTCTCACGGGCACAACAGCTACCAACTGGCAAGCAAAAGAAAATCGGAGGCCACCCCACGGATGAGGTGGCCTCCGACGAACCGAATTACTCGGCGGCAGTGACCTGCAGGTCGACCTTGGCGACCACATCCGGGTGCAGATGCACCACGACACCGTGCTTACCGGTGCTCTTGATGTGCGCCTTCGGCAGCTCGATGCTGCGCTTGTCGACCACCGGGCCGCCGGCGACCTTGATGGCCGAGGCGACATCGGCGGCGGTGACCGAACCGAAGAGCTTGCCGGTGCCCGCGGTCTTGACCGACAGGGACACGCCGGACAGACCCTCGAGGGCCTGCTTCAGCTCGTTGGCGTGGTCCAGGTCGCGCACCTTACGGGCGTCCTGCGCCCGGCGAATGCCGGCGACCTGCTTCTCCGCGCCCCGGGTGGCCACGATGGCCAGGCCGCGCGGGAGCAGGAAGTTACGGCCGTAGCCGTCCTTGACTTCCACGGTGTCGCCGGGCGCACCGAGGTTGTCGACATCAGCGGTGAGGATGAGCTTCATGGCTGTGTCTTCCCTTCTCAGCGAGCGGTGGACACGTAAGGCAGCAGAGCGACCTCACGCGAGTTCTTCACGGCGACAGCGATATCGCGCTGGTGCTGGACGCAGTTGCCCGTCACCCGGCGCGCGCGGATCTTGCCACGATCGGACACGTACTTGCGCAGCAGCGCGGTGTCCTTGTAGTCGATCTTGGCGCCGGCCGTGTTGTTCTTCTTGCCGGCCTTGTCTTCCTTGCAGAAGGTGCAGGCCTTCTTCTTGAGCACCTTTTCGCGTGCCGGTGCTTTGGGCATGGTCTTTCAACTCCGTAATTTCGGGAACCCGAGCCGAGTCGGATTCCGGGCAAAGCCGTTGGTTAGAACGGCGGTTCGTCGTCCATGGGCCCGCCCCCGAAGGAGCCGGCCGCGGGGGCACTGCCCCACGGGTCGTCGCCGGCGCTCTGGCCGCCACGACCCCCACCACTGCCACCACCGGAAAAGCCGCCGCCGCCAGCGTTCTGCTGACCGCCGCCACCCTGTCCGCCACCGCCGCCGAAGCCGCCGCCACCACCGCCACGGGTGGTTTTGTTGACCTTCGCGGTCGCGTACCGCAGGGAGGGACCGACCTCGTCGACCTCGAGCTCGACGACCGTGCGCTTCTCACCCTCGCGGGTTTCGTAGGAGCGCTGCTTGAGTCGTCCGCTCACGATCACTCGCGAGCCTCGGGTCAGACTCTCAGCGACATTCTCCGCAGCTTCACGCCAGATGTTGCAGCGCAGAAAAAGCGCCTCGCCGTCTTTCCATTCATTGGTATTACGGTCGAACACACGGGGAGTCGACGCGACCGTGAAGTTCGCGACGGCCGCTCCCGCGGGCGTGAATCGAAGCTCGGGGTCAGCCGTCAGATTTCCGATGACGGTGATGACCGTGTCGCCTTGGGCCATGGTTCCTCCTGCTTTCCGGTGCAGTCCGCAACTCGCTCCGCGCCTTCGAAGGCACGGTTTGCCAGTCAGCCTAGAGATAGGGACCGACGGTTTACGAGCGACGTTGCGGGAGGACTGGACTTACTTCTTGTCGAGTCGCAGCACCTTGGTGCGCAACACCGACTCGTTCAGACCCAGCTGGCGATCGAGTTCGCTCACGGTCGCGGGCTCGGCGGTCAGGGTGACGACCGCGTAGATGCCCTCGGCCTGCTTGGCGATCTCGTAGGCGAGACGGCGCTTGCCCCAGATGTCGACGTTGTCGACCTTGCCGCCTTCGGACCCGACAACACCAAGCATGTTGTTCAGGTTCGGGCCGACAGTGCGCTCGTCCTGGCTCGGATCGAGAATAACCATCACTTCATAATGACGCACGGACCTCATCACCTCCTGTGGACTGTAAACGGCCCACGGACTGTCCGTGGGCAGGAGGGTTCGTTGCGTCAGCAACCCGACAAGGCTACATGAGCGGGTCCTGAGCTGCTAAATCGGGCCACTCCAAGGATTGGACAAGCGGACCCACAGACGGTCGGCTTAGGGTGGGGCGCATGTCGAACCGACCCGTCGTCAGCGAAACGGTCTCTCGCCGTCGCGATTCGGGTCGTTCGATGATCGCCATTACTTCGACGCTGGTGTGCGGCGTCACCTTGTTGCTCGGCTATCTGAACAAGGCGCGGTGCGCGGGCGGCGCGTTCGAGGAGTCCGGTCGCAGCGTCGCCTTCGACATGATCAAGGACTCGAATGTCTGCTATTCGGATATTCAGTACCTGTGGCTGGGCCGCGGCATCAACGAGCACATTTTCCCGTACTTGACCGGCGGCATCAGTCCCGACGGGCAGCTGACCGGCGGTGCGGTCGAGTATCCGGTGCTGAGCGGTCTGCTGATGTGGATCGGCGGGATCGGCTCGCATACCGACGCGGACTTCCTGCTGCATTCGGCGCTGCTGCTGGCCCCGTTCGCGCTGCTGACCGCCTATCTGCTGGCGCGCATGGCCGGTCCGGCGGCGCTGCTGTGGGCGGCCGGTCCGCCGCTGGTGCTCTATGCCTTCCACAATTGGGAACTGCCGGTCGTCGCCACCGCGGTCGCGGCGTTCTATGTGATGACGGTGCTGACCAAATACTCGCTGCGCGATCGCGCGATTGCGGCGGCGGTATTCCTGGCGATCGGCTTCTGTTTCAAGCTGTATCCCGGAATCTTCGTGCTGCCCTTGCTGATTTATGTGCTGGTCGGTGAAAATCCGTTGCGCGAGAAGCGATTCGATGTGCGTGGCGCGCTGATGGTGGCGGCCACGGCGATCGGCACGGTGGTGGCCATCAATCTGCCGTTCGCTCTTGCCGGATACGACGGCTGGCGGGCGTCGATCACCTTCCAGCAGTTGCGCCAGGCCGATATCACCACGAATTCCATCTGGTACTGGGGTTTACGCCCGCTGTACGCCAATACCCGCGCCGGGGAGATCTCCTTCCAGGACATGGTGTCGGTGGCCTCGCCGGTGCTGGTGGTGGCATCGTTCGTGCTGGCCTGCTGGCTGGGTTGGCGGCGCTGGCAGTTGGCCGGGGTGTATCCGTGGATCGGGGTCAGCGGCGCCATGCTGTGTGGATTCCTGTTGTTCCACAAGGTGCATTCGCCGCAGTACACGCTGTGGCTGATTCCGTTCCTGGTGCTGCTGGAGGTGCCGTGGAGCCTGGTCCTCACCTATCTGATGGCCGACGCCTGCATCGGGATCGGCGTCTTCCGCTATTTCTATGCCCTGGGCGCGGGGCATGACGCGGCCCTGGAACAGAACCTGGTGCAGGTCGGCGTGTGGGGCCGGGCCGCGCTGCTGGCGGTGTTCTTCTTCCTGTTCGTCGGCGCGCGGGCGCGGTCAGTGGGCCGGCTCGGTGCCGCGGGCGCGGAAAGCCTTGCTCTTGGCCCGGTTTCCGCAGACCGCCATATCGCACCACCGGCGCGAACCGCCGCGTGAGGTGTCCAGGTAGAGGCGGGTGCAGGCGTCTCGCCCGCACTCCTTGAGTCGTTCCCGATCCGGGCCGCCGAGTAGTTCGAGGGCGGAGCGGGCGATCGCCGCGAGCGCTGAATCGATTGTCCCGCTGCGTCGTACACCGCCGTCGGGCCGCAGGCTCGGTTCCGGCGGCAGCTCGCGGGCGTGCCGGTTGACCAGCCGGCGGTCGGCGTCGGCAAGGGGTGTTCCCTCCAGGGTGGCGAGCATGAGCCGCCAACCGGCTTCGCGCAACGCGAGGGCGCGGTCGAGTGCGCCCTCGCAGTCCGGCGCGGTGTCGAGGATTCCGGCGGCGACGGCCCATTCTCCCAGGTCGGCATCGGTATGCAGCCGTTCGATGAAGGTGGTGCGCCGTTCGTGTGCGGTGCCGATGAAGTTCAGCGCGAGGTTGCCGCTGACGAACAGGTGGGGGTCGGCGAAGCTGGACATGTCTTCATAGTAACCCCCTTGACAGGTTATGGGCAGAGGTGCGACGGTAGTAACCACTTAAAGCGGTTATCGGCACGGAGGAATCATGGACAACCGGCTTCTCGAAGTGGCAGGACCCCCGGCCCTCATCCTCATGTGGAGCAGCGCCTTCATCGCCGGCATCATCGGCGTCGGCGCGGCCCCGCCGATGCTGGTGCTGTTCGCCCGCTTCGGCATCGCGGCCCTGCTGCTGGTCACGTATGCGCTGCTCGCACGGACGGTCTGGCCCCGCGGCCGCATCCTGGCCCACACCCTGGTGGCCGGATTCCTCATGCAGATGGTGCAGTTCGGCGGCTTCTACTCGGCCATGCACGAGCACGTCAGCGCCGCGGTCATCTCGCTGGTGCAGGGGCTGAGCCCGATCGTGATCGCGCTGTTCGCCGGTGGCATGGGCGAATCCGTGAGCCCCCGACAGTGGCTGGGCTTCGGGGTGGGCGGCTTCGGCGTCGGCCTCGCGGTGCTCGATCAGTCCCACTTCTCGCTGGCCGGGCTGCTGCTGTGCGTGGTCGGCCTGCTCGGTCTGAGCCTGGGCACCGTCTACCAGAAGCGCTTCACCCCGGGTGTCGATCCGCGGGCGGGCACCGCGTTGCACCTGGTGATCGCCGCACCCTTCGCGGGCATCCTGGCCGTGCTGACCCACAGCTTCCACATCGCGGATCCGGCCCGCTTCGGCGGCGCCCTGGTCTGGATGGTGCTGATCAATTCCATCGGCGCGTTCCTGCTGCTCAACACCATGATGCTGCGCTGGGACACCAGCCGGGTCAGCCGCTTCTTCTTCGCCATCCCGGCCGTCACCGCGGTCATGGCGTGGCTGTTCATCGATCAGCCGTTGCGCCCCTTGACCCTGGCGGGCCTGGGCGTCGGCCTGATCGGCATGGTGCTGGCCTCGCGGCGCGCCGCGGCGAAGAGCGACACGGCCGTCGCGCCGACGACCGAAACAGCGATCGCACCGGCCGCGCCGCACCGCTTCGCGTTGCGCCGCCACGCTGTCGGCGTCTGACCCGGCAGACTGTCGGCATGCTGCACCTGCGGATTCTCTCGCCGGCCGCCATGACCGACGATGTGCTCGAACTGCTCGAGTCCGATGACGCCGTCACCGGACTCGTTGCCGTTCGCGGTGCGGCCCTGCGCCCGCCGGGCGATCTGATCACCGCGCAGCTTCCCCGCGAGGCCGCCAACCCGCTGGTGACGACCCTGCGCGAGATGCGGGTGCACCAGCTCGGCAGCATCGAGCTCGAACAGGTCGGAACCTGGTTGTCGCGCAGCGGCTTCGACGCCGAGGTCCGCACCCCGGGCAGCAGCAGTGACGCGGTGGTGTGGGCGGAGGTCGCCCAGCGCGCCTACGACGAGTCCGAGCTGAACTGGACGTATCTGAGCTTCCTGACCCTGGCCACGGTCATCGCGAGCATCGCGATCATCACCGACTCGCAGATCCTCACGGTCGGCGCGATGGTGCTGGGCCCGGAGTTCGGCCCCATCGCGGCGCTCGGGGTGGCACTGGTGCGGCGGCGATTCGTGCTGCTGCAGTTGGCACTTCGCACCCTGGTCGCCGGTTTCGTGGTGGCCATCGGGCTCACCGTCATCCTCGCGCTCATGGCCCGCGGCCTCGGCTGGATCACCCTGGACCAGGTCACCGGGCCGCGGCCGAGCACGCATTTCATCTACACGCCGGACAAGTGGTCGTTCATCGTGGCGGTGATCGCGGGCGGCGCCGGCGTGCTGTCGATCACGTCGTCGAAGTCGATCGGCCTGGCGGGGGTCTTCATCTCGGTGACCACCGTCCCCGCCGCCGGCAATATCGCACTGGGCGTGGCGTTCTGGGACGGTTCGACCGTGTGGGGCAGCGTGGCCCAGCTGCTGGTGAACGTCGCCGGGATGGCGATCGCGGGCTGGGCCACCCTGCAGATTCAGCAGACGCTGTGGTCGCGGGTGTCGCCGCGGCGGTTGTCCCGGCCGCGGCGCCTGCTCTGAATCAGCTGACGACGCTGGAGGTTTCCCGGTCCACGTCGTCCTCGTTGCTCTCCTCGGCCGCCTCGCGCCGATTGCGGATCACGCTGGAGATGAATGCCGCGCCGATGAACGCCACGCCGACCAGGCCGCTGATCACCTCGTTGACATGCACCCCGATGGTGATGAGCAGGATGACCGCCAGCGCACCGATGGCCCAGAACGCGCCGTGCTCGAGGTAGACGTACTCCGAGAGCGTGCCCTTGCGGACCAGGAACACGGTGATGGACCGGACGAACATGGCGCCGATCAGGCCCAGGCCCAACGCGATCAGGATCGGGTCGGAGGTGATGGCGAACGCGCCGATGACACCGTCGAAGGAGAACGACGCGTCGAGCACTTCCAGGTACAGGAACAGGAAGAACGCCGCCTTGCCGGTCGCCTTCACGATCCCGGATGGTCCGGCCGCGGCTTGCTCTTCGGCGTGTTCCTCGGCATGGAACATGGATCCGAGCCCGTCGACCAGGATGTAGGTCATCACGCCGAGGATGCCGGCCAGCAGCACCGTGCCGCGATCATCGTCGGCGGCAATGAATTCCGCGGCGATGACGATGGCGCCCAGGGTCATTACCACCGCGAGCATGTCGAGCTTGCCGAGCTTGGCCAGCGGGCGTTCGATCCAGCCCAGCCAGGTGACCTCGTGCTCCTCGAGAATGAAGTTGAAGAACAGCAGCAGCAGGAACGCGCCACCGAAGGCCGCGATCTGCGGATGCGCGTCGGTGAGCAGCTTCTCGTAGGAGGCGCTGCCGTCGGGGAAGGTGAGCGCGCCGTCGGCGGGCGGGTTCATGGCCAGGTCGAAGGCGCGAACCGGGTTGAGCCCGGCCGTGATCCACACGATGGCCAGCGGAAACACCAGGCGCATACCGAAAACGGCGATGACCACACCGACGGTCAGGAAGATGCGCTGCCAGAATTCGCTCATCCGCTGCAGCACGCTGGCATTGATGACCGCGTTGTCGAAGGACAGGGACACTTCGAGCACACCCAGGATGGCGCACAGCAGCAGGGCCGTGGGGCCGCCGTAGATCAGCGCCGCCAGCAGCGCCAATACGGTGACGACGATGGAGAGTCCGAATATTCGCACCGCAGTGGGCCTTTCGTTGAGGCGGGATGGGATGGGTGGCGGTCGGACACACGAAGAGGGCCCGTGCGACCGAGCCCTCTTGCGATGTCGCTGATTATCGGTACTTAGACATTGACGCCGAAGTCGCGCGCGATGCCCGCCAGGCCGGACGCGTAGCCCTGGCCGATCGCCCGGAACTTCCACTCCCCATTGTTGCGGTAGAGCTCACCGAACACCATGGCGGTTTCGGTGGAGGCGTCCTCGCTCAGGTCGTAGCGGGCCAGCTCGGCGCCGTTGGCGCGGTCCACCACCCGGATGTAGGCGTTGCGGACCTGGCCGAAGCTCTGGCCGCGGGAGTCGGCGTCGTAGATCGAGACCGGGAAGAAGATGGATTCGATGGCCGGCGGGGTGTTGGCGAGATCGATATTGATGGTCTCGTCGTCGCCCTCGCCCTCACCGGTGAGGTTGTCGCCGGTGTGCACGATGGTGCCCTCCGGGGACTGCAGGTTGTTGAAGAACACGAAGTGCTTGTCGGACAGGGCCTTCTTCTCGGCGCCGGTTGCGATGGCGCTGGCATCGAGGTCGAAGTCGGTACCCGTGGTGGTGCGGACGTCCCAGCCGAGGCCGACGGCGACCTGGGTCAGGTTCGGAGCCTGCTTGGTCAGCGAAACGTTTCCGCCCTTGGACAAACTGACACCCATTGCGGCGATCCTTCCGTTGTGAAGCGTGTGAAGCCGTTCCTTTGGTCCAACGGCGTGTCCTCTATGTCGGTTCCGCGCCGAGTCAAACAGTAATGGTTTCCCCAAATCCTGGATAGGTGGAGCCCAATACAGCTGGGCAGGACCAACTGTCATACGACAGGTTTGCACGAATACCCGCCGCTGTCGCCCGTAGAACTCGCGTCCGCGCGGACCGATCTAACATCGGGGGCGTGGCAGGCCGTCGACGCGGATGGTTCCGGGCATCCGGGACAGCTCAGAACAACGAATGGGCGCAACAGGCCCGGCAGGCGCTGACGACCGCCTTCCTGGATATGGACAAGCGGCAGACCATCGCCGAGGCCGCGGTCGCCGCGTCCGCGGCGCTGTTCCCCGAACGCGGTATGGCCGCGCGCTGGGATGTGGTGCGTGCCCGCTGCTACGGCGCCTCCGGCGCCTACCTGGCCCTCAACGACCGCCTCGACCAGGCCGAACGCGATGGCACCAGGATCGCCCAGCCCGAAATCGACAGTGTCATCCGGGGACTGGCCGAGGCCGCCGGTGGGGTCGACCAGTTCTATCGCGGCAATCAGGCCCACCTCGAGCACGCGGTCGCCGTGTACGGCTCGGTGCCGCAGTTGATCGCGCAGGTGCGTGCGCAGGCGCAGCAGCAACTCGCGGCCGTGGCCGCTTCGCCGTATGCCGAATACCCGTCGATCCACCACGCCGCGGCCGGTGTGAATGAGGGACTGGTCACACTCGAAGCGGCGGTGGCCGCCGGTTCCGGACGCTCCGGCCGCGATGCCGCGACCCGCCTCGAGACCCTGCTGCGGGAACTGTCCACCGCCCTGGAAGCCGCTCCCGCGAAACAGCATTCGGCCACCACCGCCATCTCCTCGGCGGCCACCCGGCTCGACGCCGCGCGCAATCGGGTGGAGCGCGTCGCGCCCGCCATGTCCGCGCTGCTGCGCGAGTTCGCGGCTGCGTCGTCCGACGATTTGGCGAACAATGAGCGACAAGCCCGGGAGGCCGTCGCGGCCGCCGACGCGGATCTGACCCGCGCCCGGGCCGCCCTCGCCGCCCACGACCCGGAGGATGCGCTCGACCTGACTTCCACCGCCCGCGCCCACCTGGCCACCGCCGAAGAGCGCGCCGAGGCCGTCGCCGATCGGCTCGCCCTGCTGCGGCAGGTGCGCGAGCAGCCCGCCGACCGCGCCAAGACCGTGCGCTTCAAACTGCGCGACGCGCAGATGCTGGCCGTCAACAAGGGTGTGGTCCCGCAATGGGGGACCGTGCTCGACGCCCAGTCCGAACGCCTGGAGCGGGCCGCCGCGGGCCTGAGCGGACGCCACCCCGACTACTGGGCCTACGTGTCCGAACTCGACGCCATCTCCGCCTTCGTGGCCGGGGTGGTCGATCGCATGCGAAATACCGACAGATAGACCGAAAGTCAGCAGGAGGACGGCCGCACCGATGACCGCGATGATCGACAGCGATCCGGAGCTCGCCCCAGTCTCCCTGCGTAAGACCTTCCCGCTGCGCCACTTCCGGCAGGTGCCAGGACCGGAACTGCGGCGGCTGTTCCACCTGCTGCCCGAACCCTTCGGCGGCTCCCGCGACCGGGAACTGCTGGCCATGGCCCTGGGCGCCACCCTGTACGTGCCCGCCACCCGGCCCGACCTCACCGCCACCATCGTGCGCCGTGCCGCGCGCGGCGTGTGCTCGATGGTCATCGATCTCGAGGACGCGGTCGCCGACCATGCCGTCGAGGCCGGAAAGCGGCAGGCCGCACGGACTCTCGACGAGCTCGCCGACAGCGGGGAGCCGCATCCACTGCTGTTCGTGCGGGTGCGCGATGCCGAGAGCATCGGTGAGATCGCCGCCCGGCTGCGATCCGGTGCGCGGGCGCTCACCGGATTCGTGCTGCCCAAATTCGATGCCGCCCGTGCGGGCGACTATCTGCGCGCCGTGACTGCCGCGTCGGAACGGCTGGGGCGCACCGTGTTCGGGATGCCGGTGCTGGAATCACCCGCGCTGGTGCACCGCGAGAGTCGCGACCGGGAACTGCGCCTGATCGGGGACCTGCTCGCCGAGCACCGCGAACAGATCCTCGCGGTCCGCATCGGGGCCACCGATATGTGCTCCACCTTCGGGATTCGCCGCGACCGCGACCTGACCATCTACGACGTGCGGGTGGTCGCCGACGTGATCGCCGACATCGTCAACTATCTGGGCCGCGCCGACGGCACCGGGTTCACCATCACCGGACCGGTGTGGGAGTACTTCGCCGACCACGACCGCATGTTCCGGCCGCTGCTACGCACCTCGCCGTTCGCCGAGATCGATGCGGTCCCGTTCCGGGAGTCGCTGGTCAGCCGCGATCTGGACGGGCTGTTGCGGGAGATCACGCTGGACCGCGCCAACGGGATCCAGGGCAAGACGGTCATCCACCCGTCGCATGTGGCCGTGGTGCACGCGCTCTCGGTGGTGACCCATGAGGAATACGCCGACGCGCAGGACATTCTGCGCGTCGATACCGGCGGCGTCGCCGCCTCCGGGTACCGCAACAAGATGAACGAGATGCGACCCCATCGCAGCTGGGCGCACCAGATCATGCGGCGCGCCACCGTATTCGGCGTCGCCAATCAAGGAGTCTCCTTCGTGGATCTGCTCAAGGCGCTGGTCGAATCGTGACCGCCGACGCCGCCCTACCCGCGCCCACCCGCGAACTCCCCTGGGCCACCCGCGAACTCGGCCTCACCCTCGATCACACCGATTCCGCACTCCCGCAACCCGATTGGCGCATCGACGCCCTGATCGAACCCGGCCTACGCCGCAACCCCCACCGCGCCCACCTGCTGGTCTCCACCGTGCTGGGCAAACACCTCCCCACCGACCCGCACCGCGTGCTCGAGGCCGGTAACCGGCTGGGGGACCTGGTTTCCGAGCTGCTCGGAGCCCGCCCGGCCGTCGTGCTGGGGTTCGCGGAGACCGCCACCGGGCTCGGCCACACCGTGGCGGCCCGCATCGGCGCGCGCTGCTACCTGCATTCGACCCGCCGCGACGTGCCCACCGCCGAAACGCTCGCGGGCTTCGAGGAGGGCCACTCGCATGCCACCTCACACCTGCTGCAACCGATGCCCGCCGCGGTGTTCGACAACGACCTGCCCATGGTGTTGGTGGACGACGAGATCTCCACCGGTGCAACGGCACTGGACGCGGTACGCGCGCTGCACACGTACATGCCGCGCACCCACTACATCCTCGCGTCGCTGGTCGATATGCGCACCGAAGCCGACCGTATCGCCTTCGAGGCGGCGGCCGCCGAACTCGGTGTCCGCATCGACACCGTCTGCCTGGCCACCGGCCGCACCCACCTGCCGACCGACCTGATCGACGCCGTCGCCGCACTCCCGGAACCGGCGCTCAACCCGGTTGCCGACCGCCGAGGTACCTGCACGCGGGTGGAATTGCCTTGGCCTGCAGACGTTCCGGAGGGCGGCCGTCACGGCTTCCTGGACTCGGACGCCGCGCCGTTCGACGCGGCGCTCGCGCGGGCGGTGGCCGTGCTGTCGCAGGAACTCACGGCACCGGCTGTCGACGGATCGAACGGGCCGCGCCCGGTGATCGTGGTGGCCCACGAGGAGCTCATGTATCTGCCGCTGCGGATCGCGGCGGCCCTGGCCGACAACGGCATTCCCACCCGCTATCAGACCACGACCCGATCCCCCGCCTACGTGCTGGACCGGCCGGGTTACCCGCTGCGCCGTGGATTCCGTTTCACCGCACCGGAATCCGGCGAGGATGCCCCCCGTTTTCTGTACAACGCGCAGTGGCCGGGCAGTTCGTCCGATCCGATCCTCCTGATCGTCGTCGACACTCCCGCCGACACCGAACGGCTCACGGCCACCGGCGGACTGGTCGACGTCATCACCGCCTCGGGTGCCGACGTCATGGTGGCGGTCCTCCCGGACGCGGATCCTCGCGCGCTCGAGGCTGCCCGCTCGTTGCCAGAACCGTTGTACGGGCCCGAGTTCGGGTCGTATGCGCGGGCAGAGGTGGGCTGGCTGCTGACCGATCTTTCCGGTGCCGAGTTGGAAGCCGATGTGGCGGAACGGGAACGGCTGATTCAGGCCGGGGACGCGCATTACGCGGAGTCGTTGCCGGTGGAGTATCAACCGGATGCGGCCTATCGCGAACTTTTCGATCGGGTGCTCGAGGAGAGCGCCGAGCGGTTGGCCTTGGCGGTGGCGACCGTGTCGGAGTTGGTGGTCGCCGAGCGGGGGAGTGCGGTCGTGCTGGTTTCGCTGGCGCGGGCGGGGACTCCGGTCGGGGTGTTGATGCGTCGGTGGCTGTCGGGGCGGGGGATCGAGGTGCCGCACTATGCCGTGTCGATCGTTCGGGAGCGGGGGATCGATGCGGTGGCGTTGGATTATCTTGCGCGCCATCACGATCCGGGGCAGATCGTCTTCGTGGACGGGTGGACCGGTAAGGGGGCGATCACCCGGGAGCTCGCCGAGGCCTTGACCGCCTACGAGGCAGCGGGTGGCGCGCGGTTCGATCCCGAGCTGGCGGTGCTCGCCGATCCGGGCGGTTGCGTGCGGACCTTCGGCACGCGCGACGACTTCCTCATCGCGTCGGCCTGCCTGAATTCCACTGTGTCGGGCCTGGTTTCCCGCACGGTGCTCAACGATCGGCTGATCAACCCGGACCAGTTCCACGGGGCCAAGTTCTACGCCGAGCTCGCGGGCCAGGACGTGTCCAACCGCCTGCTGGATGCCGTGAGCGACTGCTTCGACCGGGTGCGTCCGCTCGTCGACGCGCGAGTGCGTGAACTGCTGGCGGCCGACCGGACCCCCACCTGGGCGGGCTGGGAGTCGGTGGAGCGGGTGCGTGCCGAATACGGCATCGCGAGCGTGAATTTCGTGAAACCCGGTGTGGGCGAGACGACCCGGGTGCTGCTGCGGCGGGTGCCGTGGCGGGTATTGGTACGCGACCCCGACGCGGGCGAACACGCCCACATCCGAATGCTGGCGGCGGCACGCGGTGTGCCGGTCGAGACGGTGCCGGATTTGGCGTATGCCTGTATGGGTTTGATCAAGGATATGAAGGGATAGCTGGTGCGCTCGGTGATGGTGGCGACGGATCTGGATCGAACCATGATCTACACGCGAGCGGCCGGAGGGCCCTCGAATCTCCCGACGGTGTGTGTGGAACACCATGAGGGCCAACCGCTCTCGTACATGACGGAAGCGGCCGCGCGGCAATTGAGCACGCTGGCCGCGACGGCCGCGGTAGTTCCGGTCACCACCCGCACCATCGAGCAGTTCCAGCGGGTCGCGCTGCCCGGCGGGCCGTGGCCGTACGCGGTCACCAGCAACGGCGGCACCATCCTGCGCAACGGCCTGCCCGACCGGCGCTGGCGTTCGGCACTCGACGCCCGGGTGCGCGCGGAATGCGCCACCCTGATCGAGGTGCGCGCGGAATTGCGTGCGCGCGTGGACGAATCGTTCGCCCTCAAGCTGCGCGAGGCCGACGACCTGTTCTGCTACCTGGTCGTCGATGAGGCCCGGCTGCCCGCGAACTTCCTGGCGGACTGGGATGCCTGGTGCCGTCCCCGCGGCTGGTCGGCATCCCAGCAGGGCCGCAAGATCTACGCCATGCCGACGCCGGTGTGCAAGAGCGCCGCGGTGCACGAGGTGCGCCGCCGCCTGCTCGACGCCGGTGACCTGCACCCCGATTCGGTGCTGGCGGCCGCGGGTGACGGTGCGCTGGATGCCGAAATGCTGCGCACCGCCGACCTCGCCATCCGGCCCCGCCACGGCGAGCTGGAACAGCGCAACTGGATCCATCCGGGCGTGGCCGTCACCGCGACCTCCGGCATCCACGCCGCGGAGGAGATCCTGGACTACTTCCTGGGCGTCAGCGCCAACCCGCCAGCAGCTGGTTCACCTGCTCGGACAGGGCACGCTGCAGGAACGGCCCGAAACTGACCCGCGCCACACCGAGTTCGGCGAAGTAGGCGGGCGTGCCGTTGTCGGGCAGGCCGATCGCATTGACCGGCAGCGGCAGCTCCGCGGTGAGCGTGCGCTGTACCTCCGGCTCGTGGCGGCCCACCGGGTAGAGCACGTCCGCGCCCGCCTCGGCGGCCAGCCGCAGGCGGGTGAGCGCGCTGGAGAGCCGCTCCTCCGGGGTGCCGGTATCCTGGCGCAGGAACACGTCGGTGCGGGCATTGATCACCACGTGCACGCCGGAAGCGTCGGCGGCGGCCCGCAATTCGGCCACCAGGTCGGCGTGCTCCTGCGGGGTGCGCAACCGGCCGCCCTCGCTGTGGACCGAATCCTCCAGATTGAAGCCGACCGCGCCCGCCTCCAGCAGGCCCTCGATGATCGAGGACGGCTTCTCGGCGTAGCCGGATTCCAGGTCGACCGACACCGGAATGTCCACGGTTGCGGTGATTTCCCGCACCCGGGCCAGCACCTCGGCGAGGGTCATGCCCTCCTGGTCCGGCTTGCCCATCGAGTCGGCCAGCGGGTGGCTGCCGATGGTCAACGCCGAAAAACCGGCGTCGGCCACCAGTTTCGCGGACCAGGCATCCCACACCGTCGGCAGGATCACGGGGTTACCGGGCTGATGCAGTTGCAGGAACGTGGTGGCTTTCTCACCGAGGCTGGTCATGATCTCGATTCTCGACCAGCGCACCGATTTTGGCGACCACCCGCGCCGCATCGGGTCCACTCGCGCGGACTTCCAGCCGCTGGCCCGGGAGCACACCGAGGGTGAGCACCCGGGTGAGGCTGTCCCCCGCGACCGGGCCCGCGCCGGTGGTGGCATTGGACAGGGTCACCGTCGCATCGAAATCCCGCAGGGCCGCGACCAATTCGGCGGCGGGCCGGGCGTGCAGTCCGTGCTCGCCGGTGACCTCGAAGGTTGCGGTGAGCGAATCATCCACAGACCCAACGGCTGTGGATGATTGTGGATAACCCGGCACCGGGGCATCGGGGGATGCGCCGAGCTGGGCGTGTTTGGCGCCGAGCGCGCCCTCGGCCTCCCGAGCCACCACGTCCAGATCCGCGCCGCCACCGGCCGTCGCCAGCGCCGTCACCAGCCCCTCCACCAGCGGTGCGGCCGAAAGCCGCACTCGCACCGGTGAATCCAGCAGATCCAGCGCGGTCTCGGCGGACAGCACCGCGCTGCCCAGATCCATCAACACCAGCACGCCGTCCCCGCTGTCCGCCGCGGCAATGGCGTCGGCCACCGCGACCGCGTCGGTCCCGAACTCGCCGTTGTCCAGCCCGGCCGCGATCCGGACGTCGACGCCCTGCTCGGGCAGCAGCCCGGCCGCCAGCGCCACCGCGGCCTCCGCGAGCGCGCGGCTGTGCGACACCACCACCAGGCCGATCATCGCAACGCCCGACCGGCCGCCAGCACCAGCAGCGCCGCACTCGTGGCACCCGGATCCTGGTGTCCCGCACTGCGTTCACCGAGGTACGAGGCCCGGCCCTTGCGCGCCACCAGCGGCGTGGTCGCATCCCGCCCGGCCTCGGCCGCCGCCACCGCGGCAGCGAGCGCCTGGGGAGCATCGGCTCCGGCCGCGACCGCCTCGTCCAGCGCGTCGGCGGCCGGACCCAGCGTGTCCACCATGGTCTTGTCCCCGGGCTCGGCCTTACCGCGCGCGATCACACCGTCCAGACCGGCCCGGAAGCCGCGCGCGAAATCCGCGATATCCGAACCCTTTTCGACAGCACCGGCGAACCGCAGGAGGAATGTGCCGAACAGGGGACCGCTCGCCCCGCCGATGGTGCGGATGAGGACCAGCGCGGTCTGCTTGGCCACCTCGGCGGCCCCCTCGGGTGGCGAATCATCCAGTGCCGCAACCGCGGCCGTCATACCGCGTTGCATGTTCGTGCCGTGGTCGGCGTCGCCGATGGCGGCATCGAGCGCGGTCAATTCCGCGGCGTGCGCGTCGATCAGCGCCGCGAATTCCCGCACCCACACGGCCACGTCCACGCTCGCCATCAGATGCCCCACCGCAGCGCGGGCGTCCGCACCGGCGCGTCCCACAACGCCGTCAGTTCGTCGTCCAGCCGGGTCAGGGTGATCGAGCAGCCCGCCATATCGAGCGAGGTGATGTACGACCCGACCAGCGACCGCTCGATGTGGATGCGATGCCCGCGCAGGATCCGCGCCACCTCGTCGAACATCAGATACAGCTCGAGCAGGGGAGTGGCGCCCATGCCGTTCACGAAGCACAGCACCCGATCGCCCTGCGCGAACGGCAGATCCGCGAGGATCGGTTCCAGCAGCAGCTCCGCGATATCGTGCGCCGGGGCCACCGGCCGCCGCAACCGGCCCGGCTCCCCGTGGATGCCGATGCCGATCTCCATCTCGTGCTCACCCAGTTCGAAGGTCGGGTGCCCGACCGCCGGAACCGTGCACGAGGTCAGCGCCATCCCCATGCTGCGCGAATTCGCGTTCACGGTTTCGGCGATCCGAGCCACCTCGGCCAGCGGGTGGCCGGCTTCGGCGGCAGCGCCCGCCATCTTCTCGAGGATCACCGTCGCGCCCACCCCGCGCCGACCCGCCGTATACGTGCTGTCCTGCACCGCAACATCGTCGTTCACCACCACCGAGCGCACCTCGATGCCGGTCTCGGCGGCCGCCAGTTCGGCGGCCATCTCGAAGTTCATGACATCGCCGGTGTAGTTCTTCACGATGTGCAGCACCCCGGCCCCGGCATCCACGGCGGCGGTGGCGGCCTGAATCTGATCGGGCACCGGCGAGGTGAAGATCTCGCCGGGACAGGCCGCGTCCAGCATGCCGAGCCCGACGAAACCGCCGTGCAGCGGTTCGTGCCCGGAACCGCCGCCGGAGAGCAATCCCACCTTGCCCGGTACCGGCGCATCGGCGCGGACCACGATGCGCTGCTTCACATCCACCCGCAGCTCGGGGTGGGCCGCGGCCATGCCCGCCAGCGCGGCGTCCACCACCTCGGCCGGATCGTTGATGAGCTTCTTCACCGAATTCTCCCGTCGGCAGGCCGGTTACGATCCCTCGCGAGCTTATTCGGCGCGCTCCTCCAGGGTGCGGGCCAGCTCGATGTCGGTCACCAACTGCACCATCAGATCTCGCAGTTCACAGTCGGGCAGATGGTCGGCGGCGAACTCGAACGGCTCCGACACATCCAGCCCACCCTGCGTCGCGGCCAGGATCACCCACGGGATCCCGACGTCGGCCACGCCGAGTCGCTCCCGGATCAGATCCTCGGTGTCGTCCATCAATCCATTGCGCGCGGCCACCGCCGCCGTCATCTGCTCATCGAGTTCCACCCGGCGCAGTTCCAAAAGGCCCGCGTCGGCGCTGATCTCCTGGGCGGGCGTGGTGCGCACCGAGCCGTCGTCGTAGACCTGGTAGCCCTCGTTCACGCAGATGGTGCCCAATGTCACCTCGGCGTCGGCCAATTCGGGCAGCGTGCGCAGACAGTCCAGCACCGCGTCCAGCGCGGCCACCAGGCGGTCGCGAATATCGCGGCGGCGCACCAGCTCCCGCTCCGCGTCCTCCCGCTCGGACAGCACCTGCTCGACCGCCCGGCCGATCTGGAAGGCCATGGCGGTGGATTCCGGGGCCCAGCCGCCGCGCGGGACGAACTCGTCCTCCTTGGGCGTGATGGTGTCCAGGAACGCATTCACCGCATCGAGCAGGTCCCGCAACTGGTCGCGGGACACGGCCGGATGCCGGAAGGCTCGCAGGTACTGCTCGTGCGCTTCCACGGGATCGACCTCACCGTCGCTCACCCAGCCGATCCTGCCACGGCCGCCCGCCCGGGCTGCTAATCACGGCCACGGCCCGTGTCGCGGAGTTCTCGTAGAGTGGCAGCGAAAGCACCGACAAGCGAAGGGTCGATCTTGTCCACAGTTTTGGTGAAGGGCCAGAACGGTCCCTCCAGCGTCCGTGACCTGGTGATCAGCGTGCAGGTGGCCGCGCCCGCGGACCTGTCCGCGCTGCTGGTCACCGCCGCGGGCACCGTCCGCACCGACGCCGACTTCGTGTTCTTCAACCAGCCTTCCGGCCCCGGCGTCAGCTTGCGGCCCGGCGCACCCGGGCAGCCGCAGGTGCTGGCCGTGGCCCTGAACGAGATTCCCGCCGAGATCGAGCAGCTGCGGGCCGTCATCACCCTCGACGACGCCGGTGCCAGCTTCGGGCAGCTATCCGCGCCCGTGGCGCAGGTCGGCGATGCCGCCGGAAACGTGTTGTACGAGTACCGGATCGACGGGCTCAGCACCGAATCCATCGTCATCGCACTGGAGTTGTACCGCCGCCAGGGTGAGTGGAAGGTGCGCGCGGTCGGCCAGGGCTACGCGGGCGGTTTCGCGGCACTGGTCACCGACCACGGCGTCCAGGTGAACGAGGCCCCGCAACCCGCGGCCGCGCCGGTACCGCCCGCCGCTGCGCACATGCCGCCCGCGCCAGCGCCGTTGGCGGCGCCGATCCCCAGTTATCCGGCGCCGACCGAGAGTTACGCCCCGGCGGGTGGCTACCCGCCGCCCCTGCCGAACCAGGGCTATCCCCAGCCCACCGAGCAGTACGCGCCGACCGGCGGCTATCCGCCGCCGGCCTACCAGCAGTCCGCCCCCATCCCTCCGCCGCCTGGGTATGCCCAGCCCGGCCCGGTCGATCGCGACCTGCCGAACGGACACGCGGTCAGCCTGGTCAAGGGCCAGCGCATCAATCTGCGCAAGGAGGGCGGCGCGGCCCTCGGCTACGTGAAGATGGGGCTGGGCTGGGATCCGGTCAAGCGCGGCGGCGTCTTCGGCAACAAGACCGTAGAGGTGGATCTGGACGCCTCGGTCGTGCTGTTCGCCGGCCCCAAGCCCGTCGACGTCGTCTACTACGGCAGCCTCAACTCCAAGGACGGCTCCATCCGGCACCTGGGCGACAACCTGACCGGTGAGGGCGAGGGCGACGACGAGGAGATCACCGTCGACCTCACCCGGATCGCCGACTCGGTCAACACGCTCCTGTTCATCGTGACCTCCTACAAGGGCCACACCTTCGAGCAGATCGCCAACGCCTACTGCCGTCTGGTCGACAGCGCCACCAATGCCGAGCTGGCGCGCTTCACCCTCGCGGGCGGCATGCCGTTCACGGCCATGGCGATGGCGAAGATGTATCGCCCTGCGCCGGGCGCGGATTGGAAGCTGGAAGCCCTCGGCGAGGGCTTCCAGGCCAAGCATCCGGGCGAGGCCGTGCCGCAGCTGGCCCGGTTCGTCTAGCGGTCGTTCAGGTAACGGGAGCGGGCTGCCGCGGCCGCAGCAGCGGCGGCAGCCAGGGCCGCTGCGGATCCGGGGCGTGCGCGAGCAGACCGCCCCCCGGATCGTCGACCCCGTCGCGGCGCACCGGATCCTCACCGGGCCGGTAGATCTGGCGGATCACCAGCACGCACAACGCGACCACGGCCAGATCCCGCAGCACCACCGCGCCGGTGAACCACTGTTCCGGCAGGCCCTTGTGATCGGGGCCCAGGTAGTAGTACATGCGCGGCACCCACACCAGAGCATCGATCGTCATCCACGCCAACAGGATTCGCCGCTGCGGTATCGCCAGCACCGCCAGCGGCACCAGCCACAGCGAATACTGCGGGCTCCACACCTTGTTGGTGAGCAGGAATGCCGCCACCACCAGGAAGACCAACTGCGCCAACCGTGGTCGCCGCGCCGCGGTCAGGCCGATCCAGGCGATGCCCGCGCAGGCGGCGACAAACAGCAACAGCGACACCGCATTCAATATCGTCGGTGTCTGCTGCGGTCCCAGCACCCCGTCGAATCCGCTCCAGTCGGTGAACGAGGTGATCACGTTGTAGATCGAATCCGGGTCGGCGTGGCGTTCGGTGTTGAGCCGGAAGAACTCCCACCAGCCGTCCGGGTAGAGCGCCGCGATGGGCGCGTTCACCGCCAGCCAGGTGATCACCGCGCCCGCGACGGCCGCGCCCGCCGCCCGCAGCGGCCGCACTCCGCCCCAGGCCGATTCGTCCTCGTCGAGGCGTTCGGCGCGCAGGCACAGAATCACGATGGGCCCCAGCAACAACAGCGGATACAGCTTCGCCGCGCCGCCCAGACCCAGCAGTACGCCCGCGATCACCGGCCGTCGCCGCGCCCAGGCCAGCAGGCCACCGGCCGCGAAAGCCGTTGCCAGCGCGTCGAAATTGGTGAAGGCGTGCACCAGCACCAGCGGTGAGAGCGCCACCAGCGCGGCATCCCACACCCGGCGTCCGGCCGAGAGCGCCGTCGCCCAGATGGTCACCAGCCAGGCCAGCGCGAGTCCGACGGCCACCACATCGAAGTAGATGACCACCTCGAGCGCACTGTGCCCGGGCAGCGCGGACATCTTCCACGCCTTGGCGATTCCCATGGAGGCGTACTGGTAGAGCCCCGACAGCACCGGGTACTCCATGTACCGGACCTGCGGCCGGCCGTCGCCGCCGGTCTCCACCCACTGCTTCTTGTACGGGAACGCGCCCTCGTTGAGATGCTCGGCCCCGTACAGCGGCACGGTGTCGGAGTAGCACATGGCGATGTACTGGCGGCCGTTGCTCCAGTCCAGCCCCAGCACGCCGTCGTCCGGCCGCTGCTGGATGCAGCCCGCCTTACCGAACCAGCTGAACGCCAGGAACAGCACCGCGAACGCCATCATCACGCGCATCGGTGTCCAGAAGCGGACCCGGCCGATCACCGCGTGATCGCCCACCGGGCCGCCGATCAGATCGCACAGCTGCGCGGTCAATGTGTCGGTGCGACTGGGCTTGTCGCGATCGTCGATCGATCGCAGATCCCCGGCCAGCGGCTCCGGCGATTCGTAGACGACCGGTACCTCGCGCGTGCGAGCCTCTTCCACCGCTGCCTCCCCCGGCTTCAGCGCGCCACCGGCCGGCTCGCCCGAGGCGGCCGGCCGGTGCACCAGTTCCTGCTCGATCACGGCAGCAGGCTACCGAGTCGGCCTGGACCCGTTGCCGTTGCCGTTCCCATTACCGCCACCGCCGTTCGGCGCGGTCGTCGGTGTGGACCCGTCGGCCGGGGCCACCGGCTGACCGGACATCGGCCCGCCGTCCTGCGGACTTGCCGGTTGGGTCGTCTGCCGCTGATTGTTCGGATTGGGTGCCAGACCCGGCACCGGGATCGTGATACCCGGCAGGATCTCGACCTGGCTCTGCGTCACCACCGGCGGCAGCACCGGCTGCTCGGTGGTGGACGGCGGCGTGTACGGCGCGGACCAGGACGGCACACCACCGTCGGAGCTGCCGATCTTGCCGGGCTTCGGGAAGGTCTCGGTCGGCGTGCCCTTGAGCGCGCCGTCCATGGTGGCCTTCCAGATGTCGGCGGGCAGACCCGAACCGTAGATCATGCCGCCGTTCACGTTGCGCAGCTTCTCGTTACCGGCGGCGGTACCGACCCACACGGCGGTGGACAGCGACGGCGTGTAGCCGACCATCCACGCGTCCTTGTTCTCGACGGTGTCACCCAGCTGGGCGGTACCGGTCTTCGACGCCGACTGCCGGTCACTGGCCAGCTGATGCTTGTTCGAGTACTGCGCGATCGGCTTCAGCGCGTCGGTCACGTTGTCCGCCACCGCCGCCGCGACCTTGCGGTCACCGGCGACATCGCCACGATCCATCAGCACGGTGCCGTCGGAGGCGACGACCTTCTGCACGAAGTGCGGTGCGTGATACATGCCCGAGGCGGCCAGCGTGGCATAGCCCGAGGCCATGTCCAGCACGCGAACGTTGTACTGGCCCAGCACGATACCGTTGTTCGGCGACCCGCCACCCGGCTCCACCAGCGTCTGGCCGATACCCGGGACGTTCTCCGGAATGCCGAGACGGTGCGCCATGTCGGCGATCTTCTGCGGGCCGTTGCCCGGCATGTCCAGCATCATCCGGTAGAAGCTGGTGTTGTAGGACCGCTTGGTCGCCTCGGCGATGGTGCACACGCCGCAGTTCTCGTCGGCGACATTGTGAATGTCGATGCCGTTGACCTTGAACGGCGAGGAGCTGTCGTACATGGTCGAGAGCGGCTTGCCCAGTTCCAGGTTCTCGGCCAGGCCGAACACCTTGAACGAGGAGCCCGGCTGCAGCCCGGCATTCGCGAAATCGAAGCCCTGGCCGTCGGATCCGCCGTAGTACGCCTTCACCGCGCCCGTCTTGGGATCGACCGACACCACCGCGGTGCGCAGCTGATCCGGCTCGCCGTCCATCACCTTGTTGACCGCGTCCACCGCCGCCTGCTGCGCCTTGGCGTCGATCGTGGTGGTGATGGTCAGGCCCTGGGTGTTCAGGTCGTGCTCGGAAATGCCCGCGGCTTCCAGCTCTTTGAGCACCTGGGTCTTGATCAGGCCCTCCGGACCGGAGTCCAGGGTCTTGTCGTGCGCGGCGTCCGCGGCCGAGATGACGGTTGGGTACTGCATGCCCTTGCGGTCGTTGGAGTTCAGATTGCCGCCGTCGACCATGCCGTCGAGCACGTAGTTCCAACGGGTCTTGGCGCCGTCCGGGTTCTTCTCCGGATCCAGGTTCGAGGGCTGCTGAATGGTCGCGGCCAGCACCGCGCCCTCGGCCACCGACAGCTCTCCCACCGGCTTGTTGAAGTACGCCTTGGACGCCGCGTCGATGCCGTACGCGCCGCGGCCGAAGTAGATGGTGTTGAGGTAGGCGGCCAGGATCTGATCCTTGGACCACTGCTGGGCCATCTTGGCCGAGATCACCAGCTCGCGCAGCTTACGGGTCAGCGAGTGCTCGTTGCCGACCATCGCGTTCTTCACGTACTGCTGGGTGATCGTCGAACCACCACCGGCGCTGGAATCCCCGGTCAGCTGACCGAGGGCCGCGCGGCCGAAGCCCTGAATCGAGAAGCCCGGATTGGTGTAGAACGAACGGTCTTCCGCGGCGATCACGGCATTGCGCACGTGCGGCGGAATCTGATCGATCGTCACATCGGTCCGGTTGCCCTCCGGCGGAATGACTTTCGCGAGCACGGAGGTGCCGTCGGCCATGTAGATGGTGGCCACCTGGTTGTTCTTCAGGTCACCGGGCTGCGGCACGTTCACCGTCGAATAGGCGTACAGGAAGATCGAACTCATGCCGCCGAACATCAGCGCGATGAACAGATAGATGACGCGCCGGACGATCCGCCAGGGCGAGCTCTTCTTTTTCTTCGGCGCGCCCTTGCCGCCGCCACCACCGGGGCCGTTGCCGCCGGGCCGCCGCGGCGGCGGACCGGAGGGGACGTCGCCCTGCGGGCGAGGCCGGGTCGCGGTACCCGCACCGGCTCCCGCGCGCACGGCGCGATCGGAGATCCGCTGGGTGCGGTCGGAGGTGGCCGCGCGGGAAATGTGGTTCGGAACCGCCTGGCGCCCGCCGGTATTCAGCTTGGCGTCCTGATTGGCGGGATGGGGCAGCTTGCGTGTCGCATCCGGATTGTCCGGTCGCTGCGGCGGCGGGCCCTGACGTCTAGGGGGCTGACCGCCCTGCGGCATCGGACCGCGCGGCGGCTGCCCGTTCGGTCCGCGCGGCGGCAGGCCGCCGGGACCACCGGGACCGCCGACGGGACCACGCTGCGGACCACCCGCCCCGGGTGTGGGCCGATTCGCTCCGGGCGGCGGGCCTGCCGGTCGAGGCGGCGGGTAGCCACCGGGGCCGGGTTGCGAACCGCCACGGGGGCGGCCGCCGTGCGGTCCGTCGTCATAGGGCGATGTCACAGCCTGGCTCTCCAATAACTACTCGGTACGGGTCCTGATTGGCTCAGTGCGGTCACGCGTTGCACCGCGGCGGGCATGGTCGTGCCCGCTGGATCAGCAGTCGACGTGGCCTCTCACTCGGCGGCCGTGCGACGGGTGCCGGTGCGGCGGCGCCTCGTCGGTGCCGGGGTCGACCCCAGCACATAGGACTGCACCAGATGATTCCAACTGCAGGTCCGGCACACCTCGACCACATGCACCGAGAACTCCTCGCGAGACTCGGCCAGCCGGACCAACTCTTCCGGCGTGCGGGCGGAGCCCGCCACGGGCCCGAGCCCGTCGCCGTAGACCCACGATACGAGAGTCAACTGCTCTTTCCTGCAGATAGGGCATGTGACCTCGCTCCCCCGACCGTGGAACTTCGCCGCACGCAATAGGTACGGATTCGCATCGCACACTTCCGCGACGTCCACCCGCCCCGCGTAGACGTCGGCCAGCAGCGACTTACGCCGAAGCGCATAGTCCACTACCTGCCGCTGTATTCGCACGCGACCCAGAGTACTTGCGGCCACCGTCGGCCCGCACGCCCCGAGTCGACTCTCACGGAATCTCCACATGGGTCGGGCGGTTCGGGGCGCGGCTGCCGAGGCCGCGAACGCGCGCCAACTATATCGGCGCGATATAGTTTGGAACTGCATCCATCGGTTAGGTTCTGAACACACAACAGTCAGGAGGTGAAGCCCGTGCTGGAACTGGCGATCCTCGGGCTGCTCCTCGAATCACCGATGCACGGCTACGAGTTGCGGAAGCGACTTACCGGTCTGCTCGGGCCTTTTCGGGCCTTCTCCTACGGGTCGCTCTATCCGGCCCTGCGGCGCATGCAGACCGACGGCCTCATCGCGGAGGAGAGTCCGCAGGGATTGGCCACCCGCCGTGCGCGGCGGGTCTACAACCTGACTGAGCCCGGCCGGGAGCGGTTCGCGGAACTGCTCGCCGACACCGGGCCACAGAACTACACCGACGACGGCTTCGGCGTTCATCTGGCCTTCTTCAGTCGCACCCCCGCGGAAGCGCGGATGCGAATCCTGGAGGGCCGGCGGAGGCAGGTCGAGGAGCGCCGAGAAGGACTGCGGGAAGCGATAAAACGCGCCAGCGGGCAACTGGACCGCTATACCCGCCAGCTCCATCAACTCGGTCTCGAATCAAGCGAGCGCGAAGTGCGCTGGCTCAACGAGTTGATTGCCGCAGAGCAATCGACGAAGGCGGCACCACAGAAAGAGGGAAATATCGGCCATGAGTGACATCAACACCGAAGTACGGGTGGCCATCGTCGGCGTGGGTAACTGCGCGTCTTCCCTGGTTCAGGGCGTGCAGTACTACAAGGACGCCGACGCGGATTCGACCGTCCCCGGACTCATGCACGTGAAGTTCGGTCCCTACCACGTTCGCGATGTGAAGTTCGTCGCCGCGTTCGACGTCGACGCCAAGAAGGTCGGCTTCGACCTGTCCGACGCGATCTTCGCCAGCGAGAACAACACCATCAAGATCTCCGACGTGCCGCCGTCGGGCCTCACCGTGCAGCGTGGTCCGACGCTGGACGGCATCGGCAAGTACTACGCGCAGACCATCGAGCTGTCCGAGGCCGAGCCGGTCGACGTCGTCCAGGCGTTGAAGGATGCCAAGGTCGACGTCCTCGTGTCCTACCTTCCGGTCGGTTCTGAAGAAGCCGACAAGTTCTACGCGCAGTGCGCCATCGACGCGGGTGTGGCCTTCGTCAATGCGCTGCCGGTGTTCATCGCCTCCGACCCGGTCTGGGCCCAGAAGTTCGTCGACGCGGGCCTGCCCATCGTCGGCGACGACATCAAGTCCCAGGTCGGCGCGACCATCACGCACCGCGTGATGGCCAAGCTGTTCGAGGACCGCGGTGTCACGCTGGACCGCACCTACCAGCTCAATGTCGGCGGCAACATGGACTTCAAGAACATGCTGGAGCGGGAGCGGCTGGAGTCCAAGAAGGTCTCCAAGACCCAGGCCGTCACCTCCAACCTCGAGGGCCCGCTGGCCGGCAAGGTGCACGACCGCAACGTGCACATCGGCCCGTCGGACTACGTCGAGTGGCTCGACGACCGCAAGTGGGCCTACGTCCGGCTCGAGGGGCGCGCCTTCGGCGACGTGCCGCTGAACCTGGAGTACAAGCTCGAGGTGTGGGACTCGCCGAACTCGGCGGGCATCATCATCGACGCGGTGCGCGCGGCCAAGATCGCCAAGGATCGCGGCATCGGCGGACCCGTCCTCCCGGCCTCGGCCTACCTGATGAAGTCCCCGCCGAAGCAGCTGGCCGACGACGTCGCCCGCGCCCAGCTGGAAGCGTTCATCATCGGGGCTGAATAACTCTCATCGCTCTCAGGGGGCTTCGCCCCCCGAACCCCCGATGAGAGACGTGGGGGCTCCGCCCCCACACCCCCAAATACAAACGGCGGCACCGCGAATCGCGGTGCCGCCGTCTGTTTGCTCTGGACGTCAGTCGAGCGAGACGTACACCTCGACCGAGGTCGGCCCGGTGTAGCGCTCGATCTCCGCGCTGTGCGAGCGGGTGATGGTGCCCGCGTTCTCGGCCTTGGCGACCTTGGCCCACGCGGTGCGCAGCAAGTCGTAAGGCTTGTCCGAGACAACGAATTTCGCGTAGCGGCCCGCCGGGATGCGGGTGACCACATCACCGGTGTCCAGATCGCTCAGACCCGAAAGTTCGTAGCCCAGCACGGCCACCGCGTGATCGTTCTGGCCGATGTAGGCGGCGGTCCGCTCGGCCTTCTTCTCGCGCGCCAGGTAGCGGTCCCAGGTGAAGTTCACCAGATCCAGATCGCGCGCGGTGACCTCGCGGCCGGCCAGGGGGATGGTCAGGCCGCCGACCAGGAACTCCTCCAGGGTGACGATTTCGAAGTCCACTGCTTCCCCTACCCCTCGGCGCTGGGATCCAGCGCGACGAAAACCTCTACCGTCCGGTTGTCCGGATAGTGCTCGAAATCCCCGGTGTACGCGCGCACCAGAGTGCCGGCCGCCTCGAGGTCCCAGACCGTGCGCCAGATCGACACGATGATGTCGCCGAGATTGTCGCCACTGCGAATGAAGCGCGCGAATTTACCGGCCGGGATACGGGCGAGTACATCGCCTGGCAATAAATCGTCCAAGTTCTTGCACTCGTACCCGACGACATGCGTCAGATACGAACCGATCTCCGGCGCGTGATCCACATACGCGGTCGCGGGGGGACCGGGCAGATCGCGTGCCAAATTCTGCTTCCAGGCCTCCTCGACCTTCGCGCGGCGCGGTCCTTCGACCGCTAGTGCCGGACTGCGTAGCACCGTTCCGGCTACCAGCGTTTCGTGGCGTTCAACGACATTGAAATCCACCGGCGTCGCCCCTAAGTCTCGTGCTGTCTCCGACCCCACCCTGCTCCCAACCCGCATCCTGCCATCGACTCCAGGAGTCATTGAAGCCGGTGGCGGTCTCCACCATATCCGTGGCTGCCCATAGATGGGCACAGTAGGCATGAAACATGATCAACACAGCATCACTGTTTCGAATCAGCCCGGCACAGGGATGCTGAGGCCCGGGAAGATTTCTACTTCCTTGGGGGTCGGGGCCGGGGGGATGACGAGGACCGGTTCTTGTTGGGGGCCGGGGGCGGGCGGGTTGAGGATGTCGTAATTGCCGTTGCTCGGGGGCATTCCGGCGATTTGTTCCGGCGCGGGGAATTGGTCGACGGGACTGCCGTCGAGGGCGCCGTCCATGGTCTGCTTCCAGAGGTCGGCGGGCAGACCGGAACCGTAGATGGCGGCGCCGCGCGAGGTGCGGATGGGTTGGGACTGTTCGGTTCCCACCCAGACCGCGGTGGACAGGCCCGGCGTGAAGCCGACCATCCAGGCGTCCTTGTTCTGGCCGCTGTCGCCGAGCTGGGTGGTGCCGGTCTTGGCGGCCGCGGGGCGGCCGCCCGCCAGGTTGTGATTGTTGGAGTAGGCGGCGATGGGCAGCATCGCCTGGGCGACGGTGTCGGCCACCGAAGTCTGGATGCGCTGCTCGGTCTTGCGCGGGTCCTTGCCGCGGTCGAGCAGGACGCGGCCGTCGCCGGTGATCACCTTCTGCACGAAGTAGGGCGCGCGGTAGGCGCCGGAGGCGGCCAGGGTGGCGTACGCGGACGCCATGTCGATGGGGCGCACCGAATACGCGCCCAGCACGATGGCGGGCAGCGGCGGGCCGCCGTCCTCGGTGAGGGTCTTGCCCGGCACGCCGGGGATCTGATCGGGGATACCGGCCTGATGTGCCGCATTGGCAATGGCTTTCGGGCCCTCGAACAGGGTCTGGGTGAGCCGGTAGAAGCTGGTGTTGAGCGACCGCTTGAACGCCTCGGCCAGCGAGCAGGTGCCGCAGGACTCGCCGCCCACGTTCTGGATCTTCTCGCCGTTCACCGTGACCGGTTCGCTGTCGAGCCGATACGACAGCGGGATACCCTGCTCCAGCGCGGCCAGCACCGCGAAAGTCTTGAAGGCGGAACCGGTTTGCAGCGGGGCCTGCGCGAAGTCGAAGCCGATGCCGTCGGGTCCGCCGTAGTAGGCGCGCACCGCGCCCGAGCGCGGATCGATCGAGACGACGGCGGTGCGCAATTCGCCGGGCTGCCCGCCCAACACGTTGCCGACCGCGTTCAGCGCGGCCTGCTGCGCCTTGGCGTCGATGGTCGTGATGATCTGCAGCGCACCGGTATTCAGGTCGTGTTCGCTGATGCCGGAGGAGCGCAGCTCGCGCAGCACCTGTGCGCGGATGAGTCCCTCGGGGCCGCGCGGGGTGCTGTCGTCCACCTCGGTGGCCGGGAGGATGTTCGGGAACACGGTGGCGGCGCGCTCGTTGTGGTTGAGCACGCCCATGGTCACCATGCCGTCGAGCACGTAGGTCCAGCGGGCCTTCAGCTGTTCGAGGTGGCTCTCCGGGTCCAGCAGCGACGGGGTGCGGATCACCGAGGCCAGTACCGCGCCCTCGGCGAGGCTGAGTTCGGTTGTGGGCTTACCGAAGTACGCCTTGGCGGCGGCCGAGATGCCGTACGCGCCGCGCCCGTAGTAGATGGTGTTGAGGTAGGCGGCGAGGATGTCGTCCTTGCTCCATTCGCGGGCCATCTTGGCGGAGATGATGAGCTCGCGCATCTTGCGGCTCAGTGTCCGTTCGGAACTCAGGAAGGCGTTCTTCACATACTGCTGGGTAATGGTGGAGCCGCCACCCGCGTCGTCGCGGCCCAGCAGGTTGTCGCGGGCCGCGCGCAGGAACGCCGAGGTGGAGTAGCCCGGATTGGTGTAGAAGTTGCGGTCCTCGGCGGAGAGCACCGCCAGCCGCACCGGTTCGGGTACGTCGCTGAGCGGGACCGGGACCCGATTGCCTTCCGGCGGAACGACCTTCGCGATGACGGAGTTGCCGTCGGAGGCGAGGATGGTGGCGATCTGGTTGGTCTGCACCGCATTCGGGTCCGGGATCTCGGCGCTCCAGTACGCGATGCCCATCAGCGTGGTCGGCATGACCACCAGGACCAGGAACAGAGCGAGTATCAGGCGGCGTAATCGCTGGCCGCGGGTGCGCCGCGGACGTGGTGACGGGTCGGGCTGTTTCGCTGCTCGCGGTGGCTTCGCGCGGCGGCGCGGCCTGCTGTGCGAGGGCTGTTGCCCCCGGCGGGCCGCCGCCGACGCCAGCTCGTTCCAGCCCGCCGTGGTGCCGTATGGCGCGGGTTCCCCACGACGTCGCTTGCGGGACGAGCTCACGAGCATCTCCTTCCGGAGCGTCGAAAAAGCTTGTGACAGGTGACGCCGCGGACCCATCCACGGCGCGACCCATGCTAATCGACGTTGCTCGGCGTCCCTAGCTCTTCACGCCGCCGGCGGTGAGGCCGGAGATGATGCGGCGCTGGAACAGCAGCACCATGATCACCAGCGGAATGGTGACGATGGTGCCCGCGGCCATGATCGCGCCGTAGGGCGGCACCTTCGAGCCGTTGTTGCCGCCGAAGTGCGCGACCGCGACCGTCACCGGCGCGGTGGCGTCCGAGGACAGCAGGTTGGCCAGCAGGAATTCGTTGACCGCGGCGATGAAAGCCAGGATGGCCGTGGTGAACACGGCGGGCGCGGCCAGCGGCAGCATGATCAGCCGGAAGGCCTGGAAGCGCGACGCGCCGTCGATGCGCGCGGCTTCCTCCAGCTCCCAGGGCAGTTCGCTGAAGAACGAGGACAGGATGTAGACCGTCATCGGCAGCACGAACGAGATGTTCGGGATGATCATCGCCTGGTAGTGCCCGTACCAGCCGAGGTCGGTGAACAGCTGGAACAGCGGCGTCGCCAACACCACGACCGGGAACATGGACGCCGACAGGATCAGGCCCGCGACCAGGTACTTGCCGCGGAAGGTCAAGCGCGCCAGCGCATATGCGGCCATCACGCCCAGTGCCAGGGCGATGGCGGTGGTGGCCGAGCCGATGAGCACGCTGTTGCCCAGCGCGCGACCGAAATTGGTGCCGCGGCTGGTGTCGAAGGCGGTCCGGAAGTTCTCCAGCGTCAGGTGCGTCGGCCACGGCGTGGTGTCGAAGACGTACGCCGGATCGCGCAGTGCGGTGACGACCATCCAGTAGAACGGGGCCAGCCCCCAGATCAGCACGATCAGCGCGCCCAGGTAGACGCGGCCCGAGGTGAGCCGCTGCTGCCAGGAAAGTGTCTGCCGCACCGGCGGCTTGGCGGTCTCGTCGATCACGTTGGTGCTCATCAGTGCGCCTCCCGCTGCTCTTCCTGGGTGCGAACAGCGTTGGCGCCCAAACCCTTCACCAGTACGAACGCGACCGCGAAGATGAGCAGGAAGGTGATCACCGACAGGGCCGAGGCGCTGTTGGCGCCCGACCGCGACTGGTCCACCACCAGCATCGAAATGGTGCGGGTGGCACCGAGATTCTGGGTCATGATGGCGGGCAGATCGTAGAGGCGCAGGGCGTCCATGGTGCGGAACAGCACCGCCACCAGCAGCGCCGGCTTGAGCAGCGGCATGGTGATGTAGCGGAACCGCTGCCAGGCCGAGGCGCCGTCCACGCGGGCGGCCTCGTACACGTCGCCCGGAATCACCTGCAGGCCGGCCAGAATCAGCAGCGCCATGAACGGGGTGGTCTTCCAGACGTCGGCGATGACGACCGCGAAGCGGGCGGGCCAGGTGTCGACGGTCCACACGATGTGGGTGCCGAAGACCCGATTGACCACGCCGTCGACGTGGAACATGAACTCCCACAACCGCGCCGTGACCGCGGTGGGAATGGCCCACGGGATCAGCACGGCCGCGCGCAGCAGCGCGCGGCCCTTGAAGGTCTTGCCCATGATCATGGCCATGCCCAGGCCGATGGTGGCCTCCAGCGTGACCGTGACGATCGCGAAGAACACGGTGACGCCGACGGCGGCCCAGAATTCGGAGCCGCCGTTACCGGTCGGGCAGGAGATGGTCTGGCCGAGCGAGTCGGTGCACTGTTGCAGCAGCCAGTGCGTGTAGTTGCTGAATCCGGCGCTGCCGCCGTCCACGAACATGCCCGTGGACTTGTCGATGCCGGCGTCCTTCTGGAAGGACATGATCACGGCCCGGACCACCGGGTAACCGACGACCACGATCAGCGCGATCAGCACCGGAGCGACGAACAGCCAGGCCCGGGCGGTGAGGCCGAGGAGCGGCCCCCGGCGCTTGGGCTTCGGGCCGTTCGGCTGTGCCGCTTCGGATTTCACGAATTGCTCCGTCGGTTCGGACTCCGCGACGTCGGTCGCTCCCGGAGGACGTGACACCTTTGACTCTTCTCCTACGGGACTGCGCCCATGATCGGGTACTGGGATTCCCGGTACACCTTACGATCCGGCGGTCTCGATGCCCTTCTGCATTCCGACAATCGCGTCGTCGACGGACTTGCTGCCCTGCAGCGCCGCGAAGGCGTTCTCCTGGATGGCCTTCGAGACCGCCGGGTAGAACGGGGTCACCGGCCGCGGCACGGCCGAGGCGATGGAGTCCTTGAGCGCGGGCAGGTACGGCATCTTGGCGATCAGGGCCGGGTCGTCGTAGACCGAGGCGCGCACCGACGGCAGGCCGCCCTGGGCCACGATGTGCTGGGCGTCCTCGCTGATCAGGTAGCGCAGGAAGTCCAGCGCGGTGGCCTTGTTCTTGGAGAAGGCGCTGATCGCGGCGTTGTAGCCACCGAGGGTGGAGGCGCCGATGCCGTCCTTGCCGGGCAGCGGGGCGACCCCGAACTTGTCCTTCACCGCGGAGGCGTCCGAGCCGGCGTCACCGAAGGAGGACGGCCAGCCGCGCATGAACATGAGATTGCCGCTGGTGAAGGCGTTCTGGGACTCCGGCTCCTTGAAGGAGAGGGCTTCCTTGGGCATGTCGTCGTTCTTGTACGCGTCGACCAGGGTCTGCAGGCCCTGCTTGGCCTGCGGGGTGTTCACGGTCGGGGTCTTGCCGTCGGGGCCCACGAAGCTGCCGCCGAAGGCGTTGATGACCTCGGCCGCATTCACGGTCAGACCCTCGTAGGGCGCCAACTGGCCTGCGTAGCAACCGATCTTGGCTTCCTTGGCCTTCGGGCACATGGAGATCATCTCGGCCCAGGTCTTGGGCGGCTCCGGCGCCAGGTCCTTGCGGTAGAACAGCAGGCCGCCGTTGGTGTTGCGCGGCGCGGCGTAGAGGGTGCCGTTGTAGGTGGCCGAGGCGACCGGCGGCGACAGCAGCGTCGAGGTGTCGATGGCGAAGGAGTCCTTCAGCGGCTGGATCCAGCCCTTGGCCGCGAACTCCGCGGTCCACGGCACGTCCAGGGCGACCACGTCGTAGTCCGACGCCTTGGCCTGCATGTGCTGCTTGAGGTCGTCGTACTGCTGGTTGGCGTCGCTGGACTGCTCCTTGAACGTCACCTTCTCGTCCGGGTGCGAGGTGTTCCAGCGGTCGATGAGCTGCTTGACCGCACCGGTCTCGGTGGTGTCCTTGCCCTCGACGTAGGTGATCGGGCCACGCCCGGTGAGGTTCTCGCCGATGGCGTTGGAGCCGCCGCTACTGCTGCTGGAGCAGCCGCTGGCGAGCGCCGCCGTCAGCAAGGCCGCCGAGGTCACGGCCACAGCGGCCCGTGGCACCAGCGTCGATCGTAGGGACGACACCTTCTTCAAAGCCATCGTGAATACTCCAGGGTCGAGACGTGAGCGGCAGCACACCCAGCCGGTTGCACAAGGGAAGATACAGGGTGGAGGTTCCCGGTGCCGGTACTACCTCGTCGTTCGGACGCTGACCACGATGATCTTCGCGGGCGTTAAGCTGGTCCGCGATGTCTTCACAGGACAAGATGCTCACCCGGATCGGGGGACTGCTGCGGCAGGCCGAATCGACCGACAACGAGCATGAAGCCGAGGCCTTTCTGGCTGCCGCGCAGCGCCTGGCGACCGGTTCGTCGGTGGATCTGGCGGTGGCGCGGGCGCATATCGCGAACCGGGAGCGGCGGCCGGTGCCGACGCAGCGGGTGATCCCGATCGGCGAGGCGGGCAAGCGCGGGCTACGCACCTATGTGCAGCTGTTCGTGGCCATCGCCGCCGCCAATGATGTGCGCTGCGATGTGGCCAGGTCCTCGACGACCGTGTACGCCTACGGTTTCGACACCGATATCGACACCTGCGAGGCGCTCTACACGAGTCTGCTGATCCAGATGGTGCGGGCGTCGGACCAGTACATCAAGTCGGGCAGCTATCGGTCGGCGACCACCGAGAAGATCGTGGTCGAACGCCGGTACGGCCGCCAGGTGCAGCGGCCCGTGCAGGTGCCGGTCGCGGGGGTGACGGCCCGGCTGAACTTCCAGATGGCCTTCGCCGCGCGGATCGGCCGTCGCCTGGCCGAGGTGAAGGCGGATGTCGAGACCGCGGCCGTGCGGGCCGACGCGGCCGAATCCGCGCCCACCGGAACGGCACTGGCGTTGCGCAACAAGGAGCTCGAGCTCACCGACTTCTACTCCCGCACCTCCGAGGCGCGAGGCACCTGGCGGGGGCCGGCGGCCTCGGCCGGATACTCGGCGGCCGCGCGACGCGCCGGTGACCGGGCGGGCAAGGCGGCCCGGCTGGGCAACGCAACGGAACTCGGCGGAGCGCGCGGGCAGCTGCCGCGCGGCGCGGGCGAATAGCGGTCGCGCGCATGGCGGTGCGGGACGCGCAGCGCTCCCAGGTGTACGACGCCGAGGGGCTGGTGCGCGGAATGTTCGACCGCGCCGACGAATTCGGGCTGCGCACGGTCGAGCTGCACGGGTCGAACATCACGCTGCCGATCGAGCGGCGCTTCGCATCGGTGGAATCGGTGCAGGCGTACGCGGATCGGGTGCTGGCACTGAACTGGGTTCGCGCCCAATGGGATCGATCGACCGCGCCTGTGGTCGTGCGGGCACGGGCGGGGGCCAAGGCGGCCCACTACGAATCCGCCGGTGCGGTGCTGGCCGTGCCGCTGCACGGCAGCGGAACCGCCTGGGCGTTGCGCGAATTGGTGATTCTGCATGAGTTGGCGCATCACCTGGACCCGGATCTCGCCGAGACCGCCGCGCACGGACCCGAATTCTGCGCCCGCTACCTCGAACTGCTGGACGGGATCATCGGGCCGGAGGCGGCGCTGCTGATGCGCACCACCATGTACTCGTGCGGGGTGCGGATCGCCTGAGCGCGGTCAGAGCAGTTTCGCGACGCGTGCCAGCCGTTGACGCCACCAGTCGGTGCGTTCCGGATCCGGGTGGCGATAGCGATCGAGCAGTTCCGGGTCGGGCACCGGTGCGCTGCGCGGGACCTGCAGCCAGCCGTCGACCGGGCGCAGCGGCTCGGTCACCACATCACCGGTGAGCAGCGACAACGTGTCCAGGCCGCAGGCGAAGTCGAGGTGAGGGAGCGCCGCGGCCAGTGCCACCTGGGCGGCCAGGCCGACGCTGGTCTCCAGCGCCGAGGACACCAGGCAGGGCAGTCCCGCCGCCTCCGCGACCTCGAGCGCCCGCCGGACCCCGCCCAGCGGAGTGCATTTCAGCACGGCCACATCGGCCGCCCCGGCCACCGCCACCCGCAGCGGATCCTCGGCGCGGCGAATGGATTCGTCCGCGGCGATGCGCACGCTCACCCGCTTGCGGACCGCGGCGAGTTCCGCCACGGTCCGGCAAGGCTGCTCGACATATTCCAAACCGCCTGCGGCCCGATCGATTCGGCGGATGTGCTCGACGGCGGTGTCCACCTCCCACACCGCGTTCGCGTCGACCCGCACCGCGCCGTCCGGTCCTAGCGCCTCCCGCACGGCGGCGACCCGATCCAGGTCCTCGGCCAGCGAATCCGGATGATCGGCCACCTTCACCTTGGCCGTGCGGCACCCGGAGGCGGCGACGATCTCCCGGGCCCGCTCCGGTCCGACGGCGGGCACGATGCAGTTCACCGGCACCCGATCCCGCACCGGCGCAGGCCATCCCGCGTTCGCCTGCTCCACGGCCGTGGCCAGCCACGCGGCGGCCTCGCGGTCGTCGTATTCGGGGAAGGCGCAGAATTCGCCCCAGCCGTGCGGCCCGGGAATCAGCATGCCCTCGCGCACGGTGATCCCTCGGAACCGGGTTCGCATCGGAATCGCGTAGACCACCGCCGACTCGAAATCCACCGCACCGCCGCCATCGCTCACCTCCCGCACCCTACCCAGCGCCCCCGGAGGTATCGGGTGGCGGTGCGGGCGTGCGCGGGTCACAATCCGAAGGAAGCCGATTCCGGCTCCAGACCTGCGCCTTGGGGGAGAACGCACACATGAACCGGCCCAATGAGCCCCGTCGTCCCGGACCGGACGGTCCGCCTCCCTCGCCTCCGGGCTTCCAGCCCGGACCGCCCCGGGGGCCCGAGGCCGACGGCGGGCACTCCGCACCGCCCGGCGGACGAGCGGGTGCGCGGCCCGGTGACGCGGGTTCGGCGGCGGGGCAGGGCAATCCGAATATGCCGGGTCCGCGCGCCGCGGGGCCGCAGCGCAATCCGGCGGGTCCGCGGCAGCCGGGAGGTCCCACCTCGCAACGCCCGCCGGGCGCGCCACGGCCCGAGGATCTGGCCGGTGCGGCAGGCCCGACGCTGCCCGGGCCGGGCCGCCAGGCTCCGCCGCCGCCTCCCGCGCCGCCGTCGGGCGCGCGTCCACCGGGTGAGGCGCTCGATCCGGCCGGGCCCACCCTCCCCAAGGGCGGCAACCGAACCCCGCCCGCGCCGGTTCCGCCGTCGCCGCCCGGTGGCCGCCTCGACGCCCGGGGCGCGGACCAGGCCCGGGGCCGGAGGCAAGCGCCGCCGTCCGCGCCGCCCCGACCGCTGGGCAATGCCGGTGGTGCGGCTGGTTCCGGTGGACCGGCAGGCCCGCCTCGTGGGGGATGGCAGCCCGCGGAGAGTGGTGCCGGGAACCAGCCCTACGGCGCCGGGCCGGGCCATCCGGACACCGGCTCGAATTACCCACCGGTCGTGGAGGTCTCGCCGGATGTCTGGGCTCCGGCCGGTGCGTCGTTCCCGCAGGACGCGGTCGGATCCGGGCAGTCCTTCGGCGAGAACGATCTGACCATGCCGTCGAAGCTGCCGCCCGCGGAGGCGGCCGCGGCGGCACTGCCCACGGCGGGCTCCGAGCGTAAACCGGTGCGCGGCAAGGACGTGCTGGTGGCGTCGCTGCTGTGCCTGGTCGGTGTGGCGGTGTCGTTCGGGTGGGCCTACGACCTCTTCTCCAAGCTCTCCGATCTGGTCCACAATCGCTGCACGGTGCAGTTGGGGCCGCCGGCCGCGAAGTGTGTGCTGATCCGCCCGCCTGCCTCGGCGCTGTGGGGCCTGCTGATCGGTGGCGGCGCGACGTTCCTGGTGCTGATCGTGGCGATCATCCTGACCTCGGTGGCGGCCATGACCGGCCGCCGGGCCTGGCTGTGGCCCGCCATCGCCCTGCCGATCATCGCCCTCGCGGGCGGAGCCGGGCACATCCTGGTGGCCACCGCCATCAACTGACCGGCATGCTGGAGGGGTGGCCGGATGGCGGCGGCCGCCGATCACGGCCGCGGATTTCGTTGCCACCGTGGTGATCTATCTCGGAGCCTGTGCTTCGGCCTGGACGGTGGCGGGCTTGGTGCCGGACTACCGCGGGCTGTTCCCGGCCACGGCCGACACCCGCTACCTCCCGCTGGCGGACGCGGTGGCCTGGCTGGGGATCGCACTGACCATGCTGCTGGTGCTGCTGTGGACAATTCGCGCGATAGCCCTGCGCCAGCGGGCATGGACCACCGCACTGGTCGCCTTCCCGCTACTGGTGGAGGCCTGGGGCCTCGGCTTACTGACCGCGATCGTCGCCGTGAGCGTGCTGCCAGCGCAGTGAATCCACCGCCCGGGCCGGGTTGGTGAGGGGTGGGTTGACCGCTTGGTAGGCAAGGGCATTCAGGTCCGGAGCCCGGGTCAGCAGCGCGCCGAGCCGGTGAGCGACGGCACGGAACTTCGCGGGAACGGATCGGGTGGCCAGCGGACTCGATCGGGCATAGCGCCGCACGATGTCGTCGAACGGTTCGGGTGGCGTGCCGCCGACCTCGAGCACGGCATCGGTGGGTGCGCCGATCCCGAAGGCGTCATCGCGGTAGTCCTGCAGGAACCAGTACAGCTGCCCGATGACGAAGTCCGAGAAGCCCAGGGACTTCGCGACTTTGAGGAACAGCGGCAGGGGAGTGTCGCGGTATTCGACCTTCCGCTCGAGCGCACGGCCGAAGGCGTCGGCGATCTCGCCGGGGTCCAGTAGGCGGGGGCCGGTGGGCCGGTAGGTCTTGCCGAGGTGCGGTCCGGGATCGATGAGCGCACCGGTGATCACCGCCGCGATGTCCTCGGTGGCGGGCGGAGCATTGCGACCCTCGCCCAGCGGCATGGCAAGGATCCCGAATTGGGCGGCCGCTTCCAGCGCGGCCAGGTAGTTGTCGGCGAACCACCCCGGATTCACCGTCACCAGCCCGATCTCCGACATCGATTGCAGGACTTGGCTACTCAGCCACTTCTCCCGCGCATGCACCGCCGGGTGCAGCGGATCCGCCACCCACTGGCTCAAGGCCACCACGACCTCCAGCCGGGCCTGCTGAGCGGCGGTGGCGAAAAGGGTTGCCCGGCGCAGAGTTCCGGGTTCCAGCGGCGGGCAGAAGTAGGCGCGTCGCACGCCGCTCAGCGCTGCTCGGCCTGCTGACTGCCGTGGTTGCGTTCAGCAACGAGATCAATCGAGACCTTCGTCGAGCTCTTCCCAGGTCAGCCGAACCTCGAAGGGGGCCAACGTCTCGATCGCGGCGCTGGCGTGCTCACCGCGGGTCCGGTGTCCATTGGACACATACTGTCCCGCGGAGTCGAGTACGAGCATCTCGATGGATATCGCCGGGCCGTCGTCGTTCGCCATGCGGACGATCCAGTAGTGCTGGATGCCATAGCGTGCATATTCGGCCCGCTTGTCGATGGTGTCGGTGGTAATCGTGCTGGGCGACACCACTTCTACGATCAGGATCGTGTCGGCGATGGTGGGTTTGGTTTTCCAGCGGGGCCGGGACTGTTCAATGCACCGGTAGACAATCGCGTCGGGCCGTTTGTAATGGAACGGGACCTCGGAGACCAGCATGTCGACATCATGATTCACCCGCAGACAGGGTTGCCGATCCGTTCGCCGTGCTTCGCCCTCGGCGAGTGCCCGCCGGAGGTTGTAGGAGATGACGTTGTGATTCGGCGACGGGGACTCGCAAAATACGATCATCCCGTCCTTTACCTCGACCGACCTCGACAATGCCTCCGGCAGTACCAGATAGTCGTCTATGTCGCAGGACAGAATATAGGTCTCGGGTGACAGCCAATCGAAAGCTTCCGACACGGTGGTCATCCTTCGGCTCGGGATTCCTCGCCATCGTACGTCCCGCGAACCCGGGGTTCGCGGGACAGACGTGAATTCGGCGACCGGGTCGGTGGAACGAAGGCCAGCTCAGAGGCGCTCGTAGAGGGTGGCGTTTGCGAGACCGCCTGCCTCGCACATGGTTTGCAGGCCGTAGCGGGCGCCGCGGTCGTGCATGGCGTGGACGAGGGTGGTGGCCAGGCGGGCGCCGGAGGCGCCGAGGGGGTGGCCGAGGGCGATGGCGCCGCCGTTGACGTTGACCTTGGAGAGGTCCGCGCCGGTTTCCTTTGCCCAGGCCAGGACGACCGAGGAGAACGCCTCGTTGACCTCGAACAGGTCGATGTCGGCGAGGTCGAGTCCGGAGCGCGCCAAGACCTTTCGGGTGGCGGGGATGACGGCGGTCAGCATGAGCAGGGGATCGTCGCCCGCGACGGCGAAGCTGTGCACCCGGGCCAGCGGGCGCAGGCCGAGCTGGGCGGCGCGTTCGCTGGTCATGATGAGGGTGGCGGCGCTGCCGTCGTTGATCGGGCTCGAGTTGGCGGCGGTGATGTTCCAGTTGATCTGCGGGAAGCGGGCGGCCATCTCCTCGCTGTAGAAGGCGGGGCGCAGCGCGCCGAGCGTCTCCAGCGTGCTGCCGACCCGGATGCCCTCGTCCACCGCAAGCCCGCCGTAGGGGCTGAGCTGGGCCTCGAAGGCGCCCGCCTTGGTTGCGGCGGCGGCCTTCTCGTGGCTGGAAAGGGCGAACTCGTCGAGCTGGGTGCGGCTCAGGCCCCACTTGGCGGCGATGAGTTCGGCGCTGACGCCCTGCGGCACCAGGCCCTCGGGATAGCGCTGCGCGAAGCCGACGCCCGCGATGTCCTCGGCACCGACCAGGTTGGCGCCCATGGGAACCCGGCTCATGGACTCCACGCCCGCGGCCACCACGATGTCGTACGCCCCGGCGATGACGCCCTGGGCGGCGAAGTGGATGGCCTGCTGGCTGCTGCCGCACTGGCGGTCGACCGTGGTGGCGGGCACCGATTCCGGATATCCGGCGGCCAGGGCGGCGCGGCGGGTGAGGTTGGAGCCCTGCTCGCCGACCTGGGTGACCACGCCGCCGATCACATCGTCGATCAGCGCGGGATCGATCTCGGTGCGCCGCACCACTTCCCGGAGGCTGTGCGCGAGCAGATCGGCGGGATGGGTGCCGTGCAAACCGCCGTTGGCCTTGCCCTTGCCGATCGGGGTGCGGACCGCTTCGACGATGACTGCGTCTCTCATGACGTTCCTTCCAGAGCCTCTAGCTTCATCGCTATATAGTTAGCGTAGGAGCTGGCAATAGTTAGGGCAAGTCAGGTTGGTATGATGTACGCCATGTCGGCAGTGATGGAAGGAAAGCTCAGCGACCTGGGTGCGTGGACGCCGGACGGCTGCTCGATCGCCAAGGCGATGGACATCGTCGGTACCCGCTCGGCGATTCTCATCCTGCGCGAGAGCTACTACGGGACGACCAGGTTCGACGGGTTCGCGGCACGCGTGGGGATCACCGACGCCGCCGCGTCGAGCGCGCTACGCAAACTGGTGGACGCGGGGCTGCTGGAGAAGCGACCGTACCGGGAAGAGGGCAAGCGCACGCGCAACGAATATGTCCTCACCCCAATGGGTTTGGACCTGTTGCCCGCGGTGGTCGCCCTGTGGCAGTGGGGTGACAAGTATTTGCAGGACGGCGTCGCGCCCCTGCAACGACTGGAGGATTCGACCGGCGAACCGGTCGCCGTCGAACTCCGCAGCGCCTCGGGAAACCCAGTGCCACTGGAGAATCTGCGGGTCCGGGTGAACGACGAATGGCGGCGGAAAACCCGCCGCCATTCGTGAGACTCGCGCGTCAGTTCAGGCGACGCCCGTCCTCCGGGTGGAAGAAGTAGGTGTGATCCGTGTCCGCCACCAGCGCCAGGCGGGTGCCCTTGGCGGGCGGGTTGCGCCAATCCGCCCGCGCCACAATGGTTTCCCCGTCACCGGCGGTACGGCCATAGATATAGGCGTCCGAGCCGAGCTCCTCGACCACATCAACTTCCATGGCGATACCCGCACCGTCGCCGACCGGCTCCAGGTGCTCGGGCCGGATGCCGACCACCACGTTCTCGCCGGTGGCCGCGGCCACCGAGCGCGGCAGCGGCAGCGGGCAGCCGCCCAGCGTGACCGAGCCATTGCTGACCGGCAGCGTGAACAGGTTCATGGCGGGCGAACCCATGAAGCCCGCAACGAACAGGTTGGCCGGATTGCGGTACAGGTCGCGCGGGGACGCGCACTGCTGCAACAGCCCGTCCTTGAGCACCGCCACCCGGTCGCCCATGGTCATGGCCTCGACCTGATCGTGGGTGACGTAGACGGTGGTGGTGCCGAGCCGGCGCTGCAGCTGCGCGATCTGGGTGCGGGTCTGCACACGCAGCTTGGCGTCCAGGTTGGACAGCGGCTCGTCCATCAGGAACACCTGCGGCTGCCGCACGATCGCACGACCCATGGCCACGCGCTGGCGCTGACCACCGGACAGCGCCTTGGGCTTGCGGTCCAGGTAGGGCTCCAGATCCAGCAGCTTGGCCGCCTCGAGCACCCGCTGCGCCCGCTCCTCCTTGGACACCTTGGCCATCTTCAGCGCAAAGCCCATGTTCTCCGCCACGCTCATGTGCGGGTAGAGCGCGTAGTTCTGGAACACCATCGCGATATCGCGTTCCTTGGGCTCGGCGTGCGTGACGTCCTTGTCCCCGATCAGGATTCGGCCGCCGCTCACCTCCTCCAGCCCCGCGAGCATGCGCAGCGAGGTGGATTTGCCGCAGCCGGAAGGCCCGACCAGCACCAGGAATTCGCCGTCCTCGATCTCGAGGTTCAAGGCATCCACGGCGGGCTTGTTCCCGCCGGGGTAGAGCCGGGTGGCCTTGTCGAAAGTCACCGTTGCCACGATTGAACACTTCCCTTCACCGGCAGGAACGTGCCGGACGATCCGTTGTAGAGGGTCGGCCCAGAGCGTAGCCGAGGGGCAGAATGGGGCGCAGTGTTCACCGACGGAGGAGCCCTTCATGAGCCAGCCGGTTCGTATCGGAGTTCAGTTGCAGCCCCAGCAGGCCCCCAACTACGGATTGATCCGGGATGCGGTGCGGCGATGTGAGGACGCGGGGGTCGATATCGTCTTCAACTGGGATCACTTCTATCCGCTCTACGGGGATCCCGAGGGCGCGCATTTCGAATGCTGGACCATGCTGGGCGCGATCGCCGAGCAGACCGAGCGGGTGGAGCTCGGGGCGCTGGTCACCGGCGGCGGCTACCGGAATCCGGACCTGCTGGCCGATATGGCGCGCACGGTGGACCACATCAGCAATGGGCGGCTCATCCTCGGCATCGGAGCGGGTTGGTTCCAGAAGGACTACGACCAGTACGGCTACGAATTCGGCACGGCCGGAAGCCGTTTGGCGGGACTCAAGGACGCCATGGCCCGCATCGCCGACCGCCTGGCCAAGCTGAACCCGCAGCCGGTGCGCGACATCCCGATCCTGATCGGCGGCGGTGGCGAGCGCAAGACGCTGCGGCTGGTCGCCCAGTACGCCCACATCTGGCACAGCTTCTCCGACATCGACGTGCTGCAGCGCAAGATCGGCATCCTGGGCGAGCACTGCGCCGAGGTCGGCACCGACGCCTCGGCCATCGCCAAGTCGGTGGCCTGGCCGGGCGCCGACCAGGTCGAGGCGTACGCGGCGGCGGGCGTCAGCCTGTTCACCGTAGGCGTGGGCGGACCGGACTACGACATGACCCGCATCCTCGAGGCCGTGGCCTGGCGAGATCGGCACAATCAGCAATCCGCGTGAGGGTAACTCTGGAATAGCAAGTCATCCCTATTAGGGTGATTTGCCATGGTTCCCTTGCGCCCGGGCGCGCCCCGACGCCGTCGGCCGACTCGCCTCCTGGCACTAGCGGGAGTATTGCTCGTTGGGCTGGTCGGCACCGTCACGCTCGGGGCGGGCGGGGCCGCGGCCGACAATGGCGATCTGTGCTCGCCGCCCGGCCTGGCCGCCGCCAGCGCCGCGCCGACCAATCTGGCGTCCGGACAGCGCGACGCCGGGGCGGACCGGTTCACCACCGCCACCACCGCGCCGCTGAACACCATCGATGTCGGCAAGCTGGGGTTGCTCACGGCCGGCAAGCTGAGCATCGGCACGCTGTCCGATGCGCCGCCGAGCATCTGCGTGAACTCCAAGGGCGTCTTCACCGGCTTCGACAACGAGCTGTTGAAGGCGATCGGCGCGAAACTCGGCTTGCAGGTGGAATTCACGGGCACCGAATTCTCGGGCCTGCTGGCCCAGGTCGCCAACAATCGCTTCGATGTCGGCTCCTCCAGCATCACCACCACCGATGAGCGGCGGCGGCTGGTCGACTTCACCAATGGCTACGACTTCGGGTACTTCTCGCTGGTGGTGCCGAACGGCAGTGGGATCAAGGGTTTCGCGGATCTGCACAAGGGCAATCGGATCGGTGTCGTGCAGGGCACCGTGCAGGACGAGTACGTGGTCAATGAACTGCACCTGGATCCGGTGAAGTTCCCCGACTACAACACCGCCTACGCGAACCTGAAGTCCGGCCAGATCGATGCCTGGGTCGCGCCCTCGCAGCAGGCGATCGGCGTGATCAAGGCGGGCGATCCGACCTCGATCGTGCAGAACACCTTCAGCGTCAACAACTTCACCGCATGGGCGGTGCGCAAGGGCAATCAGCCGTTGACCGACGCCCTCAATGCCGGTCTGGACGCGGTGATCGCGGACGGCACCTACCTGAAGCTGTACGAGGACTGGGTGCCGCGGCAGCCGCCACCGGGCTGGAAGCCGGGGTCGAAGGCCGTCGCCGCGCCGGACTGGCCGAACTTCACCGAGATCGCCGCCGAGCACGCCAAGGACAAGCCCGACAACAGCGGTGTCGCACCGAAATCCACGCTGGCACAGCTGAAGGACACGTTCTTCGACTGGTCGCTGTACCGCAAGGCTTTTCCCGATCTGATCAAGACGGGTCTGCCCAATACCCTGATCCTGGCGCTGGTTTCGGGTCTGCTCGGCACCGTGCTCGGCATGCTGCTGGCGGTGGCGGGTATTTCGCGGACCCGCTGGTTGCGCTGGCCCGCACGGGTTTACACCGATATCTTCCGGGGCCTGCCCGCGGTGGTGATCATCCTGATCATCGGATTGGGTGTGGGCCCGCTGGTCAAGAACATCACCGGCAACAATCCGTACTGGTTGGGCGCGATCGCGCTGGCCCTGCTGGCGTCGGCCTATATCGGTGAGATCTTCCGCTCCGGCATCCAGTCGGTGGAGGCCGGACAGCTGGAGGCGGCCCGCGCCATCGGATTCGGTTACCGGCAGGCCATGACGCTGGTGGTGATCCCGCAGGGTGTGCGCCGGGTGCTGCCCGCGCTGATGAACCAGTTCATCGCGCTGATCAAGGATTCCTCGCTCATCTACTTCCTGGGTCTGCTGGCCACCCAGCGCGAATTGTTCGCGGTGGGCCGGGATCTCAACGCGCAGACCGGAAATCTGTCGCCGCTGGTGGCGGCGGGTCTGATGTACCTGCTGCTGACCGTGCCGCTCACACACCTGGTCAACTACATCGACAAGCGCATGCGCGAAGGCCGACCACAGCCCACCGCCGAACCGATCGAACAGGCCGTCATCACCGAAGGGCGTGGAGCATGAGTGCCTCCCTGACCGGCACGGGCCTGCGCTTGACGCTGGGCCGCAACGAGATTCTGCGCGGCGTCGACGTGCATGTGGACGCGGGCAAGACCACCACGGTGATCGGCCCGTCCGGCTCCGGCAAGTCCACCCTGCTGCGGGTGCTCAACCGGCTGCACGAACCCGACGCGGGCGACATTCTGCTGGACGGCAAGTCGGTGCTGGGCGAGAACCCGGACCGGCTGCGGCAGCGCATCGGCATGGTGTTCCAGCATTTCAACCTGTTCCCGCACATGAGTGCCGCCGACAATGTGGCGCTGGGCCCGCGCAAGCTGCACGGCCTGTCCAAGGAGCAGGCGCGCACGCTGGCGGTGCAGCAGTTGGAGGCGGTCGGGCTGGCTGGGAAGGCGGATGCGCGGCCGGGCAATCTGTCCGGCGGTCAGCAGCAGCGCGTGGCCATCGCGCGGGCATTGGCGATGAAGCCGGACATCATGTTCTTCGACGAGGCCACCTCGGCCCTGGACCCCGAACTGGTGAAGGGCGTGCTGGCGCTGATGGCGGAGCTGGCGGACGGCGGCATGTCGATGGTCATCGTGACGCACGAAATGAGCTTCGCCCGTTCGGTTTCCGACCAGGTGGTCTTCATGGATCACGGTCAGGTGGTCGAAACCGGTAAGCCCGAGGCGCTTTTCGAGAATGCGGAAACCCCGCGCCTGCGCCAGTTCCTGTCCCAGGTGCTCTAACTGCTGCCGCGCCCGGATCCGCTGGCGCTGCCGCTGAAGGGGATATTGGCGAAGCCGCCGAAATCGCCCTGGGCTCCGCTGTACACGTTGAGGTCGACGCCCGCGCCGATGCCGTTGATCGCTCCGGAGTCGGTGGTCTGCCAGAAGGTCCAGGCAGGCCAGCCCCCGGGCACTTCGGGCTGGTCGTTGCCGCGGTAGTCGGCGATCCACAGCGGGTAGGACGTGAACTGGTTGGTATCGGCCATGGCCGTGCGCCAGAAGCGCGGATAGGTGTAGATGATCGGGCGGCGACCCGTCATGGCCTGCACCGTATTGAGATACCGATGGGTCCAATCGATCAGGGCGTCCGGCGGCAGTCCGCCGGAGTCCTCGAGATCCAGCACCGGCGGCAGATCCAGCAGCCCGTTCTGGCCCAGTACCAGGGCCGAGTAGAACGCGCCCTGGAGTTCGGGCGAGTCGGCCGGCCGCGCGAAATGGTATGTGCCGCGGGCGACTCCGGCCACCCGCATGGACAGGCTGTCCTGCACGAAGAACGGATTCACATAGCTGAGTCCCTCGGTGGCCTTGAGCATGGCGAACTGATATCCGGCCGCGCGCACGCCGAACCAGTTGATGCCGCTGCCGCCCGGGTGCTGATAGGAGGCCACATCGGGGCCCTCGACGTCGGCGGCGGCCACCCCGGCTGGGGTAGCCATCAGGATGCCGGTAGCTGCGACTGTGAGTACTTTCATCAGGCTTCGTCCGGTCATGCCAAAAAAGGCTAGGCCGAACTGTGCCTATAGCCGTGAAGGCTGGCCTGTGATGTTCGCCAAACGTTAGCTATCCAAGCCAATCCAAGACCGAAGCGGCGGTCCAGGACTGCTGCATGCTGCCCAGCGGCAGACCGGTGAACGGCTCGTAGTACTCCGCGAAGCTGCCGTCACTGGCCTGGCGCAGACCCTCCGCCCGCAGCATGAACGACCGTTCCGCCCAGCCGCGGCGGGCGAAGACCCAGGAGAACAGCCAGCTGATCACCGGCCACACCGGTCCGCGCCAGTACTCGCGCGGGCGAAAGTCCTTGGACACCGGGGAGGTCGAGGGCGGCAGGGCGTAGCGCAGATCCGGGTGCCCGCACCAGCGCGGCCCCTCGAACAGCCGCAGCAGCCGACGTTCGGCGTCGCGCGGCAGCCCGCCCGACAGCAGCGGTGCGAAGCAGGCGAGCGTCTCGGTCTCGATCCACTTGTCCGCGCGCACATCGAAATCGCGGGCCACCCCACTGCGCGCGTCGGTGGTGGCGACCACGCCCGCGCGGAAGTAGTCGGCCCACTCGTAGAGCTCGCGCACGTCCGCGTGCGGCTGCTTGTAGTCCTCGCCGATATTGGCCAGCACATCGCAGGCCAGCGCGAAGATGGCCGTCACGAACACGTCCTCGACGGCGAAGCTCATGGTCGAGGCCAGTTGGTAGTCGTCATACCCGGCGCGTCGCATCTGCTCGACCAGCCACATGTAGCGGTCGTACTCGCGGTCCGACGGCCGCTGCGTGGCATCGCCGACCACCTGCAGGTCCTCGCGCTGGTAGGGCGGCAGGTCCGGACCCGGAATCACGTTCTCGTAGGCGCGATCCCAGCGTGGCGAGTTGTCCATGCCGGATTCCCAGCCGTGGTACAGCGTGATGCGGCCGTGTTGCTTGGGGTCGCGGGCGTAGGCCAGCCAGCGGTGCCAGCGCATCAGATCGCCCCAGCGCCGATTCAGGAAGTCCTCGGCCACCGCGCGGGTACTGCGGCCGTGGCGGCGCGAATGATCCAGAATCCGCTGCACTGCAATGGCATGCACGGGCGGCTGGGTGATGCCGGAGGTATCGGGTCCGTCCGGCGCGTCGGCGGCGAGTCTGCGGCATTCCCAGCGGGCGGGTCCCGGGAAGTAGCCGTCGACGCCGTTGGCGAAGACGATGTGCGGGATCATGCCGTTGCGCCATTGCGCGGACAGCAGGGTGTCGAGTTCGAGCGCGGCTCTCTCCACACTCAGCGGCGCCAGGCCGACGGCCACGAAGGCCGCGTCCCAGCTCCACATGTGCGGATACAGCTTCGGTGCGGCGCTGGTCATGGTGCCCAGGTCGTTGCCGCGCAGCAGGTAGGCCGCGCGGGCCGCGAGCTGGGTGGGCGTGAATCCCGGGTGTGTCATCGCCCTATTCTGCGCTGGGACTCGCAGGTACGCGCGATGGACCGGACTGGAGGACGGCTCCTGATCGCCAGATTGCACTTCGTTCGCCTTCTCATGAATCAGTCGAGCGTTGGTGTGCCCGACCGATGCATCGCAGTCCGACCCCACGCGGTTACCGTGATCTCATGGCGAATTCCGCGAACACCAGCACCGAGGCGCCCACCGCGTTGATCACCGGGGCCAGCCGGGGGCTGGGCGCGGCCATCGCGCGGGAGCTCGCGCCGTCGCACCGGCTGTTGCTGGGCGCGCGCACGCCGGGGGCCCTGGACCCGATCCTGCGTGAGCTGCCCGGCTCGACCGGGTGGCCGGTCGAGCTCACCGACTACGCGGCGGTGGCGCGCGCGGTCGAGGGCATCGAACGGCTGGATGTACTGGTGCACAACGCCGGAATCGCCGACCTGGGAACGATAGCCGATTCCAGCGTCGAGCAGTGGCGGAATACGTTGGAAGGCAACCTGATCGCGGTCGCCGAGTTGACCCGGCTGTTGCTGCCCGCGCTGCGTGCCGCCAACGGCCATGTGGTGCTGATCAATTCGGGTGCGGGATTGCGGGCCAATCCGGGGTGGGGTGTGTACGCGGCGAGCAAGTTCGGCCTGCGCGCCTTCGGTGACGCACTGCGGCTCGAGGAGCCCGCGCTGCGGGTGACCTCGGTGCATCCGGGTCGCATCGACACCGACATGCAGCGCGCGATCATCGCCGAGGAGGGGCGGGCGTACGAGCCGCGGGAGTTCCTGACCGCCGAGACCGTGGCGCGGGCGGTGCGGGGAGCCGTCGAGACCCCGCGCGACGCGCATCCCACCGAAATCGTGTTGCGGCCCATCGCACGCTGAGGCTTCCCGGACCTCTCTGAGAGCAGCCTTAATTTCTCCACTGAATTCGAATCATTTCGCACAGATTTCGTGTTCGGTTCACAACCTGTGGATATAAATGATGAGCCCTGCGAGGGAGGCACGGCGCAAAAATATATATTTCGGAGTGATCGACAGGTATGGATAGAAGACAGCTGCTCGCCTTGCTCGCCGCGGGCACTGCGACTGCCCTGACGGGCTGCTCCGCCGACCCCTCCCCGCACAAGGTGACCCCGCGAATCAGCGGTCCCACCACCACGCCCGCGCCCTCGCCGGTGCCGCAGGCGCTGCCGACGCCCTCGGGCGCACCGAAGGCCCGAATTCCCGCCGGAACGATTACCGCGTTGCCCGGCAGCGGCAACAATCTGGCGCTCACCGTCGATGACGGCGCGAGTGCGGAGGTGGTCGGCGCGTATATCCAATTCGCCAAGGACACCGGCGCGCGGTTCACCTTTTTCGTCACCGCCTATTACGACTCCTGGACCACGCACCGCGCCGCGTTGCGGCCGCTGGTCGACTCGGGCCAGATCCAGCTGGGCAATCACACCTGGGACCACCCGGACCTCACCAAACTGTCCGCGGCCGAGGTATCCACGCAGCTCACCAAGGCGAAGACGTTCCTGCGCAACAACTTCGGCGTGGACGGTGCACCGTATTTCCGTCCCCCGTACGGCCGCCACGATGCTACGGTCGACAAGGTGGCAGCCGATCTCGGTTACACCGTTCCCGTCATGTGGTACGGCTCGCTGTCGGACTCCGGTGTCATCACCGAGGACTACCTGATCGAGTGCGCGCGTAAGTATTTCAACGCGCAAGCCATTGTCATCGGACACGCCAACCATCCGGCCGTCACCCACTGCTACGGCCAAATGGTCGACATCATCCGGTCCCGCAATCTGTCGCTGGTGACGCTGAACGACGTGCTGGTGTCGCCGACCTGACCCCCGGGGTTGCGTTGGGGGAGTGAAAGTTCCGGTGCCATGCGCGGTGCCGGAGTGAGGGAATGAGGTTCGACATGGACAGACGACGGCTGCTGACGATGCTGGCGGCGGGCACGGCTGCCACCCTGCTGGGCACCGGTGAAGCACGCGCCGACTTCCCCTTCGACTCCGGATCCTCCGGCATCGTCCCGCAGCTGCCGGGAATGCCGCAGACGACACCGGATTTCGGGCCCAAGACGCCGATCGGGACCGGCACCATCAGCGCGCTGCCCGGCGACGGCAATCACATGGCGCTCACCATCGACGACGGGGCCAGCTCCGAAACCATCGGCGGCTTCATCGATTTCGCCCGCAATACCGGCGCTCGGCTCACCTTCTTCGTGACCGCCTACTACCCCGGCTGGCTGGATCACCGGGATACGCTGCGGCCCTTGGTCGATTCCGGCCAGGTCCAGCTGGGCAATCACACCTGGGATCACCCGGACCTGACGCGACTATCCGGTGGCGCGATCGCCGATCAGCTCAACCGCTGCAAGGATTTCCTCTGGAACCAGTACGGCACCGACGGCACCCCGTACTACCGGCCGCCCTACGGCCACCACAACGGCAGTGTCGATGCCGTGGCCGCCGACTGCGGCTACACCGTTCCGACCATGTGGTACGGCAGCCTCAACGACACCAATACGGTGATCAACGACGGCATGCTGCTGGATGCCGCCCGGCAGTGGTTCCGGGCCCAGGCCATCGTCATCGGCCACGCCAACCGGCCGACGGTCACCCATCTCTACGACCAGCTCTCCGACATCATCCGCGAACGCAACCTGCAACTGGTCACCCTCAACGATGTCCTGATCCCGCCGCGCTAGCTCCCGGATGGGATGCTTGACCGCATGGCGGTGGACAGGGCGGAGGCGACGGGTGGTCGCTGGGGCGAGCACAATGTCGAGCGCCGCCGCGCCATCATCGACGCCTACATCGAGCTGATCGAGGAATCCGCACCGGGCGCGGACATTCCGCTGCAGGTGATCGCCGACCGCGCCGGGGTGAAGCGGTCGGTGGTCTACCGGCACTTCGGCGATCGCGGTGACCTGGATGCGAAGACGCGCGAGTTCGCCGTCGAGAGCGTGGTCGAGCTGGTGATGCCGGACTTCGAGCCGGAAGAAGGATTGCGCGACACCATCTTCCGCATCGTCGGCACCTACGTCGGCTGGGTGGCGGTGCACGCCCGGCTGCACGGCTGGATCGAGCGCGGTCCCGGCAGCGGTGATCCGGCGGGCAAGGCCGTGGTGGTCGGGACCAAGGCGGCCATCGCCGAACGCGTCGCGCAACTGTTCACCCTGGCGGCGAGTGTTGTCGGGCAACAGCATCCGGGCATCGACCCGGCTGCGTTCGCCATCGTCTCGCTGGTGGACGGCGGGGTGACCCGGTGGCTGGAGACGCGTCCGGCCGATCTGGACGAGGCCGAACTGACCCGTCTGCTCGCCGACTCGATCTGGGCGCTGTTCGACGCGATGGCCCGCACCCGCGGCTTCGCCGTCGACCCGGACCGGCCGATCGCGGAGCTGCTCGCCGATCCGCCCGCACCGCTCGATCTCTGATTCTCCTTCTTCTCCGCTTGTCACAGAGTGTGCGCGACATTGTGTCGCGATCACTCTTGTTTCGGCATGTCGGGACCGGTACCGTCGGTCCTATCGCGACATGATGTCGCGGTCACCCGAAACAGGGAGAAATGCCGTGAACGCACACCTCGGCCTCGACGCATACACCGAATCGCTGAGCACGCTCTCGGATGGATCGGTCAACAAGCGCTTCGATCCGTACGTCGACATCGACTGGGATCACCCCGACTTCGTGGTCCGCGCGGACGACGACCGCTGGATCCTCCCGCCCACCGACCCCTTCGGCGCGCACCCCTGGTACCAGGCATTGCCGCGCGAACGGCAGATCCACATCGGCATGTGGCGGCAGGCCAATGTCGCCAAGGTTGGGCTGCAATTCGAGAACCTGCTCATTCGCGGCCTCATGCAGTACGTGTTCTCGGTGCCCAACGGGTCGCCCGAATTCCGTTACTGCACACACGAAGCCATCGAAGAGTGCAACCACACCATGATGTTCCAGGAGGTGGTCAACCGTGTCGGCATGGATGTCGCGGGCATGCGTTCCTGGGTGCGGGTGGTCGGACCGCTGGTGCCGTTCCTGGCCTCGCTGTTCCCGGAATGGTTCTTCGTGATGGTGCTGGCGGGCGAGGAGCCCATCGATCACGCGCAGAAGACCGTGTTGCGCGGCGGCGACCGCACCCATCCCATGCTCGAACGCGTCATGACCATCCATGTGGCCGAGGAGGCGCGGCACATCAGCTTCGCGCATCAGTACCTCGAACACCATGTGCCGCAACTCGGTCCGATCAAGAAGTTCGCACTCTCGCTGGTCTTCGCGCCGACCATGCGCATCATCTGCGACCTGATCGCCGTCCCCACCCGCAAGTTCCGCCACGACTGCGACGTTCCGCACTCGGTCGTGCGCGACATCTTCTGGCGCAACCCGGAGGCCCGGAAGATGTTGCGCAACTTCTTCGCCGACGTCCGCATGCTGGCCGAGGAACTCGACCTGATGAACCCCGTCGCCCGCGTGCTGTGGCGCCTCTGCCGCATCGACGGCACGCCCTCGCGTTACCGCAGTGAACCCGCCCGGAAGGCCGCCTGATCCATGACCTACGAGTACCGATCCCCTTGGCTGGACGAGGATCTGGACGAGCTGCGCAAGCTCGCGCGCGCCTTCTGTGAAAAGGAGATCGCCCCGAATATCGAGAAGTTCATCGCCCAGCATCACGTCGATCGCGATCTATGGCAGGTGGCCGGCTCGCTCGGGCTGCTGTGCATGTCGATTCCCGAGGAGTACGGCGGCGGTGGCGGCACTTTCGCGCACGAGGCGGTGCTGATCGAGGAGCAGGCGCGCGTCGGCGACTCGTCCTGGGGCGGGCCGCTGCACAACGCCATCGTGGCGCACTACCTGCTGGCCTACGGGACCGAGGAGCAGAAGCGGCGGTGGTTGCCGAAGATGGCCGACGGCTCGGTGGTCGGCGCGATCGCCATGACCGAACCCGGCACCGGCTCGGACCTGCAGAACGTGAAGACGCGGGCGGTGCGCGACGGCGACGACTACGTGGTCAGTGGGTCGAAGACGTTCATCACCAATGGCGGCCAGGCCGACCTGATCATCGTCGTCGCCAAGACCGGAACCGGTGACGCGGCGGGGATCTCGCTGGTCCTGGTCGAGGCGGACCGGCCCGGATTCCGGCGCGGCCGGGTGCTGGACAAGATCGGCCAGCGTGGCCAGGACACCTCGGAGCTGTTCTTCGACGAGGTCCGGATACCGGTCGCCAACCTGCTCGGCACCGTAGAGGGGCAGGGCTTCATCCAGCTCATGCAGCAGTTGCCGCAGGAGCGGCTGATTCTCGCGGTCGGGTCCACCATCGCGGTGGAATCGGCGCTGGCCCACACGCTTTCCTACACCAAGCAGCGGGAGGCGTTCGGCAAGCCGATCTTCGGCTTCCAGAACACCAAGTTCACCCTCGCCGAGGTGGCCACCGAGGCCCGCATCATGCGGGTGTTCGTGGACCACTGCATCGAACGACACGTGCGCGGCGAACTCGATATCGCGACGGTCGCCATGGCCAAGTGGTGGACCACCGAGCGCGCCATGGCCAACCTCGACGAATGCCTGCAGTTGCACGGCGGATACGGGTACATGACCGAGTACCCGATCTCGCGGTTGTGGGTGGACAACCGGGTGCAGAAGATCTACGCGGGCACCAACGAGATCATGAAGGAGATCATCGCGCGGACACTGTGATTCATCCGGTGAAGACGGCGGCTTCGCGCAGGCGGTGCAGGCGCAGGGCGAGCTGGATCTCCAGTGCGCGATCGGGATGCTGCCAGCCCTCGCCGAGCAGGCCGGTGATGCGCTCGAGGCGTTGGGTCACCGTATTCACGTGCACATGTAGCTGTTTGGCGCTGGCACTGAGGCTGCACCCGCTGGCGAAATAGGCTTCCAGCGTGTGGATGAGTTCGGTGCGGCGACGCCGGTCGTAGTCGACAACCGGCCCCAGCGCACCGTCGAGGAAGCCGGGGGCGTCGGCGTCGCCACTGATCAGCAGGCCGACGAAGCCCAGATTGGCGGCGCTGCAGGCGGATCCGGTGCGGCCCAGCGCGTGCAGCACCCGCACGCAGCGCACCGCTTCGCGGTAGGCGGACTCGGCGCCGGACGGGAGGCCCACCGGTCCCGCGCCCGCGATGGTGGCGCGGGCTCCGAGCGCCGCGGCGAGTTCGCGGCCGATCTGGTCGGCGGTGGCGGCGGGGTCGTCGCCGGGCAGCAGCAGGACGGTGTGCTCGCCCCGGGTGGCCGCCAGCCCGTGATGGGACATGCCGTAACCGGTTGTCCAGGTGGCCATTCGGCGATGATCGCCGTGATCGACCACCACCAGCACATGGGGTCGGCCGAGATTGATGCCGAGCAGCGCCGCGCGGTTCTCCAGCGTCTCGCGGTCGGCGACCCGACCGGCCAGCAGATCGTCGAGCAGTTCCCCGCGCACCCGGCCCTCGGCCTCGGCGATGCTGCGGCGGAACAACAGCAGCAAGGCGGTGACCAGCGCCGCGCGCTCCAGAATGCGCTGATCGGAGACCGAGAGCGGGTCGGGGTGATGCAGCACCAGCGTGCACAGCGGATCACTGCCCGCCCCGCCGGGCGCGGCCCAGAGCTCCTTCAGTTGCGCGGTGCGCCCGAGTTGCGCGGCGGTGGTGGAGATTTCACCCAGCAGCCGGTCCTCGTCGAGTTGCTCGTGTGGCCGACCGTCGGGTGCGTCGACCAGGCCGACACGGCGGCCGTCGGCGTCCAGGACCAGTAGCGCGCCGCCGAGAATGTCGGCGGCCACCGCGGCGACATCCTCCACGCCACCGCCGCGCACCACCACGTCGGTCATCCGATCGTGGGCCTGTGCCGCACGTTCGACGGTGTTGTAGTGGGCGTGCATGGCCTCGTTGGCCGCGCTCAATTCGGCCAGGGCCGTGCGGGTTTCGGTGAGCAGGCGGGCCGAGTCCAGGGCGATGGTGGCGTGCGCCGCCAGCGAGGACAGCAGCGCGATCTCCTCCGGCGAGTAGGGGCGGGCATCGCGGTGCGAGGCGAACAGCACCCCGATCACCTGCTCGCCCAGCTTCATCGGCACCCCCAGGATCGCCACGATGCCCTCGTCGCGCACCGCGCCGTCGATGCCGGAGGTGTGGTGGAAACGCTGGTCGGCGAAGTAGTCCGGGGTGCAGTACGGCATGCCGGTCTGCTGCACCAGTCCGCCCAGGCCCGCGCCCATGGGCAGGCGGCAGGCGCGGAACTCCGGTGATCCGGAACCGTCGGTGACGCGCATGTAGGTGTCACCGCTCTCCTGGTCCGGCAGGGTCATGTAGGCGATGTCCGAGCGCAGCAGCCGACGCGCGCGATGCACGATGGCGCGCAGCACTGCGTCCACATCGCGCAGGCCCGCGAGATCGCTGGCGGTGTCGAACAGGGCCGCCAACTCGGCTTCCCGGCGGGTCCGCCGTTCCAACAGTGCGCGGACCCGCAGCGCGGACATTTTCGCTGTCTCTAGCGCGGCCACCTCGGCGGCGGGGGCGCCCGCGGCGCGCGCCTGCAGCACGGGGGCCTCGAATTCGACGGCGGGAGCTTCCCGTTCGAGCAACTCCAGGAAGATCTCGCTGGTCATGGCGTGACATTGTGGCGCACTTCGCGATCGCGCGGGCGGGAATGTCGTGTGGGCGTTCCACATAGTGATGACCCGGCCTATCTCTGTTGGCCACATGAGGTGACCTCCGACACATTCGCACCCGGAAATGTGGGTGACGCCCACCTGGCCGCGGTCGTGGCTGGTGAACAGACTTTCCGGCATTTCACTGGATATCACCGCCGTTCGAGAGGGAGCCCGATGCCGCAAGCACACCGCCGGGGCGCGATTCGCCGACTCGTCGCGCACACCGCCATTGCGACGGCCGCGGTCGTAGTCGCCGGAACCGTGGCCGCCGGGGAGCAGCCCGTGGCACGGGCCGCGAACTGTGCGGCGCCCCTGGTGCTCGGCGCACAGTTGCAGATCGCGGACTGCCTCGACGATCTGACCACCGCGGGCACCGTCGACTCCGGGCACACCGTGCCCGCCGACTGGGCGGGACTGCACCCGGCCGGTGCCCGCAATCCCAGCGGCGTACCCGGCATGCAGATCGACGGCTACTTCCCCGACAACTCCACCACCAACACCAATCACGGCTGGAATCACGACAGCCAGTTCGTGATTCGGCTGCCCGAGCACTGGAACGGGGGACTGGTGGTCAGCGGGTCGCCGGGCAATCGGCGGCAGTACGCCAACGACTTCGTCATCTCCGACTGGGTGCTGGCGCAGGGGTATGCCTTCGCCGCCACCGACAAGGGCAATACCGGCTCGGACTTCTTCCGCGACGACGCCGCACCCGGTGACGCGATGGCCGAATGGAACAGTCGCGTCACGCAATTGACCGTCGCGGCGCAGGCCACGGTCGCGCAACGCTACGGGCGGCCCGCCGCCCACACCCTCATGGCCGGACTGTCCAACGGCGGCTATCTGGTGCGCTGGCAACTGGAGAACGCGCCGTGGCTCTATGACGGCGGTGTCGACTGGGAGGGCACCCTGTGGACGGATGTGGATAACCCGCTCACCTCCCTTCCGCCTGCCATCGCGAATTACCCGAACTCACAATCGGATCCGGCCGCCCGCGATGCCATCGTGGCTGCGGGCTTCGCGGCCGAATCCCAGCCGCTGTGGGAGTACCACGACAAGACGTACTGGGAGCTGACCCAGCGCATCTACAGGCAAGAATTCGATCCCTCGTACACGGGTGCCGACGCCGAATACGACTATCCGGCCCGCCCGCAATCGGTTCACGACGCCGTCGCGCGGATCGCGCTCTCCGGCCGGATTCACAAGCCGCTCATCACCGTTCACGGCACCTTGGACACTCTTCTGCCCATTTCACACGACTCCGATGTGTACGCCGCCATGATCCGCGACCAGGGCCGCGCCGACCTGCACCGGTACTACCGCGTCGAGGGCGGCAATCACGTCGACGGCCTCTACGACACCTACCCCAACCTGCTGCGGCCCATGCTGCCGTGCTTCCGCAGCGCCTTCACCGCACTCGAATCCTGTACGACCGCAGGGCAATCGCCGCCCGCGGATACGACGCTGTCCCGCCCGGCCGGTACGGATCCGGCCAATGCGTGCCCGCTGGGCAACTGAGAGAAAGAAGTACAGATGAGGAAGTTCACGACGGTGGCCCTGCTGCTCGCCGCCACCGCCGGGGTTGCCACCGGACCCGCCGACGCGGCACCGGCCGGAACCGACAGCGGCGTCATCAATTACACCAACCAGGCCACGGCGACCGGCTCGGTCATTCGCACCGACGCGGGCTCGTTGGTGGTGGACGACGGCGCGCTGAAGATCAAGGCCGCCGATGGAACCACCGTCGCGGGAACGCCATTGACGTTCCGGGTCGATGACTTCGAGTTCCCGATCGCGGCCGAGGTCGCGGACCGCACCGCCACCTTGACGCCGCAGTTCGACGAGTCGCACGCGGTCTACAAGCCGGTCGCGCTGCCGTACGAGGATCAGGCCCCTTGGAAGACCCAGTACGACCGTGAGCAGGCCGCGTGGAACCGCCTGCGCGACACCGTGAGCATGGGCGCGACCGTCGGAACGCTGGTCGGCGGCCTGGGCGGCGCGGCACTCGGGTGCGTGATCGGTGGAGTCGTATTCGCCGCGGCCACAGCGCCTTTGGCCACGATGTTCGGTGTCGGTCCGGTCGCGGGCTGCCTCATCGGCGCCTCCACGGTCGGCTTCCTGGGCACCATCGCCGGCCAGGTCTTCGTGACCGCGCCCGTCGCCATCGCCTCCGCCATCCAGTACTTCACCACCATCAATCAGCCGTTCACTCCGGCGAAGTAGGGCCGCATGAAGTTACGAAACATCCTGTCCGTCACGGCCATCGGTCTCGGGCTGGCCGCGATCACCGCCAGCATGGTGACCGCCGCTGTCCCCAGCCCCACGCCGGGCACGCTGCAGGGCTACAACATCAGCGGCACCTACGTCTCGGGCGTCTCCTCCGGTGGCTATATGGCCAACCAGCTGCACGTCGCCTATTCCAGCGTGTTCGAGGGCGCGGGCATCTTCACCGCCGGCCCCTACCGCTGCGCCGGGGACTTCGACTACGCGGTCCGGGCGCAGAACTCCTGCATGCAGAACACATCAGGCCGCCAGACTCCCGCCCAATTGGAGTCGGCCACCAAGGATCTGGCGAACCAGGGCAAGGTGGATCCGGTCTCCGGCCTGTCCGGCTCCCCGGTGTACCTGTATCACGGCACCAACGACAACACCGTGCTGCAGGCCGTCAACGACGATCTCGCCACGTACTACACGGATTTCGGCGCGAACGTCACCTACAACAAGTCCAGTGCGGCCGGGCACGCCTGGGTCAGTCCGCTGGGGCCGGTGAACTGCTCGGACACGGCATCCCCGTTCGTCAACAACTGCAACAACGATCCCGAGAAGGAGATGCTCACCAAGCTCTTCGGCAGCGTGAGCGCCCCCGTCTCGACCCTGAACGGCAAGCTCATCCAGTTCGATCAGAACGCCTACGCCCCCGGCGGCAGCGCCAGCGCGATCAGCATGGACGACAAGGGATTCGCCTACATCCCGCAATCCTGCGCGGGCGGAACCAGCTGCCGGTTGATGGTCGCCCTGCACGGTTGCAAACAGGGCTACGACTACCAATCCCTCGGCGACGCCTTCATGAAGGACGCCAACCTCAACGAATACGCCGACACCAACAACATGATCGTGCTCTATCCACAGGCCGTGGTGGACAACGCCAACACCAATCCCAACGGCTGCTGGAACTGGTACGGCTACGAGGGCGATGCCAACTACGCCTGGCACGGCGGCAAGCAGATCGAGGCCATCATGGCCATGGTCCACAAACTCACGGGTGGCGCGACCCCGCCGCCTACGACTACACCGCCCACCACCACGCCCCCGACCACCCCGACCACCGTGCCGCCCACCACGACACCGCCGTCGACCACGACGACTCCGCCTACCACCACACCGGCACCCACCTGCGTGACGGCCAGCAACTACGCACACGTCCAGGCCGGCCGCGCCCACCAGACGATGGGCACCACCTACGCCAACGGTTCCAACCAGAACCTGGGCCTGTGGAACACCTTCGTCACCAGCACCATCAAGGAAACCAGCCCCGGCTACTGGGAAAAGTGCTGACGCACAACTGAAAACGGCCCGGTGCGCAATGCGCACCGGGCCGAATTCGTTCGCTGTCAGGCGACGATGTTCACCAGCCGACCCGGGACCACGATGATCTTACGAGGCGGCTTGCCGCCCAGCAGTTCCGCGATCTTCTCGTCCGCCAGGGCGGCGGCCTCGACCGCGGCCTGGTCGGCGTCGGCGGGGACGCTGATGCGGCTGCGGACCTTGCCGTTGACCTGGATCGGGTACTCGACCGAATCCGCCACCAGCAGTGCCGGATCCGCGATCGGGAAGGGACCGTGCGCCAGGGCGGTGGTGTGCCCCAGGCGTTCCCACAGTTCCTCGGCCACGTGCGGGGACATCGGGGCCAGCATCAGGACCAGCGGCTCGACCAGGACCCGCGGCGCACCGTCGCCGTAGTTCTTGGTCAGGTAGTTGGTCAGCTCGATCAGCTTCGCGCCCGCGGTGTTGTCGCGCAGGTTGGCGAAGTCGTCGTCGACACCGGCAATCGTCTTGTGCAGCAGGCGCAGTGCGTCGGCCGACGGTTCGGCGTCGGTGACCTTGATCGCGCCGGACTCCTCGTCCACCACCAGTCGCCACACCCGCTGCAGGAAGCGGTGTGCGCCGACGACATCCTTGGTGGCCCAGGGGCGCGAGGTGTCCAGCGGGCCCATCGACATCTCGTAGAAGCGGAAGGTGTCCGCGCCGTACAGATCGCACATCTCGTCGGGGGAGATGGCGTTCTTCAGCGACTTGCCGATCTTGCCGTACTCCTGGAACACCTCCTCCTCGACACCGGAAGCATTGGTCCAGAAGAACTTTCCGTCCCGCTCCACGATCTCGGCGGCGGGCACGTACGCGCCACGCGAGTCGGTGTAGGCGAAGGCCTGGATGTAGCCCTGGTTGAACAGGCGGCGGTACGGCTCGGAGCCGGACACCTCACCCAGATCGAACAGCACCTTCTGCCAGAACCGCGCGTACAGCAGGTGCAGCACCGCGTGCTCCACGCCGCCGACGTACAGGTCCACGCCGCCCGGATCCTTCGGGCCGTGCTCGGCCGGGCGCGGGCCCAGCCAGTACTGCTCGTTCTCGGGCGCGCAGAAGACCTTGTCGTTGGTCGGGTCCGTGTAGCGCAGCTGGTACCAGGAGCTGCCCGCCCAGTTGGGCATGACATTGGTGTCGCGGCGGTACATCCGGGGGCCGTCGCCCAGATCCAGTTCCACGTTCACCCAGTCGGTGGCCTTGGCCAGCGGCGGGGACGGCTCGGAGTCGGCGTCGTCCGGGTCGAAGGTGACCGGGGCGAAGTCGTCGATCTCCGGCAGCCGCACGGGCAGCATGGATTCCGGCAGCGCGTGGGGTGCGCCGTCCTCGTCGTAGACGATGGGGAACGGCTCGCCCCAGTAGCGCTGCCGCGCGAACAGCCAGTCGCGCAGCTTGTACTGGACGGTGCCGCGGCCGTGGCCGTCGGTCTCCAGCTGGGCGATCACCCGGGCCTTGGCGGTGTCGATGTCCAGGCCGTCCAGGTAACCGGAGTTCACCATCGGTCCGTCACCGGAGTACACGGCCTGTGAGACGTCGCCGCCCGCAACGACTTCCACGATGGGCAGGCCGAAGCCGGAGGCGAACTCCCAGTCCCGGGCGTCGTGGCCGGGGACGGCCATGATCGCGCCGGTGCCGTAGCCGCTCAGCACGTAGTCGGCGATGAAGATCGGCACGCGCGCCCCGTTGACCGGGTTGGTGGCGTAGGTGCCCAGGAAGACGCCGGTCTTCTCCTTGTTCTCCTGCCGCTCCAGATCCGACTTGGCGGCAATCGACTTGCGGTAGGCCGCAACGGCTTCCGCGGGCGAGTCCGCGCCGCCGAAGGTCCAGCGCGCGTCGGTGCCCGACGGCCAGGACGCACCGGTCAGCCGGTCGACCAGCTCGTGCTCGGGGGCCAGCACCACGTAGGTGGCGCCGAACAGGGTGTCGGGCCGGGTGGTGAACACCTCGATGATGTCGGAGCCCGCCTCGAACTTGACCTGCGCGCCGCGCGAGCGCCCGATCCAGTTGCGCTGCATGGACTTCACATTGTCCGGCCAGTCCAGCTCGTCCAGGTCGTCGACCAGGCGATCGGAGTAGGCGGTGATGCGCATCATCCACTGCCACAGGCGCTTACGGAACACCGGGAAGTTGCCGCGCTCGGAGCGGCCGTCGGCGGTGACCTCCTCGTTGGACAGCACGGTGCCCAGGCCCGGGCACCAGTTGACCATCGAATCCGTCTGGTAGACCAGGCGATAGGAGTCGATCAGCGCGCTGCGCTCGGCCGGGGTGCGCTCGGCCCAGGAGCGGCCCTCGACGGGATTGCGCTTGCCGACCTCGAATTCGGTGATCAGCTCGTCGATCGGGCGCGCCTTGCCCAGGCCCTCGTCGAACCAGGCGTTGTAGATGCGCAGGAAGATCCACTGCGTCCAGCGGTAGTACTCGGGATCGGTGGTGGCGAAGGTGCGGCGGCGGTCGTGGCCCAGGCCCAGCCGGTCCAGCTGTCGCTGCATGTTCGCCATGTTCGACGTGGTGGTGTCGCGCGGGTGCGCGCCGGTCTGCACCGCGTACTGCTCGGCGGGCAGGCCGAAGGCGTCATAGCCCAGGGCGTGCAGCACATTCCGGCCGCGCATGCGGTGGAAGCGGGCGAACACGTCGGTGGCGATGTAGCCCAGCGGGTGGCCGACATGCAGGCCCGCGCCCGAGGGATACGGGAACATGTCCTGGATGAACAGCTTGTCCGCCGGGATGTCGCCCTGCAGCGGGCCGACCGGATTGGGCGCGTAGAACGAGCCACGCTCCTGCCAGTTGTCCTGCCACTTGCGTTCGATGCGGCCCGCGAGGTCGGCGCTGTAGCGGTGTGCGGGAACGTCGCCGCCCCCACCCGCGCTCGCGGTGGGTGTCTCGGATACACGGGTGTCCTGCACGGTCCTGCCTTCTTTAGTTCGAGCCGATCCCCGTTAAGGTCGCCCACCAGCGTAAAACGTGCCCTACCCCAGGCCCAAAAAGGGTAGGCGTACCGTTTACCCGGTGTTCGTCGTGGCGCTGATCCTCTTTGTCCTCGCGGCTGTGGCCGTGGTCACCGGCGTGCTCGGACTTACCGGGACCCTGCCGGGCAACCGGTATTTCGGGGTGCACTCCGAGGCCGCGGTGAAAACCGAGGAGTCTTTCAAGCTGGCCAACAAGGTCGCCGCGCCGACCTCCATCGTGGCCGGGCTGCTGCTTGCGGCCAGCGGTGCGGTGGCGATCGTGGCGGGCGGGGTGCCCGCGCTGATCGTGACGGCGGTGGCCGTGGTGATCTCGGTGTTCACCCTGGGTGCGGGGGTGGCGGCGGCCGAAAAGGCCCTGGCCGTGTCCTTCCCGGAGGAGAAGGTCGGCGGTTGCGGCAGCGCGTGCGGATCCTGCTCGCTGCGCGACGCCTGCGAACCCGCCTGATCAGCTGAGCGTGCGGCGCATCCAGATGTGCGGGATGCCCGCGTCCATGCCGATCTCGCCGTACGCTTCGTAGCCCAGCTTCTCGTAGAAGCCGCGGGCCTGCGTCTGCGAATGCAGTTCGACCGCGTCCAGTCCGCGCTCGCGCGCCCGCTCCTCGATGGCCCGTACCAGCGCGACGCCCAGCCCGGTGCCGCGCGTCTCCTTCAATACGGCCAAGCGGCCGAGCACACCTATGCCGTCGCGGACGACCATGCGCCCGGCGCCGGCGGGCGCGCCGTCCAGCCGGCCCAGGAAATGATCGGCGATCTCGTCGAGCTCATCGATCTCGATGTCCGCGGGTACGCCCTGCTCATCCACGAACACCGTCATGCGCACGGCATAGACGTCGGCTCGTTCCTGTTCGGTGCTGACGGTGACGACCTCGATCATGGGACCAGCATGCCCGAGTGACCAGGCTCACCCGCGGCGGGTGGGCCAGCGCAGCCGGGCGCGCCCGGCCGGGCGCGGATCCGGGAGACCCAGTGCGCGGGCGAAGGCGGCGGCGTCCTCGGGAGTACTGGTCTTCGGCCGGGTGCGCGCCCACTCCACATAGCGGGCCACGAAATCCGACCCGACCGCGTGCGCCAGCAGCGGGAAGCGCCGCCGCACCTCCTCCGCGCGTTTGTGCAGCAGTCCGTGCGTGGTCGCGGCGAGATCACCCGCGTCGAAGCCCGCGGGTGCGGCGGCCCCGGCCACCAGCGCCCGCACCAGCTCCGCCTGCCGTTGCGCGAGTGAGTCGTTCATCCGCCACAGCCTCCCCCGCCGCCACCACATCCGCCACCGCCGCCACCGCCGCAACTGCTGATGCGACCACCGCTGATCGAGCCGCCCCAGCCGTCGGCGAGGATGGCCCCGCCGGTCAGCAGCTCGGCGGCCCGGGCGAGCGCCGGGTCCAGGGAGACCAGCAGCACCCCGCCGTAGAGCGCGACGGCGAGCGCGGCGCTCTCGGGCCCGTACGCGGAGAAGGCGGGCGAATTGGCCGGGCGCAGATGCCGATTGGCCTTCCGGGCCGCCGCGAACGCGACGCGGCCACGGTGGGTCAGGCGGACCTCGCGCCCGATCGCCCAGGTGAGCACGCCCGCGACGACGACGAGGCCCTCCAGCCAGGCGACGGGATGATGGGCGAGCAGACCGGCGATCACGCGAACCACGCCGAGCACGATCACCGCGAGGAGCGGGAGCGCACCAACCAGCAGAGCGCTCTTCTGACTGTCGTCCATCAGATAACCGCGTGCCTCCAGATCGCCGCGGAGAGCATCGGTTTCCGGACGGACAGCGACCAGCAACGCGGGGGTCTGGCCCTGCGGATCTTCACCCAGCCGGGTGTGCAACGCCCTGGAGATCGGATCGAGACTCCACTGCTCGGCCTGGTCCGGTTCCCGCAGCGGAACGCCCACGGAGCTGATCAGCTCGCCCGCGCGCAGTTGCGCCAGGCCGGCCAGGACCGGCCGCCGGTCGTCGGCCAGCATGGCGATTTCGAGAGGCCACAATGACTCGGCGGACGGGCGCGCCGCGTTGCCCCAGCGGAGAACATAGGTGCGCCAGGCGAATCCCCCGGCGGCGGCCACCAGGAGGATGGCCAGGTAGATCCCGAGGAAATCCGGACCCGAAATTCCCCAGGTGTCAGCTGCGGCCGGAGCCGCGACGATTCGAAGAACCATCATGTTCCCACCCCCGAGGGACGTGATTGTCGTTCGATACCAGTATCGCGCAGACTCCCGTGCGGTGTTATCCCCGAGCGGTCATCCCCCGATAACTCGCGGTGATCGGCGGGCGGCCCGCCGCGGCGGCGATGGCGTTCAATTCGGCGACGAGTTCGGTTGCGGGCGGATAGTTTCCGTCGCGCTCGAGCATGAGGGGCACCGGACGCCCGGGCGCGAATTCCGCCACCAGGGCCAAGACCTCGGCGGGGACGGCGTCGGTGTGGGTGTCGATATAGCGGCCGTCGGATTCGTGGCCGCCTGCGATATGGCAGTACGCCAGCCGTTCGGCGGGCAGTCGCAAGAGTTCGGTGAGCGGATCGCGCCCCGTATTGCGGGCATTGGCATAGACATTCGCGATATCGAGCAGCAGGTACACCCCGGTGCGCTCGACCAGCTCCTGGAGGAACTCGGCTTCGGTGTATTCGGCGTCGGGCCAGTCGAACAGGGTCGCGATATTCTCCACGGCCAGCGGCACATCCAGTTGACGGCTGGTCCGGAAGATATTGCGTTCCAGGGCATCCAACGCCTCGCGGGTGCGCGGCACCGGCAGCAGGTGCCCGGCCTCCAGGCCACCGGCCCGTACGAAGGCGATGTGCTCGCTCGCCAGCGGCGCACCCAGCGCCCGCGCGCAGTCGGCGAGGTGGGTGACGCGCTGCTCGTCGACCGGATCGGCACCGCCCAGCGAGAGCGAAATACCGTGCGGCACAGCGAGTATGCCTCGATCGATCAGCGCCGCGAGTTCCTCGGGCACCGTGATCGTCGACCGACGGCCACGCGTCAGCGATTCCGCGATGACCTCGCAGAATCCGATGCCGTCGAGATCCGCGACGATGCCGCAGATCTCGCGCCGCCAGCCGATGCCCAGCGCCGCGGTCGGGAGTGGGGAGCCGGTCATCCGCCACAGCCTCCGCCGCAACCACCGCCACAGCTGCTCCCGCAACTGCTACCGCCGCCCCCGCTGTCGCTGCTGCCGCAGCTGGAGCCGGAACTGCAACTGCTGCCGCCGCTTCCGACGCCGCCGACGGCGATCTCGGCGGCCCCGGCCAGCGCGGGATCGAGGGTCCACAGTGCCATCCCGCCGAACAGTGCGACGGCGACGGCCGCGCTGTCGGGACCGTACGCGGAGTAGGCCGGGGCATTGTTGGGCCGCAGGTGGCGGTTGCTCGCGGTGGTGATGAGGAGGGCCTCGCGGCCGCGCCGGGTCAGCCGGGTCGGCCGCCCCACCGGCCAGGTGAAGAAGGCCAGCACAATCATGGCGAACACGAGGAAGCCGACCGGATGCCCGGTCGAGGAGAAGAGCCGGGCGAAGCCCAGGACCAGCACCGCGAGCAGCGGAATCCGGGCTGTCCACAGCGCCTTCCGCTGCTTGCCGCCGAATAGGTAGCCACCGGTGATCAGATGCTCGCGTAGACCGCCCACCACCGAGCCGGTGGCGGCGACCATGTCGGACACGCGCGGCTGCTTCGCGCTGAACAGGTGGGCGTACAGCGTGCCGGACACCGGATCCAATTGCCGCTGTTCGGCTTCGGTGGGCGTGCGCACCGGCCGACCAGCGGAGTCGATGATCTGATGACCGCGCAATTGCGCGAGTCCGGCCAGCACCGGCCGCCGATCGTCGACGAGCATGGCGGTCTCGGTCGGCCGCAGCGCGGCGGCGGGCGGCCACTCCGGATCGATCATGCGCAGCACGGCGGCCCGCCGGGCGAACCCGGCGACCACGGCCAGCACACCGGCGATCACATAGCCGAGCATGAAGATGGGACCCGAAATCCCCCAGGTGTCGGGTGCGGCGGCGGCCGCGGCGGTCCACTGGACCATGGCGATTCCCCTCGGGAGTCGTCGAAACTGTCGATCACCACCAGTATCGCGGCCGTACAGGTGCGGTGTTATCCCGAGTTATCCCCAGAAATCTGACTGATTAGCCTGTTTCGGTGCGATTCCTCAGCAAGTTCTATATAGACGGATTCATTCTGGGGATCCTGGCGATGGTCGTGCTGGCCAGCATCTTCCCGGCCCGGGGTGAGGCCGCCGACGTCGTGAGCTGGCTGACGAAGATCGCCATCGGCTTGCTGTTCCTGCTCTACGGCACCCGCCTGGCTCCACAGGAAGCCCTCGCGGGTCTCAAGCATTGGCGCTTGCATGTCACCGTGCTGGCCTGCACGTTCATCATGTTCCCGCTGCTCGGTCTGGCCGCCCGCGTACTGGTCCCGCACATTCTCACCAGTGACCTCTACACCGGTGTGCTGTTCCTGTGCCTGGTGCCGTCCACGGTGCAGTCCTCGATCGCGTTCACCTCCATCGCCAAGGGCAATGTGGCGGGCGCGATCGTGAGCGCCACCGTGTCGAACCTGCTGGGTGTCTTCCTGACTCCCGCGCTGGTGATCCTGTTGATGAACACCACCGGTCAGGCGAAGGTCGATCCGTCGGCGGTGGTGGACATCGTGCTGCAGCTGCTGGTGCCGTTCTTCATCGGCCAGTTGATCCGCCCGAAGGTGAAGGGCTTCCTGTCCCGCTATGCCGAGCCGACCAAGCTGGTGGACCGCGGCTCCATTCTGCTGGTGGTCTACAGCGCGTTCAGCGCGGGCATGGTGGAGGGCATCTGGCATTCGATGTCGCCGTGGCGAATCCTGTCGCTGGCCCTGGTGTGCGCCGCGATCCTGGCCATCGTGATCGCCGCGACCGGATTCCTCGGCGAGGCCGTGAAATTCGATCGCGCCGACCGCATCGTGGTGGTGTTCTGCGGTTCCAAGAAGAGCTTGGCGACGGGCCTGCCCATGGCGACGGTACTGTTCGCCGGTCACCCGGTGGGCCTGATCGTGCTGCCGCTCATGATGTTCCACCAGATTCAGCTGATCACCTGTGCCGCCCTCGCACAACGCTGGGCTCGTAGCGCGCCGTGAGCGACAGCAACCGGCTGTCCTCCCGCCGCAGCGAGCGGCCGCCCGCCGACGGCCGCGCGGCCAGTGCGTGCAGTACGGCTCGGTCTGCACCCGGATCCCCGACCGCGATGCGGGCGCTGCCGTCCGGATAGCGCTTGGCCACGATCCCGGCCAGCGCCAGCGCGGGTGCGATGTCCCGGCCGGGCAGGTACAGGAAGTTGGCGCTGCTGCGCGGCACCCGGATCCCGCCGCGCCGCAGTTCGGTGCGCAGCAGTTCGCGTTCGGTGGTGATGCGCAGAATCCGTTCGCCCAGTTCGGCTTCCGCCGCGTAGGAGGCGCGCACCGCGGCCACCGCCGTGGCCGGGACTCCGAACGGCAGCTGTAGCCGTTGCACCTTGCGCACCAATTCCGGCGCGCCGAAGGCGTAGCCGATGCGCAGCCCGGCCAGGCCGTAGGCCTTGGAGAAGGTGCGCAACACCAGCACATTCGGATGCCGGTTGATCAGCTCGAGATCGTCGAGAGTGTCTGCCGCGCCCAGGAATTCGACGTACGCCTCGTCCAACAGCACCGGCACGTGCGGCGGAATCGAATACAGGAACGCCTTCAACTCGCTGGCCGGGATCACGGTGCCGGTCGGATTGTGCGGGCGGCACACCGCGATCAGCCCGGTGCGCTCGTCTACGGCGCGCGCCATCCCCCACAGGTCCTGGCGACCGTGGGTGTCCAGCGGCACCGCCACCGACCGCAGCCCGATCATGTTCGCCATGATCGGATAGCCGTCGAAAGTCGGTGCGCTGTAAACGAATCCGGCCCCGACCCGGGGGAGGGTCTGCATGATCTGCATGGCCACCCCGGTCGCGCCGGACCCCACCACCACCTGTTCGGTGTCGACGCCGAGATGGTCGGCGATCAGCCGCGGCAGCCGTTTGGGCAGGAACTCCGGATACCGATTGGCCTTACCCAGGCAGTCGTCCAGCGCCGCGACCACGGAAGGCAGTGGCGGAAACGGATTCTCGCTCAGGCTCAGGTCGTAGCGGATGGTCCGCGCGCCGTGCGGATCGAGCGCCCGTCCCTCCTCGATCAGCTCGCTGCCGCGCAGTCCGGTCGGCCAGGGCACCGGGGTCGCCGTGTGCGGTACCGGAAGGCTGTTCTCCCCCGAGCCGGGCCGGGTCATCGTGCGGCCCCCCAGCGTACGGCCGCCGCCCCCGCGAAGTCCCCGGCGTGCGCGAACGCCGCCAGCAGCACCACCGATCCATTGCGCAGCCGCCCCGCCCGGTTCTCGGCGTCGAGGGTGACCGGAATGCCCGCGGCGAACAGGTTTCCACAGCTGTCGAAGGTGTCCGGATGCCGTTCGGGCGGCAGTTCCAGGGCCTCGTTCCAGTTGCGCAGGAACAGTCGGTTGGGCTGATTGGTGACGAAGGTGTCGATATCGCGGGACTTCACCCCGATGCGCTGGCACACCGCCTGCGCCACCTCCGGGACCAGCCGGTTGCCGCGCGTCATCACCTTGGCCACCTTGGATTCGGTGAAGCTCACGCAGCCCTGGCCCTCGCCCGGCTCCCAGTACTTGCGGTCGCCATTGGTGCTGAACTCCATGTCCCCCGCGAATTCCGGATAGGTGCGGCATTCGATGTCGAGGATGGGCGCGGAATTGTTCTTCACCAGCAGCCCGACCCCGCAGCCGTCGCCGGGGACCGGGGCCTGCGCGAGCCCGCGAATATCGGACTGGGTGAACACCGGCCCGGCGCAGTTCTGGGCGCAGGCGATGAGCGCGGTGCGTGCGTCGGTGGTCTGCAGCACCATGCGGGCGATCCACATGGCGTGGATGAATGCCGCACAGCCGCCATTGCTGACGTCGAACACCCAGCGCGGCTTCATATCCAGCCGCCGTGCCACCTCCGGCCCCATGCCGAGGACCGGATTGTCCGGCAGCTGGGTGTGGGTGATCAGTACGTCGATATTCGAGAGCTCCTGTGTCCCATGGCGATCGATGAGCGGGGCGACCGCCCGCTCGACCATGTCCACCGAAGTCTCGTCGCGGGCGACGTGGTGGCGGCCCTTGGGCGCGCGGAACATGACGTTCTTGGCCATGCGATCCGAGCGGGAGAACTGGGTGAAGTACTCGGTGCCGACGGGCTCACCCGGTAGGTAGCCCGCCACGTCGACCAGGCTGACAGGCGGCGTCCTCAACGAGGGTTCTGTGAAATCCATTGGGTACTCACTTCTCTTCGATCGGGCTCAGCATCCAGTCGGGCTTGATGGGCAGGCCGTGCGAGGCGCGGTATTCGGCGATGGCTTTGAGGTTGTCGAGCTCCAATTGATGCCCGGCGGAGAACATCTCCCAGAAGTCGCCGACCCACACCTTGCGCTTGTCGGGCGCGGTGTCCTTGTAGGGGTTCTTGTCGTAGAACGGGTGGTGGCAATTCGTCCACAGGACAACCGATCCCGGCTTGTCGAACACCACCTGGGCGTCGACCACCCGCATCAGATAGATCATCCACAGGTGATCGCCCTGATCCCAGGCGCAGTGGTAATCCACCGTCATGGCATCGGGATTGGCGACCGTGCGGGTGTAGATATTGGTGTTGTCCCCCAGCCGGTCGTGCGAGATCCACAAACCCGGCTCCTCGGTCTCGGTGAACCCGCGCAGGCTGTAGGTCCACTCCTCCAGGCTGCGGGTGTCGGCGAGGTATTCGTAGAGATCCCGTGGCGGGGCGTCGATATAGCCTTGGACCGGGCAATAGTCGCCGAAGATTTGGTCGTGCGGATACACCGATCGCAGCATGTCGAGAATGATCGGGGTGGTGGCATCGCGATCGGAGTTCTCGATCCGCAGCAGACCGGGTACGGCGGTGTCGGGGATATCGCTCAGGGCGGGCAGGGCGCTGGTGGTCACGGGGTTACCTCCTGGTGGGGGGCGTCAGGAACGGTGTGAACGGCGGAATTTCATCGGGGTCGCAGTCGATGCTGACGAAGGCGGGTCCCGGCTGCTCGGCGCAATGCCGCAGCGCGGCGTCGAGCTCGGCGAGGGACTCCGGTGCATGGGTGCACAGATCCGGGAACATGGCGGCCATCCCGGCGCCCGGATACGCGGGACGAAATCGGTTGAAGCTGTAGCGATCTCCGTAGTACAGCTGTTCGCGGGTGATGCACATGGCGTGCGCGTTGTTGTTGAACACCACGAAAGTGATCGGCAGGCGATGCTCGATGGCGGTGTGAATTTCCATGCCGTGCATGAAGAAAGCACCGTCACCCGCGATCACATAGGTGCGGCGCGGACTGCCGTCGGGGCGACGGTGGCGGGCGAAGGCGGAGCCGATCCCGGCCCCGAACGCGTAACCCATCCCGCCCATACCCAGCGCCACCGTGAAACGGCCGTCACGCGGTAGCCGCAGGTGATGCACCACGGCCGCACCGGTATTGCCCGCGTCGGCGAACACGTCCGAACCCTCCGGCAGCGCGCTGTTGATGGTCTCCACCACCTCCCGGTAGCGCAGGCCCGGGCCCTCCGACGGCGGCACCGACAGGGCGGTCAGGGCGGGTTCGGGGCGCGGGCGGGGCCGCAGCGGAATCACCCGGGCATCGGGATCGCCACTGCCGGAAGTCAATTCGCCGATCAATTCGGTGAGAGTCTTGGCCAGGTCATTGCTGTGCGCGTGGGTGGCCGCCGGAAAGGGCGGCAGCGCGCCGATGCTCGCCAGCGGCACCGCCGCCAGCGCGTCCTCCATCCCGGCCCGGGCGGTCACCGGCATCCGGGTGCCGACCAGCAGGCACAGCGCCGCGCCGCGCAGCGCGTCGAGCAGTTCGGGATTGCCCATGCTGCCCGAGACGCCGCAGAATCCCGGATCGGCGTGGTGGTACACGTCTTTGGCGTCCGGGGCCACGCCCACCGCGGCATCCACGGCGGCGGCGAAGCGCGTCAGTTCGGCCCGGGCGTCGTCGCGGGCCACCTGGTCCCCGGCGATGATCACGATCTTGCCGGTGGCCCGGGCGGCACGCACGGTGCGCACTACCCGCCACAGGTTCTCGATCTCGCGACGGTAGGCGCGCGAGGGCGGGACGAAGTCCGGTGCGACCAGGTCGGCCTGCTGAATATCCTTGGGCAGCAACAACACCGCGGGTCCGCCGCGCCGCGCCGCGGTCACCGCGTGGGTGAGGTGCGCGGGCAGGTCGGCGGGGGCCTCGACACGCGCACAGTAGTGCGAGATCGGCGTGAACAGCGCGACCGCGTCGAAGGCGCCGGCCTGCCCGCTCGAATCCTGAAAGGCGCCCTTGCCCTCCAAGACCGTCGGCGGCTGCCCGATCAAGGCCAAGACCGGCACCCGGGAAGCGAATGCCTCGGCGAGCCCGGCCACCAGATTCACCGCCCCGCCGCCGGAGGTCGCGCACACCACCCCGAGCCCGGCGGTCGAGCGGGCGTACCCGTCGGCCATGGTCGCGGCGGCGAATTCGTGCTTGGCGACCACCGCCGTGATCAGCTCCCGCTGCTCGAAGGCAGCGTCGTACAGGTCTTCGATATTCGCTCCGCCGACACCGAAGATGTGCCCGACGCCCAGGGTCGACACCGCCTTGACCAGGTGATCTACGACCCGTGTACCGCTGTGCATGGGCGCTTCCTTTCGGTGATCTCCACCGGTGCCCTAGTAGCCTCACTCGGGATACGAATGCGAGTCGTCAGCGGTTCAATCAGCGCTGTTCACGAGACGTCACAGTGCGACAAGTCTTGCCATGTATGTATACGTCTACGTATAGTTGGGTCATGCCGAACAAGACGATTTACGTATCCGATGACGACCTCAAGCTGTTTCAGCGCGCGCAGGAGCTGGTGGGGGGCAATCTGTCGGGCGCGATCGTGACGGCACTGCGGCGCTTCATCGAGCTCGAGGAGGGCCGTCTACAGGGCTACGAAGAGGTGGTCCTCAAGGTCGGCAAGGACGGGGTGCGGCAGGTCCGCTTCTCCGGCCAGCTGCTGACGCACTGGCACCAGATGGCCAACGAGCGCATCGAGGACATCCGGGTGTACCGCACACGCAAAGGCGCGTACGCGGTGCACAGCCACTTCTCCAACTGGTCGGAGTTTCCGACCGACACCAATTGGCGCCAGTGGCGTCGTTTCCTCGGTCTGGGGGAACAGGATTGGGGCGATTTCGACCTCGAGGTCTTCGACTCGCTCGAGGACATGAAGGGCAAGATCCCGGATCGCCTCTACGCCCGCGTCGTCGACGCCCAGAACCCGCACGTCGAGGATCTCGATATCTGATCCGAACTTCTGATCCAAAACTCTTGTAGCACAACTGAATAGCCGGACAACAGCACTTTGACCGCACGCCTCGGCGGTCACGGCCTGGATGACGCATGCATTCATGCCTACGTATTGATGAAAGAGAGGGGAGCAATGAACCACCCCGCAGCGAAACATTCCGGAGCGGCGGCCATCGCGGTCACCGGCCTCTGCAAGTCCTTCGGCGAGCACATCGTGCTCGACCGCATCGACTTCACCGTCCCCGAGGGCAGCGTCTTCTCGATGCTCGGCCCCAACGGCGCGGGCAAGACCACCACGGTCGAGATCCTGTCCACCCTGAAGCGCGCCGACGGCGGCGACATCTCCGTCGGCGGTTTCGATCCCGGCACCGAGCCCGACGGAGTGCGCTCGGTCATCGGTGTCACCGGCCAGTTCTCGGCGGTCGACGAACTGCTCACCGGCCGCGAGAACCTCATTCTCATGGGCGACCTGCACCACCTGCCGCGCGCCGAAACCCGCAGGATCGCAGCCGAACTGCTCGCCACCTTCGATCTGGAGGAGGCCGGGGACAAGATCGCCTCCAGCTACTCCGGCGGCATGACGCGACGTCTCGACCTGGCCATGACCCTGGTCGGCGATCCCCGCATCATCTTCCTCGACGAGCCGACCGTGGGTCTGGACCCGCGCAGCCGCCGGGCCATGTGGGATGTCATCCGCCGCCTCACCGCGCGCGGCGTCACCATCTTCCTGACCACCCAGTACCTGGAGGAGGCCGACCAACTGGCCGACCGCATCGCGGTGCTGCATCAGGGCCGCCTGGTCGCCGAGGGCACCGCGGATCAGCTCAAGCGCCTGGTGCCCGGTGGATACATCCGCCTGGACTTCGGCGATCGAGTCGAATTCGAAACCGCCGCAAGTCTTTTCGGCTCGGCCTCGCAGGTCAACGGCGATCTCACGCTGGCCATCCCGAGTGACGGCGCGGTGCGCTCTGTGCGCGAGGTCATCGACCGCCTCGACTCGGCCGGGGTGGAACCCGCCGGGCTGTCCGTGCACACCCCCGACCTCGACGACGTCTTCCTGGCCCTGACCGGTGGCCACGCTCCCGAGAAGGAGACCTCCAAATGAGCACCCTGACAATGTCGTTCACCGACTCGCGGACCATGGTGCGTCGGAATCTGGTGCACGCCAAGCGGTATCCGGCGATGACCTTCTCGCTGATCATCATGCCGGTGTTCCTGCTGCTGCTGTTCAACTACGTGTTCGGCGGAGCGCTGAAGTCCGCCACCGGCGGCCGCTACATCGACTATCTGACGCCGGGCATGATGCTCATCATTCCGGCGTACATGGTGGCGGGCGTCGCGGTCGGCATGGCCACCGATATGACCAAGGGCATCATCAATCGCTTTCGCACCATGCGCTTCTCACACGCCTCGGTCCTGACCGGGCAGGTGGTGGGCACCCTGATTCAGGGCATGCTGGGCGTGATCGCCATGACGCTCATGGCCCTGGCCATCGGTTTCCGGCCGCACGCCAATGTCCTGGAATGGCTGGCCGCCTTCGGTCTCATCGCCCTGACCGTGTTCGCGTTGAACTGGCTGGGCGTCGGCTTCGGCGTGATCGCGCAGACGCCGGAGAGCGCCTCGAACATGCCGATGCCGATCCTGTTCCTGCCCTTCCTGGGTAGCGGCCTGGTGCCCACCGACACCATGCCCGCCGGAGTGAAGCAGTTCGCCGAATACCAGCCTTTCACCCCCATCACCGAAACCCTGCGCGGACTGCTCATGGGCGGACGGATCGGGCACAACGGGATTCTGGCGGTCGGCTGGTGCGTGGTGATCGGGGTGGCCGGCTACTTCTGGTCCACCACGACGTTCCGCCGCAAGACCAGGTGATCCGCCGCAAGACTCGCTGACCGCTCAGATACCCGCCGCGAGAAGGACTTTCCCCGACATATTGCGGATCTCCACCGTCTTCAGCTGCTCCGGCGACACCGAGGTGGTGCCGTCCGGAGTCAGCGTCTGTCCGGGCTTGACCGTCCACTCCGCGAGCTTGGACTGCACGCCGTCATCGCGGGTCACCCACAGCGACAGCGTCCACATGTACGAGGCATCGTCCTTGTCGGTGGCGGGCGGGTACTGGCACCACATGTCCACCCGGGTCTGGCCGTTGATCGTGCTCACCTTGAAGGTGGCCTGGATCGGGGTGTCGGTCTGCGGCTTCAGCGGCCCCTGCGCGACCACCTGCTGCACGATCGCCGGGCCCGCGTCACGCGCGACATTCGCCGTCACCGGCACCGCGATCATCACCGCCGCGGCCGTCGCCGCCACGGATCCGCCGATCGACCACCATCGCCCCCGGCGCCGCCGTTTCGCCGCCTGCTCCGCCAGGGTCGGCAGCAGCCGCTCGGGCGGTGGCGGCACGGAGGCGGGCGGATCCTCCTGCGCCGCAACCGACAGCGCGGTATCCGCATCCACCAGGGCCAGCAGTCCCGGCAGCCCGGCCAGTTTCCCCACCGCCGTGCGGCACGCCTCGCATCCCGTCAGATGCTCCTCGTACTCGCGGCGGTCGTCCCGGGCGAGAGCACCGAGCACATACGCGCCATCCCACGTGGTGTAGCCATCGCACAGCTCATGGCCCTCGGTCATCTCGTCACCCCCATCTCCTGCAGCACCAATCGCAATGCCCGCATGCCGTAGTGCATACGGGACTTGACCGTGCCCTCCGGGATCTCCAGCTCCTCCGAAATCTGGTGCGTGGACAGCCCCCGGTAATAGGCACGAACGATCACGTCGCGGTGATCGATGCTCAGCCGCGCCAGCGCGTCCGCCACCAGCCACCCGTCCAATGCCCGATCGGTCTTGTCCGGTTCGGGCACCTCCGGTGGATGGTCGGTGCGGAATTCACGCCGGCTGCGCGCGCTGCGATGTTCGTCGACAGCCAGGTTACGGGCCACCGTGAACAGCCAGGCGCGCGCCGAGCTCGTCGATTGATCCAGCACATTGGGCCGCTGCCACGCGCGCAGCAGCGTCTCCTGCACGATGTCCTCGGCCCGACCCGGATCCCCGACCAACCCGTAGGTGTAGCGCCACAGTGCCGCCGCGTGCTCGTCGTACAGCGCGCGGAGCAAAGCGGCCTGATCCTCCGGCATCGCTCACCTCCGCATCCACCACGACACAGACGTTCCGACGGTTCAGTTTCGTTCGAGCTCGATCGGGTGGGTGGCCAGCAGCGAGAGCGGGAGGGGTTGCCGGCGTAGGACTTGCGCCCACAGGTCGCCGCGGCCCGCGAGTGGGTCGGTGGGCAGCGCCGACAGGACGATCCAATCGCCGCGGTCCAGTTCGCCTTCCAGCTGGCCGAAGGTCCATCCGGCGTAACCGGCGAAGACCCGGACGCCCTCGACCAGGTGCTCGATCTGGTCGGGGTCGGAATCCAGGTCGATCAGGGCCACCCGGCCGTCGACCCGCCGTACCCCGGACAGACCCGCGATGGATGCGCCGACCTTGATGGTGGCCAGGCACAGTGCCGCATCGCGTTTCACCGGTCCGCCGATATAGAGGGCGCGTGGCCCGGAGGCCAGCTCGGACCAGGAGGGGAGCACATCGTGCAGGGCGGTATCGCTGGGTTTGTTGAGCACCACACCCCAGGTGCCGCCGTCATTGTGCTCGAGGATGTACACCACGGACCGTCGGAAGGACGGCTCCACGAGATCGGTTGCGGACACCAGCAGGGTGCCAGGGCGAACTACCTGGTCCTCATGCCGGAATTCGCGTCGAGAACGGTCACCGTGTTCCTCTGCGCGTGCCACTACGCCATCATCGCACTGAGACAGGCTAATTGCGTTGCATAATTTGCTGGTTACCCATTTGTGCCGTGACGAGCCGTTCCGGAGCCCGAAAAACTTGTCCCGCATACCTTGCGGTTGGTAGCTAGGGTGGCGATATGGAACGTCCCGAGGTGATCCTCGAGAACAGCGATGCCGTGTACGACTTCTATCGCGACCACCAGCAGAATCTGCTGAAGGCGCGGGCGGCCTACTGGCTGTTGGGGCGTCGCTACCGGCCGCGGGTGAGCTACGCGCCCGGGGCACGGGAACGGCTGCGGGAGTTGATCTCCCAGCGCCGACCGTTGCTCATCGCGGTCAATCACCTCTCGCAGTTGGATCCGTACACCGTCGCCGCCGCGGCCTGGCGCAGCGCGTTGCGGCCGGTCATCGGGCACACCCGGGTATTGGCCAAGGACGAATTGTTCATCGAACCGAAGCTGCGCGCCCGCATCGACATGATGGGCGGCATTCCGGTCTTTCGCGGCAAGGACCACGGATTGCGCGCGGTGAACGCGGCCGGGCAGCGCATGATCGACATCTGCGCCGAACGCATGGCGCGCGGGGACGGGGTGGCGGTATTCCCCGAGGGCACCTGCAATGACGTGGACCCCGCCCAGGTGCAGCAGGTCGGAAGCGGCATCGGGCACATCGCCTTCCGGGCCAAGAAGCTCGGGGCGGAGCCGGTGCTGGTGAGTCTCGGGCTGAGCTACGGGCCGCGCCCGGATCCCGCGGTGGAGCCCACCAAGGAAGAGGCGAACTCGGCGAGCTTCTACTTCGGCGTGCCGGTGCCGGAACTGCCCGCCAAGCCCGCCGAGATCACCCGGGTGGTGCGCGACGAACTGCAATCCGCGCTGGACGGCGCTGTCAAGGCCTACTGATCCGAGTTCAGCTCTGCGGCAGGTTCAGGCGCTGCCTGGACCACTGCGGCACCAATGCCAGGTATTCGGGCCGGGATTCGACGAAGTGGTGCACCATCGGGCACAGCGGCAGGATGCCGAACCCCTCGTCTCGGGTCTGATCCAGCGCCCCCTGCACCAGCTTGCGGCCGTAACCCAGGCCCTCGTGCTGTGGATAGATCTCGGTGTGCACGAAGGCGCGCTCATTGGCGGTGTCCTGGTAGGCCGTGACACCGGCGAGGTATCCGTCGACGTACAACTCGAACCGGTCCAATGCGGCGTTCTTGCGGACCTCGATCGACTCACTCGACATGGGTCCGACGTTAGTGCGCCCGCGGCGGCTATTTGTCCGAATACGTGAAGGGTGGCTCCGGGCGTGTCGCTTCCCACACCATTGCGCACACTGTAGGGATGACGAACCCACGGTCGCGCCGGGTGTTGCTCGCCCCGGACAAGTTCAAGGGCTCCCTCACCGCCGCACAGGTGGCCGCCGCACTCGCCGCGGGGATCGCCGAGGTGGCGCCGGAAACCCGGGTGCGGCAGGCCCCGATCGCGGACGGCGGGGACGGGACGGTCGACGCGTTCGTGGCGGCGGGCTGGGAGCGCGTCGAGGTCGAGAGCTACGGGCCGACCCTCGCACCGGTGAGCACCTCCTACGCCGTGCGCGGGCGGACCGCGGTGGTGGAGTTGGCGGCGGTCAGCGGCATCACGAAACTGCCCGGCGGACAGGCGGATCCCCTGCACGCCAGCACCTACGGCGTGGGCGACGTGATCGGCGACGCCCTGGACCGGGGCGCGCGCGACATCGTGCTCGGACTGGGCGGCAGCGCCTCCACCGACGGTGGCGCCGGCCTGCTGCAGGCGCTCGGGCTGCGCATCCTCGATGTGGACGGCAACGAATTGCCCTGCGGCGGTGCGGCACTCGCGCGCGCGGTGCACGTCGACCGCAGCGACCTGCATCCGGGCCTGGCCGATGCGACGTTCACCCTCGCCAGCGATGTGGACAATCCACTGCTCGGCTCCAACGGCGCGGCCGCCGTCTACGGTCCGCAGAAGGGCGCGAGTCCCGAACAGGTCGCGGATCTGGAAGCGGCACTGAAGAATTGGGCCGCCGTGCTCGGTCCCGAATGGGCCGACAAGGCGGGCGCGGGCGCGGCGGGCGGCACCGGATTCGGGGCGCTGGCGGCGCTGGGTGCGCGCATGCGATCCGGTATCGAGCTGGTGCTCGACCTGATCGACTTCCCGGCCCAGCTGGCCGACGCCGACCTCGTCGTCACCGGGGAGGGCTCCCTCGACGAGCAGAGCCTGTCGGGGAAGGCGCCGCTGGGCGTCGGTTTGGCGGCGCGAGCGGCCGGGGTGCCGATCATCGCGGTCGCGGGCCGCATCCAGCTCACCCCCGAACAGGTGCGCGCGGCCGGATTCACCACCGCCTACGCGCTTTCCGAGCTGGAACCGGACCCGGCCCGCAGCATGGCGAACGCCGCCGCACTGCTGGCGCGGGTCGGTGCGCGGATCGGGGAGGCCTGAGCGTCGGATCAGACCGCGGTGGTCAGCGGGCGGCCGAGCACCCGGTCGCGGTTGCGGTCGCCCCACTCCTCGAGCGGCCGCAACGCCACACTCAGATCCCGCCCCAGCTCGGTGAACGAATACTCCACGCGCGGCGGGATTTCCGGGAAGATTTCGCGATGCACGACGCCGCTGGCCTCCATCTGGCGCAGGTTCTCGGCGAGCACCTTCTCACTGACGCCGGGCAGCAGGCGGCGGATCTGCCCGAAGCGCTGCGGCCCCTCGGCCAGCACCCACATCAGGTGCATCTTCCATTTGCCGCCGACCACATCGATGGCCACGGACATGCCGCACACCGTGTTAGCCGTGTCACCCTCGGTACTCATCGCGCCCTCCTGACCAGATTTCGAACCTCCAGGTAAGCAACCCCACCCGAACGTGCGGTCTTCCCGAGGCCAGCGAGCGCGGGCACTCTCGACTTCAGCGCGCTGTACCGAAGAGCCGAAATCGAAGGGGTAACACCATGTCTGAACTGCGTCGATCCGTCACCGTCATCGGGCTGGGCCCGATGGGCCGGGCCATGGTCCGGGCCTTTCTGAAGGACGGGGTCGAGGTGACCGTCTGGAACCGCAGTCCCGGGAAGGCCGACGACATGGTCGAGCTGGGGGCGCGCAAGGTGGACACGGTCGCCGAGGCGCTGGACGCCAACGAGGTCATCATCCTGAGCCTCACCCACTACGCCGCCATGTACGACGTGCTGGGTCCGGCCGCGGATCACCTGCGTGGCAAGGTCATCGCCAATCTCTCGTCCGATTCGCCCGAGAAGGCCCGCGAGGGCGCGGCCTGGGTGCGCGAGCGCGGGGCCGAATTCCTGTCCGGCGGTGTCATGTCGGCGGGCAACAATATCGAGCACCCGGCGTCCTACATCTTCTACAGCGGTCCGCGGGAGGTGTTCGACGCGCACGCCGAACTGCTGCGCCCGCTGAGCCCGCAGGAATACCTGGGCGCGGATGACGGTCTGGCCCAGGTCTTCTACCAGGGCCTGCTCACCATCTTCCATCCGTGGCTGCTGGCCTTCGACCAGGCGACGGCCATGATCGCGCGGTCCGGGCACGACATCGCGCAGTTCGTGCCGTTCGCGGTGCGGTCGAATGCCGCCTTCCCCTATTTCATGGAGCAGTTCTCGGTGGAGAACCAGAACGGCGGCTGGGCCGATGTGGCCGGGCTGAAGATGATGGACGCGGGCGCGCAGCACATCATCGACGCCAGCGAGGAGGTCGGCGTGGACGCGACCCTCTCGCACACGGCACAGGCATTCTGGCGCAAGGCCGTCGCCGCCAGCGCCGACGCGGGCACGGCGGTGTCCACCTACGAGCTCATGAGCGCGGTGCCCGCGGACGCCTGAGCGTCAGCGGGTGGCAAGGAACTCGATGGCCGCCGCGTAGCCCTGGATCCCCATGCCCGCGATCACGGCCGTGGCGATGGGGGAGACATAGGAGTGGTGCCGGAACTCCTCGCGGGCATGCACATTGCTGATGTGCACCTCCACGATCGGCACCTCGGGAATCACCAGCGCGTCGCGCAGGGCCACCGAGGTGTGGGTGAGGCCGCCCGGATTGATGACGATCGCCGATTCCATGCCGCGCGCGGCATGGATCCGGTCGATCAGCGCCCCTTCGTGATTGGACTGGAACGCCACGATCTCCCGGTCGAACCGTGCCGCGGTCTTGCGGCACAGTTCCACCACGTCGTCGAGGGTGTCCGAGCCGTACACCTCGGGCTGGCGGGTGCCCAGCATGTTCAGGTTCGGGCCGTTGAGCACCAGGATCGGACCGGTTGCAGGCATGTGGCCCACTCTACGGCCCGGGCCACGGCCTACAGGCCGGTCGGTCCCTCGGAACGGAGGTCATCGACTTTGCTCATGGCCGAGCGCAATTCCTCCAGCCAGGCCTCGGCGTGCTTGCCGGCCAGCTTGACCGTCCAGGCCAGTGCGTCGGAGCGGGAGCGGGCGACGCCGGCGTCGACGAGGGTGTCGAGCACCTTGCGCTCGGGCTGGCGCAGCCGGGTCATGACCGGAATGGCCAGGTGGGTGAACATGATTCGCTCGCCGTCGACCGTGATGCCCCAGGCCACATTGCGGCCGTAACGGGCCTGTGCCTCCTGGGCGATCTGCATGCGAGCGGGGCGGGTGGTCTCCCGGAAGCGGGCGATGACGCCCTCGCGGGTGGCCTGCGGGACGCCGGCCGGGGGCGCGTCCTGGGGGGCGGCGTCGGCGGGTTCGGCTGTGGGGAGGGGGAGTTCGCCGACCACGACGATCTCGTCGCGATCGATCTCGAGGGTTGCGGGACCGGTGAACCAGTCGGCTGGCAAACGACCAGCGAACCAGTCGGCGGCGTCCGAGGCGTCGGGAAGGTCGGCTTGTTGCCAGCCGCCGGTGCGTCCGAAACCGGGTCCGCGATGTCCGTGTCTCATGTTGGTCACTCTCACTTACTGCATGGAGTTGTAATGCTGATTACAACGTTACGTCGAATCAGCCGCCGTGGGTTCCGCTCTGGGAGAACGGGGTTCGCGGGCTCGCGCCGGAACCGCTCGCATGCCTGTCACCAGTGAGAACCGAACGGTCTCCCGAGTCTCGAATACGCCAGGGCTGTAACCGACCGGTGATCATGTAAGTGGTCACTGCCGAACGATTTCGGCACTATGGTGGTGCTCAGAACAAGCACGCCTGGTGGAAAGGTGGAGCCGCGGGCGATAGGCGCGCGGTACCGTGGACCTGTTGCTGTTGTGGCCAGAGTGAAGAGTGGGCGATATGGATGTGTGGGGATCCCGCCGCTTCCGGGTACGGGGTGCGATCGCACTCGCGGGTGTGGCGGCCGTCGCTATCGCGATGGGGTCATGTGGAGTTCGGGAGCGATCGTCGGGTGCGGAGGCGGTGGTCGAACGGTTCACCACGCTGATCGACAAGAAGGACTATGACGGGGCGTCGCGACTGACGTCCTACCCGGCCGGGGCTTCGGCAACGCTGAAGCAAGTTTTCGAGGGCCTCGATCCGGGCAAGCCCGACTACCACATGACCCAGTACATCGGACTGGACGGTACGACTGGTCTCTTCTCCATGACCGGCGCCTGGAACTTCGGCGACAAGCGCGACTGGAAATACGACCTCAACGGCACCGTGCGCAAACTCAGTGTGGGCTGGCGCATCTCGTGGGATCCGGCCCTGGTGATGCCGCAACTCGACGCCAAGCGCAGCGCCAAACTGGTGCGCACCTCGGCGCAGCCCTCGCCCAAGGTGAACGACATCGTCGGGCAGCCGCTGATGACCGAGCAGACCATCAACGTCATCAAACTGGACCCGGCCAAGATCACCGACCCGGTCGCCTCCACCAACGCGCTGGGCGCCGCCATCGCGCCCGTGGCCCCGCTCATCGACGGACCGGCACTGCTGCAACAGCTCTCGGCCGCGCAGGGCAAACCCATCGTCGCGGTGAACCTGCGCGACGGCGACTTCAATATCCTGCAACCGCGCATGGCGCCCATCCCCGGCGTGGTGATGGAGAAGCAGCCCAAGCTGATCGCCGCCGACCGCCGCATCTGGTCGCCGCTGCTCGACGCCTTCGGCAAGGTGTGGAGCGACAATCGGGACGCGCACTCCGGCTGGGGAGTTCAGCTCTTCGAACCCGACGGCACCTTCGTCACCCAGCTGGCCGGCGAGCAGGTCCCGCCCGGACCCGACATTCCCGCCACCATGGACCAGCGTTTGCAGCGCGCGGCCGAGGACGCGGTGGTGAGCACCGGCTCGCCCACCTCCATCGTGGCCATCCAGCCGTCGAGTGGCGCGATCGTCGCGGCCGCGCAGAACAGCCAGGCCAGCGAGCGCGGCAATATCGCCTTCACCGGGCTCTACCCGGTCGGCGGCATGATCGAACTGTTCAAGAATGTCGCCGCGGTCACCAAGAACAAAGCGCCGCAGGATGTTTCGGTCGGCGACGCGGCGGACGCGGCCAGCCTGCTCGGCATCGGCATCGACTTCAAGGTGCCCGGCCTGGAGGAGACCACCGGTCGCCTGCCCACCGGCAAGAACGCCGCCGAAAATGTCGGCCGCGGCAATGCGGCGGACTCGTTGCTGGCCAGCCCCTGGGGCATGGCCATCGCGGCGGCGGCCATCGCCAACGGTCAGGTGCCCAAGCCGATGATCACCATCGGCCAGCCCGCCACCACCGAGGCCGACCTGGCCGCACTGCCCGGCGGCGCCACCGACCGGCTGCGGGCCATGCTGCACGACGGGGTCGGCGCGCCGGAAATGGCCGCCCTCAACCGCTATCGCGACGTGCAGGCCTTCGGGGCGACCACCGGCAACAGCGCCTGGCTCATCGCCACCATGGGTGACCTGGCCTTCGCCATCCACATCGACGATCCGGACAGCGGCGACCTCACCGCCCGCGTGGCCGCGCGACTGCTGCAGTCGCTGGCCTCGCCGGACTAGCGGGCGCGCAGGATCTGAACCGCTGCGCGCCAGCCGATCAGGAACAGGGCCAGGAAGGTCGCGGCCACCAGGACGAAGCTGAACGCGACCCCCTGGCCCGACACGGCCCGCAGCAGCATGCCGCCGATCAGCGTGCTCAGCCACAGGATCACCCCGGTCGGCCACCAGGCGCGGCCATCGAAACGCCGTGCCGCGCTGACCCCCTCGCGGCCCGACGCCACCGCGACGGCGATCACCCAGCCCAGCACCAGCCCGGTGCCGAACGGCCAGAAGGTACGCAGCAGACCCACGCCCAGCGTGGCCTCGTCATGACTGCGCCGCCCGAGCACGCAGAAGAACACCACGAGCACGACATCCACGGCGAACGGCACCAGTTTCCTCACGCGCCACAGGGTAGCTCCCCCGCCTCCCCGGGACTTCAGCGGACAACTCAGTGCCGCTACCGCTCTCGTATCCGTACCTGCCTTGGGAGCCGAAACAATTCTGGGCGTACCCGGTGAGTTACCCCGAACGTCACCGAATCGGTTGTCACCTGGGCAATCGAAGAATTTTCCCGCGTGACCTAGACCGGGGCGGTGCCGTTCGAATCTGCCGGTGGGGTGCGGCGGCGGTCGGTGACCAATGAATTGCCGCGCTCCTCGAATTCCTTTTCCAGCTCCGCGTCATCGGCCTGCGGCTTGCGGAACAGGAACAGGAAGACGATCCAGCCGACGATCGCCACCAGCACGAAGCTGATCAGGCGGTAGAGGAAGGCCGCGGCCACGGCCTGCGACGCGGGCAGCCCGGCCGCCACGGTCAGCGAATAGATGAGCGTCGCATCCACATAGACGATGCCGCCCGGCGCCAACGGAATGGTGCCGACCGCCTTGCCGGCCGCGAACGCCAACATGAGCGCCGCCCAGCGCGGGTCCGCACCCACCGCGTAGCAGGCGAAACCCAGGCACGCGACATCGGCGAGCCGATGCATCAACGCCCACAGCACAACCCAGGCGCCGTCACGCTTGTTGAGATCCACCGACTCCAGCTGCGCGAGGATCTCGCCGACCTTCTCCACCCCGGTATCGGCGGGCTTGTGGCGAATCCGGTTCACCCCGTGCAGGATTCGGGTCAGCAACGCCTCCACGCCGCCCGGATGCCGGGACACGTAGTTGACGGCCCCGACCAGCACGGCGATGGCGCCCAGCGTCAGGATCACCTTGAGCGGGCCCACCCGGTCCCCGGCCAGGACCGCGCCGAACAGGCCGAGCAGGGCCAGCCCGCCCGCCGCCACCACGCCCGACATCACCAGCTGCCAGGACGCCAGGATCGGGCTCGCCCCCCAGCGCCGGGTCTGCCGGTAGGTGAAGGCGGCCGAGAACACCTGGCCCGCGGGCAGGGTCAGCGACATACCGGTCGCGCCGTACACCACGGCCACCGATTTGCGCTGGCTCACCTCGACGCCGCCGGCGTGCATCAGCTGTTTCTGGATGCGGCCGAATCCGCTCATGGAAAGCGCCGCCATCACGATGCAGGCGGCGACCCAACCCCAATGGATTTCGGTGAGGTTCTTCCAGGATTCGTGCAGGCGCGGATATAGATAAACGCCCTCGGAAATCAGCAGCCCGACGAGCGCGATACCGAGAACCCATTTGACCCACCAGAACCTGCCACGATGCGAGTTACTCGCGGGCGGCGCAGGTTCGCCGGCCAGGTCACCATGGGCCGTCACGCCGTCAGCCTAACGAACTAGCCGCCGCCTCGTCTGCATCAGTAGGGTCGACGCTTTCCGACGGCCAGGCCAGCCGGGTTTTGCGGCGACGACCGCGCAGCTGCACCTCTTCACCGGTCTGCCAATGCAGCTGCTCGTTCTCGTCGGCGAAAAAAAGTGCGCTCGAGGAGGTCAGGACGCGTCCGGGGCGATCCTTGGCGAGTTCGGTGAGCCGCGAGGCCTCGTTCACCGGATCACCGATCACGGTGTATTCGAAGCGATTCGCGCCACCGATATTCCCGGCCACCGCCAGGCCCGCCGAAACCCCGATACCGATATCCAGCCCGACCACCTCGCGCAGGGCTTCGCGCAGCTCACGGGCGGCGGCGAGGGCCGCGGTCGGGGCGTCCGGACGGTCCAGCGGCGCACCGAAGATGGCCAGTGCGGCATCGCCCATGAATTTATTGATAAGTCCGTGGTGGCGGTCGATGACATCCACCACAACCCGGAAGAACTCGTTGAGCAGGCTGACCACTTCGGTCGGTGGGCGTTCCGCGGCGGTCGCGGTGGAACCGACCATATCCACGAACAAGACCGCCACGAATCGGGTTTCACCGCCGAGTTCGGTGCCGTACTCCAGCGCCCGGCGCGCGACCTCCTCACCCACGTGCTGGCCGAACAATTCCTGCAGTTCCCGCCGTTTCGCGGCCTCGCCCATCATGCGGTTGAAGCCAACCTGCAGCAGCCCGATTTCCGAACCGTCGAAGACTTCCACCTGCACATCCCGCGCGCCTTCCTGCACCCGGTCGATGGCCTGGCTGAGCTGGCGGATCGGATCGGAAATGGAAGAACCCGTGAGCATGGAAAGCGCCAGCGCCTGCATGATCACCACACCGCACAACAGGAGAATCGAGACGGCCAGCGACTGCGCGGAAAACTGGACGCGAGAAGAAATCTGGGTGACGCACAGCAGCACGATGGCAATGGTCGGGGCGAAGGTGCCCATGCCCCAGGTCATCGCCATCCGGGTGCCGACGCCGGCCGTCAGCGTGTGGTCGAAGGCGCCCGTGGTCAGGGCCTCCGCCGCGACCGGCCGCAGAATGCGTTCGCCCAGCATGTAGGTGAAGCCGAAAACGATGGTGGCGGCCATGCATTCGGTGACGATCACCGCCGCCGCCATCTCCGGGGTCCGCACGATGATCAGCGACGCCAGCACGCCACCGAGGATCAGCCACAACACCAGGTGCACGATCGACTGCCGCAACGGTGCGTGCAGCGCCGCCATCTGCTCCTGCCGCGACGGCGGCCCACCTCGCACCTGCCACCGCATCACCGGCCGCAGCATCAATGCCGACGCCGTCACACTCAGGAACCCACCCACCAGCAACACGACCGTCGGAATCAACAGCCCCGTCTGCCGGGTGGCGCTGTTCCCGTTCGCCGGAACCGGCAACCCGTACTGAATAAACGCCCACACCAGCACAGCACCGAACGCGTTGGCCGCGAGCATGGATGCCAGATACAGCGGCCAGCGAGTCCTCATGGTCTGTTTGACCGCTTCCAAAGGCGCTGCCGACACGATCACCAATCTAGCGGTCCCGCCCTGCCTAGGCCGCACCGCGCGACCGGGGCGAGGGCTGCTAGGCGGTGATCTGCTGGAAGATCTTCACGCCGACCAGGGCTACCGCGATGAGCAGATAACCGCGCAGTGCGATCATGCCCGCCATGCGTCCGGTGGAGAGTGCGGGGCGTTCGAGGGTGTCCAGCGCCGGGGTGCGGAAGCTTTCCCGGTCGGCCTCGAGGATGGCCTTGCGCTCGGCCTTGGTGAGCGGGGTCGAGTCGAGTTCCTCGACCTGGTCGGGGTCGAGTCCGCCCAGCTCGGCCGCGGTGATCTCGGCCTTCCTGCGACCGGACCTGTTGTGGGCGAACGCGATTGCCACGCCGCCGAGGATGCCCACCAGGGCGCCCACGCCGAACCCGATTTCGAGGGTCATGGTGCTCAGGTCGTGGAAGAAGGTCGCTGCCGTCAGGGCCAGCGACAGCAGCACCAGCGACCACACGATGATGCCCGCGATGATGTTCTGGCGCACCGTGTTCACCCACGGCCCCAGCACGGCCTTGTCGTTGCAGAGCAGTACCAGGAACACCGTGGCCGAGGGCAGCAGGACACCGGCCAGCGCCTGCACGCCCTGGGTCAGCAGGCCCAGCACGTGGTCGGGGCTGAACGACACCGCCGCGGCCACGGCCAGCAGGGCCGCGTAACCGGCGTAGAACACCGGCGCCTCAGTGATCTTCCAATGCAGTGAGTGCCGCTTACCCAGGGTGTCGCCGAGGGCGTACGTGGTGGCCAGGCCGACGGCATTGGCGCCGATCAGCGAGGCGTCCAGCAGCAGGATCGCGAACAGTGCACCCACCGTTTTGCCCATGTTGTCGTGCAGGGACTGCGCGACCGCGCCCGCGTCGGTGAAGTTGCCGACCGCGTCGGTGCCCGCCAGACCGAAGGCCGCGGCGGCCATGATGGCCACGGCACCGGCCATGACGACCGCGATGCCGATCCACAGATCGACGCGCTCGAACTTGATCCAGCGCGGGGTGATCCGCTTGTCGACGATGTTGGACTGCTGGAAGAACAGCTGCCAGGGCGCGACGGTGGTGCCGACGATCGACACGATGAGCAGCAGCAGCGTCGAGTCCAGCCCGCCCGGGAACGATGGAATCAGCCCGTGTGCGGTGTCTTTCACGCTCGGGTGCACCATGAACGCCAGCGGGAACAGCACGATGTTCACCGCGATGAGCGCGAAAAGGAAACGCTCCCAACGGCGGAACGAGCCGCCCGCGACCACGCCGAACAGCAATACCGCGGCCAACGGCACCGAGATCCCCTTGGGCAGCCCGAAGTAGTTGAGCGCCAAGGACACACCGATGAACTCGGTGACGATGGTCAGGGCATTGACGATGAACAGGTCACCGACGCTGAACGCGCCCCAGAACTTCCCGAACCGGGCGAAGATCAGGCGGGCGTGGCCGACCCCGGCGACCGCGCCGAGCCGGACGACCATTTCCTGGTTGACGTAGAGCACCGGGATCAGCAGCACCAGCGTCCAGACCAGGGCCATGCCGTAGTTCTGCCCGGCCTGCGCATAGGTCGCGACGCCACCTGCGTCATTGTCGCCGACCATGACGATGAGACCCGGGCCCATGATGGCCAGCAACATGCGGAAACGCTGCCAGCGGGTGCGGCCTTCGGTGGTGTCGTGTTGCCCGACGCGGCCCAGCGCGCCGACGATGTCGCCGACGTGCGCGCTGTCCATGACGGCACCCGGATTCGGGTTGTCCGCGACGGTGGAATGACGGCTGTCGCCGTTGGAGAAGAAAGTCATGACCTGTCACCAGTGGTAGGGGTGGCCGCCCAGCGAGGCGGTGTAGAGGGCGGCTCGGGGGCGAGCCGCCGCCATGTAGTGGCGCTCCTGATCGGTCAGCCGGGCCTTCATACGGATCCGGCGGATGAGTTTGATCAGGGACACCGGCATCGAGATGGTGTCGCGGTGAGGGAATGCGATGACGGCCATGACTGGCTCCTGGGGGTGAAGCCAACTGCCACAAGCGTTTCCGGGCATGACAAGGACACGCCGAAGTCACCCCGATGGGGTGGAAACTTCGAGCTCGGTCTGTCAGGAGTTCGGAAGGCCGCAGCGAGCTGGGAACGAAATGATTGCTCGAACCGGACTCGGATAAGGATCGTCGTCGTTCATGTTTTCGTCCCTCACCTCCCTGCTGCCGAGGCGCACGCGGGCGCCGATACGGTTGGGCCAGTACGCAAGGGGTGAATGCCGCACCGGAAAACGGTGGGCGAGCACCCCTCTCGTCAGAGCTTCGGCACTGCACGACGTATCCCGCTGTGCGGGAAGCCACCTGGGGTGACCCCTTAATCCGGGGAAACCTGTCCTGATCCTGGGCGTCTCTCGACGTCGTCGGATCAGTGGCCTGTGTTCGTACAGGAGCCTCGCCTAGCGAGGTGCTGACTCCAGAAGTGTGAACCTCTCGGAAGCCGCAAGTCAAGAGCCGTCGATCGCATCTTTACGGAATCCGATTGCGCCGGTGCGGCTTTCACGCCGGCGCAATCGGCCCACCACTACGCGGTCGCGGCGGCGGGGGCAGCCGGGGCCGGGGTGGAGTCCGGTGCGGTCAGGCGCTGGGCCAGGCCGATGCCGACCGCGATGGCGGCGGGCACGCCGGTGAACACCAATCCGGCCGCGGCGCCGAGTGGGATGCCGATGGCGGCACCGGCGACGCAGCCCGCGATGCCGGTCGGCACCGACATGATCACGACACCGGCGATGGCACCGCCGGCGGCGCCGATGGCACAGCCCGCGACGCCACCGACGAGGGTGCCGACCATGGTGCCCATGGAGGTGATGATGCCGAACTGGTTGACCGCGGCGGAGAAGGCGGCGTCCTGATCGGCCTGGCTGGCAATGTCTTTGGCCACCGGGGCCGGGAGGGCCGGGGCCGGGGTGACGGCGGCCGGATCCAGGTTCGGGGTGAGGGTGGCGGTGTTGCCGTCGATCCGGGCGGTGATCGGGTGCGCGCCCGCGTTGTCGAGCCAGCTCAGCGGGAACTGGGTGACCAGCCCGCCGGTGGTGTCACGGACCTGGAACTGGCCGTCCTGGGTGGTCAGCGAGCCCAGGTCGGTGGTCAGCACGACGGACTTGTCGACCACCCGGGTGGTCCAGTGGATGCCGGGATTCGCCGGTGCCGGATCGGCTTTGGCGTCCTGTGCGTTGCAGGCCACGACGCCGAGAGCGGTAGCGGCGGCCAGGGTGTAAGCGGTGAGCTTCCTCATCGGGATAAAAACCTTCGAAATTCAGGGGGACGATGAATTCGAATGGGGGTGAAATGGCCAGCACGAATTACACGGCCGCGCAGCGGACAGCATGCGGTCGCGTAAAAAGGGTTCGTGAATTTGTCAGGCTCGTGTGGCGTGTTTCCACCCGCAAACGAGTGCGGGGAACGAGGGACTGGGATGCGGACTATCGCCGGATGGCACTGTCGTTCCTCACCTCCTTGCGGCCGGGGCGCACGGGGGCGCCAGCACGTGTGCACACGAGGAGTCCACCCAGGTAGAAGACCGAATCGGGTGGGCACCTCTCTCGTCAGAGCTTCGGCACTGTGCGACGTATCCCATTGCCTGGGAAGCCACTTGGGGTGACCCCTTAATCCGGGGAAACCTGTCCTGATCCTGGGCGTCTCTCGACGTCGTCGGATCAGTGGCCTGTGTTCGCGCAGGAGCCTCGCCTAGCGAGGTGCTTATTACGGGGCACAGCTTGACACCAACGAGTTTGTTAAGTCAATTCGGACAATTGTCGATTGAGGTGTTTCGTTGTCCTGTTCGATACCGTCCGTTGAGCCAGAATTCGAGTGTTGGCACCGGCCACGGTGCAGGGTGAGGCTGTAGTCCCCGGTTCGCCGGAGACGCCGAGACAGGAGTGCATATGACCGACGCCACACCGCGGCCGATACCGGAACCCGCCGCGACCCTCCATCTGTCGCAGCTGCTGAAGTCTCCCGTGATCGCCGGATCCGGCGAATCCATCGGCCGCGTAGACGATTTGATCGTGCGATTGACCGGCGGCGACGCCTATCCGCCGATCAGCGGTGTGGTGGTCGGCGTCGGCGGGCGGCAGGTGTTCGTCTCGGCCGAGCGCATCCGCGAGTTCGGCGCCGATCGAATCGTGTTGGCGGTCAACAAGGTCGACCTGCGCTCCTTCGAGCGCCGTGACGGCGAGGTGCTGCTGAACGCGGACATCCTCGGGCACCGCCTGATCGACGTCGCCGCCGCGGAGTTGGTGCGCGCCTACGATGTCGAACTCGACGAGACCGCCGAGGGCTGGGTGCTGGCCCGGCTCGACACCCGCCGTCCGGCCCGGTTCTTCGGACTGATCAAATCCTCCGGCGGCCACGCCTCGCGGGATTGGAAGGCGTTCGAACCGCTCATCGGGCACAGCGGGTCGCAGACCGCGCGCGGCATCAGCGTTCGGCTGCGCGGGCTCAAGCCCGCCGAGCTCGCCGACCTGCTCGAGGATGCCGACAAGCACGAGCGCGGCGAGATCCTCGACCAGGTGCACGGCGATCCGGAACTCGAGGCCGACGTGTTCGAGGAGCTGGATTCCGATCAGTCCAGCCGGATCCTGAACTCCATGTCCGACGGCGAGGTCGCGGCCCTGCTCGGCCGCATGCGCGCCGACGACGCGGCGGACTCCATCCTCGAACTGCGCCAGTCGCGTCGCCGCCGGGTACTGGATCTGATGCCTGCCGGTCAGCGCGTCAAGGTCATCACGCTGATGGGGTTCAATCCCGACAGCGCGGGCGGGCTCATGAATGTGGATTTCGTTTCCTGCGCACCGAATTCCACCGTGTCGCAAGCGTTGTCGATCGTGGCGGCGGCGTCCGCACTGCAGCCCGAGGCGCTGCTGAAGATGCACGTGGTCGAGGGCGGGCAGCTGGTCGGCGTGGTGTCGGTGATCGCGCTGTTGCAGGCGGAACCGGGGCGGGCGATCGCCGAGATCATGGACGCCGACCCGGTGCGCATCGGGCCCGAGGCCGACCTCACCGATATCGCGCTGCTGATGGCGGATTACAACCTCTACCTGCTGCCGGTCGTCGACGACGAGGATCGCGTGCTCGGTGTGGTCACCGTCGACGACGTGCTCGAGGACATCATTCCCGAGGACTGGCGTCGCCGCGAGCCCGCACCGCGGCCGGTGCGCGAGCCCGCCTCGACCGGTAAGACCCCGAACCAGAACTCGAACGGCGCGGCACAGCTATGACGAACACTCACGAAAACCCCCCGGTGCCACCGGGTTCGGAACTCCCGCAGCCCGCGGCCGCCGCACCGACCCGGTCCCCCGCCGCGAATCGGCAGTCCGCCGTGCTGGATTCGGCGCACGTCGGTGATATCGAAGGCGCGTTCGGCAAGATCAAGCTCGGCGATACCGAGCATTCGCGCAGCTTCAAGACCCGGATGGCGACGCTGTTGGCGATCGTCGGGCCGGGCCTGATCGTCATGGTCGGCGACAATGACGCCGGTGGCGTGGCCACCTACGCCCAGGCCGGGCAGAACTACGGTTACAGCCTGCTGTGGGTGCTGCTGTTGCTGATTCCGGTGCTGATCGTGAACCAGGAGATGGTGGTTCGGCTCGGCGCGGTCACCGGTGTCGGGCATGCCCGGCTCATCAACGAGCGGTTCGGCCGCGGTTGGGGCTGGTTCTCGGTCGGTGACCTGTTCATCCTGAACTTCCTCACCATCGTCACCGAGTTCATCGGTGTCAGCCTGGCCGCGGAGTACTTCGGCATCTCCAAGTACATCGTGGTCCCGACCGCCGCGGTGGCGCTGGTCGTCATCATGGCCTCGGGCAGCTTCCGGCGCTGGGAGCGCGCGATGTTCGTGTTCATCGCCATCACCCTGCTGCAGATTCCACTGCTGCTGCTGTCGCATCCCGATTGGGGCCGGGCGGCAAAGGCTTTCGTGGTGCCCAGCATCTCCGGCGGGATCAGTTCCGATGCCGTGCTGCTGATCATCGCGATCGTCGGCACCACGGTCGCGCCCTGGCAGCTGTTCTTCCAGCAGTCCAATATCGTCGACAAGCGCATCACGCCGCGCTTCATCGGGTACGAGCGCGTCGACACCACCCTCGGTGCGTTCGTCGTGGTGCTCGGCGCGACCGCGCTGGTGATGACCGCCGATTACGCGGCGCGCGCCAACGACGCGGTCGGGAAGTTCGACGACGCGGGCGGCATCGCGCACCTGCTGGGCAACCTCGGCCACGGGCTCGGGTCGATCTTCGCGATCGTGCTGCTGGACGCCTCGATCATCGGCGCGGCGGCGGTCACGCTGGCCACCAGCTACGCCTTCGGTGACGTCTTCGGCATCAAGCACTCGCTGCATCGCGGTTTCAAGGACGCCAAGCAGTTCTACCTGTCCTACATCGCCATGGTGGCCGTGGCCGCCGCCATCGTGCTGATTCCCGGTGCGCCCCTGGGTCTTATCACCACGGCCGTGCAGGCGCTGGCCGGACTGCTGCTGCCGAGTGCGAGCGTGTTCCTGCTGCTGCTGTGCAACGACCCGCAGGTGCTGGGGCCGTGGGTGAACAAGACCTGGCTCAATATCGTGGCCGGTGTCATCGTCGCGGTTCTGCTGTTGCTGTCGGGGATCCTGATGGCCACCACCCTGTTCCCGGATCTGGACGTGGTCAGGACCTCCGAATACCTGGTTGTCGCGCTGGTCGTGCTCGCGGTGGTGACGGTAGGGGTGCTGCGCTTCCTGCAACGACGTTCCCCCGCGCCCGCACCGGCCCCCACCTTCGACCGGTCCGAGAAGGAACATTGGCGGATGCCGCCCCTGGCCCTGCTCGAACCGGTGACCTGGTCCGCGGGCACCAAACTCGGCATGCTGGCACTGCGCGGCTACCTGGTGATCGGCGCGATTCTGTTGGTGGTCAAGGCGGTACAACTCGGCCGCGGCTGACCGGGCGTAATCGCGGTCACACCGATTGACTTCCCATTCGGGTGGTGTAAAGCTACTGCCTCAATCAGTCAGGTGACTTCCCGGGTAACGGGAGATGTCGTGCAGTGCCGCAGCCCTGAACAGAGGGCACGAACGGTGGCCTCGCGACCCCGTAGCCCGAAAGCACTACTCATGCAGACGAATACCGCCGGCGCGGTCGCGCGCCCCAGGCCCGCGTCCCGGCCGTGGCAGCTGGGTGTCCTGGCAGGCCTGCTCACCTTCGCCGCGGTTCAGGCGATACCCGTCGACGCATCGGCCGCACCCGTGAACCCCGTGTGGTCCACGGTGCCGCCCGCGGAACTGGCCCGGCAGATGCAAGCCGCGATCCAGGACGCGTCCCCCGGCACCGAGGTCGGTATCGACGTCATCGATACCGGCACGGGCGCCGTGGTCGCGGCCCTCGCCGCCGATCGGCAGTTCTACACCGCGTCGGTGGTCAAGATTCTGATCGCGCTCGATGCCCTGCACGGGCAAGGGCGGCAAGCGGACTCGGCCGACCCGGCCCGGCTGGAGCAGATGCTCGCGACCAGTGACGACGATATCGCCGACGAGCTGTGGAGCGCGGGCGGCGGCACCGCGATCGTGAGCCGGATGATCGACCTGATCGGCCTCACCGGCACCCAGCCCCCGGACGACTCCGCCGAATGGGGTGAAACCCGCACCACCCCGGCGGATGTCGTCGCGGTCTACCGCTACCTCACCACCGTGGTCCCGGAACCGGACCGACAGGTCATCCTGAACGGCCTACGTCACACCACCCGCATCGCCGCCGACGGCACCGACCAGTCCTTCGGTATCCCCAGCGCTTTCCCCGGCGTCCCCACCGCGGTCAAACAGGGCTGGATGATGATGAACGCCTCCACGACCATGAACACCACCGGACTTGTGGCCGCCGCTGCTGACCAGCCATTGCGCTACCTGGTGGTCGTCCTGACCACCCAGCCCGCCGGAATCAGCTGGACCACAGCCGGTTCCGCCCTCACCGCCGGACTGACCGTCCTGAATTCCGCCCAATCCACCACCGTGGCCGCGGCCCACGTGCGCCTACCCGCGAGCGCCCCAACCGGATTGCCGTCGTAGTCGGCGGTCAGTGGGCGGCGGGGGTGGCGGCCAGCAGGGTGGGCCAGTCCTGGCGGGCGGCCCAGTCGGCGAAGGTGGTCCAGGCGATGGTGGGGTAGTCGCGGCGTAGGCCGGGGACGTCGACGTCGAGGCCCACCGTGGTGAAGTAGTCGAACATCGCGGCCAGGTCCTCCGAGCGGCTGCGGACGTATTCGAGTGGAACCCTCTGGTGCGCAATCGGAATGGCGAGGGCTCCGGTGAGGGCGGCGGCGATCTGTGCGGGGGTGAGTTCGTCGGCGGCGATGTCGATGCGGCGGCCGAAGAATTCGTCGCGGCGGTCGAGGGTGTGGGCGGCGAAGGCGCCGATGTCCTCGGGGCAGATGAGGGTGAAGGACCGGTCGGACGGCATGGGCCAGGAGAAGGTGCCGGTGCGCAGGCCGTCGAGGGTCCAGCCGGTGGTGTAGTTGTTCATGAAGGCGGCGGGGCCGATGACCGTCCACGGCACGCCCGAGGCCAGCAGGTACTGCTCGATGGCGAACTTGCTGTCGTAGTGCGGGACACCCGTCTCGCGGTCGGCGTGCGCGACCGAGCTGAAGACGATGTGGCCGATACCGGTGGCGACCGCGGCGTCGATGAGGGTCCTGCCGTGGCGGGTCTCGACGGAGGTGTCGGTGTCGAACGGAGTGGTGACCGCGAAGAGGGAATCGGCTTCTGCGAGTGCGGCATCGAGAGATTCGCGATCTTCGAAGTCGGCGTAGCGGACCTGAGCGCCGAGCTCGCGCAGGGCGACGGCGGACGGGGAGTCGGGGAAGCGGGTGAGGGCGCGGACCTGGTGGCCCTGGGTGAGCAGGGCGCGGGCGGTAGCGCCGCCCTGGGCGCCGGTGGCACCGGTAACCGCGATGGTGAGCACGAGGGTTCTCCTAGTAAGATCTGCTGTGTGGCGCATTAACTGCGTCACGCAGCAATCTAATCGGAATCGCTGCGCCGCGCAGCTGATTGGGAGTGTGATCTGGATGACATCCGAGCGTCGGCGCGCGCTGTACGAGGAAGTCTCGAACGAATCCCGCCGCTACATGGCGGCCTACACGCTGTTCAACCAGGCCCTCGCCGACCGGCTCGGCCTGCACCCCACCGACGTGCAGGCGCTGAGCCTGCTGACCGCCGAGCCCGAAGCGCTCACGGTGAAACAGATCGCCGATATGACCGGGCTGACCACCGGCTCGGCCACCCGCCTGGTCGACCGGCTCGAGCGCGGCGGCTACGTCGCCCGCGTCCCCGACACGCACGACCGCCGCCGGGTACTGGTCACCCCGGTGCCCGAGCGACTCGCCCACATCGCCGCGGTCTGGGGTGAACTCGGTGTGGGCTGGCAAGCGATGCTCGGCGAACACACCGACGACGAACTCGAGGTGATCGTGCGGCACCTGCGAAAAGCCCAGCAGCTCAGTCGAACTCAGATCGAACAGCTCAGGGGGCGGTGACCGGGGCGACGCAACTGGCCGGAGGATCGACCAGCTCGCACGCGGCGGGCGGACGCACCGGCAGGTAGTCGGTCGCCACGCCGTCCTGCGCGATGATGTCCCGGTAGGTGTCGACCGCGTCGGTGGGGATGCGAGTCAGGGCCGGATCGGTACGGACATTCACCGTGTACAGACCGAATCGCGGTGTGTAGGAAGCCCACTCGTAGTTGTCGGTCAGGCTCCAGTAGTTGTAGCCGATGACGTCCATGCCGTCGGTCTTTGCGCGCTGCAACCAGTAGACGGTGTCGCGCAGATGCTGTGAGCGGGTATAGCCGTCCGCCCGGGGCTGCCCGTTCTCGGTCGGCATGCCGTTCTCCACGATCCACAGCGGCTTTCCGGGGAACATCTGCGAATAGTGTTGCAGCGCAAAATAGATCCCCTCGGGATGGACCGGCAGATCCCACATGCCGCCCGAACCGCCGGGCGGTCCGTCACCGAAGTAGTAGTCGATGCCGACGAAATCCAGCCGGGCCCCGATCAGCGCCATCAGCGGCCCGTTGACCTGTGACTCCGCCCCCGCGACGTACCCGACATTGCTGGTCACCAACGCGTTCGGCTGCACCCGATGGATGTAGTCGTAGATGTCGTTGTGCGCCTGCGCCACCCGGCTCAGCATCTGATCGGCGTCGGTCCCGTTCAACTGCACCTCGTGCACGATGTAGGCGACCGGCTCGTTGATCGTCACCCAGATCGGGTCGCGTCCCGCGAAGTGGTCGACCACCTTGCGCATGTTGGTGAGCCAGTCCGTCACCATGCCGGGATTGCCCCAACCACCCCGATCGGCCTCCCAGCCCGGATACACCCAGTGATCCAGGGTCAGCATGGGCCGCATACCGGCCGCCACAATGGCCCCGACCACCTCGTCGTAGTAGGCGAAGGCGGCCGGATCCCACACCCCCGGTTGCGGTTCCAGCCGCGCCCATTCCACCCCGATCCGAAAAACCGTGACGCCGAGGTTCTTCGCCAGGGCGATATCGGATCGGAACCGGTCCCGGAAATCGACGGAATCCCCGAGCCGATCCCACCCGGGATTGGCTTCGATGTAACGGCTCCAATTGCTGTCCGGTGACTGACCTTCGGATTGAAACCCGGATTCCGCCACACCCCAGAGAAAGTCGTCACCGAGTACACCCGTGTGCGCTTCCGGCGCGGTGCGCCCCGCACCCGGGACCAGCAGCAGGGTGGCGGCCATAACGAGCCCGGCCGCGACGAGACAGCGAAATCGAGTGCGCATCAGCACTTCCCCAGGACCAGTACTCGAAATGAGTGAACGCGGTTACTTACTCCTGGATAGCTGCGATTGGTCTCGGAAATGTGCCAGGCCGATAGTGGTTTGGCACAACCCGTCGATGAGGCGCTTCACACTCGATTCCGGGAACTGGTTCCGGCGGATTGTCGAGCTCACCCAGTAGGCTCGCCCCTGTGAGTGAGGTGCGGGCGACGTCCAGCAGATCCGGCGAGTCCGGTGGTTCGCGCCGCCGTGACGGGGAGGCCGTGCACCCGATCGTGCGGCAGACCGCGGAGTGGTGCTGGCGGCTGCTGATCATCTTCGCGGCGGTGCTGGCCTTCGCCTACCTGGCGCGCAAGCTGTCCACGGTGACCATTCCGATGTCCATCGCGCTGCTCGGTGCGGCACTGATGGCGCCGCTGGTCAATTGGATGCAGCGGTTCGGGGTGCCCCGCGCGCTCGGCGTGTTCGTGGCGCTGGTCGGGTCGCTCGGCCTGCTCGCCGGGATCATGACCTTCGTCATCGAACAGTTCGTCACCGGTGTGCCGCAGCTGTCCGGCGAGTTCACCACCTCCGTGCACCAGGTGCAGGACTGGCTGATCAACGGGCCGCTGCACCTGAGCAACGATCAGATCCGCAATGCGGGCGACACCATCGTCAAGACCATCGAGTCCAACAAGGACGCGCTCACCAACGGCGCGCTCACCACCGCGACCGTGATCGGCGAATTCTTCACCGGCGCCTTCCTGACCCTGTTCATCCTCATCTTCTTCCTCTACGGCGGGGATCAGATCTGGACGTTCGTCACCCGCATCATCCCCACCGCGCACCGCGATCGGGTGCGGGTGGCCGGGAAGCTGGGCTTCGGCACCCTGACCGGATTCGTCCGCGCCACCGTCCTGGTGGCGCTGGTCGACGCCATCGGCATCGGCTCGGGCCTGGCGATCCTCAGTGTGCCGCTGGCGCTTCCGCTGGCCTCGCTGGTGTTCATCGGCGCGTTCATCCCGATCATCGGCTCCTTCATCGCCGGATCGGTGGCGGTGTTCATCGCGCTCATGACCAAGGGCCTCGTCACCGCGCTCATCGTGCTGGGCATCACCATCGCGGTCATGCAGCTGGAAGGCCATGTGCTGCAGCCGCTGTTGATGGGCCGCGCGGTGCGCATCCATCCGCTGGCCGTGGTGCTGGCCATCGCGGCGGGCATCGTGCTGGCCGGTCTGGCCGGTGGTCTGCTCGCGGTGCCGCTGGTGGCGGTGCTCAATACCGCCATCCGCTCGCTGCTGGCCGGTTCGCCCGAGGAGGCGTACCAGGAGTTGCACACCGGCGACCCGCACGACGGCATATTCCACGCCGAGCCGGACGATCCCGACGCGATTCTGCCCGTCTCCGCGATCACCGGCGAGGACGATCATCGGCCGACCAAGTCACCCGGCGGCACCGGTGACGCGGGCGACTGATCCGGATCCGGACTGGGCCGCATCCGCGCCGCTGTGGCGCGCGGTCCAGGCCTTCCGGCTGGTCACCCTGCTGTACGCGGTGGGCCAGCAGATCGCGTCGGTGTCGTACTACACCAATCAGCGGCTGAGCTGGTTCTACATCGCGATCATGGTGGTGTGGTCGGGGATCTCGGCGGTGCTGTTGTCGCAGTGGCGGATTCGCCACCACCCGCGGGTCCGGACCGCGGTGGTGATCGGCGACCACCTGGTGGTCATCGCCCTGATCTTCGCCACCCGGACCATCGCCTCCTACGACTGGTACCACCATCATCAGACCCTGCCCACCACCTTGTGGGCGGCGAACGCCGTGGTCTCCGCCGCGATCCTGTGGGGTCCGCTGGGCGGCGTCTGCTCGGGCCTGCTCGTCTCCGGCGCCGTCATCACCGCCCGCGCCCAATGGGATTTCGACGTCTGGCGCGACGCCACCCTGCCCGTGCTGATCTCGGTGGGCCTGGCCCTGGGCCTGGCCTCCAACACCGCCCGCCGCGCGCACGCGCAGCTGCAGCGCGCGGTCCGGCTCACCGCCGCCGCCCAGGAACGGGAACGCCTGGCCCGTGAGGTGCACGACGGCGTCCTGCAGGTGCTCAGCTACATCAAGCGTCGCGGCAACGAGATCGGCGGTCCGACAGCCGAATTAGCGCAGCGGGCCGGGGAGCAGGAGGTGGCGCTGCGGGTGCTCATCTCCGAGCAGGGCGTCCCCGCCGCCGACGGCGGCACCGAGGAGGACCTGCGCCCGCTGCTGACCGCCCAGGCCACCCCGTCGGTCTTCGTCTCCACCCCGGGTGATCCGGTGCCGCTGGGTCATTGGGCGGCCCGCGAGCTGGCCGCCGCCGTGGCCGCCGCCCTCGCCAATGTGGTGCAGCACGCCGGTCCTGGTGCGAAAGCCTATGTGCTGCTGGAAGATACCGGCGCCGAACTGATCGTGAGCGTGCGCGACGACGGCCCCGGGATTCCACCCGGCCGGCTCGCCGAAGCCGAAGACCAAGGGCGCATGGGCGTTTCGCGTTCGATCGTCGGTCGTGTCGAGGCCCTGGGCGGGACCGCGCAACTGTTGTTCGAGGCGGCGAGCTGGGACGACGACGAGGAAGGCGCGGGCGCGGAATGGGAGTTCCGCGTCCCCGTGCAACGGCGACAATGAGACCCGTGCGGCGGCAAGGAGAGCGGAGGATCCCATGAGCGAATCGGATCGGCGCATCACGGTGATGGTGGTCGACGACCACCCGATCTGGCGCGAGGGCGTGGCCCGCGACCTCGCCGAGGCGGGCTTCGACGTGGTCGCCACCGCCGACGGGGTGCGCGCCGCCGGTGCCCGCGCGGCCGCCGTCCTCCCGACCGTCGTGCTGATGGACATGCAACTGCCCGACGGCAACGGCGCGGACGCCACCGCCGAGGTGCTGCGGGTCTCGCCGCGCTCCCGGGTCCTGGTGCTCTCCGCCTCGGCCGAACGCGCCGACGTCCTCGACGCCATCAAGGCCGGGGCCACCGGCTACCTGGTCAAGAGCGCCTCGGCCACCGAACTGCTGGATGCCGTGCACGCCACCGCCGCCGGTCAGGCCGTCTTCACACCCGGCCTGGCGGGCCTGGTGCTCGGCGAGTTCCGTCGCATCGCCAATACCCCGGAGGACCGCGACGAACCGCATCGCCCGGCCCTCACCGACCGGGAGACCGAGATCCTGCGCATGGTGGCGAAGGGCTTGTCCGCCAAGCAGATCGCCACCCGTTTGAGCCTCAGCCATCGCACCGTCGAGAACCACGTGCAGTCCACGCTGCGCAAACTGCAACTCGGCAATCGCGTGGAGCTCACCCGCTACGCGATCGAACAGGGCCTCGAGTAGCGCTGCCGTACGACTCGAATCGGGGCGTGGATCAGGGATTGCCCTGATGCGGCCGGGGTGCGCCGCTGGCTAACCTCGAAGGCATGGGAGGTCCTGAAGCGGTTTCCGCTCTCGCGACCGGCAACGCCGTGATCGGCGACCGGGATCTACGGGTATCTGATGTCGAACGCGAACATGTCGGCCGGCTGCTGCAGCGCGCGGTGGGGCTGGGCATGCTGTCGCTGGGGGAGTTCACCGAGCGCATGGACACCGCGCTCGCGGCGAAGACCCGCGGCGAACTCAATACGGTGTTGGTCGATCTGCCGGGCATCCGGCTGGTCGGGCAACCCGCCCCCGCCGCGCAAGGCTGGGTGCAGCCGCAGCCACGATTCGTGACGGCGCAGCGCATGCCCCCGGCCATGCCGGGCAATGTGATTCGCGCGCGCCTGTCCAGTGTGGAACGCAAGGGTCCGTGGCAGGTGCCGCCGGCGATATCGATCAACAATTTGCTGGGCAGCGTGAAGCTGGACTTCACCCAGGCCGTGATGACCACCCAGGTGGTCGAGATCCATGTCAACGACACCTGCGGCTCGGTCGAACTGATCCTGCCGCCCGAGGCCACCGTCGACATGACCAGCATCGACCTGATCGCGTCCAGCGCCGAGACCAAGGTGCGCACCGGCGCGCCCATCGGTCCGCTGCACATCATCGTGCACGGCACGCTGCGCTTCAGTTCCATCAAGGCCAAGCACCCCTTCGGCACCAACTGGAAGCGCTTCCTCAACGGCGCGTGAAAACGGGCGCGTGAAACCGGACCGGCGGCAGTCTGTTCCGGACGGTAGGGTCACGGCATGGTGGAAGGCGTCGACGTTCCGGAGGCAGTGCATCGATCCGGCGGCGGCGCACCGCTGCTCCTGCTGCACGGGGTGCTGCTCACCTGGGAATCCTGGGGCACGGTCCTCGACGATCTGGCCACCGAGCACACCGTGCTCGCGCCCACCTTCCCCGGCCACTGGGGCGGACCCGAGGCCGCCCGCCCCGCCACCGTGGCCGCCCTGGTCGACTACTGTGAGCGGCTGCTCGACGAATCCGGTTGGGAGACCGCGCATATCGCGGGCAATTCGCTCGGCGGCTGGGTCGCGCTGGAACTCGCGGCGCGCGGCCGCGCCCGCTCCTGCACCGCCATCGCCCCCGCGGGATTGTGGCGCACCCCGGCCGCCGCCGATTCCCTGCTGCGCAAGTTCCGGGCCTTCGGCCCGCTCATCGGCCTGGGCCCCGACCGGCAGCCGACCATGCCCACCCTGCTGCGCAGCCTGTTGCTGCCGCTGCTCGCCAACCGGCCCGCCGATGTCCCGAATCCCTTGGCCAAGGCCATGACCGCCGCCATCACGGAATGCGCCATCGCCGACGATCTGGCCGAAGATCCGGATCTCGCAACGGGTTTCACACAGTTGTCCGAGCTGAAGCTGCCCACCACCATCCTGCTTCCGGAGAACGACCGCGTCCTCCCGCCGCACGTCTACCGCCCCCTCGCCTCGACCGACACCCTCGATGTGCGCCCGCTCCCGACCCTCGGGCACGTCCCCATGCTCGAATCCCCGGACCTCATCACCACCGAGATCCGCGCCACCATCGCCCGCGCCTCGGCCCCCGCGCACCCCGCCTGACCTGGGCTGCACACCCCGATCGGGCGTGCTCGGGTAGTAATCGTGAGTAGACCGGGTGGTTCTACTCAGGTGGCCGGACGCCCCACCCGAAAGTATGGCGACCATGAATCTCGCCATCGATCCTCGCCTGATCGCGCGGCTGTCGACTGAATTCACCTCGCTCAGCGAGCACATGAACGTCCTCGGCCGCGACCTCGAAACCCTGCACCGCCAGGTCATCGACGAAAACGCCCGCACCACACCGACATACACCGCAGCGCCCGTCACCCCACCACAGGTGACGGGCGCAACCATGCCCGCGGCCCCACCGTCGACCGCCTCGTCTCCTGCGCAAGCCACCCCACCCCCTGCGCAAGCCACCCCACCCCCTGCGCAGGCCGCGCCGCCGCCTGTACCAGCCGCACCGTCGCCCGCGCAGGGCGTGCCCACGCCGCCCATTCCTGCGGTGACCGGCTGGGGGCAGCCGTTTACGCCGGGTGCGGAGACCGTTGGGGGACAGGGTGTTCCGTCGCCGGGCGCGGTGCGTCCCGGCTGGATGGCGCCAAGCAATCGGCCGGCCAACCATCAGCCCATGCCGCAGTTGCCACCGCAGCGGGGTCGTGCGTATGCGCGGCCGGTGCGCTCGCCGTGGTGGCAGCGGGAAGGGGTGATCAGCCGGGTGCTGGCTGTCGCAGGGGTGGCGGTCACCTTGATCGGTGTGGTCATGCTGCTGGTGTTGGCGGCGCAGGCCGGGTTCTTCGGTCCGGTGCCGAGAGTTGTTGCGGGCGCGGTGTTCTCGGGCGCCCTGGTGGCGGTCGGGGTCCGGGTTTTCGGCAAGGCGGGCGGACGGGTCGGGGGAATCGCATTGGCGGCCACCGGTATCGCAGGGGGATACCTGGATGTCATCGCGATGACCACGATGTACGGCTGGCTGAATCCCGTGGTCGGGTACGTGGTCGCGCTGGGGATCGCGGCGGGTGGGGTCGCGCTGGCCGTGCAGTGGCGTTCGCAGGCACTCGCCGTACTCGTGGTGCTGGGTGCCGCACTGCTCGCGCCGATCGTGACCATCGAACTGGCGTTGCTCGGTTTCCTGATCGTGCTGCAGATCGCCGCCCTCCCGGTGCAATTGGTGCGTGACTGGCCGTGGCTGCACGTGGTGCGCACGGTTCCGGCGGTACTGGCGACCCTGGTCGCGGTCGGCGACTCGGCGCTGAAGCTGAACAGTGACGGGGCTGCCGCGTCGCACCGTTTCGAGGTGCTGGCCGCCGCGATCGTCATCGCGGTCGCGGGGCTGGCGGGTGCCGTCTCGTCCGGGCGGCGGCGGGCCGGGGATGTGGCCGCGAGCCTGAGTCTCGCGGCGGCGACCCTGCCCATGCTGGCCGCGCCGGTCATGTTCGGCCGCACCGGATCCGTGGTCGTGTCCGGCTCGGCCGCGGCCGTGCTGCTGCTCGTCGCGGCACTGCCGTGGGTGCCGAAACTGTCGGCTGCCCTGCGGATTCCGGGTCACCTCGCCGTGGTGGCGGGGCTGGCGGGCGCGTTCGCGCTGTTGGAGGCGTGCGTCGGAGTCTCGCGGGTGCAGACCTTGCCGCTGGCCCTGAACGTGGTCGCCCTGGGCTTCCTGGCGGTGGCCGGTCAGCAGCGGTCGCGGATTGCCGCGGGCCTCGGTGCGGCCTACGGGATGCTCGGCGCGCTCGCCTTCGTCGCTCAGGCCGACCCGAACACGCTCGCCGATCCCGCGGCAGCCGCGGCGCACCTGAGCATTTCGACCGCCCTGGCGGCGTTGCTGGTGCTCGCGGTGCTGGTGGTCGCGGGTTGGGCCGCGCGCCGCCTCGGCGTGCTGGATCGGGAATCCGATGCCACCACGCTGGCGGTGTTCGCCGGAATCGCCGGGCTGTACACGGTGACCGCGCTGACGGTGTCCCTCGGTGTCGCCACCGGCAACCCGGACGGCTTCCGCGCCGGGCACGGGATCGCCACGGTGGTCTGGATGGCCGCCGCGACGGCGGCCCTGCTCTACGGCCTGCGCAGCCTGGCCCGCACGCCGCAGCGGGCGAAGGTCGCGCTCGCGGCCGGGCTGCTGGTCACCGCCGCCGCTCTCGCCAAACTGTTCCTGTTCGATCTGGCGACCCTGGATGGGCTGGTGCGGGCCGCGGCCTTCCTGGTGGTCGGTGTCCTGTTGCTGGTGGCGGGCACCCGCTATGCGCGGGCCTACGCCGATCTGGATACCCGCACACCCACCGCGTGACCCGGTGAAAGACGAACGCCCGGCCGAGGATTCGGCCGGGCGTTCATCGTGGTCGGGTACGGATCAGTCGCGATCCTGGCGGCGGAGCAGTTCGTTGACGCTCACCTGGCGTCCCTCACCGCCGCGATGCTTGGCATCCTCGTCCGGCTTGGGTCGGCGGCGCGCGGAACGCAGATCCGACATCCACTGTTCGATGCTGCTGCGTTCACCGGTCGGCGGTTCGTCCGCCGCGTGGTGGGCCGGATGCTCTTCCGTCGCAGCCGAATCGGCGGCGGGCTCCGAGTGCGTCTCGGCGTCACCGGTTTCGGCCGGGTGCGGCTGGTAGAGCTGGGCTCGGGTGGCCGGATGCGGCGCGATCTTCGCCGTCGGGGGCGGCAGCACCCGCTCGGCACCGACCGCCGGGGCGGACGGATCGGCCGGTGCCGCAGGCGATGCGGGCGGTACCGGCGGTGCGGCGGCCGCGGGCGGCGTGGGCTGCGAGATCGACGGCACCGCGCCGGGCTGCGCCGACTGCGGTGCGGGTGTGCTGCCACGCTGCGGCAGGCCACCACCGGGATTGGTGAATCCCGTACCGGGCGAGGCGAAGTCACCGATCGGATGCGGGGCCATCGGGCCACGCGCGGTAGCGCCCCCACCCGGGCCGGCAGCACCGGCGCCGAGGTCGGTGGTCGGTGCGTCGGCCGAGGCCGCGCTGGTCACGCGGCGCGGCGGGAGTGCCGACCCGGACTCGCTCGAGCCGCCGAGATTCGTCAGCGGCGCACCGGATTCGGCGCGCGGCGCCGGGTTGCCCTGGCCTTCCGTGCCGGAAGTGCCGGGGGCCGGGGACGATTCGGGCGCGACGAGCCCCGACAGCGGGCCCGGGTTGCCGGGCACGCCCGGATTGGCGGGACCCGGGGTCGCTGTGCCCGGATTGACGACAAACGACGGCGCCGCAGCACCGGTCGAGGGTGTGACGCCGCGACCGGGACGTGCGGTGGCGGAAGGCAATCCGGGCGCGGGGCGATCGGACTCCGGCGCCTGCTCCGCGGGCGCCGCCGCCTTCTCCGTGACACTCGCGGACGGGGTGACATTGATGCGCTGCGTCGGCGCCTCGCTGTCCACGTTCACGGTGCGGCGCGGACGCGGCTTGCGGGGGCGGCTCGCGGCGGAACCGTCGGCCAGGATCGGGATCTGCATGGTGACCGGGTCGGTGATCGGGGTCGCCTTGACCAGGTCGAGCACCTCGCCGCCGCCGGGTCGCTCATCGTCGAGGATGGGCTCGCCCAGGCCGATCTTCTGCTGAATCTTCTTCATCCACTTGGGCGCCCACCAGCAGTCGTCGCCCAGCAGCTTCATGGTGGCCGGGACCAGCAGCATGCGCAGCACGGTCGCGTCGATGAACAGCGCCGCCACCATGCCGTAGGCGATGTACTGCATCATCACCAGATCGGAGAACGCGAACGCGCCGGTGACCACCAGCAGGATGAGCGCGGCCGCGGTGATGATCCGGCCGGTCTGCGCGGTGCCCGAGCGCACCGCCTCGGTCGTGCTCGCGCCCTGGGTGCGCGCCTCGACCATGCGGGAGAGCAGGAAGACCTCGTAGTCGATGGATAGGCCGTAGACCACGGAGATGATCAGCACCAGCACCGGCGACATGATCGGCTGCGGCGTGAAGTTCAGCAGCCCCGCGCCGTGACCGTCGATGAAGATCCAGGTCAGGATGCCGAGCGTGGAACCCAGGCCGAGCGCGCTCATGAGCGCGGCCTTGATCGGCAGCACCAGCGAACCGAAGGTGAGGAACATCAGGATGGTGGTCACCAGCACCACCAGCGCGATCATCAGCGGCATGCGATCGACCAGCTGATCGATGCTGTCCTGCATCATGACCGGCGTTCCGGTCACCATCACCTCGGCGCCGTCCGGCACGTCGATGGAGCGCAGGTCCGCCATCGTCTGCTTGATGTCGGCACCCTTGTCCAGCGGCCGCGTGGTGGACCACACGTTGGAGCCGTTGGGCGGCGTCTGCGGCAGCGAGAACGAGGTCTTCGGCTGCAGTCCGCTGGCCTTGTTCGCCTCGTTGAGGATGGTGCCGATGTTCTTCGGGTTGTCGGTGACGATGACCAGCTGCACCGGGTCGGCCTTGCGCAGCGGGAAGATCTCGTCGAAGTGCTGCTGCGCCAACCGGGTCGCGTTGTTCGGCGGCAGATACGTTTCGCTGATGCCACCGAAGGCCAGGTTCTTCACCGGGATGATCAGCAGCAGCAGGCCGATGGTGATCGGAATGGCGACCTTCAGCGGGTGCTTCATCACCCAGGCGGTGATCTTGCCCCAGAAACCGTTCTCGATTTCCTCGGTCGTCTTGTCCTTGCGGAACCGCTTGAGCCCCAGCGCATCCACGCGCGGACCCAGGATCGACAGCATGGCCGGCAGGATGGTCAGCGCCGACAGCGCGGCGAGCGCGACCGTCGCGATGGTGCCGTAGGCCACCGACTTGAGGAAGCCCTGCGGGAACAGCAGCATGCCCGCGCTGGCTGCGATGATCATGGTGGCCGAGAAGATGACGGTGCGGCCCGCGGTCTGCACCGTGCGCCGCACGGCCGCCTTGGTGTCGTAGCCGTCGGCCGTCTCCTCGCGGAAACGGCTCACGATGAACAGGCCGTAGTCGATGGCCAGACCCAGACCGATCATCGAAACAACGGGCGAGACAAAGGAGTTCACCTCGGTGAACTTGGTGATCCCCATGACGATGCCATTGGCGCCGAGCACCGTGAGGCCACCGATGATGAGCGGCAGGGCCGCCGCCACGACGCCGCCGAAGATGAAGAACAACAGGACGGCAACCACCGGAATGGCGATCATCTCCATGCGCTTCTGGTCCTGCGCCATGGTGTCGTTCAGGGTGCCCGCGACCGGCTGCAGACCGGCGACCTCGACGGTGACGCCCGGAATGGCGAAGGCGTCGGCCTGTTTCACCGTCCGGTAGTTGCGCACCATGTCGGTGTCGTTGTCGCCCTTGATGGCCACGGACGCGAAGGCGTGCTTACGATCCGTGCTCGCCGCCTGCGCCAGTTGCGAACTGGGCACGTCGAGCTTGAACGGAGAAGCGTTGATGCCACTGATCTCCGGGTACTTCGACGGCAGTGCGTTGAGGCTGTTGATGACCTTCTGACTCCACGTCGGATCATCGATGGTCTGGCCATCGGGCGCGGAGTACAGCAGGATCACGTCGCTGTTGTGATCGCGCCCGTAGACCTGGTCCTTGAGCATCGAGGCCTGGGAGGACTGCGAATTCGGGTCGAACCATCCGCTGGAGCTGAGATGGTCCTCGAGCCCGAATCCGAAGCCTCCGAGGCCGAGCATTGCGGCAACGACCACACCGAGCACGGTGTAGCGCAGCTTGTAGACCAGGTCGCCCCAGCGGGTGAACACTAAGCGACTCCTTGAGCGGGGCGGGAGGTGAGCAGGGCCGACAGCGGCCGGAACGGCTGCAACCATGCACCCTCGTCGGGCAGCGAGTCGAGGCTGACCCGGGGCAGCGGTTCACGGAACACGCCCGGGATGTCCTCGAGGTCGATGAACTCGAGGATATCCGACGTGACGGCCCAACTCGCGTGCTCGCGGAAACCCAATACCTGAACGGGCACACCGGAAGCGGCGATCTCCTCGAGGGGCGCGCGGAACGCCTGCCCGTCGGCGGAGGCCACCATGATGCCGGCCAGACCGGCACCGCGCCGGCGTAGTTCGATGTGGCCCAGCATGTCGCTGTCGACATCGGAGTCTTCGTCGATCTTGGGTTTCGCGAAGACGGCGTAGCCGACATTGCGGAGAGCTTCGACCCAGGGTCGCACGACGTCCGCGGTGCCCGGAGCGATATTGGTGAAGACGGTGGCCTCGGGCTCGACCCGGGTGCTGCTGCCCACCGACAGTTCCGCGGTGCGGGCCAGCAGCCAGCGGCCCAGCGCGTCGAAGCGCGGGCGGTAGGCGGCGGTCGGGCGGCCGCCGAGAATGGCGCCCAGACCCATATCCAGATTCGGTGCGTCCCACACCAGCAGCACGCGACGCACGTCGGTCGCGTTGCCGCCCAGGGCGACTGTGGCATTACCGCTCAGAGAGCCGGTGGCATGACCACTGAGAGATCCGGTGGCGGGGCCACCGGTGCTGCCGCCGAGACCGGTGGCGGTGCCCGATAGTTCGGTCGATTCGGTGCCGTGCATTATTCCGGCAACTTCGGCGACCTCCGGGGCCATCTCGCTGACGCTCATGATTCGATCTTCCCCCAGATGAACTCCGTGATGGCGCTGCCCGCGCGGAGTCCTTTGTTTTCGAACTTGGTAATCGGACGTTCAAAACCAATCGGTGCTTTGTTCCGATAGGCGTCGGGGTCCCCGCCGGTGGGCTCGTTCATGCCGATGAGCTGGGGTTCCGCATTTCCGTACTGTCCGATCCACTCCGCATAGTCGGCGTGATCGGTCGCCACATGCAACACGCCGCCGGGAATCAGGCGACTTGCGATGAGTGCGAAGGTTTCCGGCTGCAACAGCCGGCGTTTGTGGTGCCGCGCCTTCGGCCACGGGTCCGGAAAAAACACCCGAACACCCGTCAGCGATTCGGGAGCAATCATATTTTCCAGGACATCCACGGCATCGCCGCGCAGCAGTCGAATGTTCTCGATCTGTTCGCGTTCCACCCGCTGCACCAGCTGCGCCAGGCCGGGCTTGTAGACCTCGATGCCGATCAGGTTGAACTCCGGTTCGGCCTGCGCCATTGCCGCGGTGGCCGTGCCGGTGCCGCAGCCGATCTCGACGATCAGCGGGGCCGAGCGACCGAACCAGGTGTCGGCGTCCAGCTTTTCGTCGGAGACGTCCTTGCCGATCCGCGGCCACATCTCATCCCAGGAACCCTGGCGCGCGGGCGAGATCGCGCCGCGGCGCGCGCGGAAGCTGGTGACCCGCGGGTAGAGGCGATGGCCTCCCTCAGGACGCGGCCCGGGAGCTGGCTCGGCGGAGTGGTTAGCGGCGTCGTTCACGGCGTCCATTGTCCAGTATTGGATAGTTCGCGCAGCAATCGACCGGGGTTGCCGCGACCGCCGACACTCAGGCTGCCAGGCCCGAGACCTCGCTGGACGCCGTCGCGGAGCCCGGCCGCAGGGGCAGCCCGAGCGTGACTCGCATTGCGGTAGTTGCCATTTCCACCATGCTGCGCCAGTGCGCCGGGGCGAGCGCGACCGACCAGACGGTCTTGGTTGAGGGTTCGGTAAGAGTTTTCCCGGCGAGGCGATCGGCGAGCCAATCCAGGCTCAGTGGCGTGGCCAACGGCAGTAGCGAGAAATGCTCACTCAGGCGATCCCGGACATACCAGACGGCTGCCCCGCCCGCCCGATAGCGCTCCACCTGACCGTCGACACCCGCCGCGTCGATCACCTGGTCGTGTACGGGCTGCACCACCAGCACCGGACAAGCCGGGGTGCGATTGCCCAGCCGCAGTTCGTCGAACATGTCCTCGAGCTCGGGCAGGATCTCCGCCAGTGGACGCCGCAGGTAGTCGTCCAGGCGGTGGCCGACCAGCAGCGGCAGCACCGCGATCGGGCCCAGTCCGCGCACCCGATCCAGCAGGCGGCGGCCCTCCGGGGTGAAGTCGCGCTCCACCACCTCGGCCAGCGCCGGATACACCTGCCGCAGCGCCGCGATCACGATCGCCGGAAAGCCCGCGAACAGACCACCGTTCAGATTCAGGAAGACGTGCCGCGGATCACCCACTGGCGCGCCCAGCGCCGCGCCGACGATATTCAGTTCGGGCGCGTACTCCGGAGCCAGCTCCACCAGCCACGAACCGGCCATGCCGCCACCGGAATAGCCCCACACCGCCACCTTGGTGTCGGCGCGCAGGCCCAGCGGCGCGAAACGCAGTGCGGCGCGGACACCGTCGAGGCCGCGATAGCCCGGCTCCCGGGCCGCCCCGAAATTACCCAGCGGCCCTTCGTGATCCGCGATACTCACCGCCCAGCCGCGGCGCAGCGCGTTCGCGACCAGCAGCCACTCCAGCTGGGTGATCGAACCCGGGGCCAGGACGCCGCGGCGCAGCGCGTACGACGGCGCGCAGCGCTCGGTCACGGCGTCCATGGCGGTCTGGAACGCCAGTAGCGGGCGCTCGACATCCGGTTCCGCGCCCTGCGGCAGCAGCACCGTGGTCACCGCCGCCTCGGGGCGACCGTGCAGATCCTGACTGCGATACAGCAATTGCCACGCCGTCACCTGCTGCGGCACCAGTCCGAACAGCGCGATCTCGACCGTGCGGCTGCGCAGGATGGCGCCCGGCTCACGGCGCGCGAACCCGCGCGGCGGATGGAAGAAGGGGTCCCGGCTCGGTGGCAGCGGTCGGTCTCGCTCGTGGATACCGTCCGGTATTCCGATGGCACCGATGACGTCGGCGTTGACGGCCATCGCAACCTCCTCGTTCCAGCCTCGAACTTTGAGCGCAGCGGCCGTGGACCGAGAGGGTCAGCGCAGCCGTACATCGGCGTTGATGCCGACCGAATCGCCAGAGTAGGGGAATCCCGGGTGTCTGTGAAGGGCTGTCGCACCGAATTGTGCTGGCGCACAGAAGGACCCGGAACGGTCTGCTTCCTCACCGCCTGACCTGCGTGTTTGTGATCCGAAACCCGCACGCGCCCAGTAGCTTCCGGCTAGGCTGCCCGCGTGCAGGCCGGGCGATCCGTGCGCATCCAGGTGACGGGCCGGGCCCGTGCGGGCAAAACCACCCTGCGACATGCGCTCTCGCTGCTCACCGCCGAAGAAACCCGACCGGTCGACCACCCCGGGCAAACCGACCCCGTCCTGGACGCCGACCTTCTCCTCTATATCCTCCCCGGCGCCGCCGACCCCGCCGATCACCGGCTCCTGGCCACCCTCCCGCCCGAGGGCACCCTTGTGGTTCTCAACAAGGCCGACACCATCGGCACCCACTGGTCCGATGCCGCCGCGCACGCCGACCGGCTCGCGACCACCCTCGGCCACACCGTCTTCCCCGTGGTGGCCGCGGTCGCCGCGCGCACCCGCAACGGCACCCTCACCGACGCCGACCTGCGCACCCTCCGCCGCCACCACACGCGCCCCGACCCACCGCTGACCCTCTCCCACGAGCTGTTCACGGCACCCGACCTCGCCCCCGACCCCGAAGCGCGCCAAGCCCTCCTGGACCGCTGGGAACTCCACGGCGTCTCCTGCGCGCTCGCGGCCCTCCGCCACGACCCCACCCTCGGCCCGCGCGTACTCCTGCAAATCCTGCACAGCGCCACCGGAATCGACGCCCTGCACCGCGAACTCCACCACCGCTACGAGGCCATCGCCACGGCCCGCGGTCTTTGATCGAGGTCCGGCCAAGCCGAACGCACCCGCGGATACGAATCAGCGGGTGTTGATCCCCGAACCCCGCCCCGATCCGCCGCCGCTGAATCTGCCGCCGCAGCGGGCCGTCGCCGCCGATCCCGCGACCGAACCGGAACCCACTGCGATCCAGCCGCATTCGCCGCCTCCGCCGGAGGAGATGTCCGCCGGACTGACCGCGGCGGCGGAAGCCGTTGTCATGCGCTGGAATCCGCATGGGCTGGCGTTGTTGCGCGCGGTTCATGCGCCGGTCTCGGCGGCGGCCGGCTCGATCGCGCTGGTCGGGGGTGACGAAACCGGGGCGGCGGGGCTGCGGGTCGAGGTGGCGCGGTTGGCGCCGCAGGTCGATCTCGGTGCGGAGTCCGGCGGTCGGCCGGTTCCGGTGGCGCTGGTGGTCCTCGAGGCCGGGGCGCTGGTCGGCGGCGAGCTGATGGAGCGGGTGCGGCGCTTGTCGGCGGACGGGACTCGAATCGTGTTCGCGCTCGACGGGATTCACGCGCATCGGGAGTGGCGGGACGTGTTGAAGCTGGATACCGAACTGCTGGCCGAGGTGGACGGCTGCCGGGAGGTGGAGATCGTGCCGGTGTCGGCGCGGTTGGCCGCGGCCGGGCGGGCGTCGGGGGACGCGGCGCTGGTGGACCGGTCGGGGGTGGGGCTGTTGCATGCGCGGTTGGTGGCGGCGGCCGGGGCGGGGGCGGTCGGGGATCAGGTGGCGATCGTGCGGGAGCGGGTGGTGACGCAGACGCGGCGGCGGATCGAGGCGCAGATCGGGCGGCTGCGGGCGGGTGGGGATATCGGTGGACTGCGGGAGGAGCGGGCCCGGCTGCTGGCGGTCGGCGACGGCGGGCGCGGGGCGGCCATGACGATCGTGCGCCATCGGCTGCAACTGGCCCGGGTGGATCTATTGCACGAGGTGGGAGCCAGGATTCGGGCGGCGCACGGGGAGTTGCGCGGCGAAATCGAGGAGCTCGCGCGCGGCACACACGCCGAATTTCCGCGGCATGTGAGTGATGTTGTGGAAAAACTCACACAGGAGATGGATCGAGCGATTCGCTCCCGAGTCGGCGAATTGTGCCGTCAAGTCGAAGAATCCGTCGCGGAGGAATGGCATATATCTTTTCCGGCGGCCCCGGAACGGGTGGCGCGGGCGCTCCTCACGCCGGGTCCGCGCCGCCGCGGCGTGGAGGACCATCTGGTGGTGGCGCTGGGGGCCTCGGCGGGGTTCGGGCTGGGCCGCCTGGTGGTGGCGCCGCTGGCCCTGTGGCCGGCCCTCGACTACGCGATCATGCCGGTCAGCCTGCTGCTCGGGGCGGCCGCCGCGAGCTGGGTGGTGCGCGCCCGCGGCCATCTCGCGGAGGGCGCGCACCTGCGGCAATGGGTCGCGGACACGCTGGTCGACGCCCGTGCGCAGCTGGAACAGCGGGTCGCCACGGCCCTGGTCGACGCCGAGGAACGGCTCACCGACGAGGTGCTGGGCAGCTCCGCGGCCCGCATGGTGGAAACCGATCTGCGGGTCGGTGAATTGGAGGCGCAATTGCGTCAGGCCACCCAGCGCCGCCCCGCATTACTGCTGGCATGTGAACGTGACCTGGCCGCACTCGAATTCACATAGCGGCTGGTCGGAGGTTTCGACCCGATACCGAGTGGACAACCCGATTCCGTACGCCGCGATATGTGGCGTTAACCTCTATGGCAAGGAACTAGGGCATCCGGTGTCGCGAGCCGCGCTCCTCGGCTCGATGGCTATCGGGGGCCCGCCCATCTCAGGAGAGTTTTCATGACCTCAGCGACCATTCCTGGTCTTCACGATGGCACCGCGCCCACCGAGCACAAGGAACTGCTTGCCTGGGTACAGGAGGTCGCAGAACTCACCCAGCCCGACCGCGTGGTCTGGTCGGATGGGTCCGAAGAGGAAGCGGTTCGCCTCTCCGAGCAGCTGGTCGCCGCCGGCACCTTCAAGAAGCTGAACGAGGCCAAGAAGCCCAATTCCTACCTGGCGCTCTCCGATCCCTCCGACGTCGCCCGCGTCGAATCCCGCACCTACATCTGCTCGAAGACCGAGGCCGACGCCGGCCCGACCAACAACTGGGTCGACCCGGCCGAGATGCGCGCCACCATGACCGAGCTGTACCGCGGCTCCATGAAGGGCCGCACCATGTACGTGGTGCCCTTCTGCATGGGCCCGCTCGGCGCCGAGGACCCCAAGCTGGGTGTGGAGCTGACCGACTCCGAGTACGTCGTGGTCTCCATGCGCGTGATGACCCGCGCCGGCAGTGCCGCCCTGGAGAAGCTGGGCACCGACCGCCCCTTCGTGAAGGCGCTGCACTCCGTGGGCGCGCCGCTCGCCGAGGGCCAGGCCGACGTGCCGTGGCCGTGCAACGACACCAAGTACATCACCCACTTCCCCGAGGACCGCGAAATCTGGTCCTACGGTTCGGGTTACGGCGGCAACGCGCTGCTGGGCAAGAAGTGCTACTCGCTGCGCATCGCCTCCGCGATGGCGCACGACGAGGGCTGGCTGGCCGAGCACATGCTGATCCTCAAGCTGATCTCGCCCGAGGACAAGGCGTACTACATCGCCGCTGCGTTCCCGTCCGCCTGTGGCAAGACCAACCTCGCCATGATCCAGCCGACCATCCCGGGCTGGCGCGCCGAGACCCTCGGTGACGACATCGCGTGGATGCGCTTCGGCGCGGACGGGCGACTATATGCCGTCAACCCGGAGTTCGGCTTCTTCGGTGTCGCCCCCGGCACCAACCACAGCTCGAACCCGAACGCCATGGCCACCATGGAGGCCGGCAACACCGTCTACACCAACGTCGCCCTGACCGACGACAACGATGTGTGGTGGGAGGGCCTGGAGGGCACTCCGGACCACCTCATCGACTGGAAGGGCAACGACTGGTTCGAGCGCGAGTCGGAAACCCTCGCCGCGCACCCGAACTCGCGCTACTGCACCCCGATGTCGCAGTGCCCGACGCTGGCCCCCGAGTGGGACGACCCGCAGGGCGTGCCGATCTCCGCGATCCTCTTCGGCGGTCGCCGCAAGACCACCATCCCGCTGGTGACCGAGTCCTTCGACTGGCAGCACGGCGTGTTCATGGGCGCCACCGTCGGCTCCGAGCAGACCGCCGCCGCCGAGGGCAAGGTCGGCACCGTGCGCCGCGACCCGATGGCCATGCTGCCGTTCATGGGCTACCACGTGGGTGACTACCTCAACCACTGGATCACCCTCGGCAAGAACGCCGACGCGCAGGCGCTGCCGAAGATCTTCTACGTCAACTGGTTCCGTCGTGGCGCCGACGGTCGCTTCCTGTGGCCCGGCTTCGGCGAGAACTCCCGCGTGCTGGAGTGGGTCGTCGGTCGTATCGAGGGCACCGCTGCCGCGGAGGCCACCCCGATCGGCAATGTGCCGCACGCCGCCAACCTCGATCTCGAGGGCCTGGACGTGAACGCGGGCGACGTCGACGAGGCGCTTGCGGTGAACGTCGAGGAGTGGAAGAAGGAGATCCCCTCCATCGAGGAGTGGTTCGAGTTCATCGGCGACAAGCTGCCCAGCGGCCTGCGCGACGAGTTCGAGGCGCTCAAGCAGCGTCTGGCCTGACGTAAGACTGTCAGCGGCCCGTTTCCATCGATTTCGGTGGGAGCGGGCCGTTTTGTTGTTCCGGAGAATCCACCCGGGGGTGGAGGCACGCGGCGCCCTGGGTGGTGGTCGGTTCGTCGGGATCGGCGCAGGCTGAGGTTATGGACGCAGTCGATCTTCTGGTTCGGATAGCCGTGTGGAGCAGCCAGCTCGTATGGGTGGTCTGGCTGGGGACGGCGGTGTGGTTCGCGGCAGTGCGGCGCGACAGTCTCGGCGGGAAGGTGAAGCACTTCCTCGGGACGTTGCTGCCGGAGCCGTGGATGATCGTGGGGATCGTAATCCTTGTGGTGGCAATGAGTTTCGTGCCACGAAGGGTATGGGATCCGGTGATCTGGCACGTGCGGCCGATGCTGGCGCTGGGCGCGGTGGTGATCATCGCGGGGTCGGTGCTGATGGTGTGGGCGCGGCTGGCGCTGGGGACCATGTGGGCGGGGCGGCCGCTGATCCAGGAGGAACACCAATTACGGACGGGCGGGCCGTATCGCTTTGTGCGGCATCCGATTTACACCGGGCTGCTCGCCTTGGTGGGCGGCGCGGCGCTGCTGCAGGGCGGGCCGTCGCTGGTGATCTTCGCGTTCGTGCTGGCGTGGCTGCTGCGGCGGGTGCGGGTGGAGGATCGCATGCTGATCGCCACCTTCGGGCAGCGCTACGAGGAGTACCGGAACGCGGTTCCGGCACTCCTCCCGCTCGCCAAGCGCTAGGCGCCGAAGCCCATCGGCATGAGCAGCGACTTGGTCTCGCAGTAGGCGTCGAGACCCTCGGGGCCGTTCTCGCGGCCGATGCCGGAGGTCTTGTAGCCGCCGAAGGGCGCGCAGGCGTCGAAGGCGTACCAGTTGATGGCGTAGGTGCCGGTGCGGACCTTGGCGGCGACGCTCGCGCCGTGCTCGATATCGGTGGTCCACACCGAACCCGCGAGGCCGTAGTCGCTGTCGTTGGCGATCGCGATGGCCTCGGCCTCGGTGTCGTACGGCAGCACCGAGAGGACCGGGCCGAAGATCTCCTCGCGGGCGATGGTCATGGAGTTGTTCACATCGGCGAAGACGGTTGGACGGACGTACCAGCCGGGCAGGTCGGCGGGCCGGTCGCCGCCGCGGATCAGCCGCGCGCCCTCGTCCTTGCCCTTGGCGATGTAGCCCTCGACGCGCTCGCGCTGCTTCTCGGAGATGAGCGGGCCGAGCTGCGCGGCCGGATCGTCGGGCAGGCCGACCGGGAAGAGGTCGACGGAGGCGTTGAGGGCCTCCAAGATCTCGTCGTAGCGGCTGCGCGGGGCCAGGATCCGGGTCTGCGCCACGCACGCCTGGCCGCTGTTCATCAGGCCGGAGAAGGCGAGCTGGGGCATGTGCTCGATGTTCATGTCCGGCAACAGGATTGCCGCCGACTTCCCGCCCAGTTCGAGGGAGCAGCGCTTGAGCTGGCTGCCCGCGATGGCGGCGATCTTGCGGCCCACGGCCGAGCTGCCGGTGAAGGTCACCTTGTCGACGCCCGGATGGGAGACCAGGTATTCGGAGGCGTCGGCCTCGGCGGGCAGCACCGACAGCACGCCCTCGGGCAGGCCCGCCTCGGCGAAGATGTCGGCCAGCAGGTTGGCGGCCAGCGGGGTCAGCGGCGCGGGCTTGAGGACCACGCTGCACCCGGCCAGCAGGGCGGGCGCGAGCTTGTTGACGGCCAGGAACAGCGGCACGTTCCAGGCGATGATGGCGGCGACCACACCGACCGGTTCGCGTGAGACGCGGGTGGTTCCGAACAGACCGGTCCGAGTTTCGGTCCAGGGGAAGGACTTTCCGAGCCCGGCGTAGAAATCGAGGGTGGCGCGCGCGGGCACGTAGTTGAGGGTGCTGGCGGTCATGGTGGGCGCGCCCATCTCGGCGGACAGCGCGGCGGCGAGATCCCCCGCCTTCTGATCCAGCAGCGCGACAACGCGTGACAGTAGGGCGGCGCGTTCCTCGGGTGGGGTGGCGGGCCAGGGTCCGCTGTCGAAGGCCCGGCGGGCGGCCGCGACCGCGGCATCCACATCGGCGCGGGTGACAACGGGCACGCTGCCGACGGTTTCCAGGGTTGCGGGCGAGACGACGGGCAGGGTGTCGGGACCGGCGGGCGCGGTCCAGTGGCCACCGATGAACAGACTCTGGTACTCCATGAGAACACGTTACAGTTTTGCCCCTCTCGCTGTCCGGGGCATGGCGGGTCACGGTCCCGCTGACCGGGATTTTCTTTGAAATTCGACCCCTCGGTTTCTAAGCCGCCTTGTTACCCGTGGGGTAAAACGCGATTCGAATTCTGGGTAGCCAGGCGGTGGCCTATGCTCGGTTCTGCACGCCTTTCTCCACCGTTCTGGTCGGTTGCTATGCATTAGCTTCGCGAAAGGTAGATCACTCGTATGACCGATGTGCGCTCCGATGACCTCCTGCTCGACGAGTTGGCGGATCTGGGCCTGCCCACGATCAGTACGCCCATGCAGCGGGCCGCGAGTCAGTTGCAGCGGGTGCTGCCACCGGGCTGGCGGGTCGATGTGGCCGAGGCGACCTATCCGACAGTGCGGACCGGGCAGCCGGTATTGCGACTGGTGTTGCCGGAGGATTGATCGGCGTCTGATGTGCAGGGCCGCAAGTGATTCCGCATCCTTGCGGCAAACCGGCAGCACTCTGAAAAATCGAATTCCAACCTGTCGGTTCGCTTTTCACCGAACGCACTATTGCATTCGACGGGCGCAGCGAGCATGCTTTATAGCTACCGTGGATAGCTCGCTCGATTCATGAACCGTTACCGCACAGGGGAGTCCGAGTCATGGCGGTGCAAGTAGTCGATCGGTCGCTGATGACCAGTGATCTCACCCCGCATCAGGCGAAAAGCGTCGGCGCAGGCGGCTGGGTGGTGTCCTTCCTGCCGGGCCGGACCCTCACGCTGGAGCAGGCCGCCGCCGCATTGCAGGCGGCCGAGGCGGTAGCCGCGGTGAATGCCCTGGCCGGTCAGGTCGGCCTGACCGCGATGGAGACCGTCGGGTTGGCTACCCAGGAGTCACCGTGGGGCGAACCCGAACCGTGCACCGGTCTACGCCGCGTCTTCCGGCGCGGTTACGCCGAACGCTGACCCGTGTGCTTGGTGGCCACCACCACCAGGTTGCTGACCAGCAGCTCCCGCAGCCCGGGAACCTTGACCATCCACCACGCCCAGCGCGGGTGGTAGCGCGGGAAGACCGCGAGAATCTCGACCTCGTCCGGTGTTTCGTGCGCCCAGCGCATTCCCTCCGACGCCCGCACCGCGAACAGCGAACGGCCGAAACGATTCTTCGGCTCCCGGCCGTGCTTGCGTCGATACCGCCGCGCCGCGTACTCGCCACCCAGGTAGTGCCACGGCCCGGTCTCGTGCCCGCCGAACGGCCCCAGCCACACCGTGTACGAAAAGACCATCAGCCCACCGGGTTTGGTGACCCGCAGCATCTCCTCGGCCATCACCCACGGCTGCGGCACGTGCTCGGCGACATTTGAGGAGATGCAGATCTCCACCGCGTCATCACGGAACGGCAGCGCCATCCCCGACCCGCGCACCGACCCCGCCACCCGCAGCCCCGCCGCGTGCATCTCCGACGGATCCGGTTCCACCGGCAGATACCGGGCCCCCGCGCTCCCGAACTCGTCGGCGAAATACCCGGGCCCGCCACCCACATCCAGCACGATCGTGCCGCGCAGCGACTCCCCGGTCAGATCCCGATAGAAATCCCCCACCATTTCCGCGGTATCGGTGGCCACGCCGCCATAGAAAACAGCCGGGTCGGTCTGCTCGAACCGGAAACTCCCCAGCAGCCGTAGTGACCGGCGCAGCGTCGCCCGGCGGGCGAATCGCGGGCGCTGCCCGGCCTGGCGCTTGGTGGTCCGATCGGCTTGAAGCACGGCGGCCAGTTTTCCACAGCCCACCCCGGCCCGGACAAGAGGCGGCCGTGCAGGTCGGATGACCACTGTTGGCCCGTGGTGCGGGCTCGGGCTATATGGTGGAGCCCATTGTCTGTCCGTCCCGACCGTGACCCTGGAGATCCGCCCGTGCGTGAAGTGCTGCTGCTGTGCTGGCGCGACACCGGGCATCCACAGGGTGGGGGCAGTGAGCGGTATCTGGAGCAGGTCGGGGCGCAGCTGGCCGCGCGCGGGGTGAAGGTGACGCTGCGGACCGCCGGGTATCCGGGGGCGGCGCGGCGGGAATCGGTGGACGGCATCGAGATCAGTCGCGGTGGCGGCCGGTTCACCGTGTATCCGCGGGCGCTGGCGGCGATCGCCCTGGGACGGCTCGGGGTCGGCCCGTTGAAAGGGCTGCGGCCGGATGCGGTCGTCGATACCCAGAACGGCATTCCTTTCTTCGCGCGGGCCGCGACGGCCGCGCCGACCGTGGTGCTGGTGCATCACGGGCATCGCGAGCAGTGGCCGGTGGCCGGGCGGCTGGTCGGCCGGATCGGCTGGTGGATCGAATCGCGGCTCTCGCCGCGCGTGCACCGGCACGAGCAGTATCTGACGGTGTCGTTGCCGTCGGCGGAGGAGTTGACCGCCCTCGGTGTGGCCGGGACGCGAATCGCGGTGGTGCGCAACGGCGCCGAACCGATTCCGGCCCGCGTGCCCGCCGGTGCCGACGACACCCGCACCGCGCATCCGAGCATCGTGGTGCTGTCACGTCTGGTGCCGCACAAGCAGATCGAGGACGCCATGGCCGTGGTGGCCGGGCTGCGCGAGCGGAATCCCGGACTGCGCCTGGACGTGATCGGCGACGGCTGGTGGGCGGGCAATCTGCGCGCGCACGCCGACGAACTCGGCATCGCGGACGCGGTCACCTTCCACGGTCATGTCGATGAGCACGAGAAGCATCGGCTGCTCTCGCGCGCCTGGGTGCACGTGCTGCCGTCGCGCAAGGAGGGCTGGGGGCTGGCGGTCATCGAGGCGGCGCAGCACGGCGTGCCCACGGTCGGGTACCGGAGTTCGCGCGGGCTCACCGATTCCATCGTGGACGGGGTGACCGGGCTGCTGGTCGACGATGCCGCCGCGCTCACCGAGGCCGTCGGCGAACTGCTCGGCAATCGCGAGGCCCGCACGGTGCTGGGGGAGAAGGCGCGGGCGCGGGCGCGTGAATTCTCTTGGGAGCAAACCGGAAACGGGGTTTTCGAGGTGCTGTCGGCGGTGACCCGCGGGGAGCGGGTCAGCGGGCTGATCGCGCCCGCGCGCGACTGATTCGCTGTTCGGAAAACGAGCGGGCGGGTCTACTACGCTGCATAGTTAGTGGGTATGTGGATCATTCTCGTCATCGCGCTCGTGAGCATCGTCGTGATCGGCTTCGGCTTCGCTCTCGGATTCCCCAAGGACTGAGCCTTCTTCCGGGGCGGTCCTTCGCGAATACGCTGCCGCGGTGAGGAATCCGCCGACCAGCAGGGTCGCCCACAACAGATGCGCGGCACCCGACAGGCGGCGATCGGCGGGCGTGGCGTCATCGGTGGTGATGGTTCCCGGCACCCGGTACAACTGCAGATCCGCGTCACTGTAGACGGGATCCAGTTGGGCCAACGTGTTTTTCGAGTCGCCGAGCGGTCCGGGCGTCCCGCCCTCGACCAGCACCCAGCCCACCCCTTGCAGGGCGAGTTCGCGCGGGGACGCGCCGCGCAGCAGCAGCTTCTCCACCCGTCGCGCCTGCTTGCTCTCACCGGCGACCACCCCGCCCCGCACCGGAAGTTCGCCCGTCTGCAACGCATCTCGGCGCATCATGCGCGGAGCCGGATCCAGCACGGGCGCGCTACCGGAATAGCCGAACTTCCGGAATATGCCGCCCGGCAGGACCGCGATATCGCCGGGCCCGTCGGTCGCCGCCGCCACGCGCTGCCAGCCTTCCGGATAGTGCACCGGTCGCAGCGCCCCGCCGACGCCCCAGGCCAGATCCGGCAGCGCGATGAGCAGCAGGGCGATGAAAAGCACTGCGGCCCCGCCGGTCCGGGACCGATCGGGTCGCGCGCCGGGCCCGTCGAAGACATTCGTCGACAGCCATCGCCCGACCACCCGGCACCCGGCCGCCGCGCACAGCGCGTAGGCGGGCATCGCCAGGGCCACGTACTTCTGGGTGTCGCGCAGCAGTCCCGCGCCGGGCACCCGGGTCACCAGGAACTCGCCCACCGACAGCCCCCAGCCGGTCGCGCCCAGCGCGGGCAGCACGATCGCCGCGACCGCCAACCAGATCAGCCGCCGGGCGACTCGTCCGGAGTCGCGGACCGCGCGCAGCCCGGTGAGCACCAGCGCCAGCAGCAGCACCGTTCCGATCAAGGCGAAAAACGTTGTCCGCGAATCGGGTACCGCGGTGCTGTTCCAGATGCCGCCGAGGCCCGCCAGGCTGCCCAGGGTGCCGAGCCAGGGTTCGGCGCGGGCGGCGAACGCGGGGATGCCCGCCGGATCAGAGGGTGCGGCCCCGGTGCCCGAGAGCGCCGTCGCGATCACCCAGGGCGCGGTGGAGAGAATCCAGAACGTCACGGTCGCAGGCAGATTCCGCTTACCCACCAGCACTACCGCGAGGCCACCCGCCAGCAGCGACCCGGTCGGGGTGAGGCCCGCGGCCGCCAGACAACCGATCAGCGCCGCCCAGGTACCGGCCGTACCGGACGGGGGCGCGGCGCGTAATCGGGCCGCCAGCAGGGCGATCCAGGGCAGGGCGGCATACCCGGCGAGCAGACTCCAATGGCCTTGCAGCAGGCGTTCGGCCACATACGGGTTCCAGATGGCGACGGTGGCAGCCACCAGTTGCGGGCCCAGCGAGACCCGCAGTAGGTCCCGGGCCAGTGCCGCCGCGCCCCACCCGGCCAGCCAAACGGCCGCCAGCAGTATCGCTTTGACGATGATGCCGCCGTCCACGACCGAGGAGAGGGTGGCGATCAACGCGTCCTGCGGCACCGCGCGCGGTGCCGCCTCACCGAGCCCGAGCGCCGAATCGGTGAGATACGAGCGCGGCGTACTGACGGCGTCGCGCAGCAGCAGGTAGCCCGGTCCGAACAGCGGGCCCAGCACGAGCGCGGCCAGCGCCAGGCTGTAGCCCGCCGGGACCAGCCGATACCACCGCTTGTGACCCTCCGCATTCACATTCGGCACCCTACGTCCCACCCACTTCGAGATCAGGGACCGGCGAACGATGCTCGGCGTCGTCGCGTGCCGTGCGCAGGGCCACGCCGGTGATCACCAGGGTGGTGGCCGCCGCGGTCACGGTGGCGATGACGATCAGCGACAGCACCGAATGCGCACCGGCCAGCATGACGACCACGCCGACGGCCAGGCCGATCCAGGTGATCGCGGCCGGAGCCGTCCGATCCGCCGCGATCGCCGACAGCAGCGCCGCCTGTAGTACGGCGAGCAGTGCCCCCTCGAGCGCGAACAACCACAGCAGTCCTTCAATCGGCGCGTAATCCTGTCCGGCGAACAGGGGCGCCAGCGGGGCCGCCGCGGCCGCACCCAGTACGGTCACCGCCCCGATACCCAGCAGCACCGCCAGCGCGGATCGCATGGCGCGCACCGAATGTTGTGGCTGCGCCATCCGCGGATACAGCACCACCCCGACCGCCTGCGGCAACCAGAACGCGATCTTGGCGGCAATGGCCCCCAGCGCGTACCGCCCGGCATCGTTCTCGTCCAGCACAATCCGCGCCACCAGCAGATCCGCCGCCGACAGCGCGGTCAGCGCCGCCTGCACCTGCACCGCCCGGAAAACCGCCGCCACCCCGAGACCCCAGGTGGCCGCGGGAGGCGCGTCGGCGGAACGATCGGAGACGGCGGCATCGGTGATGCGCCGAGCGGTCGCCGCGGCGACCGCCGCTCCGGCCGCTCCGGCCCAGAGGGCGGGCGCGGCGCCGAAGCCGCAGGCCAGCAGGATCAGCGCCGGTGCTATCCGAATGACGGCCGCGCCGCCGAGCACGGTCGCCAGCTCACGGAACCGGCTGCGGCCCTGCAGAATTCCCTGCTCACCGGCCAGCAGCACCAGCATCGGCGCGGAGCACATCGCGCCTCCCGCGGCCACGAAGCTCACCTTCAGCACCGCGCTGACCACGGGTACCAGCACCAGCGCCGCCGCGGTCACCAGACCCGCGCAGCGCAGCGTGAGGCCCCGGGCCGCCGCGACGGGCGCACCCCGCACCACTTCGCGCGCCACCACGTTCTGCAGCGCGAGCGCGGGCACGGCACAGAGCATCTGCACGGCCAGCAGGCTCGCGAACGAGCTGTAGCCACCCACGCCCAGCCACCGGCTGGCGAGCAATTGCAGCAGGTAACCGGCCACATTCGCGGTCATCGCCCCCGCCGTCACCAAGGTCAGGTCCTTGACCACGGGCAGACGACGAACGGCAGACACGCCCGCAATGCTGCCATCACCGGCTGTGAGTCCGGGTGTGCACCCCTGGCGCGGAGGTGGAACGACAGCGGCCCAGCATCTTCGGAAAGATGCTGGGCCGCTGATCGAACGGGAGCCGCTAGGGCTTCTTGTTCATGTCGATCTGCTGGGTCGGCGGATCGAAGCTGCCGCCGGGACCACCGGCCGGAGCCGGGGCGGGGCGACGGACCGGGGTGGAGCCGTTGCCGTTCTTGCCGAGCACACCGAGCAGGACGCCGAGGATCAGGAAGACCGCGGCCAGCACGCCGAGGATGATCGGCAGGATGCGGCCGTACAGCGCCAGCTTGTCCATATTGTCCTTGGCCACCGAGATCTGCGATTCGATGGTGTTCTCGTCGAACACCAGGGTCGACTTCAGCGCGGTCACCTCGGGCTTGTCGCCGCTGCGGGCGTAGTACAGGTGAATCTGCTCCTGGCCCTTGATGACCGTGCCGGTGTCCGGCTCGACCCACAGGTCACGGACGTTCGTGTAGTAGCGGTCCATGGCGACGTCGCCGTCACCGTCCACGCCCCACTTGGCGGCGGGCAGGGTCAGCCGGTTGGTCGCCGAGTTGGCGACCGAGTTGAGATCGGTGGCCGGAACGGTCATCTGGAAGTGATAGACCTTCAGGTTGTTGATCTCGGTCTCTTCGACGTAGTTGATGTCGAAGGTCTTGCGCGCGTTCAGATCGAAGTACGGGTAGGTCTTCTTGTCCGTGCCGATCGGGAAGCGGTACTGCAGGCCGGTGTGCTGCACCGGGTCCATGACGGCCGCGCCCTTCTTGTCGACCGTCACCGCGATCGAGCCGTTGGGGCCGCCGTCCACGGAGTCCACCGGCTCACCGGTCTTGCGGTCCACGGTGACGCGGTCGATGGTCGCGGTGAGCAGGCCGGTGTCGCCCTGCTTGTCCGTGCGACGCAGAGTCTGACCGGCCTGGATCGTCAATTCCGAAGCATTGGACGGGTTTTCGATGGTGAGGAAGCGCTGCGAGACGAGCGGGACGTTCTGGTCCACCTTCGCCGCCCCGGTGGGCGAGGTCAGGGACTTGGCGTCGAGCACCTCACTGGGGGCACCGTTCTGCGGATTCGTCGCGACGGTGGTGATTTCCAGGTCCAGCGGGGTCTTCGCGAGGCGGCTCACGGTATAGGTGGGGATCATGATCGCGGCGACGAGCAGCATCGCACCGATTCCCACGAGTACGCAGGCCACCGTCCTTCGGGTACCGGCACTGAGTGCCATGCAGGTTCTCCTCGTCGTCGAACACGTGATTCGTCCAGCACTACGGTCGCCGCGCAGCACTCGTGAGCCCAGACACTAACAGTCCGAGCGGTCCAAGAGTGCGGCCGAGTCAGGAAAACACCCCTAAAATCCCCCAAGTCAAATGGCGAATGCTCACATAAACGGGTACAAGGCAGACTGGGACCCGATGACCACCACCCTGAACCCTGATGCGGGCCCGATCCCGGCCGGAGTTCCGGCCGAACATCGGCTCGGCCGGTTCGTTCCGGCACTCGAGGGTATGCGCGCACTGGCCGCGCTGGGCGTGGTCCTCACCCATGTGGCCTTCCAGACCGGCGCGACGGGACAGCCGCTGCTGGGCCGGGTGTGGGAGCGATTCGACATGGCGGTCGCGGTGTTCTTCGCGCTGTCGGGTTTTCTGCTCTGGCGGCCGCACGCGACAGCGGCCCGGGAAGCAGGAAAAGCACCGAGTGCCGCGCGGTATCTGCTGCATCGCGCGGCCCGCATCCTGCCCGCGTACTGGGTGGTGGTGACCGCGGTGCTGATTCTGCTGCCCAGCGCAGCGCACACCGCCGGGCTGCGGGTGTGGGTATCCAATCTCGCGCTGCTGCAGGTGTTCGTGCCGTTCACGCTGACCGACGGGCTCACCCAGATGTGGAGCCTCTCGGTGGAAGTGGCCTTCTACCTGCTACTTCCGCTACTGGCGTTCGCCCTGGTCTGGTTGCGTGGGCAGCGTGCACGGTTCCGGGTCCCGGTGGTGCTCGGCTTCGGACTGCTCTTCCTGGGCTGGAACCTGCTGCCCGTACCCACCCCCGAAGGCATCCATGCCGACAACTGGCTGCCCGCCTATCTGCCGTGGTTCGCGACCGGCATGCTGCTGGCCGAGCTCGCCGACCTGGCGATCCCGCGCCTGCGGCGGATCGCGGGAAACCACCTGCTGATGTGGCCGCTGGCGCTGGCGGCTCTGCTGCTCGCGACCACGAATCTGGCCGGACTCCGGGGCCTGACCCACGGTCAGCCGTGGCAGTACGCCACCAAGATGGTGCTCGGCGCGATCATCGGCTTCGGGTTGCTGGCTCCGCTGGTGCTGCGGCCGGACCGGCGGCACCGCTGGCTTGAGAGCCGGGTGGCCGCGACGTTCGGGCGCTGGTCCTTCGGCATCTTCATCTGGCATCTGGCGGTGCTGTCGATCATCTTTCCGGTCTTCGGCATCGTGCCGTTCCGCGGGCATTTCGTCATCGTCTACGTGCTGACCATCGCGTTCACGCTGCCGTTGGCAGCTGCCAGCTTCGCGCTCGTGGAGGAACCCGTCCGGCAGTGGACGCGCCGCCGCTTCGGCTGAGCGGCAGGCTGATTCAGCGTTTGTCGGGTAGCGCCGCCAGGCCGACCGCAATCACCGCGACCAGGGCCGGGAACTGCACCCACAGCGAGCCACCGGCATAACCCTCGAACGACCGCCACGGACCGGTCGAGAGCGCGGCCGCACAGATCGCGGTGCCGCCACCTGCGAGTGCGACAAGTACCCGGGGCCAGCGGCTCGGGCTCAGATGATCGACGAGCAAGCCGATTCCGGTGAGCACCAAGGCGATCGGCCCCGCGATGAGCCCGGCCGCGGCGGCCAGACCCAGCCCGGCGACCGTGCGGCTGCGCCAGGTGCGCGGCGGTGGGCCGTCGTCGCGAACGGAGGATCGCGCACCCCGCAGCGCCAGCACGATCAGCGGTAGCAACAGCAGCAGGCCGCCGAAAATGGCGAGGCGATACCAGCGGTCGGTGGGGAACGAGACGGTGATCGGGCCCTGTGTCCCGGGCGGCACCAGCCAGCCCTGTTGCCAGCCGTTGATCACCAGCGGTTTCAGCGTGCCGCCGTTCGCGGTGTGGGCCTGCCAGCCGACATTCGTGCTGAGTGGCAGCACCAGTACCTGGGTTCCGGTCGTGCCTTTCGGGTCGGCGACCGGCGGTAGCGCCGGGGCGCGGTCGAGACGCAGTTCGTCGACGGTGAACAGTTCGGTCGGCGCGACCGCGACATCTACCCGCCCGGAAGGGAACTCGAAGCCCGAGTCGGCCTCCGCCGGTGTCCCGGGTTCGGTGGCGTCCGCCGCGCACACCGTCGCGGGCAACGGTGCGCCGGAGAGCAATTCGGCGGCGGTGCCGGTCACGGTGGTGTGCAGGGTGCGGCCCGCGGCGGCGATGGTGGGGCCGTGCGCGCAGTCGATGGTGATCGGCCGGTTCGGGTCGGCGGGCGCGGGATAATCGGGACCCAGCACGTTCACCTCGGCCAGGCCCGGCGGCTGCTCCTGCGCGAAACCCAGTGCGGTGCGGTCGAGTACCGGATCCCAGGTCTGGATGCTGATCTCGATGCGGTCGGTGACGTAGGGATGCAATTCCACCCGGCTGACCGCGCCGGAGTCCGGGTTCACCGCGCGCACCTGCGGGCCGTCACCGAGATTCACCGAGATCGAGGTGGGGTGCGCGGGCAGATCGCCGCGCGAGGGCGACACTTCCAGCCCGGTCACCAGGGTTGGCGCCGGAAGTTCGATGGTGAGCGTGGGTTTCGCGCCCGCCGGATTGCGCACACTGGTCTCGGGTGCGGTCCAGCTGGTGCGCGGGTCGCCGTCGGTGGCGGCGAGCGCGGAACCGCGCGGGTCGCCGACATCGGCCTGCCCGCGCGCGATCGGGCGGTCCGGATCGGTGAGCAGCGCCTCCAGCGCCGGGCCGGGCCGGGTGTGCACGATCAGATCCGGGGTGACCGTGAGCGGCTGCGGAACCTGCAGGGTGCGTTCGAACAGGCCGGGTTCCTCCGCGGCCAGCGCCAGGCCCTTGCTGCAGCGGACGCGGTCGGGGGAGTCGAAACATGCACTGCGGCCGGGGAATTCCTGGCCCAGGTCCCAGCCGCGCACCGGGGAGTTCGCGGGTGCGGGCGGCAGCACGGTGCGGTGGCGGATATCGAGGGTCACCGGGTTGTCGCGGTCGGCGTAGTCGTCCACGGCGATCTCGCTGATCCCGAATTGCCCACCGGCGCTGCCGTCTTCGGTGTTCATGGCGGTGACCTTGATCCAGCCCGTAGCGCCCGGCGGCAGCGAAATCGACGTCGGCGTACCGGGTTCGGTGATGCGCGCGGCCACCGTGCCCTTGGCCGTCTCCACCTCCACCCACTTCACCGGGCTGCCGATGGCGGCGGCGCTGGTGGTCAGGCGCAGCACCGCCGAGCTGATCGGCTTGTCCAGGTCGAGCCGGAGCCATTGGCCCACAGCGTGTTCCGCGCCGTTGGAGATCCACGCGGTGGCCGGGTCGCCGTCCACCACGGCCGCGGTGGAACTGCCGGGGGCGGCCCCGCCCAGCTGGGTGGCGTCACCGGCGGAACTGGAGGCGGTGATGGTCGCGCCGGACCATTCGCCCTCCACGAGCTGCGCGCCGTACACCGGGTAGTCGGGGACCAGGTTGTGGGTGCGCCGGGCATCGCCGGGCGCCCGCAATGCCGAATTGTGGTTGTCGACGCGCCCGAAATCGGTTTCCCGATCCATCGGTGTGTCGGTGATGGTGACGCCGTCGGCGGGCAGCCCGGCGGCCGCGGCGTCGGCGGCCAGCAGCATCGGTCCGGCCGGCGTCGCGGGATTGCGGCGCAGCCGTTCCACCACTTCCGGCCCGCCCTGGACGACCTGGAGGCTGTTCAGTGGCACGGTGAACGCGCCCGGGAACGAGGTCGGCGCGCCGAGGCCGCTGTGCACCTCGGCGGGCGTGCCGGGTTGAGCGGCCTCGACCCGGTAGATCTCGATGGCCCGGTAGTTCGGCCGCAGATCGCCGTCCGCGACCAGGCCCTCCACCCGGCCCGTCTCGACCGGGTCACCGAATTCGGCGACCTTCTCCAGACCGGGGGAGCCCTCGATCGCGCGGTGCGCCAGCATCGGCCAGGTGGAGCGCGCGGTATCCGGGTCGAGGTCGTTGCGCAGCACCAGGATTCCGATGCCCTGCCCCGCCAGGGTGGCCGCCAGGCCCGCCGAGGGCCGCCCGTCGGCAATGAGCCGCTGCACCGAATCCATGGCCCGGATCGCGCCGGGCGGATTGAGCGGCACCGCGTCCCGCACCGCCCACGGCGTGCTCGCCAGCGCCTGCAGGGGTTCGTCGCGGGTCAGGCCCCACACCTGGCTGGCGAACGGCGCGCCCGGCACCACCAGGGCGCGGGTGTCGGAGGCATTGTGCGCCAACCAATCCGCGGTCTGCTGCCAGTACTGCGGCACGTGGTCGTAGCTGCCGCGCGGGGCGAGTTTGCCGGTCCAGGCCAGCGAGGTGGACAGCGCGAGCGCGGTCAGGATGAGCGCCCCGACCGCGACCATCCTGTCGCGCTCGGGATGCGCGAAGGCCCTGCGCCACACCGGCATCGGCACCGAACCCGGCAGCGGCACCCGGCCCAGCAGATGCGCCAGGCCCAGCACCAGCGGCAAACGAATGAGCGGCTCCAGCTTGTGCACATTGCGCAGCGGCGCGCCGCCGGAGTCCAGGAACACCCGGACCTGTTCGGCGAACGGGCCGCCGAGTTCGCCCGCGTAGCCCGCGCAGATGCCGACCAGGCCGACCAGCAGGATCAGCGCCAGCCGACCCCGATTCGGCATGGAGCGCAAGGCGAGTCCGGCCATCCCGGCGGCCGCCAGCATGCCGGTGGCCAGCACCGCGGCGGGCTGGGTGACCAGCACCGCGCCCGCGATGCGTTCCGGTGAGACGAACGGCGTCCAGCTGTCGGTGCCACGCAGCACCTCACCGAGCGAGGCCCACTGCGTGGTCACGCCGGAGGATTCGATGTAGTCCAGGAACGGCGGACTCACCTTGCCCAGCAACAGCAGTGGCACCACCCACCAGAAGGTGCCCAGTGCCAGGAGGGGAATCCAGGCGCGGGTGAACCGCCACCAGGCGCGATTGGGTTTGAACGAGATCCACCACAGCGCCGCGGGCAGGAATGCCGCGGCGGTGGCGACCGCGTTCACCGAACCCATCAGTGCCAGCGCCAGCGCACTACCGGCGGGAGTCGCCATCCCGCGACGCGGCAGCGGGGCGTCGTCGTTCTCCGCGCGCTTGAGGGCCACGCCCAAGGCGGCGGGCGCGAGCAGTACCCAGGGCGCGAGCATCATGGGCAGCGTCTCGGAGGAGATCGAGCCGAGGGTGGTGAGCACGCGCGGTGACAGCGCGAACGCGACCGCGGCGATCAGCCGCGAGCCGCGACTGCCGATGCCCAGCGTCTCGCAGAGTCGGATGATGCCCCAGAATCCGGCGAGCAGCAGCAGCGCCCACCAGATGCGCTGGGTCGCCCAGCCCGGCAGGCCGAGAATGTGTCCGAGGGAGAAGAACGCGCCGTGTGGGAAGAAGTACCCGTAGGCCTGGTTCTGGACCTGCCCCATCGGGGCCTGGCTGCTCCACAGATGCGAAGCGCGGGAAAGGAATCCGAGCGGATTCTGGGCGAGGTCGTATTTGGTGTCCGCGACCGTCTGCCCGGGTGACTGCAGAAAGGTGAGCAGGAACGCGGCGATGACACTGCCGAACAGCCAGCGGCGGCCCAGCGGTGCGGTGTGGCCTGGTTCGGAGGTCAGCCGGTCAGCGCGAGCCGTACTCAACGTTGTTCAATAGCGACGAGCCCGCGTCGCCACTGCGGTCGATATCGGGCCGCTTGTCCTGCGAAGCCGCCATTGTGATGACCAGGACCGCCGCCAGCCCGACCAGGGCTCCGCCGACAGCACTCGCTGCACCAGGAACGGCAAACTTCATCGCGGTACTCCCAACATCGGACGCATGCGTAACCGGGCCAACGGCCCAGCCTCCCCGGCACTCTAGCGGATGGTGCCTCGGCGTACGGAAAACGCTGCTGGGTTATTCCGGAATCGGGCAGTGCAGTCCGCCGAGGAAGGTGTGGAGTTTGGCTGTCGTTTCGTGGAGTTCGGCGTGGGGGTCGGAGGCGGCGACTATGCCGCCGCCGGCGAAGGCGCGGAGGGTGAGGGTGTCGGCAGAGAGTTCGGCGCAGCGGATGGCCACGTACCAGTCGCCGTCGCCGGCGGTGTCGCACCAGCCGACCGCGCCCGCGTAGAAGCCGCGGTCCCCTTCCAGGTCACCGATGGCGTCGAGGGCGAGGTCGGTGGGGGTGCCGCAGACGGCGGGGGTGGGGTGCAGCAGAACGGCCAGGTCGAGTGCGGTGGTGGCGGGGTGGCGGAGGCGGCCGTGGATGGGGGTGGCCAGGTGCCAGACCTCGGGGGTGGACAGCAGTTCGGGGCCGTCGGGGATGGACAGTTCGACGCAGACGGGGGCGAGCCGCTCGCGGATCCAGTCGATGACGTAGGCGTGCTCTTCGCGATTCTTGCTGCTGGCCAGCAAATCCTGGGCCTGCGCGGCGTCGGCGTCCGGATCGGCGAGCCGGGGCAGGGTCCCGGCCAGCGGATGCAGGGTGACGGTGTGGCCGCGCCGGGAGATCAGGACCTCGGGTGTCGCGCCGATCAGGGTCTCGCCGGGGCGTCCGGCGGCGGAGAGATCGACGGCGTAGACGGCGGCGCGCGGATGCCGGGTCACCAGATGCCCGGCGATCACCTCGGCCTCCAGCGGGGCCGCCGCCTCGGCCACCAGCGACCGTGCCGCCACCACCTTGCGCAGGGGTTGCCCGGGATCCGCCAGGAGTTCGACCAGCTTGGTAACCCGTGCGACATGCTCTGCGGCACTGGGCATTTCGGAGATCACCCGGACCTCCGGGAGATCAGGCAGTGCCGCCGGACGCCACGGCCCGGCGGTATGGGCGGCCTGCTCGGGGGCGACCAGGGCGGCGGGACGGCGGGGATCGAACGGCAGCGCACCCACGATCAGCTCGTGTGCGCCGGAGCGCAGTGCCGCGCTCGCTGCCGCCGCCGAGGCGAAGGCGGCGCGGGTGCCCGAGGTGCGGACGACACCGTCGGGTGTCGCGAGCAGAAATCCGTCCATGGTCCGAACATAGTCCCGGCCGTCGGCGCCGACGCCCGGGGAGCGACGCATCTCTCACGGTGCCGGAGGTCACCCACGGGCGAACGCCTTGCGGCCCAGCGTATTTCCCGCAATTCCGGTGCCGGACTGCGGCGTTCAGGCGCGTTTCGCGTCCGGCTCCCGGCCCGGCGGCACCATCAGCACCGGCCGGTGACAGTGTTTGAGCACCGCGTCCGCGACGCTGGAATGCATGAGCGCGCGGATCCCGGTGGCCCCGCGGGTGCCCGCCACGATGATGTCCACATCCAGCTCGTCGGCCACCTCCACGATGGCCGTCCAGATGGTGGTGGTGCACTCCACGGTGCGCGCCTCGGCGTTGAGACCGGCCAGTTTGGCCAGGCGCACTCCTTCGGCATTGATATTCTTCGCGTCCACGAGCGCGACGTCGGCTATTTCGTCGTCGGCCATCCATTCGGGCTGCATCACCCCGGACAACCCCGACAGTCGCGCGGCCTGCCGCACCATCGGCTCCCACGCGGTCAGCACGACGGCTCTGTTGGCCGCCAGGAACCGACCCGCGTATTCGACGGCCCGCCGGGCGTTCTCGGAACCGTCGTAGGCGATCAGCATCAAATCGCAGGGCATGACGAACCTCCTGGTAGGTACGTCTGTCTCTACCCCCGAGGCTACCCCGGAAACAGACCGTTCAGCGGACTTGGCAACCACCGCCGCGTCGCAAGTTCTCGACAGTTTGCGAACGATTCACCCAAACCGGTGGTGCGGTGCGGGTTCCGGGTTTTCACTGGGGATTGACATCGCCGTCGTTGGAGCAGGGCCCGAACGAGGGGTGGAATGTGCGGTTGGACGAGGACGAGCTGACGACCCCGCAGGAGTGGGCACGGGTGTACCGCTCCCTGTTCGGTCTGCCCCACGTACACGTGACCACCCCCGGATTCGTGGTGCTACCGCTCAACGACACGATTGCTGCCCTGAATACGCCGGAAGCCTTGGGGGCCTTGATTCTTGACGAACTGGTCGGTCGCGGATTCGCCGGTCCGGTGCTGGTCCGGGACAAGCCGCCGCGCCGCACCTTCCTGGCGGTCTTCGACGGCTATCCCTCCGACGAATGCCTCGAGGTGCTCGAACGCAGCAGCATCGATCTAGGCCCGCATCGCAGTAATGTCATCCTGCCCACCGGATTCGGCCGTCACACGCACGAGGGCCGCTGGTGGGCGCGCGCACCCCAGCGCGACGAATCCCTGCCCCTGCTCTCGGAGGTGGTCGCGGCCACCCAGGCGGTGCTGTGAAAACTCAGCAGGCGGTGCTGTGACCATAGAAGCGGCCTTCTTCGGCCATCACGAGGCCGATCCACGCGCGCTGCTCTACTACGAATGGTGTCAGCGCGACGAATCCGGTTACGCGGTCGAGGATTTCACCGAGGAAGTACACGACCTGACCCACGTCGAGCATCCGATCCCGGGTGCCTGCTGGCGGCTGCTGGACCGGGTCGAGCGCGCCCCCCGGTTGCCGGACTGGCCGTACACCGAATGGGTCGACGCGCCGTGGAGTGCGAATCTCCCTGGCGTGGAACAGGAATCACGCCCGTCGATCGCCGAGGCAGAGCTGCTGGACCGGATCCACGGCGGCTGGCTCGGCCGCTGTGCCGGGTGCACGCTCGGCAAGCCGCTGGAGAACGGCTTCCTCTGGACGCCGGGACGGATCCGCGAGTACCTGCGGGCGAACGACGCGTATCCGCTGCGCGACTACGTCCCCGTCGCCGACCCGCTGCCCCCCGAGGCAATGGGTCGAAGGTCCTGGGGCACAGCGACTCTGGGGCGCATCGACGGTTGCCCGCGCGACGACGATATCGACTACACCATCCTCGGTGTGCACCTGCTGGAACATCGTGGCCCGGCCTTCACCGCCGACGATGTGGCCGCCCTGTGGCTCGAACGCCTGCCGTTCCTGCAGACCTACACCGCCGAACGCGTCGCCTACCGCAACCTCATCGACGGCTACGCCCCACCCGACACCGCCACCTTCCGAAACCCCTACCGGGAGTGGATCGGCGCGCTGATCCGCGCCGACATCCACGGCTACACCCACCCCGGCCAACCCCGCCGCGCCGCGATGGCGGCCGCCCGCGAGGCGTCGATCTCCCACGTGGGCAACGGTTTATGGGCCGCCATGTGGTCGGCGGCCATGGTCGCGGCCGCCTTCACCACCCCCGCCCCCGCCGACATCCTGACCGCGGCACAAGCGGTCATCCCGCCGGGTTCCCGTCTCGCCGTGGCCCTCTCGGAAGTTCGCGACGACCACCGCCGGGGCAAGTCCTGGGAGCAGGCCGTAGCCGCCATCCACCAGCGCCACGCCCACTACAACTGGGTGCACGCCGTCGGCAACGCCTGCCTCATCGCCGCCGGATTGCTGTGGGGCGACGCCGATTTCACCCGAACCATCGCCCTGACCGTCCAGGGCGGCTGGGACACCGACTCCAACGGCGCGACCGCAGGCTCGATAGCGGGCATCCGCACGGGAGCCACCGCCCTCCCACCCCAGTGGACCACCCCGTTCCACAACACCGTCCACAGCGCGGTCGCGGGCTACGACAGCGTCCACATCTCCGACCTGGCCCGCCGCACCCGGAACTTGATTGTTCAGCCCTGAGTACGACGAAGGCGGTATCCGGTCCGCGTGGACCGGATACCGCCTCGAAGGGGGTCCGGGGGCGAAGTCCCCATTCTCCCAAGGGTTTCAGGGGCGTAGCCCCGGTGAGCTAGCGCTCGACGATCGCCACGACGCCCTGGCCGCCCGCGGCACAGATGGAGACCAGTGCGCGGCCGCCACCCTTCTCCGCGAGGTGCTTGGCGGTCTGGGCGATGATGCGACCGCCGGTGGCGGCGAACGGGTGGCCCGCGGCGAGCGAGGAGCCGTTCACGTTCAGCTTGGAACGGTCGATCGGGCCCAGCGCGCCGTCGAGGCCCAGGCGCTCCTTGCAGTACTGGTCGGACTCCCACGCCTGCAGGGTGGCGAGCACCACGGAGGCGAAGGCCTCGTGGATCTCGTAGTAGTCGAAGTCCTGCAGCTTCAGGCCGTTTCGGGCCAGCATGCGCGGCACCGCGTAGGTGGGGGCCATCAGCAGGCCGTCGGGGCCGTGGATGTAGTCCACCGCGGCGACCTCGGAGTCGACCAGGTAGGCCAGCGGCTCCAGGTTGCGGGAGGCCGCCCACTCGTCGGAGCCCAGCAGCACCGCGGACGCGCCGTCGGTGAGCGGGGTGGAGTTGCCGGCGGTCATGGTGGCGTCGCCCAGCTTGACGCCGAAGACCGGCTTCAGGGTGGACAGCTTCTCGATGGTCGAGCCCGGACGCAGGTTGTCGTCGCGGGTCAGGCCGAGGAACGGGGTGATGAGGTCGTCCATGAAGCCGCGGTCGTAGGCGGCGGCCATGTTCTTGTGCGACAGGTAGGCCAGCTCGTCCTGCGCCTCACGGGAGACGCCGAATTCCTTGGCGGTGATGGCGGCGTGCTCACCCATCGAAAGACCCGTGCGCGGTTCGGCATTGCGCGGGATCTCGATGCCGACCATGGACGGGCGCAGGCGGCCGACCAGCTTCACGTAGTCGGAGTTCTTCTTGGCGCGGTTGGCGTCGAGCATCCACTCGCGCATGCCTTCGCTCACACCGATCGGCGCGTCGGAGGTGGTGTCGGTGCCGCCGCCGACGCCGTTCTCGAGGCGCCCCAGGGCGATGCCGTCGGCCACGGTGACGATGGACTGCAGGCCGGTGCCGCAGGCGAGCTGCAGGTCGTGGGCCGCGGTGTAGGGGGAGAGGGTGGAGCCGAGCACGCTCTCGCGGATCATGCCGTGCTCGCCGACGCGCTTGAGGACCGCGCCGCCGACGACCATGCCCAGGCGCTCGCCCTGCAGGCCGAACCGGGAGACCAGGCCGTTGAGGGCCGCGGTGAACATGTCCTGGTTGGAGGCGTGGGCGTACTTGCCGTCGGAACGAGCGAACGGGATGCGGTTACCGCCGAGGATGGCAACCGGACGCGCCTGCTTGGTGGTCTTGGCCGCGGCCTTCGCCGAACGGGCTTTGGTGGTCACTCGAGTCTCCAGTGTCTCGTCGGTGGGAAATCCGGCACGCGCTATCCCGCGGGCAGCACGTCAGTCGGTTTACATTAAACTTACTCTGGAGTAAGTTCATTGTCGACACCGTACCCCGCAATGTGCGCAAGACCGCTCTTGAAATGTTGCCGTCGGCGGGGCGAGACCAAGGAGAAGGTAGAAACGTGGCTGCCAGCAAGAGCAAGGGCGCTCCCAACCTCTACGGATCTTTCGTTCACTCCGCCCCCGGCGCGTTCCTGGCTTCGAAGCTGGGCCTGCCGCAGCCGGAGTCGCTGCGCCGCTACAAGGCGGGCGAGCCCGCCCTCCCCGGGCCGGTGCTGCTGGGCGGTAAGGGCCGCGTCGCCGACGCCGTGCGGAACCTGTTGGGCGACTACACCTTCGTGGATGCCGTCACCCCGGGCGTGAAGTTCGGCGCGCTGGTGTTCGATGCCACCGGCCTGCGCACGATCGAAGATCTGCAGCAGCTGTTCGAGTTCTTCCAGCCCGCCATGCGCAGCCTCGCCGCGTCCGGTCGCGTGCTGGTCGTCGGCACCACCCCGGAGCTGGCCGGTTCGGTCGACGCTCAGATTGCCCAGCGCGCGCTCGAGGGGTTCACGCGCTCGGTCGGTAAGGAGCTGCTGCGCGGCGCCACCTCCAACCTGGTCTACCTGCACCCCGAAGCCGCCACGGCCGCAACGGGTCTGGAGTCCAGCCTGCGCTTCGTGCTGTCGGGCAAGTCGGCGTTCGTCGACGGTCAGGTCTTCCGGGTCGGCAAGGACGCCGCGACGGCTCCCGCTTCCTGGGATCGCCCGCTCGAGGGCAAGGTGGCCGTGGTCACCGGTGCCGCCCGCGGCATCGGCGCGACCATCGCCGAGGTCTTCGCCCGTGACGGCGCGACCGTGATCGTGGCCGACATCCCGGCCGCCGGTGAAGCGCTTTCGGAGACCGCGAACAAGGTCGGCGCGACCGCGCTCGCCCTGGACGTCACCTCCCCCGACGCCGCCGAGAAGCTGGCCGAATTCGCCACCGCGCGTTTCGGCGGCATCGACATCGTCGTGCACAACGCCGGTATCACCCGCGACAAGCTGCTCGCCAACATGGACGAGGGCCGCTGGAACTCGGTGCTGAACGTGAACCTGGCTGCGCCGCACCGCATCACCGAGGGCCTGGTCGCCCGGGGCGCGCTCAAGCAGGGTGGCCGCGTCATCGACGTGTCCTCCATCGCCGGTATCGCGGGCAACCGCGGCCAGACCAACTACGGCGCGTCCAAGGCCGGTGTCATCGGCATGGTGAACGCCGAGGCCCCGAAGCTGGCCGAGCACGGCATCACCATCAACGCGGTGGCCCCGGGCTTCATCGAGACCGCCATGACCGCCGCCATCCCGCTGGCGACCCGCGAGGGTGGACGCCTGCTGTCTTCGCTGCTGCAGGGCGGTCAGACCGTGGACGTCGCCGAGACCATCGCCTACTTCGCTTCCCCGGCCTCGAACGCGGTGTCCGGCAACATCATCCGCGTCTGCGGCCAGGCCCTGATCGGAGCATGATGTCGCAGACCATCAACCTCACCGAGGTGCCCAAGAACAGCGGCCTGTTCGTCAAGGCCGCGCTGGGCGCGTTGCCGGTACCGGGCCTGTCGGCCCGCAAGCCGGTGCTGCCGGACCGCACGGTCCGGCTCGAGGGCTTCAAGGTCGATCCCGATCACCTGGCCGCCTACTGCCGGGCCACCGGCCTGCGCTTCGATGACGCGCTGCCGCTGACCTATCCGTTCGTGCTCAGCTTCCCGCTGGCCATGCAACTGGTCGTCGCCCGCGACTTCCCGTTCGTGGCCGTCGGTGCGGTGCACGCGGAGAACGTCATCGAGCGCACCCGCGAGATCTCGGTGTCGGAGCCGCTGGACTTCGAGACCCACATCGAGAACCTGCGCGAGCACCCCAAGGGCCTGCTCGTGGACGCCGTCACCGAGGTCAGTGTGGGCCGGGAACTGGTGTGGCGTCAGGTCACCACCTTCCTGCACCAGCAGCGCACCTCGCTGTCGGGCGGGCCGAAGCCGGAGCCCAAGCCGGACGAGGTTCCGCCGCCGCCGCTCAAGGCGCTGCGCGTCGATCAGCAGATGATCAGCCGCTACGCCTCGGCGTCGGGTGACCACAACCCGATCCATACCTCGGGTCTGGGCGCCAAGGCCTTCGGATTCCCGAAGCCGATCGCGCACGGCATGTGGTCGGCGGCCACCGTGCTCGGCGCGCTCGAGGGCCGGATTCCCGGAAAGACCACCTACGCGGTCAAATTCGGCAAGCCGATCTTCCTGCCCTCCACGGTGAACCTCTACGCGGATCACGTGTCCGGTGGGTGGGACATCTCCTTGAAGAACCCGAAGAAGGGCTACCCGCACCTGACCGCTACGCTGCGCTGACAGTGACAAGCAGTCACCCGTAACTTCGGGCCGGACCGCCGCGAGGCGATCCGACCCGATGGGGGTGAAGAGCCGCACATTGTTCCACCCTCGGATGTCGCCACGCAGGGGTTTCTACATCCGGCCGGAACGGTGTGCGGCTCTTACCTTTTCACCCGTCAGCAGGGCCAGCGCCGCACCCAGCCAGGCCGGGGTCAAGCCCGAATCGGGTCCGGCGGCGAGGTGGTGATCGGGGCGGACCAGTAGCGCCTGCCCCGCGGCGAGGCCGGCGTGTTCGGCGCAGTCGCTCGCCGGTAGGGCGTGCACGGCCAGTTCGATGCCGGTTGCGCGCTGCGCCTGCGCGGCGGCTTCGCGCCAGGCTCCGGCCGGACCGGACACCAGCAGCGTGAAGCCGGGGCCGCACAGGTCCAGGGTGGAGGCGGTCCACCAGCCCGCGTCGATCCACCAGTGCGGCAGGCGAGTTCCGGTCTGCCCGCGCAGGGCGGGCACGTGCGGGGCCGGGTCCTCGGTGTCGAGGACGGCCGTCGAGCTGTAGCGGTAGCGGGTCATGATCGACGACATGTCGAGCTTGCGGGCCAGGTCGGCCGCATTGTCCGGGGTCGCGATGCCGTAGCGGGTCGGGAAATCGGTGCCCAGGCGGGCCTGCTCGACCGCGACGGACGCACGCGGGCGGCGTTCGGCCGCATAGGAATCCAGCAGATCCGGACCGGCTGTCCCGCGCAGCGTCGCCGCCAGCTTCCACACCAGATTGTGTGCGTCGGCGACCCCGGTATTGCCGCCGTAACCGCCCCACGGCGCATGCCGGTGTGCGGCATCGCCGACCAGGAAGACACGGTCGCGCCGATACTCGTCGGCCACGAAAGTGCCGGTGTCCCAGGCACTTCGGGCCAGGATGGTGACGTCGATGTCGTCCGCGCCGACCATGGTGCGGATGGCCGCCACGCAGCGCTCGTCCGACCGGTCACCCGGTGATTCGGCGGCCGGTTCGTATTCGATGTGGAAGGACCATTCGTCGGTGTTGTTCTTGGACAGCACCAGTCCGCGCACCTCGGGCCCGGTGATCTCGCACTGACTGAAGCCGCGACCGTCGAGGATCCCGGTGAGATCGACGCGGGCGAACACATTCAGATAGTGATGCGTCGGCGGCATCTCCGTGCCGGTGATGCCCAGCGCCCGCCGGATCGGACTGCTCGCACCGTCGGCCGCGATCAGATACTCCGCGCGCAACACCGACCGCGAACCCGAACCATCCCGCAGCACCGCCGTCACGCCATCGGCATCCTGCGCGAATTCCACCAGCTCCGTGCCGAATCGGAGGTCACCGCCGCCTTCCCGGGCCGCGTCGGCCAGCACCGGTTCCAGCAGATCCTGCGGCAGGAACACGAACTGCGACGGGCTGGGGTCCTGGTTCGTCATGGCCGCCCGCAGCCCCGACAGATCCAGCGACTCGGCCGATCGTACCGACTCTCCGGTCCACGCCCCGCCGAACTGCCCGGCCTTCAGCGCATTCCGCGCCGCCTCCAGAATCCGACCCTCCACCCCGGCCTGCCGGAAAATCTCGCCGGTCCGGATGTGCAACCCGCGCGAGCGCGGCAGCGTCGAAGCCCTTGCCCGCCGCTCCACCAGAACATAGGGAACACCGTGGTATTCGAGAAGCAGCGCCGCGGACAGCCCGACCAACCCGCCGCCGACCACCAGAACCGGAACTTGTGCCGTTGTCATGAACCCAGGTTGCGCACCCGTGCTTGCGCGTCACTTGCACCGCGATCACACGGCCCTGACCGGATCCACCCTCGCGTCAGCAACTGCAGTCGCAGCACCCGTCGCAGCAGCTCTCGCAACAACATTCACAGCCGCAGTTGCAGCCGCACTCGCAGCAGTCATCGCGGCACCCGCGGTCGAACCAGGGCCCTTTGTGATGGCCGCTGCACGGCCCGGTGTGCGATGCGCAGCAGGCATACCCGGTGCAGTACTGCGTGCAGATGATCCCCAGCCCCTCCAGCAGGCTCGGCCCCCGCGGCGGCGGTGGGGGCGGCGGCATACCCGGCCCGGGCGGCATCATGCCCGGCTGCGGGGTGAACGGCGCACCCGGCTGCCACGGCTGATACTGCGGGCCGGGACCGGGTCCCTGCGGCACGAATTGTGGTCCCGGTGCGGGCGGCGGGAACTGCGGGCCGGGTCCGGGCGGTGGCCACGGCTGTCCGGCGTGCGGTGCCAGGGCAGCCGCTCGGCCAGCCAGAACTCGGATTCGATCGAGCCGACCCGGCGTGGAAAGACCTGCGAGAGCACGGAATCGTGGCCGGGTGGCGGCGCCTCCCTCGAAGACGCCCGGACTCGTCTCGAGCAATTCGGTGACGGTGCTCGGCGCGTCGGTACGCGCGGTGCGACAGGCTCCGGCGGTGCAGGTGTGGGCAATGCCCGCTGCCCGGCCGAGTTTGCGGACCACGCCGCCGAGCGGGTCCAGCAGGATCCACCGGATGGTCGCGGTGCGGTCCAGGGCGACGCGGGTGAGGGCGGCGCGGAGGAGGGTGTTCGATTCGGCCACCAAGGCGTGCGCCTGTTCCGGACTGGTGCCGGTGGCGAGCAGCGGGTTGAAATGGCCCTGGGCGCGGTCGGATTCGAGATCTTCGAGGGCGTCGGCGAGGTGGGCGATGCGGCCGAAATGCCAACCGGCCTCGCGCAGCGCGTCGGCGTTCTCGGGGCGGTCGGCGAGGATCGCGGTGTGCGCGAACAGCTCCCCGGCGCAGAGCTGGGTCGGGCCGGTCAGTTCGTCGAGGGTGCTGGTGGGCGAATTCTCCAGTCGCAGCTGGGATTCGATGGCGGCGATGAGCGGCTCGACATCCAGGCCCAGCGGCGCGGCGGCGTCCCGGGCCCGGGCATGCCAGCGGGTGGAGACGCGGGTGAGGGGTCGACGCGCCATGCGATGGGCATCACCGTCCTCGACATGGTCGCGAATCTTGGCCGCGCCCAGCAGGAGTGAGGCCGTGGCGGCCAGCCGCACGCCGGGCGCGTCGGCCGCCACCACCGACGCCCGCCGCATCCCACGCAGCGGGCACGGCCCGGCGGCGCTGCGGGCGGACGGCAGTGCCTGCTGCGCCTCGGTGAGAATTTCCAGCACGATCGCATCGGTATTGGTTGCGGCGCGGGCCATTTGACCATGCCCATCCCGCAATCCCAGACAAAGCCCGCACAGGTGCGTCTGCCACGCCGACGGTTCGATGCCGTGGCGCGCCGCACTGTGCGCACACGGCTTGAGCAAGCCGAACAACTCTCGTCCCCGTTTCCCCGGCCGAATCCGGCCGTCCCACAATCTCGATCGTTGCGACTGTAGTTCAGGGAACGACGGGCAGCTTGCCCCTAAATCTGTTCGGCCTTCTTCTTGCTGCCGGACAGACCGCGCCAGGCCAGGTCGTCGAGCAGGTTCACGGCCTCGGCCATATCGACCGAGCCGCTGGCGACCCGGTCGGCGATGGCCTCGCCCGCGCCGATCACGGCCACCGACACCACCTCGAAATTGGTGCCCGGCTCGGCGTACTTGGCGCTGGATTCCAGCAGCTTGGCGGTGAGTTCGATGACCCGGTCGCGGCTGTTGGCGATCTCGGAGGCGAAGGGCTGCTGCCCCAGGGCCTGCCGGTAGAGGACCTGCCAGGACAGCCGGTTCTGGTCGACATAGGTCAGGAACGCCTCGAGCCCGGCGCGCAACTGCTCGTGCGGGGTGAGCTTGGGGTTGCCAGCCACCGAGACGGCCTCGATGAAGCGCATGGCCTCGCGGTGGATGCAGGCGCGGAAGAGCTCGTCCTTGGACCCGTAGTACAGGTACAGCATCGGTTTGGAGATCTTCGCCTCGGCGGCGATCGCATCCATGGAGGTGTCGTGATACCCCTTGCGCGAGAAGACCTCCACGGCGGCGTCGAGCATCTGCTGCTCGCGCACTGCGCGAGGAAGCCGTTTCGTTCCGCCAGCCATTCACACTCCTAGGACATATCGAAGCTCCTATCTTACTCCATGGTAAGTTCCGCGAGTGTGAATTGCCGTTGATTTGCTATGAATCAGCGGTCGAGCGGGCGGATTCTCAGCAGTGCGGCGCGGAGCCCTTGAACTTTGCCATGCGCAACACCGAGGCATCCACTTGGGCTCCCGACAGGCGGCCACTCTTGACCGCGTCCTCGAGCCGATCGAGCACCTTCGGAACGGCATCGGTGGTGATCCACAGGGCATTGTCGGCCCCCGCGATCAGGGCGGCTTCCACCGCGTCCTCGATGCTCATGCGCTTGGTGATGGCCGCCATGCCGCCCAGATCATCGGTGAAGATGACCCCGTCGAAGGGTGCTGCGCCGTAGCCGGTGCCCTGGCGCAACAACGCCATCGCCTGCGGGCTGATGCTGGCGGGCACATTCGGGGTGGTCAGCCCGGGCACGTCCAGGTGACCGACCATGACCGCGGCACCCGAATCCACCAGCTTGCGGAACGGCACCAGATCCTTGGTCTGCATCTGATCCAGCGGGGGCGTCTGCACCGCGCCGGTGTGCGAATCGCCCGAACCGGACCCGTGGCCCGGGAAGTGCTTCATGACGCTGCCCACCCCGGCATCGTTCATGGCCCGGATGAACGCCCCCGCGTACTGCACCACCACGTCCGGATCGTCGGAGAAGGAGCGGTCGCCGATCACCGCATCGTCGGGCTCGCTGCTGACGTCCACATCGGGGGCGAAGTCCACCGTCACGCCCAGCGCCTTCAGCTTCTTCGCGCGATCCAGGCTGAAGGTGTAGAACTCGTCCGGGCTCATGGTCTGCGCCACCACCCGCGCCGCGGGCGCGACCCCGATCAGGTCCTTGGCCCGCGAGACCCGCCCGCCCTCCTCGTCGATGGTCACCATCAGCGGTGTGCGCGAGGCCTTCTGGACCGCATCGAGCTGATGCTGCGCGAGCATGGCCTTGTCGGTCCAGCTGCCGACGAAGATGCCGCCGATCTGCTCGGTCTTCACCACATTCTCGGCGTCGGCCTCACCGGTGACGCCGACGGTCAACAGCTGGGCCAGCTTCTGACGCTGGGTGAACTGCGACAAATACCCCGCCGCGCAATCCTGTTGCCCGGGAGTCGTTGTCGGCGGCGTGGTGGTGCTGGTGCTGCTCGGCGTCGGCGTGCTGCTCGAGGCCGATTCGTTGGACGAGTTCGAGCCACTGGAACAGGCGGAGAGGGCGAGGGCGGTCACCGCGACGACGATCCCCGGAGCAAGGCGCATGCCCCCGACGGTAGCGCCCTGACGCCGATCTCTCGCCATCGACACCGAGTGCGCCACTGTATGTCCGGGGTTGTTGGCGGGGCGTGGCGAATTCAGCCCTGCGGCAATTCGTGGTGTCCGCCGAAGGCTTGCCGCATGGCGGAGAGCATTTTGTCGGCATAGAGCGATTCGCCGCGGGAGGCGAAGCGCTGGAACAGTGCCGCCGCCAGCACCGGGGCCGGGACGCCCTCGTCGATGGCCGCGTCCAGGGTCCAGCGACCCTCGCCGGAATCGGAGACCCGGCCGCCGAAGGAATCCAGGTTCGGGTCGGCGTACAGCTCGGCGGCGGTCAGATCCAGCAGCCAGGAGGCGACCACCGAACCGCGCCGCCACACCTCGGTGACCTCGGGGATGTCGATGTCGTAGCGGTAGAACTCGGGATGCTCGAGGGGTGTCACCTCGGCCGAATGCTCGGTGTCGGTCTGATTGCCGACATTCGCCTTGTGCAGGATGTTGAGACCCTCGGCGTAGGCGGCCATCGCGCCGTACTCGATGCCGTTGTGCACCATCTTCACGAAGTGGCCCGCGCCCGCCGGGCCGCAGTGCAGGTAGCCCTGCTCGGCGGGCGTGGGCTCGCCGGTGCGGCCGGGCGTGCGCGGCGCGGCATCCACACCGGGCGCGATGGAGCGCAGGAGCGGATCCAGATAACCGACCGTCTTGTCCTCGCCGCCGATCATCAAGCAGAAGCCCCGATCCAGCCCGAACACGCCACCCGAGGTGCCGATGTCGACGTAGTGAATGCCTTTGGGTCGCAATGCCTCCGCGCGTGCGATGTCCTCGTGGTAGCGGCTGTTGCCGCCATCGATGACGATGTCGCCCGGTTCCAGCAACTCGGCCAGGCTGTCGATGACCGCGCCCGTCGCACCCGCCGGGATCATGACCCACACCACCCGCGGGGCATCCAGCATGGCCACGAACTTGGGCAACTCGGTACTGCCCTGGAAGCTTTCGCCGAGTTCGGCGGCGAGCTGGTCGACATTCTCGACGCGGCGCTCGTAGCCCACCGCCGTATGCCCGTCGCGCACGATGCGGCGCACGATATTCGCGCCCATCCGGCCGAGTCCGATCATTCCGAGCTGCATAGGGGTGGCTCCTCGCGTCGTAGGTTGCCGGTCCGTCCCGATTGTCCCTGTCGAAGGTTGCGAATTTTTTTCCGATCGGATGGAACGGTGTGTAACGCCCTGGAACAGGTGTCGATAGAAGGGGTGGCTCCGTGCTGTTGCCAGACCCCCGACCCGGCAACCGCACGGAGCTCTTTTTCTGTCCCCGGCTATCGTTGCAGAAGATTTGCTGACAGCTGGGGAGGATGCCCGTGACCGGTGAAAGTCCTGGCGTACGCCAACTTCTGAACTCGACCGCGGCCCGCCGGGCCGGAATCGCCGCAGGTGTGCTGGTTGCCGCGGCCGGGATCGGATACGTGGTCGATCTGTCGCTCTCGTCGGGCAATGTGCCGCGCGGGGTGCAGGTTGCCGGGATCGAGATCGGTGGGCTGGATCGGGCGGCCGCGCGGACCCGGTTGCAGACGACGCTCGATCAGCGTGTGGCACAGCCGCTCACGGTGCGTACCGGTGATGAGCGGACCCAGTTGGTGCCGCGTGACGCCGGATTGAGTGTGGACTGGGACGGGACCTGGGCGCAGGTCGGCGAGCAGCCGAAGAACCCGTTCACGCGGCTGGCTTCGTTCTTCACCACCCGGAGCGTGGAACCGGCGGTCACCGTCGACGCCGGCGCCATGGATCGGGAGTTGACGGCGTTGCGGGCGCACGATCGGGAACCGGTCGAGGGTGGCGTGGTCTTCGAGGATGCGCGACCGGTCGCGGTGCAGCCGGTGCCGGGACGCGTGCTCGATGTCACGCGTGCCCGCGCCGCCTTGACCGAGCATTGGGCCGACGGCCCGGAACTGGTACTGCCGGTGGTGGACACGCAGCCGCACGTGCGTGCCGACGCGGTGGACCGCGCGTTGAAACAGGTCGCCGGACCGGCGGTCAGCGGCCCGTTCACCTTCACCGGCCAGGGCGGTGACGCCACCCTCGACCCCGCCCAGCTCGCGGGCGCGCTCTCCTTCCGCGCCAACGACCAAGGCGGACTCGACCTCTCGGCCAATGCCGAGGCCCTCACCGCGGCGCTCGCCCCGCAGCTGCAGCCCACCGAGGTGCCGCCCGCCGACGCGAGTTTCGATCTGTCCGGCTCCCGCGCGACCGTCCGCCCCGCCGTGGTCGGCACGCTCGTCGACTGGGGCAAGACCCTCGACGGGCTGCCCGCCGTGCTGACCGCATCCGGCAATCGTTCGAAAGCCGTGGTCTACCAGCAGGTTCAACCGAAGCTGAGTACCGACGACGCCAACAAGATGGGTGTCGAGCAGCCGGTCGGCTCGTTCACCACCGGCGGCTTCAGCGGACCCTCCGGCGTGAATATCCGCGTGATCGCCCGCAAGGTGAACGGCGCGGTCGTGAAGCCCGGAGAAACGTTCTCACTCAACGACTTCACCGGCCCACGCGGAACCGCCCAGGGCTACGTGGAATCCGGCATCATCAACAACGGCCGCCCCGCCACGGCCGTCGGCGGCGGCATCTCCCAGTTCGCCACCACCCTCTACAACGCCTCGTACTTCGCGGGCCTGGAGGACGCGGGCCACACCGAACACAGCTACTACATCTCGCGCTACCCGGCCGCCCGCGAGGCCACCGTCTTCGACGGCGCAATCGACCTGAAGTTCCGCAACAACACCCCTTACGGCGTGGTCATCGACGCCGTCGCCGACGACTCCACCATTACGGTCCGCCTGTGGAGCACCAAAACCGTTGAGGTCGAATCCATCACCGGCGACCGCACCAAACCGACCGAACCCAAAACCGTCACCCTCCCCAAGGGCAAGGACTGCATCCCCTCTTCCGGCGCACCGGGTTTCACCACCTCCGACACCCGCGTCATCCGAGATGCCAAGACCGGCAAGGAAATCTCCCGCCACACCCGAACCGTCAAGTACGACCCGGTCCCCGTCGTCACCTGTGAGTGAGCCCGGCGAGCAAACGGTCGACCTGGGCTCCGGCCTGTGCCGGATCGAGTGGGCGGTCGGTGAGCAGCCGGTACCAGAACACGCCGAAGAGCTGATCGGCCGCGTACTCGGCATCGATATCCGCTGACACCTGGCCGCGGTCCGCGGCCCGCGCCAGGAGTCCGATGATGACCGCCCGCCGCCCCGCGGCCCATTCCGTGAAGACCTCGGCGAAGGCCGGATCCAGCTGCGCTTCGGCCATCAGCCCGCGAAGTGCCCTGACCCGCACCGGATATGCGCCGACCGCGTAGAGCTGGGTGGTGAATTCCAGCAGATCGCCGCGGATCTCGCCGGTGTCGGGCACCGGCATGCGCTGCTCGACGGTCTGCTGATAGGCGTCCATCACCAACCGGGGCTTGGATTTCCACCACCGGTAGACGGTGCTCTTGGCGACCTCGGCGCGCTGCGCCACACCCTCCATGGTGATGCCCCGGTACCCGATTTCCTCGAGGAGTTCGGTGGTGGCGGTGAGGACCGCGTCGTGCGCGTCCTGGCTGCGCACCCGCCCACCGGTGCGGGCGGGTCGATCGGTGGTCGGCATGGGGCAACGGTAGCAGCGGTCTTGACGCGAATCGAATCGAAACGTAGCGTTTCGATTTGTCAGCCGAAGCACCCACCTGATGGAGACGGACTTGAGCACGATCGTCGTATCCCACGGCTACGCCATGGCGCCGGAGGCGCACTGGTACCCCTACCTGCGCTCGTCGCTGTCCGGCGACGACGTCCGCGTCCCGGCGCTGCCCGAGCCCGCGAATCCCGTTGCCGCCGACTGGCTCTCGGCCCTCCAGAAGGAACTGGTGGACGTCCCGGCCGGTGACACCGTCCTGGTCGGCCACAGCCTCGGCGGCGTGAATGTGCTGCGCCTGTTGGAGCAGCACGACACCGCGGCAGACGGGGCCTTCGCCGGGGTCGTCCTGGTCGCCTCCATGGCGGGCGAGGTCGGCTACGACGCCCTGGCCCCGTTCTTCGACGGCGGCTTCGACTGGGCGCGAATCCGGAACGCCGCCAAGTCCTTCCGCATCCTGCACGCCGCCGACGACCCGGTCACCGGTGCCGCGACCCCCGACCACATCATGCGCTTCGTGACCGAACTGGGAGCGACCGCCACGGTGACCCCTACGGGCGGCCACTTCCCGAGCACCGGCGAGACGGCTGTCAGCCTCCCGGAGGCGCTGCGCCTGGTCCGAGAAACCCTGGGGCGCTGACCAACCCCCACATACGACAGATGCGGCCCGGACAAAGTCCGGGCCGCATCTCTTTATTCGTCAGTGCGTCAGAACGCAGCCTCGTCCAGCTCCATGATGTCGTTGTCCAGGTTGGACAGGACGGTGCGGACGGAGGTCAGCTCCGGCAGGACGTTGCGGGCGAAGAACTGGGCGGTGGCGATCTTGCCCTGGTAGAACTTCTCGGTCGAACCGTTGTCCAGCGCGTTGATGGCGATCTCGGCCTGCGACAGCAGCAGCCAGCCGATGACCAGGTCGCCGACGGCCATCAGGAAGCGGACCGAACCCAGGCCGACCTTGTAGAGCTCCTTCGGGTCCTGCTGGGCGCCCATCAGGTGCCCGGTCAGGGTGGCGGCCATGCCCTGAACATCCTCGAGGGCGGTGGCGAGCAGCTTGCGCTCGGCCTTCAGGCGGCCGTTGCCACCCTCACGCTCGATGAACTTCTGGATCTGGCCGGCCACGTGGGCCAGCGCCACACCGCGGTCGCGGGCGATCTTGCGGAAGAAGAAGTCCTGCGCCTGAATCGCGGTGGTGCCCTCGTACAGCGAGTCGATCTTGGCGTCGCGGATGTACTGCTCGATCGGGTAGTCCTGCAGGAAGCCGGAGCCACCGAAGGTCTGCAGCGAATCGGTCAGGTACTGGTAGGCGCGCTCGGAGCCGACACCCTTGACGATCGGCAGCAGCAGGTCGTTGACGCGGAACGCGGTGTCCTTGTCGGCGCCCGAAACCAGCTCGGCCACATCGGCGTTCTGGTGCGCGGCGGTGTACAGGTACACGGCGCGCAGGCCCTCGGCGTACGCCTTCTGCATGGCCAGGCTGCGACGCACATCCGGGTGGTGGGTGATGGTGACGCGCGGGGCGGCCTTGTCGGTCATCTGGGTCAGGTCGGCACCCTGCACACGAGTCTTGGCGTACTCGAGGGCGTTCAGGTAGCCGGTCGACAGGGTGGCGATGGCCTTGGTGCCCACCATCATTCGAGCGTTCTCGATGACGTCGAACATCTGCGCGATGCCGTTGTGGACCTCGCCGACCAGCCAGCCCTTGGCGGGCACGCCGTGGCCGCCGAAGGTGACCTCACAGGTGGCCGAGACCTTGATGCCCATCTTGTGCTCGACGTTCGTCACGAAGACGCCGTTGCGCTCGCCGNCGCCCTCGGGGCGGGCCAGCACCAGGTGCATGATGTTCTCGAACAGGTCGTCGGAGTCACCCGAGGTGATGAAGCGCTTCACACCCTCGATGTGCCAGGTGCCGTCTTCCTGCTGTACCGCCTTGGTGCGACCCGCGCCGACGTCGGAGCCCGCGTCGGGCTCGGTCAGCACCATGGTGGCGCCCCAGTTGCGGTCGGCGATGATCTGAGCCCACTTCTTCTGCTCATCGGTGCCGTTGTTGTAGAAGACCTGCGCGAAACCCGCACCGGCGGCGTACATCTGGGCCGGCGGGTTGGCGCCGAGGATCATCTCGCCCAGGGCCCAGCCGATGACGGAGGGGGCGCCGAGGCCACCGAGCTCCTCGCGCACGGGCACCTTGGACCAGCCGCCGTCCTCGAGGGCGCGGTAGGACTTCTTGAAGGAGTCGGGGAGGGTGACCGTGTGGGTCTCCGGGTCGAAGGTCGGCGGGTTGCGGTCGCCGTCGACGAACGAATCCGCCAGCGGGCCCTCGGCCAGGCGACGAACCTCGTTCAGCATCTCCTTGACGGTGTCGGCGTCGAGGTCGCCGTAGGCGCCCGCGTCGAGCAGCTTCTGGATGCCGAGGAACTCGAAGAGGTTGAACTCGAGGTCGCGAACGTTGCTCTTGTAGTGACCCATGGTCGTACTCACTCTCCATTGAGATGGGTGCGGTTCGGTGGTGCCGTTCCCGCCCGTTAGGTCTCCACTCGGTAGACACCGTAAAGCAGCGCTACTAGCGGGTAACTTACGTGCCATGTTACCCACGGGTAGGAGGGCCGCCAAGGTCATCGGGGCTGAATGTGACTGAAAGCACGCGAGTTGCCGAGACTCGGGGTTCCGTTGAGCCCGTGGGGATCCCGTTATCGCAGCTCTCAGGGCTGCGGGGAGATCGGTGAGGTGGGACAGGAGTCCCTCGACAGGACGCGTGCGGCGGGCGTAAGCAAACTCGGCGCACACTGGGGTGGTGACCCCTGACCTCGTGATTCTCGGTGCGATCGCGAGTATCGCCGGGCTGATCGTCGCCTGGCTGATCGAATCCCGCCGACGCCGCTGAGGGCGGAATGGCGGATACGGCGGCCGGTCCGGCCGGAGCCCGGTGTGCCGCGCGAGGCCGGGGCGGGCGCGTGACTACGGTGCCTTCATGCGCATCGAGACGAATGGCGGACCGGCGGAGGTGGAGATCGACCGACCCGGGCGGAACAAGCCGACGTTCCTGCTGGTGCTGACGCACGGGTCGGGCGGTGGTGTCGATGCGAAAGACCTGCTGGCCGTGCGGGATTCGGCCGTCGGGCTGGGCGGTGCGGTCGCGCTGGTGACCCAGCCGTACCGGGTCGCCGGGCGACGCGCGCCGGGCAAGGCCGACGTGCAGGACGCGGCCTGGCTGGAAATCATTGCGGCACTGCGCAAGAAGGTGCGCGGCGTGCCGCTGATCCAGGGCGGTCGCAGCAATGGGGCCAGGGTCGCCTGCCGGACCGCGCGGGAGGCGAAGGCCAGCGGCGTGCTCGCGCTCTCGTTCCCGCTGCATCCGCCCGGCAAGCCCGAGAAATCGCGCCGCGACGAGCTGCTCGAACCCGGCGACATTCCCGTGGTCGTCGTCAACGGCGCACGCGACCCGTTCGGCATTCCGGATGCCGCCGACGCGACCGAGGTGCATGTCATTGCCGGACAGGCACATTCATACCGAGCGGGCTTCGACGAGATCGTCGCCGCGATCAGTCCGTGGCTCGAGCGTTGGTCCGGGAAGTGACCAAGTAGGCGAGTAGGTCGTCGACCAGGTCGGTGGGGTCGGCGTGGCCCTTGCCGTTCGCGGCCAGATGGCCGGTGGAGGCGAGGTCGGCTGCTCCGTGGGCGGCGGCGCGTACCAGGGATGCGAGGCGTTCCGGGTCTGCGTCGGGCAGGCTGCCCGCGGCCTGGGCCTGCGCTACCAGGGCTATCAATGCCGACTGGGCGTTGCCGCCGGTTTCGGCGAGTTCGGGGGTCTCGTCGGTCCAGCGGCGGAAGACCAGGCGGAAGCGGGCCGGATGGTCGAGGGCCCAGGCGATATAGCCGTGCAGGACGGCGCGCAGCATCTCGAGCGGGTTCGGCTGTCGCTCGATGGCCTCGGCGAATTCGACTGCGCGCTCGGATAGTTCGCGCGCCGCGACGGCGGCCAGGAGCGCCTCTTTGTTGGCGAAATGCTTGTAGGGCGCATTGTGTGAGACGCCCGCGCCCTTGCCGACCTCGCGCAGGGTGACGGCGTCGGTGCCGCCCGCGTCGAGCAGGCGCAGGGCGGAATCGAGCAGCACGGTGCGGGTGGGCGGCGGCATCGGTCCATCGTAATCGGCGGTTGACAGCGTCAACCCGCGCGCCTAGGTTGACGTTGTCAACCTCTGATGGGAGTGGGTATGGACCGGGGAACTACGGCCGTCGTCACGGGCTCGACGGGTGGAATCGGGGAGGCGATCGCGCGGCAGTTGGCGGCCGCCGGAGCGGACGTCGTGCTGGTCGGGCGGGACCGCGGTCGACTCGACGCGGCACAGGAACGGATCCGCAACGCGGTACCGGGCGCGCGATTGCGGGGTGAGCTGGCCGATCTCTCACTGCTCGTGGATGTCCGGCTGCTCGCGGATCGCCTGCGCGACACCCGAATCGACATCCTGATCAGTAATGCGGCGGTGGTTGCCGACCTCGCCGACCACACCTCGGAAGGGTTGCAGCGGACCCTGGCCACCAATCATCTTGCGCCCTATCTGCTCCTGCGCACGCTCGGCGAGAATCTCGCCGCCGCAGGCGAATCCGCCCGACTGGTGGTGGTCGGGGCCTCGCCGACGGCACTGCGCCGCATCCCTGTTCAGCTCGATGACTTGGGCTTCGAGAATGCGCGCTCGCTCGGATTCCCGCCCAGCTTCCGGCCTTTCGTGGCCTACGGGCGCACCAAGAACATGAACGCGATGTTCGTCTACAGCCTCGCGGAGCACCTCGCGGGCACCGGCGTCACCGTCACCGGCGCCCACCCCGGCATCATTCGCCACACCGGACTGGGCCGGGATTCCGCGCGCGGACTGCTGCGCGCCTTCGGCTGGTCGCAGTGGATCAACCCGCTGCTCCCCGGACCCGATGCAGGGGCCGACACTCCGGTCTGGCTGGCCACGTCCCCGGAACTCAAAGGAGTGACCGGGCGATTCTTCGTGCGCCGCAAGGACGTTCCCACCGCCGCGCACACCACCGATCCCGACCGTCGTGCCCGACTCTGGGAGGAAAGCGCACGCCTCACCGGACTGCAGGCACGGAACCAGAGCTAGAAGATGTCCAGGGCGGGCGGGACCGGAACCCCGCCCAAGGCGGGCTCTTCGTCCGGGGTTCCAGGGACCGGCTTGGTGGCTACCAGCAGGGCGTCGATGGCGTCGCGGTCCTCCGTCGGCCGGTGCACACGGTCGGCGAGTCGGATACGGATCTCTGCCTCGGCAGGGGCGAGATCGGCGATGAGGTCGGCCGGGGTGAAGGTCAGCGCCGGATTTCGCTCGCCGCCATAACCTTCCGCGAGGTTGAGCGTGTCGTTGCCGACGACCAGCAGCGTGCCGCCGGGAGAGAGCATCTCCACCGCGTGCAGCAGCAGGGCCCGCCGCTCGTCGACGGGCAGGTGCAGGAAGGCCATCAGGATCAGCTCGTAGGGGCCAGGGATCTCCGCCGCGTCGAGCTTGGTGACATTCGCGTGCACCCAGCGGATGCGCCCGCGCACCGAGCGCGACAACCGCGAGGCGATGGTGCGCCCCTTGTCGATCCCGGTCTGCGAGAAATCGACCGCGTCCACCTGCCAGCCGTGCGTGGCCAACCACAACGCGTTGCGCCCCTCCCCGCACCCGAGATCCAGCGCACGCGGCAACTCCGGCCGGGGTTCACCGATCCCGAACCCGCCGACCGGAAGTCGCCGCTCCAGCCCGAACACCTGCTCGACCACCGTCTCGCTCGGAGGCGCACCCCACACCAGTTCGGTACCGGCGTAGTAGTCATCCCATTCGGCGGCATCCATGGGAACGAGTCTATGAGCAGGTTTACAGCGTGGTGTGCATGAGCAGCACGTTGTACTGGGTGTGGACCGTGGTCAGGAAGTAGAGGTCACGCCCGGTTTGGTACGGGAAGATGTACGGCGCGTAGGCGGTCGGGAGTTCCCGTGTGTCGATGAGCACCGACGGCGCGCTCCACGGACCTTCCGGGCTGGGGGAGGTGTACATGACCACCGAGTTCCACGGGTCGGTGGTGAGCATGATGTATTGCCCCAGATAGTCGTTCCACTGCACCGACATTTCGGAGACGCCGCCGCCGACGACCGGCTGGGACGCGTTGACGTCCTTCTGCCATTTGCCGCCGTCCCAGTATTCGTACGCCCCCATGTCGGTGGCGGCCGCCTCCGGGACACGGGCGACGTACGCCGGGTGGTTGCGCCCGGAGGCCGTGCCGTACTCGTAGAGGAAGCCGTCGCGCTTGGTGAAGGCATTCATCTGGAAGTTGGCGTTGCCGCCGTCGTCGGGACGGCGGGTGGCGGGCAGTTCGACCCAGTTCTCGCCGTTGTCGCCGGAGACCGCGAGGCTGGAGTAGTTGGTGGTCCACTCGCCCACGTCGTCCCAGCTCTTGACCGACATGAGGCTCATGAACTGGGTGCCGCCGACCGAGATGCCCGCGGTGGGGATGCGGCTGATCTCGATGAAGGGGATCTTCGGGCTGGGGATGAGATCCCGGGCCTGACCGAACCAGTCGCGCACGACCGAGTCGAAGTAGATCCCGTTGCCGGGGTCGTGGGTGTGCGAGCGCACCAGGATGTTGGAGCGCCACGCCCAGGTGCTGCCGACCAGCAGATTCGGCAGGCCGAGTCCGGCGGTGTCGCCGAAAGCGGTGAGCATTTCACCGTTTCCGTTGTCCCACATGATGCCCAGGTCGGTGCCCAGGACGTTGTAGGACTGGGTGTTGTTGGGGCTGGCCATACCGGTGACCTGGAAGACCGCCTTGGTGCGGCCGGGCAGCTGGGGTAGACCGTTGGTGCCGTTGAGAACGGGAATCGGGTTGATCGCGTTGGGGTTGGCTGCGGCCGGTGTGGTCACGGTAAGGAGCAAGGCCGTGGCACCTGCAAGAGCGGACACCAGCAGGGGGGCGGCTTTTCTCAATGCGGTGCTTCCTCCGGGTCTCGCCGAATAATGCGCGGACCACACCGTATGTGACGGGCCGCACAATGCGTTCGACTCGTTGGCAAAGTGTGAAAATGCTAACAGCGCTACCCCAGTTCTGGGGCTTGCAAACCGGATTGTTTGCCGTGAATTGGCTTACTTTTGATTCTTACCAGATCCGAGCGCCTGCCGGACGATCAACGGCAGCTGAGTCGCGCGCTCCACGGCCAGGGTCCGCCGTACGGACGCCTGCCAGGTGCGATCGAACATTTTCTTCGCGCTGGCCACGGCGTGTTGCGGGCGCGCCGCGATCCGGTCGGCCAGTTTCTCCGCGGCCGCGAGCGGGTCGGCGGTCACCTCGGTGACCAGTCCGATGCGCTCGGCATAGGAGGCGTCCACCGGATCGGCGGTCATGGTGAGCAGCAGCGCCTTGTCGATGCCGATGAGCCGGGACAGGGTGGCCGCGCCGGTCATGTCCGGGATCAGCCCGTGCTTGGCCTCCATTACCGAGAACTCGGAATCGGGTGTGACGAACCGGAAGTCGGCGGCCAGCGCGATCTGCAGCCCGCCGCCGTAGCAGCGGCCGTGCACCACGGCGATCACCGGCTGCGGCAGTCGCCGCCACGCCCAGCACGCCTCCTGGAAGGTATTGGTGCCGCGCCACGGCAGCGGCACGAAGGCGCGCACCACATCCAGCGGATCGCTCATGGCCTTGGCGACATCCAGGCCCGAGCTGAAACTGGGCCCGTTGCCGGACAGGATGACCGCCCGGATGTCGGAGCGCTTCCCGATGACCCCCGCGACCCGCACCAGTTCACGCAGCATCTCGATGGTCAGGCCGTTGTGCTTGTCGGGCCGATCCAGCGCCACGTATGCGCGATCACCATCGAAGGTCAGGGAAACGTTGTGGCTCACGGGCTTTCCTTCTGTTCGAGCTAGTCGAGCTGATCCAGGATCAGGCGGGCGCACGCGGCCGGGTCGTCGTAGAAGGGCGTGTGGCCGCTGCCGTGCAGGGTGACGTGCCGTGCGCCGGGCAGGACCGCGCGGGCGCGCCGGGACTGGGTGGCGTACGTGAGCAGAATGTCACGATTGCCCCAGGCGATGGTCATCGGGATGCCCTCGACGGCGGTGCGGTCGGGCAGCCGGAAGTCGGTGAAGGAGGCCAGGGCCGCGTCGAAGCCGGGCGCGCCGAGCAGGCCCTCGACGGTGTCCACGGCCACCTGCGGGTCGAGCGCCCACGGCTTACCGAACACCAGGCCGAGGAAAGCGGAACGGCCCGCGGTGTTTCCGAGCAGGGCCGGGACGGCCGGGTGCAGCACCCGGGTGAGCTGCTTGGCGCGGCCGAGCGACTGCTGACACCAGATGCGACCGGCGGTGTCCCAGAACGCGATCGGGGAGAAGGCGGTCACCGAGCGGGCCAGTCCACGCGCGGCCAGATCCAGCACGATCCCGCCGCCCATGGAATTGCCTGCCAGATGCGGGTTTTCGATGCCCTCGGCGGCGAGGAAGTCGACGACGGCGTCGGCCAGGGTCGAGACGGTGGTGTGCGGCAGCGGCGGGGTGTCGCCGAATCCGGGCAGGTCCACCGCGATCACGTCGAAGGATTCGGCCAGGGTGTCGATGATCGGTTCCCACACCTGCCAGCGGCTGCCGACGCCGTGCACCAGCACGAGTGGATCCCCGCTGCCGGCGCGGTGGTGATTCAACTTCGTCACCGCTCTCACCCTACCGATGTTGACGTGTCGCCAACAGGCGGGAATCGGCCACTTCGGAAGTACGATAAAAGGTATGGCAACCCGAAAAGTGACCCTGTCGCTGGACGAGGCGGCCTGGTCCTATGCACAGGATGCCGCCGCCCGCGCCGGCATGTCGCCGTCGGCGTGGATCTCCCGCGCCGCCCGCCGCGAAGCCGTGCGGCTGGGTTTCGGCCCGGCACCGGACCCGGTCGAACTCGCCGCGGCCGACGAGGCGGAAGTGCTGGCCGCCGAGAAGGAGCTGCGTGCGCAGGGGTGAACTCTGGGTCTACCACCCGCACGGCACCACCCGAACCCGCACCATCATCCTCATCTCGAGCGACGGCATCAACGAGTCGCCGCGACACTGGCTGATCGCCGCCGAGGTAGAGGCCGAGGATCCCCAGGACATCCTGGCCGTGCCCATTCCCGGCCACGGCTGGGTGCACGCCGGCAATCTCGGCCGCATCTATCGCGGCTGGTTGGACGAGCGGATCGCCGAGGTCGACGGCGAGACGGCGGAACGAATCGACACAGCGCTGCGCGCCGCCATGGATCTGTGAGATCGTGCCTGCGGCAGTTTCACGTCGAATCTTGAAAGTCGAGGCCCCAGTGCGCGTTTCTTTGGGAAGCAGAGTTCTCGGAGGCACAGTCCTGCTGGCCGCCGCGCTTCCGCTACTGGTGGCGTGTGGCGGCAGCAGCGGCGGCGACAAGCCCGCCGATGTCACCCAGGCCCAACTGTCCAAGTCCCTGCAGGGCGGCGGCCTCGATGCCGCGTTCGCCGACTGCGCCGCGAAAGTCTTTATGGACGAGGGTATTTCGCAGGCAGGCTTGCAGGTGATGGTCAAGAAGGATGCGAAGACCGTGGGTGCCGCGGACTACGAGGCCGCGGGCATGAGCAAGGCGGACTCGGACAAGGCGCAGTCGGCCGCCACCAAGATCGTCTCCTCCTGCATGAAGACGGGACAGTAACCAAGATCGCCAGGCCCCTTGGCGGGCGGCGGGTTTCGGTCCCCCTTGTTAACTCTCCGGTGCCGGTGTGCAATCTCTGAATCGACCGGGATCGTCCCGGCACCGGGAGGGATCACAATGCGGAAATCCATCGTCGTGGCGGCGCTGATCGCGCTGCCACTGCTGTCCGCGTGCAGCAACAGTCAGCAGGCGGCACCCGCCACCACCACCCCGAACGCGGTCAAGGCCACCACGTCCGCGCCCGCCACGACGGTATCGGGCGCACCGGGCGCGAGCGGTACGCCCGCCGCGGGCGCCACCACCACGCCGGGCAGCGGCAGTGGGCTGACGGCCGATCAGATCTCGAAGGCCTTGCAGGACAAGGGCAAACTCAGCCAGCAGACCGCCGACTGCGTGGCCAATATCTACATTCAGGAAGGGCTGTCGGACAGCGGCATTCAGAAGGTCATCGACAGCGCCAACGGCACCAACCCCACCACGGCCGGGCTCAGCAAGGACGACCTGATCAAGGCGGCGAAGGCCACCACCCGCATCGCCACCGAGTGCGTCAAGTAACAGCGCCCTGACATGGCGAAAGGCCCCGCCGGTTGGCGGGGCCTTTCGCGTGGAGCCGATGACGGGAATCGAACCCGCGCTACCTGCTTGGGAAGCAGGAGTTCTGCCATTGAACTACATCGGCACTGTGTTTACTTGCGCTCGCGACTCTATCAGACCGGCTCCGACCGGACGCAACTCTTATCCGTTGCCGCAGGTACGGGTGGGGATTTCTGATCGAGGTCCGCATTCCGGTGATCGTTCCCGCGCGTCGGGCGCGGCGCGCCGAAGATCGCCGGGTTCTTTCGCCGAAGCACCGAGTTCCGACTACCGGCGGTCGTAAACTTGCCCCGGGTCGAAAACCCGTCCACCACAGGAAGTTTGGATGCGCTGAACGGTAGCTAGCGCACGTTCGGCAAATCCTGCTCGGCGGTCGAGGAGGACGTATGACCGCAGTGCCCGCTCGTGAAGTGCCCGAGCTCGAGCCAACGCGGCCATATCCACGCCGGATGGGACCCAAGGGGTCGTATCTGTGGAAGGCCATCACCACCACCGATCCCAAGATGCTCGGGAACATGTATTTGTTCACCGCGGTGGTGTTCTTCCTGATCGGTGGCCTGCTGGCGCTGCTGATGCGGGCGGAGCTGGCGCGGCCGGGTCTGCAGTTCCTGACGCCGGAACAGTTCAATCAGCTGTTCACCATGCACGGCACCATCATGCTGCTGTTCTATGCGACACCGATCGTCTTCGGATTTGCCAATGCGGTGCTGCCGCTGCAGATCGGGGCGCCGGATGTGGCGTTCCCGCGCCTGAACGCACTGAGCTACTGGCTGTACCTGTTCGGCGCGACCATGGCGACCGCCGGATTCCTCACCCCGGGTGGCGCGGCCGACTTCGGCTGGACCGCGTACACCCCGCTCAGCCTCGCCGAACACTCGCCGGGCATGGGCGCGGACCTGTGGATCATGGGCGTGGCGGTCTCCGGTGTCGGCACCATTCTCGGTGGCGTCAATATGGTCACCACGGTCATCTGCCTGCGCTGCCCGGGCATGACCATGTGGCGGATGCCGATCTTCACCTGGAACATCCTGGTCACGAGTGTGCTTGTGCTGCTGGCGTTCCCGATCCTCACCGCCGCGCTCATGGGGCTGGAGTTCGATCGGCATCTCGGCGGGCACGTGTTCGACTCGGCCAATGGTGGTGCCATCCTCTACCAGCATCTGTTCTGGTTCTTCGGGCATCCCGAGGTCTATATCGTGGCGCTGCCGTTCTTCGGCATCGTGACCGAGATCTTCCCGGTGTTCAGTCGCAAGCCGCTGTTCGGCTACACCACGCTGGTGTACGCGACACTGGCCATCGGCGCGCTGTCCATCGCGGTATGGGCGCACCACATGTACGCGACGGGATCGGTACTGCTGCCGTTCTTCTCGTTCATGACATTCCTGATCGCGGTGCCGACGGGGGTGAAATTCTTCAACTGGGTCGGCACCATGTGGCGCGGGCAACTGACATTCGAGACACCGATGCTGTGGTCCGTCGGCTTCCTGGTGACATTCCTGTTCGGTGGGCTGTCGGGCGTCATCCTCGCGAGCCCACCGCTGGACTTCCACGTGTCGGACTCGTATTTCGTTGTGGCGCACTTCCATTACGTGCTGTTCGGCACCATCGTGTTCGCCACCTTCGCGGGCATCTATTTCTGGTTCCCCAAGATGACGGGGCGGCTGCTGGACGAACGGCTCGGCAAGCTGCATTTCTGGACCACGTTCCTGGGTTTCCACACCACCTTCCTGGTGCAGCACTGGCTGGGGAACATGGGTATGCCGCGGCGCTACGCCGATTACCTGCCCAGTGACGGATTCACCACGCTCAACACCATTTCCACCATCGGCTCGTTCATCCTCGGGCTCTCGATGATCACGTTCGTCTGGAATGTCTTCAAGAGTTACCGATACGGCGAAGTGGTGACCGTGGACGATCCGTGGGGCTACGGTAATTCGCTGGAATGGGCGACCACCTGCCCGCCGCCGCGGCACAACTTCTACGAACTGCCGCGCATCCGCTCCGAACGTCCGGCCTTCGAACTGCACTATCCGCACATGGTGCCGCGCATGCGCGCCGAGGCGCATGCCACCTGGGGGCTGCGCAAACCCAAACAGGTCACCGAGGCCGGGGCAGTCGATAAGGCGACCGAGCATTGACATAGTCTTTTGTCCGTGCTGCTTTCAGATCGCGACATCCGCAAGGAAATCGCCAACGGGCGTCTCGGAGTCGAGCCGTTCGACGAGAAGCTGGTGCAGCCGTCGAGTATCGATGTGCGGCTGGACAGCATGTTCCGGGTGTTCAACAACACCCGCTATACGCATATCGATCCGGCGCAGCGGCAGGACGAGCTGACCACCCTGGTCGAACCGGGCGCGGGTGAGCCGTTCGTGCTGCACCCGGGCGAATTCGTGCTCGGGTCCACCCTCGAGGTGTGCTCGCTGCCCGATGATCTGGCCGGGCGGCTGGAGGGTAAATCCAGTCTCGGCCGGCTCGGCCTGCTGACGCATTCCACCGCGGGTTTCATCGATCCCGGATTCAGCGGCCACATCACGCTGGAACTGTCGAATGTGGCGAACCTGCCGATCACGCTGTGGCCGGGCATGAAGATCGGCCAGCTGTGCCTGATCCGGCTCTCCAGTCCGGCCGAGCATCCGTACGGCAGTGCGGCCGCGGGCTCGAAATATCAGGGTCAGCGTGGGCCCACGCCGTCGCGCGCGTATCTGAATTTCCCCGTTTCGCGCTGAGTTGTGTTCCGGGCCGGCGATTTATGCCGGGTATTCGGCGTAAATCGGCCGCTGCCTGGACAGTTGACCGTCAGCCATGGCGCGATTACGCCGACCGGTGGGTGAGCAGACCGGGTGTACGGATGGCGCGGTACGTCGTAAGGTGACGGCGACAGGTGTATGGCTACAAGGGCGGGCAACGGATGAGTTCGGTTCTGGGAGTATCGGTGGGGGCGGGCGCGGTTCGCGTCGCACGCCCGATCGCCGGTGATTCCGCCGAGACCCCCGCCTTCGATGTGCAGGCGGTGCCGGTCGGCGAGCGCCGGGTCGACGAGCTGGCCGCCGATGTCATCGGTGCGGTGCTCGCGGCGGATTCCCGCATCAGTGCCACCGCCATCACCTACCGCGACGAGAATCACGCGCGCTCCATCCGGGCCGAGCTGGCGCGGCGGCAGTTCACCAATTATGAACTGGTGCCGGATGTGGTGGCGGCGCTGGAATTTCTCGAATACTCCGGTGAGCTGCAAGGTTTCGGCACGGTCGCGCTCTACGACCTGGGTGCGTCCGGTTTGTCCGTGACGGTGGTGGATACCGCCACCCGGCAGGTCTGCTTCACCGAACGCACCAGCGATATCAGCGGCGACTACCTGGATTCGCTGATCCGCGAACAGCAGATCGCGTCGGGGCGCATCGCGCATCCGCCGGACCACACCGGGCTGGCCGCGCTGGACGCGCTCTGCCGTGAGGCCAAGGAACAACTCTCCAGCAGCAATGCCGTTGCGCTGCCCTCCACCGAGGGGCTGGTGCTGCTGTCGCAGGAGAACTTCGAGGCCCTCATCATGTTGGCCGTCGAATCCTCCGCGCGCATGACCCGCGATGTCATCCTGCGCTCCGAACAGCCCGTGCAGGCGGTCGCCCTGCTCGGCGGCTGCGCCCAGATTCCGCTGGTGGCAAGGGTTCTGCGGCGTTGGCTCGGGGTTCCGGTCACGGTGCCCGCCGCACCCGACACCGTGGTCACCCGCGGCGCGGCCCTGCTGGCCCGCCCGGTCATGGCGCGTCCGGCCCCCGCACCGTTCCCCACCGCCGTGCACGACAGCGCGCCCGCCGCACCCGCGGAACCGACGCAATCCTGGCCGACCGGCCACCGGGCCGCGGTCGAGAAGTCCGGCCGCCGCCGTGAGATCAGCCTCGCCGGCGTGGCGGTCGGTGCACTGGTCGTGGTCGCGGCCATCGGCATCACCCTCGGCTGGGGATCGCAAGTCCTGAGCCATGATTCGCAGCGCCAGGACGCCGTAACCAGCTCCGTCCCGGTCACCACCACCCGCCCGGCCGAAACCACCACGGTGGCCCCCACCACCAGCGACGCCACCAACGAATCCCTGGCCGCGCCCCAGCCGCACAACTACACCACCACGACCGAGGCCCCCACCACCACACCCGGCGGCCCCAACACCATCACGATCATCCCGGGCCTCCCGCCCGTCATCGTGCCGACGATCCCTCCGCTGTTCCCGGCCCCGGCCGCGCCGCAGTAGATCACCGCCGCAAGCCTTTACGAGCCGAGTCCGCCCCGTCGACTGCCAGAAGGGGCGGACTCGGTGGTTCCGGCGCGAGCAGCGCGCCGGCGCGAGGACCGGCTGCGTTCAGTCCCCGCTCCCGGTTCCCACCGCCAGAGCTGTCGTGATGATCGCCGACAGGGGTGGGAGTTTGGTGTCGCGCGCGGGCGGCGTCACCCAGTGACAACCCTCGCGCGTCCAGCGGCCGAGACCGGTGGGCAGCATGACCGCGCTGCCGACGGCCGGAATGCCGATATCGAGCCGGTTCAGGACCTCCATGATCTGGTCGCCGGGCCGCGAATCCGGTTCGGCCAGAAAGCTCCAGCGAATCTGCCGCGCCAGCATCGGCCCCTCGCGCTGCTGCTGTTGCAGTGCGCCGCGGACCTTTTCGGCCCGCGCCACCGGCAGGTGCACCACGCCGATCTGCGCGGTGACGGGAAGCATGACGAATCCGCCGCGTTCGGTGACCGGCAATCCGAACTCGTGCCGGTAGTAGGAAACCCAGTCTTCGACTGTTCTGAGCTTGTCCGCGTTCACATCCCCGCCTCCTTCCCCTGACCACCAGGGTCGCCCGCGGAACCGCCTGTGAAAACGCCCGCACACCCGCATTCCACTGCCAATCCGCCGCCACTATTACCGATACGTATAAAGCCTGGTACCAACCGGGTTTCGGATGTGGTCGCGGCCAGTTTCCGCTCGTACCCTGGACATCGGAGTTCGTTCGGAAGGGATGGCACCGTGGTCCGGCACTGGTCAGGCAAAGAGGCCCGGGCCCTCCGCGATGCCAAACGCATGAGTATCCGGGAGTTCGCGGCACATCTGGGCGTGCACGAACGACTGGTCTCGAAGTGGGAGGCCGGGGGCGATCGGGTACATCCCCGTCCCATCAATCAGGCCGCCCTCGATACCTCACTTGCCAGGTCCGACGATGTTGTGCGGGCACGGTTCGCGGCCTTGATCGATCAGCCTTCGAGCGACCGCCCCGCCGTTCCCGGTTTCGATGTGCGCCAAGGCGGTTCCGAACTATGGAGCGGCATGCCGGCGCAGGCCAGTTATTCCAGCGACGCGGAACTGCTGGCACTCGTCGACACGGGTGCGATGAGGGGCGATGCGTTAGCGGCGATTTCGGAGAGGGATCTGATCATGGCGGCTGCCCACGAAGCCAGCGAACACGCAGGCAGGGCCGAGGGCACCAATGTGGGTGCGACACTGCTCGAGCAGCTGGATGCCGATGTCACGCGCATCGCGAACGATTACGTACACATGCCTCCGGTGCCGATGATGGTGGAGATGTTGCGGGTGCGGCGGCGGGTGTACCGGTTGCTGGAAGGCCATCAGCGGCCTGCCGATACGGCTCATCTGTACCTTTTGGCGGGTACTTTGTCCGGTCTGCTGGCGAATGCCAGCACCGATCTCGGCTATTTCGATGCGGCCGGGGAACAGGCAAGGGCCGCTTGGGCTTACGCCGAACTGTGCGAGCACAATCCGCTGCGCGCCTGGACGCGCGGCATGCAGGCGCTCATCGAGTACCGGGCCGAACGGCCGCGCCGCGCGGTGCTGCTGGCCCAGAGCGGGCAGCACTACGCGGAATCGGCCACCTCGCGGGTGCGGCTGCTCAATATCGAGGCCCGAATCTGGTCGCGGCTGGGCAGCACCGCCGACACCGAGCGCTGCATCCGCTCCGCCGACGACGCCCGCGACAGTGAATCCAGCGACAACCTGCACGACGAGGTCGGCGGCGTCTTCGGCTTCACCCAGCCCAAGAGCCACTACTACGCGGGTGCGACCTACATCCACCTCGGGCAGGCGGCCCCCGCGCTGGACGCCACCAACCGCGCCATCGACCTGTACGTGAACGGGCCCACCGACAAGCGCTCCTACGGCGCGGAATCGCTGGCCCGCGTGGACAATGCGGCCGCGCACCTGATCAACGGCAGTCTCGACGGGGCCGCCGCGGCACTGGATCCGGTGCTGCAACTCGAGGAGGACAAGCGCATCGCGCAACTCGAGGAACGACTCTCGGCGGTGCGTCAGCGCCTGGCGAGCCCGGAGTTCCGCGCTGCGGGTGAGGCCCAGGACCTGGACGAAAGGATCGAGGAGTTCTGCGGGTCGACCGCCGCGCGCAGCGTGTTGCCGCCGGATACTGCCCGGTAGCCCTCTGGCACCATTGGTCGGGTGAGCCCTTCGAGTCACCTACCGCATAAGTCCCCGCGCGTGCTGGAGCAGTCGACCAAACTCCAGAACGTGCTCTACGAGATCCGGGGGCCGGTACACGCACACGCGGCGCGGTTGGAGGCCGAAGGGCATCGAATCCTGAAGCTGAACATCGGCAATCCCGCGCCGTTCGGCTTCGACGCGCCCGACGTCATCATGCGCGACATGATCGCGGCGCTGCCGTATGCGCAGGGCTACAGCGAATCGAAGGGCATCCTGTCGGCGCGCCGGGCCATCTTCACCCGGTACGAACTGGTGCCGGGCTTCCCGGAATTCGATGTGGACGACGTCTACCTGGGCAACGGCGTCTCCGAACTGATCACCATGGTCATGCAGGCGCTGCTCGACAATGGCGACGAGGTGCTGATTCCGGCGCCGGACTATCCGCTGTGGACGGCCATGACTTCGTTGGCGGGCGGCACCCCGGTGCACTATCTGTGCGACGAGTCCAACGACTGGCAGCCGGACATCGCCGACATGGAAGCCAAGATCACCGACAAGACCAAGGCCATTGTCGTGATCAACCCCAACAACCCGACCGGCGCGGTGTACTCCGCCGAGGTGCTGCAGCAGGTGGTGGACCTGGCCCGCAAGCATCAGCTGTTGCTGCTGGCCGACGAGATCTACGACAAGATCCTCTACGACGACGCCAAGCACGTGTCGCTGGCGACGCTCGCGCCGGACCTGCTGTGCCTCACCTTCAACGGCCTGTCCAAGGCGTACCGGGTGGCCGGATATCGCTCCGGCTGGCTGGTGATCACCGGGCCGAAGGACCACGCGGGTGGCTTCCTCGAGGGCATCGATCTGCTGGCCTCCACCCGGTTGTGCCCGAATGTGCCCGCGCAGCATGCCATTCAGGTCGCGCTCGGCGGGCATCAGAGCATCGACGATCTGGTGCTGCCCGGCGGGCGACTGCTCGAGCAGCGGGATGTGGCCTGGGAGAAATTGAATACAATCCCGGGCGTCTCGTGCGTCAAGCCGCAGGGCGCGCTGTACGCGTTCCCGCGGCTGGATCCGGAAGTCCATGAGATCCACGATGATTCGAAGTTGGTGCTGGATCTGCTGCTGCAGGAGAAGATCCTGATGGTGCAGGGAACCGGCTTCAACTGGCCGCATCACGATCACTTGCGCATCGTCACGCTGCCGTGGGCGCGGGATCTGTCGGTCGCGATCGAGCGATTCGGGAACTTCCTCTCGAGCTATCGCCAGTAATTCCAGGCGGAAATTCTCGATCACGGGGTACGCGCGGGGTACGCTGGAGTACCGACGCACCCTCGCGCATACCCACCCTGACCTGCGGTTAGTCGATCTTGTCCGGCTTTGGACACCCCTACCGTGGGTGGATGGCGCAGGTGAGACCATGGCAAAAACAAACCGCTGGTACGAAAAAGTTGGGTTTTTAGAGACTTAGCTAGCGCAAAGAACCGTCTTTTGTGTACAGTGGTCCTCGGCACTTCAAGTGCCCGACCGGACCGCCTACCCCCCCTGGGCCGTCCGGTCCTGTGTCAGCCGGCCTACCCCCCCTGGGCCGCTGATGCCGGGCGGCGGAGACATCCCCCTGCTCTCCGCCGCCCCTCCCGCAAGGCTCCCCCGCCTCCCCGAATATTTAGCGGACGGCTGAGTGCCGTCGCCGGACTTGCATCCGTGCCTGCGTTGAGAGCCGAAACCATTTTGGACGTACCCGGCGAGTTACCCCGAACGTCGCGAAATCAGTTGTCGCGTTGGCAATCGCAAAGACCTCTCAGCATGTCGAGAATTGTTTTCCTTTAGGCTCTGCGCGTGAGCGATCACCAGCACCATCATCACCATCACGACCACTCCGGACCCATTGCTATCGGGACGAATGCCGCACGAGTGGTGGTCGGACTGTTGGCGGTGATCGGTTTGGCGGTAATCGCCGGATTGATCTGGTTGTGGCCGAGTTCGCAGCATGTCGACATTCCGCTGCCCATGCAGGGCGCGGGTGGCGGGGCGGTGGCAACCCAGGCCGCGACGGTGATCAAGCAGGATCTTGGGCCGTGCGGTAGCGGTACCGCAGGTCAGGTGCTCGACCAGGAGCCGGAGTTGTTGCCCGCGGCGCAGCGGCAATGCACCCGCAGCGTGGTGTCCATCGAGTCCGGGGCCGATCAGGGCAAATGGGCGATGCTGGTGACTTCGCCGGGGCCGGATCAGGCCCATTTGCAGGTGGGCGACAAGATTCGCATTGCGCCGCAATCGGTTCCGAAGGATCCGACGAAACCGGTGGGCACGGACAATCCGCTCGTCACGTCGTATACGTTCAACGACTACGCGCGCGGGATGCCGCTCATCATCATCGTGGTGCTTTTCGCGGTCGTCATCATCGCGGTGGCGCGGTGGCGGGGATTGCGGGCGCTGATCGGACTCGTCATCGCGTTCGGCGTGCTGGTCTTCTTCCTGCTGCCCGCCATGCTGGCCGGCGAACCCGCGATACCGGTCGCGGTGGTGGCGGGCGCGGTAATCCTTTATGCCGTGCTGTATTTGGCGCACGGGGTGAATCTGCGCACCAGTTCGGCGCTGCTGGGCACGCTGACCTCGATGGCACTGGCGGCCGGACTGTCGTGGGCGGCGCTGAAAGCTACTCGCCTGACTGGGCTTTCCGAGGAGCAGAACACCAATGTCGCGGCCTATATCCAGCATGTGAGCATCACCGGACTACTGCTGGCCGGATTCATCATCGGCTCGCTGGGTGTGCTCAACGACGTCACCATCACGCAGGCGTCGGCCGCCTTCGAACTGGCGGCGATCGACGAAAAGGCCAACCGGCGCAGCATCTTCGCGGCGGCCATGCGGGTCGGACGCGATCACATCGCCAGTACCGTCTACACCCTGGTGCTCGCCTACGCCGGTGGCGCGCTGCCGCTGCTGCTGCTGTTCAGCGTCGCCGGGCGGCCGATCACCGATGTGCTCACCAGTGACGCGGTGGGCATCGAGATCGCGCGGGCCGCGGTCGGTGGCATCGCGTTGGCCCTGTCGGTGCCGCTGACCACCGCCATCGCGGTGCTGCTGGCCCGGCCGCTGGGTGCGAAACCGGCGACGGTCGCCGCCGGGGCGGGTGCCGGACGGGCGCGAAGCACGGGGGCGCAACGGAATACGTCGCGGCGGGCGGGTGGGCCGCGCACCGGCGCTCAGCCCGCGGCCACCCGAACGGGCTCGCAGCCCGCCGCTCGCCGGACCGGAACTCCGCGGACCGGTGAGCAATCGGCTGTGACTCGGACCGGCTCGCAGCCGGTCGCCCGCCGGAACGCGCCCTACGAAGGCGAGCAGCCGGTTCCGAGAACCGCTGCGCAGCCACGGGATTCGTGGACCGGTGCGGCTCCCGCGGAGCCGCGTGGCGGCAGTGGCGAACCGCCGACGATTCCGAGAACCAGTGTGGTGCAGCCGAATCCCGAGCCCGAAGCCCCCGCTTCGGACGAGCGGTCGTGGTACGACACGGGTGTCCCGCCGGAACAGCGGCATACGACATCCTCCTGGTTCCATCCCGTGGAGCCGTGGGCCGGGCCGGAACCTCGGGATGCGGGTCGACCGGAGCCGCAGGGGCAGGGCTGGCCGGAGTCCCCGGAGCAGAGTTGGCCGGAGTCCCCGGATCAAGGGTGGCCGCCGGAGCCGCCGCGCGGTGGGCGGCACTCCCGGTGAGCGAAAGCTGATGCGAGGGGCGTGTTCCCACGGAGGAACACGCCCCTCTCCGTCAGGTGCGGGGGTGGTCATCGGTGACGGCGTGGCGGATAGGCGCGGGGAATCCGTTGCGGCAGTGCACTCGACGAGAGGCAGGCCCGATTCGGCGGTTTCGGGTCTACTACCCACCCTGACGGGGTCTTCGGATCAGTCCACCATCTGCCACAGGGCGGGTGCGGCTTCCGGGGTCCAACCGGGGTCGTACACGGTGTGGGCCTGCAGGCAGCGATAGCGCATGTCGTCGTAGGTGACGATGTCGCCGACGTTGTAGTGCGCGCCGACCTTCCAGGCGGCAGCGGGCATGCCGGCGGTGGTGGTGGGCTGCGGACTGCGGGTGGTCGTCGGCGGTGTGGTGGTGGGTGGCGTCGTCGTGGTGGGTGGTGTCGTGCTCGGCACGGGGGTGGTTGTGGTCACCGGGGGCGTGGTGGTCACCGGAGTCGTTGTGGTGGAGGGTGTTCCGCCACCGCCACCGCCGCCGATCTGCAGGTCGACGCAGGAGTAGAAGGCGTCGGCGGTGTCGCCGATGTTCCAGACGGCCAGCAGTTTCTGGCGGCCGGTGAAGGCGCTGAGATCCACGGTGTGACTGACGGTGTCGGCCGGTGGTGGATTGTTGCCGCCGTCGAAGACCGCGACCCGGGTGCTGCCGATGTAGTACTCCCAATTCAAGGTGCGGTGCAGCGCGGTGAAGGTCCAGGTGAAAGTGACTGTGCTGCCGACGGATTGGACCTGCCAGGGCTTGCTGTCGTCATCCAGTTCCGGGAAGCGGGAATTGCCGCCGCTGCATTTGTTCGAGCCCTTGGGCGCTTCCACGCTCTGTGGCTCGTATTTGATGTCGCCGCAGGGTAGGAGCCCCTGGGCGCATTGCGCCTGGCGGCTCAGCGGTGCCGACACATAGCCGTGGGCGTGGGCGACGGCGGCGGGCAATATCGCGACGATGAGCGGTGCGATCCCGGCGGCCCCGAGCATGGACAGTCTTCTACCAATCACGTGAAACCCCTTGTGAGAGTGGGGTAGCGGAGGCCGGCGTGCTTCCCCGTGACGGATCTGAGATGTGATCCAGACCACTTTGTAGCAATAGCGTGCTCCAAAAGATATGGCCCGGCAACTCATTGGTCAAGCGTCCTATCACGCCTGACCGAATTGTCCTGTGCCACAGCAAACATCACGGGTGGTGCAGCAAACTTTGGCTCCGACACGACAGCGACACGCCGGTCGCTGGCCCACCGGTGACAGCCGCCCCGCCGCGCGAAACGGCTCAGCGGGAGACGCGCACCGCCTCACACAGGGCCGAAACGCCATCGGCGTCGGTCGCGAAATGATCGAAGCCGCCCGGCACGCCGAACTCGGCGAAGGACACCTCGGAATCGGGCTGCGGTCGGCCCGGCACCGGAATGCGCACCGCCGCATGCAGATCCCGCGTTCCGGTCAGCTCGATCACCCGGCGCGCATTGTCGGCGCGCAGGCCACCGCAGGCCATCACATCGATGCGGCCGTCGGCCAGATTCACCAGGCGCGCGATCAGCGCCGCCCCGTCGAGCACCGAGATCTGGCGGCCCGAGGTGAGCAGCCGGGTGAAACCGAGCTCCACCAACTGCTCGAAACCGATCGCCGGATCCGCGCACACATCGAAGGCGCGATGGAAGGTGACCTCCATGTCCTCCGCGGCGGCCAGCAATTCGGTATTGGCGGCCGGGTCGATGTGACCGTCCTCGTCGAGCACCCCGATCACCACGCCGTGCGCGCCCGCCGCCCGCACCCGCTCGATATCGCCCCGCATCACGGTGACCTCATCGGCCGAATAGCGGAAGTCGCCGGGGCGCGGCCGAATCAGCACATGCACCTGTGTATGCCCCGCCGCCTCGACCGCCGCCTCGATCAGCGCGGGCCCCGGCGTGAGCCCGCCGACCGTCAACCCCGAACATAATTCCACCCGTGTGGCCCCCGCCTGTTCGGCAATCCGGACCCCACCCAGAGACTCCACCCCGATCTCGACCCGAACCGCCCGCGCATCCGTCATACCTTGCAGTATGGCGAACTCCCGCCCGACATGTTGCCTGAGATTAGCCATCCGGCCATTAATGCCCGGTGAACAGACCCGGTAAACCCCGGCGACCAGGCGGCCCTTCGCGAAACGACGCGGGCGGCGCTACCGGTGAGGTAGCGCCGCCCGCGTCGATCAGGTTCGGCCGCCCGGAGATTCGGGCCGCGGTCCTAGTTCTTCTTGCCCGGAGCCTTCATGCCCGACTTGAAGCCGAGGCCACCAGGCTTCGCGGCGGGCGGGTTGGCCGCGCCATTGCCCTCCGACGTGCCGTTGCCCTCCGTGCCGTTGCTCTCCACCGCGGCCGGTTCGGCCGGGGCGGCGGGCTCGGCGGCGGGAGCCGGAGCCGGAGCCGGATCTGCCGCGGCCGCAGGCGCTTCCGGGGCCGGGGCGGCGGGTGCGGCGGCACCCGGAGCCTTCGGGCCGGGGCGCTTGAGGCCCGACTTCATGGCCAGACCCTTGGGGGCGATGGACGGCTTGGCCTCGGCGGCAGCCGGAGCCGAAGCAGCCGAAGCGGTTTCGGCCGCGGCCGCAGCGGCGGGAGCGGCAGCCTCGGCGGCCGGAGCGGCCGTCTCCGCCACAGCCTCGGCGGCGGGCTTCGCGCCCGGAGCCTTGGCGGCACCCTTCATCTGCAGGCCCTTGCCACCGGGAGCCTTGAGGCCGCCCTTCATGGCGAGCCCGCCCGGCTTGGCGGCCGGAGCCGCAGCCTCGGCCGGGGCAGCGGCCTCGGCAGCCGGGGCTTCGGCGGGAGCCGCAGCGGCGGAAGCAGATTCGGCCTTCGCGCCGGGGGCCTTCAGGCCACCCTTCATCTGCAGGCCCTTGCCACCCGGTGCCTTGGCGCCGCCCTTCATACCCAGGCCCTTGGCCGGGGCCGGGGCAGCAGCCTCGGACGCAGCCTCGGCCGGAGCGGCCTCGGCGGCGGGAGCGGCCTCGGCCTTCGCGCCCGGAGCCTTCAGCCCGCCCTTCATGGCCAGACCCTTGCCGCCGGGCGGCTTCATGCCACCCTTCATACCCAGACCGCCACCGGCCGGAGCGGCCTTCGGGGCCTCGGCAGCAGCCTCGGCCACAGCGGCTTCGGCCTTGACCGGCTCGGGCTCGGAAACCGGTTCGGGCTCTTCGACCTTCGGGGTCTGGATGACCTTCAGGTTCTCCGTCAGGACCGACGCATCCACACGGGCGATCGACTGCAGCATCAACTGCGCGACGTCGACGACCTCGACACCCTGGCCGACCTCGCCGCCATCCTTACGCGCGGTCACACCATCGGTCAGCATCACGCGGCAGAACGGGCAACCCGTCGCGATCATCGACGGCTCGTTGCCACCCTTCAATGTGTCGAGGGCTTCGTCGACGCGGTCGACGTTGATGCGCTTGCCGAGGTTCTCCTCCATCCACATGCGCGCACCACCGGCACCACAACACATCGAACGTTCCCCATGGCGCGGCATCTCGACCAGAGTCGAGCCGGAGGCTTCCATCAACTCACGCGGCGCGTTGTAGATCTTGTTGTGCCGACCCAGATAGCACGGGTCGTGGTAGGTGACGTTCTGCGCCACCGGCGACACCGGCACCAGCGACTTGGCCCGCACCAAGCGGTTGAGCAGCTGGGTGTGGTGCACGACCTCGTAGGTGCCACCGACCTGCGGGTACTCGTTGTTCAACGCATTGAAGCAGTGCGCACACGTGACGACGATCTTCTTCTTTGCCGCCTCGACACCCTCGAACACGGTGTTGAGCAACTCGATGTTCTGCATCGCCAACTGCTGGAACAAGAACTCGTTGCCCGCACGACGCGCGGAGTCACCGGTGCAGGTCTCTTCCTGACCCAACACCATGAACTTCACCCCCGCGGTCGCCAACAGCTCGGCCACAGCCTTGGTGGTCTTCTTCGCACGGTCCTCATACGCACCCGCGCAACCCACCCAGAACAGGTACTCATACCCGTCGAAGGAATCAGCGTCGCGGCCGTAGACGGGGACCTCGAAATCGACCTCGGAGATCCAGTTCAGGCGGTCCTTGGAGTTCTGACCCCACGGGTTGCCCTTGTTCTCCAGGTTCTTGAACAGACCCGCGAGCTCGGAGGGGAACTCGGATTCGATGAGTACCTGGTAGCGGCGCATATCGATGATGTGATCGACGTGCTCGATATCGACCGGGCACTGCTCCACACACGCACCACAGGTGGTGCACGACCACAACACCTCGGGATCGATGATGCCGTTGACATCCTCGCCACCGACCAGCGGCCGCTCCGCCTCGGCGCGCGCCGCCTCCGAAATATTGGCCAGCGCACGCTCGTTCGGCTTGCCGTCCTTGTCGACCAGGCCGATCTCGTCGCCGCCCATATCCTTGCGGCCACCGGCCAGCAGGTACGGGGCCTTGGCGTAGCCGTGGTCGCGCAGCGACATGATCAGCAGCTTGGGCGAGAGCGGCTTGCCCGTGTTCCAGGCCGGGCACTGCGACTGGCAGCGGCCACATTCGGTGCAGGTGGTGACGTCGAGGATGTCCTTCCAGGAGAAGTCCTCGAACTTGCCGACGCCGAAGGTGTCGTTGTCCGGATCGGCGGTCTCCATCTCGATCGGCTTGCCGTTCGACATCATCGGCTTGGCCGCACCGAGGGCGACCGAACCGTCGTCCTCACGCTTGAAGTAGATGTTGGGGAACGCGGCGAAACGGTGCCAGGCCACACCCCAGGTGGTGTTGCGGCCGACCAGCAGCAGGAACAGCGCACCGGAGCAGAGCTTGATGAACGCGAAGATCGACACCATGACGATCGACTCGGGCAGCAGCTTGGCGACCTGCTCGGTGAAGAAGTCGCTCCAAGTGTGGGATTCGTGGTAGGTCGCGATCTTGCCGGCCTTCACGAAGACCATGCCCAGGCCCTCGACCAGAACGATGGCCTCGATCACGTACGCGGGCGCGAACTTCGAGCCGCTGAAGCGCGACAGCCGCTCGGGCACCCGCGGGTGGTTCAGCTGCCGGATCGCGATCAGCACCAGGATGCCGACCACGGTTCCGATGCCGAGGATTTCGTCGACCAGGTGGTAGATGCCCCAGGAACCGATGATGGGCCAGTGGAATTCGGGATCGAAGATCTGACCGTAGGCCTCGAACCACAGGATGAACCCGGCGAGGAAGCCGATCATGACGAGCCAGTGCGCCCAGCCGACCGTGCGGAACTTGTTCATGCGCGTGTGCGCTAGGAACTCCACGAACATGGTCTTGAAGCGGGGGAAGAACGGCCGCCAGCGATCGGGCGCGGACTGCCCGACCATGACGGTGCGCGCGATGTTCCGCACGCCTCCGATGAACGATGCCCAACAGAAGACTGTGAACACCGCCCCAATCGTGCCCAGCGTCACTGTCAGGGCATTCATGTCGCGACCTCTCTTACGGTTCTACGAACGTGTGACGAGGCGGCCTGGTCCCGCCTCGGGTTGCTCGTATCCTAATGGACGGTAAGTTACCCGCCGGTAACTTAAGAGTCCAGTGTTTCCCACACCGTAAATCCCGGCAAAACGCTGCCGTTACCAAGGGCAGGCTTACTTTGAAAGCCGCTGTCCTGCAGAAAGAAACGAATCTCGCAAATCGTAAGTTGATCGACTAGGCTCACGCTGTCCGACAGCTGTGCGCATCTTCACATGCTCGGGGAGGACTCGTCCTAATTGCGCGAAGGCATGGCCCGAGGGAAGCCGGGCCTCGCGTGGCGGAGATGCAACACAGCGGATTACCTGATGACGGATTGGAAAACAACCGAATGAAGCTTCGCAGTACGACTGCGTGCGCTGCCCTGGTCATCGGCGCAATGACCGTGGGGATGACGACTGCCCACGCCGACGACGCTCCGGCGACGCCTGCTGGAATCACCTACTCGACCAAGCTGGTCGACAACAAGACCATCGTTTCCACGCTGAAGGACGGCACCTTCGAGCTCGCGCAGCAGGATGGCGCGAAGCCCGAGGACCCCAAGCAGACCATCGTGAACGTGAAGGACAAGCAGGGCACCACCCAGCTGTCGTTCCCGTTGAAGTTCGACATCTCCGGGACCGACATCCCGGTGAAGTCGGAGGTCAAGGACAACGGCAAGGTGCTCGAGGTCGTTCCGGAGAAGCCGGCCGACTTCAAGCCGGGCACCGAAACGGTTGCGCCGCAGGCGCAGCCGGTCGCGGGTCAGCCGGGCCTCAAGGACATCGCCTCGGATTCCGAGAACTCGCGGGCGATGAGCGACTTCTCGACCAAGTTCGGCCTGGCCATCGGCATCGGTAGCTTCGTCGGCACCGCGGTCGGCGCCATCGTTGGTTGTGCGCTCGGCCTGCTCGCCATTCTCGCCGGTTGCATCGTCGGTCTGCCGACCGGCGCCGGCATCGGTGGCATCCTCGGCACCATCGCCGCGGGTGGCCCGACCCTGCTGGCCGCGGGCATCGACCTGCTGAACACCCTGCAGGCTCCGGCCGGCACCACCAAGTGGTCCGACGCCGCGCAGCAGGCGCAGCAGCCGGCGTCCACCCAGCAGCCGGTTACGCAGAACTGAGTACTCGCCGGGAGCTCCTGGTCCCGGCGCACTCCATCATTCGGCCCGCCTCGCTCGTCGGAGGCGGGCCGAATGCGTTCGCGGACAGGTCCGCACGCGGTCGCAGGTCAGGCCGGAAGGTCGAGGGTGCCCTCGAACGAGACCGTGCCCTGGCGGCGGCCGAAGCGCGCGAAGGTGCGTTCGGTCATGGTGTAGCTACCGTCCTCGCGAACCAGTAGCACCGTGCTGCAGCGGGTTCCGTGGACCGGGTGGAAGACGAAGCGCGAGGAGGCGGCGCGCTCGCCGAGCCGGCCCAGGCCGGTGTCGGGGAGCTCGGCGTCGGCGGCGCGGGTGCGGTCGGCCAGGACGGCCAGATAGGCCGCGGTGTCGCCGGGATCGGTGGCGGCGACCGCGGCCACCGCGCGCACGCCCTCGCGCACCTTGGGCCAGGCCGGATCCGGGGTGCCGGTGGTGACGCTGCCGTCGGGTTCGAGCGAGCCGGCGAGGGCGCTGTTGGACAGGCCGTGAAAGCCGGGCGGGAGTTCGCGGGGAGTTCGCTCGCCGCGATTGCTGTGCCACCACAGCGTGTCCAGGTCCGAGGTCACCAGGTTGTAGCCGTTGTAGTCGTCGGGCGCCGCGGCCACATCGCGCACGAACTTCTCCGGAACCGTGTCCCCGCGGAGGAAATCCAAGAGCAGCGCGCCGCGCGACCGGGCATCGGTGCGGACTTCGCCCGCCCCGCGCACATTGGTGACCGTCGCGAAACGGTGCCGGTCGGGCAGCAGGCCGAGCCAGGTGCCGGGCACCGGGCCCGCCGCGCCCATATCGCGGCCCGCCAGCAGGCCGGGCACCTCGTCCCAGCGGCGCAGCGATTGCGTTGGGCGGGTGAAGAACTCGTCCCGATTGGCGGCGACGATCAGCCGGTACTCCGGATGCGTACGCCAGCCCAGCAACACCAAACACATGCCTCCAGGATGCCCGAGCCGGTGCTGCCCGGCCTACGCCCGAACCACACCCGTCCCATGGCTCCCTGCTGCCTCAGCACTGCCCTCCGGGGCCCCTGGGGTCCCCGGAGGCCGAAAAGGCCGGTAGCTGTTGAGCTACCGGCCTTTTCGAAGGTGTTGAGATCGCGGGACTACGTGGTGCTGACCCGCAGCCCCGGGTTGTCGGACAGCACCGTGCTCACCGGCTGCGCGAACAGCTGCGGGGTGTTGCCGGTGATGAGACCGATCAGGTTCGGGATCTCGCAGATCGGGTAGTCGGCGACCGAGGAGGCGCTGGAGATGCCCAGGGCCAGGGTGCCGGTCACCAGCGGGCCGCCCGAATCACCGGGCAGGGCGCAGATATTCGCCGAGAAGGACTGGGTGAGCATGCGGTCGCCGACCTGGACGGTCTGGTCGACGGCGTTCACCACGCCACAGCTGAAGCCGGTGCGCGCACCCGACTTGCAGACCGGCGCGCCGACCACCGGCACGGCCACGCCGGTGACCGAGATCGGGGCATTGCCCGGGACGCTCACCAGCGGGTTGTTGAGCGCGTCGTGGTAGTCGTTGTTGATGCCGATGATCGAGTAGTCCTCGTTGCCCAGGACCGACTTCTGGAACACACCGATCTGCGGACCGCGGCTGTCGCCGGCCATCGCGTACACGGCGGGCGAGTTGGCGCCGCCGGTGGCCGGGATGTTCGGGTTGCAGTGGCCCGCGGTGATGTTCACGACGTTGCCGTTGGCATCGGTGCCGTTGAAGCCGAGCGAGCAGCGCAGCGACATGCGGCCCGCCACCGAGGCGTAGGCCTCACCGGCGGCCATGGCACGCGGCCCGGCGCCGGCGATGTCGGCGGCCTGCGGCACGTCCTGGCCCTCGCCGCCGACCGGCGGCGCGCTCATCACGATGACGCGGGCCGGATCCACGAAGCCGGGCAGCGGCAGGCCGGGCTTGTCGGCCCGCACCGCGATGCTGTTGTTCAGGGTGTCGATGGCCACGCCCCGGATGGCCTTCGACACGGACTCGGGCTGATCCTTGAGCCACTGCTGGAAGGCGTTCTTCTCGCCACGCAGGGTGGTCTCGCTCTTGCTGACATCCTTGGCGGTGAAGCCGGCGTCGGTCACGGCCTTGCGCGCCTGGTCGATGCCGTCACCGGGGGCGAGCGCGACGACGGCCTTGCCGTTCTCGTCGAGCCACGCGCCGCCGAAGACGTTCGGGAACTGGCGCTGCGCGGTGGTGGCGAAGGTGGCCACCTTCTGTGCCACGTCGGCGCGCTGCAGGTAGTCCTGCGGGGAGATCTTGAGGTCGCGGGTGATGGCGTCCACCAGCGCGGCCGGAAGATCCGGGGTCGCGGGGGTCGCGGGGTCCGCCTGTGCGCTCGCCGCCAGCGGTCCGGCGACAAGCAGCGTGGTGGCCGCGATCGCCGCTGTCCGGACAAGGGTCTGTGGGCGTCGTCGGCCCGCAGATGGCATGGAGAAGCGCATACGTGGCAGGAGCATGGCCCCGACTATATGGTGTCGGGCCCGTTATGCCTACTTATTGCGAGGTGACGTTTCGGTATTCAGGGGGCAAACAGCCAGCGTGTCGGATTCAAGCGCAATGAGAAGGATGTCCGATTCTCTCCGGTGACATCCGAACACGCTGTCAATGCTGTTGCCGTCGGGGCTTTATCGCCCTCGCTCAGGCGCCGGACTGCGTCCGCACCTGAATTCCACTGCCGATACCGCCGCCGGAATTGGCGTCGATTTCGGTGAGAATCGCGCGCACCGGGATGCCCAGCGACGCGGTTCCACCGTACTGCGCCAACTGGGTATTGGCCTCGTTGCAGTTCGGCGCGTCGGCCGCGTTCGAACCACTGGTGATGCCCAGCGCCAGCGTGCCGGTCACGATCGCGCCGCCGCTGTCACCGCCCAGGGTGCAGGCGCTGGAGGCGAAACCACGCACCGTCTTGGACTGGCCCTCCGCGGTGAACAACTGGGTCTCGACCCGGTCGGCCACTACGAATCCACAAGTGAACGTGGAGGATTGGCCCGACTTGCAGACCGGCGCGCCGGTGATCGGGTCCGCCACACCGGTAATGGTCAGCGTGGTGCCGTTGGCGCCGCGCACCGACGGCTGATCCATGCCGCCGCGCACCGCGTCGTCATTCAGCTTGATGACCGAATAATCCAGTCCGCTGCGACCGCCGAGGTTCGAGGAGACGAAGCTGCCGACCTTCGGGCTGGCCGCCAGATTCCGCACATTCGGAAGGTAGACATCGGCGCTGGTGCCCTGCTCCACATTCGGATTGCAGTGGCCGGCACTGATGTTCAGGGCATTTCCGGCGGAATCCACACTGTTGAAACCGAACGAGCACACATCCACGCTGTGCAGCGACGAATCGCTCAGCGAGGTCGGCGCGGTGATGTAGGTGTCGCCACCCATCGGACGCCGTTCCACCGGGCCGCCGGAATCGGGGGACAGCATCACCTTGATATTGGCGATCAGCGTCGGCAGATTCAGCAAATGCCCGGCCGGGGTATTCGCGACACTCAACACCAGCTGGCTGTTGAGGAAGTCGATGGCGACCGAGTTGACGGCGCTCGAGAGATCACGCGGCAGGCTGGTGATCCACATATTCAGCTGATCGGCCGACTTCTCCAGGCCGTCGGCGCTGATCGGCGCCAACCGGGTCTGGTAGCCGTCCGCCGCGGCGATCTTGGCGGCATCCAGGGAGGTGACGGCCATGACCGGCTTGCCGTCGGTACCCATCCAGGCGCCCGCGAAATCGTCGGGCCGCTGGGCCCGGAATTCGCTTGCGTATCCCCGCAATTGCTGAGACTTCGCGGCCCGGTCCAGGTATTCGGCGGGCGACATCTTCAGATCGCGCTGAATGGCGGTGACCAGCTCCGCCGGAAGTTTGTCGGCGGCAAGCTGATCCACGGACGCGGGGTCCGCGGAGGCGGTGCTGAGCATGGGACCCAAGAGAACGGTCGAGGCAACGGCAATGGTGGCAGCTCGAACCGTGGCGCGGCGCGCCATGAACTTGCGCATGGAGTCCCTTCGTAGTGCACCCAGCAGACCGGCATTCCGAGACCAGGATCCGGTTACCTTCCGGAAGGTCGGTCAGCGCACCACTTTAGGGCACAAAGCACCGAAGGTCTCTACGAAATCAGTGCTGAGTCAGTCCCCATGGGTCCAACAGCGGCGGCGGTTCGAATGTCGGCACAGGAGGGTACTGATAGATCGGCGGATATGGGCGTGTCGTGGTCGGCGGCGTGGTGCGGGTCGGCGCTGGTGTCGTCGTCGGCGGCTCGGTGGTGGGCGGCGGCGGGGGCGGCACAGCGGTGGTCGGTAGATCCGAGGTGACCGGCGCATCCGTGACATCGGCGGGTGCGGGCGCGGCCGCGGTCGGCTTGTCGGATCCGGTCGGCGGCAGCAGCGGCGGGGCCGCGCCGGCCGAACCCGCGGGCTCGGAACGCACCTCGCCGCGCGGCGGGCCGGGCGTGGAGTTGTCATGGCGCATAACCGCAGCGATCCCTACGCCACCCAACAGCAAACCGATCGCGGCGGCGACCGCGGCGATGATGTACGGGCCGCGATGGCCGCGCGGGGCGCGGGACGACACGATCACCTGGGGCATGCCCCGGGTGACCGACGGTTCGACAGCGGTGTCCGCGGGGACGGCCGGGACCGCCTCCGAATACGCCTGCGCCAGATCCGAGCGCAGGGCGGGCAGCACATCGGTGACATCGGCGGCATTGGCGGCGGACGCGGTGGCATCGGGCGGCGTGACCCCGGCCGGAGTGGACAGTACGGCCGCCAGGGCCGCGCGGGCGGCTTGGTAGGCGATGGTCTTGCCCGTGTCCTCGTCCGCCGGGGGTAGGTCGCGCTCGGCGACCAGCACCACCGACTTGAGGCCCAGATAGTCGAGGGCCTCGCGCAGCGCACGAATATGCGTGTCGGGCCAGCTCGTCGGATGGGCCAGATAGAACTCGGCGGGACCGTTGAGATGCTCGGCGGCCTGGCCGATGAGGCAGAAGACGGCGGTGGCCATCAGATCCTCGGCGCGGTACGCCTCGCCGTCGTCGACGGCCAGGCCCGCCGGATCGCCGACCGCGCCGACGAAGTCCCGGATGGAGTGCGTATAGCCCTCCGGGGCCTCCCCGCCGAGCACGGCGTCACCGTCGTCGGACATGTGCAGCACGGACTCGCGCACGGTGTAGTGCACCGGGAGTGTGGCATCGTCGCCTGTCACCACGGCTACGACGGATTCGTCGTCCGCGATCCGCAGGCCCACCCCAGTGGCCATCCTCTTCTACCTCACTCGGTGCGTCCGGGTTCTCTCGCGCCGGGTTACACGAGGAGTGAACCGTGACCCATGGCGCGAAGCATTGACAATAACTCCGAACGCGACCCGGCACCGATCCGACGCCGCATCCGAGCCACGTGATGTTCCACGGTTTTGGCCGAGATGTAGAGCCGGGCCCCGATCTCCCGGTACGTCAAACCGAGGAGCACCAGTTCGGCGACCTCGCGTTCGCGTTCGCTCAGCACCGTATCGGTGATCGGTTCCGGACGCGGCTGCGGGGCCGCCGGGGCGGGCGCCCGCATCGGCAACTCGGGTGGCCGCGCCTGCGCGCGCAGGGTGCGGGCCAGCTTGAGCAGGGCGGTCGCGGTCGCCGAGTCGCGGGCCGCCAGCGCGGCCTCGCTGGCCAGCCGCGCCGCGTCCCAGCGCAGACCGAGTCCGGCCAGCCGGGCCGATGCGCCCTCGACCTGCTCACGCACCACCTGACCGCGCAACACCAGCACCCAGGTGCGGCCCGCGTCGGCCAGCGCGGCCGCCTGCGGGTCGCCCGCCGCCGCGGCCGTCTTGAGCCGATGTGCATGCGGCAGCAGGGCTTCCGGGCTCTCCTGGGCGATGGCGGCCTGAATCGCGTACCAGTGGAAGGCATTCGACCAGGCGGGCGGCTGGCCGAGGCGGCGCAGCAGCTCGTCGGCCGCGGTCACCAGCGCGGTGAGGCGGGCCTCGTCGCGCAATCGGATGCCGGCCAGCCAGAGTTCGCCGATCGGCAACAGCGTCAACAGGTCCGCGCCGACCTCGTCGAACAGGGGCGTGGCCTGTTGCCAGGCCAGCGCCAGCGCGGCATGGTCGCCGCCGCGCCGGGCCAGGCCGACCAGGACACCGTGCGCAAGCAGGCGATCGCGCGGATCGAGCTGCGCGAGCGGGACTTCCGCCATCAGCGTGGCCGCGGCGTGCTCATCGCCGCCCAGCATGGCCACCCACGCGCCCAGCACCAGCCGGTGCGGATCCGCCACGGGCCCGGGCTGGGCGGCATGGTGCAGGGCATCCGCCGCGCGGCGGGGGTCGCCCATGCTCAGGCACAGCAGGACCGCGATGGAGACGGCCGAGCACGGGAGGAAGCGGTCGCCGCCGTCGTCGGCGGGGGCCGGACCCGAATGCGCGGCCTGGATCAGGGCGGAGGCCGCCGCGACTGCCGCGCCGCGGTGTGCCCGGCCTGGGCTGGAGAAGCGTTGGACGGCAAGGGTGGTCGGCGCGAGCGCGCGCATCTCCGCGGTGAATCCGGTCGGCGCCGAGGCGGTACCGAAAGTGGTCGCGGGGATGCTGGCGGCGGTCGCCGAGTTCGCCGCGAGCGGGCTCGCCGACACTGCGCCTAGGGAATTCGCTGACGCCGCACCCAGAGAATTCGCTGACGCCGTGCCCAGAGAATTCGCTGACGCTGCGCCGAGTGAACTTGCTGACGCTGCGCCGAATGAGTTCGCCGATGTGGTGCCGAGTGAGTTCGGCTGGGTGCCGAGCGGGTTCGCGGTGCCGCGGGTGTTCGCCGGTATGGCAGCGAAAGTATTCGCCGGGCCCGCGGGGGCGGCGGTGCGCTCGGCGCGATTGCCGTTCACCGCGGGGAAGAGACCGACGGCGGTCGACTCCGGCCGGGACGCACTGGGCTGCAGGGCATTCGGATACCGGTGCGCGCCGTTCCCGGAGTGCGTCGCGTCCAGGCTCGGCGGGGGTGGGAATTCGGAACCGGCCGCGGCGGCACCTCGGCGCGGCTGGCGGCCCGCCATCGGGTCCCGCGCCGGATCGATCGGGGCGTCGGAGGATCCGAGGGAGTCGAACAGCGCGTTGGCGATCAACGCGGCCCGGGAGGTGGCCTCGGTGGGCGGCCACTGGGCCGAGTTCACCGAAAGCGACTGCGCGCCCGCGGCATCGCCGGACAGGTACAGCACGGTCGCCGCGATCGCCCAGTCCGGACCGACCCGGGTGGCCCCCAGCCAGGTGTAGAGCTGGGCGGCGCGGTCGGCCAGACCCCGGCGCGTCCAGACGCCCGCGCAGATGCGGACCGCCGCGGCCAGATCGGCGAGCGGCAGCACCGGATCGGCCAGGGCGGGTTCGGCCAGCCGCAGCGCGGTCTCACCGTCCCCGGCGCGGGCCGCGGCATCGGCCCAGCGCACCGCGAGGGTGTCCGGGTCGGCTCCGGCGGCATGGGCGGCCGCGTAGTAGCGGACCGCCTCGCCGCCCGCCTTCTCCGCTGCCGCACACAGGAATTCGGCCAGTCGCTCGTCGCGGACACCGGATTCGGCGAGCAGCAGCGCGGTGTGATCGCGCAGCAGTCCGGCGTCCAGGCGGGCGTGCAGCAGGCGGCGGGCCACGGTCAGGAAGCGGCGATCGCCGACCAGGGTGCGCAGCGGCGCCACCGCCGGGGCGAGCAGCAGATCGGCGTCGGTGACCAGGGCGCTGCCCCGGGCCCGATCCACCAGATCCTGTGCGGCCGTGGGGGGCAGGTCGAGGACCTCGGTGAGTTCACCGGTGTCCAGGCCCGCGCCGATGGCCGCCACCACCAGGGTGTCCAGCATTTCCGGGTCGGCGTCGTCGAGCCGGGCCCGCGCCCACGCCGACACCGCCTGATCGACCGCGGTCACGCCCGCGTCCAGGCGGGTGGCGCAGGCGGCGGACAGGGCCGCCACCACGCCGCCGTGGATGCCGCCGGTCTGACGGTGGATGTGCTGCGCCAGGCCGCGCGGCACCATCATGCCCAATTCCCTTGCGAACGGGGCGATCTCGGTGGCGCCGAGGGCGCGCAGATCGATCACTCGGCCGCGGCGCGCCACCAGATCGGTGAGGCCGCGCAGCCGCAGGTCGTGCGGGCGGGGCCGCATGCCGATCACCACCGGGAACTCCCCGGCCGTCACGGCTGCGCACAACTGATCGAACTCGGCCGCGCTCAGCGCGTGGGCGTCGTCCACGATGAGCGCGAGCCGGCCGCGCCCGGGATGGCCGTCGGAACGCGCCGGAAACCCGTCGGTGCGGGCTGCATACCCGTCTGTCCGGGTGGGGCGCAGTGCGGCCGCGGGATTGTCGGTCTGGGGGACGCCGCGGGCACGCAGCCGGGCGCGGATGGCGCCCAACAGCGTGGATTTACCGGTGCCGGAGCGGCCTCGTATGAGATACAGCGCGGCGGCGCTGTCGTCGGAATCCAGTTCCCGGAATATCTCCCGGGCGCACGGCAGCGAATCGAGCGCTACCGGGGTCATGCCTGTCACGAAGAACCAACTCTCAGCCGCCGGTGTGCGGAACGATCTGCGTCGGCACCGGCGGAATCGCGTTGCCCAGCTGATCGACGGCGTTGTTCAGGGCTCCCGTGGGGAGCGTGGGGATCGGCACCTGCACGGGTGCCTGTTGCTGAGTCGAGGGCGGCTGTTGCGCCGGGGCGGGTGCGGGCTGCGGAGGCTGCGCTGCCACCGGATTCTGTTGTGGAGCAGGGGTATCGGCGGGTGCGGCCGGATCGCCGGTGGGCGCGCTCGCCGGGGTGGTGGCGGTGGCGGGCTTGGTGCCGCCGGGCTGCTGGGCCCCCTTGGTCGCGATGACCGGGCTGCCCGCGGCGGGGGCGGGTGCGCCGGACGTAGGGGCCGCACCGGTCGGTGCGGGGGTGTCGAGGGCCACGGCCGAGGTCGTCGGCGCCTGCGGCGCATTGCGATTCGCGGGCGTCGACTGGGTGCCGGTGCCCATCGCGAGGGTGCCGGTGGCGACCGCGGCGACCGCCAGGGCGGCCACGCCGATCACCGCGACCCGTTTCCAGTGCCGGAAGCCGCCGCGCTCCTCCTCGGGGAACTCGGGCAGGGGCGGAATAGGCTTCGGCGCACGGGCTTTCGGCTCGTTCTCGGCTCTGTCCGCCGGGGCGGGTTCGGCTAGCGAGTCGGGGCGGATGCGCTGGGGGAGTCCGGCCGCGGTGCGGGCCGGCGGGGCGGTGTCGGCCCCGGCATAGCCCGCGCGGCCCGCCGCGATGGCGGGATGGGCCTCGGTTTCGGTGATGTCGGCGAGCAGGTCGGCGGCCAGCAGGGCGGCGCCGTGCGCGCTCAGGTGGGCCGGGTCGGCGGCGGCCGCGACCGGGATGCCGAATTCGGTGGACAGCAGTTCGGTTACCAGCGGGATGCCGGCGCCGCCGCCGGTGAGCAGGACGCCGTCCAGATCGGCGGCGGTCACGCCCGCGCGGCGCATGGCCTCACGCACCAGATCGGTGGAGCCGAGCAGCGGGCCGCGCAGCAGTTCCTCGATATCGACGCGAACAAGTCGTATGTCCATATTTCCCAGGCCCGGCAAACGCACCGGGACCATGGTGGCGGTATTGGTGGAGAGCGTTTCCTTCGCAATTTTGCAACGAAGACGGAGCGCTGACAATTCTTGTTCCACCAATGGGTCGAACGGATCGAAATCCTTTTCGCCGACGGCATGGGCGAGTACATAACGCATCGTCAGCAGATCGAATTCCGAACCGGCCACCGCAGTGGTACGTACCGGTTCGCCCAGCAGCCCCGACATGGCTCCCGTGCGAGCCACCGAAACGGTCAGACCGGTCGCGCCCAGGTCGTAAACGACCATCGCGCCGTCATGGCTGGATTCGTGGACCTCCTGCAGCCAGCGCATGGCCGCCGCGGGCTCCGGGACCAGGGCCACCGTGTCGAGTCCGGCGTCGCCCAGGGCGGTGCGCTGCACCTCGACGGTGTGCTGCGACCACCAGGCCGGATAGCAGGCGACGGCCGCATCGGTCGGGCCCGCCTCGTCCAGCGCGCGGCCGACGGCCGCGGCCACCAGATCCGCGGCGCGAACAGCGGATCCGTCGCGCGTGCGGATGTCCACGGGATCCCCGACCCGGGACAGGAAGCTGTCCGCGACCTCCGGCTCCGCGCCCAGCGAGCTGGGCCGGGTGCGCACTCTGTGTTGTCCCCCCGAAGTCGTCACGGCAACGGTATTCAGCGACCCGACGGTGATGCCGAGCGCCAGCCCCTGACTCATTCGAGTTCCCCTGTCATTTCCAGAACACGCTTCGGTTGAATCGTGTGCTGCCCGAAAGCTCTTCGGTCCGATATGTACGAAATCCTCGGTTCAGGCCGGGCGGCCCACCGAGCCTGTCGGTAGCTGGGGGGCTGTCGTTACCGATTCCCCGACAGGTATGGGGAAATTCCCCTAATGTCCACCTTTCCCCCTAGTTGGACGGCCGCGCAGTTGGGGGAGTTCACCCCGCTGTGCGTAACAAGTCGCCTTCGTAACGTGAAAGGAAATTCGAGCAGTGCGGGTCAGCGGGGCCCGCCCATCCAGGGAGACGATTCGCCATGAGCCCCAACGCAATTCTCGAGTTCATCCTCAATCTGCTGCGTGACCATGAGGCCGCGGTCAGCTATTGCGACAATCCGGGCGGGGCTTTGGCCGCCGCCGGACTCGACAACGTGACGCCCGAAGACATCGCCGCCGTCGCGCCCATGGTGGCGGAGTCCGCGTTGGTAGCGGGAGGTTCGCAGCTGTCCGACATCATCGCCGCGGGCGGGGCCACCGGGCTGGGCGTCGACACCGGGGTGAACGCCGGGTTGGGGGCCGACACCGGCCTCGGCGCGGGCGTGAACGGTGACGCGGGCGCCTCCGCCGGACTCGGTGGCTCGGCCGGACTCGGCACCGACGCAGGCCTCAACCTCGGCAGCGCGGCCGCCACCCAGGTGCTCCTCAACGGCGGCACCGACGCAGGCCTCAACCTCGGCCTCGCCGACAACCTCGGCGCGATGGCGGGTGCCGCCGCAGACCTCGGCGCGGGCCTGACCGCCGGACTCGGCGGCGCGCTCGGCGCAGCCGGCGACATCGCCACCGGCCTCGAAACCAACCTCGGCACCGTCCTCGGCGCCCAGGCCACCGCCGACCTGACCACCGCCCTCAACGGCGGCCTCGACGCCGGCGCCGGCCTGCAATCCGGCCTCCAAGGCGCGGTCGACGCGTTCACCCAGGCAGGCGCGGGCCTGACCGGTGCCCTCACCACCGCGGCGGGCCTCGACACCAACCTCGGCGCGGGCCTCACGACCGCCGCCGACGCGGCCGCCAACCTGGGCGCGGGCTTGCAGGCGGGCCTCGGCGGAGCACTGAATTCCGCAGCGGGTGTGGGCGCGGGCCTGCAGACCGGTCTCGGTGGCGCGCTCGACTCCGCGCTCGGCGTCGGTGCGGGTATCGATGGCGCGGTGAACGTCGCGAACGACCTCGGCGCACAGCTCGGAAGTGGCTTGGAGACCGGACTTTCCGGCGCAGCCGACACCATCGTGGGCGTCGGCAGCCAACTCGGCGGCGACCTCAACACCGGCCTCGCGGGCGGCGTGAATGCAGGCGCGAACCTCGGCACCGGCCTCGATGCCGGAATCAACAACCTGCTTGGCGCGGGCACCCAGGCGGGCTCGGACCTCCAAACCGGAATCGCAGGCGCTGGCAATGTGGGCGCGGGCCTGGGCACCCAGCTCGGAACCGGCTTGGAGGCAGGACTTTCCGGCGCGACCGGGCCCGGCGCCGGTCTCGACAGCGCGGTCGGTGCGGGCAGCCAGATCGGCGCGGGGCTGGACAGCGGCCTGCATGCGGGTACCGACCTCGGTGCGCAGCTCGGCGGCGGGCTTGATAGCGCGATCGGCGCGGGCACTCAGATTGGTGGGGGTCTGGAGACCGGGCTCAACGGAGCGGCGAATGTCGGCACTGATCTGGGTGCGCAGCTCGGAACCGGGTTGGATACCGGCATTTCTGGCATGGGCAATGCGGCGACCGGGGTCGGCGCGGGCCTCGACACCGGGTTGCATGCGGGTACGGATCTTGGTGCGCAGCTCGGAAGTGGTTTGGACACCGGCATTTCGGGTGTGGGCAATGCGGTGGCGGGAGTTGGCACCGGGCTGGATAGCGGTCTGCACGCGGGTACGGATTTGGGTGCTCAGCTCGGAAGTGGGCTGGATACCGGGATTTCGGGGCTTGGAAATGCGGCGACCGGGGTTGGTGCGGGGCTGGATACCGGGCTGCACACGGGTGTGGATGCCGGTGCCGGGCTGGGGACGCAGTTGGGGGCGGGTGTGGATACCGGGCTCACCGGGGTTGGGAATGCGGTTGCCGGGGTGGGTAGTGGGTTGGATGCCGGGGTCGGGGCCGGTGCTCAGGTGGGGGCAGGTGCTCAGGTTGGGGCGGGGGTGGATGCCGGGGCGCATGGGGTGACTGCTGTGGATGCCGGGTTGAACGGGGTGGGATCCAATCCTTGGGCGGGGGTGGATGTTTCGCAGGCGTTCGGGGGTGGGGTGCATGTGCCGGATGCTTCGTTGTTCGGGGATTCGCATGCCGGGGTGGATCTCGGGACGCATGCGGGTGGGGACATCGTGGGGGACATGCTGCACTCCTAGGTTTGAGGGGTCGCTCACCGCGGTTCGCCGCGGTGAGCGATGTTCCTCTCGAAACAGAGACGGCTGGAACAGGTTCGGAGAGCAGACGTGACGAGCATGGTGGCGGCTAACCCGCTGTTGACGATGGTGGCGGAGGCCATCGCGGTGGCGCGGGCCGCGGAACGCGGGGACCTGGTCGCCCGGCTGGAGACGGTGGCGGGCAAGGTGCGGGATCCGCGGCGGCGGATCGTGGTGGCCGGGTTGGGGAATCAGGGCAAGAGCCGATTCGTCAACGCGCTGGTCAATCTGGATGTCTGCCCGGTCGCCGACGATTCGGCGACGGCGGTGACCACGGTGCTGTCCTACGGTGCGCAGCCGAGCGCGACCGTGATCGCCGCGGGTGCCGATGGCGGGTCCAACACCCGGGAGCCGGTGCCGTTCGACGCCGTCGCCGCGGTGTCGGGTCGCGGCCCGCACGGCGGCACCGTGCTGAGCCCGCAGGGCCGGGCCGTGCTGCGGCTGGAACTGCAGGCCCCGAGTCAGCTGCTCGCCGACGGCATCGTGGTGGTGGACACCCCCGGTCTGGGCGGGCACGGAACCACGGGCGCGGCAACGGTTCTGGGTCAGGCCCCGGCGGCGGACGCGGTGCTGATGCTCACCGACGCCTCCACCGAACTCACCGAGACCGAGGTGGATTTCCTGCGGCAGGTGCGGGAACTGTGCCCGGCGGTCGCGGTGCTGGTCACCAAGATCGACCTGTATCCGCATTGGCGGCAGGTGTTCGAGGCCAACCGGAAGCACCTGCGCGCCAATGACATCGAGGTGCCCATGCTGCCGGTCTCGGCGGTACTGCGGGCACACGCCATGCGCTTGCAGGACGAGGGCCTGGGTCGCGAGTCCGGTTTCGGGCTGGTGTTCCAGTTCCTGCGCGAGCAGGTGGTGGCCCGGGATCAGGCGGCCCTGCGCCGCGCCGTCGCCCTCGACATCTCCTCTGCCGCCGAGCATTTGGCGCTGGCGCTGGGCAGCGAGCTGGTGGCGCTGCGGGATCCGGCGCGAGGTGCCGCGGCCATCCGGGAACTGCATGCCGCCAAGGCGGAGGCGGAGAAGCTGCATCGGCACACCGCCGCCTGGCAGCAGACGCTCGGTGACGGCATCACCGACCTGGCCGGGGACATCGACCACGATCTGCGCAACCGCCTGCGCGATATCGCCCGCACCGCTGAGGACTGGATCGACGAGCACGATCCGGGCCGGCACTGGGACAGCATGGACGAATGGCTCACCGCCACCGTGGGTTCCGCGGTCGGCGACAATCTGGTGTGGACCGGTACCCGCGCGGTGAAACTGGCCGAGCAGGTGGCCACCCACTTCACCGATCTGGGCGCGGTGGATCTGCCGGAGGTGCGCGACACCCTGGACGGTGACTCCCGCACCGAATCGTGCACCCTCGCCGACCTGGAACCCGATCTGGGCCTGGGCCACAAGCTGCTGGTCGGGGTGCGCGGCTCGTACGGCGGCGTGGTGATGGCGGGCATGGTGGGCACCATGGCGGGTCTGGCCCTGATCAATCCGATCTCGCTGGGCGCGGGAGTCCTGTTGGGCGGCAAGGCGTTCACCGATGACAAGCGGGCGCGGCTGGCCAAGCGCCGGGCCGACGGCAAGATGGCGGTGCGCCGCTACCTCGACGATGTCGCCTTCCATACCGGCAAGGAGACCAAGGATCGCCTGCACCGCATCCACCGGATGCTGCGCGACCATTTCACCGCCATCGCCGAGCGCACGCTGCGCTCGATCGACGAATCCCTGCGGGCGGCACAGGAGGCCGCCAATCTGGAGGCGGCCCGCCGCACCGAACGCGCCGCCGAACTCGAGCGGCGACTGCGCGTGGTCGCAGAGCTCCGCCACCACGCCAACGCACTGCTGGGCCCGGAAGCCCCGGCCGCCCTCACCCCCGGCACGTTGCCGCAGCTGCCGCCTGCCGCTCGCTGAACCGATTCACCGGGCATTCTCCGTCATTCCGGCGTGCCTTTGGCCGGAATCCACACGAGCGGTGGCAGCGTCTCGTGGTGTGGATCCCGGCCAAAAGCCCGCCGGGATGACGAGGGACTCGTGCACGCCGGGGCGGTGAAGGACCTGCCGCGTGCAGCCGGGGCATTAGGCTCCACCTGGGCTGTGGCCTCGGCGTGTGGAACTGGGAATCGACTGTGAGACCTGGGCGGTTCTGATAACGATTCGGCATGCCGGGGCGAATGCCTTGCGATGCGATCAGGTGCGGTGTGCTGCGGAATCGGGAGCCTATGAGAGACGACGCGAGCGGTGTCGGGTATGGGCTGGTGCCGGAGACGCGCGGGCTGCTGGCGGCGGCGCGGCGGTCACTGGGTGACCGGCCGCGGGTGCGCGCGCAGTTGGACGAGTGCGCGCGGCGGTTGGACGAGCCGTTGCGGGTGGCACTGGCGGGGCAGCTCAAGGCCGGAAAGTCGACGCTGCTGAATGCCTTGGTCGGGCAGGACATCGCGCCCACCGACGCGACCGAATGCACGCGGCTGGTCACTTGGTATCGCAATGGGTCCGCGCCGCGGGTCACCGCGTACAGCGCCGACGGGGCGCGCGCGGATGTGGTGGTGCGGCGCGGGCGCGGGGCCGAGGGGCTGCCGGGCGCGCACGGATTGACCTTCGATCTGTCTGCGCTGCGGTGGAATTCGCCGACGCCGCGCGAAGTGGATCAGCTGTCGGTGGAGTGGCCGTCGGCGGAGTTGGCGCAGACCACCATCATCGATACGCCGGGCATCTCCTCGCTGTCGCGGGAGGTGTCGGCGCGCACGTCGCGGCTGTTGACGCCGAGCGGCGATGGTCCGGCCATTCCGCCTGCCGACGCGGTCCTCTATCTCTTGCGTCGGCTGGATACCGCCGACATCGACTTCCTGGAACGCATCGGTACCGGATCGGCCGGGAATGCGGGTCCGGGGCGTGGCAGTGTCGGCTCGCCTCAAAGTGGCGGAGTCGGCTTGCCCCAGAGTGGCCGCGTCGGATTGCCTCAGAGCGGCGGTGCGCCGCAAGGCTTCTCGGGACCGCTCGGCGTGATCGGCGTGGTGTCGCGCGCCGATGAGATCGGGGCCGGACGCATCGACGCCCTGCACTCCGCACGCGATGTCGCCTCCCGCTTCTCGACGGAGCTGGAGCGAACCGGCCTGTGCCAGTCGGTGATTCCGGTCGCGGGCCTGCTGGCCTTCGCCGCCGCCACCCTGCGCCAGCGCGAATACGACGCCTTCGAGGCGCTGGCCTCGATCCCCGTGGACGACCTGACCGCGGCCCTGCTGTCGGCCGACCGCTTCGCCCACCCCGACCTGCCGCTGCCGGTCCCGGCGGAACTGCGCGCCCACCTGGCCGCTCGCTTCGGCCTGTTCGGAATCCGCTTGGCGGTCACCCTGATCCGTCTCGGCGTCCGTGGCTCCCAGGCCCTGTCCGCCGAACTCAGTGACCGCAGCGGCCTCGACGAGCTCCGCACCGTCCTGGACGTCCAATTCGCCCAGCGCGCCGACGATCTGAAGGCCCATTCGGCCCTGACCGCCCTGGCCCGCATCCTCACGGCGAACAGCGGGACCGCCGCCGATGCCCTGCTGCCCCGCGTCCGCACCCTGCTCGCCGACGTCCACGGCTTCGCCGAACTGCGCCTCCTGGCCCGCCTGCGCTCCAACGAATTGCCTTTGCCGCCCGAGGATCTCGCCGAACTACACCGCCTCATCGGAGGCGCCGGCGTAGCCCCCACCCTGCGCCTGGGCCTGCCGAGCCACACCGACCTGGCAACCCAGCGCGAAGCCGCCCTGGCGGCAGTCCACAAATGGCGCGCCCGCAGCCGCCACCCCCTGGCCGACCAGTTCTTCACCACCGCCTGCCGCACCGCCGCCCGCAGCGCCGAGGGCCTCCTGGACATCCTCCACGAGCCCCCGACCACCCCGTTTCCCGCGCTGCGCCCGCAGCTTTAGCGCCGTTACGGCGCGGTGCGGTCGCTGCGCGGGTCGACGAGGATCTTGGCGTGGTGGTCCGGGGAGGCGAGGGTGGTGAAGGCGGTGGCGATGCCTTCGAGGCCGACCGTACCGGTGAGCAGGGGTGACGGGTCGACCTTGCCGTCGGCGAGCATGTGCAGGGTGTCGCGGAATTCGCCGGGGTCGTAGCCGAGGACGAAGCGGAGTTCGATTTCCTTGTTGATGGCGGTGGCGGGTTGGAAGGCGTCCTGCTGCATGCAGACGCCGACCACGACGATTCGGGTCATCGGCGGTGCGGCGGTGAGGATCTGGTCGATGATGCCGGGGACGCCGACGCATTCGAAGACGACCGGGCCGGACGGGCCGCGGTCGAGGGTGTGTAGCAGGCGGAACACCTGCCACCAGGGCAGGCCGGGGATGCGGCGCAGCCGCTCCATGGCGTCGAAGCCGAGGTTGAGGATGTCGCTCGCGCCGGTGATGCGGGACGGCTTGGGTGTTGCCTCCCAAGGTGATTCGGTGCCCGGGTCGACCACGACGTCGGCGCCGCAGGCGGTCGCCAGTTCGCGGCGGCGCGGGGAGAAGTCGCTGGCGACGACCGTGCGCACGCCCGCCGCCTTCAGCATGCTGATGACCGCCAGTCCGATCGGTCCGCAGCCGATGACGAATGCCGTCTGCCCCTTGGTGATCCGGCTCTTGCGGACCGCGTGCCAGCCCACGGCCATGGGTTCGGTGAGGGCGGCGTGGTCGGGGGACAGGCCGTTGGGGACCTCGAAGGTCATGGGTTCCTGCACCAGCACGTGTTCGGCGTAGCCGCCGGGCGCGTTGGCCGACAGCCCTGTCAGTTCCGGTTGGCGGCCGGTGCGCAGGATGGGCATGGCCACCACCGGTGTGCCGGTCTTCCACCGGCGGCGGGTGCCCGGCCCGTATTCGACGATCTCGCCGGTGAATTCGTGTCCCATGACGATGGCCTGATCCGACCGCATGAAGTGGTCGTAGCCGGTGGCGGCGGCCAGATCGGCCATATCGTCACAGTGGGTGCGGGCGTGCAGATCCGAGCCGCAGATGCCGCAGCGGGTGACACTGACGAGCACTTGGCCGGGCCCGGGGACGGGAGTCGGCAGGTCCTCGACCCGGAATTCACCCTTGGTACAGACTGCGGCGCGCATGACGGACTCCTGTCGAAAGACGGTGACAGTTCGGATTCTTCACCACCTGCCGTCAGACGGCGACCAGTTCGTCATCCTCCTCGATCTCGTGCTGTTCGAGCCGCGTAGTGCCCGGCAGTGCCACGAAGCCGAGGCAGACCAGGGCCATCAGGCCGATGCCCCACATCAGCGTGTAGTCGAAGGTGTGCGCGAAGTTGACCGCGTTGGCCTGCGTACCGGAGTGCGTCAGGGCCTGTGTGACAGCCGGATTCGCGTTCGGAGCCGACTGGCAGCTGACCGGCACCGCGGACGGATCCACCTCCGCCGACCGATCCCGCACACAGGCCCGGAAGCCCGCCAGGATCTGGTCCTGGGCGGCGGCGGGCAGCCCGGCGCTCGACAGTTCGGTCCGGGTCTGTGCCGCAACCGCATCCACGCCCCGCGCCGAATCATGATCCAGCTGGGTGAAGAACAGAATGCCGACCAGCGCCACGCCGAGCGCCATGCCCAGCTGCTGTCCGGTGTTCAGCAGCCCGGACGCCGCGCCCGCCTCACGGTCGGGAATCTGGCCGAGCAGCATGTCGATGGTCGGCGCGACCACGATGCCGAAGCCGATGCCGGTCACCAGCAGCGGCAGCACCATCTGCCACGAGGTGAAACCGGATTCGTAGTGGGTGGCCAGCGCGCCGTACAGCCCGAAGCCGCCCGCCGTGATCAGCCCGCCGATGAGCAGCACCCACTTGCCAAAGCGCGGGGCCAGCGCACTGACCGACACGCCCGCGCCGATGCCGGCGCCGACCGCGAAGAAGACCGAGGTGAGTCCGGCGCGCATGGGTGACCAGCCCAGACCGGCCTGCATGAACAGCGTCCAGATCAGGAAGAAACCGCCGAAACCGATCCAGAACAGCAGCCAGCTGGCGAGTCCAGTGGTGAAGGCCCGGTTGCGGAACAAGGTGAGATCGATCAGCGGTGAGCCGACCGTCCGCGCCCGCCACCGCTCGTAGACGACGAATCCGGCGAAGACCGCCGCGGCCGCACCCATCATGACGAAAGTCCAGGCGGGCCAATGCAATCGACGGCCCTCGTTGAGCGGGTACACCAGCAGCAGCACCGCCGACACGGCCAGCACCATGCCGACGACGTCCAGGCGCGGCGGGTTGGCGGACCGCGAATCCCGCATCACCACGGCCGCCGCGATCAGCGCGGCAATGCCGATCGGGACGTTCACCAGGAAGATGGGCCGCCATTCCAGGCCGAACAGATTGCCCTGCACCAGCAGTCCGCCGAGGGACAGTCCGACCGCGGAGGCAGAGCCGCCGACGCCGCTGTACACGGCAATCGCCTTGGCGCGCTCCTCCTTCGGGAAGGTGACGCGAATGATGGCGAGGATCTGCGGCACCATGAGCCCGGCCATCGCGCCCTGGATGAACCGGGATCCGATGAGCAGGTCGGGGGAGGTGGCGACGCCGCAGGCCAGCGAGGCCAGGGTGAATCCGGTGACGCCGATCAGGAACAGCCGCTTGCGGCCGAAGATGTCGCCGAGCCGGCCGCCGGTGATGAGGACCGCCGCGAAGGACAGCACATACGCCGCGATGATCCATTCGATCTGGGAGTAGGCCGCGCCCAGGTCCTTCTGGATGCTGGGTACGGCCACATTGACGATGGTGACGTCGAGCAGGTCCATGAATCCGGCGGCCAGCACGACGGCGAAGGCGATCCAGCGGCGCGGATCGAGGGTGGGGTTGAGGTCGGTATCGGGGTTGATGTCGGTGTCCATAGCGGGCGAGCTCTCTTCGCAATCAGGGGGTGGATCGACCTCTCAAACTATGCACCTGAAGTGATTATCAAACAAGATGGCAATCACGGTTGGTGCGTTGCTGTACTCTGGGAGGGTGACCGACGTCGATACCCAATACCCTCCGCTGTACGAGAACGCCGCATTCCTGTTGGCGCAGTTGGGATCTCATGCGTCGTCCCGGTTCACGGCCATCCTCGCGCCGCTGGGTCTCAAACCCCCGCAGCACGGCTGCCTGCGCATCCTCGAGGCCAATGACGGGCAGTCGCAGCAGCAGCTGTGCGAGGTGCTGGGCATTCACCGCAATGTGATGGTCGGACTCGTCGACGACCTGGAGAAGCGTGGCCTGGTGGAACGCCGCAGGCATCCGGTCGATCGGCGCGCGCATGCCGTGCACCTGCTGCCCGCCGGCCGCGAGATGATCGTGCGCACTTCGGCATTGGCCCGGGAGCTGGACGCCGAGCTGCTGGCACCGCTCGAACCGGCCGACCGCACAACCCTGGTTGCCATGCTGCAGCGGGCCACGGTCGGCAATGGCCTCACGCCCGGGATTCACCCGGGTCTGAAGGGCGAGAAGATCTGTGACGCGGATCACTAACCCGTCCGGTCACAGCGGCCCGGGGCGCGTGTCCAACCAGGTGTAGGCAATTCACCCGGAAGGACATCGGCCATGGCCACCATCGACGTTCTGGACTCGTTCATCAACTACTCCGACACCGGCAGTGCCGAACTCGCCGCTCGCGGCAGCGGTGACGTCCCCGTCGTGTTCCTGCACGGCAACCCCACCTCGTCTTATCTCTGGCGCAATGTGATTCCGCACGTGAGCGGTGAAAACCGGGTCCTGGCACCGGATCTCATCGGCATGGGCGCCTCCGGCAAGCCCGAGAGCGACTACCGCTTCACCGATCACGCCCGCTACCTGGATGCCTGGTTCGACGCCCTGGGCCTGGACGACGTCGTGATCGTCGGCCACGACTGGGGTGGCGCGCTCGGCATGGACTTCGCCGCCCGGCACCCGGGCCGGGTGCGCGGCATCGCCGTCGTCGAGACATTCCTGCGCCCGCTGCACTGGTCGGATCTGCCGCCGCAGGGTGAGCAGCTGTTCCGCCGCTTCTGGTCACCGGAGGGCGAGAAAATGGTGCTCGAGGACAATATGTTCATCGAATTCAACCTGCCCACCGCGATTCCCACCCTCACCGCCGAGGCGCACGACGCGTACCGCGCGCCGTACCCCACCCCGGAGTCGCGCAAGCCGATGCTGGCGTGGCCGCGCGAATTCCCGATCATCGGCGAGCCCGGCGACACCGTCGCGATCGTCGAGAACTACGACCGCTGGATGGCGGCCAGCCCCGAGGTGCCCAAGCTGGTCATGCATGTGGATCAGGGGGTGGGCCTGGGTTCCCCGGAGGTGGTGCGGTGGGCCGCCGAAACTTTCGCGGCCACCGAAACCGTGAATATCGGCGCGGCCGGGCACCACTGCCCGGAGGAGCGTCCGGACGAGATCGGGACGGCCGTCGCCGACTGGATTCGCCGCCACGCGCTCACCACCACCCCGGTCGTGGCCTGAACACATCCGACCGGTTCGACCGGTTAGCCTGGATTCGCCGTGGCAGGGCCGATCGTGGGGCGAGGACTTCCTCGCCCCACGATCCCTGTTCGCGTGCGGCGTATTCGATTGCGTGCCGCGTCGTTCGCGCCCAAGCTGGCTGGATGCAGACCGAATCGGGCAGTGCCGGAGACGAGTTCGACACCGGCGCCGATCCCGGTGAGACCTCGGCGGCCTCGGACCGGGAGCTGGTCGACCGCGCGGTCTCCGGTGATCGCACGGCCGTGACAGAGGTGGTTCGGCTGCTGCAGGATCCGATCTACCGGCTGGCGCTGCGCATGGTGTGGCGGCCCGCCGATGCGGAGGATGCCACCCAAGAGATTCTGCTGCGAACGGTCGGCAATCTCGCGAGTTTCCGTGGCGAGGCCAGGCTGACCACCTGGGCGTATCGCATCGGCGTCAACTATCTGCTGAATCTGAAGCGGCAGACGCCGCAGGAGGCGCGGCAGCTCAGCTTCGACGAATACAGCGAGGGGCTGAAAGACGGGCTGGCGGACGAGGATTACCGCGGCCCGGAAGCCACCGTGCTCATCCAGGAGACGCGACTGAACTGCAGTCAAGCCATGCTGCAATGCCTCAGCCGTGACGAGCGGGTCGCCTACGTGCTCGCCGATGTCTTCGAGGTGAGTTCGGACGAGGCCGCCTGGATCGTGGACGCCACGCCCGCCGCGTATCGCAAACGGGTGGAGCGGGCGCGCAAGCGGCTCGGCAATTTCCTGGAATCGACCTGCGGACTGGCGAATCCGCAAGCCTTCTGCCGGTGTTCACGGCGGGTGGACAAAGCGGTGGAGCTGGGGCGGGTGGATCCACGGCGGCCCGCGTTCGCGGCGCACCCGATCACGCCGGGCGGGCGCAGCGTGCAACAGGCCGAAGAGCAGATGGTGCGGCTGCACGATGCGGCCGCCGTGCTCGGGGCACACCCGGATTACGCTGCGCCGCAGGCGAAGATGGAGGCCATCGCGGGCCTGCTGCGGTCCGGCCGGTTCCCGCTGCTGGGTTAGTTCGCGGTGCCGAACTTGCGTTCGTAGGCCCACGGGGCGAGTTCGGCGGTCACTGCCGCCAGGTCCGGCTCGGCGTCGCAGTCCGAACATTCCAGTCGCACAGCGACTTTCCCGGTGCAGCCGGGATGCCGGTAGGTGATGGGCGGCCCGTCCGGGGCCGCGTACCGGTCACCCCACGCGGTGAGCGCGAGGATCACCGGCTTCAGGTCGAGTCCCTTGTCGGTGAGGACGTATTCGGTGTGGCCGGTCGCGCCGCGCTGCTCGAAGATGCCGATCTCGACGAATTCGGCGAGCCGCTTGGTGAGGATGTTCGGCGCGATGCCGAGCCCACGCTGGAACTCGGTGAACCGGGTCATGCCCGCGAACATGGCATTGCGCACGATGAGCAGGCTCCAGCGTTCGCCCACGACCTCGAGCGTGCGTGCGGCCGAGCAGATCTCCCCTTCGTACATGCGTCCCAACATGACCTCAGATTGGCGCATTCGCTTGTGTGATGCAAGTAAGGTCGCTATCGTCATGAAAGTAAGTTACGCAGGCAGATGCCTGCATAAACCTTCACTCCGATCCTGAGGAACGGGACTCGTCATGACTGATCAGAACTTCACTGTCAGCTTCACCGTCGACAACACCCCCGCCGAGGTCTTCGCCGCCGTCCTGAACCCCCGAGGGTGGTGGGGACAGGACATCACCGGCGGCACCGAACGCCAGGGCGACGCCTTCGTCTACGAGGTTCCCGGCGTGCACCGCGGCGAGATCGAGCTGACCGAGGTCGTGCCCGACCGGCGCGTGGTCTGGCTGATCAAGGACAACTGGATGAACTTCGTCGAGGACAAGACCGAGTGGGTGAACAACGAGATCCACTTCGACATCACCGAAACCGAGGGCGGCACCGAACTGCGCTTCACGCAGATCGGCCTGGTTCCGGCCTACGAGTGTCACGATGTGTGCTCCCCGGCGTGGACCTTCTACGTCACCGAGAGCCTGCGCGATCTGGTCGAGACCGGCGTCGGCCGGCCCGGTCAGCTGCCCGGTCAGCGGGAGGCGATCGAGGCCGCGCGGGCCTGATTCAGAACTCGCCCAGCAGCTTTCGCGCGAGCGGGACCACCTGCCGCGCGAAACGCTGCACCTGGTCGACATCGAATCCCGGCGGCCAGTAGATGAAGGTGTCGAAACCGGCATTGCGGGCCAGATCAACGATGATCTCGGCCCACTCCTGCGGCGACCCGTGAATCGGTTCCGAGCCACGGGGATTCGGATGCAACGGCCGGTCGCTCACCACGCCCGGCAGCGCCGCCATCCGGGTGATGGTGCGCGGGTCCCGGCCCACCGAGCGCGCCACCGCGTCGATGCGGGCATTGGCGCCGGCCCACTGCTCCCACGGCATCCAATTCGGCAGGGGCGCAACCCATCCGTCGGCGGCCGAGCCGATCAGGTCCAGGGCGTGCGGGCCCAGGGCGCCGAGCCAGATGCCGATATTGTGGGCGGGTGCGGGCCCGCCCTCGATGCCCTGCACGGTGTATTCGGTGCCCACCACCGAAACCAGTTGTCCCGGACGCCATTCCGCGCGAATGATGGCGATCCCCTCGGCCAGCGCCATCAGCGCCGACCGCCCCTTGCGGGCCGGTCCGCCCATCCCGATCACGCCGCTCTCGAAAGCGCCGGACCCCAAGCCCAATTCGAACCGGCCGCCGCTGAGCAGGTCGAAGGTGGCGGCCTGCTTGGCCAGCATGGCGGGTGTGCGCAGCGGCAGATTGGCGACGCCCGGGTACACGCTGACCAGCCCGGTCGCCGCCAGGCAGGCCCCGATCACCGCGAACGCATCCCCGAATTCGGCGTTGTAGGGATGGTCCTGGATCCCGACCAGATCCAGGCCCTCGGCATCGGCGGCCACGGCCATGTCGATGACGTCCGGCAGCGCGGCCGCGACGGGCGGGATCGAGATACCGAACCTTGCCTGCATCGAGCCTCCTCACCAGCGGAAATCGACGATTCAGATCTTCGTGGGCGGCCCCGGCGATACCCGGCATTTCGGACGTCCGCCCCGCACCCGGGCGTGTCCGCGGAGGTGGTGACTCCGTATCCCGAAGCCGCGCGGCGTGGCGGGATTCCGTTTACGATCCCCGCGTGAGCTCCAGATCGTCCGGATCGGCCGGGGATGCCGCCGCGTCCGGGCGGATGCGGGCGCGGGACATCGACCGCGTGAACACCCGGGCCATGCTGGACGCCGCCTACGAGGAGGGCGAGCTCGGGGTCGAGGAGTATCACCAGCGGTCGGAGCGGGCGCAGGCCGCACAGACGCTGGGGGAGTTGCAGCGGCTGATCGGGGACCTGCAGCCGAGCGCCAAGGCCGTGAACCTGACCGCCGCCGGAAAACGGGTGCGGCGCAAGGCCGGTGGCGGGTATCCGCCCGGGACGCGGGCGCGTGACAGCGATCGACAGGCCGCGTGCGAGCTGCTCGACGCCGGGCTCGCGGACGGTCAGCTGAGCGTGGACGACCATCGCACGCTCACCGAACTCGCCGGGGGCGCAAAGACTCTGGGTGACCTCTCCCAGCTCATCGACGATCTGCAGCGACCCGCCGACGCGCCGCCGGATGCCGTGCCGCCGACCTCGCGGCGCGAGATCTGGTTCACCATCGGGGTGGTGGTGGCCAGCATTCTGGTCGCGGTCGGGACCTTCATCGCGGTGGACCGGCCCGCCGACCGGGCGGCGGGGCCACCGTCGGTCGATATCGGCGTGATCAAACCGATGGTGCTGCCCCACCCGAAGCTCACCGAGGCGGAAGGGCTCACCTACTTCCGGGACGCCTATCGCCGCAAGTTCGGTGACACCATCGTCGATTCGGCGGACCTGTTCCCCGACTACGCCTCGGTGGTGCGTGGGACGCAGCCCAATCGGCAGTCGCGCTACTACTATCGCGGCGGCTTCGATCTGGGCACCGCGCCCGAGACCAGGTCGCCGCAGACCCCCACCGTGGATCTGGCGGCCCTCGATGTCCAGGCGATCGCGGCGGTGGAGGCCCGCGCCGCGGACCTGACGAAAGTGCCGGACGGCGTCGTCGACAACCTCGATATCGTGGGCACCGCGAATGGTCCTCTCGTGCGCATCTCTGTGGGCAATACGGCCAAGGAGAGCGGCTACCTCGAAGTCACTCCGGATGGCCGGATCGTGCGCACCTCGGCGTTCGGTGGATAGGCGAGATCATGGCTGATACACGCTCCCAGGGACTGCGGGCCCGCGACTCCGATCGCGTCGACGCCTGCTCTCTGCTCGACGCGGCCCATGAACTAGGCGAGCTCTCCGCCGTCGAACACACCCAGCGCACCGCGAAAGCCATGGCGGCCACCACCTTCGGTGAATTGGACGCGGTGCTCTCGGATCTGCAGATTCCGCGCAATCTGGTGAATTCGCCAGTGGTGCGGGCGAATCGGCGTGGCCCATCCACCCGCTGGCGAGTGGCGGCCGCGATCCTGGTGGCGGCGGCCGTGCTGGGCGCTTTCGCCGGTTGCGTTTCGCGGACCGCCGCACCCAAACCCCCACTGCCCGACCCGACCACGGGCCAGGGCCTGGCCAGTTTCGTGGCCGCCTACAAGGGCCACTACGGAGACACCAAGGCCGACCAGGTCCTGCTGTTCCCCACCTACGCGATCATCGCGCGCCGCAAAGACGCGTCGGCGCGTGATGCCTCCATTCGCTACGACGGCACCTTCCAGTCCTGGTCCGATACTCCCCGCTCCCCGGACATGGACGTCTTCGATATGGCGCTGCTGGACCTGCCGAAGCTCGCCGCCCTGCTCGCGGGCGCGCCGCAGACCCTCGGCCTGGCCGGTGACCGGATCAGTCATGTCGAGATCGCCCACGGCGCGGATGGCAACCCGGTGGTCAGCATTTATGTCGGCGAGGACGGCAAGAGCGGCTATCTGACGGTCACCGCGCAGGGTGAGCCGGTGGCGGTCTACCCGCCCAACTGACCCTCCGCGTCCCCTGCAAGAATTTTTTTGTGGTGTGGGAATAGGTGACGTGCGCCTTCGGTTGGCACAGGTCAGTAAGGTTGAGTGGGTCAGACTCAAGTTCAAGTTGCGTACCGCCGCTGGCGGGTGCAGGATTGAGCGGACCACGCTCAGTGTTTCTGAGATGAAGTGCCTCAGGCACTCCAGGTACGTCAACACAGGAGGAATCACCATGGCTCGTGCGGTCGGTATCGACCTCGGGACCACGAACTCTGTCATCGCCGTTCTCGAAGGCGGCGAGCCGGTCGTCGTGGCCAACTCGGAAGGATCGCGCACCACCCCGTCGGTTGTCGCGTTCGCCAAGAACGGTGAGGTGCTTGTCGGTCAGCCCGCCAAGAACCAGGCCGTCACCAACGTCGACCGCACCATTCGGTCCGTCAAGCGCCACATGGGCGAGGACTGGTCCGTGGAGATCGACGGCAAGGGCTACACCCCGCAGGAAATCTCCGCGCGCACGCTGATGAAGCTGAAGCGCGACGCCGAGGCGTACCTCGGTGAGGAGATCACCGACGCGGTCATCACCGTCCCCGCCTACTTCGAGGACGCGCAGCGGCAGGCCACTAAGGAAGCCGGACAGATCGCGGGCCTCAACGTCCTGCGCATCGTCAACGAGCCGACCGCGGCCGCGCTGGCCTACGGCCTGGACAAGGGCGACAAGGAACAGACCATCCTGGTCTTCGACCTCGGCGGCGGCACCTTCGACGTGTCCCTGCTGGAGATCGGCGAGGGCGTTGTCGAGGTCCGCGCGACCTCCGGTGACAACCACCTCGGTGGCGACGACTGGGACGAGCGCATCGTCTCCTGGCTGGTCGACAAGTTCAAGGGCACCTCGGGCATCGACCTGACCAAGGACAAGATGGCCATGCAGCGTCTGCGTGAGGCTGCCGAGAAGGCCAAGATCGAGCTGTCGTCCTCGCAGTCGACCTCGATCAACCTGCCCTACATCACCGTCGACGCGGACAAGAACCCGCTGTTCCTCGACGAGCAGCTGACCCGCGCCGAGTTCCAGAAGATCACCTCCGATCTGCTGGACCGCACCCGCAAGCCGTTCCAGTCGGTCATCAAGGACGCCGGGATCTCCGTCGGCGACATCGATCACGTTGTGCTCGTTGGTGGTTCGACCCGTATGCCCGCCGTGTCCGACCTGGTCAAGGAACTGACCGGCGGCAAGGAGCCCAACAAGGGCGTGAACCCGGACGAGGTCGTCGCCGTCGGCGCCGCCCTGCAGGCCGGTGTGCTCAAGGGTGAGGTCAAGGACGTCCTGCTGCTCGATGTCACCCCGCTGTCGCTGGGTATCGAGACCAAGGGCGGCGTGATGACCAAGCTCATCGAGCGCAACACCACGATCCCGACCAAGCGCTCGGAGACCTTCACCACGGCCGACGACAACCAGCCGTCCGTGCAGATCCAGGTCTTCCAGGGTGAGCGCGAGATCGCCTCGCACAACAAGCTGCTCGGATCGTTCGAGCTGACCGGCATCCCGCCGGCCCCGCGCGGCGTGCCGCAGATCGAGGTCACCTTCGACATCGACGCCAACGGCATCGTCCACGTCACCGCCAAGGACAAGGGCACCGGCAAGGAGAACACGATCAAGATCCAGGACGGCTCCGGCCTGTCCAAGGAGGAGATCGACCGGATGGTGAAGGACGCCGAGGCGCACGCCGCCGAGGACAAGGCGCGGCGCGAGGAGGCGGAGACCCGCAACCAGGCCGAGTCGCTGGTGCACCAGACCGAGAAGTTCATCAAGGACAACGAGGACAAGGTCCCGGCCGACGTCAAGACCAAGGTCGAGGCGGCCATCGCCGAGGCGCAGGAAGCGTTGAAGGGCACCGACATCGCGGTCATCAAGACCGCCGTGGAGAAGCTCGCCACCGAGTCCCAGGCGCTGGGCCAGGCCATCTACGAGGCCTCGGCCGCCGATCAGGCCGCCCAGGGCAATGGTGACGCGCCGCAGTCCGACGACACCGTCGTGGACGCCGAGGTCGTCGAGGAGCCTGAGAAGAAGTGACGAACCAGAACCCGGAACCAACCATCGATCCGGCTGAGTTCGAGGGCCGCTTCGCAGCGACGGGTGAGGTTTTCGAGGCCGCGGCGGACACCGCCGCGGCCCTCGGGGCCGAGGGTTCTCCCGAAGCCGGTGCGGACGCCCTCGCCGACGCGATCACGGCCGAATTGGCCGAGCGCACCGCCGATCTGCAGCGTCTCACCGCGGAGTACGCCAACTACCGCCGCCGCGTCGAGCGTGACCGCAAGGCCACCATCGACAATGCCAAGGCGACGGTCGTGAGCGAACTGCTGCCGGTGCTCGACGATCTGGATCGCGCCCGCGCGCACGGCGACCTCGACAACGGGCCGCTCAAGTCGGTCGCGGACAAGCTGGTCACCGCCCTGCAGAAGCAGGGCCTCGAGGAATTCGGCTTGGAGGGTGAGCCTTTCGACCCGACCCTGCACGAGGCCGTGCAGCACGAGGGCAGCGGGGTCGACCCCGTGCTCGCCCTGGTGATGCGCAAGGGTTACCGCTTCGGCGATCGCGTGCTGCGGCACGCGCTGGTCGGCGTCACCGACGGTGTGGCGGATCAGGCTGCGGCGCAGCCGGATACGCAGAACGCTGGCACCGATGCCGCTGGCACTGAGTAACAACCTACCGACGCCCTCGGCGTCATCGACAGAGAAAGGAGGAGATGCCCGGTGAATCGAGAGTGGCTCGAGAAGGACTTCTACAAGGATCTGGGTGTTTCCTCCAGCGCCACCCAGGACGAGATCAAGAAGGCCTATCGCAGGCTGGCCCGTGACCTGCACCCGGACAAGAACCCCGGGGACAGCACGGCCGAGGATCGGTTCAAGGCCGTCAGCGAGGCGAATGCCGTGCTGTCGGACCCGGAGAAGCGCAAGGAGTACGACGAAGCACGAAAGCTGTTCGCCGGCGGCGGTTTCGGCCGCGGCGGGTTCACCCCGGGGGCCGGTTACGGCCAGCCGGGCGGGTTCTCCGGCGGCGAGTTCAACCTGGGTGACATCTTCGGTCCCGGCGCGAATGCCGGGGCGGCCGACGGTGGCCTCGGGGATCTGCTGGGCGGCCTGTTCAACCGGGGCGGCACCCGCACCTCGTCGCGGCCGCGGCGCGGTTCGGATGTCGAGACCGAGACCACCCTGGGCTTCCGCGAGGCCGCCCAGGGCGTGACCGTTCCGCTGCGGATGACCAGTCCGGCCGCGTGCACCACCTGCCACGGCAGCGGCGCCAAGCCGGGCACCAGCCCGCGGGTGTGCCCGCATTGCAACGGCAGTGGTGTGGTCAGCCGCAATCAGGGCGCGTTCGGCTTCAGCGAGCCGTGCGAGGACTGCCGGGGCACCGGGTCGATCATCGACGACCCGTGTGTCGACTGCCGCGGCAGCGGCATCCAGAACCGGACCCGCACCATCACCGTGCGCATTCCCCCGGGCGTGCGCGACGGGCAGCGGATCCGGCTGGCCGGTCAGGGCGAAGCGGGTCTGCGCGGTGCACCGCCGGGCGACCTGTTCGTCACCGTGCACGTCAGCCAGGACAAGGTGTTCGGCCGCAATGCCGACGACCTGACCCTGGTGCTGCCGGTCTCCTACGCCGAATTGGTGCTGGGCACCACGGTTTCCGTGCCCACCCTGGAGGGTCGCGTGGGCGTCAAGGTGCCGCCGGGCACCGCCGACGGCCGGACCCTGCGGGTGCGCGGGCGCGGTGTGCCCAAGCGCGACGGCGGCGCCGGTGACCTGCTGGTCACGGTGAAGGTCGCGATACCGCAGAAGCTGGATGACAATGCTTCCGAGGCGCTGCGGCGCTACGCGGAGGCGGAGAAGACCAGCGGGTTCGATCCACGTGCGGGATGGGCAGGTGCGTAATGAGTTCCGATCCGAAGAAAACCGAGGCTCAGTACTTTCTGATCTCGGTGGCCGCGCAGCTGGCGGGCATGCACGCCCAGACGCTGCGCACCTATGACCGACTGGGTCTCGTTTCGCCGCAACGCACTTCCGGCGGTGGACGACGCTATTCCGATCGGGATGTGGAGCTGCTCCGCGAGGTGCAGCGCCTGTCGCAGGACGAGGGCGTGAACCTGGCCGGCATCAAACGGATCATCGAACTCACCAACGAGGTCGAGGCATTGCAGCACCGGGTGAGCGAGTTGACCGCCGAGGTGGAAAGGCTGCGGGCCGGATATCGGCCCGCGCACCTGACGCCGCAGCAGCCCAGCACGGCACTCGTGGTGTGGCAGCCCCGAAACCGCCGTAGGCAGTAGCAAGACGCAACGAATGCGGCCCGGAGACCTTGTCTCCGGGCCGCATTCGTTTGCGCTCGGCGTGTCGGTTGCGGGTTGTGTGCTGAGTTGTGTGTGGGGACTGTGGGATTAGCGAAGTTCCTTGCAGTAGTTAATTACAAACAGACCGGTAGGTTATTGATATCTGTTGATTACGAGTTTTGTCCGTATGCTGCAGGGGAATTCGTTGCGGGGCGAGTTGCGGTGAGATCGCTGTTTTCCTGAGTCTTGCAAAACGGATCAGACAGGATCAACGGCCGAAACCCCGTGTTGCGCGGCGTTTTCCAGTTGAACAGTCTGTTTTCGGCTCAAAACCCCCGCAACGTTCACGTTTTCGAGGATAAAAGGGCGTGTTATTGAAACGTCCCGTTCCGTTGCTGGCTAACCTCGCCTACACTTGCTGAGCAACGGCTGCTGTCGAGTGTCCCGCAGCACTTCACTCGCCGGTCACGCCTGCGTTCGATTGCGAAATGGGGTTGTGACACAAATGGATTCGCGCACCGTCGCATTGATTAGAACAACGTTCAAGGCGGTAGCTGCGGAGGACGGTGGCCCCGAAAAGCTGGCACGATCCTTCTACGCCATCCTCTTCACGGAGTATCCGCAGGTTCGCGACTTCTTCCCCGCCGCCCTGGATGCCCAGCGCGACCGGCTGGTGAAGGCCATCGCCTACGTGGTGGACCGGCTCGAGGAACCCGAGCGGCTGCTGCCCTTCCTGGCCCAGCTCGGCCGCGATCACCGCAAGTACGGTGTGGTCGCCGATCACTATGCGGCCGTGGGGAAATCGCTCAAGAGCGCGCTCGAGGCGTACGCCGGCACCGAGCTGTGGACCGACGAGATCGGCCGTGCCTGGGACGAGGGCATCGGCGTCATCGCCAACACCATGATCACCGCCGCCGACCAGGAGACCACCCCGCCGGTCTGGACCGGCACGGTCATCGAGCACCGGGAGGTGCTGCGCAATCTGGCCGTGGTGCGGCTCAAGCTGGATCAGCCCATGCAGTACGCGGCCGGGCAGTACATGAGCGTGCAGATCCCGTCCCGCCCGCGCATGTGGCGCTACCTGTCGCCGGCGATTCCCGCGAATGCCAGCGGTGAGTTGGAGTTCCACATTCGCGGCGTCACCGGCGGCTGGGTCAGCCCGGCCATGGTCGGCCACACCCGGGTCGGCGAGCAGTGGCTGATCGGCTCACCCCTGGGCGGTCTCGGCGTGCCCCGCAATACCCGCCGCAAGATGCTGATGATCGGCTGCGGCACCGGCATCGCCCCGCTGCGTGCGCAATTGATGGCGATGTCCGCGCGTCGCTCCAACCCCAAGGTGGACATCTTCGTCGGTGGCCACTACCCCTGCGATCTCTACGATCTCGAGGTGCTCAGCCAATTGGCCTGCGCCAACAAGTGGCTCACCGTGCATCCGGTCACCGAGTCCACCGAGAACCCGTGGTGGCACTTCGACAATTCCGATGAGGCTCGGGACTTCCCGGGCCTGCAGCCGCGGCAGGTCGGTCAGATCGGCAAGATCGTGGCCGGCCACGGCGCCTGGGAGGATCGCGACGTCCAGATCGTCGGCGCGCCGTCCATGGTGCAGACCACCAAGTTTCGGCTGATGGCCGCCGGAACGTCGACCCAGAACATCCGCCACGACCCCTTGTTCTAGCGCGCGGAGTGTTCAGAACCCTTCGTAGCGAATGGATTCCGCCGGTGCGCCGATGGCCACCAGCTGATCGATGGTGTTGCGGACCATCGCCGCGCCGCCGCACACCAGGATCTGGTGGTGGTCCAGCGGCCCGAAGCGCTCGGGGATGTCGGCGATGGTGCCCGGCATCATCTCCTCCGGGTGGAAGCCGACGTTCACCCGGCACTGCTCGTACCACGGGTCGACGAGGCCCGGGTCCTCCTCGTCCTGCACCACGGGAATGACCGTGAGCCAAGGCATTTCACCGGCCAGCAGGAACAGCATGTCGGCGGCGTACAGGTCGCGCGGGTAGCGACCGCCCACGAACAGGTGGGTGCGCGGCGGTTCGGCGCGGCGCGAGACGTCCAGCAGCAGCGAGCGCATCGGGGCCAGTCCGACCCCGTCGGCGATCATCACCACGTCGGTGGTCTCGGGTTCCACCGCCAGCCAGCCCGCGGGCTCGCTGATCCGCCATTCGTCGCCCGGATGCGAGTCGGCCACGATGGCGCCGCTGCACCAGCCGCCCGGCACCGTCCGCACGTGGAATTCCAGCTTGCCGTCCAGCGACGGCGGCAGCGCGGAATACATGCGGCGCACCATGTTCGGATGCTGCGGCGTGCGCACCTCCACCGACTGCCCCGCCGCGAACGGCACGAACTCCCCGATCAACCGCACCACGGTGGTGTCCTCGCGCAGCCGGTGCGCACCGACCACGGTCGCGGTCCACTCGGTCTGCTCGCCCAGCGACAGCGGGCCGGTCTCGTCCGGGCCGATCGTCAACGCCTACTCCTCATCGTGCCTTCTCGTCATCCCGGCGCGCTCTTGGCCGGGATCCATACGGTTGCAGTGGATTCCGGCCAAAAGCACGCCGGAATGACGGGGTGGTTCTCAGCCCATCACACCGGATCGGAGCTGATCGCCGAATCCGGGGTGCCGACCGCGTACAGGGCGCGTCTGGTGTCGGCGATCATGCGGGCCGAACCGGCGATCTGGATCTGGCGGTCCGCCCAGGTCCCGAAGCTGGCCACCACCGCGCCCAGATTGCCGATCAGGCGGCGGTGCATGCCGAACGGGGTCTCGGCCGGTGGATACGGGTGCCACCACGGGTTGGTCTCGTTCTCGCAGACCGGGATCACGGTGAGCCACGGATTGGATTGCGAGAGCTGCCACATGTTCTCCACATCGTAGAGATCACACGGGTAGCGGCCGCCCATGAACAGGTGCACGCGTGGATTGATGCCGCGGCGACCCATCTCGATCAACTGTGCCCGCAACGGCGCGATGCCGGTGCCGGAGCCGATCATCAGCACATCCTTGCGGCGGCTCAGATCCACGTGCAGTCCGCCCAGCGGCGCCGCGATCATCCAGCGGTCCCCGACCTGCGTCTCGTTCACGATGGCCGGGCTCACCCAGCCGGTGCGCACCTTGCGCACGTGGAACTCGATCTCCCCGTACGGGTTCGTGGGAATCGCGGGTGACAGGTAGCGCCACATCTTGGGCCGCTGCGGAATGGCGATGGGCACGTACTGCCCGGCCTGATACGGAATCGGGGTGTCGGTCTGCAGCCGCACGATGGCCAGATCGTCCACCACCCGCCGGTGCCCGACCACCGTCGCCTCCCAATAGGGTTGCGACTTATCGGAGTTCGCGCCGATCGCCATGGACGCCGAGATCAGGATGGTGATGTCGCGCCAGCCCGCCTCCAGCGGCCGCGACCAGTTGGCGGCGCCGTTGTAACTACGGAACGCCGAGAGCAACGCGCGCCCGGCGATGTCGTAGTGCGCGGCCTCCACCCCGTACTTGCGGTGGTCGCGCGCGAGTTGCTCCAGGAAGCGCTGGGCTCGATCCCAGTCCTCCAGATTGTCGAGCACGAACTGGATGGCCGTGGCCAACCGTTTGGGCTGCATGTCCATGGCGGAGGGAAAAAGTTCCCGCAGGGCGGGGATCTCCGCGAAAAGATGACCGTAGAACGCGCTGATCAGCCGTTCGGGCCCGCTGGGGGCTTCGACGACTGTCCGAAAGTTTGCGCGGACCAGCGCTGCCGAACGCGCATCCACGACGTCGAGCTTCCCTTCCTCTGGAACAACCCCGGCACGCCTGCTGCCAGGCGGACCTCCGCGTCAAGTATCCCTGAAAAGTTGGTGGTCGCACGGATATAGCGGAGGGCCGGTCGTTTTGTGTAACTCGAGGTTCAAGTGACGAGGGCTCGGTGGGTCAGATGACGAGCACCGTCTTGCCCCGCGCGCCGGGTGCGCCGATCACGTCGGCGGCCTCCGCGAGCGGGGGCATATTTCGGATCGGGACCATCAGGTCGCCATTGCCGACCATGCGCAGCAGCTCACGCAATTCGGCAGCGCCACCGTGGGATTCGAGATTTCCGCCCCGGATGCCGCGGGCCTTCAGATCGTCCTCGTCGGCCGACCAGATGGTCGAATAGGCCGAGCCGCCCGCCTTCACCAGGCTCGCGTTGTCGGCGAACACGGGTGGCGGGGAGACCAGATCGAAGAGCACGTCGATGCCGCCCGGATCGGTGATCCGCACCGAGTCCGCGATCGACAGTTCCGAACTCTCGGCATGCGTCGGCGAGTCGGTGACGGCGACCCGGCCGTAGTTCACCACCTCGGTCGCGCCCAGGCGGATCATGCGATCGGTGTCGTCGGGGCGGGCGGTGGCGATGACATGCGCCCCGACCAGCGCGCCCAGCTGCACCAGGTAGGAGCCGACCCCGCCGGACGCGCCGACGACCAGCATCTTCTGCCCGCCGCGGACCTCGGCCGCGTGCATGAGGTCCAGCGCGGTGATGCCCGCGGTCGGCAGCGCGGCCGCCCGGATTGCGGTGACCTCGTCGGGCAGTTTGGCGATGGCGCTGTCGCGCGGCACCACGATGTATTCGGCGAAGGTGCCGTGCCCGACCGGCGGGATCAGGAACTTCCCGACCACCCGCTCACCGATCTCGAAGTCGTTCACCCCCGAACCCACCGCCGTGATGGTGCCCGCACCGTCCGTGCCGGGAATCAGGGGAAAGTCGTGGGGCAGTTTGCCGTCCAGGAAGCCGTCGATGATCCGTTTGTCGAACGGGTTCACCCCCGCCGCCTCGATCTGGATCTGGAGTTGGCCCGGCCCGACCTCGGGGACCGGCATGTCGGCGGTCTCCGGTTTTCCACCGAACTCACGGACGACGATCGCGCGCATGGAACTCCTCAGGCTAGGGCTCTTCGGAAGGTGTGATGCGTCAACGAATGCGCCCATCGTACGCGTAGCGTAGAAAACGGCCTGGGACTCTGGACCTGGCGTCGAAAACTGGTCAGACTTGAGCGGAACAGACTCAACTTCTACCGCGTTGTAGTCAACAACGACTAGTAGGAAGGTGACAGTGGACTCGTTCAATCCCACCACCAAGACCCAGGCGGCGCTGACCGCCGCACTCCAGGCGGCCTCGGCCGCCGGAAACCCGGAGATCCGTCCGGCGCACTTGCTGGTGGCGTTGCTGGATCAGACCGACGGCATCGCCGCCCCCTTGCTCAAGGCCGTCGCGGTCGACCCGGCGGCGGTCCGACGCGAGGCCCAGGACATCGTCGACCGGCTGCCGCGCGCCAGCGGCGCGACCACCAGCCCCAACCTCGGGCGCGAGGCACTGGCGGTGGTCACCGCCGCCCAGCGACTCGCCACCGAGATGGGCGACGAGTACGTCTCCACCGAACACATGATGGTCGGTCTGGCCCAGGGTGATTCGGATGTCTCGCAGCTGCTACTGAAGTACGGCGCGACCGCCGACGCGCTGCGCGAGGCGTTCACCGCCGTGCGCGGCAACACCCGCGTCACCACCGCCGACCCCGAGGGGCAGTACCAGGCGCTGGAGAAGTACTCCACCGATCTGACCGCCGCCGCCCGCGAGGGCAAACTGGACCCGGTCATCGGGCGTGACACCGAGATCCGCCGTGTCGTCCAGGTTTTGAGCCGCCGCACCAAGAACAACCCGGTGCTCATCGGCGAACCCGGCGTCGGCAAGACCGCCATCGTGGAGGGGCTGGCCCAGCGCATCATCGCGGGCGACGTCCCGGAATCGTTGCGCGGCAAGAAGCTCATCTCGCTCGACCTGGGCGCGATGGTGGCCGGCGCCAAGTATCGCGGTGAGTTCGAGGAGCGGTTGAAGGCCGTCCTGGAGGAGATCAAATCCGCTGCGGGGCAGATCATCACGTTCATCGACGAGCTGCACACCATTGTGGGCGCGGGCGCGACCGGCGAATCCGCCATGGACGCGGGCAATATGATCAAGCCCCTGCTCGCCCGGGGCGAACTGCGGCTGGTCGGCGCGACCACCCTCGACGAGTACCGCAAGTACATCGAGAAGGACGCGGCCCTGGAACGCCGCTTCCAGCAGGTGCTGGTGGGCGAGCCGTCGGTGGAGGACACCGTCGGCATCCTGCGTGGGCTCAAGGAGCGCTACGAGACGCACCACCACGTGCGCATCACCGACTCCGCGCTGGTGGCGGCCGCGACCCTGTCCGACCGCTACATCACCTCCCGGTTCCTGCCGGACAAGGCCATCGACCTGGTCGATGAGGCCTCGTCGCGGCTGCGCATGGAAATCGATTCCCGCCCGGTGGAAATCGACGAGATCGAGCGCGTCGTGCGACGGCTCGAGATCGAAGAGGTGGCCCTGGCCAAGGAGACCGACGAGGCGTCCAAGCAGCGGCTGGAGAAGCTGCGCTCCGAACTCGCCGACGACCGCGAGAAGCTCAATCAGTTGATGACCCGCTGGCAGAACGAGAAGCAGGCCATCGACTCGGTGAGCGGGCTCAAGGAGCAGCTGGAGAAGCTGAAGGGCGAATCCGCCCTCGCCGAGCGCGACGGCGACCTGGGCAAGGCGGCCGAACTCCAGTACGGGCGAATCCCCAAGCTGGAGAAGGAGATCGCCGAGGCCGAGGTCAAAGCGAAGACGGCCGCCGACGGTGACGTCATGCTCAAGGAGGAGGTCGGCCCGGACGATATCGCCGAGGTGGTGTCCGCCTGGACGGGTGTCCCCGTGGGCAAGATGATGGAGGGCGAGACCCAGAAGCTGCTGCGCATGGAGGACGAACTCGGTCACCGGGTGGTCGGGCAGAGCGAAGCCGTGCAAGCGGTTTCGGATGCCGTGCGCCGCGCACGGGCCGGGGTCGCCGACCCCAACCGGCCCACCGGATCCTTCATGTTCGTCGGCCCGACCGGTGTCGGTAAGACCGAGCTCGCGAAGGCGTTGGCAGACTTCCTGTTCGACGACGAGCGCGCCATGGTCCGCATCGACATGAGCGAGTACTCCGAGAAGCATTCGGTGGCCCGTCTGGTCGGTGCGCCTCCCGGCTACGTCGGCTACGACCAGGGCGGCCAGCTCACCGAGGCGGTGCGGCGACGCCCGTACACGGTGGTGCTGTTCGACGAGATCGAGAAGGCCCACCCGGACGTCTTCGACATCCTGCTGCAGGTGCTCGACGAGGGCCGCCTGACCGACAGTCAGGGCCGCACGGTCGATTTCCGCAACACCATCCTCATCCTGACCTCGAATCTGGGTGCGGGCGGTGACAAGGAGACGGTCATGAATGCGGTGCGCCGCGCCTTCAAGCCGGAGTTCCTCAACCGGCTCGACGACGTGGTCATGTTCCACGCGCTCAACGGGGAACAACTGGAGCACATCGTGGACATCCAGTTGGACCAGCTGCAGAAGCGGCTTTCGCAGCGTCGGCTGAAATTGGACGTGGCCGAGGCTGCCCGCAACTGGCTGGCCTCGCGCGGCTACGACCCCGCCTACGGCGCGCGTCCGCTGCGTCGCCTGATCCAGCACGCCATCGGCGACTCGCTCGCCAAGGAGCTGCTGGCCGGTGAGGTGAAGGACGGCGACATCGTGAAGGTGAACGTCACCCCCGACGGCGACGGCCTGATCGTCGGTCGCTGACCGGCGAGAACATCGACCCCCGCACGAACTCCGGTTCGGGCGGGGGTCTTGCTCTTTGGGAACCGTCCGGTCGAGTTAGGGGCTGGTATGGGGTACTCCGCCTACCCTGGAACCCATGACTAATCCGAGCGATCCGTGGTCGCCGCGGCCGGAACCGGGCCCGGGGGAGGGGCCCGCGCAGTCGGCCACCCCCGGCGGCCACCCCTCGGATGGCGGGATGGGGTACGGGCCCACCGAGGCCATACCTACCGGTCAGGTCGACTATTTCGGGCAGCCGCCCGGCCCGGACGCGACCCGGGTGATGCCACCCGCCGACGCGCAGTGGGGCGGCTACGAGACCGGCGGCGGCGTGGAGCCGACCGCCGTCTATCCCGGGCAACCGGGATACGCGCCCACCAGCGGCTACGGCGACACGAACAGCTATGGCGCGCCGGGCTATCCGGGTGGTCCCGGGATGCCGCCCGGCGGTTACGCGCCCGCGGGGTTCCCACAGAATCCGCCGCCGCCCCCGCCCCCGCGCAAGACGACGATGTGGGTGATGCTCGGCATCGGGGCCGTGCTGCTGGTCGCCATCGCGGGCGTCGTGGTGGGCACCCTGCTGGGGCACAAGGATTCCTCGGACACCGCGGCCGCGCCCAGCACCGTCCGGACCGCCTATCCGCTGCCGGGCAACACCTCGGTGGTGCCGCTACCCAGCGGGATTCCGACCATTCCGGGACTCGGCGACCTGGATCAGCTCGGCGCCCAGATGGGCACCATCGCCAGCAATGACGGCTCGACGCTGACCATCACCACCCTGTCCGGCGGCTCGGCGACGGTGAAGACCGACGCCAACACGCAGGTGATCTCGCTGGGCAGCACCAAGGTCGCCGATCTGACCATCGGGGAAGTCGTTATGGTGCAAGGCGATAAGAACGCCGACGGGTCGATTCAGGCGAAGCTGATCTTCAGTACCTCGCTGCCGAGTGGGACCCGATGAGCGACAAAGCTGCAGGCGTGCCGGGCATTACGTGCACCAACTGGATAGGGTAGGCGGCGATGACGGCGATATGGTTCGGGCTGGCGGCGATCGCACTGGTGGGCGCGATCGTGCTGCTCTATTTCGATCGGCTGCAGCGGCAGCGCACGGGGCACGTTCGGCAGGTCTGGGCGAAATCCCAGGGCTACACCTATGTTTCGGTGGAGCCCGCGCTGGCGGCCACCTGGCGGCGCGGGGCGCTGGCCAAACTCGGCTACCTGTCCGCGGTGGATGTGGTGTCCGGCAACCGCAAGGGCGAGAAGTTCGTGCTCTTCGATCTGGAGGACGCCGCCACCCTGGTCGCGGTGCGCCGGCAGATCGGCTCGGACATCGATATCGACCTGCGGCTGAAAACCGCGGCGCCGCCGAAGGATCACGATCTGGAACTGCTCGGCGCCATCGGTGACCGGGTGGTCTTCGCCACCAACCCGGATATCGCCCGGCACGCGGTGGACCAGCGCATGGTGGCGTTCATCGAATCGCTGCCCGACACCGTGCAACAGCTGTGGTCCGAAGGCAATTGGACGCTCGGCATGCTGCCGGTCGGCGCGGTCGCCAAGGACTGGGAGATGGCCATCGACGCCGTGCTGCGGCTGTCGGGCCTGCTGCATGTGCTGCCGCCGGTCATCAATGCCGAGCGCGGTCGCGACGAACTGCCCGAACCGGGCAGCTCGCACCCGATGCCCGAGGACGACGAGTACGACGGCCACGACGAGTTCGGCGACTTCGGCGACGACGAGCCGGTCCGGCCGCGCACCCGCCCGCAGGCCGACCCGCGCGCCCGGGGCCGTGCCGAGGACGACTACGACTCGCCACTGGTCAGCGATATCGCCGGGGCCAGCGAATCCGACGACGAGGCCGAGAACTGGCGTCCCGCGCTGAAGGTCGTACCGGATCCGCGCAACCGTCCGCGCCGCAACTGGCCGCCCGCCCCGGAGGACGAGGCGGAGTTCGGCCAGGCCGACCCGGATGACGAAGACCGTTGGGCCGAACCCGAATCCGAGGAGCGGGGCGAGGATCCCGACCGCGAGCCGGAGGAGGGCTGGCGCCGGGATCAGGGTCGCAGCGCCCCGCCCGGCGGACCGTTCCACCCCGGCTTCCGGCCCTACCAGGGCCCAGCCCCGAGGTGACCCGCCGCGCCCCCTTCCCACGGCACGCCGCAGCCACGTCGCATCTGCGTGATTTCGCAGTCTGTGGGACGGGCAGGGATCAGAATGGGGGCGCAGTTCCGGTCATCGCCGACCGCTCCCCTCACGTGCGAGTGATAGGCCGTCGATGATCGAGAGTTCCCCTGCCCGCCTGCCCGGCGCGCATCGTCCGGTGGCCTTGGTCACCGGGCCGACGTCCGGCATCGGCAAGGGATACGCCACCCGGCTCGCCGCACTCGGCTACGACCTGGTGCTGGTGGCACGCGATGAGGACCGGCTGACCGCGCTCGCGCACGACGTGCAGGTGCGGTTCGGTGCGCGCGCCGAGGTGTTGCCCGCCGATCTGGGCCGCCCCCACGATCGTGATCTGGTGGCCGCCCGCCTGGCCGACGGCGTCGAATTCCTGGTCAACAACGCGGGTTTCGGCATGTCGGGCGAATTCTGGTCGCAGGGCCCCGACGCCCTGCAGAACCAACTGGATGTGAATGTCACGGCCGTGGTGCAGCTCACCCGGGCGGCCCTGCCGCCCATGCTGCACGCGGCCAAGGGCACGGTGGTGAACGTGGCCAGCACGGCCGGGCTGATTCCCGGACGGGGCTCGACCTATTCGGCCTCCAAGGCGTACGTCGTATCCTTCTCCCAAGGGCTGGCTGGCGGGCTGGCCGGGACCGGAGTTCGGGTGCAGGCATTGTGCCCGGGATTCGTTCGTACCGAATTCCATGAGCGAGCCGGAATCGATATGGCCTCGTTGCCGCGACCACTGTGGTTGAGCGTGGACGAGGTGGTGGCCGGTTCGCTGCATGATCTGGAGAAGGACCGGGTGATCAGCGTGCCCGGCATGCAGTACAAGGCGATCGTCGCGATCGCCGGGCTCATCCCCCGATCCCTGGTGACCCGCCTGAACCGGGGCCTGTTCAACGCACGCGGAAGGACATAGACACAGCAATGCAGGTAACGACGACCGACCGGGACAGACTCGCGGCCCTGGTGCGCGACCTCGCCGTGGTGCACGGCCGGGTGACCCTGTCCTCGGGCAAGGAAGCCGACTACTACGTGGACCTGCGCCGGGCCACGCTGCATCACGAGGCGGCTCCGCTGATCGGCAAGTTGCTACGTGAACTGGTGGCGGACTGGGACTTCGACTCGGTGGGCGGGCTCACCATGGGCGCGGACCCGGTGGCGGCCGCGGTCATGCACGCGCCGGGGCGTCCCATCAACGCGTTCGTGGTCCGCAAGGCCGCCAAGACGCACGGCATGCAGCGCCAGATCGAGGGCCCGGACATCGTGGGCAAGCGGGTGCTGGTGGTCGAGGACACCACCACGACCGGCAACTCCCCGATCACCGCGGTGCGCGCACTGCGTGACGCGGGAGCAATCGTGGTGGGTGTGGCGACGGTGGTGGACCGCGAGACCGGTGCAGACGGCATCATCGCCGCGGAGGGCCTCGAATACCGTTCCATCCTGGGACTGAAGGACCTCGCGCTCAGTTAGGACATATGTCCCTACCTTTGCGTTAACACGACATGGCTCTGGGCTGAACCCTTGCTCTGGGTTAGCCTGGGGCTGGTCTTTTGTCCGACAAAGGTGTTGTGAAGGGTCGTGTGAGTCACCTGTGGTGAGCATTGCTATCAACAAAGGTCATCAGAACGTCGCAATGCTCGGCATCGGCGCCTACCGGCCCCAGCGCCTCGTCAGCAACGCTGACGTGTGCGAAACCCTGGACTCCACTCCCGAGTGGATCTTCGAGCGCACCGGTATTCACAACCGGCGCTGGATCTCCGGTGACGAGACCCTGCGCAGCATGGCGGTGGCGGCGGGCAACCGGGCGCTGAACAACACCGGCATCGACCGATCCAAGATCGGCGCGCTGCTGTTCTGCACCTCCAGCTGGCTCAAGCTGACCCCGCACGGCGCGCCCAGCGTGGCCGCCGATCTCGGCATGAACGGCATCCCGGCCTTCGACCTGACGTCGGGCTGCGGCGGTTTCGGCTACGGCCTGGGCGTCGCCACCGACATGATCCGTTCCGGCTCGGCCGAATACATCCTGGTGATCGGGGCGGAGACGATGACCGTCGGCCTCGATCCCAAGGACCGCGGCACCGCCATGATCTTCGGCGACGGCGCCGGTGCGGTCGTGGTCGGGCCCAGCGAGGAGAACGGCATCTCGCCGACCGTGTGGGGCTCAGACGGCGAGAACGCCGAGGCCATCTCCCAGGACGTCGACTTCCTGGAGTTCATGAACAAGGCGCAGCGCCTGCAGGGCACCGATCCGGCCGTCGAGCCGGTGGGCCGGATGTCGCTGCACATGGAGGGCCCCAAGGTTTTCCGCTGGGCCGCCGTTACGCTGCCGCGCGCGCTGTCCAGCGCCATCGAGGTGTCCGGCGTGGCCAAGGAGGACATCGAGGTGTTCATTCCGCACCAGGCCAATGCCCGCATCAACGAGCTGATGAAGAAGAATCTCGGGCTCGCCGACGACATCCCGATGGCCAATGACATCGAGAACACCGGCAACACCTCGGCCGCCTCGATCCCGCTGGCCATGGAGGAGATGCTGGTGACCGGCAAGGCCAAGGGCGGTCAGCTGGCACTGCTGCTGGGCTTCGGCGCGGGCCTGTCCTACGCGGGCCAGGTCGCGGTGCTGCCGCCCGCTCCGGCCGAACCCAGCTTCTGATGGCCCGCCCGTTCCGCGCCGCGTTCGTCGGCGCGGCGGCGGTGACCGTGTTCGGCGCGGTCACCGGTCGCGAGAAATTGCAGTGGGTCGCAAAGCCTTTGCTGATGCCGTTGCTCGCTGCAGACGTGGTAGCTAACGGCAGCTATCTGGACCGCACCGATCGCAAGGTGCTGCTCGGATCGCTGGCGGCGGCCACGGTCGGCGACGTGTTGCTGATCGAACCCGATGACGATCGCCGATTGATAGCGGGCGCTTCGTCTTTCGCGGTCATGCAGTCCGGGTACTCGTGGCTGTGGTTCCGGCGCGGCGGTCGCCCGCGGGCTCAGATCGCGCTGCCGCGGGTGGCGGCCTGGCTGGGTGCGGCGACGCTCATGCGGTTCAAGGCCCCGAGTGTGGCTGTCCCGCTGACCGTTTACGGTGCCACCCTGGGTACCGCCGCCACTCTCGCCTCCGATCCGGATCTGGCTCGGGACGCGAAGAATATTGCGGGCGTGAATGTTCCGAACGCGGACCCGCACAGCCGCCTCGGACTCGGCGCGCTGCTGTTCACGCTGTCGGACGGATTGATCGTGCTGCGCCGCATTTTCGCGCGCGGGGAGAAGTCGCGCCGGGTGACCGAGGGCGTCATTCTCGGCACGTACGCGGCCGCGCAATATCTGCTGGCGGATCCGCGCGCACATCGGTAATCGAATCGGTCACCGAATAGGTCGCAGAACGATTCACGTTGTTACCGACAACGCGAGCCGTGAAATTGTGGTGGCCGCCGCTATTCCGGATCGAGATTCGGTCCACCAGGCGGTATGGCCGAGAAAATACTCGACATAGGCGATTTCGGCATTCTTCGCATTGCCGCCCGGGATGACGCTCAGGAAGTAGTCGATCTCCGAGAGTTCGTACTCGCAATGGACGAGTGGGAGCAGCGCGGGAAGGGCGCGGCGTTCGGCCGCCGTCAAATTCCGCACCGATTGGTATTTCTGGAGCAGCGCCCCGACCTGATCCATCCGAACATGCGCGGACCCGCCGTCCCGGATCGAAATCCAGTCCACGGCACAACGTTCGATGGCGGTGGCGAGATCGTGGATGGCAGTGGTGCGGTCGCAGAGACCGAAATCGATGACGGCGGACACCGCGCCCTCGCGCCACAACAGGTTGGTGCCGTGCCAATCATTGTGTGTCCACAGCGGTTCCAGATCGGCCAGTAGCGGGTAGAGGCGTTCATGGGCCGGAAGATGGACGCGTTCCATATCACCGCGCCAGTCGCGTTCGGCCAGGAATGCGCCCAGCGCCGGTCGTGCCACGCCCCGATCCGCCACGGCGGCAAGCGGATCGGCGGCGGCGAAGACGGTGAAGCCCGCCTGCAACGGCCGCGGCGGCCGGGCCGGGGCGTCGTATCCGGCGGCCGCCAGGTGTAGGCGGGCCAGCATCTCGCCCGCAGCGCCTGCCTCCGCGACCGAGCGGTAGGGCGACCAGGAGAACACGCCCGCGTATTCGTCCGAGCCGGTGCCGAATTCCTGTACCTCGTAGCTGAATTCGCCTAGTTCGGCGGTCTTGGGCACCCGCGGCACCGGAATCCCCCGGGCACGCAGGTGGGCGGTGAAACGGTGTTCCTCGCCGAGCGCGGCCGCATCGCGCAGGGTGCGGGGGAGGCGCTTGAGGATGACCTCTTGCCCGTCGGGCTGCCGCACTCGCGCGGTGGCCGAGAGTGGCCGCGGGCTGCGCCAGACGATGGCCGCGTCCGCGCCCAGCACCGCCTCGACCTCACCGGAAGTCAGTGCGGGCCAGTCGGGTTCGACGAGCGCGTCGAACCCCATGCCGTAGACGCGGCCGTCGGTCATCCCCGCCGCAACCGGACCAGGAGCGCGGTCACCGCCGCGGCGGCCAGGAAGGAGTAGAGCGAGGCCGAGGACCACCAGCCGGGATGCACGTGCATGGTGTCCTGCGCCTTGGTCCAGAAGTCGGTCCAGTAGGAGATCGAGCCCGGATTGAACAGCTGGTAGATCACGAAGCCGATGGCCCACGGCAGCAACATGAGCGGCCGGGTGGGCGCGTGCTGGCTCAGGTCCCAGCCCTGGCGGCCGCGGCCGAAGAAGTAGTCGACGATCAGCACCGCGCACAGCGGCACGAAGACCGAACCGATCAGCACCAGGAAGTTGGCGTAGTTGCTGAAGTCGCGCACCGGCAGCGCCAGCAGCGTGACGACCAGGCCGACGAATCCCGCGAGCAGGCGGCGGTCCACCCGGGGCAGCAGGTTCTGGATGGACATGGCCGTCGAATAGATATTGGCGAAGGACTGATCCGATTCGCGCAGCACCAGGACCGCGAAGAACAGCCAGCCCGCGGTCACGCCGAGGAAGGTGTCGAAGATGTTGTCGCTGTTGCCCGCGTGCAGGATCGCCAGGATGCCCAGCAGGTAGCACCAGACCTGCGCGATGGAGTAGCCGAGCACGGTGGCCCCGGCGGCGGTCTTGGCGGTGCGCGAGTGCCGGGTGTAGTCGGCGGCCAGCGGCACGAAGGAGATGGAGACCGCGAGGGTGGAGTCCACGGCGGGCCAGAAGCCGCTCCAGCTGGTGCCGGTGGGCAGTGGAATCGGCTGGCGCAGTAGCTGAATCGTGAAGTAGATCAGCGCGATGGCGACCGCCACCGACACGTACTTGCGCAGCGCCCGCACCGCGGACAGCGGCCAGATCGCCATCACCGTGGACAGTGCGCCCGCCGCCACGATGACGATCCAGTGCGGGACCTTGTCGTGGGTGAGCGCGTTGACGCCGAGGGTGATGACCGTGAGTTCGTAGACGCCCCAGCCGATGCACTGCACGATGTTCGCGACCGTGGGCACGTAGGACAGCTTGGTGCCGAACAGTCCGCGCAGCATCGCCATGGCCGGTGCTCCGGTGCGGGCTCCGATCGCGGACGGCCCCGCGACCATGGCCGCACCGATGACCGTGCCGACCACGGTCGCCAGCAGCGCCCCGATGAGCGGCAGCCGCACGCCCTCCGACGGCGACAGCACCACGGCCGCGCCGCTGAACCCGATGAGGCTGACCCCGATGTTCAGCCAGAACGCCGCCTGATCGGTGAACCCGAGGGTGCGCGGCGGCTGGGTGTCGAGCACCAGCGGCGCTTCTCTGTGGTCCGGTTTGTCGGCGATCGTCATGTCGAGGATGCTACGGCCAGGATCGGGCAAAACTGGCAGCCAGGTGCCCCTGACCTGGATATATGTTTGACGGGTGCGGGATTGGGATCACAGGCAGAGCATGATGCGGTCGCGGTTGGCCGGGTCCACGCGGATCGAAATGGTGCCGCCGACAGTGATTCTCGGCTTCACGACCGGTTCCACGTCGAAGATGATGCTGCCGTAGTAGGTCTGCGAACCCGGCACCACGAGTTCGAGATCGAGTTCGGTGATCTCGGTGCAGTGGTCCGTGCGCCGCAGCGGGTGGACGGCTTCGATGTTCGCCCAGCCTTCGAGCCCGTGACGGCGCAGTTTGCGGTCGGAGCGGGTGGGTCGTTGCGCGAAGAGCATGCCGAGTCCGAGGAAGGTACCGAAAAGACCGACCAGTGTGATGACTTGGAGCGGTACGGTCCCCGGCGGCGTGAGCGGAACGATCCAGCCCAGCCAGACGCCGAGAGCGATCAGATAGGCGGCTGTCACTCCGAGCACTGTTCGGATAATGCGCGCGTGGTCCATGACACCCTCCAACCACGGCTTACGGAACTCCAGGATAGTCCCGAATGGCGCCGTGCGGGGGCAGATTCCGCGAGGTCAGGGGGTATTTCTGCTCAAACCGATGCGTTCGAGGCCCGTAGCGCGGTGAGTGCGTCGAGATCGAGTGGCAGGGTCATGCCGTCGACCTCGAGGGCGACCTGCCCCGTGTACTCACCGGTCGGTACGTATTGCTGGTCCCGCAGCCGGTAGGTCAGCAGCCGCAGCGCATCCTCGGTCTCCAACAGCCAATAATGTTCGATCCCTGCCGCGGCATACTCCGCGAACTTCATCACCCGATCCACGCGCCGCGAACCCGGCGACACGATCTCGACGGCGGCGAGCACATCCGCAGGCCGCACCCGCGTAGCGTGCTCCGCCCCGGCGGCACCGCCCACGATCAGCACATCCGGGACTCGCACGGTCGGTGGCGAGCCTTCGTCGATGAGCAATTCGATGCGCGCCATGGCCGCGACCCGGCGCGGCAGCGCCCGCTCGAGTTGCGCGGCCAGCCGCCACACCGCGAGCTGATGCCGCGGCGGCTGCGGCGCGACCACCAGCACGCCGTCCACCAATTCGCGGCAGTGTCGATTGTTCTCGGGCAGCAGCGACCATTCGGCAATGGTGAGCAGGTGATTCGGCCAGTATTCAACCGATTTCAGCAATTCCGCGGAACTCGACCGAGTCATGCCCTCCAGTGTTCCACGCTCGGCAACCCCGCAGTGACCTTTAGCCTTTCAATCGCAGAACCGCCAGCACCCGCCGGTGATGCAGATCCGACGGCGGCAGTTCCAGCTTGGTGAAGATGTTGCCGATGTGCTTCTCCACCGCGCGTTCGGACACCGTCAGCGCCTGTGCGATGGCCGAATTCGACAATCCCTGCGCCATGGATTCGAGCACCTCGCGTTCGCGCGGGGTCAGCCGCGCCAGTGAATCCTGTTGCCGGGCAGCACCCATGAGCTGGCTCACCACTTCCGGATCCAGGGCCGTGCCGCCGGTGGCCACCCGGCGCAGGGCCTCGACGAAATCGGTCACATCGGCCACCCGGTCCTTGAGCAGGTAGCCCACCCCGCCCGCACCTGCGGCCAGTAGCTCGGTGGCATAACGGGTTTCGATCCACTGCGAGAACACCAGCACGCCGGTCGCGGGATGGCTGCGGCGCAGTGCGAGCGCGGCCAGCAATCCCTCGTCGGTGAAGCTCGGCGGCATCCGGACATCCACCACGGCCACGTCGGGCGCGTGCTCGGCCACCGCGACATGCAGACCGGTCGCGTCGCCCACGGTGGCCACCACCTCGAAACCGCGTTCGGCCAGCAATGCGGTCAGGCCGTCGCGCAGAATGGCGTTGTCCTCGGCGATCACCACGCGCAACGGGTTCATGCCCTCGATCATTGCGGGCCCGCGAGCGGCAGCACCAGCGTGACCACGGTCGGCCCGCCCACCGGACTGTCCACGAACAGCGAGCCGTCCACCGCCCGCGCCCGCTGCGCCAGCCCCGAAAGCCCGCCCGCTACAACGGCTTCACCCGACGCCTCGGCCGGTTGCAGCGCACCGCCCTGGCCGTTGTCGCGCACGCTGACGGCCATCGAGTCCGATCCGGTGGGCAGCACCGCCACCCAGATCCGGTTCGCGGCAGCGTGTTTGACCACGTTGGTCAGCAGTTCGGCCACCGAGAAGTAGGCGATGGTCTCGATCGCGGGGCTGGGTCGCACCGGGAGCAGCACCCGCAGTTCCACCGGGACGGCGCAGCGGGCGGCGAGCGTTTCGAGCGCCGCTTCCAGCCCGAGGTCCAGGGCGGGCGGGTGGATACCGCGCACCAATTCGCGCAATTCGGTCAGGGCTTCTTTGGATCCCGTGCGGGCCTGGGCGATCAGTTCTCCGGCGTCTCCGCCGGTGGCGATGCGTTCTTCGGCGCGGCCCAGCATCATGGCGATGCTCACCAGTCGAGCCTGGGTGCCGTCGTGCAGATCGCGCTCCAGGCGGCGCAGGGTGGCGGCGGAATCCTCGACCGCGGCCCGGCGGCTCTGCTGCAGTTCGGCGAGTGCGCGATCGCGGCGAGTGGGGGTCAGCAGCCACAGCGAGAGCGTCCGATGCAGGAAGCAGACGCCGCGGATCAGCCAGGGCAGCAGGAAGCAGCCGAACACTCCGATCGCCGCCAAGCCCAGGACCCGCGGCCAGGTATCGATATAGAAATCGCCGAACTGTGCGAGCGAATGATGCGACACCCCTTGGCCATCCACATTCTGCGGATGCAGCAGCGCCCACGGAATCGGGGATATCGCGACGAAACCGGTGACCAGAACGACGATCAGCACGAAGTAGCCGACCACCACACCCAGCACGAACTGGCACAGCAGGAACAGCAGTGCCCGCCAGGAGGTCCGGTCGGTGAAGGCGCTGCGCAGCCAGCCGATCGGGCCGGGCCCGAAGGTGAACGGCGGTGGTTCGGGTAGTGGCGTGTCCAGCAGCACCACGCCGAGCACCCGGTAGATCCGTCCCCACACCCGGCCGCCGAGGATGACCGCCGCCAGCACCGGCACGCCGATCACCAGCAGCGAGACGTACAGGCTGCCGCCGAAAGCCAGGAAGAGGTAGGCGGTAGCCAGGCAGCCGAGCACGAAAACGATGATCAGATAGGCGAATTCCTTCCAGGTGCGCGCCCGGAACGGGGTCACCAGGAAGGTGCGCAGTCCGGCGAGCGGACCGGTCTCGCCCGGATCCGGTTGTGACGCGGGCGGATCCAGCACGGGGAGGGGAGTGGCGGCCGTTTCGCTCATGCCTTCATCGTCTCGGTCGGGGGCGGTCGGGGGCGATAGGGCAGGCACTCAAATCCTGGGTGTAGCCAGCACTACCCCCTAGCATTCTGGCCATGACATACGACCCCCCGCCGCCCGGCTGGGATCCGCAGTCTCCGGGCTACAACCCGCAGCAGCCCGTGGATTTCACCAAGCAGCAGCCACCCCAGCAGCCGATGGGTTACGGCCACGACCAGCCGCAGGCGTTCGACCAACCGCCGGCATACGATCAGCCGCCGGGTTACGGCCAGCCGCAGGCGTACGGCCAGCCGCCGGGCTACAACCCGCAGCCGGGTTACCCCCAGGGCTATCCGCAGCCGACACCCGGCTACTACCCGCAGTATTACGGCGCACCGCAGCCGGACCATCCGCAGGCGGTGGTGGTGCTGATTCTCGGCATCGCGAGCCTCGTCTTCTGCCAGCTGCTGGGACCGGTGGCCTGGATCATGGGGTCCCGGGCGCGCAAGGACATTCAGGCGTCCGGTGGTGCCATCGGCGGCAGCGGCATGGTGACGGCCGGTTGGATCTGCGGCATCGTCTCCTCCGCGCTGATGATCCTGGTGATCGTGGGGTTCGTGCTGCTCGCCGTCATCGGGGCCGTCGCGTCGAACTAGGATCGCCGGGTGAGTTCCGCCCCGACCGCCGACGAACCGCTCGCCCCCGGCCCGACCGAATGGGGTGAGCATCCGCACGGCGTCGGCCCGTGGCGCGACGAATTCGGGACCGAACCGCCCGCCGATCCGCGCCTGGACCCGGAGCTGCTGGAGCACGGTGACCGGCGCAATGTGGTGGATGCCTACCGGTATTGGCGACGGGAGGCCATCGTCGCCGACATCGACGCCCGTCGGCATCCCTTCCACGTCGCCATCGAGAACTTCGGCCACGACGCCAATATCGGCACGGTGGTGCGCACCGCCAATGCCTTCGGGGCGGCGGCCGTGCACATCGTGGGCCGCAAGCGTTGGAACCGCCGCGGGGCCATGGTCACCGACCGCTACCAGCACATCCACCATCACACCGACACCGCGGAGCTGCTGCGGTTCGCGGCGGCCGAGGGCCTGACCGTGGTCGCGGTCGACAATGTCCCCGGCGCGGTCCCGCTGGAAACCGCCACCCTACCGCGCAACTGCCTGCTGCTGTTCGGCCAGGAGGGGCCGGGCGTCACCGAGGCCGCGAAAGACGGCGCGCTGCTCACGGTTTCGATCGCCCAGTTCGGGTCCACCCGCAGCATCAACGCGGGCGTCGCCGCGGGAATCGCCATGCACGCCTGGATTCGTCAGCACGCCGACCTGGGCAATGCTTGGTGACATCGGACTCTCGGTAACAAAATAGCCACGAACACGGTTGTCCGATTGGCATTATTAATCCCATGACATCGCGGACCGGGCGCAACATAGAGCCGACCGCTGCCTTGTGGTCGGAGCGGGCCGACCTGGCGGAGTCTGCGATTCTTTCGCGCCACCTACGTACGTTGTGGGCCATCCCCGGCACCCAGCTCGGGGTGGTCGGCTGGCCCGCCACCAAGCGGGAACGGGCCTTTGCCTTCTGGCACTACTGGTGGCAGGCCCATCTGATCGACTGCGCCGTGGATGCCGCCAACCGGCATCCCACGCCCGCGCGGCAACGTCGGCTCTGGTCCATCGCGCACGCCATGCGACTGCGCAATATCACCGGCTGGACCAACAACTACTACGACGATATGGCCTGGCTGGCAATCGCTTTGGAGCGCGCCGAGCGCACGCAGGGCGTGGTCGAGGTCCGCGGCGCACTGCTGAATCTGGAGAAGGCGCTGGTCAACGGGTTCGAGCCGGAGTTCGGCGCGGTCCCGTGGCGCAAGGGTTCGGACTTCTTCAATGCCCCGGCCAATGGTCCGACGGGTATCGCCATGGCCCGGCTGGGCCGCTACCACCGGGCCCAGGAGCTGGCCGACTTCCTCGACGCCAACCTGCGCGACAAGGAGACCGGCCTGATCTTCGACGGCATCCACCTACCGTCGGGCGAGGTGGAGAAGCCGGTCTACAGCTACTGCCAGGGCGTGGTGCTGGGCCTGGAAACCGAACTGGCCGTGCACACCGGGGAAGCCCGGCACACCGAGCGGGCGGTGCGGCTGGTGGACTCCATCGAGGAGCACATGACCGCGAGCGGCATCGTGGTCGGGGACGGCGGTGGCGACGGCGGCCTGTTCAACGGCATCCTCATCCGCTATCTCGCGCTGGCCGCGCTCATGCTGCCCGGCGACGAGCCCGCGCAGGTGACCGCGCGCCGCAAGGCCGCCGCGATCGTGCGGGCCTCGGCCACCGCGGCCTGGGAGCATCGTCTCGACGTGGAGGGCGAACCGCTGTTCGGCGCGGACTGGCGGCAGCCCGCGCGGCTGCCCGGCATCGCGGGTGCGGGCGTCTTCGAGGGCGGTTCGGTGAGTGCCTCGCGCAACCCGGAACGCGATCTGTCGGTGCAGCTTTCGGGCTGGAAGTTGATGGAGGCCGCGCACACGGTGACGGCCGCGGGGCTGTAGCGGGCTACTGCCGCCGGATGACCGGGATCGGCACCGTCGCCGCGTCGGCCGCATCCAGGTCGAAATCCTCGGCGGGGCGCGCCATTTCGGCCCGGTACTGCCGGACCCCGAGCACGGTGCCGAGAATCAGCCCGACGATCAAGGTCCCGATGACGGCGGGCATCAGCCAGGACATGTCGGTCAGGAAACTGCCCGCGTAGTAGCTGGCCAGCAGGATCACCGGGGCCCAGATGATCGCACCGATGGTCGAGGCGATCGTGTACTTGCGGTGATCCATCCCGGCCGCACCCGCGACCAGTGGGCACAGCGTGCGCACCCACGGAATCCAGCGGGCCACCAGCACCGCGAGGAACCCGTGTTTGTGCAGCATCCCCGACACCCGCGCGAGATTGCGGGTGTTGATGTATTTGCCGTTCTTGCGCGCCACGATGTGATGCCCGGTGCGCTGGCCGAAGACATAGCCGACCTGATTGCCCGCGATGGCGGCGATCATGGTGCCGACCGACAGCGCCCACACCTGACCCTCGCCGACCTGCGAGGCCAGCACCACGCCCGCGGTGATGAGCATGGAGTCACCGGGCAGGAACAGCCCGATGATGAGTGCGCACTCGAGAAACACGAAGGTGAGCACGATCGTCCAGACCAGAACCGGTCCGGCTGTCTCGAGTGGACCGAAGCCGCCCGAGGCGATGGTTAGCGGGGTGGTCGACACCGATGGCTCAGTGGGTCGGCTCGTTCGTCGAAGCGGCCAGCTCGGACTTCTCCGGGTGCTGACCGCGATGCAGCAGGTTCTTCGCGACCGTGATGATGCCCGGGAGAATGGACACGAACACGATCAGCAGGAAGATGGCCTCGACGTTCTTGCGGATGAATTCGATATTGCCCAGGAAGTAGCCGAGTACGGTGACGCCGCCACCCCACAGCACCGCGCCGATGATGTCGACGGTGGCGAACTTGCGGTAGTCCATCTTCGAGACACCGGCCAGCACCGGCATGAACGTGCGCACGATGGGCACGAAGCGGGCCAGCACGATCGTCTTCGGGCCGTGCTTCTCGAAGAAGGCGTGCGTCTCGGTGATGTAGTGCTGCTTGAAGAAGCGCGTGTCTTCCTTCTTGAACAGCGATGGGCCGATCGAGCGTCCGATCCAGTAGCCGCTCTGGTCGCCGAGCCAGGCCACGAACGCGGTCGCGGGCACCAGCCACCAGATGTTCATTCCGGCCGGCGGGTTCGCGGAGGCCGCCAGCAGACCGCCGGTGAACAAGAGCGAATCGCCGGGGAGGATCGGGAAGAGCAGACCGGTCTCGATGAAGACGATGGCCAGAATCGCCGGGAGCACCGCGTGCGAGAGCCAGGTCTCGGTCAACAGGTGCATCGGGTCCAAGATCGCGGGCAGCGCGGCATTGGTCGTCACGGCATCGGATACGGCCAGCAAGGTCACGGCCACCACAGTACCGGTACCTCGGACATCACACCGATTCTCGATGGAACCTCACAAACTTGTGGGGTATGTGAGGCCATTGGTCCGGAGAAAAAGGGCTGTCCTATCGTGTCAGCTGACAGAATTTGTCGTACGCACCACACACAACACGGAGGTCACTGTGCCCATCGCGACTCCGGAGATCTACGCCGAGATGATTGCTCGGGCCAAGCAGAACTCCTTCGCGTTCCCCGCCATCAACTGCACCTCGTCGGAGACCATCAACGCGGCCATCAAGGGCTTCGCGGATGCGGGCAGTGACGGCATCATCCAGTTCTCCACCGGTGGTGCGGAATTCGGTTCCGGCCTGGGTGTGAAGGACATGGTGACCGGTGCGGTCGCGCTCGCGGAGTTCGCGCACGTGGTCGCCGCCCGCTACGACGTGACCATCGCGCTGCACACCGACCACTGCCCCAAGGACAAGCTGGACACGTATGTCCGTCCGCTGCTGGCCATTTCGGCCGAGCGCGTGCGCAATGGTCAGAACCCGCTGTTCCAGTCGCACATGTGGGACGGCTCGGCCATCCCGATCGACGAGAACCTGGAGATCGCGAAGGAACTGCTGAAGCAGGCCGCCGCCGCGAACATCATCCTCGAGGTCGAGATCGGCGTCGTCGGCGGTGAAGAAGACGGTGTCGAGGCCGAGATCAACGACAAGCTCTACACCTCCCCCGAGGACTTCGAGAAGACCATCGACGCGCTGGGCTCGGGCGAGAACGGCAAGTACCTGCTGGCCGCCACCTTCGGCAATGTGCACGGTGTGTACAAGCCGGGCAATGTCGTCCTCAAGCCCGAGGTGCTGGCCGAGGGCCAGCGGGTCGCGGCCGCCAAGCTGGGCCTGGGCGCCGACGCGCAGCCGTTCGACTTCGTCTTCCACGGTGGTTCGGGCTCGCTGAAGTCGGAGATCGAGGACTCGCTGCGCTACGGCGTGGTGAAGATGAACGTCGACACCGACACCCAGTACGCCTTCACCCGCCCGATCGCCGGTCACATGTTCGCCAACTACGACGGCGTGCTGAAGATCGACGGCGAGGTCGGCAACAAGAAGGTCTACGACCCGCGCAGCTACCTCAAGAAGGCCGAGACCTCGATGGCCGCGCGCATCGTCGAAGCCTGCAACGATCTGAACTCGGCGGGACGCTCGATCAGCGCCAAGTAAGCTCAACGGTCGGGGATTCCGCCGAAACGGCGGTATCCCCGGCAATTTTCGAGCGGCCGGCGCGCCGCGGTCTCTATTCGAGGCAGGTGGCATGACTGTCGATGTACGGGTCCTGGGCCCCGTGCAGCTGTTGGTCGCCGGTCGGTCCGTGCCGGTCGGTGGCCCCAAGCCGCGTGCGCTGTTGGCGGCACTGACCGTCAACCGGCGGCGCGCGGTGTCCTCACAGGCGCTGGCGGATATCGTCTGGAACGACGATCCGCCGGACTCCTATCAGGCCAGCCTGCAGGTGTTCGTCTCCAATATTCGCAAGACCCTGCGCACCGCCGGGGTCGATCCGGTGGCCTTGCTGCGCACCGAATCCTCCGGCTATCGCCTCGAAATCGAGGATGACGAGTGCGATCTGGGCCGCTTCGAGACGCTGCGCCGGGAGGGTTCGGAGGCCGCCTCGATCGGTGATCCCAACGCGGCGTCGCGGCTCTACGGTGAGGCGCTGGCCGAGTGGAGCGGGCGGGCGCTGGACGATCTCTCGGGCCTCGGCTTCGCGGAGAGCTTCGCGACCGCCATGGACGAGGAGCGGCTGCTGGTCGCCTCCGCCCGCATCGATTCCGAAATCGCGCTGGGCCGAGCCTCTTCGGTGGTCGGCGAGCTGGTGTCGATGACCAATACGCACCCGCTGCGGGAACCGCTGTGGGCGCAGCTCATCACCGCGCTCTACCTGTCGGACCGCCAGGCCGACGCGCTGGAGGCGTGCCGTCGGGTGCGCACCGTGCTGGCCGATGAACTGGGCATCGATCCCGGTCCCGCGCTCATCGCGCTCGAGCAGAAGGTGCTGCGCCAGGAACCGTTGAGCACCGGGCAGATTCACGAGGTCGAGCGCATGGCCAAGGCCATGACCGAGACCGTCACCGAGATGCCGCGCGCGGTGCGGGCCGGGCAGTTGCGCCTGGTCGACGGGCGCACGATCCCGATCGGGCCGAACGGTATGAAGATCGGCCGGATGACCGACAACGACCTGGTGCTCGACGATCCCAAGGCGAGCCGGTACCACGCACAGATCACCCCGAGCCGGGCCGGTTTGCTCATCAAGGACCTGCACTCCGCCAACGGGATCTACATCAACGAGGAGTCGATCGAATCCGCCGCCGTGCTGGCGGACGGGGACGCCATCCGGATCGGAACCACGGTGCTCACCTTCCAGGCGTTGCGCTGACCGGCCGTCTCGAATAGGCCGCTGTCTCGATTCGATCGAGTTCGGCCGAGTACCGGCGGTTCGCCCGATTCGGCGGGTAGGGTCTCTGCCCGGACGTGTCCGGGAAGCCCGATTGTCGAGAGGTTGTGTGGATGGCCAAGCGGCTGGTCGCAGCTGCGGGGGCGGTGATCTTCGGGGCGGGTGTCCTCGTCGGTGTGGATCGGATGGCGACGGCGGATCCGGGTGCGGCACAGGCCGTTCCGGGAACCGGTCCGTGCAGCACCGAGGCCAAGCCGTCGCACGAGGCATTGGTCCCCAAGACCCTCGAGGTGCCGGTGGTGTATCCGGTGGTCACGGTCGATCCGGGGCCGCCGCCGGAGAACGTGAAACGCGTGAAGATGGATCTGCCCTCGGATCCGTGCGTCAACCCCTGCCCGGATCTCACCGATCAGCCCGCTGCCGCACCGGATCTGGCGCAGCAACTCGGGCTGCCGAAATTGATCATTCGGCCGCAGCCGTTCAATTTCGCGTTCCCCAACCCGAATCCGCAGCCGCTGCCGCCCGGCCCCGACCCGGCCAACCCGCCGGTCGAGGCCGCCGCGCAGGTGCCCGCGCGGCCGACGCCGCAGGTCTCGGACGTTTCCGAGGTGGCCAAGCTGACCGGTGCGAACTCGGTCAACCGCACCGACAAGCGCTGGCAGGTGCAGGGCACCGACCTGGGCATCATGTGGCAGAGCGCGCCCGACGAGATCGCCATCGCCTTCGGTGACACCGTGGGCCGCGACTTCCATCCGCCGGGCGGCATGGGCGAGGACTGGCGCTCGAATCTGCTGGCGTTCAGCAAGAATCGGGATCTGAGCCAGGGCGTCGTGTTCGACCACATGGTCACCGACGACCGCTGCCACGCATCGGAACTGCTGAGCAGCCGCAAGATGGACAATATCGAGATCACCACGATCCCGACGTCCGGTTTCGCGCTCGGCAATCGGCAGTACATGAGCTACATGTCGATTCGCACCTGGAACAGCATTCCGGGCACCTGGTACACCAACTACGGCGGCATCGCCTACTCCGACGACCACGGTGAACACTGGACCAAGGATCCGTACGCCAAGTGGCAGAACATCTTCGGGGTCTCCAACTTCCAGGTCGCGGCCATGGTGCCGCAAGGGGACTGGGTGTACATGTTCGGCATCCCCAATACCCGCCTGGGCGGGGTGGGGCTGGCCCGGGTGCCCAAGGACCAGGTCCTCAATCCGACCGCCTACCAGTACTGGAACAACGGCGCCTGGCTGCCCGAGGTGAACGGATTGGCCACCGCCACACCGATTGTCGACGCACCGGCCGCCGAGCTGTCGGTCCGCTACGACGAGGACCGCAAGGTGTGGCAGATGAGCTATCTGGACACCGCCAAGGCGGCTCTGGTTGTGCGGGAATCGGATTCACCGCAGGGCGTGTGGTCCGACAGTGCCGTCACGGTGAGCGCGCTGCAATATCCCGAGCTCTACGGCGGTTTCATCCACCCGTGGTCGACCGGTAAGGACATGTACTTCACCATGTCCACCTGGAGCGACTACAACGTCTACCTGATGCACGCCACCCTGAACTGAACCGGGACAAAGCAAAAGAGCGGGCCGCACACGAATGTGCGGCCCGCTCTTCAGGTTTCGGAGCTCAGCTGAGGCGGACCTCGGCGATCGCGCGGCCGAAGAGCTTCTTGCCCTCCGAAGTCGCGCCGATGACCACGGTGGCGATGCCGGTCTCGGTGTCCACCGACTTCACCTTGCCGGTGAACTCGACGGTGGTCGCGGCGGTCGGCTCGACCGCGACATAGCCGGAGAAGCGGACGCTGAACTTGCCCAGCGCCGACGGATCGCCCAGCCACTCGGTCAGGTAGGCGGCGGTCAGGCCCATGGTGAGCATGCCGTGCGCGACCACGGTCGGCAGGCCGACCAGCTTGGCGGCGGAATCGCTGAAGTGGATCGGGTTCGGGTCACCGGAGACGCCCGCATAGTTGACCAGGTCACCGCGGGTGACCGGCATCTTCGCGGCGGGCAGCTCGGTGCCCGCGGTCACGGTCGCGGCGGTCGGGACGGTGCGCACCGCACGCGGGGCGGCGGGCGCGGCCGGTTCGACGACCTCGTCCGGGTCCAGCAGTACCAGTCCGGTCGGGTCACCGTCGAACTCGCCGGGCTGCGCGACATGGCCGTGCATGACGACGCCCGCGACGGTCTCGACCATCGACGGATCGATCTCCACACCCTTGCGGGCCACGATGGTGGTGGTGGAGACCAGGACCGGCAGCCGGTCGGCGTCGGTGAAAGTGACCTTGGCGGTGATGAAGTCGTTGTCGCCGAAGCTGCGGATGCTCTCCACGACGACGTCGACGCTGAGTCGGTCGTCGGCGAGGATCGGGCGGAAGTACTCGAAGACCTGATCGGTGTGCAGGGTCTGCGAGAGGTCGTACTCGGTCAGCACCGAACCGATCAGGGTGCGGGTGGTGGCCGCGCCGATCACGGACGCGAAGGTCGGCGAGGCCAGCAGGCTGGTGTAGCCGAGCGCGACGGCGTCGTCCTCGCGATGGTGGGCGGGGTGATTGTTGCGCACCGCGCGCGCGAATTCGCGGACCTTCTCGCGGCCGACGTCGTAGTGATCACGGACCCGGAAGTGCCGGCCGACAAGTTCGGCGGCGGTGGCCTTGATGGCCTCTGCCGTTTCCGGCATGGTGTTCGCTCCCTGCAAATCGAAACCCGGTGGGCCCGCACCACTTCTCTCGGACATCGCTTCGGGCTGTGAAGGCAATGTCCTGGACGGTGTACAACCGCTGAAGTGCCGGAACGCCGAAAAGGCTGGCCCAGACAATTCGGGCTACTTTACCGGCGTTCCGGACCACTGACCAGGTCTTTGTGACGTTCATCGCGGCCCCTTGTGCCACGTATCGCGGCCGCTGTGAGGTTCATCGCGGCAGGGCCCGCGAATGCTTCAGCGGCAGGGCCCGCGAATGCGTCAGTTTCCGCTCTGCGGATCACACACCTTCCACGAGCCACCCTCGTTCTTCAGATCGAAGGTGCGCGCGGTGGTTTTCGTCGGATCAGCGGCGGTGTAGACCGTCGCCTGCGCGATCGCGGTATCGCCGGTCACCTTGATGGCGTCCAGGGACTTCACCAGCGGAATGCTCTTCTGCTCCTTGGAAGTCCGATACACGCCGGTGAACTGATCGGCCGAGATCTTCTGGTAGAAGTCGTGCGGCGCCCCGCAGGTGACAGCGCGCAAGGTATCCAGGTTCCCGTTGTTCAGCGCATCGGTGTACGACGTGATCGTCTTCTGCACCAACGCTTCCGGCGAATTATCGCTCTTGTTCTTCATCACCAGCCCGGTCACCACGCCGACGACGGCGGCCACCACGACCACGGCGGCCGCGATGATCAGCACCTTCTTCTTCGACCCGGCTCCGGCCTTCTTCTCGCCGTCCACCGCATCCGCCGCGGGCACCCGCTGCGGCTGTGCCAACGGCGCCTGGGATGGCTGGGATGCCTGGGGCGCATTGGGCCCACCGGGTCCCTGGGGCGCAGTGGGTCCGCTGGGTCCCTGGGGCGCGTTCGGCGCCTGCGGCCCACGGGGTCCCTGAGGTCCCTGCGGCGCACCCGCGCCCACCCGCTGCGGCGGGGCGATCCGCGGCCCGCCGATCGGCTGCCCCGGCGTGGTCGGCTGCATATCCGCCGGTGACGGCGCACCGCCGGGCCGTCGCGGCCCCATCGGCGGCCGCGGCGGCGCGGGCCGAGTCTCCTCCACGGGCGCATCCTGCGCCGGCGCACTCCCGCGCGGCCCCACATTCCGCGGCCCCGCATTCCCCCGCGGCGACTGCGGCGGCTTACTGACGGCCCGCCCCTGCGGCCCCGACACCCGAATCTTCTCGGTCCCGGCCTCCCCGGTCACGATCGGCAACGCCATCGTGGCGTCATCCACCGGCACCGGAACCTTCTTGATCACAACGGTTTCCGCATCGCCCGCAGGCGCTGCCCCGGAATCCGCGGCACCACCGGACTTTTCGTCCTCGGTAGAACCCGCATCCGGCTTCGTCGAATCCTGCTGCGCGTCACCCTTCTTCGCGGTCGTCGGACCGTCGGAGGCTTCCGCATCCGCGCCCGGCACTTCCGCCATGCCTTGGGTCGGCACATCCTGCGGCGCGGGCTTCCCCTGCGCCTCACTCGCATCGGCCGGTCCCGAACCGCCCTGCGCATCGGGCTTTCCGGCAAGTGCCCCGGCCGCGGCAGCCCCGCCCGCTACGGCTCCAGCCGCGGACCCGGATTGCATCGCGCTATCCGGCTTGCCCGCGCCCGAACCGCTCGCACCCTGGCCCGGCCGCTGGATCTTGATCAACTGCGTAGTCGCGTCGGCTGATACTTCGGCGTCGGGAGCCTTCTTGTCCCCACTCGGCCGCTGAATCGGAATGTATTGGGTAGGTGCGTCATCGGCCGGAGACGAAGCCCCGGGCCCCCGACCGCCACCCGCCGCCGACGGCTGCCCGGACTGGCTACCGCCGCCCGCCTCTCCGCCCGCCTTCTGCGCACCGGCCGCCGGTCCGCCGTTCGCGGGCCGCGACTGTCCGCCCGGCGCGGCGGGGGCCGACGGCTGACCGCCCGAACCGGATTGTCCGGCGCTGCTGGGCTGTCCGCTCGGTTGGCCGGGGTTGGCGGGCTGGCTGCTGGGCTGGTTCTGCGGGGCGAAAGCGCCCGATCCCTGGCGGGCTGCCGGGGGCTGATTGCCGGGGGCGCTCTGCGGTGCTGCCGGGGGCTGGACACGGCCGGCACCGGCAGGGGGCTGGACACGGCCTGCACCGGACGGGGCGGGGGCGTCGTAGTGGATGGTGGCGAAGCCGGGCTTGGCTGCGCCGGTGGTGATCTCCTCGGTGCGGGTGTTGGGGGAGGGGATCACTTCCGTGGCGGCCGTCGGCGGGGCCGCGTCGGCCGGGGTGGCATCGGGCGCGGACTGGTCGGCCGGGGTCTTGCGGGGTGCGGTGTCCTGAGACTCTGCGGCGGGACGGGCTGCCTTGTCGGCAGCACCCTGCGGCTGCTGGTCGTCTTTCTGGTCGGACACGCGCTGCACCCCTCGCTTCGGCGGAACTGTGATTCGACGGTCAGCCTAGTGGGATCTGTCGACGTAGTCGCCCATACTGCGCGCACGGCCGGAGCGAAGGCGGAGGTTCGGCTACTGAGCAATTCGGGCGGCGGTGCAGAATGATCGGCATGACCTCCTTCGGTGATCTGCTCGGACCGCAGCCGGTCCTCCTTCCGGAAAACATCGAGGCGGAGGACGCGCTACTGCAGAATCAGGACCCGGTGCAGGTAGCCGCGGCGCATCCGACCGCCTCCATCGCCTGGGCGCATCTCGCCGAAGCCGCCCTGGCCCGCGGCGAAAACGCCGACGGCGAGGTCAATCACGACATCATCTCCGCCTACGCCTTCGCCCGCACCGGCTACCACCGCGGCCTGGACCTGTTGCGCCGCAACGGCTGGAAGGGCTTCGGCCCGGTGCCGTGGAGCCACGAACCCAACCAGGGCTTCCTGCGCAGCGTCGGCGCACTCGCCAAGGCCGCCCGCGCCATCGGTGAGACCGAGGAGTACGCGCGCTGCCTCGACCTGCTCGAGGATTGCGACCCGCGCGCCGCCGGCGAGCTCGGCCTCGACTGAATTGACCAGCGGCCTAGGCGAAACCCTCGACGCTGCCCGCGAGAGCAGCGTCACCCGCATGCGCCGGGCCGCCGGGCGCGTCCGGTCCTCCATCCTGCCGATCGCCCAGTGTGCGATCGGCGCGGGCGTGGCGTGGTTCATCGCCCACCAGGTGATCGGGCACGAACGCCCGTTCTTCGCGCCGATGGCCGCCATGATCTCCATCGGAGTCTCGTTCGGCGCCCGACTACGCCGCTCGATCGAGTTGATCGTCGGCGTGGCGGTCGGCATCGGCGTGGGCGACCTGTTCGTCTCCCAGGTCGGCACCGGCACCTGGCAGATCGTGCTGCTGGTGGTGATCGCCATGTGCGCGGCCGTCTTCCTCGACGGCGGCCCGGTGATCACCATGCAGGCGGCCAGTTCCGCGGTCCTGGTGGCGACCCTCTATCCGCCCGGCCAGGCCGGCGCGGCACTGCGCATGATCGACGCACTGGTCGGCGGCCTGGTCGGCATCGTCGTGGTGGCCGCGATCCCGTTGCATCCGGTCCGCCGCGCCCGCGAACAGGCCGCGGGCATTCTCGAGGTGATGGGCGCGGCCCTCACCGAGTGCGCGGACGGTCTGCTCGAGCAAGATTCCGACAAGATCAAGAAGGCGCTGGAGTCCGCGCGCGGCACCCAGTCCGCGATCGACTCGCTGCGCAACACCCTCGAGGGCAGCAAGGAGATCATTCGAATCTCCCCGCTGTACTGGAACTCCCGCGCCCGCCTGCAACGCCTGCGCGAGGCCGCCGACCCACTCGACAACGCCATCCGCAACACCCGCGTGCTGCTGCGCCGCGCCCTCACCTCCGTGCGCGACGACGAGGTGCTCAACCCGGGCCTGATCATCGAGGTCGAGAAGCTCGGCCAGGCGGTCGATGTGGTGCGCCGCATGATGCTCGCCGACCCGGACGAGAAACCGGACCCGGCCGAGGCCACCCGCGTGCTGCGCTCCGTCGGCAAGGGTGCGACCAAGAATCTGGTGGACGGTGCGGGCCTGTCGGCGCACGTGGTCTTCGCCCAATTGCGTTCCGTCGTGGTCGATCTCATGCAGGTGTGCGGCATGCGACGGCTCTCCGCCATGGCCCTGCTGCCGCCCACGGTCCCGCACCCGTACGTCACGCCCATCGACTGATCCGCGGGTACCCACGTTGATCTTCGAGTAGTCCACTACTCGCGTCGAACCGCCTGCGCGCCTCTACCGTTCGTGACAAGCCGGACTCACGAGGGGTAGTCCGGTCGGACTCGCAGCCGCGCCGCTGCGAAGGGGGCCGCCCGGCAACCGGGTCGTCCGGGCGGCCCATCCACCAGATCCTCAGGACCAGAAGCGAACCAGCCAGTAGCCGTTCGACCACCAGTGCTCCGACAGTCCGGACAGGTCGTACAGGCTGCTGACCCCGTTGAAGAAAGCGTCGCGGACCTGCGGGGTGAACAGCAGCGCAAACAGGATCAGAATGCCGTACGGCTTGATCTGATCCAGTGACCGCCGCGTCTGATAGCTCAGCGACGGCTCCAGGATTCCGTAGCCGTCGGTCCCCGGAATCGGAATGAGGTTCAACACGGTCGCCGTAATCTGCAGGAACGCAAGGTAACTCAGTCCGTACCAGAACGCCGAGTGGTGGAATTCATTGCCCCACAGCCGCACGACCACCAGCAGCACGATCGCGCAGACCGCGTTCACGGCCGGACCGGCGCCACTGAGAATCCGCTGCGTGCGCGGACTGAAGTTGTGCGACTGCACGTACACCGCGCCACCCGGCAGCGCGAAGCCACCGATGGCGATGAACACCAGTGGCAGGCCGATCGACAACAGCGGATGGCTGTACTTGAGCGGATTCAGCGTAAGGTACCCGCGCATCTCCACCTCGCGGTCCCCGGCCCGCCACGCCACGTACGCGTGCGCGAACTCGTGCAGGCACACCGACACGATCCAGCCGGCCACGACCAGCAGGAAGACCCCGAATTTCGACAGCGTCGAATCGTATTCGGCGTCCCAGGCCAGCGCTCCGCCCGCCAGCGTGATCGCCACGACCAGCAGAAACACGGGACTCGGCCGGATCGCTCCGGTCGCCCGTCCCACTGCGCGCGGGTAATTCACCTCGGTACTCCCAACTGGTCGGCTCGTTCGTTCCGCCGACTCCCATTCTGGGGGTGAATCAGCGAACCAGCAGCCAAGGCTCGTGGTGTCGATAGAACGTGGAGCGCTTCACCACCCGCTCGCCGGTGATCCCGTCGCGGGTGACGATCGCGCCGCTGGTGCCCAGCTGCATGGCCCGGCCCTCCACCCAGCGCTTCTTGCGCAGTCCGCGCTGCACCGTGGCGTGCAGGCCCGGCATCTCCAGCATCGGCGAAACCTGCAGTGCCGCGACCTTTCCCGTGAACAGTCGGGTGTCGTCGACGTACGCCTCGCCCTCGAGTTTCGCGCCCGCCTCGCCGACGATGGTGGCGCGGCCGATCAGCACGGTGCCGGTGTCGTCGCGAATCAGCGGGGTCTCGCGCGGCTTGCCTTCCAGCGCGCGCTTGGCGGCGGCCGAGCCGGTGCCGGTGTCGTAGGCGCGGGATCCGTAGGTGCGGTCGATGGGCACGTAACCGATTTCGACGCCGAGGCGTTCGGTGCGCATCAGGTGGGTCAGCACGGCGGCCAGGCCGGCGTCCTCACCGAGCACGATGAGCCGCGGCAGGCTGTCGGCCGCCATCACCGGCAGCAGCTCGTCCAGGGTGTTCGTGTCCGGGATGGCCGCGGTCTGGGTGAGTGGAAGAGAGGCCAGCGCAATGGGTACGGGCGCGCCGTCGCAGCGGAGAACATGGGTACTCAACTGCCGAACACCCTCCTCAGGCCTGCCAACACGTGTACCCCTCAGTGCGATCCGTCGGACCCCCGTCGTCCCTCTCCCCGTGCCACCATAGCTCTGTCCCAACAGCCACGCTGTCCCCGCTGCGCATCCGTTACCGTGCCCGATTTGTCCCGGGCTGTGCCGCCTCGCTCGGCAGGTCCACACCGGGCGCTGCCGCGAACTGCGGGTATGCCCTTCCGGGTGACATGTGACCCATCCCGTAAAGTGTCCCTACGGCCACCGCCTTCTGACGGCGGGTGCTGCAGCAACAGAGGTGCTGCGCGTCGAACCCGTAGGAGACACTCACATGCCGGCAATCGTGCTGATCGGCGCCCAGTGGGGCGACGAGGGCAAGGGCAAGGCAACCGATCTGCTCGGCGATCGGGTCCAGTGGGTAGTTCGATACCAGGGCGGCAACAACGCGGGACACACCGTGGTGCTGCCCAATGGTGAGAGCTTCGCCCTGCACCTGATTCCGTCCGGAATCCTCACTCCCGATGTGACCAACGTCATCGGCAATGGCGTCGTGGTCGATCCGGGCGTGCTGCTGGCCGAACTCGCCGGTCTGGAAGAGCGCGGTGTGGACACCTCCCGCCTGCTGCTCTCGGCCGACGCGCATCTGATCATGCCGTACCACGTGGCCATCGATAAGGTCACCGAACGCTTCTTGGGCAACAAGAAGATCGGCACCACCGGTCGCGGCATCGGCCCCTGCTACCAGGACAAGGTCGCCCGCGTCGGCGTCCGGGTTGCGGACGTGCTGGACGAGAAGATCCTCACCCAGAAGGTCGAGGCCGCACTGGAATTCAAGAACCAGGTGCTGGTGAAGATCTACAACCGCCGCGCGCTGGATCCCCAGCAGGTGGTGGACGAGGTGCTGGAGAAGGCCGAGGGCTTCAAGCACCGCATCGCCGACTCGCGCCTGCTGCTCAACCAGGCGCTGGAGCGCGATGAGATTGTGCTGCTGGAGGGTTCGCAGGGCACCCTGCTGGACGTCGACCACGGCACCTACCCGTACGTGACCTCGTCCAACCCGACCGCCGGTGGCGCGGCCGTGGGCGCGGGCGTCGGCCCGAACAAGATCACCACGGTGCTCGGCATCCTGAAGGCGTACACCACCCGCGTCGGCTCCGGCCCGTTCCCGACCGAACTCTTCGACGAGTCCGGCACCTACCTGGCCAAGACCGGCGGCGAGGTCGGCGTCACCACCGGCCGTGCCCGTCGCACCGGCTGGTTCGACGCCGTGATCGCCCGCTACGCCACCCGCGTCAACGGCATCACCGACTACTTCCTCACCAAGCTGGACGTGCTCTCCAGCCTGGACACCGTCCCGATCTGCGTGGCCTACGAGATCGACGGCGAACGCGTCGAGCAGATGCCCACCACCCAGACCGACTTCCACCACGCCCGCCCCATCTACGAAGAGATGCCCGGCTGGTGGGAAGACATCTCGGGTTGCCGCACCTTCGAGGAGCTCCCGGCCAACGCCCAGGCGTACGTCAAGCGCCTGGAAGAGCTGTCCGGCGCCCGCGTTTCGTGCATCGGCGTCGGCCCGGGCCGCGACCAGACCATCGTCCGCCACGACATCATCGGCTGAGTGAGCCGGTCGTACTGAGGCGCTGAACAATTCGGCCCCACCGCGTATGACGCGGTGGGGCCGAACCTATTCCGAGGCGTATCAGTACGTGATGAGCGGGGCCAGGGGGTCGGCCGCGTGCGGGGTCAGGCCGTTGTACGCGGCGGCGATGGACTTCACGGCGAGGCGGATGTCGGGTTCCTCGTGGGTGAAGGGGAGGCGGATGAAGCGTTCGAACGCGCCCTGGACACCGAAACGTGGTCCGGCGGCGAGCAATACGCCGTGATTGGGGGCGGTGGCGGCGAGGGCCGTGGAGACCGGGGTCGGGAGTTGCGCCCACAGGGACATGCCGCCGGTGCCCTCGTTGACGCGCCAGTCGGGGAGTTCCTCGGCGAGGGATTCCAGCAGGACCGCGCGGCGGGAGCGGAGTTGGGCGCGGCGGGTGGTGAGGATCTCGTCGGCGTGGCGGAGCAGGTGGACGGTGGCCAACTGATCCATGACCGGGGTGCCGAGGTCGACGGTGGAGCGGGTGCCCAGGAGCTTGGTGATAAGGGCCTGATTGGCACGCACCCAGCCGACCCGCAGGCCACCCCAGAAGGACTTGGAGGCCGAACCGATGGTGACGATCTCCGAGCCGCGCGCGAAAGCGGCTGCCGGGGGCGGGGATTCGATATCGGACAGGTTCAGGTCGACCATGGATTCGTCGACGATCACCGTCATGCGCGTCTCGCGGGCGATGGCGGCCAGTTCGGCGCGGCCCTCGGCGTCGAGCAGGTGGCCGGTGGGGTTGTTGAAGTCCGGGATCAGGTAGGCGACGCTCGCGGCGGTTTGCCGTGCGGCACTGCGGATTCCGTCCAGGTCCCAGCCGTCGGGGCGCATCGGCACCGGCACCGGGCGAGCGCCGACATCGCGGATGGCCTCGATCGCGTTCGGATACGTGGGGTGCTCGATCAGCACCCGTTCGGCCGGAGTCGTGAGCACATTGAGCAGCAGGCGCAGACCGTGCTGCGCGCCGAGGGTGATCAGGATCTGATCCGGTTCGGTGGGCAGGCCGCGATCGGTGTAGCGGCGGGCCAGCGCCTCCCGCAGCATGAGCACGCCCACCGGGTCCATGCCGTGCGTGCCCAGATAGGTCGGCAGGCCCTGCAGCGCAAAGGAATACGCCTCGGTCATCTGCGGTGGGGCGGCCATGGCGGCATAGGTCATGTCGACGGTGGCCAGTTCCGGCTGCGCCATCATGGCCAGAATGCTGCGCGCCGGTTTCGCGCCGTCGTGCACCACGGTCGGCGGCAGCGCCACTGTGCTGCGCGAACCCTGCCGGCTGATCAGGTAGCCGTGCTCGCGCAGCAGCGTGTACGCCGAGGTGACGGTGGTGCGGCTGACCTCGAGGGTGGTGGCCAGATCCCGTTCGCTGGGTAGCGCCACGCCCAGTGGCGCGCGACCGTCGTGGATGAGCAGCCGGATGCTCTCGGCCAGTGCCACGTATGCGGGCCGCGTCGCGCGCTTGTTGTCGGTGGCCGCGGCTTCGTCGTTCCGCCACCGGCCCAGGTCGCGCGTCAGGCTGGCCGCGCCGATCACTCGTGTCGCCATAAAGGCCAGTATTAGGGCACTGGATATTTTATTCAAGTCCAGGGGGAGGCCACTATGGGCCTATGGTCGCTCTGCTCGTCTCCCTCCTGGTTGTCGCCGCCTTCGCCGGTCTGGTGTACCGGTATGCGCCCAAGTCCGATGAGCGCTGGGGCATCCTGCTCGAGCGCTATCGCCCGCATGGCCCGATGTCGGACTGGTCGGTCGCCGAATACGAAGCGTCCCGCCAATATTCGGACCTGGCCGCCATCGCCACCCAGCGCCCCGACCACTGCCCGCCGACCCCGGTCCGCCGCTTCCGGCGCGCCGCCCCCGCGGTCGCGGCCCTGTCCACCATTCCCTGCCGCGGCGAGTCGGTCCAGTTCTAGCGAACTGGCCTGGATTTCGAAAAGTGTCGGTGCCACCGTGCACACTGGCCCTATGTCCGCCCCGGCCCGCCCCCAGGCGTCGGCGTCGCTCTTCGACACCGCGATCGGCATCTGCGCCATCGCCTGGAGCGCCACCGGCGTCCTGCGCTTCGCCCTCCCCGACCCCGACCCGGCGACCACCCGCACCTACATCCTGCGCAATCACCGCCTGGTCGAAATCCACGAGGCCGACCCCACCCCCGACATCGCCGAGGCCATCACCCGAATCCAGGCCCACCTCACCGGCGACCTCGACGACCTCCGCTGGATTGCCCTGGACACCACCCGCTTCAACGATTTCGACCGAGCCGTCTACGAAGTCACCCGAGCCATCGATCCGGGCCACACCCTCAACTACGGCGCGGTAGCCAACGCCATCGGCGCACCTGGCGGAGCCCAAGCCGTAGGCCAATCCTTGGGCCGCAACCCGATTCCCCTGATCATCCCCTGCCACCGAGTCCTAGCCGCCGACCACGCCCTTCACGGCTTCTCCGCCCCCGGCGGCATCACCACCAAACAACACCTACTCGAAATAGAACGCACCCCCGGCTTCGGCGAACCCACCCTGTTCTGAGCATGGACGCATACGAAAACGCCCGCCCCGACAAGATCGGTGCGGGCGTCCTCACGAAATCAGCGGTCAGTTCTCGGTTCTGATGACGTGGTTCCAGTCCAGCTCCGGGTGAACCAGGACGTTGAGGTCCAGCGGCATGACCCAGGACCGAGTGCAGAACACCCACACGTCCGAGCCGGGGGTGAAGGTCATCCGCCCCGTGACCGGTCCCCGCAGGACGCCGCTCGTCGGCGCGCTGTTGACGAAGGGCGGTTGCAGACTCCAGCCGCCGCAGGTCCACGACTCGTCGGGTGCGATGTCGGCGCGGATAACGCCGCCCGGCTCGGTCGAGATGACCGGCGCGGTGGCGGAGGCGGCCTGGGTGGCGAGCCCGCCGCCCGCGACCATGGCCCCGGCGATCGCGGCCATGCGTAGTGCTGTCCTCATGAGATTCCTTGTGTTCGTGGATCGTTGCAGGTCTCGGACGGGCGGTGCGGCGAAAGCTGTTTCACCGCACCACATCCGTCAGCTACAGGGCGCCGCCGAGGAAGCCGCCGACTGCGCCACCAGCGACGCCACCGGCCAGGCCGCCGGCCGCGGCGGCGGGGAGACCTGCCACGGCCGCACCGGCCGCGGCGCCGACGCCGCCGCCGATGAGCGCGCCGCCGATCATGCCGCCGGGGATGTCGATCGCCGCGAGTCCCGGCGCGACCACCACGGCGGCCGAGCCGAGCCCGAAGCCGATGGCGGTGCCGATGACAGCACCGGCCGTGCCGCCGACGGCCGCGCCGACCAGCGCCGCCGGGACGCCCGCGCCGACCGCGCCGAGGCCCGCGCCGATGGCTGCGCCGCCGAGGGTGCCCGCGGCGATCTTGTCGGAGCGGCTCGGGTTGACGCCGATGGAGTTGAGGCCGGTGGCCAGGCCCGCTTCGGTGTTGGCGGCGAGGCCGTTGGCGCCATCGAGGATGTTGTCGGGGACCTGATCCGGTGCGGGGGTGGAGAATTCGCCGATGCGCAGGGTGCGCGGGGGCGGGGCGATCGGCAGGACCGGGGTCACCGTGGTGGGGGCGTGCAGGGTTTGGAAGTCGACCGCCGGGGCCGCCTGGACATTGGGGACCGGGCGGAAGTTGGCGGGGATCGGGTAGTCCGCCTGCGGCTGCGGCTGGGGCTGTGCCTGCGGCTGATTCGGCGCCGTGACGCCCGGCTGCACCGAGTTCGGGCGAGAGCCCGGGTGGTCACCGGCCGGGGCGGCGACGCCAGGCTGGATGGCGCTCGGGCGCTGGCCGGGGAAGGGCGAGTCGGCGACGGCGCCGGTACCCGCCCCCGGGGCGATGCCCGAGTCGGCGGAACCGGTGCCGGGCTGCGGATTGCCCTCGGGGGCGGTGGCATTGCCAGGCTGCTGGGTGGGGCTCGCCTGCGGGGCGGCCGACTGGGTCGCGCCGCCTGCCACCTTGGCGGGCTGATCATTCGAGCTGGAGCAGGCCACGGCCAGGGTCATGGCCAAGGGGATGGTGCCCGCGACGATCGCCCGTCGAGCCACGCTGCTGTGCATTCCACGATGCCGACGCGTCACGCCGAAACACCAACCTTCCGAACATATTTCGCTTACCGGCCCGAGGGCCGACCTTTCATGCCGGTGATTCGCTCCGGCTGCGGGGCGCGGCGTGCTCACCGCGCCAACGTTTTCGGTTCTCGCAGGTCAGACCACCGGAACGGGGGTGCGAAGTTGTGCGCCGGGGTAACCGGCCCAGTCCGTCGGACACTCGTGCCCGGTCGGTGATTCGCCCCAGGCCGCGTCGGTACGGCAGCTCAGGCGGTGAGGCTCCTGTTCGCTGCCGGTATCAGGGCGCGACGTTCATGTCGGCGCCGCCGATGGCCGCACCGGCGATGCCGCCGCCGACCGCGCCCAGCACCGCCATCGGAATGCCGACCGCGGCCGCGCCGATCACGCCGCCCGCAACCGCGCCGACGGCCGCGCCCACGCCCAGTCCGATCAGCGCGCCACCGCCGATGACCGGCACGGCGGTGGGTGCCGCGATGGCCGCACCGAGTCCCGCGGTGGCGGTGCCCGCGGCAATGGCGGTGCCCGCGACGATGGCGGTGCCGATACCGGCCCCGATGCCCGCGCCCACGCCGGCGCCGATGAGGCCGCCGCCGACTGCTCCACCGGCGGCACCGCCGATCGCGGCGGGGATACCCAGCAGCGCCGCACCGGTGACGGCACCGGCCGCGGTCATGGCCGCGATCTTGTCGGAGCGTGACGGGTTGACGCCGACCGACTGCAGCGCGGTGGACAGTCCGGCCTCGGTGTTGGCGGAGAAGTCGTTGACCGGGTTCAGGATCTCGTCCGGCAGCTGATCGGGAGCCGGGGTGTAGAAGTCGCCGATGCGCACCGTGCGCGGCGGGGGAGCGATGGGCTCGACCGGTGCGACGGGCTCGGGCGCGTGCAGCGACTGCCAGTCGATGGCGGGGGCGGGCTCGGTTTCGGCCGGGACCGGGCGATGGTTCTGCGGCACAACGTAATCGGCCTGCGGGGCGGGCTGCGGGGCCGGTTGGGGTGCGGCCGGGGTGACGGTGGTGCCGGGCTGGCGCGAGTTCGAGTCGGCGGGCGCGGACTGGCCGGGGCTGGTTGTCACGCCGGGCTGCGGGACGGCCTGGGCGGCCGACGCGCAGGCGATGGCGATGGCCAGTGGCAGGATGCCGACGGCGGGACGGATGGCGTGGCGGAGCACGCCGGTATTCATTTCTCGATGCCGACGGATCACGCCAGAACACCACCCTCATCAGATTGTTTCGACCCCCGTGTGACCCTCGACGGGCTCACACTGTGCCGGATGTTAACTGATTGAGAGTTGGTTGCTCTAGTCCGAACTTTTGCCTGGATAGCGTGACGGTGGACGGCGAGACATATCGCACAATTTGCAGGTAGAAAGGTTTCTATGGCAACCGGCGGGGATCACGCCTCTGATTTGCCGGAAGATGTCCCGCCGCGCATCAATTCGGCCAAAGCCTCCCGATCGGTGACATCGAGCTTGATGCATGCCCGGTAGAGATGCCCCTCCACGGTCCGCACCGACACCGTCAGCCGGTCCGCGATCTGCCGGTTCGACAGCCCCGCCACCACCAGATTCGCGATCTCCCGTTCGCGCGCGGTGAGCGGCAACGGCTGCGCGGACTCCCGCAGCGCCGGGGTCGAGGCCCCACCGCAGGCGGCGGCCAGCCGGTTGGCGGTGGCCGCGGATTCCAGCAGCCGCCGCCGGTCCCCGGCCCGCTCGTGCGCGGAAGCCGCCTGCGCGGCCGCGTCGGCCGCCGAGAGCAATGCCCCGATCGATTCGAATTCCGCTGCGGCGGCATCCAATCCGGGCCCGTCGTGGGCCGCCACCGCGACCGCGTGCCGGGCCTGCACCTGGACCAACCGGCCGTCGATGCGGGCGGCGAGGTCCGCGAGCCGTCCGGCCACGGTGTGATCGCCGAAGCGGGCGGCGGTGTGCAATGCCATGGCCTCGACCGCATGCTGATGCGACCGAGCCGCCTGGTCGGCGGCCCCGATGGCGAGCCGGATGGCGGGTGTCGCGGTGCCTTCGGCGGCGGCCTGCATGGCCTTCGCCAATTCCATCAGCGCCCCGTAGACGGCGCTGTGCCGGCCACCCCGGAAGGTCGCCGCCGCAATGGCTTCCGCGGCATCGGCGGGCCGCCCGATCGCCGAATACGCCTCGGCCAACCGCAGTTGCGCGGGGAACATCCAGGCCGCCGCGCCCTCCGCGGTGAGCGCGGCGAGCGCCTGTTCGAGATTGTCGATGCCCTGCGGGAATTGGCCCTGCGCCACATCCACGGTGCCCTGCAGGATCTTGGCCATGCCCCAGGCCAGATATTGGCCGGGCGAGGAGAACGGATAGGGCGTACTGGCGCACCGGCGGGCGGCGTCCAGCTCACCGGTGAAGGTGAGGGCCAGCACTTCCGCGTGCGCGAACATGAAGCGGTTCAGGCCGTCGATGTGCGATTCGATGGCGTGTCCGCGGGCCGCGTATTGCCGGGCGGCGTCACCGCGACCCATCAATGCCAGCGACAGCCCGCCGCCGAACGCGGCCCAGAACACCGCCCAGGGCGGTGCGTCCGGCATGGACATGACGGGTTCGGAGAGATTGAACGCCTCTTCGATCCGGTTCTCGTTGACCGCGCACGCGGAGGCCAGACCATCGAGTGTCGCAATGATTTTCGGGTGCTTGACTCGGGTGCGCACGGATTCCAGCACCTCGTCGGCCCGGTCGGCGTCGCCCATGGACCACAGCAGGTTGGCCACCCGGGTGCTGCCCCAGCGCGCGAGCTGCACCTCGTTCATCTGGTCGGGATCGAATCCGGCCAGGGTGCGCTCGGCCTCGATGCGATGCCCTTGCCACAGCAGCGCCCGCGCCAGCAGATCCGCGGCCTCGACCCCGCCGCGTCTTTCCACGGCCGCCCGCGCGAATCGTTCTCCCAGGGGCAGATTCGCCAGGGCGATAGCGTCGGCGGCCGCCGCCTCGAACAGTTCCAGATCCGCGGATTTGTCGCTGTCCAAGGCCAATTCGGCCAGCCGGATGCGCTCGTAGGAGGAGTTGATGGGCCGATCCTTCAACGCCGAGTACAGCCGCCCGCGCAGTCGCCGCGCCGACGCAATGCCCAGCCGCCGTCGGATCACCTCACCGAACAGCGGATGGTTGTAGCGCACCAGCAGCTGGTGACTGTTCTCGACAATCCTGATGAGACCACGGGTTTCGGCGGATTCGACGGCTTCCTCGCCCGCGATCTCCGACAGCACGTCCAGGTCGATGGGCTCGCAGAAGGTGAGCAGTTCCAGTACCCGCAGCACGCTGTCGGGCATCTGTTCCACCCGATCCTCCAGCAGCGCAGCCAATTCCGAGGTGACCGCCGCGCGCCCGCGCAACTGCCACACCCCGTTGACCTGCCGCAGCGTCCCCGCCTCGAGCGCGCCTTCGACCAGGTGTCGTAGGAAAAGCGCGTTGCCGCCGGAGGATTCCCACATCAGGTTGGCGGTGAAGCCTTCGAGCTGCCCGCCCAGCATGGATTCCACCAATTCCACGCTCTGCCTTTGCGTGAACGGTTTCAGGTCCAGCCGCAGCAGGTGCCCGTCCTTCCACAGCGAGGTCACCGCGTCGGGCACCTGCACTCCGCTGCGCACGGTGCACACGATGTGGGCGGCCCGGTCGATGGCCAGTTGCAGCAGCAGGGTGGCCGAGAGTTGATCGAGCAGATGCGCGTCGTCGACGCCGATGATGGTGTGCCCGTCGGCGAGCAGCGCCTCGCGCGCCGCGGCCATGAAGGTCACCGGATCGTGGGCGGTGTACACCCCCACCATGTGCGCGAAGACGCCGAGCGGAATGCTCCGGGCGGATTCCGTCCCCGCGACCCATCGAATGTTTCCCCCGACGGCGGCGGTGGCCTGCCGCGCCAAGGTGGTTTTGCCGACCCCCGCGTCACCGGTGAGAACCGCCCCGACGAGGTCGTCGCCGGTGAGCGCCGCCCTGATCGATTCGAGCTCGTTCTCCCGTTCGACCATCGGCCAATTCCGAGCCATGGGTCAACTGTAGTGCGCCCACGCTGCCCGAGCAGGGTTTACGAAGGGCCCGGCACCTGCGGTTTTTATTCGTTGACCAGCCGTAATCCGGGGGTGCGGGCCTGTCGGCGGTCGACCAGCCAGATGGCGACGGTCTGGTCGGCGGCCGGATCCAGGGTCTCCACCTCGACCTCGACCTCGCCCCGCAGTGGGTGCTGAATCTTCAGCACGACGGTCCGGAAGTCGGTGAGCCGGTGTTCGCGCCAGCGTTGCTCGAACTCCGGATGGCGGCTCAGGGTGGTAACCACGGCCTGGACGGACTGGTCGTCCGGGAAGCGGGTGGCGGCCGCGCGCAGCGCCGAGGCGGCCATATCGGCGACCGTATCCCAGTTCTGGAAGACCTTTCTGGCGGTCGGATGCGCGAAGACGTAGATGGCGAAGTTGCCGTGCGCCTCCTCCTCGAACATGCCGAGCGGTTCGGCGAAATCGCGGAAGGAGGGGTTGCCGTGCAGCAGGTTGAGCCAGCGTCCGAGCACGAAGGCGGGTGTCGGCTGCAGCGCGTCGACGACCGCCTGGATGGTTTCCGAGACCTGTTCGCGGGCCTGTCCCGCCGACGGGCAGTTGGCCTTCTGTTCCAGGCCCAGGGCCAGCTTGCCGAAGTGGTGCTTCTCGATCTCGTTGAGCCGCAAGGCATCCGCGAGTGCGGCCAGCACGGCGGTGGAGGGGTTGCTGTCGCGTCCCTGTTCGAGCCGGGCCAGGTAGTCTGCGCTGACGCCCGCGAGCGCGGCGACCTCTTCGCGCCGCAGTCCGGGCGTGCGCCGCCGGCGACCGGACGGCAGCCCGACCTCCTCGGGCTGCAGCGCGGCGCGGCGCGCGATCAGGAACTCGGCGAATTCGGTACGGGACACCTCTCCATAGTGCCTGGTCCTGGTTCCGTTATCCCAGCCCTGCCAGTCCCCGGATAACCACGGCCTGGCTAAGCGGACCGCAGTCCACTTAATCTCATGGCATGACGACTTCCGAGCAGACCACCCTCGCCCCCGGCGCCTGGACCCTCGACGCCAACCACTCCTCGGTCAACTTCACCGTGAAGCACCTGGGCATCTCCAAGGTTCGCGGCCGCTTCAACCGCTTCGAGACCGGTTTCGTCGTGAACGACGCCGGCGAGGCGGCCATCGAGGCCACCATCTACTTCGACTCCTTCGACACCGGCAACGAGATGCGCGACGGCCACGTCCGCAGCGCCGACATCCTCGATATCGCCAACCGCCCGCACCTGACCTTCCGGGTCCCCGAGGCCGTCGCCCTCTCCCCGGAGTTCGAGGTCACCGGTGAGGCCACCATCGGCGGCGTCACCAAGCCGGTCACCCTCGACGTCGAGTGGGGCGGCGTGCAGGTCTTCCCGCAGGACAACAAGGAGCACGCCGGTTTCACCGCGTCGGGTTCCATCAAGCGCAGCGACTTCGGTGTCGCCCCCGGCATGCCGAACGCCATGCTGAGCGACAAGATCGCCATCGAGCTCGACATCCAGCTGGTTGCCCCCGGGGCCTGATCCCTCCGCTTCGGAAAGTCAACGCCCCCTGTGGAATCCACAGGGGGCGCTCGGCTGTCTCGGGAAAGATCAGTCGGCCCAGACGGTTTCGATCGGGGTGCCCGCGTTCGGCGGCGGGGTCGGCACGGCCGCCGGGGTGCGCGAGAAGCGCGGGGCCGGGGCGTGCTGCACGACCCCGTCGATCTCGACCAGCCCGGTCCGGGCCTGGATGTGCGGATTCTGTTCCGCCTCGGTGAAAGTCAGCACGGGGGTGGTGCAGGCGTCGGTGTTCTCGAAGATCGCCCACCACTCGTCGCGGGTCTTGGTCTTGAACTTCTCGGTGAACAGCTTGCGCAGCTGATCCTGGCCCGCCGGGTCGAGCTGGTGCGGCAGCCCCTCCGGCGAGATCTCCAGGCCGACAAGCAGTTCCGCGTAGAACTGCGGTTCGATGCAGCCCACCGCCATGTATTTGCCGTCGGAGGTCTCGTAGGTGTCGTAGAAGGCCATGCCGGTGTCGAGCAGATTGGTGCCGCGCTCATCCGACCACAGGCCCATGCCCTTCATGCCCCAGATCATGTGCGAGAGGGCCAGCGCCCCATCGATCATGGCCGAGTCGATGACCTGGCCCTTGCCGGAGTTCTGCCGCTCCACCAGCGCGGCCAGAATGCCGAAGACCAGGAACATGGAGCCGCCGCCGAAGTCGCCGACCATGTTCAGCGGCGGCACCGGCCGTTCGCCCTTGCGGCCGATGGCATTCAGCACGCCGGTCAGCGAGATGTAGTTGATGTCGTGCCCGGCGCGGTCGGCCAGCGGACCGTACTGGCCCCAGCCGGTCATGCGGCCGTAGACCAGGCGCGGATTGCGTTCCAGCGCGGCGTCGGGCCCCAGTCCCATGCGCTCGGTGACGCCGGGCCGGAAGCCCTCGATGAGCACGTCGGCCTTCTCGATGAGCCCGAGCACCTTCTCGATGTCGGCCGGATCCTTGAGATTGGCCTCGACGATGGTGCGGCCGCGCCACTGCGGGCGTTCCATGAATCCGGGGAACTGTCCCGGCCGCTGCACCCGCACCACGTCCGCGCCGAGATCGGCGAGCAGCAGTGCCGCGTGCGGACCGGGGCCGATGCCGGCCAGTTCAACAACCCGGACGCCCGCGAGCGGGCCCTGCTTGGCGGTGGATGGAGTGCTCACGCCCTACCTCGGTTCATCGTCGAATCCAGTGCACCGGGCCACCTGGCCGGTGTTGACGTACTGACAATAACGCGGAACCGGGGAACGGCCGAGGGGGGATCAGTGATCCACGATGGGGAGCGGGAGGGTGTCCGGGGGCGGGAGTTTGGGCAGCTCCGAGCGCGGCAGCCGCAGCGTCGGCAGCTCACCGGCGGCCATCCGCATGGTCGGGTCCTCGAGCGCGCGCTCCTTGGCGGGCAGCCCGTAGAAGGTCCGGGCGTTGTCCTCGAGCACCCGATGCAGGTCCGAGCCGACGGCATCGCCGAGCACCGAGAGGTCGGTGTCGCGGAACGGCCGTCCCGCGCGGGTGCCGGGCAGGTCGGTGCCGAACATCAGCGCCTCGGGATTGACGGTGTGGATCTTGCGCAGCGCCGAGCCCACATTCATCGACACCCGCCCGAAGCCGGACGCCTTCACCTTCGCGCCTCGATCGACCAGGTTGAGCAGGTACGGCAGGCAGTCGTCGGACATGCCCAGATGGTCGATGGACAGCTTGGGCAGTTTGGTGATGACCGGTTCCAGCGAACCCAGCATGGTTCCGTCGATATAGAGCTCCACATGCCAACCGGCCAGTTCGTAGGCCCGCAGCGCCAGCATGGTGAGCCCGACGATGTCCCCGCCGGCGCGCTTGAGGTTGAACCGGATGGCTCGCACCCCGGCCCGGTTCAGGTCGATGATCTGCTGGTCGGGGGCGTCCACCGGGAGCATGGTGACGCCCACCCAGCCCTCGCCGAGCGCGTCCAGCGCCGCCAATAGATAGCTCTGATCGGTGCCCTGGAAGGACCCGCTGACCACGGCACCACCGTCGATATCGAAGCGGGACATGCGCTTGCGATAGTCGGCGATGGTGTACGGGTCGGGCAGGTAGCCCTCGTTCTCGACCAGCGGGAACCGCGGATCGAAGATGTGGAGATGGGCATCGAACACGTGATCAGCATGCCTCAGAACGGTGACATGTGTGGACAACCTTGTCCGACAAGCGGATTCGCGCTGGTCAGGGCATCCTGTCCAGCGCTGATCCGGAAATCCCGACGGGTCGGGAAACCTTGTCGGGCTCAGAGCACCTTGTCGGGCTCGGAGGCGGCGAGCATCTCGTCGCGCTCGACGACCTTGACCCGCTCGCGGCCCTGCGGCTCGCCCAGCGCGCGCTCGTGCGCGTCGAGGCGGTACCAGCCGGCCCAGGTGGTGAACGGAATGCCCTTGCCCTCGAGGAACTCGGTGACGGCCTCACGCTCCGGCCGCGGGGCCGGGACGAAGTTCGCGGCATCGTCGAGCAGGCAGGCGATGGTCTCGTTGGCGTCGCCCTTGGTGTGGCCGATGAGGCCGACCGGGCCGCGCTTGATCCAGCCGGTCACGTAGGTGGCGGGCGCATAGCGATCCGCGCCGTCCGCGTCCTCGTCGACCAGAACGCGGCCGGCCTCGTTGGGGACGGTTCCGGCCTGGTCGTCGAAGGGCAGGGCCGGGATGTTCTGCGACAGGTAGCCGACCGCGCGGTACACGGCCTGGATGTCCCAGTCCTTGAACTCGCCGGTGCCCTTGCAGTTTCCGGTGCCGTCGAGCTGGGTGCGCTCGGTGCGCAGGCCCACGACCTTGCCGTCCTCGCCCAGGATCTCCGAGGGGTTCTCGAAGAAGTGCAGGAACAGCTTGTGCGGGCGGTTGCCGACATCGCGAATGGCCCACTGCTCCAACGTGTTGCAGATCATGTCGACCTGCTTGGAGTGCCGGCGGGCGGCCTCGGAGCCCTCGTCGTAGTCGATGTCCTCGGGATCGACGATGACCTCGATGGTCGGCGAGTGGTCGAGTTCGCGCAGCTCGAGCGGGGTGAACTTGGCCTGCGCGGGACCACGACGGCCGAAGACGTGGACCTCGAGCGCCTTGTTGGCCAGTAGGCCCTCGTAGACGTTCGGCGGGATCTCGGTCGGCAGCAGCTCGTCACCGGTCTTGGCCAGCACGCGTGCCACATCCAGGGCGACATTGCCGACGCCGAGCACGGCGACCTTCTCCGCCTCCAGCGGCCAGGTGCGCGGCACGTCCGGGTGGCCGTCGTACCAGGACACGAAGTCCGCGGCGCCGAAGGAGCCGTCGAGCTCGATGCCCGGAACCTCCAGGGCGCGGTCGGCATTGGCGCCGGTGGAGAAGATGACCGCGTCGTAGAACTGACGCAGGTCCTCGAGGGTGATGTCGACGCCGTAGTCGATATTGCCCAGCAGGCGCACCTGGTCCTTGTCGAGGACCTTGTGCAGCGCGGTGATGATGCCCTTGATGCGCGGGTGGTCGGGTGCCACGCCGTAGCGGATCAGGCCGAAGGGCGCGGGCATGCGCTCGTACAGATCGATGCTGACCCCGTCGAACCCGGCGGGTGCGTCGGACTTCATCAAGGCATCGGCGGCATAGATACCGGCCGGTCCTGCGCCCACGATCGCAATGCGTAGCGGGCGGGTCGCTGCACTCTGTTCGGTCATTTTTCCGCGCACCCTTTGGGTCGAAACTAACTTGCCGTCAAAACTTAGCCGTCGTTCTTAGCTTAGGCTAAGTTGACGCCCTGGCTTCGGTGACCATCGTCGGCCCCCGACGCTGCAGCGTTGCTGCGTTGTCCTGCTATTCCCGCGCCTGGGGCGGAAATTCTGCTGATTCTATGCGATGGCTTTCCGGGTCCCTCGCACCGACCAGGCATGATCTACCCATGAGCGACGCCGAGGAGACAGCCGAGGAGACAGTCCAGTTCGATCAGAACGAGACGCGGAGCATGTGGCCGTTCCTGGTCGCGGCCGGTCTCATCGCGTTCGTGATCCTGGGCATCGTGATCGCCACGCTGGTGTCGCCGGTTGAGAAGAATGTCACAGATACCGATCGGCTCTCGGCGCCCGCGGGCAACTTCATCAAGTACCGCAGCGACAACGGCAAGTACGAACCGAGCTTGGCCTGCAAGGGATTCGACGAGAACACCTCGCCGCTCAAGATCGCCGTCGAGACCGGCGGCCCGATCAGCTTCGACGCGCTGAAGGATCCCGTCATCGACGGCGACAAGGCCACAGCGCAGGTCAGTTTCAGCGCCGGTGGCGCCCAGACCACCTCGACCTGGCACTTCACCAAAGAGAATTCTCGCTGGTTGGTCTGCAGTTCGTGACAAGGTCCGAAGTCCGGCGAAGCGTTTGACACGAGTGCCGGTTTTTCGGCACTCTCATCCCAGGTCATGAGTATCAGCGCCAAGCCCCGGCTCGCTGATCGGCAACCCTCCTCCGCGGTGGGGTGCTCCGGGTGACGACCTGGCCACGCACCGAGCAGCGGTGCGGCAAGTGCGGATTCACAGGAGGTACAGGTGAACTACGCGGGTGACATCACGCCGAAGCAAGCGTGGGAGTTGTTGCGCGACAATCCGGATGCGGTGCTGGTGGATGTCCGCACCGAGGCGGAATGGCGTTTCGTCGGGGTGCCCGACACCAATGGCATCGGCCGGCCGACCGCGCTGATCGAATGGGTGGACGCCACCGGCGCGCCCAACGCACGGTTCGTGGACCAGTTGCGGCAGGCGCTCGCCGCCCGCCCGCAGGATTCGGACGCACCGGTCCTGTTCATCTGCCGCTCGGGTCAGCGCTCCATCGGCGCGGCCACCGCGGCCACCACCGTCGGCATCTCCCCGTCCTTCAATGTGGTCGACGGGTTCGAGGGTGCGCTCGACGGTCAGGGTCATCGCGGCAGCACCGGCTGGCGCGCCGACGGACTTCCGTGGAGGCAGTCATGATCACCGGCGGTTCCTTCGACAAGCCGCTCCCCGAGGGCGTCGGCCCGGCCACGCAGGCCGTGCGCGGCGGCACCCGGCGTTCCGGCTTCGACGAGACCTCCGAGGCGCTGTTCCTCAATTCGGGTTTCGTCTACGAGAGCGCCGAGGCGGCCGAAGCCTCGTTCACCGGCGATATCCAGCACTTCGTCTACTCCCGCTACGGCAACCCGACGGTCGCCATGTTCGAGGAGCGGCTGCGCCTGATCGACGGCGCCGAAGCCTGTTTCGCGACCGCCTCGGGCATGTCCGCGGTGTTCACCGCGCTGGGTGCGCTGGTGGGCGCCGGTGACCGGCTGGTCGCGGCGCGCAGCCTGTTCGGCTCCTGCTTCGTGGTGGCCAACGAGATCCTGCCGCGCTGGGGCGTGGAGACCGTCTTCGTCGACGGCGAGGATCTGGACCAGTGGGAGCAGGCGCTGTCGGTGCCGACCACCGCGGTCTTCTTCGAGACCCCGTCGAACCCGATGCAGACCCTTACCGATGTGCGCGCGGTCTCCGATCTCGCGCACGCGGCGGGCGCGAAGGTGGTGCTGGACAACGTCTTCGCCACCCCGCTGCTGCAGCGCGGCTTCGATCTGGGCGCGGACATCACCGTCTACTCGGGCACCAAGCACATCGACGGCCAGGGCCGGGTGCTCGGCGGCGCGATCCTGGGACCGCAGGACTACATCGACGGCCCGGTCAAAAACCTTATGCGCCACACCGGTCCGGCGCTGAGCCCGTTCAATGCCTGGACGCTGCTCAAGGGCCTCGAGACCATGCCGCTGCGGCTGCGTCAGTCGGTGGATTCGGCGCTGAAGATCGCGCAGTTCCTGGAGGATCACCCGGCCGTGGCGTGGGTGAAGTACCCCTTCCTGTCTTCGCACCCGCAGTACGAGCTGGCCAAGCGGCAGATGTCGGGCGGCGGCACGGTGATCACCTTCGAGCTGAAGGCTCCCGAGAACGAGGCCAAGAAACGCGCTTTCGAGGTGCTCAACCGCTTGCGCATCATCGACATCTCCAACAACCTCGGTGACGCGAAGACCCTGATCACCCACCCGGCCACCACCACGCACCGCGCGATGGGCCCGGAAGGCCGTGCGGCCGTGGGCATTACTGACGGGGTCGTGCGCATCTCCATCGGCCTGGAAGACGTTGAAGACCTGCTGGGCGACCTGGACCACGCCCTGAGCTGACGAATATCGACATGGCCGGAACCCAGCGGGTTCCGGCCATTTGTCGTTTCCGGGGGGCCCAACCATTGACAGTATGCTGTCAAATATGACAGCATACTGTCATGATAAAAACAGTTCACATGGCCGTGTACGACACCTTCTCGGACTGGGAGGTCGGGCACGCCACCGCGCACATCAACCGCGAGCTGTGGCACCGTGAGCCCGGCACGTGGCAGGTGAAAACCGTTGGGGTCAGCGCTGATCCGGTCACCTCGATGGGCGGCATGCGGATCCTGCCCGACGTCGTCCTGGCGGATCTGCAGCCCGCCGACAGCGCGATGCTGATCCTGCCCGGCCTCGCGACCGAGTTCGATCCGGCGAGTCCGATCACGGCTTTCGCGGCCAAGGCCCGGGAGTTGCTGGCCGCCGGGGTCCCGGTCGCGGCCATCTGCGGCGCGACCTTCGGGCTGGCGCGCGCGGGCCTGCTCGACGATCGGCCCCACACCAGCAATGACCCGGGATACCTTGCCGCCAGCGGGTATTCGGGTGGCGCGCACTACGTCCCCGAACCGGCCGTGACCGACGGCGATCTCATCACCGCGACGGGCACGAAGCCGGTGGAGTTCGCCCGGGAGATCTTCGCCCGCCTGGACATCTACGAGCCCGAGGTGCTCGCGGCCTGGTACAAGCTGTACGGAAACAATGATCCCGCCGGGTTCTACGAGCTGTTCGAATACGAGCAGCGTCGCGCGGCGGCGGGGCGATGACTCGCACCGATCAGCAACTCTTCGCCACCGCGGCGGTCACCTCGTTCAAGTTGAACGGCCAATTCCTCGCGGTCGCCGAGGAATTGGCCAAACCCGCGGGGATCACCGTGGCGTGGTGGCAGGTGCTGGGCGCGGTGATCCGCGAGCCCTTGCCGGTTGCGGGCATCGCGCGCGAGATGGGCATCACCCGCCAGAGCGTGCAGCGGGTGGCGGATCTGCTGGTGGACAAGGGATTCGCCGAGTATCGGCCGAATCCGGCGCATCGCCGGGCCAAGCTGGTGGCCATCACCGATGCGGGGTACGGCGCGGTGCGGCAGATCGATCCCCAGCATGCGGCCTTCGCGAAACGACTGGTGGCGCAGGTCGGTTCGGAGGAGCTGGCGCGCATCGTGGACGCGCTGACGACCCTGTCGGTCGCCCTCGAAGCGCTCGAGGGCGACCGCACGGATTAGGGCGCGAACGGGTCCTTGGTCTTGCCGACCAGGGCGGCGACCGACGGCAGGATGGTGGTCGGGCGGTAGGGGAACTGCTCGACCAGGGCGGGGGTGGAGATGCCGGTGGTGACGAGGATGGTGCGCATGCCCGCTTCGAGGCCGGCGATGACGTCGGTGTCCATCCGGTCGCCGATCATGACGGTGGACAGCGAGTGTGCACCGATGCGGCGCAGCGCCGAACGCATCATCAGCGGGTTGGGCTTGCCGACGTAGTAGGGCTTGCGGCCGGTGGCCTGGGTGATGAGGGCCGCGACCGAGCCGGTGGCGGGCAGGATGCCCTCGCGGGAGGGGCCGGTGGCGTCCGGATTGGTGGCGATGAAGCGCGCGCCCGCCGCGACCAGCCGAATAGCGGTGGTGATGGCTTCGAAAGAATAGGTGCGGGTTTCGCCGAGCACCACGTAGTCCGGCTCGGAATCGGTGAGGATGTAACCGATTTCGTGCAGTGCGGTGGTGAGGCCGGATTCGCCGACCACGTAGGCGGTGCCGCCGGGGCGCTGGTCGTTGAGGAAGGTGGCGGTCGCCAGCGCGGAGGTCCAGATCGACTCGACGGGGATCTCGAGGCCGGTGTGCTTGAGCCGGGCCTGGAGGTCGCGCGCGGTGTAGATCGAGTTGTTGGTGAGCACCAGGAACGGAATGTCGTTGTCGCGCAATTCGGCGAGGAACTTGTCGGCTCCCGGAACCATGTGATTCTCGTGTACGAGGACGCCGTCCATGTCCGTGAGATAGCTGAGGATCGGTTCTGCGCTCGAGTTGGTCACGTGCGTATTCTCCGCTATCCCCGGACCGAACGCTCATATATTCCTGCTCTGATTGACCGGACGACCGGTCTCATCCCCGGAATACGGTCCCCCGACCCGGGGTTCGAGGACTTGGGTGTGACCCCTGCCGCACCGCCTCCCACCACGGGACCTAGGGTGCGAGGTAAGTCCGTTTGCGGCGTCATGAGTCGCAGGCGACCGGCGGGAGGTTGGCCCGCACAACCCAAGCGCAGCAAGGCGACAGGAGTGCCCAGGTGAAAGACCTCAAGCTCGGTTACAAGGCGTCCGCGGAGCAGTTCGGCCCGCGCGAACTGGTGGAGCTCGCGGTGGAGGCGGAGGCGCACGGCCTCGACTCCGCGACCGTCTCCGACCATTTCCAGCCCTGGCGGCACAATGGCGGCCACGCCCCGTTCTCGCTGGCCTGGATGACCGCGGTGGGCGAGCGCACCAACCGTATTCAACTCGGCACCTCGGTGCTGACCCCGACCTTCCGCTACAACCCGGCGGTCGTCGCACAAGCCTTCGCGACCATGGGCTGCCTGTACCCGGACCGGATCATGCTGGGCGTGGGCTCGGGCGAGGCGCTCAACGAGATCGCGACCGGCTACATCGGCGAATGGCCGGAGTTCAAGGAGCGTTTCGCGCGCCTGCGCGAATCCGTGGATCTCATGCGGGCCCTGTGGACCGGTGAGCGCGTGGACTGGGAAGGCCAGTACTACAAGACCGTCGGCGCTTCCATCTACGACGTGCCCAAGAACGGCATCCCGGTCTACATCGCGGCCGGCGGCCCGCTGGTGGCCCGCTACGCCGGTCGCGCCGGTGACGGTTTCATCTGCACCTCCGGCAAGGGCATGGACCTCTACACCGAGAAGCTGATGCCCGCCGTCGCCGAGGGCGCGGCGAAGGTCGGCCGCACGGTCGACGATATCGACCGGATGATCGAGATCAAGATCTCCTACGACACCGATCCCGTTCTGGCGCTGGAGAACACGCGCTTCTGGGCCCCGCTGTCGCTGACCGCCGAGCAGAAGCACTCCATCACCGACCCGATCGAGATGGAGGCCGCCGCGGACGCGCTGCCGATCGAGCAGATCGCCAAGCGCTGGATCGTGGCCAGCGATCCGGACCAGGCCGTCGAGCAGATCAAGCCGTACCTGGACGCGGGCCTCAATCACCTGGTCTTCCACGCGCCGGGTCACGACCAGCGTCGCTTCCTGGATCTGTTCCAGAGCGATCTGGCCCCGCGCCTGCGCGCGCTGTGACCCACCTCGTCATCCCGGCACGTTTTTGGCCGGGATCCACACCCGCGGCGCATCAGCCTCGTCGTGTGGATTCCGGCCAAAAGCACGCCGGAATGACGAGGTAAATCCGGCCTCCGAGCGGGACATATGTCATGTGATTGCAGTCTCCCGCGCCCGGGGCGAGGCATGGGCGCGGCGGGAAACGGCCGGTAGAACGGGTCTTGACGAACTGATAGCGAATGTGCATAACCAAACGCGCTTGACGTGTTGCCACGCCGACGCGGAAATCGGCCAATAACGGTCGGTAGGCTTTCGCTCATGGCTGCCACACCGGTTTCCAGTGTGTACATCGCGTCCCCCGAGGGCGACACCGGCAAGTCGACGGTGGCGCTCGGTGTCCTTCAGGCGCTCGCCGCGACCACCCCCCGCGTGGGCGTGTTCCGGCCGATCACCCGTTCCGCGAGCGGACGCGATTACATCCTCGAACTCCTCCTCGAACATTCCACCTCCGATGTCGACTACGACCAGGCGGTCGGGGTGACTTACGAACAGGTGCACGAGGATCCGGACGCTGCGATCAGCGAGATCGTGATGCGCTATCACGCCGTCGCCAAGCAGTGCGACGCCGTGCTCATCGTCGGCTCCGACTACACCGATGTCGCCAGCCCCTCCGAACTGCGCTACAACGCGCGCATCGCGGTCAACCTCGGCGCGCCCGTGCTGCTGGTGGTGCGCGGAATCGGCCGCACCTCCGACGAATTGGGGCAACTGGTCGAGCTGTGCCGCGGCGAACTGAACGCCGAGCACGCCAAGCTGGTGGCCGTCATCGCCAACCGCTGCGAGCCCGAGCAGATCGAGGCAGACGCCGAAGTCCTGAAAAAGGTTGCGGCCGTACCGTCCTGGGCGCTGCCCGAGGTGCCGCTGCTGCAGGCCCCGACCATGGAGGAGCTGCGCGACGCGATCGGCGGCGAACTCTACAGCGGCGACCCGGAACTCATGCAGCGCGAGGCCCTCGATGTGATCGTCGGCGGCATGACCGCCGAACACATTCTCGAGCGCCTCACCGACGGCGTCGCCGTGATCACTCCGGGCGACCGCTCCGACGTGCTGCTCGCCCTGGTGAACGCCCATGAGGCGGAAGGCTTCCCGTCGCTGGCGGGCATCATCATGAACGGCGGCATGCTGCCCGAGCCGTCCATTGCCCGGCTGATGGCGGGCCTCAAGCCCAAGCTGCCGATCCTGTCCACCGATCTGGGCACCTTCGAGACCGCCAAGGCCACCGCTCTCACCCGCGGCCGGGTCTCGCTCTCCAGCATCCGCAAGGTGGACACCGCGCTGGCGGTGATGGAGGAGCGGGTCGATCCGCGAGAACTGCTGCGGCAGATCGAGGTTCCGATCCCGAACATCGTCACCCCGCAGATGTTCGAGTACCAGCTCATCGAGCGGGCCCGCAATGATCGCAAGCGCATCGTGCTGCCCGAGGGCGACGACGACCGCATCCTGCGGGCCGCCGGCCGCGTGCTGCAGCGCAAGATCGCCGATCTGACCATCCTCGGCGAGGAGGCCGCGATTCGCGGTCGCGCCGCCGAACTCGGCGTGGATATCGACGCCGCCGAGGTGCTCGACCCCAAGACCTGCCCGCTGCGTGACGAATTCGCCGAGGAATACGCCCGGCTGCGCTCGCACAAGGGCATGACGGTGGACCGCGCCCGCGAATTCATGGCCGACATCTCGTATTTCGGCACCATGATGGTGCACATGGGGGTCGCCGACGGCATGGTGTCGGGTGCGGCGCACACCACCGCGCACACCATCCGGCCGTCGTTCGAGATCATCAAGACGACGCCGGGCGTGTCCACGGTGTCGAGCGTCTTCCTCATGTGTCTCGCGGATCGGGTTCTGGTGTACGGCGATTGCGCCGTGGTGCCGGATCCGACCCAGGAGCAGCTGGCGGATATCGCGGTCTCCTCCGCGCTCACCGCCGCCCAGTTCGGCATCGACCCGCGGGTCGCCATGCTGTCGTACTCGACCGGTGAATCCGGCTCCGGCGCGGATGTGGACAAGGTCCGCGCCGCCACCCACCTGGTGCACGAGCGTGCCCCGGAGTTGTTGGTGGAGGGCCCGATTCAGTACGACGCCGCCATCGAACCGGCGGTCGCCAAGACCAAGCTGCCCAATTCCGAGGTGGCCGGTCAGGCTACGGTCTTCATCTTCCCGGACCTCAATACCGGGAACAACACCTATAAAGCGGTGCAGCGCAGCGCCGGAGCCGTGGCCATCGGGCCCGTGCTGCAGGGTCTGCGCAAGCCGGTCAACGACCTCTCGCGCGGCGCTCTCGTCGCGGACATCGTCAACACCGTTGCCATCACCGCCATTCAAGCCCAACAGGAGGCGCAATGAAGGTACTGGTGATCAACTCCGGTTCCTCGTCCATCAAATACCAGCTGCTGGAACCCGAGTCGGCCGACGTGGTCGCCTCCGGCGTCGTGCAGCGCATCGGTGAGGACGTCGAGAGCGACGTCGTGACCGTCGAACACAAGTGCGGCGGAGAGACTTTCGAGTACCGGGGCCCGCTCGCCGATCACGCGGCGGGGCTGCACGTGGTGTTCGATCTGTTCAGCGCCTCGGGCCAGGATCTGGCGCACGCCGATCTGGGCGCGGTCGGGCACCGGGTGGTGCACGGCGGCGAGGTCTTCTACCGGCCCACGCTGATCGACGACGACGTGGTCAAGGCCATCATCGACCTGTCTTCGCTGGCCCCGCTGCACAATCCGCCGAACGTCATCGGTATCGAGTCCGCGCGGGCGCTGCTGCCGGACGTGCCGCAGGTCGCGGTGTTCGACACCGCCTTCTTCCACGAGCTGCCCGCCGCCGCCAAGACCTACGCCATCGACGCGGAAACCGCTGCCGCGCACGGCATTCGCAAGTACGGCTTCCACGGCACCTCGCACGACTACGTGTCCGCGCAGGCCGCCGCGTTCCTCGGCAAGGACCGCTCCGAGCTGAACCAGATCGTGCTGCACCTCGGCAACGGCGCGTCGGCCTCGGCCATTCGCGCGGGCAAGGCGGTGGACACCACCATGGGTCTGACCCCGCTGGAGGGCCTGGTCATGGGCACCCGGTCCGGGGATCTGGATCCGGGCATCATCTTCCACCTGATCCGTACCGCGGGCATAGGGGTGGACGAGGTGGACGCCCTGCTCAACCGGCATTCCGGCATCAAGGGCATCTCCGGGGTGAACGACTTCCGGGAGCTGGGGCAGCTCATCGAAACCGGCCATCCCACCGCGACTTTGGCGTTCGACGTCTACATCCACCGGCTGCGCCGCTACCTCGGCGCATATCTGATCGACCTGGGCAAGGTGGATGCCATCACCTTCACCGCCGGTGTCGGCGAGAACGACGCCAAGGTCCGCGCGGCCGCGCTGGCGGGGCTGGAGAACTACGGCATCAAGATCGACACGGCCCGCAATACCGCGAAAGATCGCTCGGCCCGGCGCATTTCGACTGACGATTCCGCGATCGAGGTGCTGGTCGTGCCGACGAATGAGGAGCTCGCGATCGCCCGGGCCTCCGCCGAACTGGTCGGCTAGGAAGTCCCCGTCATTCCGGCGTGCTTTTGGCCGGAATCCACCACTGTGAGCGTTGGATCCCGGCCAAGAACATGCCGGGATGACGGGGCTGGTGGCCTTCACGAAAACATCACGATGCGATTGGCATTGTGAGAGCCGGACCTGGGAACCTCCCCCGGTCCACCCAACCGGAACCCGTGTCGCACCACGCACAACTGCGGTAGGGATCGTCAATTCCCTCGCCGATCCCGCCGTTCTCAGGCTGCCCCCGAGATCACCGCAGGCGACACGGGACTCCTCCGGTTTCTTCTAGAACCAGGATTTGGCGCGCACCGCGTTGGCCAGATCGACCAGCGCGTAGCGATGCGTGCGCGCGGGCGCGGAGCGCGCCAGCCCACGCAGCCCGGTCTCGATGCCGCGCCGCAGATCCCGCTCGGTGAACGGCGACCCGAACAGCTTGGAGCTGGGGGATTTCGGCCGCTTCCCGGCCTGCACCCAGCCCAGCGCGATGCCCAGCGTGAGAATCCGCAACTGCGCCGCGCGCCCCTCCCCGGGCGGCAGATTCTGCACTCGCGCCGCCGCCACCTGCAGCGTCGACTCGTCCAGATCCGCGGCGGGCGCGCAGGTCAGCAGCATGAGAATGGCCGTCATGCGGGCTTCGGAGTAATGGCGTGAGGCGGGCGGCACCTGATCGAGCGCGTGTACGGCCGCGGTGATGTTCCCCGCCGCCGCCAGCTGCCGCGCCAGTCCGAAGGCCGCGCTCACCACACCCCGGTCGGTGCGCCACACCGTGGCGTAGTAGTTCTCGGCGTAGGCCCGCCACTCCTCGGGATCGGGTGAATCCCAGTGCTGCAGAATGAGTTCCGCGGTGGCGGCCAAGGCCAGCTTGGGTGCGATCTCGCCGGGCAGCGCCTCGAGCACCGAGTTGAAGCGGGCGAAGGCTCGCTCGTATTCCAGTTCCAGCAGCTCGGTCATGCCCAAATACCAGTCGATCCGCCAGTCCGGGGCTGGTGGCTGCGGCTCGTCGCCGAGCCGGTCCAGCAGCATGCGGGCGGCCGCGGGCTCGTTCAGGTCCAGGTGAGCGCGGGCCTCGGCCAGCGTCACCTCCATCTCGAAGGTCTCGGGCGCGCCGCCGGGTTCGGCCGCCGCGCGCTGCCGGGCGTGCCGCAGTTCGTCGAGGGCGTGCCGGGGTTCGGGGTGGGCCGCGCCCGCCAGCAGCGGCGCGGACGGATCCCCGGAATCGATGATCGGCACCGGCAGCGCCGCCACCACGTCACCGGGCTGCAGCAGGGTGTCGCGGGGGATGCCGTCGATGATGCCGTCCGTCTGCGCGATCAGCTCGCCGGTGCCGAAACTGGTGCGTGGCGGGCTGAACAGGGTCGACAGCTGCGGATGCTCGTTGCCGGTCTCGACGGCCAGGATCTCGCGCAGCACGCCGGTGAGCTGGGTGCCCAGCAGCCGCGCGGACGCGAAGCGGCGCTCCGGGTCCGGGTGGGTGGCGCGCAGCAGCAGTCGGTAGAGGAACTGGTGCCGGGCCAGCACCGGCTCGTCCTTGGGGTCGGGGATGCCGTCGGTGTACGCGCCGCGCTCCATCGGCAGCTGCAGGGTGAGCACGGCCAGGGTGCGCCCGGCGGTGTAGATGTCGGAGGCCACCGTGGGTCCGGTGTGCGCGATCTCCGGCGCCTGATATCCCCTGGTGCCGTACAGGTTTCCGTACGCCTCGAACTGGCTGACCGCACCCATGTCGATGAGTTCCACCCGATCGGTGGTGATCATGATGTTGTCGGGCTTGAGATCGTTGTAGGCCAGCCCCACCGAATGCAGATAGTCCAGGGCCGGAAGGATTTCCAGCAGGTACGCGATGGCCTCGGTGACCGGCATCCGGTCGGGCGCATAGTGATCGAGCAGATCGCGCAGCGAATGCCCGCCCACGTACTCCATCACGATGAATCCGATGGGCGTCCCATCCGCGCTCGCGTGTTCCACGAAATTGTGGATCTTCACGATGCTCGGGTGCGCCACCTCGGCCAGGAACTGCCGCTCGGCCACCGCGACCGCCTGGGCCTCGGCGTCACCGGCGTGCAACAGGCCCTTGAGCACCACCCAGCGGTCGCTGACATTGCGGTCGATGGCCAGATAGATCCAGCCCAGCCCGCCGTGCGCAATGCAGCCCTGGATCTCGTACTGCCCCGCGACGCGTTCGCTGGGATGCAGCGAGGGTCGGAAATCGTAAGGCGCACCGCAGGTTTGGCAGGTGCCCGCGGTCGTCGACGGCCGGGTCGGCGTGGCCCGCCCGACCGGTTTGCCGCAGCGCCAGCAGAACCGCCGACCCTCGGCCACCACCGGATCGTCGAGCACCGCCGCTTCCGGATCCACCGGTTCGACCGTGGGAATCGGCACCAGCCCGGCGCCCAGCCGCCGCACCACCGGCCGCGGTCGCGTCATCCGTGCGGTCCGCTGGGACGGCCGGGTGGGCGTGCGCGGTTCGCCCTCCGCACCCGGGGCCGCCGCCGCATTGCTCGAAATGTCCGGCAGACCAGCAGGTTCGGCGACCGCTGGCGGCCTCTCCGCCTCGCGCGGGGTCATCTCGGTGCGCTGCGTGGCCTCGGTTTGCTCGGCTTCCGTGCTGTCACCGGCGGGTTCGGGCCGCGTCGTGATCTCGGTGCGCACCGGCCAGTGCGGGCCCGCGGCCTCGGTCCGGGCGACCGCCTGGGTGCCATCCGAATGCGGGCGCGGCATCGACGAAGTCGCCTGTGCCGCATCGTCCTGCGCCAGTTCCTCGCGCGTGGTGGCGCGGGTGTCGGCGGGTTCGGGTGGGGTCGGATCGGACGGTGTGGTCATCGTCAGTCCTGATACCTCGGGGGCGGCGGAATGGCGGCGTCACCCAGTTCGGTGGACAGCCAGCGCCGGTAGAGCCGATTCCAGGTGCCGTCGGCGCGAATGCGTTCCAGCGTGCCGTTCACGAAACGGACCAGATCGTCGGCGCCCTTGGAGATACCGATGCCGTACTGCTCGGTGCTCAGGTTCGGCCCCACCACCTCGGTCGCCGGATCCTGCTCGGCGAGCCCGGCCAGCACGGTGTCATCGGTGCTGACCGCGTCCACCTGCCGCTGCTGCAGCACCACCAGGCAGTCGGCCCAGCTGGGCACGGTGAGGATGGACGCGGCGGGCTGCTGGCGGCGGATCAGGTCCAGCGAGGTGGTGCCGCTGGCCACGCACACCCGCCGGCCCGCCAGATCGGTGAGCCCCTCGATGCCGGAATTGCGCACGGTCAGCACCCGCTGATGCGCCGTCAGATACGAGGTGGAGAAGGTGACCGATTGTCGCCGTTCGCAATTGATGGTCATGGTCTTCACCACCACGTCCACGGTGTGCTCCACCAGCGCCTTCTCGCGGTCGGCGGAGGATAGGATGCGGTATTCCACCGCGCCCGGATCGCCCAGCAGGTCCCGCGCCAGCTCGCGCGCGATATCCACGTCGAATCCGGCCAGCGTGCCGGTGCTCGGATCGCGGAAGCTGAACAGATTGCTGCCCGGATCCAGGCCGACCAGCAGCCGCCCGCGTGCCCGGATGGCATCGATGTCGGGCCCGCTGCGCACCCCGTTCGGCCGCAGCCCGGCCGTCGGATCCCCGCAGTCCGGGACCGGCGGCGGCGTGGTCTGGGTCTGTGCGACAACGGCTCCCGACGGCAGCGGCGGTTCGATATAGCTCGGCACCCGGGTCGACGGCGCGGGCGGCGGCGGACTCTCGTCACCACAGGCGGCGGTGAGCAGCACGGTCGCGGCGAGGGCGGCGAGCGGAATGGATCGGAGCGGTCTTCGGGTGATCATCGGTACTCCCGTAGTCGCGGCCACAGTCCGGCCGCGATCAGGACGGCGGCGGCGGTGCTGAGCACCAGCGCGCCGGGCCCGAGCAGGTCGAGGGTGCGGGCGGCATGGGATGTGTCGGCGCGCAAGGTGTTCCGGGTTTCGGCGATGCCCTCGCCGAGCGCGTTGTCGAGGGCATCGGTCTGGGCGGTGGCCTCGTTCGCGCCGGGGCCGGTGGCCACCGCGGCCGCGCCGATGAAGTCGCCCTTGGACAGGGCGTCGTTCATGCGCTGGTGGGCGGCGCGCCAGCGCTCCAGGGCGGCGGTGGCGGTCTGCACGTCGTTCGCGCCGGGTTGGTCGGATCCGTAGCCGGACAGGATGTTTCGCAGCTTGGCGATGGCCTGGTCGTAGGTGCGGTCGTAGTCGGCGCTGGTGTCGCGCCGCACCAGCTTGAGGGTTTCGGCGGTGCGGGCCTGCTGGGCCAGGATGCGGCTCTGGGTGAGCGCGGTGGTCGGGATGCTGCCCGCGTCGCGGGCATGGGTGGTGTCCACCGCGGAGATGAAGCCCGCGATCACCGTCCAGGCCAGCAGCACCACCATGGTCGCGGTGGCCAGCAGCAGCCCCAGGTTCAGTACCCGGTGCCAGCGCCGGAACAGGAACAGCTGTGCCCCGATCAGCGCCGCGACGGCCAGCAGCGGCAGCAGGATGGCGGGCCAGGGCGGCCGCACGTGACTGCGCTGGGTGGCGGCGATGGCGGCGGACCGATGCTCCTGCAATTCCTGCGCCTTCGGCAGCAGCGTCCCCTGCATCAGGTTGGACGCCTCGCTCAGATAGGCCGCGCCGACCGGCTGCCCGCCGCGATTGTTGGTGCGCGCGGTCTCGACGATCCCGGTGTACACCGGCAGTCCGGTGGCGATGCCGCTGCGCAGCTGCGTATCGGTGTCCCCGTCACTGCGATTGGACTGCGTCACCAGTTCCGCGGCCGCCTCGCCGATGGCCTGGTTGTAGCGGTCACGCACCGGTTTCGGTTCCAGCCCACCGGAAATGAAGGCGGTGCCCGCGGAGGCGTCGGCCACAGAGAGCGAGGTATAGAGCCGCTGGGCCGAATAGGCGTCCGGTTCGGACTCGCCCAGCAGGACGTCGAGGGCGTGTTGCCGGTTGGTCACCGCGGTGGCGGTGACGATGCCCGCGGTGACGCAGAGCGCCAGCAGGATCAGCCCGACGGCGATCAGTTTGGCGGGGGAGGACTGCGCGAACGACCGTATTTCGGTGGTCGCGAAGCGTTCCCGCCACGCCGCCGCGGCCGCGCGTGGGGACAGCTCGTCGAGCCCCAACTCCTCGGTGCGTGCCATCCTCACCTCCCACTGACCGAAATCGAACGACCGACTCGTTGCTTTCGGATGAGCTTATTGTGGACGTACCGCTGCCGTGACGCGGGAAGGCCCGCGGTGTGCCCACCCGAGTACGACGTGGGCGTGGCACGGCCGGTGAGCGATGGGATTGTGACTATGCGTGGTGACGGCGACGGTTGGGCGAAAAGTCCGGATGGCACCCGTCAATGGGGTCGCTACGGTGCTGCCGGATTGTTGCTGCGCGCCCCGTTGCTCGGTGGCGGCTCCGCTGTCCTGCTGCATCACCGCGCGGCCTGGACCCACCAGGGCGGCACCTGGGCGCTGCCCGGCGGCGCCCGCGACTCGCACGAGACCACCGTGCACGCCGCGGTCCGCGAGGCCGAGGAGGAGGCGGGCATCAAGCCGGGTTCCATTCGCGTGCGCGGCTCCCGGGTGACCGCGACCGCCCCGAGCGGCTGGACCTACACCACGGTCGTCGCCGATGCCCCCGACCGGCTCGCCACCCGCGGCAACAAGGAGAGTCAGGATCTGGTCTGGGTGCCCGAGGGCGAGGTCGAGGACCGGCCGCTGCATCCCGGCTTCGCGGCCGCTTGGCCACTATTGCGCGCCGCCCCCACCCGGATCAGCCTCGACGGCCTCGCCGACAGTGGTGCGGTGGCGGCCGCGTTGCCGCGCACCCTGGATCTGGCCGAGCAGGGCTTCGTCTGGCTGCACGCCAACGGTGATGGTGACGGGCGCACGGCCCGCATCGGGGTGGCCGAATCCGAGGCGACCGAATCCGGCTCGGAACAGACCGATTTGGCCGGAAATGTGTTGTTCCTCACTCTCGATCAGGTGTTGTCTTGATGAGGTGAGCACGCGCGAGGTTCCCACCTACTGCCGAATCTGCGAGCCGCTGTGCGGCCTGATCGCCACCGTGGAGGACGGCCGCCTGGTGCGGCTGCGCGCGGACAAGGACCATCCGCTCTCCCGCGGCAATGCCTGCCCGAAGGGCATCGCGTTCACCGAGCTGCAGAACGATCCGGACCGCGTGCTGTATCCCTTGCGGCGCACGGCATCCGGCGAGTTCGAGCGGGTGTCGTGGGATACCGCCCTCGACGAGATCGGCGAACGGCTGCGCGGGCTGATCGACGAGCACGGAATGGAAAGCCTCGGCTGGTATTTCGGCAATCCCTCCTCGTTCTCCTATTCACACACGCTGTGGATGCTGGGCTTTCAGTTGGCCGCGGGGCTCGAGCACGTGTACTCGGCGGGTTCGCAGGACGTGAACAACCGCTTCGTGGCCAGTCAGCTGCTCTACGGCTCGGCCACCTCGGTGCCGGTGCCGGATCTGGACCGCACCGACTTCCTGCTGATGCTGGGTGCGAATCCGCTCGTCTCGCACGGCAGCGTGCTGAGCGCGCCGCGCATTCGCGACAAGCTCACCGCCATCACCAAGCGCGGTGGGCGCGTGGTGGTGGTCGATCCGCGAAACACCGAGACGGCCAAGCTGTTCGAGCACGTGGGGGTGCGGCCCGACGGTGACGCCTGGCTTTTGGCCGCGCTGCTGCAGGTCATCTTCGAGGAGGGCCTGGAAGACAATCAGGCGTTGCGCCGCCAGGCCGCCGGTGCGCGCGAATTGCGCAATGCCGTCGCCCGTTTCACGCCCGAAGCCACCGCGGCGGTGACCGGCCTGGAACCCGATCGGGTGCGCGCGCTGGCCCGGGATCTGGCCCGTGCCAACGCTGCCGCCGTCTACGGCCGCACGGGGACCTGTCTGGGCCGCCACGCGACCCTGGTCGCCTTCCTCATCGACGCGCTGGCCCTGGTCACCGGCAATCTGGATCGGCCGGGCGGCTCGGTGTTCGGCAAGGAACTGGTGGCGGTCTCGAAACTCAACGCCCGCATCGGTTTCGTCGCCTACGACAAGCAGCGTTCCCGCATCGGCGGCTTCCCGGACGTGCTGGGCACCTTCCCGGCCGCCATCATGGCCAAGGAGATCACCACCCCCGGTCCCGGTCGACTGCGTGCCCTGTTCACCTCGGCGGGCAATCCGGTCTCCTCGGTGCCCAACGGCCGCGAATTGGCCGCCGCCCTCGAACAACTCGACCTGTTCGTCTCCATCGACCTCTATGTCAACGACACCAACCGCACCGCCGACTACGTGCTGCCCGCCACCACGTTCCTGGAGCGCGACGACATTCCGCTCCCGTTCACCGCGCTCTCCCCGACCCCGTACACCCAGTACACCGAGCGGGTGCTGGAACCGTACGGTGAGGCCCGCGAGGAATGGCAGATCATCGACGCCATCGCCACCCGAATCGGCGTGCAGCCCTTCGCCGTCGGCCCCGCACGCCCGGTTGGCCGTGCCCTGAGCGCGCTGCGCCGCCGCATCCCCGGCCTGGTTTCGGCGCGGCCCACCCCGACCCTGCTGGCTGATCTGGCCCTGCGCACCGGCCCCTACGGCGACCTGTTCGGCCTGCGCCGCAACGGCATCAGCCTGCGCATGCTGCGTCGGCATCCGCACGGCGTGGTGCTGGCCGACAACATCACCACCGGTGTACTGCGAGAGGTGGTGCAGCACAAGGACGGTCGCGTTCGTCTCGATCCGGACGAGATCATCCTCGAGCTGTCCACGCTCACCGTGCGCCCCGCCGACCCGACCTACCCGCTGCGCGTCATCGGCCTGCGCGAGCTGAAATCCCACAACTCGTGGATGCACAATCTCGAACCGCTCATGCGCGGCGACCGTGAGCACGCCGCCCGCATCAACCCCAAAGACGCTGCGGTGGCGGGCATCTCCGATGGCGACCGCTGCAAGGTCACCTCCGCGCACGGCTGCATCGAGGTCACCGCCCGCCTCACCGAGGACATGGTCGAGGGCGCGGTCGCCATCCCACACGGCTGGGGCCACCACGGCGGCTGGCAACTCGCGAACGCCGCGGGCGGCGCAAACGTCAACGACCTGATGTCCACCGACATCGCCGACGTCGAACAACTCGCGGGCATGTCCAACCTCAACGGCGTCCCGATCCGCCTCGATCCCGTCGGCTGACCGCACCTCGCCCGTCATTCCGGCGTGCTTTTGGCCGGAATCCAACGCGCAGCGGGTACTGATGCTGTGGGTGTGGATCCCGGCCAAAAACGCGCCGGGATGACGAGGGGCTGGCCCGGGTGAGCGGGTGGAGGGGCGTGTCTAGTTGTCGTTCTCGAGGATCCGCTGCTTGATCGCTCGCGCGGCGGCGGTCGGGTCGCTGGCGTCGGTGATGGCTCGCACCACGACGATTCGGGTCGCGCCCGCGGCGAGCACCTCGGGCAGGCGGGCGTCGTCGATGCCGCCGATGGCGAACCACGGGCGGCGGGTGTGCGAGTCGGCCGTCGAGCGGACCAGTTCCAGTCCGGCGGGCGTGCGGCCCGGCTTGGTCGGGGTGGCGTAGACCGGGCCGGTGCAGAAGTAGTCGATGTGTTCGTCCACCGCGGCGAGTCCGGCCTGCGCGCGGTTGTTGGTGGAGCGGCCCAGCACCACGTCGGGGCCGAGGATCTGGCGCGCGTACCAGGGCGGCAGATCGTTCTGGCCCAGGTGCAGTACGTCCACGCCCGCGGCCAGCGCGATATCGGCGCGGTCGTTGCAGGCGACCAGGGCGCCGTGGCGGCGGGCCACGGCCTTCAGCTCGGCCAGCGCGCCCAGCTCGCCCTTGGCCTCCAGCGGCCCGAACTGTTTCTCCCCGCGCGAGCCCTTGTCACGCAGCTGGATGATGTCGACGCCCCCGGCCAGGGCGGCCTCGGCGAACTGCGCCAGGTCGCCGGTGTCGCGGCGCGCGTCGGTGCACAGGTAGAGCCGTGCGGTCGCGAGACGCTCCCGAGGGGATACCGGTCGGTTCGGGTGGGAGGGTTGCACGGCCTCGACGGTAGTCGCGCTACGGTGGTTGAGTCGAAACGACCCGTGGGAGCGCACTCGGCGCGGAGCTGCGCGACGCTCCCGGTGAATTTTCTGTTTCGAAGGCTATATATGCAGGTCCCGGAGGTGCCGGGACGAGTTAGGTGGATTCACATGCGGACTCTGGCCGTCGTCGGCGGCGGTGTGATCGGACTGTCGGCGGCCTGGCGGGCCGCCGGAGCGGGCTTTACCGTCACCCTCTTCGACCCGGCCGTGGGCTCCGGCTCCTCCTGGGTAGCGGGCGGCATGCTCGCACCCCTCTCGGAGGGCTGGCCCGGCGAGGACGCCGCCCTCGAATTCGGCGCCGCCTCCCTGGCCCGGTGGCCGAAATTCGCCGCTGACCTGCGTGAACTCGCGGGCATCGAGGTCTTCGTCGCCGACCAGACCATGACCGTCGCCCTCGACGCGGCCGACGCCGCGGACCTGCGCACCATCGCCCATTTCGTCAACGCCCACGACCTTCCGATGCTCGCCGCGAAAGATATATCTGGCGACGGTGATTCGGATCTCGCGGACGACACCGATGCCGCCGCCCGCCTCCGCCTGCTGGATCGCGCCGGGGTGCGCGCGGCCGAACCGAGCCTGGGTCGCGGCGTCCGCGCCGCCCTGCTCGCCGTCGCCGAACCCGCGGTCGACAACCGGGCCCTGGTGACCGCCCTGCGCGCGGCCTGCGTCGCCGCCGGGGTCGAGTTCCGGGCCGAGCGCGTCGAAGTCCTCGCCGACCTCCCGCACGATCGGATCGTGCTGGCCACCGGCGCGGCCGCCGCGCAGCTGTGGCCGAGTCTGCCGATCCGCCCGGTCAAGGGCGAGATCCTGCGCCTGCGCCGCCGACCCAGCGCGCCGCCCCCGCCGCGCCGAGTGATCCGCGCCCGCGTGCACGGGCGCCCCATCTACATCGTTCCTCGCGGCGACGGAATCGTCCTGGGCGCAACGCAATACGAGGTCGGCTTCGACACCGAGGTCACCGCGGCGGGCGTCCGCGACCTGCTCACCGACGCCGAGATCGTCTTCCCGGGGCTCGGCGAGTACGAGTTCGCCGAGGCCACCGCGGGATTCCGGCCCGGTTCCCCCGACAATCTGCCGCTCGTCGGCCACCTCGACGACCGCGTGATCGTGGCGGCGGGCCACGGCCGCAACGGCATTCTCGACACCCCGGTCACCGCCGACGCCGTGCTCGCGCTGCTCGAGGGCGAGCCGCTGCCCGCGGCGCGGGCAGCCGATCCGCGCCGCTTCCCGTCGGTCGCCGCATCCGGCGTACCCGAATCATCCACTGCCGCATCGCTTTATCCAGGAGGAGTTCGATGACCGCAATTCCGGTCGGCGTCACCGTGAACGGTGAGGACCACGTGTTCCCCGACCCGCTGTCCGTGCGCGACCTGCTGAATCGGCTGAACCTGCCGAGCCAGGGCGTCGCGCTGGCCATCGACGGCGCGGTCTTCCCCAAGTCCCGCTGGGACGAGCCGGTCGGCCGGGGCTGGGAGATCGAGGTGCTGACGGCGGTGCAGGGTGGCTAGCGCGATCGAGCCCCTGGTCATCGCGGGCCGCGAGTTCGGCTCGCGCCTCATCATGGGCACCGGCGGCGCGGACAACCTGGCCGTGCTCGAGGAGGCCCTGCTCGCCTCCGGCACCGAGCTGACCACGGTCGCCATGCGCCGGGTGGACGCCGCGGGCGGCACCGGCGTGCTGGATCTGCTCAAGCGCCTCGAGATCGCCCCGCTGCCCAATACCGCGGGCTGCCGCGGTGCCGCCGAGGCCGTGCTGACCGCACGGCTGGCCCGCGAGGCTCTCGAAACCGATTGGGTGAAGCTGGAAGTCATCGCCGACGAGCGCACCCTGCTCCCGGATGCCATCGAATTGGTCTCCGCCGCCGAGCAATTGGTGGACGACGGTTTCACCGTGCTGCCCTACACCACCGACGACCCGGTGCTGGCCAAGCGCCTCGAGGACATCGGCTGCGCCGCGGTCATGCCGCTGGGTTCGCCGATCGGCACCGGCCTGGGCATCAGCAATCCGCACAATATCGAGATGATCGTGGCCGCCGCCGGTGTCCCGGTCATCCTCGACGCGGGCATCGGCACCGCCAGCGATGCCGCCCTGGCCATGGAACTCGGCTGTTCGGCAGTCCTTTTGGCGACCGCGGTCACCCGCGCCCGCCAGCCCGCGCTCATGGCCGCCGCCATGGCCCGCGCGGTGGAGGGCGGTTGGCTGGCCCGCCAGGCCGGTCGCATCCCGAAGCGTTTCTGGGCGCAGGCTTCCTCGCCCGGCTTCTGATTCGCCCACGAATCCCGGCCCGGATTCTGAACCCCGGGTCGGGTCCGGGCGTAGTCATCCCTGAGGATGAGCGACGCGCGACCATTTAGCGATAGTGCGCGCTCGATACATGGGGAAGACTGGTCGCCATGATCGAACTGAGAGGCCTGACCAAACACTACGGGCAGACCGTCGCGGTGTCGGACCTGTCGTTCACGGTCCCGCCGGGCCAGGTGACCGGCTTCCTCGGCCCGAACGGCGCGGGTAAATCGACCACCATGCGCATGATCCTGGGGTTGGATCAGCCGACCTCCGGGACCGCGCTGGTCAACGGCAAGCCCTACCACGAGCTGAAGCGCCCGCTCGAGGAGGTCGGCGCGCTGCTGGACGCGAAGTGGGTGCATCCCAACCGTTCCGCGCGCTCGCATCTGCGCTGGATGGCCGCCTCCAATGACATTCCGGCCGCCCGGGTGGAGGAGGTGCTGCGCCTGGTCGGCCTCTCCGAGGTGGCGAACAAGAGCGCGGGCGGCTTCTCCCTCGGCATGTCGCAGCGGCTCGGCCTGGCGGGCGCGCTGCTGGGCGACCCGCAGGTGCTGCTGTTCGACGAGCCGGTCAACGGCCTCGACCCCGAGGGCATCCTCTGGATCCGCCGCTTCATGCAGCGGCTGGCCGGTGAGGGCCGCACCGTGCTGGTGTCGAGTCACCTGCTCTCCGAAATGGCGCAGACCGCAGAGCATCTCATCGTGATTGGCCGGGGTCGGCTCATTGCCGACACCACCACCAAGGATTTCATCGAGAAGGCGTCGGAACAGTCTGTGCGCGTGCGCAGTCCACAGTTGGATCAGCTGCGCAGCCTGCTCACCTCGAACGGTATGACGGTGCGTGAGGACGGTGCGGAGGCCGACGGCCCGGCGCTGGTCGTGGCCGGTGTCACCAGTGACGCGGTCGGAAAGTTGGCCGGTGCCAACGACATCACGCTCTACGAGCTGTCGCCGCAGCGCGCCTCGCTGGAGGAGGCGTTCATGCGCATGACCGGCGGCGCGGTGCAGTACCACGGCGAAGGCTTCGAACAGGTTATGGGAGGTGCGCTCTGATGGGAGTGCTCGCGGCGGAAAGAATCAAGCTCACCTCGACCAAGTCCCCGGTCTGGTGCACCGTCCTGCTGGTGGTGTTCGCGCTCGGGATCGCGGCCCTGTTCAGCCTGGCGTTGAACGCGTCCTGGACCAACTACCAGGACCAGTTGTCCCAGGGCAAGGCCACCACGGACGCGCCCTACGCGGAGAACGCCCTGGCGGGCCTGGGTATCACCGGACTGGCACAGGGAATGCCCGGGTTCGGCTACCTGATGGTCATGATCCTGTCGGCTTTGGCGGTGACCAGTGAGTACCGCTTCGGGACCATCAAGTCGACCTTCCTGGCAATCCCGAATCGGACCGCGGTCCTGCTTACCAAGGCGGGTCTCATCGGTGTTGCTATGGCGTTGCTGAGTTTGGCGCTGGCCTTCGTCGGCTTCTTCATCTTCAAGGGGATGGTGACCCACGACGCGGGCGTCAAACTGAGCCTGAGCACGGGCGATCTGCGGGTCTTCTACGCGGTGCCGCTGTTCATCCTGCTGGTCGTGTTCCTGGCGGTCGGCGTGGGCGCGCTGGTGCGGCAGTCGGCCGGCGCGCTGTCCATCCTGATCGTGTGGCCGGTGATCATCGAGCCCATGGTCGGCGCGTTCGGCCATATCGGCCGGGAGATCCAGGCGCTGCTGCCCTTCCAGAACGCGGGCCTGTTCCTGGGCACCGTCGACGCCAAGTCCACGTACTGGCACTGGGGCCCGTGGGGTGGCCTGATCTACTTCGCGATCTTCTCCCTGATCGTGTTCGGGGCCGCGCTGTTCGTGGTGAACAAGCGCGACGCCTAGCTCGTGATCTTGGTGTAGAGAAAAACCCTGCCCAGGGAGCCGCGTGCCACTGCCCGGCCCGCGGCGCGCATCGGCCCGATACGGAATCCCGTATCGGGCCGATGTCTTAGGGGGCGAGGTAACGATGTGTAAAAGGTTTCGGTTCCGGCCGGAATCGTCTAGCCGTCGAACTGGACGGTCGGTAGCATCGCCTCAGCAACCAAAGCACTCAAACATCGGCGGGTCCAACGTTGTGGCCGTCAGCACCGATCGGGAGGTGTCAGGTGGCAGTTATTAATCCATCCCACGACGGAACCCTGGGATACGCTCTGGGCGTGAGCGAACGACCCACCGACGGCGGTGAACGCGCCCCGGACGCGAACCGAACCGACGGACTGGGAACCGATCGCAACCGTTCGCGCGATACGAACGGCAACCGGGCGCGGGAACCCCGCATCGACCCGGATGTGGTCATCCCCTTGATACCCGCGGAACTCTCCGACGACGTCGACGAGTCCGAGGGGCAGCAGCGGCGACGTGGCCGCTTTCCCGGCCAGCTCTCGGCCATCATGAATGCCGCCAATCAGCGTGGCGACATCATCGGCGCGATCCGCAAGGCCCGCGAGAATCTGCCCGGCGATCCGGCCTTCGGTGATCCGCTCTCCGTGTCCGGGCCGGGCGGCGTCCGCGCCGTGGCCCGCGCCGCGGACAAGCTGGTCGGCGATTCGCCCAGCGCCGCAAAGGAATTGGGTCTGGGTGCACTCCAGGTCTGGCAGGCCATGCTGGAACGGGTCGGCCGCGGCCGCGGCACCCAGGAGATCACCATCATGTTCACCGATCTGGTGGCCTTCTCGAGCTGGTCGCTCTCGGCCGGTGACGAGGTGACGCTGGATCTGCTGCGGCGGGTGGCCAAGGCCATCGAGCCGCCCATCAATGATCGTGGTGGCCAGGTGGTCAAGCGCATGGGCGACGGCGTGATGGCCGTGTTCCCGTCCGCCGACCGCGCGGTCAAGGCGGCCGTGGCCGCCAAGGAGAACCTCTCGGCGGTGTCGGTGGACGGTTACCGCCCGCAGATGCGCCTGGGCCTGCACACCGGCAGCCCGCGCGAAATCGGCGGGGACTGGCTGGGTATCGACGTCAATATCGCCGCACGCGTCATGGAGGCGGGCGGCAACGGCAACACCATGCTGTCGGGCGCGACTCTCGATGTGCTGAGCCCGGAAACCCTCGAGGAACTCGGCCTGGGCGTAAAGCCATACCGCCGCAGCTTCTTCGCCGCACCCTTGAGTGGAGTCCCGGAAGATCTCCGCATCTTCCGCCTCGAAGCCGACTGACTATTTCGTCATATAGAGGACCGCGCCCACGGCGGCCAGCACTCCGCAGACGCCGAGCGCAATGGCCACGGGGCGCGAGTTCTTGAACAACGAATACGCCCCGCCGAGCAGGAATCCGGCGAGGGCGAGCAGGACGATGGCGGTGACGTCAGTGGACACGCGATCAGTCTGCCTGACGGTTGCCGCCGCGCCGCGCACCGGTCGTGACCTGGCCATTCGATAAATAACAAGCACGCGGGCTTGCTTTTTTCCGACCCTGATGTGACCCTGTACACGACTGCAGCGGTGCACAGGGAGGCCCTTCCATGAGTCAGCTCGCCGATACTCCGGACCTCATCCGGATAGGCAACTGTTCCGGGTTCTATGGCGATCGCGCGAGCGCCATGCGGGAGATGCTTGAGGGCGGGCAGCTCGATGTGCTCACCGGCGACTATCTGGCCGAGCTCACCATGCTGATCCTGGGCCGGGATCGCATGAAGGACGCGAACCTCGGCTATGCGAAAACCTTTGTGCGGCAGCTGGAGGACAGTCTCGGACTGGCGCTGGACAAGGGCGTCAAGATCGTCACCAATGCGGGCGGGCTGAACCCGGCCGGGCTGGCACAGCGGGTGCGGGAGGTGGCCGAGAAGCTCGGTCTGGCACCGAAGGTCGCGTATGTGACCGGTGACGACCTGCTGACGCGGGCCGGTGAATTGGGGCTGGGCGCACCGCTGACCGCGAACGCCTACCTCGGTGCGTGGGGTATCGCCGAATGCTTGACCGCGGGCGCGGACATCGTGGTGACCGGGCGGGTCACCGACGCTTCGGTGGTGGTCGGTCCCGCGGCCGCCCACTTCGGCTGGGGCCGAACCGATTACGACGCGCTGGCGGGCGCGGTGGTGGCGGGACACGTCATCGAGTGCAGCACGCAGGCCACCGGCGGCAACTTCGCCTTCTTCACCGAGATCGCCGATCTGGGGCGGCCGGGCTTCCCGATCGCCGAGGTGCGGCGCGACGGCAGCAGCGTCATCACCAAGCACGAGGGCACCGGCGGCGCTGTCACGGTGGACACCGTGAAAGCCCAGCTCATGTACGAGATCCAGAGTGCGCGCTACGCCGGGCCGGATGTCACCACGCGCCTGGACAGCATCCGGGTGAGCCAGGAAGGTTCGGACCGGGTGCTGATCAGCGGCGTGACCGGCGAGGCCCCGCCGCCGCAGACCAAGGTCTCCACCAACACCATCGGCGGCTTCCGCAACGAGATGGAGTTCATCCTCACCGGCCTGGACATCGAGGCGAAAGCCGCACTGGCGCAACGACAGCTGGAATCCTGGCTGACCGTGCGCCCGGCCGGGCTGGAATGGACCCTGGCCCGCCTGGACCGTCCCGACGCGGACACCGAGGAGCAGGCCAGCGCGCTGCTGCGCTGCGTGGTCCGCGACCCGGACCCGAACAAGGTGGGCCGCAACTTCTCCAGTGTCGCAGTCGAATTGGCGCTGGCCAGCTTCCCCGGCTTCTCACTGACCTCCCCGCCCGGCAACGGCGGCCCCTACGGCGTGTTCACGCCGGGCTACGTGGACGCCAAGGAGATTCCGCACACGGCGGTGCTGGCCGACGGCTCCGAGGTGGCGATTGCCCCGGCGGGGGAGACCCTCGAACTGGATGCGGTCGCCGAACCGGCCCTGCCGCAACCGCTTCCGGGCGGTGCCACGCAGCGTGTCCCGCTGGGCACCATCGCGCTGGCCCGTTCCGGTGACAAGGGCGGCAACGCCAATATCGGCGTCTGGGTGCGCACCGAGGAGCAGTGGCGCTGGCTGGTGCACACGCTCACCGTCGACGAGCTGCGCCGCCTGCTGCCCGAGACCGCCGAACTGCCCGTCACCCGGCACGTGCTGCCGAACCTGCGGGCGCTCAACTTCATTGTCGAAGGTCTGCTCGGGGAGGGCGTCGCCTATCAGGCCCGCTTCGATCCGCAGGCCAAGGGGCTCGGGGAATGGCTGCGGGCCCGGCACATCGAGATCCCTGTGGAGCTGCTGCCATGAGCAACGGATACGTGGACCCCTGGACGACGCCCGAGCGTCGCGAATTGCGTGCCACCGTGCGCGGATTCGCCGAACGCGAGGTGCTGCCCTACCTGGACGGCTGGGAGCGCGAGGGCTTGCTGCCGCGCGAGCTGCACAAGAAGGCGGGTGCGCTGGGGCTGCTGGGCATCCAGTTCCCGGAAGCCGCGGGCGGTTCCGGCGGTGACGGCATCGACGCGGCCATCGTGGCCGAGGAGATGCACTACGCGGGCGGCTCGGGCGGCTTGTTCGCCTCGCTGTTCACCTGCGGGATCGCGGTGCCGCACATCATCGCCTCCGGGAATGATGAGCACATCGAGCGCTGGGTCAAGCCGACGCTGGCGGGTGAGAAGATCGGGTCGTTGGCGATCACCGAGCCGGGTGGCGGTTCGGATGTGGGTCATCTGCGGACCACCGCCGTGCGCGACGGGAACGACTTCATCGTCAACGGGTCCAAGACCTTCATCACCTCCGGCGTGCGCGCCGACTTCGTGGTGACCGCGGTGCGTACGGGTGGCCCCGGTGCGGCCGGGGTTTCGCTGCTGGTGGTGGAGAAGGGCACGCCCGGGTTCACGGTCAGCCGCAAGCTGGAGAAGATGGGCTGGCTGTGCTCGGATACCGCCGAGCTGTCGTATGTCGATGTGCGGGTGCCGGTTTCGAACCTAGTGGGCCCGGAGAACAGCGGATTCGCGCAGATCGCACAGGCTTTCGTGAGTGAGCGGGTGGGGTTGGCTGTGCAGGGGTACGCGCACGCCCAGCGCTGCCTGGACCTGACCCTGCAGTGGACGCGCGATCGCGAGACCTTCGGTCGGCCGCTGATCAGCCGTCAGGCCGTGCAGAACACGCTGTCGGAGATGGCGCGTCGCATCGATGTCGCCCGCGTCTACACGCATCATCTGGCGGAGCGGGCCGCGCGGGGTGAGACCGATCTGATCGCCGAGGTGTGCTTCGCCAAGAACACGGCCGTGGAGACCGCGGAATGGGTTGCGCACCAGTCGGTGCAGCTCTTCGGCGGCCTGGGCTACATGCGCGAGGCCGAGGTCGAACGGCACTACCGGGATGTGCGCATTCTCGGTATCGGCGGCGGCACCAACGAGATTCTGACCAGCCTTGCGGCCAAGCGATTGGGGTTCCAGTCTTGAGCATTCTGCGCACATCCGTCGATGCGAATTCGGCGGACTACGAGTCCGCCGCCGTGGCCATGAGCGCCAAGCTCACCGAGGTCGAGGCCGAGTACGCCAAGAACATCGCGGGCGGCGGCCCGGACAAGATGGCCCGGCATCGCAAGCGCGGCAAGCTGACCGCGCGCGAGCGCATCGAATTGCTCATCGACGAGGATTCGCCGTTCCTGGAGCTGGCCCCGCTGGCCGCCTGGGGCAGTGACTTCCATGTCGGCGGCAGCGTGATCGCCGGTATCGGCATTGTCGAGGGCGTCGAATGCATGATCGTCGCGCCGGATCCGACCGTGCGCGGCGGCACCTCGAACCCGTGGACGCTGCGTAAGAACCTGCGCATGAACGACATCGCGCTGGAGAACCGGCTGCCGGTGATCGGGTTGGTGGAGTCCGGCGGTGCGGATCTGCCGACGCAGAAAGAGGTGTTCGTCCCCGGCGGGCGCATGTTCCGGGATCTGACCCGGCTCTCGGCCGCCGGAATCCCCACCATTGCACTGGTTTTCGGCAACTCGACCGCCGGTGGCGCGTACATCCCGGGCATGTCCGACTACACGGTCATGATCAAGGAACGCTCCAAGGTGTTCCTGGGCGGGCCGCCGCTGGTGAAGATGGCGACCGGTGAGGAGTCCGACGACGAATCGCTGGGCGGCGCGGAAATGCATGCCCGAGTGTCGGGTCTGGCCGACTACCTGGCCGTGGACGAGCAGGACGCGATTCGCCTGGGCCGGAGCATCATCCGGCGGTTGAACTGGCAGAAGCAGGGCCCGGCGGCGCGGCCGCTCGAGGAGATCATCGAGCCGGTCTACGACCAGGAGGAGCTGCTCGGCATCGTGCCGGGTGACCTCAAGATCCCGTTCGACCCGCGCGAGGTCATCGCGCGCGTGGTGGACGGCTCCGACTTCGACGAGTTCAAGCCGCTCTACGGCTCCAGCCTGGTCACCGGTTGGGCCGAACTGCACGGCTACCCGGTCGGTATTCTCGCCAACGCGCGCGGCGTGCTGTTCTCCGAGGAGGCGCAGAAGGCGGCCCAGTTCATCCAGCTGGCCAATCAGAAGAACACGCCACTGCTGTTCCTGCACAACACCACCGGCTATATGGTCGGCAAGGAGTACGAGCAGAAGGGCATCATCAAGCACGGCGCGATGATGATCAACGCGGTCTCGAATTCGAAGGTGCCGCACATTTCGCTGCTCATGGGCGCGTCCTACGGCGCGGGCCACTACGGCATGTGCGGGCGCGCCTACGATCCGCGCTTCGTCTTCGCCTGGCCGAGTGCCAAATCCGCCGTTATGGGCGGTGCGCAGCTGGCGGGCGTCATCTCCATCGTGGGCCGGGCGGCCAACGAGGCACGCGGTATCCCGTTCAACGAGGAGCAGGACGCCGGGCTGCGCGCCATGATCGAGGCGCAGATCGAGGCCGAGTCGATGCCCATGTTCATGTCGGGACGCCTCTACGACGACGGCATCATCGACCCCCGCGACACCCGCACGGTCTTGGGAATGGCGTTGTCCGCCATCCACAATGCCCCGATCAAGGGCGCCGAGGGCTTCGGCGTCTTCCGGATGTGAGGCCAGCAATGGAGATTACGAACGTTCTGGTCGCCAACCGTGGCGAGATCGCGCGCCGGGTCTTCGCGACCTGCCGCCGGATGGGCATCGCGACCACCGCGGTCTATTCGGACGCGGATGCCAACGCACCGCACGTGGCCGAGGCCGACGCGGCAATTCGCCTGCCGGGCAACACTCCCGGCGAGACCTACCTGCGCTCCGAGCTGATCATCGAGGCCGCGTTGGCCGCCGGGGCCGATGCGATTCACCCCGGCTACGGATTCCTCTCCGAGAACGCCGAATTCGCGAAGGCCGTGCTGGCGGCCGGGCTGACCTGGATCGGCCCGCCGGTCGCGGCCATCGAGCAGATGGGCTCCAAGGTCGAGTCCAAGAAGATGATGGACGCTGCGGGCGTGCCTGTCCTCGAGCAGCTGGATCCGGCCGAGGTCACCGCCGACATGCTGCCCGTGCTGATCAAGGCGTCGGCCGGTGGCGGCGGGCGCGGCATGCGCGTCGTGCGCGAATTGTCCGAGCTGACAGCGCAGATCGAGGCCGCGCAGCGCGAGGCGGCCTCCGCCTTCGGCGATCCGACCGTGTTCTGCGAGCGCTACCTGGAGACCGGCCGCCACATCGAGGTGCAGGTCATGGCCGACACCCACGGCACCGTGTGGGCGGTCGGCGAGCGGGAGTGCTCCATCCAGCGCCGTCATCAGAAGGTCGTGGAGGAGGCCCCGTCCCCGCTGGTCGAGAAGATCGATGGCATGCGGGCGCGGCTGTTCGAGGCGGCCCGGCTGGCGTCGGAAGCCATCGGTTACGAGGGTGCGGGCACCGTCGAATTCCTGGCCGACGAAAAGGGCGACTTCTTCTTCCTGGAGATGAATACCCGTCTGCAGGTGGAGCATCCGGTCACCGAGCAGGTCACCGGACTGGATCTGGTGCGGTTGCAGCTGCAGGTGGCCGCCGGTCGTCCGCTGCCCGCCCGGCAGCCGGAAATGCGCGGGCACTCCATCGAGGTGCGCCTGTACGCCGAGGATCCCGCGTACGACTGGCAGCCGCAGTCCGGCACCGTGCACAAGATCGAGATTCCCGGCACGCTGGGCGAATTCACGGTCCTGACCGAGCCGGGCGTGCGCCTGGACAGCGGCATCGTGGACGGTTCCGTGGTCGGCGTGCACTACGACCCGATGCTGTCGAAGGTCATCTCCTTCGCCGAGACTCGCGACGAGGCGGCACATCTGCTGGCAAGCGCCCTGCAGCGCGCCGAGATTCACGGTCTGGTCACCAACCGCGACCTGCTGGTGCGGGTGCTGCGGCACCCGGCGTTCCTGGCGGGCGACACCGATACCGCGTTCTTCGCCACCCATGACCTGGAAAAGCTCTCGGCCCCACTGGTTTCCGAGGCCGATGAGCAGCTTTCCATCATCGCGGCCGCCCTATCGGATGCCGCGGTGAACCGCACGAAGGCGCGCGTCGGCGCGGGCCTGCCCGGCGGCTGGCGCAATCTGCCGTCGCAGCCGCAGTCCAAGTCCTACGAATCCCGGCTGACCGGCAAGCACGAGGTGCGCTACCGCATCACCCGCGCGGGCCTCGAGGTCGAGGGCCGCGACGGTCTCGAATTGGTCGAGGCCACACCGGATTCCGTGACCCTGCTGGTGGCGGGGGAGCGCGGCCCGGTGCGTCGCCGCTTCGCCGTCGCCCGCTACGGCGACCTGGTGGCGGTGGACTCCCCGCTCGGCCCGGTGTCCGTGCGCCGACTGCCGCGTTTCGAGGATCCGGCCGATCAGGTGGCGGAGGGCTCGCTGCTCGCGCCCATGCCCGGCGCGGTGATCCGCCTGGGCGCCGCGACCGGTGACCGCGTCGAGAAGGGCCAGCCCATCCTGTGGCTGGAGGCCATGAAGATGGAGCACACCATCGCCGCCCCCGCCGCGGGCATCCTCACCGAATTGAACGTATCCGCCGGCCAACAGGTCGAAGTCGGCACGGTCTTGGCCGTGGTCCACAGCGAAGAGCAGGAGTAGTCCATGAGTTTCATCGAGACCGAAGAGCAGAAGCAGCTGCGGGCCGCGGTGGCCAAGCTGGCCGCCAAGTACAACTTCCGCGACTACGCCGGACCCAAGGCGCGCCGCAACGAGCCCTTCGACGAACTGTGGGACGAGGCGGGCAAGCTCGGCTTCCTGGGCGTGAACCTGCCCGAGGAGTACGGCGGCGGTGGCGCGGGCATCTACGAACTCGCGCTGGTGATGGAGGAATTGGCCGCGCGCGGTTGCGGCCTGCTGCTCATGGTGGTGTCCCCGGCCATCTGCGGCACCATCATCACCAAGTACGGCACCGAGCCGCAGAAGCAGGAGTGGCTGACCAAGCTGGCCGACGGCAGCGGCAAGATGGTCTTCGGCATCACCGAGCCGGACGCGGGCTCCAACTCGCACAAGATCACCACCACCGCCCGCCGCGACGGCGACGACTGGATCCTCAACGGCCGCAAGATCTTCATCTCCGGCGTGGACCAGGCCGAGGCCGTGCTCATCGTGGCCCGCAGCGAGAACGCCAAGACCGGCAACCTGCAGCCCGCCCTGTTCATCGTCCCCACCGACGCCCCCGGCTTCGTGAAGACGAAGCAGGAAATGGACATCATCGAGCCGGACAACCAGTTCACGCTGTTCCTCGACGACGTCCGGCTGCCGTCCACCGCCCTGGTCGGTCAGGAGGATGCGGCCATCGCGCAGCTGTTCGCGGGCCTCAACCCGGAGCGCATCATGGGTGCGGCCATGGCGGTCGGCATGGGTCGCTACGCCATCGACGCGGCCGTGGCCTACGCCAAGGAGCGTGCGGTGTGGAAGGGCGCGCCGATCGGCTCGCACCAGGGCATCTCGCATCCGCTCGCGCAGGTGAAGATCGAACTGGAACTTGCCAAGCTGATGATGCAGAAGGCCGCGTTCCTCTACGACTCCGGCGACGACTTCGGTGCCGCCGAGGCCGCCAATATGGCGAAATACGCTGCGGCCGAGGCCAGTATCAAGGCCCTCGACCAGGCCATCCAGACGCACGGCGGCTCCGGTCTGACCTCCGACGTGGGCCTCGCGGGCATGCTGGCCGCCGCCCGCATCGGCCGCGTCGCCCCGGTCAGCCGCGAGATGATCCTCAACTTCGTCTCGCAGCACTCGCTGGGCCTGCCGAGGTCCTACTGATGAGCGAGGCGCACGACGGGCCGTTCGTCCGCTACGAGGTGGCGGACGGATTCGCTACCCTCACACTGGATTCCCCGCACAACCGCAACGCGCTGTCGTCGCGGCTGGTGTCGGAACTCCTCGAAGGCCTGCAGCGGGCGGCGGCCGACGACGCCGTCCGCGGCGTGGTGCTCGCCCACACCGGCAATACCTTCTGTGCCGGAGCCGATCTCAAGGAAGCGGTGGACGCCGATCCGGCGGCCGCCGCCGATATCCGCACCCGCTGGATGATCTCGGTGCTGCGTGACATCCTCGCCATGCCGAAACCGGTGCTGGCGCAGGTGGACGGCAATGTGCGGGCGGGCGGCATGGGCATCATCGCCGCCTGCGATCTGGTGGTCGCCGGGCGGGGCAGCAGCTTCGCGCTGACCGAGGTGCGAATCGGGTTGGCCCCCTTCATGATCTCGCTCACCCTGCTGCCCCGGATGACCGGCCGGTCCGCGGCCCGGTATTTCCAGACCGGCGAGACCTTCGACGCCGCCGAGGCCGAGCGCATCGGGCTGATCACGGTGGCGGCCGACGATCCGATCGCCGAGGTGGCTCGCCTGCGCGGGGAGCTGCGCAAGGGTTCCCCGCAAGGCTTGGCCGAGGCCAAGCAGCTGGTCAACGCGGATCTGCTGGTCACCTTCGACAGCAAGTCCGAGGAACTGGCCAAGCGGTCCGCGAGCTTCTTCGGCACCCCCGAGGTGATCGAGGGCATCACCGCGTTCATGCAGCGCCGCCCGGCGAGTTGGGCGGAATAGGCAACTCGGCAGAATAGGCACCCATGGCGACACCCCACGAACCCAAGCAGGACCGCAGCCGGGCCACCCGGCAGCGGCTGCTGGAGGCGACCATCGACTGCTTGGCCCAGACGGGCTGGGCGGCGGCGACGGTGGCCGTGGTCGCCGAACGCGCCGGGGTGTCCCGGGGTGCCGCCCAGCATCACTTCCCCACCCGCGAGGATCTGATCACGGCCGCCCTGGAGTACATGTTCGAATCCCGCATGGATCAGGTGAAGGCCGACGCCCTCGCCGTCACCGAGGTGGCGCAGGGCGCGGCCCGCACCCAAGCCGTGGTCGCGGGTCTCGTCGAGTCCTACACCACCCCGTTGTTCAAAGCGGCCCTGCAGGTTTGGACCCATGCCGCCGCCGACCCGGCCCTGCGCGAACGCATCGTGCCGCTCGAGGCCCGCTTCGGCCGCATCTCCCACCGCATGGCCGTCGAGGCCCTGGGCGTCGACGACTCCGACCCGGTCACCCACCACCTGGTCCAGGCGACGCTGGACCTGGCTCGCGGCCTGGGCCTGGCCGACGTTCTCACCGACGACTCGTTGCGCCGTAAGGAGATCGTCCAGCAGTGGGCAGCCACCCTGCACGCCGCTCTCCCGGTCCCGCGGTGACCTGCCGCAGCAGTGCCGAATAGACCGGTGGCGTAACGAGTTCCACGCCGATCATGGCGATGTAGAACCAGTGTGGCCAGCCCACGTACGCGACGGTCAGCAGCCGCACCACGCCGCCCGCGAAGAACACCAGCATGAGCAGGTGGATGAGCCCGGCATTGCGGTCGAGATCCCGTGCGGCCCAGATACATGCGATGCCGTAGGCGAGAAACAGCACCATCGAGAACCGGACATCGCCGTCCAAGGTGGCATTGGGGGTATTCGCCCCGATGATCGTGCTCGGTCCGATGAAGATGTGCGCCAAGGCGATGAGCACGTCGACGATGCCGAAAACAATGAGATACCAACGCAATACGGACTTCACGGCAGCCCCTCCTCCGCGAAACGGACCTTAGTGTACGTGTGTCAACTAAGCTGTCAGCGAGCGTAACTCCGCTAGTGCACACGCGTCAACTAGTGTGGGTTGATGCCCCCGCGTCGCCGCCTCGCCCCCGACCAGCGCCGCGCCGAACTGCTCGAGATCGGCGCGCGACTCTTCGCCGAGCTGCCCTACGAACAGGTCCAAATGGACCAGGTCGCCGAGCAGGCCGGTATCTCCCGCACGCTGCTCTACCGGCACTTCCCCAAGAAGAGCGCCCTCTTCGCGGCGATCTACCAGCGCGCGGCCGAATCCCTCCAGGACCGCGTCCACATCGATCCCGACCAGCCGCTCCCGGATCAGATCGCCGCCGGACTCGACACCCATCTCGAGTACTTCGCCACCAACCGCAACACCGTCCTGGCCGCCAACCGCGACCTAGCGGGCGACCCGGTCGTGCAGGCCATCGTCTTCGGCGATCACGCCGCCATGCACGACATCGTCCTCGCCGCCACCGGCCTGACCGGTCCGGAGCGCGACACCATGTCCGCGGTGGTCACCTCCTGGCTGATGTTCGTCCATACGCTCTGCCTGGAATGGCTCGAACATCAAACCCTCACCCGCGCCCAGGTCCGCCAGGCCTGCCTGGGCGCGCTCACCGGATCCCTTGCTGCCCTGTCCTGATCGGTCAGGCGTGGTTGTGGCTCGGGCCCCAAGCGGGAAAGGGGTCGGGGTAGGTGAGCCATTCGCGGTGGCCCGCAGCGAGTTCGGCGTCGGTGAGCAGGGCCGAGTTCAGCAGGTCGCGGACGTGGGGGCGGTCGAGTTTGATGCCGATGAAGACGATTTCCTGGCCGGGTGTCATATCGAGCGACTCCCAATAGGCGCCGGCCTCGAAGGTCAGGTTCGGGCCTGCCTGGGACCAGATGGCGGCCAGGTCCGGGCGGCTCGCGAGCCAGAAGAAACCCTTGCTGCGCAACAGCCTTTGGAGTTGGGCCAGGGCGGCGTCCAGGCGTTCGGGATGGAAGGGGCGGTCGGCGGTGAAGGTGAGGCTGCTGATGCCGTATTCCTCGGTTTCTGGGGTGTGGCCGCCCGCGAGTTCCTCGTCCCAGCCGTCGAATTGGGCCGCGAGGTCGGGGTTGTAGCGGCCGGTGTCGAGGATCTCGGCGAGGTCGACCACGCCGTGTGCGGAATGTACTACCCGCGCAGCGGGATTCAGCCGCCGGATGGTGGCCTCCACGGTGCCGAGGGCTTTTGCGCTGACCAGGTCGGTCTTGTTGAGCACCAGCACATTCGCGAATTCCACCTGATCGATGAGCAGGTCGGCGATGGTGCGCGCATCCCCGTCTCCCGCTTGCAGATTCCGTTCCGCGAGTGCCTGGCCCTTCACCACCTCGCTGAGGAAGGTGGAGCAGTCGACGACCGTGACCATGGTGTCGAGCCGCGCGAGTTCGCCGAGTCGGAAGCCATTCTCGAACTCCCACTCGAAGGTGGCGGCCACCGGCATGGGTTCGGAGATGCCGGTGGATTCGATGACCAGCTGATCGAAGCGGCCCTCCCGGGCGAGTGCGCCCACGGATTCGATGAGGTCCTCGCGCAGCGTGCAGCAGATGCAGCCGTTGGTGAGCTCGACCAGCTTCTCCTCGGTCCGGTCCAGGTGTCCCTGGCCCGCGACGAGCGCGGCATCGATGTTCACCTCGCTCATGTCGTTCACGATGACCGCCACCCGGCGGCCCTCGCGGTTGGCGAGGATGTGGTTGAGCAGGGTCGTCTTGCCCGCGCCCAGGAAGCCGGACAGCACGGTGACGGGAAGTGGGGCTGAAGTCATGTTGCTAATGATAACGGTTTTCAATTAGGGCGGCCGCTCGGGCGCGATGCGAGCCCACTAGGGTCTGTGACGTGGAACTCCTACCCCTCGCCCCCAATGGCACCACCCCGGTTCGCGCCCTCACCATCGCGGGCACCGACTCCGGCGGCGGCGCGGGCATCCAGGCCGACTCCCGCACCATGGCCTTGTGCGGCGTGCACGCGTGCGTGGCGGTGGCCGCGGTGACCGTGCAGAACACCCTCGGGGTGAGCGGGTTCCACGAGATTCCGCCGCAGATCGTGGCCGACCAGGTGCGAACCGTGGTGGGCGACATCGGGATCGGCGCGGCCAAGACCGGCATGCTGGCCTCCACCGCCATCATCGAGGCGGTGGCGGGCGTGTGCCGCGAGGTCGGCATCGGCCGCGACGGCGACATCCCGCTGGTGGTGGACCCGGTCGCCGCCTCCATGCACGGCGACGCGCTGCTGCACGCCGAGGCCCTGGACGCCATGCGGCACACCCTGATTCCGCTGGCCACCGTGGTCACCCCCAATCTCGACGAGGTCCGGCTGCTCACCGGCATCGAGGTGATCGACGACCCCTCCGCCCGCGCGGCCGCCGAGGCATTGATCGCGCTCGGGGCCCGCTGGGCCATCGTCAAGGGTGGTCACCTGCGCACCTCCGAACAGTCCACCGACCTGCTGTTCGACGGCGATGTCTTCCACGAACTCCCGGCGCGCCGACTGTCCACCGGCAACGACCACGGCGGCGGCGACACCTTGGCCGCCTCGATCTGCTGCGCCCTGGCCCACGGGTATTCGGTGCCGGACGCGGTCGCCTTCGCCAAGGAGTGGACCTTCCGCAGCCTGGAAGCGTCCTACGACCTGGGTAAAGGACACGGACCGGTCTCCCCGTTGTGGCGGCTGCATCTCGGCCCGGTCTAGCCCCTATCACAGGCTCCCAGGAAGCTCCCAGGCAGACCGCAGACTGGTGTGAGTTCGGTGATCGAAATTGGTCACTATGAGCGACACTCAGACCGCCGTGCGGGCGGCGGAACCCGCAGAAGCAGTGACCGCGCCCGTCGTGGATGTGGTCGTTCCGGTGTACAACGAAGAGGTCGATCTGGGGCCGTGCGTGCGCCGACTGCACGCCTTCCTCACCCTGAATTTCCCGTTCACGGCGCGAATCACGATCGCCGACAACGCCTCTACCGACAGCACCCTCGAGGTGGCCCGGCAGCTCGCCGACCAGCTCGACGGCGTGCGCGTGGTGCACCTGGACCGCAAGGGCCGCGGGCGCGCGCTGCGCGAAGTCTGGCAGTCCTCGGACGCGGAGATCGTCGCCTACATGGACGTGGATTTGTCCACGGACCTGAACGCGCTGCTCCCGCTGGTCGCCCCGCTGGTGTCCGGGCACTCGGACGTCGCCATCGGCACCCGGCTGGCCTCCTCCTCGCGAGTGGTGCGCGGACCCAAGCGCGAAATCATCTCCCGCTGCTACAACCTCATCCTGCGGGCCTCGCTGCAGGCCAAGTTCTCCGACGCGCAGTGCGGCTTCAAGGCCATGCGCGGCGATGTGGCCAAGCTGGTGCTGCCGCTGGTCGAGGACGGCGAATGGTTCTTCGACACCGAACTGCTGGTGCTGGCCGAACGCATCGGGCTGCGCATCCACGAGGTGCCGGTGGACTGGATCGACGACCCGGACTCCCGGGTGGACATCATCGACACCGCCCGCAAGGACCTGCAGGGCGTGTGGCGCGTCGGCCGCGCGCTGACCACCGGTCGCCTGCCCATCAACGAGTTGCGCGCGGCCATCGGCCGGGAGCCGCTGGTGGAGGGCGTGCCGCTGGGCATGGTCGGGCAGCTGGTGCGGTTCGGCATCGTCGGCGTCACCTCCACCCTGGCCTACCTGCTGCTGTACGTGGTGTTGCAGGGCGTCATGGGCGCGCAGGCGGCCAACTTCCTGGCGCTGCTGGTCACCGCGATCGGCAATACCGCCGCCAACCGTGCGTTCACCTTCGGGGTGCGCGGCGGCAATCAGGCGGTGGCACACCACTTCCAGGGTCTGATCATCTTCGGTGTCGGTCTCGCGCTGACCAGTGGCTCGCTGTACACGCTGCACCACTGGGCGCCGGACGCGGCCGTGCATCTCGAGCTACTGGTGCTGGTGATCGCCAATCTGGTTGCCACCCTGTTGCGTTTCGTGGGTCTGCGCTGGGTGTTCCGCAATGCCGGGAAGCATCCGGTGCCCCAGGTGGTCAAGTGACCACGATTTTCCCCGCGCCCCGTGCGCTCTCCGATGACGGATTCCGGCTGCTGCACGTCGATTTTCCCGGTCGCTGCGACCACGGCGACCTGCCGTGCTGGATGACGGACGCTGATACACCCGAGCACGGCACACCCGCGCCACGAGACGACCGAGGAGGCGAACGATGACCGCGACACTGACCGAACGGCCGATCGCCCCGCCCCCGGACGCCCCGCCCGCGCCGCGCGCCGATCGCCGCGAATACCTGGCCCTGGCGGCCCTGCTGCTCGGCACCGGCATCGCCTACCTGTGGAATCTCTCCGCCAACGGCTGGGCCAACTCCTTCTATGCCGCTGCCGTGCAAGCGGGTTCGGTGTCGTGGAAGGCCTTCTTCTTCGGCTCCTCGGATGCCGCCAACTCGATCACCGTGGACAAGACGCCACTCTCGTTGTGGCCCATGGAGCTCTCCGTCCGCATCTTCGGCCTGCACAGCTGGAGCATGCTGCTGCCGCAGGCGCTGCTCGGGGTGGCGTCGGTGGCGCTGCTGTGGGCGGTCGTGCGCCGCAATTTCGGCGCGAGCGCCGGACTGCTCGCGGGCCTGGTGCTGGCCGTGACTCCCATTGCGGCCGTGATGTTCCGGTTCAACAATCCGGACGCCATGCTGGTCTTCCTCATGCTCGCGGCGGCCTGGGCCATGAGCCGCGCGGTGGCCGACGGCCGCACCCGCTGGCTGCTGCTGACCGGTGCCTTCATCGGACTCGGCTTCCTGGCCAAGCAGTTGCAGGTGCTGCTGGTGGTGCCCGCCCTGGCGCTGACCTACCTGATCGCCGGTCCACCCAAGCTCGGCAAGCGCATCGCGCAGCTGATCGGCGCGGCCGTCGGCATGGTGGCGGGCGCGGGCTGGTGGGTGCTGGTGGCCGAACTGTGGCCCGCCTCGGACCGCCCGTATTTCGGTGGCTCGCAGCACAATTCGATCATCGAACTGACCCTCGGCTACAACGGTCTGGGTCGCCTCAACGGTGACGAGACCGGCAGTGTCGGCGGCTTCGGCGGCGGTGACATGCCGACCGGCGGTGGCGGCATGTGGGGCACGCCCGGCATCGGCAGACTGTTCGAGCCCGCCCAGGCCGGTCAGATCGCCTGGCTGATCCCGGCCGCGCTGATCGCGCTGGTGGTGGGACTCGTCCTGCGCGGCAAGGTGACTCGCACCGATTCGCAGCGCGCGACGCTGATCCTGTTCGGCGGCTGGCTGCTGGGCACCGGGCTGGTGTTCAGCTTCATGAAGGGCATCTTCCACCCGTACTACACGGTGGCGCTGGCCCCCGCGGTGGCGGCGCTGGTCGGCATCGGCGCGGCCCTCGCCTGGCAGCATCGCGACCTGCTGTGGGTTCGGCTCAGCGCCGCCCTCATGCTGGGCGCGACCGCCGCGACCGCGTGGATCGTGCTGTCCCGCAGCACGTCCTTCGTGCCCTGGCTGCGCTGGGTCGTGCTGGTGGGTGGCATCATCGCCACCCTGCTGTTGCTGATCCGCCTGCCCCGCAAGGCCGGACTGGCCGTCGCGGCGGCCGCGGTACTGGTCGGCCTGGCCGCACCCACCGCGTATGCGATCGACGGCATCGCCACGGCCCACTCGGGTCCGATGCCCTCGGCGGGTCCGATGATGATGGGCGGCTGGGGCGGTCACGGCGGCCCGCGTGGCGGCCACGGCATGCCGAACGGCCGCAACACCGACGGTGGACCCGGTGCTCAGCGTGGCAACGGCGGTCCCGGCGGGACTGCCGGAAACGACAGCGGCCCCGGCGGATTCGGCGGCGGCGCGGCCGGCAACATGATGATGGCGAGCAAGCCCAGCGACCGGGTCACCGCGCTGCTGCAGGCCGACGGCTCGGACTACACCTGGGTGGCGGCGACCGTCAGCTCCAACTCGGCGGCCGGATTCCAGCTGGCGACCCAGCTGCCGGTCATGCCGGTCGGCGGATTCAACGGCAGCGACCCGTCCCCGACGCTGGCCCAGTTCCAGGAGTACGTGCAGGTGGGCCGGATCCATTACTTCATCGCGGGCAGTCAGATGGGTGGTGGCGAGCGCGGTGGCAACACCAACGGTCAGAGCTCGCAGATCACCGCCTGGGTCAAGGCGCACTTCGACTCCCAGGAAGTGGACGGCATCACCCTCTACGACCTGACCGCACCGAAGACCGGATAACCGGCGGGCTTGCCACCGCCGCACGCAGAGCGCCCGCACTCACTCGAGTGCGGGCGCTCTGTCGTGCATCGGTGCGCTGTCGTGTCCGGGCTTTCCGGTCCGTCCCCATCGATCTCCCTCGCTCGTTAGAATTACTGTGACGCCCACCACAATTCAGGGATCGCGCATGAGCACGCCGTACCCCCTCAGCGATGAGCACCGAGAAGCCTTCTGGCGCAGGTCCGGCTGGGATCCGGCCCTGCCCGCCCTGGAGCGGGCGGCCATCGAACGTCGCTGGGACGATGAATCCATCGAGCTGGCTGAGATTTTCGGCTTCTAGCCGACGGTGGCACGGACGGCCTCCGCGACCGCGTGGAAGTCCTTGGACAGGATCTTGGAGTGGTTGCTGCCGACCTGGGCGTTGATGGTCAGGTTCGGGTTGACCGACAGGCACGGGGTCAGCGAGTCCCGCACCGCCGCCATTTCCGCCTCTGTCGCACCGAGGTTGGCGCCATTGGCGACCACGTAGCGGACCGGGACGGTGAGCCGTTCCAGCACCGGGGCGAGTGCGGCGCAGAGCAGATTGAGTTCGATATTGACCTCGGCGTGCTGCTCCGCGCTCATCCGCGCGGCCAGGTGCAGCGGCCGCAGGATCGGCATCATCGGGCCCATCTTCTGGAACATCGCCCGGATGCGGTCCAGGTCTTCCTGGCTGGTGAGGCCGAAGGGCATCGCGCCGTCGGCGGAGACCACACCGATGACGCGCTCGGGGTTGCGGTCGGCCCAGTGCACGGCGACCAGGGCGCCGTAGGACCAGCCGACCAGGATGGCGCGCTGCACGCCGCGGGCGGCGAGGACGGCGTCGATGTCGCGGACGCAGGCTTCGAAGGAGTAGTCGGCGGAGGTCTGCGACTTGCCGCGGGCGCGCTCGTCGAAGGTGATGTGGCGGAAGCCGGGACCGAGGTCGGCGATGACCTTCTTCCAGTTCTTGCGGGTGGCGTAGGAACCGTTGAGGTACAGGACCGGGGTGCCGTTGCCGCCGGTGTCGGTGACGGCGAGCGCGGTGTCCTCGACCTGCACCATGCCGGTCCAGGTGGTGTCGTTGCTGCGGGTGGTGTCGTTCATCGCGGTACTCCTTGTTTCGTGTCCCGGCCCTGGGGGGCCGGGATCGCTGTGATGTGAGTACTTTCGCGAGTCCGGCTGATACCGGCCTGATGTCGAGCTGACATGTCGGCCGGGGCCGTGTAGGGATCGCGGATCAGTGCGAGATCCCGGGTGTGCGACGCAGGTAGGTGTCATCGGAAAGCTGCTCTACCAGGAAGTTCGCGATATCGGCGCGCGAGATCTTCAGCGTCAGGCCGGTTTCCGAGCCGGCGAAGCCGCGGCGGAAATTCCCGGTGGCGGGACCGTCGGTGAAGGCGCTGGGCCGCACGATGGTCCAATCCAGGTCGCTGGCCACCACATACTGCTCCTGCACCACGTGATCGGCGTACGCCTGGCGCAGCAGCATGCCGAACATGACGTACTTCCAGACGAAGTTGAGATTGCCGCGGCTGTCGCCGACGCCCAGGGAGGACTGGCAGATCAGGCGTTTGACGCCGGTCCGGTCCATGGCCTCGATGATGCGGCGGGTGCCCTCGGCGCGGACCACGCCCTTGCGGCCCGCGCCCAGCGTGACGATGACCGCGTCCTGGCCGATCACCGTGCGCTCCACGGCGGCCGGGTCCAGGACATCGCCGACCTCGACCCGCAGCCGCTCGTGCGGCGTGCTGATGTGCGCGGGGTCGCGGGTCAGTGCGGTGACCTGATGGCCGGCCGCCAGGGCCCGTGCGACGACGTGGCGACCGACGGTCCCGGTGGCTCCGAAAATGGCTACCTTCATGGCTCTCACCTCGTGAAATTCGTTGTCGGGAAGGTGATTCCAGTACACCAACGGGAGCCGGCCGGAAACATCGCCGCGCGTCTCGCGAACATGCGAGATCAGCTCAGGCGGGCGAAGAACTCCCGAATGTCGGCGACCAGGACGTCGGTGGCCTCGTGCGCGGCGTAGTGCCCGGCCGCATCGTTCGAGCTGGTGGAGCGGGACGAATTCGCGTCGTAGGCATGCCAGCTCACGATGTTCTTGTGATCGCGGTCGGCGAAGCGGCGCATGGACTGGAAGTCGCCCTTGAACATGGCCAGCCCGGTCGGCACGGTGGTCGGGCCCGGCGTGCGCTCGGTGTCGTGCGCGTCCTCCCAGTAGAACCGGATCGACGACGCGGCGGTGCCGGTCAGCCAGTAGATCGCCACATTGCCGATGACGAACCGCGCGTCCAGGCTCTCGCCCATGAGTTGGGAGTTCCAGCCCAGCAGGCCGATCGGCGAATCCGAGATGGCGAAGGCCAGGGTCTGCGGCTGCTGGCTGTGCAGGGTGTTGAAGCTGAACTTGTTGTCCATGAACCACTGCAGATGCCCCAGCGCCGCCATGTCCTCCGCGGACAGCTCCGCCATCTCGGCCGGATCGCCGGAGGGGAACGAGAACAGCTGTGTCACATGCATTCCCAGCAGCCGATCGGGGGCGATGCGGGCCATCTCGGGTGCGACCATCGAGCCCGCGTCATTGCCGATCGCCGCGAAGCGCTGGTAGCCGAGCCGGACCATGAGGTCGACGAAGGCGCGGGCGGTCCGGCGGGTGCCCCAGCCGGTGCTGCGGGTCGGGCCGGAGAAGCCGAAGCCCGGCAGCGAGGGGATGACCAGGTGGAAAGCCGGTGCCGCGGCGTCGTCGGGGTTGGTCAGCGGCTCGATGACATCCAGGTACTCGAGGATCGATCCGGGCCAGCCGTGGATCAGCACGGCCGGGACGGCATCGGCCCGGGGCGAGCGGATGTGCAGGAAGTGGATTTCCTCGCCGTCGATCTCGGTGGTGAACTGCGGGTAGGCGTTGAGCTCGGATTCCAGTGCCCGCCAATCGAATTCCGCCAGCCAGTACTGCGTGAGTCCGCGCACCCGGTCGACGGTGACGCCGTAGGAGTCGCCCACGCCCGGCAGCTCATTGGGAAACAGCGCCTTGCGCAGCCGCTCGTTCAGATCATCCAGCTGGGCCTGGGGGACGTCGATGCGGAAGGGGCGGATGGCAGAGGTGGCGGTCTGGGCGTTCATCATTCTCTCCTCAGTGGAACGGAATGTTTCGTTCTGTTTGAACCATAGCGGAACGGATCATTCCGTTCAAGTGGTATTCTCGGATTCATGGCGAAGACAGTCGAACCCGCAGCTCAACGCGCCCTGCCCGGCCGCAAGGCGCAGGCCGCCCGCAATGACGAACTCATCCTGGCCGCCGCCCGCGACGTCTTCCTCGCCGAACCGAAGGCCCCGATCTCGGCGGTCGCGGAGCGCGCGGGAGTAGGCATCAGCGCGCTGTACCGCCGCTACCCGAGCAAGGAGGAGCTGCTGCGCACCCTCTGCTACGACGGACTACGCCGCTACAACACCGAAGCCGAAGCGGCACTGGAGAATTCCGACGACTGGGGCGCGCTGGTCGACTTCCTGCGGCGCGTGGTCGACGCCGATGTGCACTCCCTGACCACCCACCTGGCAGGCACCTTCACCCCCGACGAATCGATCGTCCCCGACGTCCGGCGCTCGGCCGAACTCAATGACGAACTCCTGCGCCGCGCCCGGGAATCCGGCCGCCTGCGTCCCGGCGTCACCGTCGCCGACCTCGGCCTGATCCTCGAATCCTGCGCCGCCATCGCCCTCCCCGATCCCGACCGCACCGCCCAACTCCGCCGGCGCGTCCTGGCCCTGCTCATCGACGGCCTGGCCGCCCCCGGCGACCTCCCGGGCCCACCGCCGGAGCCCGGCGAATTCGCCCATCGCTGGCAGCGCCGCGGCCAGTGACCCGGCGACGCCTCCCCGAATCGGTTGATCCGCGGCGATAGCGTGGCCGCATGGAGATCCTCGCCTACGGCGTGCAAGCCGATGAGAAGCCCATGCTGCGTGCGGCCCTCGACGGCCGCCACGGCATCCGGATGCTCGAGGAATTCCTGAACCGGAACACGGCCCCGCTGGCAGCGGGCTACGAAATCGTCAGCACGAGCGTCAACGCCCAACTCGACGCCGACGTCCTACGCACGCTCGCCGCGGGCGGCACCCGCATGATCGCCCAGCGCTCAACCGGTTTCAACAACATCGATCTCGAGGTAGCGGCCGAACTCGGGCTCACCGTGGCTCAGGCACAGTCGAGGCTTACGGCCAGCCTAGGAGTGAGGCGACCAGCGATGTAGCGCGGGTCAGCGCCTGTGGACCCGTGTTGCCGATCGGCTCGTCGAGGGCCGAGACTGGCAGCCACTGCGTCAGTTCGGGCAACAGCAGGCCGGTTGGTGTGGGCACGGTGACATCGAAAGCCATTACGCCCTCGGGTAATTCGCCGGGGATAAAGGGGCAAACGAATACTCGGCCGGTCTCGGCTTCGATATGCGTGGCACTGGACAAAATGGCCACGTAGATCTCGGAATCGGTGTCTCGGCGGGGACAAATCGCGCCAGGGCGGATCACAGGCCCACTTTCCGGTTGAGGTCATAGATACGTTGCGCGTATTCGTCGATCCCGAACGCAGGGACGGTCACGACCTTGTAATGCTGCAGCGCTGCCCGCAGGTTCGCTTCCCGCACCGCGCGCTCCATGTACTCGGAACGGTTGAGACCGGCGGCCTCGGCGGCGGCGTCCGCGTCGGCGGCAACCGCATCGTCGATCGTGATCGATAGCTTCGTCTTAGCCATCCGGCGATCCTACCTGGAGTCGGATGACTTATCCGACAGATCAGATGCCTTCCGTGGTCGGATCATCGACATGGCCTGGAAGGCAGGACGACCGCTTGGCCGGACAGCGCTCCGGAACGATGCTGATTCCCGCGGTCTGAACAATGATGAATCCCGTGTCTCGGCTCCGACTTCCAGAGGAACGCCCTAATCGGAAGGATTTGTCATGAACTGGACACTCGAAGTGGTCATCGTGCCCGTCTCCGACGTCGACCGCGCCAAGGATTTCTACAGCAACAAGCTCGGCTTCCACGTCGACCATGATGTGCGCCCCGCCGAGGGGATGCGGATCTGTCAGCTCACCCCGCCCGGGTCCGGGTGCTCCATTGTGATCGGGGAGGGGGCGGTGCCGAAGATGGAGCCCGGCTATCTCAAGGGACTGCAGCTGGTTGTCCCGGATCTGCGGCGGGCGCATGCCGAATTGGTCGGGCGCGGCGTCGACGTCAGCGATATCCAGGTGCTGCCCGGACCGACTAACCCGGACGCGGATCCGCTGGACAACAGTGGGTTCATCTTCTTCGACGATCCGGATGGAAACAGCTGGTCGGTGCAGCAGATTTCCAGCCGGGCCTGAAACGACTTCGGGGCGGGTGACTCGAAAGCCATCCGCCCCGAAGAGGATTCGGTACTGCTAGACGACGGGCAGGTACACCTTGTTGCCCGCGTCGGCGAATTCGACGGACTTCTCGGCCATGCCCGCCTCGATGGCGGACACGTCGGTGAGGCCGTGCTTCTCGGCGTAGTCACGCACGTCCTGCGAGATGCGCATGGAGCAGAACTTCGGACCGCACATGGAGCAGAAGTGGGCGGTCTTGGCGGGCTCCGCGGGCATGGTCTCGTCGTGGTACTCGCGCGCGGTGTCGGGGTCCAGCGCGAGGTTGAACTGGTCGGTCCAGCGGAACTCGAAGCGCGCCTTGGACAGTTCGTTGTCGCGGTCCTGGGCGCGCGGGTGCTGCTTGGCCAGGTCGGCGGAGTGGGCGGCGATCTTGTAGGTGATCACGCCGACCTTCACGTCGTCGCGGTTGGGCAGGCCCAGGTGCTCCTTGGGCGTCACGTAGCACAGCATCGCGGTACCGGCCTGGGCGATGATGGCCGCGCCGATCGCCGAGGTGATGTGGTCGTAGGCGGGCGCGATATCGGTGGCCAGCGGGCCGAGGGTGTAGAACGGAGCCTCCTCGCAGAGCTCCTCCTCCAGCCGCACGTTCTCCACGATCTTGTGCATCGGCACGTGGCCGGGGCCCTCGATCATCACCTGCACGCCATAGGATTTCGCGATCTTGGTGAGCTCGCCCAGGGTGCGCAGCTCGGCGAACTGGGCCTCGTCATTGGCGTCCGCGATGGAGCCGGGACGCAGGCCGTCACCGAGGGAGAAGGTGATGTCGTACTTCGCGAGAATCTCGCACAGCTCGGCGAAGTTGGTGTACAGGAACGATTCCTGGTGATGCGCGAGACACCACGCGGCCATGATCGACCCACCGCGCGACACGATGCCGGTGACGCGCTTGGCGGCCAGCGGCACGTAGCGCAGCAGCACGCCCGCGTGCACGGTCATGTAGTCGACGCCCTGCTCGGCCTGCTCGATCACGGTGTCGCGGTACATCTCCCACGTCAGCTTGGTGGGATCACCGTTCACCTTCTCGAGTGCCTGGTAGATCGGCACGGTGCCCACCGGGACGGGGGAGTTGCGCAGGATCCACTCGCGGGTCTCGTGAATGTTCTTGCCGGTGGAGAGATCCATGATGGTGTCGGCGCCCCAGCGGGTGGCCCACACCATCTTCTCGACCTCCTCGGCAATGGAGGAGCTCACGGCCGAGTTGCCGATGTTCGCGTTGATCTTCACGGCGAACTTCTTGCCGATGATCATCGGCTCGGACTCGGGGTGCTTGTGATTGGCCGGAATCACCGCGCGACCGGCGGCGACCTCGTCGCGAACCAGTTCCGGCGCAACGCCTTCGCGCTTCGCGATGTAGTGCATCTCGGCGGTGATCACGCCCTGACGCGCCCAGTTGAGCTGCGTCGGCGGGCCGTCGACCTGCGGCTTGTCCCAGGCGTCGCGGAGCTTGGGGAGCCCGCCCTCGAGGTCGATGGTGGCGGTGTCGTCGGTGTACGGACCCGAGGTGTCGTACACGTCGAAGTGCTCGCCATTGGTGAGGTTGATGCGTCGCACCGGCACGTTCAGTGTCGTGCCATCGGCCTCGACCTGCTCGTAGTGCTTGACGCTGCCCTGGATGGGGCCGGTGGTCACGGTGTCGACAGGCGCAGAACTGCTGGAGACACGGCTGGATGACATTTGAATCCTCCCTACGCCGGCATTACCCGGTCAGGTTCATACGGTCGACGGCCCTAGCCGTCCTCTCAGCCCGCTGGTGCGAGCCCCCGTTGGCAATACGTACTTCTTCCGAGCCGACCATACCCGGTCCCGGACCGCTGACGATCCGGGACCGTGGAATATACGATCCGGTCTGATCAGCGCTCTTGCGGTCCGATGGGCCAGCCGAGTGCGCCGAAGGCCGCGTTCAAGGCGATCTCGGTCTGGGTGGCCAGTGCGTCCACATTGGCGTACATGCTGATCACATTGTCGGTGCGGCAGCCCACCGGATCGACCGCGCCGGGAGCCAATCGCGACTTGATCCAGTTGAAGGCATCGGCCATACCGAGCGTGGTCAATGTCAGGTGCTCGCTGAGGTGATCGCGCTTGTAGTAGACGGAAGTTCCACCGTCACACCACTGTTGGACCATGCGGTCATTCGTGTACCAGGGCACCGCCTCGTCGTAGACGCCCTGATAAACCATGGTCGGTGCGGTCGGCGGATTGCTGCCCAGCACAGTCGAATCGAAGACCTCCTTGATTTCCGGCAGCGCCAGGAAATCTGCGATCGGAATGGTCATCATGCGCTGGTAATCGGTGAACATCAGGTTCAGCACATTGCGCACCAGACACTGATTCGCGGTGCGGTCCATGATCGCCCGCCCCTCTGGCGTCAGGTACTTGTCGGTGGTCTCCGCGAACTTCGGGTACGCGTTGCGCAGTGACGCGATACCGACACCGATCAGGCTGGCGAACATGGAACCGTTGACGTGCAACAGGGATTCGACATCAGACACCGGCGCGCCCATGGCGATGGCCTTGACGTTCAGCTCCGGCGCGTAACTCGGCTGCATCTCCGCCGCCCACCCGCTGCCCATGCCGCCACCGGAGTAACCCCACAGTGCGACAGGTGTATTCGCGCCATCCAAGCCCAGTGGCTGGAAGGCCTCGGCGGCGCGCACGCTGTCGAGAATCATGTACCCGGGTTCCTTGGCGACTGCGAGATGCCCGTTCATCCCCTCGTAGTCGGGAACGTTGATGGCGTAGCCCTGGCTGATGGATGCCGCCAGCTCCAGGTATTCGACCGTGGAGTGAATGCCCTCGAGCGCGGGCAGCCCACCGCCCTGCTGCAGCACGAACGAGGGTGCGCAATTCGGTGAGGTGCTGTCGTAGAAGAACTGATGCGAAACCAGTGGCCTGCCGTGAGAAGTATTGGCCCCCTCCGGAATTGCCACCGTGGTGGCCGCGACCGTCGGCTGCCCGAACAGATCGGTGGTGCGGTAGAGCAACTGCCAGGACCGCACGTGCACGGGCAACACGGTGAGCACTGCCAACTGCACTTCGCGGGTCCGCAGAATGGTGCCCGGATCACTGGCCTCGAACCCGTCGGGCGCTTGATAGAACGGATCCACATTCAGCGGTTCCGGTTGCGCGGCAGCCGATCCCGCGGTGACGCCCCCCAACAGTACGGCCGAAGCGGCCGTCAATGCCGTCGCGAGCGCGACGGCGAGCAGCCGTCTTCCCCGCTTTCGGCGATCCCCTTTGATTGCCACGTCTCTGTTCCCTTCCTCGACGTGACAGCGATTACAACACGGCATCCACCTACCAACAAGATGTCTTTCTGAAACGAGCTTGGCTATCGTCTAGGCATGTCCCGCAGCAAATCTGCCGCGCCGACCGAGCGGACCGCCGTACCCAGCGACCGGACACCGGTGGCACGGCGCCGGATCCGCGGCCTCGACGCCGACGAACGCAGCGCCCAGCGCCGCCGTCAACTGCTCACCGCCGCCACCGATCTCTTTGCCCGCCAGAGTTATTCGCTGACCTCGATCGAGCAGATCTGTCAGCACGCCTACGTCGGCACCAAGGGCTTCTACGATCACTTCGACAGCAAGGAGGCCTGCTACACCGCCCTGCTGGTCCAGATCAGCACCGGCATCCAGCAACGCGTGGCCCAGACCGCCGTCGAAACCGCAGCCGCCGACTGGCCCACCCGCCGCGCCGCGATCGTCGCCGCCTTCGTCCACGCCATCGCCGACGACCCCCGCCTCGCCAAGGTCACCTTCGGCGAAGCGGGCGGCATCTCCCCGGCCGTCGAAGCCCAGCGCCGCACCAACCGCCGCTGGTCCGCCGAATTCCTGAAACACCAATGGCTGCAAGGCAACCCGGACACCGACCGGACCTTGTTCCCCTTGGCCCTCGCCACCATCGGCGGCATGTTCGAACTCGTCGCCGACTGGCTCCACCACCACGACGACGGCGGCGCCCCCGATTCCGTCGAAACCCTCACCGCCGATCTCGAGCACTTCGTAGCCGTGGTCGACGCTGGTCGTGCCGCTTCCGGCCGACGCCGAACACCGGATTAGGACACTTTTCCGATACCCCGCTGTCGGTGCCCGTGATTACCGTCGATGCGGTACCCGGCGGAAAGGGCTGTCGACGTGGAGTGGAAACCGTGGTTGTCCAGGTGGAGCGAGGAGTGGATTCGCGGCTCGGAGCCGGGGACGGTGGAACCGGAGGTGGTGCGCGGCCGGTGGCTCGGTTTCGCGCCCGCGAGTGAGTCCGAGGTCGCCGCCGCCGAGGCACGAATCGGGCGGACGCTGCCGCCGTCGTATCGGGAGTTTCTGCTGACCACGAATGGGTGGCGGAATGCCGGATACTCCGTGAGACGGATGCGCGACACCTCCAACCTGGGGTGGCTGCGGGATCTCGAATCGAATTGGGAGTCTTGGGAAGAGCTGAGCTCCGATCCCAATCCACAACCGGAGAACGGGAATCGATTCACCCGGGGCCTGCTGATCTCCCTGGATGTCGACCTCGGCGTGCTCTTCCTCGACCCGGGCGATGTCGATGCCGCCGGGGAGTGGGCGGCCTATGACCTGGGCGCGTGGAACGAGTCGGGGCCGACGCGGTACCCGTCCTTCTCGGCCCTGATGGAGGACCTCTACGCCGAAACCCACCGGATGTTGCAGCCCACGGGGGACACCCGCGACCAGTGGGACGTGCAGGTTGAACAGGCTCGGCGCGACGCGCTCGCCGGCGATACCAACAGTGCCACAGCACTTCTGGTAGAGGCCGAGAAGTTCGGGCGGGAGCGCGCCACACTGTTGCGGGTGCAGCTGCAGCTCTTCCTCGAGCGGGAGTCGAGCCTCACGAACCAATCGCTGAGCCGCGTGCTGCGAATGGACGCCGTGTCCGAGGGATTCCTCACCACTCCGCTGTTCACCGAGGAACTGCTGCCCTACCTGTTCGTGCAGCACGCCCGCGATTCGCGACCGTACCTGGCCACGGTTCTCCAGGGCGCGATGATCGAACAGGCGCCGGTGATCCAGCTGGCCATCGGCGAATACCAAGCCCGACTGCGATATTCGGGTCCAGCCCTGGACTTCGGCGATCCCGGGTTCGACGCCCTGATCCGGCAGGCCCTGGCCGCCCACCCCAGCGATTCCGAAGCTCTGTGGCAGGCCGTCCGAACGGCCATGCGGCACTGGGTCCCACGCTCCCCCGACCACATCGCACCCGTCGTCCTGCTCGCCCATCCCGTCCTGGCCGAGATGTTCACTCCCGAACGCGGCCGCGAACTACTGTCCCTGCCGCGAGGTGAGAGATGACCGAATACCCCAGCCGCGAGGACATGGCGGCCGAACTGATCAGGCGCACCTGCGGCAACAACCACGATTTCCCCGAAGAATCGTGGACGGCAACGGAATTCGAGCTCGATGAGGTCGGTCGTCGCGTCAATATCCGGCGTGTTTCCTGCGCGAGGTGCGGATTGATCCGGGTGACCCGATGGAATGAGCCCGAGCGCACCGGGGGTGTCTACGCGATTCTGAGCACGAGCAGCTACGAGGACCCCGAACCGGGAGACCTCCCGGACATCGGTGCGCTCGTTCGCCGGATCACCGACGAGGAGTACGCCGAATTCGTTGTGGCACAGGGATTCACCGAGCCTCCGCGCTTCGTCGCGCCGGACCGGCGGGCCACCGCGGTTCCGGAGCGGCGCGAGGTCAGGCTGCGGATTCGGGGGAGTCAGTTCCATCTGCTCGATTACGGTGGCAGTCCGCTCGCCACTATTCTTCCGATCCCGCCGCACGCCGAGTCGGCCGACACCATCGCCGCGGTCCGGGGCGCCGCGCTGTTCTGGACACCCATGCCGGACGGCGAACTCGTTCTCACGGTGGTCATCTCGCCGACCGACCCGGGGCCGGACCGCTCTTATCCCCACATCGCCGAGTTGAGCTGCCGGTACGACTACGGCCATGTGGTGCTCCATGAGCTGGCGGGCAGTGAGGTGCCGCTCCCACCGTTGCCCGGCGGGCACGGGGACTACCGCCTGCGGTTCCATACCGCGGAATCCGCTTGCCTGCTGCAAATGTGGAACCAGCCGCGCACGAAACCGCTGGTTCACCCGGCCTGAGCGCCCGTCAGCATGATGTCGCGGAGGGCGTCGCGGAGCCAGCTGTGGGCGGGGTCGGCATCATTGCGGGGGTGCCAGGCCATTGCGTAAGGGAGCGGCGGGGTTTCGATCGGGAGATCGAAGGTGGCGAGGCCCAGCTGGTGGGCCAGGGGGCGGGCGCAGGCGGGGATATTGCCGAGTAGGTCGCTGTTGCGGAGGAAGAAGAGGGAACCGGTGATGCCTGCGACCGACGCGGTGACTTCGCGGCGGAGGCCCCGGCGGGCGAGGGCTTCGTCGATGGGGCCGGTGAGGCGGCCGCGGCGCGAGGCGGCGAGGTGGCGGGCCGCGACGTAGTCCTCGAGGTGAATCTTTTTGTCGCGCAACAGGGGATGGCCGGTGCGGGCCGCGCCGATCATGCGGTCGTCGAAGACCGGGGCGACGTGGATTTCGGGGGCGCGGTCGCCGATGATGCCCATTTCCAGGTCGGCTTGGCCGTCGCGGAGCATGGGGGTGTCGGTGTGGCCCTCGTTGAGGAAGCGCAGGGTGATGCCGGGCGCTTCGGCGGCGGCGCGTTCGACCAGGGCGGGGCCGAAGACGGCGGCCATGGCGTAGTGGGCCAGGACGGTCAGGTCGCGGGTGACCGTGCGGAGGTCGGCGGTCCGGGCGGAGGAGAAGAGTTGCTGGACGCGTTCGACCAGATCGCGGACCTCGGGGGTGATGGCCAGGGCGTGCGGGGTCGGCACCATGACGCGACCCGCGCGGACCAGGATCGGGTCGCCGATGCTGCGGCGGATGCGGCCGAGCGCGCGGCTGACCGCGGGCTCGGAGAGCTGCAGGCGTTCGGCCGCACCGGTCACGCTGTGTTCGGTGAGCAGGGCGTCCAGGGCGACCAGCAGGTTCAGGTCCAGGCCCCGGAGATCACTGGATTGCGTGCGGTGCATGTATCCAATGATAAAGATGCATTTGAGTAATTGCCCGAGCGACTTTAGCGTGGAATTCGTTCCGTCCGAATGCTGACGGAATTCCAATTCCCCATTGCCGTTTGGAGTACATCCATGTCCACAGTCGTGTCCGGAATGCCGGTCACCACGGCGTCAACGAAAGAAGCCAGAGTCGCCGGACCGCCACGCGCGGTGCTGCTCGCCCTGTGCGCCTGCATCATGGTGGCGCAATCCATGGTGGCGGCGATCAATCTGTCCATTCCCCTGCTGGCCGCCTCGTCCCTGCATCCGCGGCCCGCCGAGTTGTTGTGGGCCGTCGACGCCTACGTGATCGTGTTCGCCGCGCTGCTCATACCGGCGGGCGCGTTCGGCGATCGGTACGGGCGCAAGGGCGCGCTGCTGAGCGGGCTGGGCCTGTTCGCGGCGGGCGCGCTGACCAGCGCCCTGGCCGCGTATCCGGCGGTCCTGATTGCCGGGCGTGCCGTCTCGGGCGCGGGCGCGGCGCTCATCATGCCCGCCACCATGTCGATTCTGGTGCAGCTGTGCCCGGACGCCCGGACGCGGGCGCATGCGCTGGCCACCTGGACACTGTCGCTGGGTCTCGGTGGGGCGCTGGGCAATATCGGCGGCGGGGTGCTGCAGGAGTTCCTGCCGTGGCAGTCGCTGTTCTGGGTGATGGTGCCGACCGGGCTGCTGCTCATCGTGGTGGTCGCCGTAGTGACCCCGAAAACCCCACGCCGCGAGGCGAATCAGGATCCGCTGGGCGCGCTGCTGCTCACCGCCGGATCGGTCGCGCTGCTCTACGGCATCATCGAGGGCCCGTCACACGGCTGGGGTTCGGCGGAGGTGCTGGCCGGATTCGGGCTGGGCGTCGTGCTGATCGCGGTGCTGATGTGGCATTCGCTGCGTTGCCCGCATCCGCTCATCGACCCGCGCGTATTCCGTTCCCGAGCGCTGTCGGTGGCCGTATTGGGCACGGCCACCACGTTTTTCGGGCTCTTCGCGCTGTTCTTCGTGAACTCGCAGTACCTGCAATATGTGAAGGGCTTCTCCCCGGCGGCCGCGGGCCTGGCCATCGTGCCGCTCACCATCGGCATGATCCTGGTGCCCCGCTACGCGGTGCGGCTGGAAGCGAAGCTGGGCCCGCGGATTCCGGCGGCGGGCGGGCTGGCCGTCATCGGCGCGGGCCTGCTGCTGGTCGCCACCGCCGACGCGAGCACCCCGTATCCGCTGTACGCGGTCTACCTCGTGCTGCTGTCGTTCGGGATGGGCTTCGCCGCACCGGTGCTCACCCACGGTGTGATGGCGAACCTGCCCACCGACCGCTCCGGCATGGGCGCCGGATTGAACTCCGCCGCCCGCGAATTCGGTGCAGCCGTCGGTGTCGCTGTGATCGGCACCCTGATGGCCTCACACGCGGGGGACGGCGCCCGCCATCCGGTCGCCTTCGCCGACAGCATGGGTCTCGGCCTCGGTGTCATCGGTGCGCTGGTGCTGGTAGCCGCCGGTGTGGTCGCCCTCGGCTACCGGCGCTGACTCCTCCAACCCGATCCGCTTGTGCAGCGCCGCAAGCGGTTTCGGGGCCCACCAATTGCCGGTGGACATCAACCGCATGAGCGCCGGGGCGAGCAGGCCGCGAATGATGGTGGCATCCGACACCACCGCCAGCGCCAGGCCGATGCCGAACAGCTTCATGGGCGCGACCTCGGAGGTGGCGACCGCCAGCAGCACCACCGCCATCAAACCCGCTGCGGCGGTGAAGATCCGGCCGGTGCGGGCCACCCCGAGCGCCACCGACCGGGTATTGGCTTCCCTGCCACGATCCGAGGCCAGCCACTCCTCGCGAATGCGGGACAGCAGGAACACCTCGTAGTCCATGGACATGCCGAAGGCCAGGCAGAACATGAGGATCGGCATGAACAGGTCGAGGCTGCCGGTGGAGGTGAAGCCCAGCAGCCTCGACAGGTGACCCTGCTCGAAGATCCAGATCATCGCGCCGAAGGTGGCGGTCAGCGAGAGCATATTCAGCAGCAGAGCCTTCACCGGGAGCACCACGCTGCCGGTGAACAGGAACAGCAGGATCAGCGTGATGATCGCGATCAGTCCGGCCGCCAACGGGATTCGGCTGATCACCGAGTCCATGGTGTCCTCGTTCAATGCCGCCGCACCGCCGAAGAGCACCTCGCCCGGCGCGGGCACCGCCCGCAGGGCCGCGAGTTGCGCCTTGCCCGCGGGGGAGTAGGGAGCGACCGTGGTGCCGACCGAGAGATAGGCCCCGCCCGGCCCGATCATCTGCGGGACACCGGCCGCCATCTTCTGACCGGCCGCGTAGACGCCGTCGCCGGACAGCACCGCCGCGACGCCAGGCACCTCCGACAGCTGCTTGGCGTACGCGCCGATCTCCTTGGCGTCACCGTGGAATCCGGGCAGCACGACCACAGCGCTGGACGCCATATCGGCATTGAAATCCTGCCGCAGCGCGTCACCGACCTGACGGCTGGACGCGAACGTGCCGATCACCCGATCGTCGGGTGTCCCGAAATGTGCCCGCAGGAACGGGGATCCGAGCGCCAGCAGCACCGCCGCCGCGACCACCGCGACCGGCAGGGCGCGCTTCATCACGCCGGTGACCAGCCGATACCAGAAGGTCTGCTCGACCGGTTTCGGCGCGGGCTCACCACGACCGAACAGGCGGCGCACGGGTTTCCGCAGATCCCAGGCGTTCACCCGATCACCGAGCAGCAGCAGCGCCGCGGGCAGCAGGAGCACCGATGCGCCCACCGCCGCCACCACGACGGCGACACCGGCGTAGGCGAAGGACTTGAAGAACGGCTGCGGGAACACGGCGAGTGCGGCCAGCGCCAATGCGACGGTCAAACCGGAGAACACCACGGTGCGACCCGCCGTCTGCACCGAACGCAGAATCGCCGCCCGGGTGTCGAGACCGTTGCCCAGCTCTTCGCGGTACCTGCTGACGATGAACAAGCTGTAGTCGATGGCCAGCGCCAGCCCGAGCGCGCTGGTCATATTGAGCGCGAAGATCGACACGTCCATGACCGTGGTCAGTCCGCGCAGAATGCCCAGCGTCGCGGCAATCGCGAACAGCCCCACGCCGACCGGCAGCAGCGCCGCGATCACACTGCCGAACACCAGCACCAGCAGCAGCGCCGACACCGGCACCGCGATGGCCTCGGCCAGCAGCAGATCCTTCTCGACCTGATGGTTGATGTCCGCGAAGCTGCCCGCCATGCCGCCGACGCGCACCTGCACGCCATCGTGGTCACCGTTCAATTCCGCGGACAGATCGGCGGCCCGGTTCTGCACGTCGGTGTCGGTACCGGTGACCGTCGCCATGATGAGCCCGCGCTTGCCGTCCTTGCTCTTCAGCGCGGTCGCCAGATCGGAGCGGGTCTGCAGGCTGGTCCAATAGGACTGCACGCCGGTCACATTCGGGTCGCTGCCGAGGGTATCGGTGACGCGCTGGGCCTCCGCGCGCACATCCGGGCTGTTCACGCCGCCGTCGCCGCTCACCATGACGATGAGATTCGGATTGCCGCCGGGGAAGTTCTTCGTGATGACGTCGTTGGCCTGCACCGACTCCAGCGAATCGGTGAGGTAGCCGCCGCCGACCATGTGGTTCTTGACGGTGGCCCCGAAGCCTCCGCAGATCAGCATGAGCATGAGCGCGGCGACCAGGACCGCGCGCGGGCGAGCCATGGCGAACCGGGCAGAACTGGTCAACATTGACGCAACCTCCGACGGTCTTCAGACGGTCGGAACGGTAGCGTTCCTGGTCTACCGCTCGGTAGGTTCAGTGACGATGCTCATGGCGATGCGGTCCTGCTATCAAATGGCTTTCGTGACTCGGCCGCGGACCTCGCCCAATTCCAGGTGGCCACCACCGACCGCCGGGGCGGTGGCGGTGATGACTATTTCGTCGCCGTCGTTGAGGAAGGTGCGCTGCACCCCGTTCAACTCGATGGGTTCGGTGCCGCCCCAGCTCATTTCCATCAGCGATCCGCGCTCTGCGATCTCGGGACCGGAGATGGTGCCGGAGGCGAAGAGGTCGCCGGTGCGGGTGGAGGCCCCATTCACCGTCATGTGCGCGAGCATCTGCGCGGGCGACCAGTACATCCGGCGGAACGGGGGAGTGGAGACCAGGTGGCCGTTCCATTCCACCCGCAGCTCGATATCCAATCCCCACGCCGCACTGTCCCGCAGATACGGCAGCGGTTCGGGAAGCTGCGCGGGCAGCGGAATCCGCGCCTCGGTCAGCGCGTCGAGCGGCGTCACCCACGCCGACAGGCTGGTCGCGAAGGACTTGCCCAGGAACGGGCCCAGTGGTTGCCCCTCCCACGCTTGGATGTCGCGCGCCGACCAATCGTTGACCAACGCCACCCCGAACACATGCTCGGCGAATTCGCCGGTCCCGATGGGTGTTCCGAGCGGTGAACCCGCACCCACCAGAAAGCCCAGCTCGGCCTCGATGTCCAGGCGGCGGCTCGGCCCGAAATCCGGTGCGCCGGAATCCGTCCGGCGCTGCCCGTGCGGCCGGATGACATCGGTACCCGACACCACGATCGTGCCCGCGCGCCCGTGGTATCCCACCGGCAGATGCCGCCAATTCGGCAGCAGCGGTTCCCCGTTCGGCCGCAGCATGCTGCCCAGCGCGGTGGCGTGATCGAGGCTGGCATAGAAGTCGACGTAGTCGCCGATCTCGACCGGCAGATCCAGCCGCACCGCCCGCACCTCGTGCACCGCCGCCGCGGGCAATTCCGAGTCGGCGGCCGCGGTGACCCGCTCGCGCACCTCCCGCCAGCACTGCGGCCCTTGCGTCATGAAGGCGTTCAGGCTGGGCTGATGGAACATCGGATCATCCAGCGCCACCGCCAGATCGATGATCGAATCACCCAGCCGCACCCCCACCCGCGGCTCCTCGCCCAGCGGACGGAACACGCAGTACGGCAGATGCGTCGGCCCGAACCCGGACCCTTCCGGCACCTCGATACGCACCCGGCTGCTCATCTCCCCATTCACCTTCCCCGTCACCCACCGCTCCGCTCGTCGCTCGAATCCACCGGTTCACACCCATTGGCTCGGGCCGCGACCCGACCAGGTCCAGGCGTAGCCCGGATCCTCACACGCCATCGCACCCTCACCCAGCTGCAACGGATGGAAGGTGTCCACCATGACCGCCAGCTCGTCGAAGAATTCCAGGCCGATGCTGCGCTCGTAGGCGCCCGGCTGCGGCCCGTGCGCGTACCCGCCCGGATGCACCGACACCGACCCCTGCCCGATCCCGGATCCCTTGCGCGCCTCGTAGTTTCCGCCGCAATAGAACATGATCTCGTCGGAGTCCACATTGGAGTGGTAGTAGGGCACCGGAATCGACAGCGGGTGATAGTCCACCTTGCGCGGCACGAAATTGCAGATCACGAAGTTCTGCCCCTCGAACGCCTGATGCGCGGGCGGCGGCTGATGCACGCGGCCGGTGATGGGTTCGAAGTCGGCGATATCGAAGGTGAACGGGTACAGGCAGCCGTCCCAACCCACCACATCGAACGGGTGGGTGGCGTAAACCAGGCTGGTGCCCACGATCTGACCGGCCGGGCGATGCTTGACCAGCACCTCCACATTCTCGCCCTCGGCCGTCGCGAGTTCGGTCGGCGCGTGCAGATCCCGCTCGCAGTAGGGCGAATGCTCCAGGAACTGACCGTATTTCGAGAGATACCGCTTGGGTGGGGTGATGTGACCGGAGCCCTCGATAATGTAGGCGCGCAACGGTTCCGGCCCGTCGGGAATCCAACGGTGGGTGGTGGCGCGCGGGATCAGTACCTGATGGCCCTGCCGCACCGGCAGCGACCCGAATACGGTTTCCACCCGCCCCGAACCGGATTCGATATAGGCCAGCTCGTCACCGACCGCATTGCGGTACAGCGCCGACTCCTTCAGCGCCGCCACATAGGAGATGCGTACGTCGGCATTGCCGAGCAGCAGCCGCCGCCCGGTCACCACATCGCTCTCGCCCGGTTTGTCGCCCAGGAAGAGTTCGTGCAGCTTCAGATGCCGGTGCCGCAGTGGATGATTCGGGTACAGCCGCTGCTCGGGCAGCACCCACACCGACGAATCCACAATGGCCGGAGGCAATCCCCGGTGATAGAGCAGCGAGGAGTCGCCGGAGAAGCCCTCTTCTCCCATCAGCTCTTCGTAATAGAGCCGACCCTGCGCATCCCGATGCTGGGTGTGCCGCTTGGGCGGCACCGATCCGACCTGCCGATAGAACGTCATCGCGGCCTCCCGCATTGACCGATGGTCTCTTTGCCCATCGTAACCATCGGATTGCGGGCAGGACCCGATTTCAGGCGTGCCTCAGCGCCTTCCTACGCGTGCCGCAGCGCCCGGTAGACGGCCGCTCCGACGAACTCGCCCAACGTGTCCGGGGTCCAGTCGCCGGGGTCGGAGAGCAGGGTGCGGACCGCGCCTTCACCGGCCGACACCCACAGTTCGACCAGCGCGGGCAGCTTGCGTTCGGCGTCTTCGGTACCCCACGCCTTCAGCGTCGGCCGCAGGCGGCGGGTGCAGCGCTCGACCGCGAGCAGCCGCCCCTTGCCGAACGAATCCGCCACGGCCGGATCGGGATTCCCGTACAGCAGTCGCCAGCTGTCGGGTCGCTGCGACACCGTGTGCAGCAACGCGCGGAAGCCCTCCACGAACACCGCCTCGTCGGCTTCGACGCGGCGGCGCGGCAGCACATCGAGAATGCCCGCCACCAGGTACTCCTCCTCGCGCTGAATCAGCGCCTGGAGCAGTTCGACCCGATCGGTGAAGCAGGCGTACACGACGGGCCGGGTGACTTTCATGCGGTCGGCCACCGCGGCGATGGTCACCGCGGCGATGCCGTCGGCGACGGCGATCTCGAGGGCGGTGTCGAGGACCTGCGGGCGCCGGCGTTCGGGACCCAGATGCCGCGCGCGCTGGCGTGGTCGTATCGCCGAATCGGTACCCATGCGCACCGACGATAGCAGTGTGCGCGGAGGGGGGAACGGCTGGTCCGCAGGGGTAACAAGATCGTTTCCTACATCGCTGCACAAAAATGCTACATTCACGTAGGAAACCACCCGGTTGAGCCGAGGACGCCCCCGGCCGGAGGAGATGGATCCCGATGAGTCAGAGCCTGTTCAACCCGAAGACCTGCGAATTCGCCGAATTCGATCCGGAGTCCCGGCGACTGCTGCGCGCCACCGTCGATTACTTCGAAGCCTTCGGCAAGGTCCGGCTACTCGCCGAGAGCCGGGACCGGGTCTGGTACGCGGACTTCCTGGACTTCATCAAGCGCGAACGGGTCTTCGCGACCTTCCTGACCCCGGCCGAACAGGCGGGCGACGACCCGAACAAGCGCTGGGACACCGCGCGCATCGCCATGATGAGCAAGATCCTCGGCTTCTATGGCATGCAGTACTGGTACGTCTGGCAGGTCACCATCCTGGGCCTCGGCCCGATCTGGCAGAGCGCGAACGCCGAGGCCAAGGCCCGCGCGGCCGGGCTGCTGGAATCCGGCGAGATCTTCGCCTTCGGCCTGTCCGAGCAGGAGCACGGCGCGGACATCTACTCCACGGACATGGTTTTGGAGCCGAAACCGCGCGGCGGGTACACCGCCACCGGCGGCAAGTACTACATCGGCAACGGCAATCTCGCGGGCATGGTGTCGGTCTTCGGCCGCCGCGCCGACAAGCCGATCATCGACTCCGCCGACTTCATGCGGAAGATGACCGACGAGGAGTACTCCGGCTATCTGTTCTTCGCCGCCGACTCCCGGCACAAGAACTACAAGCTGCGCAAGAACGTCGTCGACTCCCAGATGTACGTCGCCGCTTTCGATCTCGACAAGTACCCGGTCGCCGAATCCGACATTCTGCACACCGGGCGGGCCGCGTTCGACGCCGCCATGAACACCGTCAATGTCGGCAAGTTCAACCTCGGTTTCGGCGCGGTCGGCGCGTGCGAGCACGCCATGTTCGAGGCGGTGAACCACGCGCACAATCGAATGCTGTTCGGGCACCGCGTGACCGAGTTCCCGCAGGTGAAATCGCTGCTCGCGGACAGCTACGCGCGGCTGATCGGCATGAAGCTCTACAGCGAGCGGGCCATCGACTACATGCGCAGCGCCAACGAGAACGACCGGCGCTACCTGCTTTTCAATGCCATCGAGAAGATGTCGGTCACCCGGCACGGCCAGAAGCTCTACGAGGACCTCGCCGATGTGATCGCCGCGCGCGGCTTCGAGAACGACATGTACTTCCCCATGGCCATGGTCGGCATGTTCGGCCTGCCGCGCCTGGAGGGCACGGTCCACGTCAACATGGCCCTGTCGCTGAAGTTCATGCCCAACTTCATGTTCCATCCCGCCGACGCCGCACTGGCGGCGCTGCGCTACCTGCCGGGCGCGGGTGTCGCGCCCAAGGGTGCGGTGCGCGCGGTGTCCGGCGCGCTGAGCTGGACCAGCCGTCGCGCCGGTGGCCCGGCCGCCACGGCGGTCCCGGCGCTGCGGGCCGAATTCGCCCGTGCCGCACACGCTCCCGTGCCCACCCGCCGCGACAGCGCCGACGACGAATTCCTGTTCCGGCAGGGCCCGAGCAGCGGTCTGGGCAAGATCCGCTTCACCGACTGGCGTCCGGTCTTCGAGAAGTTCGCGCACATCCCGAATGTCGCGGTTTTCCTGGAGCAGGCGCTCGCCTTCCAGACGCTGCTGGCCGCCGCCACCCCGACCGCGGCGCAGCAGGAGGACGTGGACTTCCTCTTCGCTCTCGGCGAGCTGTTCACGACCCTGCCGTACGCCCAGCTCATCCTGGAGCAGGCGGAAATCGCGGGGGCCGACGAGGCCGTCCTGGATCAACTCTTCGACCTGTTCGTGCGCGAGTTCTCCAAGCACGCCCTGACCCTGCACACCAAGCCCACCGCCACCAAGGCCCAGCAGGTCCGTGCCTTGGATCTGGTCCGTCGCCCGGTTGCTTCGGATGCCCGCTTCGCGCGGGTATTGGAGCAGGTCACGGCGCTTGCCGGTGTGTACGAGATGAACCCCTGAACCAAATGCTACATTCGTGAATGAATAGGCTGATTCGCCTAGCCATCGACACTGCAAAGGAGCAGAACGATGACTGAGAAGACCGCGCGTCCCCAGTTCGACGCACCCGCCCGCACCGTCCGCGAGGTCGACTACGGCTTCTTCGGCCCGGGCTCGGTCACCTGGAAGTTGTGGACCGCGCCGACCGCGCTCATCGGATTCCAGCGCGCGGTCACGCTCGAGCACTTCGACCCGGATCTGACCGCGGCCGTGGCCGATGTCGGCGGCATCTACGCCGACCCGCGTGGACGGCTCGACCACACCTTCGCGTACTTCCTCATCGCGGCCGTCGCCGACAGCCGCATGGCCATCGAGGCGTCCGAACACCTCATGCAGGTGCATGCCAAGGCCACCGGTATCGAGCCGATCAGCGGAAAGCGCTACAGCGCAAACAATCCCGACTCGCAGCTGTGGATTCATGTCACCGGCTGGCACTCGGTGCTCAAGTGCTACGAGATGTACGGGCCCGGCCCGCTGAGCCCGGAGGAAGAGGCGCAGTACTGGCGGGAGTGCGTCATCGCCGCCGAACTGCAGACCTGCCGCCCCGAGGATGTCCCCACCTCCCGCGAAGAGGTCCGCGAGTACTTCGAACGCGTGCGTCCGCAGCTGTGCAGCTCCGAACGTGCGCGGCGCGGCATGCACTACCTACTGTTCACGCCCAGCGAGAAGGGCATGAGCCTGTGGGCGGGCAGTCGCCTGGTGGCCCCGGCGGCCATTGCCACGCTGCCGAAATGGATGCGCGAGACCGGCGGATTCGACCAGCCGGGCGTGCTCGATGCCGCCTATCCGCCCGCGGTCCGCACTGCCATGGCGGCGCTGAAGAACGACCAGTTGAAGCTGAAGGTGGCCAAGCATTTCATCGGTCGCATGACTGGACGTCTGCTCGAGGAGCACATGCGAGCCGGGGTTCCCGCAAATCCGGTGACCGTCACTCCGGCGCAGGCCAAGGAACTGTACGGCCGTTCAGCACGCTCGAGCGCATAACGGCGCGGTTAACATTTCGGGGTTTTTGCCGGTCGGAAGGGCCTTCCCGGGTTAAGAGGCCTGCCTACGCTTGCGTAACCGGACGAGCGTACGGCAACCTCGCCCTTGATCTTCGAGATTCGCTCGAAAAGTCAAGACTCAGCCGAGGAGGCCCTTCCGTGTCCCACTACAAGGCGAACCTACGAGACATCGAGTTCAACTTGTTCGAGGTATTGGGTATCGGGGAACTGCTGGACCAGGGTGCCTACGGCGACCTGGACGGCGACACCGCTCGAGAAATGCTCGCCGAGGCGAAGCGCCTCGCGGAGGGGCCGATCGCGGAATCGTTCGCCGATGCTGACCGCAACCCCGTCGTCTTCCTGCCGGATCAGCACACCATCACCGTGCCGGAATCGCTCAAGAAGACCGTCGCCGCGGTCAACGAGGCGGGCTACTCGGGTCTGGGCATGTCCGAGGAGATGGGCGGGGTGCCCGCGCCCAACGCTCTCATCTGGGGCATCCAGGAAATGATCGTGGCCGCCAACAACTCGGCCTCCTTCTTCAACATGGGTCCGCTCATGCACAAGGTGCTCTTCGACGAGGGCACCGAGGAGCAGCAGAAGTGGGCCGCCTTCGCGTGGGAAAACCGCTGGGGCGGAACCATGGTGCTCACCGAGCCCGACGCCGGTTCCGATGTCGGCATGGGCCGCACCAAGGCCATCCAGCAGGCCGACGGCACCTGGCACATCGAGGGCGTGAAGCGCTTCATCTCCGGCGGCGACGTCGGCGACACCGCCGACAACATCTTCCACCTGGTGCTGGCCCGCCCCGAGGGCGCCGGACCGGGCACCAAGGGCCTGTCGTTGTTCGTGGTGCCGCGCTTCCTGTTCGACACCGAGACCATGGCCATCGGCGCCAAGAACGGCGCGCTGGTCACCGGCGTCGAGCACAAGATGGGCATCAAGTCCTCGCCCACCTGTGAGATCACCTTCGGTGGCGACATCCCGGCCATCGGCTACCTGGTCGGCGACGTGCACAACGGCATCGCGCAGATGTTCAAGGTCATCGAGAACGCGCGGATGATGGTGGGCACCAAGGCCACCGGCGCGCTGTCCACCGGCTACCTGAACGCCCTGGAGTATGCCAAGCAGCGCGTGCAGGGCGCGGACCTGACCCAGATGACCGACAAGGCCGCCCCGCGCGTCACCATCACCCACCACCCGGACGTGCGGCGCTCGCTGGCCACCCAGAAGGGTTACGCCGAGGGTCTGCGCGCGCTCTACATGTACTGCGCCTCGCACCAGAACGCCGATGTGGCGCAGGCCAATTACGGCATCGACGCCGAGCTGGCGGAGAAGGTCAACGACCTGCTGCTGCCGATCGTCAAGGGCTGCGGCTCGGATCGCGCCTACGAGAGCCTGACCGAATCGCTGCAGACCCTGGGCGGTTCCGGCTACCTGCAGGACTACCCGATCGAGCAGTACATCCGCGACTGCAAGATCGACTCGCTGTACGAGGGCACCACCGCCATCCAGGCGCAGGACTTCTTCTTCCGCAAGATCGTTCGTGACAAGGGTGTGGCGCTCGGCCACGTCGCGGGCCTGATCAAGAAGTTCGTCGACGGCGGCCCCGACCAGTTCAAGGTCGAGCGCGGACTGCTCGGCACCGCGCTGGAGGACGTGCAGGGCATCGCGGCCACCCTCACCGGCTACCTGTTCGCCTCGCAGCAGCAGGTCGACGAGCTCTACAAGGTCGGCCTCGGCTCGGTCCGATTCCTGTACGCCGTGGGCGATCTCGTCATCGCGTGGCGGCTGCTGGAGCAGGCCGCCATCGCGCAGGCCGCGCTGGACGCCGGTGCGGACGCGAAGGACCAGAACTTCTACACCGGCAAGGTCGGTGTCGCGTCGTGGTTCGCGAAGAACAAGCTCCCGCTGATCACGGGCGTGCGCACGGTGATCGAGAGCATCGACAACGACATCATGAAGCTGGACGAGGCTGCGTTCTAAGGTCTCTCGGGTGCGTGTCCTACCGGCGAGCCGTGACTCGCCGGTAGGACACGCACACTTCGTTTTGTGACCTGCTGTGTTGTGTCGTGCCCAACGGGTACAACTACGACATGGTCTTCCCGGTAACCTTCGGCTGGATTCAGATTCTGCTGCTGGTGCTAGGCATCGGCGCGATCGCTCTGCTGATCACGGCTGTTCTCAAGGCGCGCAAGGTCGGCTGGCGGGTGCTGGCCGGGCGGGGCGCGGGCGCGGTCGGTCTCGTGCTCGTCGCGGTGGTCATTCTCTGGATCACCACGCTGCTGCAGACGTTCCTCGGACTCACCGGGGAGGTGAAGGCCGCCCACATCGAGGCCAAACCCATTGCGGGACAGGAACACATGATGAATGTGGACCTCACCCTCTACGGTGACAAGGACCACGCCGACGAGCACAAGACCTATCAGGTCGAGGGCGATATGTGGGTGCTACAGGCCAATATCGTGGAACTCGAACCCTGGGTGAATGCGCTCGGCTTCAACTCCGGCTACAAGGTGACCCGCCTCTACGGGCAGCGCCTGGACGGCATCGCCACCAAGCAGAACCAGATCTTCCTCAACGGCAGCGACGCCGACTTCTTCCAGGACATGAAGAATCAGTCCTGGTACACAAAGCCTTTCGTGCGTTCGGCGTACGGCAACGCGGTGATCGCCACGCCGGGCACGTATGACGTGTTCATATCGCGTGATGCCATCAAGACAAGGCCGGTCTGAGGCGTGCGTTGGATCCCGGCCAAAAGCACGCCGGGATGACGGGAGCGGTCAGTCTGCCAGGTCGGCTACGACCGGGGCATGGTCGCTGGCGCCCTTACCTTTTCGCTCCTCGCGGTCCACGTTCGATTCGGTGACGCGGGCCGCCAGGGCGGGGGAGGCGAGGATGTAGTCGATGCGCATGCCCTCGCGGCGGGGGAAGCGCAGCTGGGTGTAGTCCCAGTAGGTGTAGACGCCCGGGCCGGGGTGGAACGGGCGCATCACGTCGCTGAAGCCCGCCTCGCCGAACGCGTCGAAGGCGTCGCGTTCGCGTTCGGACACATGGGTCTTGCCCTCGAAGAATTCCGGCGACCAGACATCCAGGTCGGTCGGGGCGATATTCCAGTCGCCGACCAGCGCGATCTGCGCGTCCGGATCCTCCGAGAGCCACTTGCTGCCCGCATTGCGCAGCGCGGCAAGCCATTCCAGCTTGTAGGTGTAGTGCGGATCGTCCAGCGCGCGGCCGTTGGGCACGTACAGGCTCCACACCCGCACCCCGCCGCAGGTCGCACCGATCGCGCGGGCCTCGACCACCGGCGTGCTCAGCAGCGACTCACCGGCGTCCTTGTCGAATCCGGGCTGATCCGGGAAGCCGATCTCGACATCGTCCAACCCCACGCGGGAGGCGATGGCCACCCCGTTCCACTGGTTCAAGCCGACGTGCGCGACCTCGTACCCCGCGGCCTCGAACGCCTCGAACGGGAACTGCTCGTCCTTGCACTTGGTTTCCTGCATGGCCAGCACGTCGATGTCGGCGCGGTCCAGCCAGGCCAGCACCCGATCCTGCCGGGTGCGAATCGAATTCACGTTCCAGGTAGCGATGCGCACGAGCGGTGAACCTTTCAGCAAGAGGGTCTATCGAAAGCGAAATCGGAAAATCTAGGGCGCGGCGTACCGGTAGCGGTGGTGCTCCACGAAACCCATCTCCCCATACAACGCCTGCGCGGCGTCGTTGTCCTCCATCACCTGCACGTACGCGTGCGTCGCCCCGCGCGTCTGCCCCCAGCGGATCATCTCCGCACACACCAGCGCGCCCAGCCCGTGGCGGCGATGCCCAGCCGCCACCGCCACACAGGTCAGGCCGACCCATTTGCGGCCGTCCGGGGCCGTGGTGAGCGCGGCCCGGCCGATGGCCAGCGGCGACGGCAAACCCAGTGTGGCGAAGGTGACTTCACCGTCGCGCACCGCGGTCAGCACCTCCACCGAGGGGCTGGAACCGACATCGGTGTCACCGCCGCGATGCCGGTGCGTGGACAGCCACGCCCCGTCCGGCTCGGTGGTGAACCGCACCATCGGCGGCCCCTGCGGCAGCTGCACATTCGCGATATCGACGGCCAGCACCAGGGTTTCGCTCCAGTTGCGCCATGCCGCGGGCGCGGTGGCCAGCCGATCCGGCAGTTGCAGCACCAGCGGCAGGCCGTGCGCGGCGTACCACTCGCCGATCTGCCGCAGCGTGTCCTCGTTCATCAACGCCGGTCCGTCCGTACCGCCCAGCGGCACCGCCGAATTCGCGCGATTGGTGTAGCCCTCGCCCGCGCGCAGCAGCCACCCGTCCACCCAGGAGCGCATCAGGCCCGGCCAGCCGTCGGCGGCCGCCGCCTCCAGGGCGCGGATCTCGCTGGTCCGAATGGGCCTGGGCCCGACCGGCTTCCACACCACCACCTGATCCCAGGCGATCGAGACCACCTGGCCGTCGGCGGTGCGCACGGTCAGCGGGTCGGTGGCGATGAGTTCGCCGATCACATCCGTCAGCGGCTGCGGATAACCGGCGGGCAGGCGGTAGCGGATCACCACCCGCTTGCCGAGCGGCGGGAGTTCGGGTTCGGTCACCGGCGTACGTCAGTCGTCGTCTTCGTCGTCATCGTGGCCGAACGGGTCCGGCACGGTGCCCGGCACCCAGCTCAAACCCGGCTTGCCCCAGCCGTTTCGCTTGATGGACTTCTTGGCGGCGCGGGCATTGCGGCCCACCAGCACGTCCACGTAGAGGAAGCCGTCGAGATGGCCGGTCTCGTGCTGCAGCATCCGGGCGAAGAAGCCGTGGCCCTCGATGTCGACCGGCTCGCCCTTCTCATCGGTGCCGGTGACCCGGGCCCAGTCGGCGCGGCCGGTGGGGAACTGCTCGCCGGGCACCGACAGGCAGCCCTCTTCGTCATCGTCGGGATCCGGCATGGTTTCCGGGATCTCGGAGGTGACCAGCACCGGATTGACCACGCAGCCGCGGCGGCGGACCATTTTGCCGCCGGGGACGTCGTCGGGGCAGTCGTAGACGAAGATGCGCGGGGAGAGCTCGTCCTCGTCCTTCAGGATGACCTGATTGGCGGCCAGCCCGACGCCGTTGGCGGCGTCCATGGTCTCGTACATGTCCGCGATCTGCTCGGCCAGCTCCTCCGGGGACTGCGTGACCGGAGTGGTCGCGCGGTGCAGAACCGGGTCGCCGACAATGCGAATCGGGAGAATAGCCATGGTGAGCAGCCTACTGGGCTGCCTTTATGCCGAAGCTGACCCCCCGGGACATGCCGCCGCGAGCACCAACACGCCGAGGCTCGCGTCACAGAACACGCCGAGTGGTACGCGTCGGGAAGTCTGCGCCGCGTGGTTGAATGATCGCTGACGCACAAGCACCATATTCGTCTGGTGACCACTCGGCGAGGGAGCACTATGGACAGCGCAGCGGCACGAGACGTTCCCGCAAGCGAGGACGGAATCACTGCGGCTGGCCCCGACGGCGTCTCCGACGAGGATGGCGCGCACGGTCTTTCCCGCCGCGAACTCGATATTCTCGATTTCGAACGCAAGTGGTGGAAGTACGCCGGGGCCAAGGAAGAAGCCATCCGGGAGCTGTTCGACCTCTCGGCCACCCGCTACTACCAGGTCCTCAATGCCGTCGTCGACCGGCCCGAGGCCCTGGCCGCGGACCCCATGCTGGTCAAGCGCCTGCGCCGGCTGCGCGCCAGCCGCCAGAAGACCAGGGCCGCACGCCGTCTCGGCTTCCAGGTGTGAGTGATCCCGCGCATGTACCCCCGCACCCATTAGGCTCGACGCCGTGAGCAACCCGAATCCGCCGTCCGGCGGTCCGCCGCTGCGGGCCTTGGCGATGGTCCTGATCGCGCTGGCCATCGTGTTCGCGGGGATCGGCGCGATGTCGCTGTCGAGCTCGGACTCCTCCGACGCGAGCGCCACCACCAGCTCGCAGTCCGGCAGCGCCGCACCCAGCACCACTGCGGCACAGCAGAATTCGGCCCAGGTCAGCACGACCGCGCCGGTCGCACCGCCGACGACCACGGCGGCGGCCACGACCACACCCGCGCCGACCACCACCACGGTCGCGCCGACCACCACGGCCGCCGCGGGTGTCGACAAGGCCCTGCCCGTACGGGTTTACAACAACGGCACCGTGGCCGGACTGGCCAAGAAGACCGGGGATCAGCTCGCCGGTGAGGGTTTCAATGTGGCCGAGGTCGGCAACTACCCGAACGGTGTCATCCCGAAAACGACCGTGTACTACGGTAGTTCGCCCAAGGAGCAGGCGTTGGCCCAGGCCATCGCCGCGGAACTGGGCTGCTCGGCCGAGCCCCGGTTCCCCGGAATCGTGGACTCGCCCGCCGGTGTCATCGTCATCGTCACCGGCAACTAGAACTGGGCGACAGAACACCACGATGGCCCCTCCACGGGATGTGCACGTGGCTCTGGCATCATCTTGTCCGGTACGAACTATGTCCACCCTGCTTTCCGATAAACTCGGACTCGTAAAGGAGTTCCCCGATGGCCTCGTCCTCGACTCGTCGCCCGTCTTGGTGGACTGTTGCTCCGGTGCTCGCGGTCGCCGCTCTCGGCCTCACCGCGTGCTCGAACAGCCAGGAATCGAGTGACGTCAAGGGGACGAACCCGGCGGTCTTCACCAGCTCGGCCGCTCCCGCGGGCAGCCCGAGCGGACTCGGCAATGCCGCCGAGCCGAAGGATTCGGTCTCGGCCACCCTCAAGGACTCCAACGGGCAGTCCCTCGGCACCGCCACCTTCACCAGCAAGAACGGCCACCTCGAGGTCATCGTCTCGGCGCACGGTCTCAAGCAGGGCTTCCACGGCCTGCACATCCACTCGGTCGGCAAGTGCGAGGCCAACTCCGCCCCGCCCGCGGGCGGCGCGACCGGCGACTTCCTCTCCGCCGGTGGCCATCTGCAGGTCGGCGAGTCCGGCATGCACCCGTCCAGCGGCGACCTGACCTCGCTCGAGGTGCTCAAGGACGGCACCGCCACCCTGACCACCACCACCGATTCCGTCACGCTGGACGAGATCAAGGGCAAGGCCCTGATCATCCACGCGGGTGCCGACAACTTCGGCAACATTCCCACCCGGTACGCGCCCGCACCGGATGCGGACACCCTCGCGACCGGCGACGCGGGCGCTCGGATCGCCTGCGGCGTCATCGCCTGAAACCTATTGAGGTGAGCCATGGCCGGGGCAGGCACTACGAAGGTCCCCTTCAACTCTTCGCCTCGGCCCACGCTCGGCGTGGAATGGGAGGTCGCGCTCGTCGACAAGCGCACGCGCGACCTGTCCAACACGGCCGCAGCCGTTTTCGAGGCGTGCGGTGATCTGCGCGGCTGGGACGGCACCCCGCAGATCACCAAGGAACTGCTGCGCAACACCGTCGAACTGGTGTCCAGCAAGCACGACACCGTCAGCGAAGTGGTCGACGAACTGCGCGCCACCCAGGATGTGGTCCGGCGCGAAGCCGACAAGATGGGCGTCGACCTGTTCTGCGCGGGCACCCATCCCTTCGCCCAGTGGTCCGCCCAACAGCTCACCCGCAGTGCGCATTACGACGAGCTGATCGAGCGCACCCAGTGGTGGGGCCGCCAGATGCTGATCTGGGGCGTGCACGTGCACGTCGGAATCTCGCACCCGGAGAAGGTCTTCCCGATCCTCAACGCGATGCTGCAGTCCTATCCGCACCTGCTGGCGCTGTCCGCCTCCTCGCCCATGTGGGCGGGCGTGGACACCGGCTACGCCAGCAATCGCGCGCTCATGTTCCAGCAACTGCCCACCGCCGGACTGCCCTTCCAGTTCGAAAACTGGGGCCAGTTCGAGGGATTCGTGCACGACCAGATGAAAACCGGTGTGTTCGAACAGGTCGGCGGGATGCACTGGGACATCCGGCCCGCGCCCAAGTGGGGCACCATCGAGGTCCGCATCTGCGACGGCACCCCGACCAAGTCGGAACTCGCCGCCATCGTGGCGCTGATCCACTGCCTCATCGTCGATCTGGATCGGCGAGTGGAATCCGGCGAGCCGCTGCCCGACATCCTGCCGCCCTGGCATGTGCAGGAAAACAAGTGGCGCGCAGCGCGATACGGCCTGGACGCCATCATCATCACCGACGCGGCCAGCAACGAACGGCTCGTCACCGACGACCTGATGGACCTGCTCAACCGGCTGGAACCGACCGCCAAGAGCCTCGGCTGCGAGAACGAACTGGCGTTGGTCGCCGACATCCCCAAGCGGGGCGCGTCCTATCAGCGCCAGCGCCGGGTGGCCGCCGCCGCGCAGGGCGATCTGGTCGCGGTCGTGGACTCGCTGGTGCGCGAACTCGAGCACTGAGACTCGAACCCAAAACCGTCTTGCACGGTTGTGATTTCGGTTACGCCGCACTGCGGACGCTGTACGCGTGGCCAGCGACGATAAAGCCCTGACCGGGGGCTGTTCATCGGGTGTCCCAGGCCACGTTCAACTGGGCATGGGGGTGGCGTTCATGCGGCGTTTACTATGGCTGGATGTTGCTCGACGACCCGCGCTCCCGTCACGGTGGTGCTCCGCGCCGCCAGGGAATGTGGACACCGTCGCCGCGCACCCGCCTCACCCTCGTGCTGGCCGCCGGTGCGCTCCTGCTCATCGCACTCCAGATCGTCGCCACCCGGCACCATTTCGTCGGACCCGTCGAGAGCATCTGGGACGACTTTGCCGGTAATGCCAAATCCTTCACCGTGCCCTGGGCCGGACTCGGCCTGGCCCTGATCGGGCTGTCCTGGCGGCGGCGCGGCATCGCGGTCGGCGCGGCGCTCGCCATCGACCTTGTCTACCAAGGGATTCGGACCCTCAACGGCGGCCCGCTGGCCATGGGCAACGGCCCGGTGCTGGTGCTGATCGCGATTCTGGCGCTGGCACTGTGGAAATGGCAGGGCACCGAGCGGGCCAACGCGCTGCACGCCGGGGCCCTCGGCATCCTGCTGGTGCTCTCCAGCAAGGTCGCCGACGTCTGGCTGGGCATCACGGTGCTGGCCGGGCCCCGGGTCCTCGACGAGCACATCGTGCTGGTCGACCACGCCCTCGGTGACCCGTCCTGGATGATGGGGCAACTGCTCGCCTGGCTGAGCCCGGTCGCCTCGTCGGTACTGCACTGGGTCTACATCGAACTGCCGCTGGGCGCGATGATCGTCACCGTCTGGCAGTTGCGCAATGTGGTGAAGACCGGCGTCTGGCCCCGGCACTACCTGGTGCGCACCTTCCTGGTGCTCGGGTTGATCGGGCCCATCTTCTACGTCATCTTCCCGGTCGTCGGGCCGATGTTCGCCTTCGGCGCGGACGGGCACGCCTTCTCCCTGGGGCAGTACTGGCCCAATGTGATTCCACCGGTTGATCTCTCGCCGGGGTCGATCGCGTTCGACCACTACACCCCGCGCAACTGCATGCCGTCGCTGCACACCGCCTGGGCGCTGTCGATCTTCATCCACTCCCGCCGCGACCCGAGCACCGGCGCGCCCGCACCGGCCTGGCTGCGTTGGGGCGGCGCGTTCTGGCTCATCGCCACGCTGTCGGCCACCCTCGGATTCGGCTACCACTACGGTGCGGACCTGGTCGCGGGCGCGGTGCTGTGCCTGACCATCGAATCCGCCCTGCGCGCACCGGAACGCGGCTGGGACGCCACCCGCATCCGCCTCGTCGGCAGCGGGGCCGCGCTCTTCGCCGGACTGCTGCTGTCCTACCGCTACCTCTCGGCCGGTTTCGCCGAGCATCCGGCCCCGGCCGGTGCCCTGGTGCTCGGTCTGCTCGCCGCCTTCGTGACGGCCTTCTACCGGACCTGGTTCGCGCAACCGGCCGTCCCGGCCGAACGGCTCGAACACGCCGTGCGCGCCTGAATCAGTCGGCGGTCTCCGGCTCGGCGGCGATCGGCGCGGCCGGCAGTGCGCGATTGCGGCGCAACAGCATCAGCCCGGCCAGACAGCCACCGGCCACCAGCATCGAGGTCCACGCGGGCGTCGAGGTGCTGCCCGAGGACACCGTGCACATCAGCGGGTGATCGCGCGACTGCACCGCGTAGTCGCCACGCGCCACATAGTCGCGCATGCCCAGCACCGCCGACGGCACGAAGATCACCGCGGTGCCCAGCACCCGGCTCGGCACATAGCGCGGCCGGGCCGAGGTGAGCCCGAAACCGATGAGCCACGACACCGCCGCCGCCCCGCCGACGATCAGCACCGCCCAATCGGTGTCCGCGGTCAATGCTGTCGTCAGGCCCACCGCGATCGCCGCCACCAGGCAGGCCGTCAGTCCGGGGTGCCTGCTGCCCGTCCACATGCCGAACGCGGTCACGGCCACCAGCAAGGGAATCGACCACGCGGGCAGTTGCGCCGCGATGGTCGCGCTGCCCACCGCGCTGAGTCCCACGGCCACCAGCACGATCTCGCCGTCGCGGCCCGGCAGCAGCATGGCCGCGATCAGCGCGGTGCCCACCGCCGTCACCACCGCCAGGCCGATGCCCGCCAGACTGTCCCCGTGCCGGGCCAGCCACTCCGCGCTGGCCAGCGTCACCAGCACCAGCACCACGCCCGCCAGGATCGGGGCCAGCGGCAGTTCGATCGACAGTCGTTGCGCGACCGGGCGATTGCGATTGGTCAGGAAGCCGTAGGCGGTCAGCACCAGCGCCAGCACGATCATCCAGATGGGCGGCATATCGGTGGCGTGCCAGTGCTCGGCGGGCGCCTCGTCGAGGCTGCCGCCGACCCGCGGCACCGGATTCACCGAACCCAGCAGCAGGCTGATCAGGATGCCCAGCGTCCACGCGAAGGCCGAGAGCCGATGATGCAGCACCGCCGCGCCCATCGCCCCCAGCACCAGCCCGCCCGCCAGCGAGTCGATGAAATTCATGGTGGACAGCGAGGAGTGCGGGTCGGTGGCGTGCCCGAGCACGTGATTGCACAGCAGCGCCAGCAGCCCGCCCAGGGTGGTGCCCCAGGCGACCTTGGGACTGCCGAGGGTGGTGATGAGCACCGCGACGATCATGGCCACCAGCACGCCCGCCGCAATGGCGCGGGGCAGGCTGTAGGACAGCAGATCCAGTTGCAGCGCGGAAGTCTGTGAGGTCCAGCCGAAGTCGATGGGCAGCGCCAGAGCGAGCCCAGCAACCGTTGCGGCGACGAGCGCGGTGATCGTCTCCGCGGCGACCTGATACGACCTCACCTGCGCAAAGTTACCGTCGATACCCGGACCGGTCGGTTCGACTCGCCTATTTTGCGAATATTCCGCTAACTCCGAGAAATCGGACCAGATGCAGACCTATTGGTCTGTTTTGCAACCGGCCATCAGACGTAACCGGAGGGGTCACCCGCCTGCCCGGCCGACTCCCGCAACTCCGCGTACCGCCGCAGCGACTCCACCTGCATCGGATCCAGCGACGGCCGCACCACCTGCTGCGCGGCCCGGATATCCTCGGCCCGCACCTCCCCGGCATCGATATCGCGGCGCATGGCGGCCAGCGCCGCCTCCCGCAGCAGGGCCGTACAGTCCGCCGACGAATAGCCCTCGAGCTCGTCGGCCAGCCGCATCAGCTTGCTGTCCGTCGTCAGGGAGGTGAACCGCGCGGTGGTGCGCCGCACCAGATTGCGCAGAATATCCGCGCGCGCCTTGGCATCCGGCGGCGGCACGAAAACCATCCGCTCCAGCCGTCCGGGGCGCAGCACCGCCGGATCGATCAACTCGGGCCGGTTCGTCGCGCCGACCACCACCACATCGCGCAGCGGCTCCGCCCCGTCGAGCTCGGTCAGCAAGGCCGCCACCACCCGATCCGTCACCCCCGCGTCGCTGGACTGCCCACGCCGCGGCGCGAGCGCGTCCACCTCGTCCAGGAAGATCAGCGACGGCGCGGAATCCCGCGCCCGCTGGAACAATTCGCGCACCGCGCGCTCGGAGGAACCCACCCACTTGTCCAGCAGCTCCGCACCCTTCACCGCGTGCACGCTCAACTGACCGGTACCGGCCAGCGCCCGCACCAGGAAGGTCTTGCCGCAGCCCGGCGGACCGTACAACAGCACGCCCCGCGGCGGCTCGATCCCCAGGCGCGCGAACGAATCCGGATGCTGCAGCGGCCACAACACCGCCTCGGTGAGGGCCTGCTTGGTCTCGCCCATGCCGCCGACATCGTCAAGACTCGTGTTGCCAATAGCCAACTCCGCGGAGCCCGACCTCGATAAAGGGCGGATCACCTCCAGCGCGCCGGTCAGATCCTCCTGCCGGAACACCGGATCCACCTCCACCCCGGTGTCCGCATGCTCGCGGCTGGCCCGCGCCGCCGCCCGCAATGCCGCCTCCCGCACCAGGGCAGCCAGATCCGACACCACGAATCCGGGTGTGCGCGCGGCGATCTCGTCCAGCTTCAACCCGTCGGCCGGGGCATCGCGCAACAACCGCTCCAGCAGCGCGGCCCGCACCGCGCCGTTCGGCAGCGGCAGCGACACCTCCCGGTCGAACAACTCCGGCGCCCGCAATCGGGGATCGATGCCCACCGCATTGGACGTGGTCGCCAGCACCGCGACCGCCGGACGCGCCACGGCACAGCGCAATTGGTCCAGGATCAGCGCGGCCACCGGTTCCGCCAGCTCGGGCAGCAGGGCGTCGATATCGGTGATCAGCAGGATTCCGCCAGCGCCGGAACAGATCTCGGTCACCCGGTGGGACACCTCGAGCAGACGGCCGCCGCTCTCCAGCGAGCCGACCGCGGGGCCGTCGAGCTCCACCACCCGGTGTTTCCCGGCCACTGCCCGCGCCAGCGTCGCCTTGCCGACGCCGGCGGGGCCGGTGATCAACGCACCCAGATGCGGTGACGCGCCAAGGGTTTTCAGCAGGTTCGGCTCATCGAGCGAGAGCTTGAGCCACTCCGTCAGCTTGGCGGCCTGCGCCTGCACCCCGGCGAGATCCGCCACCGTCGGTGCGGGCTTGGCAGGTTCCGGCGTGCTCGAGGCGGACGCGCCGCCGGTGGTCGAGGTGGAGCCGAGACGCTCGGCCACGATGCCCGGCGACAGCATGGGCACGTCGTCTATCAGCCCGTGGGGTGTGTCGGTGACGCCGCCGGGCAGGCCCAGGGTGACCGAGGTGCTGGGCCGGATCGTCACCGGGCCGGGATGCGGATCGGTGGCCGTGACCCGCAGCACCTCCGAGGTCCACGCGATTCGCAAGCCGGTCAGGGCCTTTCGCGCGGCCGCCGGGTTGTCGCCCGGCAGCAGGTCGCGCGGCAACAGGGTCACGCTGTCTCCGACGGTCACCACCTTGCCCAGCAGGGCCTGCCGCAGCGTCGCCGCGGGAATGGTCCCGGCCAGCGCCGAACCGGAGACGGTCACCTGCCGGGCATCGGACTCGAACGCCGGGAGGATGGTCACCCCCTCGTCCTCGCGGACCTTCGCATTGCTCAACGTCACCTCGTCGAGCAGCGCGAACTTCGGGCCCAGATGCTGCGACGGTTTGAACTCCCCGACCACCGCGGTCGTGCGCCGACCACCGATCAGGGTGATGCCCGCGCCGGGCGTGAGGCCCAGCGCCATCAGGACTTCCGGGTGCAAACGCACCAATCCCCAGCGGGCGTCCCCACCGGCGGAATTCCGGCGAGCGGTCAGCTTGATTTCCGGCACCCGTCAATTCTGCCTGTGCCGACCGCCCGACTTCAGCGGTTGGCGCGGTTGGGCACCCGATCGCGCGGGCCCGGACGGCGCAAGCGCAGGCGGGCGGTGGAAACCCGCGGCACCCGCCCGGCCAGCGGGCGCTGCCGACGCTGCGCGCGGCGTTGGGCGCGACGCTCGGCGGGCTTGTGATTCCAGGTCTCCGGGCGCGCGGCCACCCAGCGGGCCGAGTGCACCGCGAACGGGATGTGGCACAGGTACAAAGCGACCAGCGCCATCATCAGAATCAGCGGGTAGGTGACCAGCAGGGCAGCGGCCAAGCCGACCAGCACCAGCAGGATCGGCGCGGTGCGCGGGGCCACCGACACCGACTTGATGGCCAGCGTCGGCAGCGTGCTCACGCACAGCAGACCGGTCAGCACCGTCCACACGGCGACCATCGGGAAGCTCACCCACCAGCCGTCGTGGAACTGCTCCGACAGCGCAATGGGTAGCAGCGCGATGAGCGCGCCCGCGGGTGCGGGCACCCCGGTGAAGTACTCGCGCTGCCAGTCCGGCCGGTTGTCGTCGTCCATCAGCGTGTTGAAGCGGGCCAGCCGCAACACCATGCAGACCGCGAACATCAGCGCGATGATCCAGCCGATGCTGTCGGCGTGCAGGAAGCTCACGTACAGCACCAGCGCGGGCGTGACACCGAACGCGATGGCGTCCGACAGCGAATCCAGTTCCGCGCCCATCTTGCTGGTGGCGTCCAGCATGCGGGCGATGCGACCGTCCAGCATGTCGAAGACCGCGGCCGCGCCGACCAGAGCCAGCGCGATGCTGAGCTTGCCCTCCATCGCGAACTTCACCGCGGACAGGCCCGAGCACAGCCCGAGAATGGTCACCATGCTGGGCAGCAGCATGATGGTGCGATTGCGGCGGCGCTGGCCGTTGGGCACGGGCGCGAGTTGCTCCATCATGAATCCAGTTCGGCCAGCACCGTTTCCGCGCCGATGGTCCGCTGTCCCGGCGTCACCAGAAGAGAGGTACCGGCGGGGAAATAGGTGTCCACGCGCGAACCGAATCGAATCAGGCCGTAGGTGTCGCCGATGCCGATCTTGTCCCCGGCCTTGGCCTCGCAAATGATGCGGCGCGCCAGCAGCCCGGCGATCTGCACGACCACCACGCGCTGCCCCGACGCGGTCTCGATGACCATGCTGTTGCGCTCGTTGCGGTCGCTGGCCTCGGGCAGGTCGGCGGAGAGGAACTGGCCCTTCTGGTAGGCGATCTGCTCCACCAGGCCGCTCACCGGCACCCGCTGCACGTGCACGTCCAGCACGGAAAGGAAGATGCTGACGCGCGGCAGCGGCGCGTCGCCGAGACCGAGTTCGGCCGGCGGCACCGCCATATCGACGAGGGCGACCTCACCGTCGGCGGGAGCGACGACCACACCCGGCCGGTTCGGCGGCACCCGGTGCGGGTGGCGGAAGAAGGTGGCGCAGGCCGCGGCCGCCAGCAATCCCGTGCGGCGCAACCACTTTCGCCGGTAACCCAGGGTGGCCACCGCGAGCGGCGCGGCCACGAAGGGCAGACCCGCCGGATGCAGGGGCGGAACCGCTTTGCGGATCAGATCGGCGACGTGACCGAGGCCGGTCTGTTCCGGAGTGCCGGGCGGGGTGGGTCGGCGGGCCACAAGCTCCTCTTTCATGCGCGGATAGGTGCGGTCTTTGACCGCGATCACAGCGTACGGGAAGGGAGTTCAACGCTCGCGTTCTCGGTTCCTGAACGGCCGCTGTCCTGGGCTTGAAAGGTTGGTGACCTACCTCGCAATACCCCGCCATTGTGCGCATACGCACACCCCCGGGGCGCTAGGCCGATTAAGCTGAGGGAGCCTCATGTCTGCGGTGACATCAGTGTTCCGTGGGGGGTGGGGAACCCGATGAAGGTCACGTTCGACGCGCAGTACATAGGAGAGAACCAATGGCTGCTCGAATTGCCTCGATCAGCGGGGCAGAGCACACGGCAATGCTCGGGCTCGGCGTGTACCGCCCCCAGCGAGTCGTCACCAACGATGAGGTCGCGGGACCCATCGATTCCAGCGACGAATGGATTCGGACCCGGTCCGGAATCCGCACCCGCCGCTTCGCCTCCCCCGAGGAGACGATCATCAGCATGAGCGCGGCGGCCGCGCGCGACGCCATCGAGGCCGCGGAGATCGATCCGGAGTCGATCGATTGCGTCATCGTCGCCACCTCCACCTGGCTCCTGCTCACGCCCGCCGCGGCCCCGCAGATCGCCACCGAACTCGGCCTGAAAAACGTTGCGGCCTTCGATGTCTCGGCCGGTTGCGCGGGCTTCTGCCACGCGGTGGCACTGGCCTCGGACCTGGTCAAGGGCGGCACCGCCCGCAATGCCCTGGTCATCGGCGTGGAACGGCTGACCGACACGATCAACCCGACCGATCGCAGCACCGCATTTCTGTTCGCCGATGGCGCGGGCGCGGTGGTGATCGGCCCCTCCGACGAACCGGGCATCGGCCCGACGGTCTGGGGTTCGGACGGCACCCAGCACCACGCCATCCGTCAGGACAAGGACTGGATGGAGTTCTTCGCCGAGATCGACGAGAAGGGTCTGGACGCCGTCCGGCCTTATCTCGCCATGGAGGGCACGGCCGTCTTCCGCTGGGCCGCACACTCTTTGGAGAAGGTCTGCCGCGACGCCATCGAACGCGCGGGACTGACCACGGACGACCTGGACGCGATGGTCCCGCACCAGGCCAACGGCCGCATCATCGAAATCATGGCCCGGGTGCTGAAACTCCCCGAGAGTTGCGCCCTGGCCAATGACATCGAGGAGACCGGCAACACCTCCGCCGCCTCGATCCCACTGGCCATGGAGGCCATGATGCGCAACGGCGACGCCAAACCTGGCGGCACCGCCCTGCTCATCGCCTTCGGCGCGGGTCTGTCCTACGCCGCGCAGGTCGTTCAACTCCCGAACTGGAAGTAACTAACCCATATCCCAGACGGCGGTCACCTCGAAGGTGACCGTCTGCTGGCCCGGCTCGAGGCTGATGTTCGGTGCGGCCCCGGGGACGGCCTGTCGGTACATGGGCGTGGGGGTAGGCGTTACGCCACTGCCGTTTTCGCTGATCGTCTTGACCGACTTCAGCTTCAGCCCCGACAGGTCCGCGTACTGCTGGGCGCGGCTCTTGGCGTCGTCGAAGGCGCGGGCGCGGGCATCGGAAAGCAGTTTGGTGTTGTCCTCCAAGCCGAATGCCACCGAGCTGATCCGGGTGTCATTGCCGCCTGCCTGCACCGCCGCCGCGAGCACCGCCGATGCCTTGGGCAGATCCCGCACCGCCACATGCAGGGAGTTGGTGGCCTTGTAGCCGGTGATGTTGTGCCCGTCCGGCCCATAGGTGGGCTGGACGGACAGGTCACTGGTTTTCACGTCCTCGCGCTTGGCGCCCGCGGTCACCATGGCGTCGGTGATCGCCTTGGCCTGAGTGTTGGCCTGGTCCACCGCCGCGGACACATCGGCCGCGTTCACCTCGGTGCCCAGATCGGCGTTGAGCACATCCGGGGTGCCCTGCACCTTCCCGGTCCCGGTGACGGTGACCGTGCGGTCGCCGGAACTCGAACTGCCGCAGCCGCTCAGCAGCAGCGCGACACCGGCGGCCGCGGCGCAGATCGCTGTAAGTCGTCGCATAGGCCGAACCTACGCTCAGCGCTCCACGGTTTGCTTGATCTTGCCGAGGGTTTCGTTCATCCCGGCAACGAGTGCGCCCTCGAAGGGCTGCTCGCCGCCGAAGACGGTGTCGATGGCCTTCTGCAGCCAGCCGGGCAGTTTGCCGTTGGGGACGTCGCGGCGCTGGACCAGCCGGGTGCCCTCCGCCGTGGGCTCGAGCGTGTAGCTCCAGACCGTCCGGTTCTCGGTCATGCGGAATGCGATCGCCTTGTTCGGTTCGAATCGCACGACCCGGGACGTGGTCGGGTAGACGTAACCCGACGCCTTGTTGAGATTCACCGTCCAGGTTCCGGTGTGCACGGTTCGTCCCAACGGCTGCATGCGCAAGGTCTGCGGACTGAATTCGCGAATGCGCTTCAGATCGGAGACGACACTCCAGACCTGCTCCGGCGCTGCCGCGATATCGATGGTGGCTTCGAGATTGTTCGGCAACATTGCCTCCGGGGACGTAACGGTCGGTACCGGGCATCCTAATTCGGGTGGCGTGGCTCACCTTCCCGCAGTGGTCCGGATCACCCCGCCCTACCTGCACGTATAGCTCGCCCCGCAGGTTCATTCCCCGGCTGAAAATCAACTAGATCACATTACGGGGGTGTCGATGTCCGAAATGTAATGCGCGGCGCACAATGTGGGATAGACGAAGCATCAGACACCGCCACCAGCTTCCGATTGGGAAACGTGAGGTGATCGGCCGTGAACCTGCGCTCGCTCCTGCATCGTAAAACCACGATGGTTCCGCTCCTGCCCGCCGAAGAGCAGGGAACCGTCGCGGGGTCCACCACGACGCCGAGGCATGCCGGACGCAAGAAGCCCAATGGGGCCCTCGAAGAACGACTGGAACGATTACTCACTCCGACCGAGCTGGATCTCGTTCAGCATCATCGGATTTGAGACCGGGTGGCTCCGACCTCGAACACAGATGCAGGCGGGTTCAGCCTGGCGCGAAAATGGCACGGTCCGACCGCTGCGGACTTGCCCGGCCGCTCCATACTCGATAGGTGACTTCTCCAGCTGCCGCGAAGCCGGCCATTCTCAGCGTCGACGACGATCCCGGCGTCTCGCGGGCGGTGGTGCGAGACCTGCGCCGCCGGTACGGGGCGGACTATCGGATTCTGCGCGCGGAGTCCGGCGCCGATGCGCTCGAGGCGCTGCGCGAGATGAAACTGCGGGGACAGCCGGTCGCGGTCCTGATCGCCGACTACCGGATGCCCGGTATGAACGGGGTGGAATTCCTGGAGCAGGCCATGGACCTGCATCCCTATGCGCGGCGCGTGCTGCTGACCGCCTACGCGGACACCAATGCCGCGATCGAGGCCATCAATGTGGTGGACCTGGACCACTACCTGCTCAAGCCGTGGGATCCGCCGGAGGAGAAGCTCTACCCGGTGGTCGACGCGCTGCTGGAGGCGTGGCGCGGGGACGACCACAAGCCGGTCACCGAGACCAAGGTGGTGGGTCACCGCTGGTCGGCGCGCTGCTCGGAGGTGCGGGAGTTCCTGGCGCGCAACCAGTTGCCGTATCGCTGGTACCAGTTCGACGAGCCGGAGGGCGCGCGCCTGCTGACCGCGGCCAATGCCACCGAGGACCAGTGCCCGGTGATCATCAGCTCGTCGGGTGAAGTGCTGATCATGCCCACCGACGCGCAGCTGGCCGAGGGTGTCGGCCTCAATACCGATGCCTCCAGCGACTTCTACGACCTGATCGTGGTCGGCGGCGGACCGGCCGGTCTCGGCGCGGCGGTTTACGGCGCGTCGGAGGGTTTGCGCACCGTGCTGGTGGAACGCACGGCCACCGGCGGGCAGGCCGGGCAGAGCTCCCGCATCGAGAACTACCTGGGCTTCCCCGACGGCGTCTCCGGCGCACAGCTCGCCGACCGCGCCCGGCGGCAGGCCGTGAAATTCGGTGCCGAGCTGATCACCGCCCGCGAGGTGGTGGGGCTGGAGGCATGCGGCGCGGCCCGCGTGGTGCGCTTCGCCGACGGCGGCACGGTGGCCGCGCACTCGGTGCTCATCGCCACCGGCGTCAACTACCGGCACCACCCGGCCCCCGGCGTCGACGAATACACCGGGCGCGGCGTCTACTACGGCTCGGCCATCACCGAGGCCAGCGACTGCGCGGGCAAGGACATCTACATCGTGGGCGGCGCGAACTCGGCGGGTCAGGCCGCGGTGTTCCTGTCCCGGCGGGCCGCGACCGTGCACATCCTGGTGCGCGGTGAGTCGCTGGAAGCGTCCATGTCGCACTACCTGATCCAGCAGATCGAGCAGATCCCCAACATCAAGGTGCACACCCGCACCGAGGTGGTGGCCGCCGACGGTGACGACCACCTCGAGCGCATCGTGCTCCGCAACAACGAGACCGGTGTGGAAGAAAAGGTGGACACCGAGCGGTTGTTCCTGTTCATCGGCGCGGCTCCGGAAACCGACTGGCTCGACGGCATGGTCAAACGTGACGACAAGGGCTATGTGCTGGCCGGACCGGACCTGATGGTGGACGGCGAACGTCCCGCCGGGTGGGAACTGCCGCGTCCCCCACAGCATCTCGAGACCAGCGTGCCCGGCGTGTTCGTCGCCGGCGACGTCCGATCCGAATCCGCCAAGCGGGTCGCCTCGGCCGTCGGCGAGGGCGCGATGGCCGTCATGCTGGTGCACCGCTGGCTCGCGAAACAGTAGGAGTAGGCCGACATGGGCAACACCCGATTGATCTGCGACCCGAACGAACTGCGCAAGCTGTTCCTGTTCGAGAAGCTCGACGCCGACCAGCTGGCCTGGCTGTGCCGCGACGGCCGCGTCGAAATGTTCGAGCCCGGACTCGTGTTCCGTGAGGGCGATCCGGCCACCTGCTTCTACGTCCTGATGGACGGCGAGGTGGTGCTGACCAAGAACTCGAGCGGCGAGGAGATCGAACTCGTCCGCACCGAACACGTCGGCTCCTACTCGGGCGCGTGGACGGCGTACATGGGCGACAAGGTCGAACAGACCTACACCGCGTCCTTCTACGTGACGCGGCCCTCGAAGTTCTTCGTCCTCGACGCGGGCACCTTCGCGAAGATGATGCAGGACTGGTTCCCGATGGCGCTGCACCTGCTCGAAGGCGTCTTCTTCGGCAACCGCAACGCCAACGAACGCATCGGGCAGCGCGAACGGCTGCTGGCGCTGGGCTCGCTGTCGGCGGGCCTGACCCACGAGCTCAACAATCCGGCCGCCGCCGCGGTGCGCGCCACCTCTTCGCTGCGCGAGCGGGTGGCCGGGATGCGGCACAAGCTGAAGATGATGGCGCACGGCAAGTTCGACTCCAAGGCCCTCGAATCGCTGGTGCAGCTGCAGGAGGAGGCGGCCGCACAGGTCGCCAAGGCCCCCACCCTCACCTCCATGGAGGCTGCCGACCGCGAGGACGAGCTGGGCGACTGGCTCGAGGAGCACGGCATCACCAACGGCTGGGATCTCGCACCCAACTTCGTGCAGGCCGGGTTCGACACCGACTGGCTGGAGAAGGTGGCAGGCACCCTGTCCGGTTGCGGCCCCGAGGTTTTCGAGGGCGCGATCCGCTGGCTCAACTACACGGTCGAGACCGAGTTGCTGATGAACGAGATCACCGATTCGACCACCCGCATCTCCTCGCTGGTGAACGCGGCCAAGCAGTACTCGCAGATGGACCGCGCCCCGTTCCAGGTGTCGGACCTGCACGAACTGCTGGATTCCACGCTGGTCATGCTGGCCCGCAAGATCGGCGACGACATCACGGTGGTCAAGGAATACGATCCGGCGCTGCCGCTGGTGCCCTGCTACGCCGCCGAACTCAACCAGGTGTGGACCAACCTGATCGACAACGCGGTCGCCGCCATGGAAGGGCGGGGCACGCTGACCGTGCGCACGTATCGCGAAGGCGACTGTGCCGCAGTGGAAATCGGTGATACTGGACCGGGCGTCCCGGAGGAGATCCGCACCCGGATCTTCGAACCGTTCTTCACCACCAAGCCGGTCGGCGAGGGCACCGGGCTGGGCCTGGACATCTCGTTCCGGATCGTGGTGAACAAGCATCACGGCGATATCCGGGTCGAATCCGAGCCCGGGAACACACGTTTCATCGTCCGGCTGCCGCTCGAAGCGGCCAGTCCCGCGGAACCGGCTACGACGGAAGGCAACTGATGAGCGAGCAGATCGAAGGCATCGATACCGCGGTGTCGCCCAGCGGATCCGGCTGCGTCGAGTGCGACGCGGCGGGCGGTTGGTGGGTGCACCTGCGCCGGTGCGCGCAGTGCGGGCACGTCGGCTGTTGCGACATGTCGCCGAACCAGCACGGCACCAAGCATTTCGAGAGCACCGGGCACCCCTTCATCCAGAGCTTCGAGCCGGGTGAGGAGTGGTACTACAACTTCGAGAACAAGGAGATGTACGAGGGCGGGCCGGAACTCGCGCCGCCGCACGCGCATCCGCTGGATCAGCCGGTGCCGGGCCCGCACGGACGCGTCCCGGCCGACTGGCAGTCACACCTGCACTGAGCGTTGGACCAGAAAACAGGGGTCCGAACTTTCTTCTTCCAGGAGTCACCGAGGCCGGGTACGCTGCTGCGAGCGCCCGGCCGGTCCGGTGCAAGGCACTCTTGGGAAAGTTCGGAAAGCAGGGTATGAAGCGTCTTTCGATCGTCGCCCTCGCCGCAGGTGCGATGGCGTTGAGTCTCGTCGGCTGTGGTTCGGACAAATCCGGTGATACGAGCGGCTTGAAACAGGCCGCCACCAGTACTGCGGCCAGAACCACCGCCCCCGCCGCTTCGACCTCTGCCATCCCCCAGTACACGGAGCCTGCGGCCGCCCCCACCAGCGCCACCGTCGCGAAGAAGACCAGCGCGCCCGCCGGCGCCGCGACCACCTGCGGTGACTTCCGCGATCTCACCGATGACACCGAGAAGCAGGTCATCGATCAGATCCTGGCCGCCAACCCCGGCTCGTTCCTGGACGGCAGCCCGAACGTGGCGCTGGGCACCGCGAAACTCGCCTGCCTGGCCACGACCTACGCCAACACCCCCGTCGCCGTCGCAATCCGGGTGGCTCCCAAGTAGTTTCGCCGGTGATCTCCATTAGGGATCCATTGGCCGTCCATCAGTACGGCGGCGCACGGTGGCGGGGTGTGGATAGTCACCACCGTCATGCGCCGCCGCAGGCGTAATGTCCCCCTCCTAGTGCGCACAACGAGGACGGGTAAGCAGATGGACGCCCCAGGGCTGGTCGAATTCGAACGTCATCGGCCGCGGTTGTTCGCGCTCGCCTACCGGATGTTCGGGTCGGCGGCCGAGGCGGAAGACGCCGTGCAGGAGACCTATCTGCGCTGGGACGCCTCCAATCGCACCGAAATCCGTTCCCCCGAAGCCTGGTTGACCACCATCCTGGTGAATCTCTGCCGCAGCTGGCTGGATTCGGCCCGCGCCCGCCGGGAAATGTATGTCGGCCCGTGGCTTCCGGAGCCGGTAGCGACCGCCCACGGCGAACTCGGTCCGCTGGAATCGGCGGAGCAGCGGGAACTGGTATCGATGGCCTTCCTGACCTTGGCCGAACGGCTCAGCCCCACCGAACGCGCCGTCTTCGTGCTGCGCGAGGCCTTCGGGTACGCGCACCGCGAGATCGCCGACATGCTCGGCCTCACCGAGGCCAATTCACAGCAGGTGTACCGCCGGGCCGCGCACCGGGTGCAGGAGGAGCGCCCGCGCTTCGAACCCGCCCCGGCGCACGCGCGGGAACTGGTCGAAAAGTTCCTGAACGCGGCACAATCCGGTGATCTCGCGGCGCTCGAGTCCATGTTCACCGCCGATATCGTCGCCCTGGCCGACGGCGGCACCAAGGTCAACGCGGCCAAGCGGCCCATCGTCGGCGCCGAGAAGGTGGCGCGCTACCTGGTGGGGCTGTTCGTCAAGATTCCGACCGTGGCCGCCACCGTCACCATCGGGATCGAAGAGGTCAATGCCGCACCGGCCTTCGTGGTCCGCGACGGCGAGATCGTGCTGGGCACCGTGTCCGCCACCTTCGACGGGGAGTCGATCGCCGCACTGCAGCTCGTCGTGAACCCGGACAAGCTGGTCTATTTCCAGCGCGAAGGGCAGTGACCGCCCAGCCCGCGGGACTGTGACGCAGGACATGTCACGGAACTGTCAGGGATCGAGAGGCTGTCTGGTCTAGAGGGTGTCGGCTACCGAGCGGGGCCGACGGCCACTCTCCAGAAGGAGCACTCTCATGACCGGGCAGCATCGAATCGTCGTTCTGGGCGCGGGCTACGCGGGACTGGCCGCGGCGCAGCAGGCGCGCAAGGCCAAGGGCGCGCACGTCACCGTCATCGACCTGCACACCGAATTCGTCGACCGGGTGCGGCTGCACCAGGTCGCCGCCGGGCAGGACGTGGCGCGCTGGGAACTGCGGAAGACCCTGGCGGCCAAGGGCATCGAGTTCGTCAACGGCCGCGCCGAGCGCATCGACACCGCCACCCGCCGGGTGGAACTGGCCGGCGGCGCCGCCGTCGCCTACGACACGCTGATCTACGCCCTCGGTAGCCGCGCCGACCTCTCGATGGTGCCGGGCGCCGCCGAATTCGCGCACACCGTGGCGACTTCGGAAGACGTGCACCGGATTCCGGCGCTCGCGGGCCGCGTCGCCGTCGTGGGTGGCGGCGCGACCGGCATCGAGACAGCCACCGAACTGGCCGAGACCAACCCCGATCTCGAAGTCGTGCTGGTGAATTCGGACGAGCCCGGCAGCTGGCTGATTCCCAAGGCGGTGGCGCACATTCGGACCGTGCTGGATCGGCTCGGCGTCCAGGTGCGGGTGGCCAAGGTCGCCGAGGTCACCGCCACCGGCCTGGAACTGGTCGACGGCGACCACCTCGACGCCGACATCGTGCTCTGGACAACGGGTTTCACCGTGCCCGAGGTGGCGGCCGATTCGGGGCTGCCGGTGGACGGCCGCGGCCGGGTGCTGGTCGACGACCGGCTGCGGGTGCGCGGCCTCGCGGACGTGTACGCGGTCGGTGACGCGGCGGTGATGATCGGGCACAACGATCGTGAGGCGCGGATGTCGTGCCAGGCCGCGCAGCCCGCGGGCAAGTACGTCGGCGCGGCCGTGGCGGCCGGGCTGCGCGGCAAGCAGGCCGCGCCCTACATGCCGCGTTTCGTGCTGACCTGTATGAGCCTGGGTCGGCGCGACGGTCTGGTCCAGGTCATGAAGGCCGACGATTCGAACGGCAGCATGGCGTTGACCGGTCGCCCGGCGGCATGGGTGAAGGAGCAGATCGTGAGCGCGGTCGGCCGGGCGGCGAAGCTCTGATCCAATCCTGCGAAAATCGTCAACCAATGGTTGACCGACCTAGTCTGGTCAACCTAGAGTTGACGCATGACGAACTCTATCCGCCTCGACGACCTGATCGACGGCATCAAGAAGGCGCGTCCCGACGACGTCCTCGAACAACTCTCCGACGCCGTGGTGCTGGGCAACCACATCGGCGAAGTGGCCGACCATCTCATCGGCCACTTCGTCGACCAGGCCCGCCGCTCCGGGGCCTCCTGGACCGATATCGGCGGGAGCATGGGCGTCACCAAGCAGGCCGCGCAGAAGCGCTTCGTGCCCAAGACTCCCGCCGACCCGGGTCAGACCGCCGCCCTCGACCCCAATGCCGGATTCGCCCGCTTCACCCCCCGCGCCCGCCACGTCATCATGGCCGCCCAGGAGGAAGCCAAGGGCGTCGGCAATATCGAGATCCGTCCCGAACATCTGGTGCTCGGCCTGCTGGCCGAACCGAAATCCCTTGCGGTGAAGGTGATCACGGCCAAGGGCATCTCCGAGGACGCGCTGCGCCGGGTCGCGACAGCCGCCCTCCCCGCCGCCACCGGCGACCCCGTCCCCGCGCTCGTCCCCTTCGACGCGCAGGCCCGCAAGGTCCTCGAACTCACCTTCCGGGAGGCGCTGCGGCTGGGTCACAACTACATCGGCACCGAGCATCTGCTGCTCGCCCTGCTCGATCTGGAGAACGGTTCCGGCGTGCTGACCGGCCTGGGCCTCGACAAGGACGCGGTCTCCGTCGATATCGCGACCCTGCTCGGCTCGCTGCCCATCCCCGGCGTCACCGCCCCCGCGGCCGATCCGCAGTAGTCGGCGTGTCGCTGCACCATGCTGCCGACCTGGTGATGTAGGGCTCCCGTTCGCTCCCTTCGCACCGGGTCCCATGGTGTACGTGATGCGCCAGATACGATTGTGGAATGGCGGGCGACGAGGGTTCCGACCTAGTTGCGGGGGAAAAGCGCGCCGATCTGCTGCGCGCGCTGAGTTATGTCTCCACCGAGGACACGCCGGACGGCGGTTACATCGTGAACGGAGACCTCCCACCCGAGGTCGCACCCCCGTTCATCCGGGCCATCATGCGCATCGAAGCCGAACTCCTCCTGCAGGACGCCGAACTCGTCACCGTCGAGCACGGCGAACCCCGCACCCCGGAAGAGCGCCGCACCGACGCCCTGATAGCCCTCCTGCTCCGCGTAGACGACCGCAGCCACTTCTCGTAGTCCTCGGGAGACCGGGCCGCCGAGACGACTCGCGCGGCCATGCTTGGTTTCATCGTTTTGGGGGTTCGGGGGCAACGCCCCCGAGATCCCCTTTTCTTGGGGTTTGGGGCGAAGCCCCAACCTTGCACTCGCTGGTGGCGAGTGCTAGAAAGGGATTTGGCACTCAATACCTGTGAGTGCTAGGTCGGAAACGGTGAGACCGGTACACCGGTCGTCCGTCGCGGGCACCGAACCTGACCAGATCATGCCCATCCCTGATCTGGAGGATCTCAACGCAATGGCCAAGACAATTGCGTACGACGAAGAGGCTCGCCGCGGACTCGAGCGTGGCCTGAACAGCCTCGCCGACGCTGTCAAGGTGACCCTGGGCCCCAAGGGCCGCAACGTGGTGCTGGAGAAGAAGTGGGGTGCCCCCACCATCACCAACGATGGTGTCTCCATCGCCAAGGAGATCGAGCTCGAGGATCCGTACGAGAAGATCGGCGCGGAGCTCGTCAAGGAAGTTGCGAAGAAGACCGACGACGTCGCGGGTGACGGCACCACCACCGCCACCGTGCTGGCCCAGGCGCTGGTCCGTGAGGGCCTGCGCAACGTGGCCGCCGGCGCCAACCCGCTCGGCCTGAAGCGCGGCATCGAGAAGGCCGTCGAGGCCGTCACCACCGCCCTGCTCGCCACCGCCAAGGAGGTGGAGACCAAGGAGCAGATCGCTGCCACCGCCGGTATCTCCGCTGGCGACTCGTCCATCGGTGAGCTCATTGCCGAGGCCATGGACAAGGTCGGCAAGGAAGGCGTCATCACCGTCGAGGAGAGCAACACCTTCGGTCTCCAGCTGGAGCTCACCGAGGGCATGCGCTTCGACAAGGGCTACATCTCCGGTTACTTCGTGACCGACCCGGAGCGTCAGGAAGCGGTCCTCGAGGATCCGTACATCCTGCTCGTCGGTTCGAAGATCTCGACCGTCAAGGACCTGCTGCCGCTGCTGGAGAAGGTCATCCAGGCCGGCAAGCCGCTGCTGATCATCGCCGAGGACGTCGAGGGCGAGGCCCTGTCGACCCTGGTCGTGAACAAGATCCGTGGCACCTTCAAGTCCATCGCCGTCAAGGCCCCGGGCTTCGGTGACCGTCGCAAGGCCATGCTGGCCGACATCGCCATCCTGACCGGTGGCGAGGTCATCAGCGAAGAGGTCGGCCTCTCGCTGGAGACCGCCGGTGTCGAGCTGCTGGGCACCGCCCGCAAGGTCGTCATCACCAAGGACGAGACCACCATCGTCGAGGGCGCGGGCGACCCGGAGGCCATCAAGGGCCGTGTCGCGCAGATCCGCACCGAGATCGAGAACTCGGACTCGGACTACGACCGTGAGAAGCTGCAGGAGCGTCTGGCCAAGCTGGCCGGCGGTGTTGCGGTGATCAAGGCCGGTGCCGCGACCGAGGTCGAGCTCAAGGAGCGCAAGCACCGCATCGAGGACGCCGTCCGCAACGCGAAGGCTGCCGTCGAAGAGGGCATCGTCGCCGGTGGTGGCGTGGCCCTGCTGCAGGCCGCTCCCGCGCTGGACGCCCTGTCCCTGACCGGTGACGAGGCTACCGGCGTGAACATCGTTCGCGTCGCGCTGTCCGCCCCGCTGAAGCAGATCGCCTTCAACGCCGGCCTGGAGCCGGGCGTTGTCGCCGAGAAGGTGTCGAACCTCCCGGCGGGCCACGGCCTGAACGCCGACTCGGGTGAGTACGTCGACCTGCTGGCCGCCGGCATTGCCGACCCGGTCAAGGTCACCCGCTCGGCCCTGCAGAACGCGGCCTCCATTGCGGCCCTGTTCCTGACCACCGAGGCCGTCGTCGCCGACAAGCCGGAGAAGGCCGCCCCCGCGGGCGACCCGACCGGTGGCATGGGCGGCATGGACTTCTAGTCCGCGCCTCCGGCAACGGAATTGAATAGATCGGGCCCGGTCACCTCACGGTGACCGGGCCCGATGCTGTTCGGGTTCAGGGTAGGCCGACGAGGTCGGCCATGAGGGCCATCTGGTGGGTGAAGTAGATGGGGCGGTCGGTGATTGTGCCGTCGAGGCGGCCGAAGATCTCGAAGGTGATCAGGCCGAAAAGCTGTGCCCAGGCGAGGAATACGCGGTCGAGGACTTCTTCGGGGAAGGCCGTGCCGGGGGATTGCTGGTCGATCAGGACTCGTAGGTCCGCGCGTACGGGCGCGGGGAGTGGGGTTGGGAGGGGTGGGGGCTCGAGACGGTCGGATTCCCAAGCGGCGGTGGCTATTCCAGCCAGCAGCATGACGACCGTGGCGGCGGGGGCGATGGTGTCGTCGGGGGCGTCGTAGCCGGGGATGGGGCTGCCGTAGAGGAGGCCGTATTCGGTGGGGTTGGCCAGCGCCCAGTCGCGGACCGCGGTGCAGACGGCGAGCCATTGGGCGCGTTCGTTTTCCGTGGGTGCGGCACTCGCGGCGCGGGTGGCGGCGTCGCCGAGGGAGCGGTAGCTGTCGAGGATGAGGGCGGTGAGCAGGTCGTCGCGGCTGGGGAAGTAGCGATAGAGCGCGGAGGCGACGATGCCCATATCGCGGGCGACGCCGCGCAGCGAGAGGTTCGCCCCGTCAGTCGCCAGGCGTTTGCGCGCGGTCGTCTTGATCTCCTCGATCATCTCGGTGCGGACGCGGGCGCGCAGGGATCCGGCGGACATAGCGGCAGTGTAGGTCGGGGGAACCGTCGAGAGAACAGTAGGCGAATGAGAGAACACTGTTCTTGACGGGAAACGCTGTGCACTTCTACCGTGGAGCATGCGAGAACAGTGTTCTCGCCATCTTCCCGACAGGATCGAGGACCTCATGTCCCTGCACGTCGTCATCGGAGCGGGCCCGGTGGGCTCGGCCACCGCCCGCCTGCTCGCCGCCCGCGGTGAGCGCGTCCGCGTCATCACCCGCACGGGCTTCGGCCCCGAGGATCCGGCCATCGAGCGCATCGCCGCCGATGCGGGCGATCCCACCGCGCTGGCCGCCCACTGCGCCACCGCCACCGCCCTCTACCAGTGCGCCCAGCCCGCCTATCACCGCTGGCCCCAGGACTTTCCGGCCTTGCATCGATCGATCCTGACGGCGGCCGAGCGTTCCGGCGCGGCGCTGATCACCGTGGGAAACCTGTACGGCTACGGCGCATTCGAGGGCCCGGTCACCGAAGACCACCCGCTGCGCCCGAACTCTCGCAAGGGCCGGGTGCGCGCCGACATGTGGGCCGAGCAGTTGGCCGCCCACGACTCCGGTCGCCTCCGCACCGCCGAGGTGCGCGGCTCGGATTACTTGGGCGCGGGCGCGAATTCGGCCTTCACCGCCGTGGCCCTCCCCGCCCTGCGGTCAGGCAAGCGGGCCCTGATCCCCGCCGATCTCGACGCCCCACACAGCTGGACCGCCACCGATGACGTGGCCCGCCTGCTGGTCGCGGTCGCCGCCGACGACACCGCCTGGGGCCGAGCCTGGCACGTGCCGACCGTCCCGCCGGTGTCGGTGCGAGCCCTGGCCGAGCTGACCGCCGCGCTGGCGGGTGCGTCACCCGCCCGCGTCGCCCGCATGCCCGCCGCCCTGCTCTGGACGGTCGGCCTGTTCGTCCCCGCCGCCCGCGAAATGCGTGAGCTGGCTTACCAGTTCGATCGCCCGTTCGTCCTCGACTCCACGGCCGCGACCACCCGTTTCGGCCTGGAACCGACCCCGCTCGAGGACACCGTGCGCGCCACCCTTGCCCAGCCCGCCGGTGCCGGGGTCGCCCCGGCTTGACGGTTACCCCTCACATGCCTTGCCGGAAGCGCGCGTTGCGGATGGCGTCGGCGCGGTCGGGGAGCAGGCTGTCGACGAGGGCGGCGACGCGGCCCATGACGGGGGCGAGGCGGCGGGGCCGGTCGATGATGGCGTCGCAGATGATCTCGCCGCCTTCCTCGGAGGTGAGGGCGTTGGCGGTGGCCTGCTGGTAGACGGGGTTGGCGGTGATCATGTCGGTGCGGACGAGGGGGAGGTAGATGGACGTGAATCGCAGGTTCTCGGTGTGGGTTTCGGCCTGCAGGTTGCTGGTCAGCGAGTCGAGGGCGGCCTTGGAGGCGACATAGGCGGCGTAGCCGGGGCCGCCGTAGAGGTTGGCCAGCGACAGGATGTTGATGATCTGTCCGTTGCCGTGCGCGCGCATGCCGGGCGCGAAGGCGAGGATCAGCCGGACGGCGGCGAAGTAGTTGAGCCGCATGGTGCGCTCGAAGTCGTGGAAGCGGTCGTAGGACTCGTCGAGGCGGCGGCGGATGGAGCGTCCGGCATTGTTGACGAGGATGTCGATGGCGCCGTGGTCGGCGAGCACCTTGGCGGTCATGGCGTCGAGGGCGTCGAAGTCGTTGAGGTCGCACGGGTACGCGGTGGCGCTGCCGCCGTTCGCCTCGATCTCGGCGGCGACCTGTTCGAGTTCGTCGGCGCGCCGGGCCACGAGCAGTACGGTGGCGCCGGCCGCGCCGAGCCGCAGTGCGGCGGCGCGTCCGATGCCGGAGGAGGCCCCGGTGATCAGGACGGTGCGTCCGGCGGCGGCCTCCGTGAGGGTGCGGTGCCGCCGCAGTCGCGCGACGTTGACCTGCGTATCCAGGCCGTGTCTGATCTTGTGGAGCAGCCTGTTGATGTCTTGCATGCTTACGCATGCTAAGTGCCGCAGCACGATTCGGGACCGGTTCGGCCAGCCTCAACGACTCCAGCGCAGCAGGGTGCTGCCGATGGACATGCCGCCGCCGAACGCCGACAGCAACACGAGTTCCCCGGTGCTCAGCGACCCGCCACGGTGGGCGGCATCCAGCGCGATCGGCACCGAGGCGGCACCGGTATTGGCGTACCGCTCGACCACGAGATGCAGGCGGGCCTGCGGCAGATCGAGCGTGGGTGCCAGCTCCCGCAGCATGGCCCCGTTGGCCTGATGCGGAATGAAGTGCCGCACAGCGGTTTCCGCCATGCCGGTGCCGCGCAGCACCTCTTTGATGGACAGCGGCAGTTGCGCGGCCACGAACTCCCGGACCTCGCGTCCCGCCATGGTGAAGTAGTGCGCCTTGTCCTCGCGTTCGAGCAGCCGGGCGGGAATCCGGCTGCCCCCGGCCGGGACTCGGATGGTCCGATGCTGATCGCCGTGGGTGCGCAGCACGGTGCCGAGAATCCCGGCGGGCTCCTCGACCGGTCCGAGTACGACCGCCCCCGCGCCGTCGCCGAAGAGCACCGCCGTGCGCCGATCGGTGGGGTCGATGATGCGGGAGTAGATGTCCGCGCCGATGACCAGGCCATATCCGTCCAGGTCCAGCATGCCCGTGGCCGCGCGCATTCCGAACAGGAATCCGGTGCAGACGGCGTTCACGTCGAAGGCGGCTGCGCCGTCCGCGCCGAGCAAGTGTTGTACGAGTGCGGCGGTGGCGGGTTGCGGATGGTCGGGGGTGGAGGTGGCGACCACGATGTAGTCGAGTTGTCCGGGCCGGATTCCCGCGTCGGCCAGGGCGGCTCGTGCGGCGTGCGCGGCCAGATCGGAGGTGGCCTGGTCGGGTGCGGCGTAGCGACGGGTGCGGATTCCGGTCTTGGCGAGGATCCAGTCCTCGGTGACGCCGGTCGCGGCGGCGATCTCGGCATTGCCGACCTCGCGGTCCGGCAGGTAAGAGCCGGTGCCGAGAATGCCGATCGCGCGACCGGTAGCGGCGGGGAGTTCGAGCGGGCCCGCCTGGGTGTAGGCGATGGCCGGAAGCTGTTCAGTTGTCATGTTCCACGGAAACTATTGATCTTGCGAGCGGTTCGGAACGGTTACAACCACCATGGTGAAAAGTAGCGTGGCACAACCTGATTCGATCGTTCGACCGGTTTCGTGTTCAGTGGCGGGCGCAGTTGTAGACCTGGATCGAGTTGCCGGCGCCCTGTCCGGGGAGCGCGCGGCAGTGTTGCCGGATCCAGACCAGGCGATCGTCGGCGGCGTCGGTGATCAGGGCGATGCCGACCTCGCCGGAGTCGATCATGCGGGCCACCTCGGCGGTAGTCGGGACAGGGGCGGCGCCGGTGAATCCGCCGATGCTGGGGACCTGTCGACCGCTGACCAGAATGAAGGGCGACGCCAGCGCGGTCGTGTAGCTGATCAGCGGATAGCGCACGTGCATTTTCGCCAGGTCGCCGTCGAGTTTGCGGGCCTCGTCGACCGAGGACGCCATGAATCCCTGGGTGACCTGCCGAGCCCGCGCCGATTCGTAGGGCGTGTCGAGCGGGCCGTAGCCGTCGACCACCACGGACAGTGCGGCGGCGGTGGGTGCGGCCAGCGCCGCCACCAACAGCAGTGCGGTGGCCAGCGATTCACGCACACGGAGCGCGGCGGCGATGACCGCCACGGTCACGACGACCAGGCCGATGCGCACCCAGCCGGGCGCACTCGCGGACAGCCACCAGCCGTAGGCGGCGGTCGCGGCGACGGCGAGCACCCCCAGCGTGCGCACTCGCCGGTCGGTCGACTGCCGGAAAGCGTTGGCCCCCATACCGATCAGGGCCGCGATCGGTGGCACGAGGACGGCCAGATAGTACGGATTGACCGTGCCGATGAGCAGGAAGACCGCGAGGTGGACGAGCAGCCATCCGCCCCACAGCAGCAGGGCGGCGGCCTCGCGGTCGGTGCGCGGGCGTCGCCGGGCGGCCCAGCCCAGCGCGATCAAGCACAGCAGCGCGAGCGGGACCAGCCAGCCGACCTCGCGCCCACCACCGCCGCCGAAGACATGGTCGAAACGGCTGTCCGGCCCGAGCACCAGGGCCGCGCGGTACCCGGCCCCGCCGCCGCTGGTCACGAAGTTCGCGGCCCCGACCCCGAATCCGTCATTGGTGCGGCTGGCCCCGTTGTAGACGAAGACCTGCTCGAAGAGCGAATTGTGGTGACTGCCGTCGACGTAGGGCCGGTGCGCGGCGGGTAGCAGCCCGACCAGTGTCATCCAGCTCAACGACACCACGGCCGCGCTGGCCCCGAACCCGACGAGCCCCGTGATCCGCTGCCGCAGTTCGGTTTTCGGTGTCGAGATCAGCACCGCCGCCGCGATGACCGGGATGACGAGCCACGCCTGCGCCATCTTGGCCTGGAAGGCGAGGCCGATCCAGAGCCCGCTGTACGCCAGATTCCGCATGCGCCCCGACACGATCGCGGCCGCCGCCTGATCGGCGGCCAGCACCAGCAGCAGGATCAGCAGCGTGTCGGAGATATTGCCGCGATTCAGCGCCATGCTCGCGGGTGCCAGGGCCGCGACGGCCGCCGCGACAATCGCCGCCTGCGGACCGGACAGTCTCCGCACCGCGCGGTAGAGCACGAGCACGGTGAGCACGCCTTCGATGACCTGCGGTAGTTGATAGGCCCAGAGGTGTGGCCCGAAGATCCGCACGGACAGCGCCTGAATCCAGATCGAGCCGGGGAGCTTGTCGATGCTGATGGTCGCGTCCGGGTCGAAGGCCGCGTAGAAGAAGTTGTGCCAGCTCATGCTCATAGAGCGTGCGGCGGCCGAGTAGTAGAGATGCGGCGCCCGCGTCCCGATGCCCCATACATAGAGCACTCCCGCCACCGTCGCGAGCGTGAGTAGCGCGGGCCGAGCCCAGCGCGGTTGGTCCGTCGGCCCTCGCAGCCATCGCAACCAGTCGGTTCCGGACCGTACGGGTACTGCGATTACCCCTGTCACAAGCCCAATCTCGGCCCGCTTCCGGTGGATGTCAAAGCAATTCCATCCCATGACCGCGGTTTTCACCCCCGAGGTGGAGACGGGGTAGTCCGTGAGGCGGAGGCGGGCCGGGCGCTCAGGGGTGGCGTTCGGAGAGAGTGACGGCGATGTCGATGGGGCGGATGCCGAGCTGCTCGGCCGTTGCGGCGATGGTGGCGTGGAGCGTCCCGTCGTCGGCGCTCTTGTCATAGAGCAGCTCGACCAATTCCATGGCGGCCACTGCCTGCGCCCGGGTGAAGAGCCGGCCCGGCAGCCAACTAACACGCCAGTCGGTTTCTTTATTGCCGGGAAGTCGTTCCGCGAACTCGTCGACGACACCACTCGTAATCGACCAATCGCAGACGTACACCCCATCAAGGTCGTCCTAGTGCTGAACGGCCGCAAGTCCTGAGTGTGCGAATTGAGCAAATTGTGGCTCTGACCAGCCGATTTGACTTTGCATCAACGCAACCCGTAACTTATTCCAGGTCAGAGCGACACGGACACCGACCCGGAGCCCCAAGGGCCTGGGAAACGAGGTTGTACGAGGAGCGCCTGATGATCACCAATGCTTCACCTGATCAGCGGATTTGGTTCTGCTGTGAGGGCTGAGCTAAGCTTCACAAGCAACAAACAAGCAGCCTCACCGACAAGCCGGTTTATC